>CAVPHS010000001.1:0-1826265 GCA_963704805.1 uncultured Gemmatimonadales bacterium | reverse complement strand
ATGCCGCCGAGCCAGCTGAGATACCAGGAATGTCGGGATCTGCGACGAGTCGCCGAACGGTTCGTCGTACAGCGTGCCGCAGCCGCGGCACGACCGCACGCGCCTCCGCCGGCGGTCACGTACAGCTCAGTGTGGTCCGTGCCGAGTGGCGCGCCACGGCCTTCGCGTGCTCGGCTTCGTTGTACTCCTGCTCGTCGAAACCCGATCGTGAACGTCCGCACCGGCCTCTCGCTCTGGGCTTGCATCAGCGCCACGACAAGCGACGAATCCACGCCGCCTGACAGGAACGCACCAGCGGCACGTCGGCGATCATCTGGCGGCGAACGGTCTGCCTGAGGA
Source organism: uncultured Gemmatimonadales bacterium (assembly GCA_963704805.1). Taxonomy (GTDB): domain Bacteria; phylum Gemmatimonadota; class Gemmatimonadetes; order Gemmatimonadales; family GWC2-71-9; genus 20CM-2-65-7. Next base: position 1,825,926 of record CAVPHS010000001.1, on the reverse strand, counting down.
GCCGGTCCAACTCGTCAAGTAGCTCAGTGTCGCTACCCGACCAGCCCGTGGCGACGGTCCTTGCTGACTCGCGCCACCTGACGCGCCGACCAATACGCCGCGGGGTTCCGATCGCGGTGCCCCAAGTTGGAATGTCAAAACAAATCGTCCCCGGCAGACACCTTCTTGAATACCTCTGAAGATGGAGTAGGGAGCCGGCGATTAGGCGATACCGCAGCAGCAGCGTTAGCGCACCGCGGTCAATTTCGCCCCGCCACGCAGGATGCGCACGAAGAGCCTTGAGCTCTGAGCCGAACAACAGGTGACATCGCCCGACCCTCCATAGTACATGGGTTTCTCACCAAGGCGGTCGCGGACGAGATGCAGGCGATCCTCCAGCCGGTACAAATAGTGCAAACGCGAACATTCCCGCGAAGTGTCGAACTGCTCCCCGATACCCCGCTGCTCGATGGCGGCAAGCATCACCTCGGTGTCGGACTCACCTCGAAAGCGAGATCCCTGCGCCTCGAGCTCAGCCCGTAGCTCCCGGAAGTTGTAAATCTCGCCGTTGAAAACGATGACGTAACGGCCTGCACGGGACACCATCGGCTGATGCCCTTCCGGAGACAAATCGATGATGGAGAGACGGCGATGTCCGAGGGCCAGCGCCGACCCCCAAGTCCGACCAACAGTCCCGGAGTCGTCGGGGCCGCGATGGCGGAGGGCAGACGTCATTCGGCCGAGGCGCCGGAAGCGCGGACTCGTCCAGCCCCGGCACCCAAAAACCCGCGATCCCGCACACGACCACAACCTAATGCACCACGCCCCACACAGGGGAGGCTGCTATGCGCGCGAACGTCGCCCTAACCCTCGCCTACGGAACAGGGGGCGTCAGCGTTGCGCCCGCCGGCGGGTACCTTAGCCGCACCTGCCTGAAGGAATCCCTCGGCCCGCGGTGCCCACACATCCAAGACTGCGCTCGCGCTGATGTTCCCGAGTGCATCCACGCTACGGTACTCAAGTCGACAGACCCCCACCGGCAGGACGTTGAGGTTCGTGTCCCGATCCCACGCTCCGCCGTTGATGCGTCGTTCGAAATGGTCGTGGCTCGGATACGTCGAAGAAAGCGTGACGACGTACACGGAATCCTCGACCGTGAGCTGCTGCACGTTGACGCCTAGCACTGGGAAGGCGTCACTGGCACTGACGCGGTCGTACACTGTGGGGTCGTTAAGAGGCGCCGGGGCCGTGGCGAGCCGCGGCACATCGATCTGGACGAAGCGCCCTCCCCACCCGCGCTGGCCAACAGCACGGTTGTAGAGTTGGCTCCCCATGATCACCATTCCCTCGGGATGGACGTTCATGTACGACCTGCCGGCTATGTACGGTTGCGGGTCAAAGTTCGGACCGGAAAGCTTCGTGGCCCTCAGGCGAGCTGCTTGCCCGTTTGTGCTGAGCGTCAGAAGGTCAACGGGCGACAACGGTTCTCCTGTACCGTCCAGGAGGTACTCTTCACTCATCGTCGGGTCTTCGTAGACCCAGCGACCGAGCTCCGGAATGAACACCACCGCCGGGTCGTGATCAAGGGTCGTAGCGGTCATGCCTTGCAATCCTGCGGCCGCCCAAAGGGCTTTCACGATGAGCGCCTGATAAGTGCAGAGGGTGTAGTGATAGGACTGGATGTCACGGATTCGGTATAGTGCTCCTTCGACATGCACCATCAACCCGTCGTCCGCTCGCCTCCCCGTCGTGGGGTCGAGAGTTCCGAGGAGGCCGTCGAGCATCAAGTAACCTTCGTACGACGGCATGTACGCGTCCCAATAGGTCCGGTCGGCATCCCACTCCTGGGGCGATAACACGCGATTTACGTCGGCCCAGGTCGCTGCCGGCGGGAGAACGCTGAGGTTACTCGTGCTACCGTCCGGATGAACCGCGGGATCTGGGGAAACTGACGTTCGCGCCACCCAATCGCGTATTGCCCGGGCACGCGCGAGATTCGTGGTGGGGTTCCCGTACGCGGCGAGAATGTCATTTACCAACGGACGCAACGCGAGAATCAGCGGATTTGCCAAGTTCTCGCCGACGAACTGGTCGCGCTGGATCGTGGTGAGCGGCTGAGCCGCTGCCAACACGCCGACCGAGTCAGGCGCGGTGGCGATGATTACTGCCAGCGGGAACTGCACATTTCCAGATGCGAACATGAGCGTGTCGTAACCTGAATGTGCCACCCGCGCATCAGCGCACCCCGAGCCCGTGACCGTCCCCTTGATAGTCCTAAGAAGAACTGGATCCCGAACGACCGTGTAGCCGTTTCTGTCCACCGCCTGACAGGAAAGCGGGAACGGAGCACCCGCGGCCAAGGTGATCACCGGACTGCCGAACATCGAGACGACGCTCAGGGCCGTCGCTACCTGGGCCACGATCACATCAGCCGTGCCTACCGTCCCGCTCTCCCGATCCGTCACGGCCAAAACGGCGCGCCCCTCGGCGGCAGAGCGCAAGCGCGCGCCGGAATCAGGAGGCGCGATTGTCGAATCGCTCAGCGAGTACATCCAGGAAGCCCCGGCGACAATAGACCCCAAGCGGTCGCGGGCGATCGCGGTGATAGATATCGTGTCTCCGAGCGCGTCGAACGTGATCGGCGCAACATCAATTGCTGCCACGCGTTGCTGCACTATGATGGGGGTCGTAGCTATCAGCCCCGTCACCGCGTCGCGTAGGGTGAGCACCGTGATTCCTGGCGTCACCGCTTCGAGTGAACGATCCGCAGACAATGCCACGACTTGACCATCCCCCACCTCGAAAACCAGCTCGGGATGATGGACGGGATTCCCCAGACTATCCTCCGCAATGACGTGAATCGTCGTGGTGTCACGCAGCGCGTCGAAACGAATCGTGTCGCGCTGGAGCCGCAGCGACGCGATCCGCTGCTCGACATCGATCGCAACTGAGCTCGTGACTGAACCAACAGCGAGCCGAAGCTCCGTCGCACCTGGTAGCGCTGCGCGGACGCCCGTATCGGTCACCTGTGCCACCGTCGTATCGGCAACGGAAAGCGTAGCGACCGGTATCCGCCACCAACAGCCCGCGATCATCCCGCACGTGATAGGTAATCGGTAGTACCGCGCCCAGACTTCGGAAACTCAATGTCTCAGTCCCGGGGATGATCGCCGCGACACGCTGAACGATCTGGAGGGGCACTCGCTTCGTCACATAATCGCTGGTAACGGTCAGCTCGGTCGTCCCCCGCTTCGGCCCCCCGACAACGAACGCGCCGGACACCTTCCCCACCGTTGTGTCGCTTACCGACAGACGTGCAGGCGGAGCCGGGAACGTGTTGCCGAACGGATCGATCGCGGTCACGACGATCGGAAGCGAATCGCCAAGCCGGACAACCGCCGGAGAATCCACGGATACACGCAGCTGGGCGACGACGTGCGGGACAGCACGCGCGCGGAGAGTCAGAAAAGCGTTACGGCGCCCCCACCGCACGGTGATGTGCAACTCCTGCTGCTCGGATGCGTCCGTGCCAAGCTGCCACACCGCCGTCACGAGACCGTGCGCATCGCTCTGCGTAGAGGCCGCCAGCATCTGCGCGTCGCGACCAGTCGGCTCCCAAGTAACCGATGCTCCCGCCAACGGCTGGCCCTGCGAATCCTTGATGCGTACCGCGACACCCGTGGGAATCGGCTCGCCCGGCGCACCCTGCCACACCGTGTCTGCCGTCGCACCAACCGGTAGGACGTACAAACTGCCTGGGCCGGTGGCGTCATCGGCACAGGCAGCCAAAAAGAGCAGGAGCACGGGCGCGGGCGAACGAAATAACCGGGTCCGTGGCCGCCACATGATTCTCACGTCAGAACGGCCGGGCTCAACGAGCTAGTGAATCGCGACATCGGCACACCGTTGCCAAGGTGCCTTCCGGCAAAGCAGCCCTTATACCGCGGATGACACAATTCGCTTACGCTTGAAGTGATTACGGCACAACCGCTTAATGCGCGGCTCTTCGCGCGGTCGGCACGTAACGCGTCTTGAGGGAACTGTGGCAATCCTGCTACAACATGTACCTCGGTTACGTGCGGGAGCGCATCTGGGCCGGTGGCTTCATCGGCGCAGGCAGCAAACACAAGTAGGAGAACGGGCGCGGGCGAACGAAACAACCGGGTCCGTGGCCGCCCGTTCAGAACGCGCCTTTCCGGCGGAGCACCGCGGGGAACGTGAGGAGAAGAATTTGCAGATCCATCCACAACGACCACTGCTCGATGTACTCGCGATCGAGGCGAACCACCTCCTCGAAATCGACCACCGAGCTGCGGCCTCGCACCTGCCAGAGACCGGTAATGCCGGGTTTCGCGCCGAGGCGGCGGAAGTGCCGATCTTCGTACGACTGTAAATCGGTCTCGAAGAATGGCCGCGGCCCAATGAGGGACATGTCGCCCCTGCAGCACATTGAAGAGCTGAGGCAGCTCGTCCAGGCTCCAGCGGCGCAACCAGGCACCGAGCCGCGTGACGCGCGGATCATTGGGAATCTTGAATAGACGTGGATCGCCGGAGTGATTGAGGTGCGCAACCGTCTGCTTCTCGCCGTCCGCCCCCTTGCCGCATCGTACGGAACTTCAACATCCGGAACTGCTGCCCGCCCAGACCAACGCGCGTCTGCCCGAAGAAGACCGGCCCGGGCGAATCGAGCTTGATCGCGGCCGCGATCAGCGCCATGACCGGCGCGGTTAGGACAAGCCCCAGCGTAGCGCCCACCACATCGACCACGCGTTTGATCGCGAGATCCTGGCCCTTGAGACTGGGGGCGGTCAACTCGATCAGCCGCTCACCATGCCGCCGCACGAAGACCGGCGCGACGCCCGCGATCTCCATCGCCCGCGGCACCGATAGAACCTGGCACCCCGCGCCCAACGCCGCGTCCACGATATTGTGAAAACTGGAGTCCGGCAGATAGCCGCACATCACCACTGTCTCGCACGCGGTGTCGTGCATCACCCCCGCGAATTCCACGATGTGACCCAGCGCATCCGCCGCCGGCGGGAGATGCGTGTCCACGAAGCCGACAATGCGGTGCTCGGTTCCCGAGCCGAAGACGGTGCTCTGAACGGCGGCCCGGCAATGCTCGGCAGGTCCAACGAACAACGTTGCGATCGTTGCGTTGCGGCGCGGAGCCGCCCAGGTGATCGCGCGATCGAGCAACAGACGCTCGACCAGCAGTCCCGCCCACACCAGAACAACGATGAGGAGGTACTCGAGGGTGACGACCTCGAGCCCCTTCGTCCACAAGGTCATCCACAGGGGCAACGCTGTCGCGAGCGCACAGCCGAGGAAGAGGCGCCGCGGACTACGGCGTTGATCGCCAGGACCATAGTTGCCCGTGACCAGCAGTCCGACGAGCAATGCAGCGGCAAGCTGCCAGCCGTTGAGAATGCCTTTTGGCAACGCCGTCGAGATAGGACCGGCGAGCCAGTCCCCCAGCACCCGGTCATCACGCACCGCCCTGAGCAGGGCGCGCATGACATAGAAAGAGGCGAGATCAGCGATCAGGAGAATGACAAAACGACGGACGGCGCGGCTGAGATGTCGCTTTAGGTTGACCGGTGCGCGCTGCTGCAGGCCCAGGCGCACATGGCCCGGCCGAGGTGGCTCAGCGCCTGGCGTGCGCGCCGCCCCGCCCCAGGCCGCTGCGACGGCGTCGGCGGGAGCGGTGCTCACTTGCGAATCTGTCATGTGGAAAGGCTTGGGTTCCACGCCCACCTACGCTCCTGACAAAAAGTTACGCCCCGACGCTCCCGTTTATGAATTGGCCAAGGGCTGGCGAATATGTTGATAGCTATGCCGGTTGGCTAGAGATATCAACCAAAGCCCAAATAATGGCTTTTGGAGCCATCGATTGCCCCTTCCACCCTCCTCATTCTTATCGCCACCCTCCCGGACGCTCGATAGGAGCCCCTCTCTGCCCATCGGAGTCGGCTGTAGCTCGCTCGAAGGCGACGGGATCCCCCTCGAAGCTGACGGACATGCTCCTCCAACGCGACGGAATGCGCCTCGAAGGCGACGGAATGGGCCGTGAAGGCGACGGAAGGTACAAATGCGGTGGCGGACGACGCAAATGCGGCGGCGGACGGCGCAGATGTGGCGGCGGACGCGCAAATGTGGTGGCGGACGGCGCAGATGTGGCGGCGGACGGGGCAAATGCAGTGGAGGGCGATGCAAATATGTCGGCGGACGGCGCAAATATGTCGGCGGACGCGCAAATATGGTGGCGGACGGCGCCGATGTGGCGGCGGACGGGGCAAATGCGACGGCGGACGACGCAAATGCGGCGGCGGACGACGCAAATGCGGCGACGGACGACGCAAGTGCGGCGGCGGACGATGCAAGTGAGGAGGCGGGCGAGGCATTGACTCGGCCGCCGAGCCGAGCGGCAACCTCTCAGGATTCGTGAACGCGTGCCAACGCCTCCAGCCAGCGCTCCTGGGGCGCCAGCCGCGCGGCCTCGAGCAACCCCACGTTCACAAGCAGCAAAGCTAAGAGACGCCGTCTGGAGTCCGGATGTTCGGCGACATCGAATAGGTATCCACCGATCAATTCGAACTTCTCCGGAGTGTTGGCGTGAAACTCGGCTACGTCGATGGTACGAGGCTCCAAGTCGGGAACCGGCAACGTTTCCGGCACCCCCTTGGCGCTTGCGCCGCGCTGACGAGACGGGATCGTCTCGAGGATCATTCGCGAGATAACCAGCATCGCCTTTCTGGCTAGGTCGAGCCAGGCGAGGTTTCGCTCCAGGTTATCCTCCCTGATCCGCGCCTCGACCTGTCGCAGCTCGTGTCTGAGCGACGTGAGCTCATCTCGTGAATTCATGGTTCGCAATATTGGAAATCGTTTCCGTGCATGCATAGAGCAAAAAAACGCATGCAGACTTTCACTTCCTCACCGCGTCACAATGATGATGGTTCCAGCCCACACCGCTTCAGATTGCCTCCGTTCGACAGATCGCAGCACGTGAGTCGAGCGGAGCGAAGCACCGGGGAGAACAACCAATCGCTGATGGGCCGGGGTGGTGGAATTGGTAGACACGGCTCCCCGTCAAGGTGCTGGGCTTAACGGCCCGTGTGGGTTCGAATCCCATCCCCGCACGCTCGTGGTTTGACTCATCGATCTCCAAGTTGACTCGGCATGTAGGCATTCGTATGTTATGAACACCTTGACGGGGAGCCGTGGTTGTTCACCACGACGAGAGGCCGCTGCGGATCCGCAGCGGCCTCTTGCTTATGGCCCCAAACGTTCATGTAACTTGCGGCTGCAATGAAAGCCCGAATCGCCGTCGCCCTCTCCACTCTCTTCATTCTTGTCGCCACCCTGCACGTGTCCGGGACCGCCCTCCCCCCCGGATGGTCCTTTGCCCTCACCTCCGGCAGTAGCGCACTCGCCGAGCTGATCCAAAACCTCCTCCTCTTCATCCCCCTCGGCGCAACCCTCACCCTGGCCGGGGTCCGGCCCCTCCGTGCCGTCGCGATCGGGGCCGCCCTTTCCTTCTCCGTCGAGTTCCTGCAGCAATGGATCCCGGGGCGCGACCCGAGCGTGGGCGACATCATCTGCAACACGGTCAGCACCGCCCTCGGCATGGCGCTCGTCGTCGCGACACCCCGCCTGCTCTGGACCACGCCCCAGCGCAGCGCCCGGCGAGCCCTGGGTTTGGCCGGCGCCGCGGTGCTGGTCTGGTACGCCACCGGCCTCGTGCTCCGACCCATCCTCTCAGAGCCGTCCCTACCGCGACATCTGGACACCCAACTGGAACGATTGGGGACGCTATAAAGGAAGGGTGATCGCCGCGCAGGACTCCGCCGGTGACGGACTGAAGCGTCACCCCGGTTCCTCGCGGCCTGAGCCGGCCACCCGGCCGTGACAGCGTACCACTCGTCGCCCCACTGCTCGCACGAACACGACACGAAGGTGTTCGTGCTCTTCGTCGACAGAGCCGATCTCGGGGTGCGCTATGACATGAAGGCCATCGGGCTGACGCTCGAGGAGGTCGATCTGCGCTGGCGCCACGCGCTCGCAGGGATCGCCCCGAACGACACGTTCACCGTCCGAGCGTGGCGCGACGAGCGCAGCCTCTGCCTCTCGCTGAACTCGGCGCGCCGCTGCGGCTTTGGCTACACGATCGGCGACGGCTGGAAGCTCATCTACTACCCGGAGCACTTTCCGGCCTGGCTGCTCGCGGTGCTCAACGTGCTGTGGGTCGCTGGCTGGACTGTTGGCGTGGGATGGTGGGCGGCGAGAACGACGGCGGCAGGTGATACGGCGGCGAGAAAGGCGGCGGCGATTGGGGCGGCGGCAACTGCGGTCTTACTGCTGGGCCTCGTCATCGTGCCAGGCATGACTGGACTCAAGGCGACACCAATCACCGAATGGCTCGGCGCCGCCGTCGGACTCGGCGCCGGCATCGCTGCGAGCCGGACCTCTAAGGCGCCCCGACGATTCGGTACACCGGTCCGTTGAGGGTCATGATGTAGACATCGCCCTTCGCATCCTGGCCAAACGCGCTGATAGCGCCTCCCGGTGAAATCTGCGAGGTGATATCGCTCTGATTGGTGATGCCGCTGCCCGTGTACTGGAAAACGCGAACAAAGCCGGAGCAGTAATCGGCGTACAGATAAAGACCCGTAAGCGATGGAGCGCTCGGGCCCCTGTAGACATAGCCTCCCGTGACCGAGCACGCGCCGCCGGCGTGCTGATAGTCGAGTACCGGCGGCGTCAAGTCTGTCATGGTGCACGAGTCGTGGCGCCGTGGCAGTCAGTCCCGTGTGTCCCTTCCATCACGTTCCAGCCGTAGTTCGCAGCCCGTCCACGGCCGTTCGCGGTGGACGCGACGTCGACCTCCTCATAGACATTCTGGCCCACGTCGCCGATGTAGAGGTCGCCGTTCTGTCGGTCGAACGAGAAGCGCCACGGATTACGTAGTCCCCAGGCCCAGATCTCGGGCGCGCCCGTCGTGTCAGTGGCAAAGGGGTTGTCGGCGGGAATCGTGTAACCGCTCGCGCCGTTCACGTCGAGCCGCAGCAGCTTGCCCAGCAGCGCGTGCTTGTCCTGACCGTTGCCGTCCGGATCGCCGCCCCCTCCCCCGTCCCCCGTCGCCGCCCAGAGCATCCCATCGGGCCCGAACTGAAGCTGGCCGCCGTTGTGATTGCTCTGCCCGGGATGGGCGACCTTCAGAACCGTGTCGGTCGTCGTCGGGTTAGCGCTGTCGGGATCGCTCGACACGGTGTAGCGCACGATGCGGAGATCGCCGTTGGTATTGGTGAAGTAGACATAGAAACGGCCATTCGTCGCGTAGTCCGGATGGAACGCGAGACTCAACAGGCCTCGCTCACCACCCGCTGCGATCTTCCCCGTGAGATTGAGAAACGGCCGCGCCTGAGTCGTGTCATGATGCAGCACGCGCACCGTCCCACCCTGCTCCACGACGAACAGCCGCTGCGTGTCGGCAGGCGGTGACGTCACGAAGACCGGACTCACGAAGTTGCCGACCAGCGCCAACGTTGCGCTGCCGGGCGGCGGGGGCGGCGGGGGCGGCGGCGGCGGCGGTGGCGGCGGTGGCGGGGGCGGCGCCGGGACCGGGGGCGGCGGCGGCGGCGCGACGGGAGAACTGGATTTGCATGCGACGATCAGGAGCAGGACCGGCAGGAGTCGCTTCATTGGCCCTCGACAATTCGAAACAACGTGCCGATGGCGCACGCTTTTAGGGGACCGCCGTCGAATCCACCGCGATAATCCGGTATACCGGCCCATTCAAAGTCATTATGTAGACATCACCGCGCGCATCCTCCCCAAAGGAGCTGATGAGACCGCCCGGTGAGACTCGTGAGCTAATATCGCGCAGATCGTTAATGCCGCTCCCGGTGTATTTGAAGACCTGCACGAACCCTGCGCAGTAATCGGCATACAGATAGAAACCCGTCAGCACCGGCGCGCTCGGCCCCCGATAGACATAGCCCCCCGTGACCGAGCACGCGCCGAACGCGTGGATGTAATCGGTCACCGGCTGTACGAGTCCCGCTTTGTTGCACGCCTCGTTGGGATCAGGCGGGTAGCAATGCGTCCCCTCCATTCGGTTCCAGCCGTAGTTGGCGGCACGGCCGCGCCCGTTCGCCGTCGAGGCGACGTTGACCTCCTCCCATTTGTCCTGCCCCACGTCGGCGATATAGAGATCGCCGGTCAGCCGGTCGAACGAGAAGCGCCACGGATTGCGCAGGCCCCCCGACCAGATCTCCGGCGCGCTGCTGGTGTCGGCGGCAAAGGGGTTGTCGGAGGGAATCGCGTAGCCGCTCGCGCCGTTCACATCGAGGCGCAGCAGTTTGCCCAGCAACGAATGCCTGTCCTGACCATTGCCATCCGGGTCACCGCCCCCTCCCCCGTCCCCGGTCCCCGCATAGAGCATCCCATCGGGCCCGAACTGCAGCTGGCCGCCGTTGTGATTGCTCTGCCCGGGATGGGCAACCTTCAACACAGTGTCGGCGGTCGTGGGGTCCGCGCTGTCGGGATCCGTCGTCGCAACGTTGTAGCGCACAATGCGGATATCGCCGTTCGTAGCCGTGAAGTACACGTAAAAGCGGCCGTTCGCCGCATACTGCGGATGGAACGCGAGACTCAACAGGCCGCGCTCGCCACCCGACGAAATCTTCCCCTGGAGATCGAGAAACGGCCGCGTTTGCGTCGTGTCGTTGTGCAGCACGAACACACGACCTCCCTGCTCGACCACAAACAGCCGCTGCGAGTCCGCGGGCGGCGCCGTCACATAGACCGGATCCACGAAGCTGTCGACCAGCGCCAGCTTCGGAGACCCCGGGGGCGGCGGTGGTGGAGGCGGCGTGGTAAGGAAGGAGTTGCACGCGGTCACCAGGAACAGCAGCGGTAGCAGTCGCTTCATGGGCCCTCGACAATCCGATAGAGTGTCCCGCCGTACGTCATGAGATACAGCTCTCCTCGAGCATCTTCGCCGAAGGACACGACGCTCCCGCCACTGGGTGACAGCTCCGGCCAGTTGCGCTCGTCGGTAACTGCCCCGCCCGTATACATGAAGCTGCCCACGACGTTGCTACAGTAATCGACGTAGAGATACCGGCCTATGAGTGCTGTCACGCGCGTGCCGCGGTAGACGTAGCCGCCTTGCACGTCGCACGCCCCGCCCGTGTGCTGGTACTCCAACACCGGTGGGGTCAGCCCCGGCGTGTTACAGGGCCCGTTGTAGCAGTGCGTCCCTTCCAGAATACTCCAGCCGTAATTCAAGCCCTTGCCGCGATTCGGCGCGGGCCCCACGTCGACTTCTTCCCACGCGTCCTGGCCGACGTCGCCGATGTAGAGATCGCCGGTTTGCCGGTCGAACGAGAAGCGCCACGGATTGCGGAGTCCCCACGCCCACGTCTCGGGCACAAAGCTCGTGTCGCCGACGAATGGATTGTCCGCCGGGACGGTGTAGCCGGTGGCGCCGTCCACGTTGAGCCGCAGCAGCTTGCCGAGCAGCGTATGGTGGCGCTGGCCGTTTTGGAAGGGATCGCCGCAACAGCCGCCATCGCCGATCCCGATGTACAGCTTGCCGTCGGGACCGAATTGCAGCTGACCGCCGTGGTGATCGGTACCGCCGTGGACCACCTTCAAGACCGTATCGGCCGAAGCCTCGTTCGCGACGTCGGGATCAGCCGACACGGTGTAGCGTACGATGCGCAGATCGCTATTGAAATCGGTATAGAAGACGTAGAAGCGGCCGTTCGTCGCGTACTGCGGATGGAACGCCATGCTGAACATGCCCAGCTCGGCGGTCGACGCGACCTTGGTGTGCAGGTCGAGGAACGGCGTGGGCTCGGTCGTGTTGCCACGCACGATGCGGATCACCCCGGTCCGCTCCACCACGAACAGCCGCGCCGTATCCCCCAGCGGCGACGTCGCGAAGGTGGGAAACTCGAAATCGCCGACCGTCTCAAGGGCGGGCGGCGGTGGCGCGGGTGCGGCGGAGTCCGAGCACGCGGCGATCAGGAATAGCAGCGGTAGCAATCGCTTCATTGGGCCTCGACAATTCTGTAGAGCGTCCCGACATACGTCATGAGATACAGCTCCCCTCGGGCGTCTTCGCCGAAGGACACGATGCTCCCGCCACTGGGTGACAGCGACGGCCAGTTGCGCCCCCCGGTAACTGGCCCGCCCGTATACGTGAAGCTGCCCACGACGTTGGTACAGTAATCGGCGTAGAGATAGCGACCTATGAGCGCTGTCACGCGAGTGCCGCGGTAGACGTAGCCACCTTGCACATCGCAGGCGCCGCCCGCGTGCTGATACTCGAGGACGGGCGGCGTGAGACCGGTCGCATTGCAGCCGTTGGGCGGATGATAGCAGTGCGTCCCTTCCATAATACTCCAACCGTAGTTCAGCCCCTTCCCCGCGTTGGGGGCGGCAGCGACGTCCACCTCCTCCCACGTGTCCTGCCCCACCTCGCCGATGTAGAGATCACCGGTCAATCGGTCGAACGAGAAGCGCCACGGATTGCGGAAGCCCCACGCCCACGTCTCCTGTGCGTATGACGTATCGCCGTAGAACGGATTGTCCGTGGGTACGGTGTATCCGGTTGCAGCATCGACATCGATGCGCAGGATCTTCCCGTTCAGCGTGTGCCTCCGCTGGCCGTTGCTCTGCGGATCGCCGCAGCAGCCGCCATCGCCGACGGAGACATACAGCATGCCGTCGGGGCCGAACTGCAGCTGGCCGCCGTGGTGGTTTCCGAAGGGCAGAGTGAATCCGCTTGTGGGATGAGGAATCGCGAGCACCGTATCGGCGGAGCTCTCGTCCGCGCTGTCCAGACTCGCCGTGGCCAGGTAGCGCACCACGCGAATGTCGCCGTTCAAATTTGTAAAGAAGACGAAGAACATCCGGTTGGTCGCGTATTGCGGGTGAAACGCCAGGCTATAGAGCCCGTTCTCGTCCGTCGCGCTGATTTGGCCGCGCAAATCGAGAAACGGTCCGGGCTGCAGCGCATCGTTCTTGAACAGCCGCACCCGCCCCTCCCGCTCTGTCAGCACCAGGCGCGTCGTATCACCGGGAGGTGCGGTCAGGAATGTCGGGTACGGGAAGTTGCCGAGCGTATGGAGCACCGGACCGGCTGGCGGGGGAGGTGGCGGTGGAGGAGGCGGCGGTGGCGCGGGTGCAGCGGACTCCGAGCACGCGGCGATCAGTAATAGCAGGGGCAGAGATCTCATCCGAGTACCACCTCTACTCCGTCCTGTCGGAGTCGGCCGAGCAGCCGCGCCTCGATGCGCGCGCGTAAAGTTACGATCCCGTTCGTCTGTTCCTGTTGCAAAATTTCGGCGTCGCGGTGCAATGTCGCCAACAGCTTGCCGTCACTCGCCGGCACTCTGATCTCAGCAATGGGTCTCAAGGCCTGCGCGGACGTACGGAGAGCGCGGCGGAGGTCTTCAACACCGTGCGTGGTACGTGGTGCGTGGTGCGTGGTCGCGGAGGTAAGGATCGCGTGCGGATACCGCTCACGCACGAGGACGAGAAACGCCTCCGGATCCGGGAGCAAGTCGGCTTTATTGAACACGTGGATGACGCGTTTGGGAGAGATGCTGGTCGTCTCTTTTTCGACCACGTCCAGTTGGTCTTCCCATCCCGGATGACTGGCGTCGATGACGTGCAAGAGCAAATCGGCGTCTTCGGCTTCTTCCAGCGTCGCGCGGAACGAGGCGACGAGATGGTGTGGCAGCTTGCGGATGAATCCCACCGTGTCGGTCAGGCGATAGCGATACCCTTCCCCGACGTCCACTTCGCGCGCGAGCGTGTCGACGGTCGCGAACAGCCGGTCCTCGATGAACACCTCGGCACCGGAGAGCGCCTTCAACAGACTCGACTTGCCGGCGTTGGTGTAGCCGACGAGCGCCGCCGTCGGGATGGCGCGCCGGCCCTGCCGCTGGTTGGCGCGATGCTCGGCGACGTCCTTGAGCCGCTTCCTGAGCGTCGAGATCTTGCGCCGGATGACGCGCCGGTCGGTTTCGAGCTGTGTTTCACCGGGTCCGCGGAGACCGATACCGCCGCGGATACGCGAGAGGTGGGTCCACATGCGCGTCAGGCGCGGAAGCAGGTACTCGAGCTGGGCCAGCTCGACCTGCAGCTTGGCTTCGTGGCTCCGCGCCCGCGTCGCGAAGATGTCGAGAATGACCTCGGTGCGATCCATGACGCGCACGCCGAGGCTTTTCTCGAGCTTGACGCCCTGCACCGGCGTCAGGCTCTCGTCGAACAGCATGAGGGTCGCGCCGGCCGACGACAGCTCGTCCTTCAGCGATTCGACTTTGCCCTGGCCGAGGTAGAAGTTCGGCGTGGGCGCATCGATACGCTGGATCGTACGACCGATCACCTCGGCGCCGGCGGTATCGGCCAGCCGTTCCAACTCCTCGAGATGCTCATCGACATGTAGCGCGTCGTCGGAGCCTTTGCGCGGAGCGCCCACAAGAAACGCCTTCTCTACGGGAGACTGGATATCAATCAGCTTTCGAATTGCGCCCTCCGGGCGAATGACCAATGATCAATGTCCAATGATCAATGTCCAATGATCCATGTCGACCATCCAGGTCCATGATCATGGACATTGGACATTGGACACTGGACATTGGTCATTGTTATTGCAGCAGTTTCCTCAGCGGCACCTTTCCCTTACCCTCAAGCTGTACCCTCTGCTCCCCTACGGGTGTATCCAGTATCACAGCCCCGGTCAATTCATAGGGCAATTCTTGAGATTCAAGCAGGGACCTGGCGGCGGCGCCCACGCCCGCCCACGTGAATCGCACCGGCATGATGACGCGGCTGTGGTTCACCGGGGAGAAATCCAGGGGTTTGTCTATCAGGGCTTCCCCGAAATCCGTCCCCGCCAGCGTGAGCGCGACCTCGAGTCGCGTGCTCCGCAGGCGGTAGTCGTTGGGATTGTACACATCGAACACGAGGTCCATCGTGCCGCCTTGTAAGCCGAGCCCGGTCACGTTGATCTCCTGCAGCTCGACGTCAGGCCGCTGGAAATTGAGGGCGTTCTTGAGTGTCGCGCACGCGCCGAGACTCAGAACTCCCAACACGCTCAGTAAGCCCAAAACGTGGTTTTTCTTCGATCCGTTCGCACAGCGGGCACTAGCCGGTTTTTTCATATCGGCTAACATAACGCACCCATGCCTTCCGCCGTCCAGCCGTTAGTCCTGCTCGCGCACGCCGATCAGTGGCTGGCCAAGTCGCTCGAAAGCGTCTTGACGCAGGGCGGCTACCGGGTCATCGCCACCGACAAGCGGCAACAGATCATCGAGCTGGCGCGTCGGCACCGCCCCGACGCCATTCTCCTCGACTTCGGGCTCGATCGTGCCACCGACAAGTTCGCCTTGTGCCGGGCGGTGCGGGCCGAGCCGGCGGTCTCCTCCGCCACGCCCATCGTGCTCTTGACGGCCGGCGCCGCTCTGCGCTCGCAACAGATCGACGCGCTGCGCGCGGGCGCATGGGAGCTGCGGGGCGATCCGCTCGACATGGAAGAGCTCGTCCTGCGGCTCGGCGTCTACGTGCGTGGCAAGCTCGAGCTCGAGCGCCTGGGAGTCGAAGGCATGCTCGATCGAGTGAGCGGGCTCTATAACGAAAATGGACTCGCGCGCCGCTCCGAAGAGCTCGCCGCATTCACCGCGCGTCACGGGATGGGGCTCGCCTGCGCCGTTTTCCGACCGATCGACGGAGGGCCGCTCACCAACAGCGCGGCCGATCGCCTGGCGGTCGCCTTCAAGCACGCGGGTCGCGTTTCCGACGCGGTGGGCCGCACGGGCCCGGCCGAATTCACCGTGTTCGCGCCGGCCACCGATGAGACGGGCGCGGAAGGATTGGTGCAGCGGATCAGCGACGCCGTCGCGCGCCACGCCTCGGTCAAGGTGAAAGCGGGCATCAGCACTGCGCCGGCGCAGCCAGTGCCGCGCCGCTCCAACTCTGCCCCTCCGCCACTCCTCGCCTTGCCTGCCGAATTATTCGATCGCGCGCGGGACGCGTTGCGCTAGGACCTACGGGGCGATCCAGCCTTCCCGAATGGCGTAACGAACCAGGTTGGCCGTGTCGTGCACATTCAGCTTTTTCATGAGACGGCCGCGGTGGAATTCCGCGGTTTTCACGCTGATGCGCAGGCTTTCGGCGATCTGTTTGGTGGATTTGCCTTCGCCGACGAGCGCGAGGACCTGCTTTTCGCGCGGCGTGAGCGAACCGGTACCGCTCGGGTTGTTGGAAGCGGCCTCCACAATCGCTTGTGAGGCTCCGGGGCTCACATAGAGACGCCCCCCCAGCACCTCCTCGATCGCACGGACGAGATCGTCGGCGCCCTGACTCTTTTGGACGAAGCCGCGTACACCGGCCTTCAGCGCTTCTTTCACAAAGCGGCCGTCCTCCACGCCGGACAGCAGAATAACCGGACATTCGGGCTTAATTCGCGCGATCTCACGCGCGGCTTCGACGCCATTCAATACGGGCATGGCGACGTCCAGGACCGCCACGTCGGGAGCAAGTCGCTGGACGGCGCTGACCGCGGCCCGGCCGTCGGCCTCATCGGCGACGACTTCCAACCCCCGTCGCTCGAGCAGGGCCTTCAGCGCCTGGCGCAACACCAAATGGTCGTCGGCAAGAACCAACCGGACCGGCATCCTTCACCTCCACAGTCGGAAGACAATTTGCTGCACTTCACCCACGCCAGCCAGTACAGGAGGCGGATTGCATGGTCTGCTCCGTACACCGCAGTGATCGCGCTGCGGCACGTCCGCGTGACCAGCGTCACTTGTACACGCGCGGGGGGGGGGATAGGTTGACCCGGGAGTGCCTATGACCGCCCGTGCCGGTCCACCAACTCCGTCGCCCCTCATCCTCCTCGCGATTCGCGACGAGTCGCTGCGGCGCGCGCTTCACAGCGTCGTCGTCGCCGGCGGGTTCCGAGTCGTCCAGACTGCGGATGCCCATACCACCGTCGCCCAGGTCCACCGCCAGGTACCCGACGGCGTCTTGCTCGATACCGCGATCGCCCAGCCGCCCCGCTTTGCGTTCTGCCGCACGCTGCGCACCGATCCGGCGTTCTCCCCGGCAATTCCGATCATCCTGATCGGCCGATCACGACCGACCCACACCGACCAGCTCGAAGCGCTGCGCGCCGGCGCGTGGGAGCTGCGCGGTGAGCCGCTCGACGCCGAAGAAGTGCTGCTGCGCCTCGGCGTATACGTGCAGGGCAAGCTCGAGATGGATCGCGCCACCGCGGAGGCGCTGGTCGACCGCGCCACTGGTTTGTACAGCGCGGCGGGACTGGCGCGGCGCTCCGAGGAGCTCGCCGCGTTCAGCGCGCGCCATGGTCTGCCGCTCAGCTGCGCGGTGTTCCGCGTCCCTCCGGGCAGCCACCTCGAGGGGGCGTTCAAGCAGGAGGGCCGGATTTCCGACGCCATCGGCCGCATTGGACCGGATGAGTTCGCGGTGTTCGCGCCGGCCACGGACGAGGCAGCGGTCGCGCGGTTGGTCGAGCGATTGGGTGAGAAGGTGACCGCGCGGGCGCGGTTGCCGCACCCCTTGCAGGTCGGCGTCAGCAGCGCGCCTCCCGGCATGCGGCCCGATCCGCGGGACCTGCTGGAGCGGGCCCGTCGCGCGCTCGACGCGCGCTAGCGCTACAACCGAGTCTGCGTCTGGCTGTCCCGCCGTTGACGGCGGTCCAGTGAGCGACGTTCCGCGCCTCCGCGGCGCATCGTGCGGTGTGTCGAACAGGCGGGCAGGTCCAATGTGAAGTGGAAGCGCGTCCCCCAGCCCACGCGGGATTCCACCTGCAGCTCGGAGCCCATCGTTGCGACGAGCTTGCGACAAATCGTGAGACCGAGGCCGGTTTGTGAGAAGAGCTTGGCGACGTAGTCCTCGTGCTCGCCGCTCCGGCGCGCGCGGCGCACGGGATCGAACAGCGTCGGCATCATCGACGTATCGATGCCCTTGCCGGAGTCCGCCACCGAGAACTCGACGCGCTCCGCCCCGACGTCCTGCGCGCGGATTTCGACGTATCCCTGGCTTGTGAACTTGAGCGCATTCGTCGTCAGGTTGAGCAGCACGCGGCTCAGCGCCACCGGATGCCCGAGCCGCTCATCGATACCGGGCGGCGTCAGCCGGAGGGACAGTTGTTTCTCCTCCGCGATGGGACGCACGATGTCTTGCACCGACTCGAGCACGCCCCCGACCGAGAATGGCACCGGCTTCTGCTCCACGAGCAGCTCGCTGCGCGTGACATCGATGATGTCGCTCGCCACGGAGCTGAGGCCCAGCGCCGCCGTGTAGATGAGACCGAGTTGGCGACGCTGCACATCGCTGACGGGTCCACTCTGTCCGCGTTGCATCGTCTCGGCGAGGAAGAGAATGGACGTCAGGGGTGAGCGCAGGTCGTGCGCGACGTCGATCAACAACCGAAGCCCGTCGGAGCCCGCCAGCTGCGCGGGCAGCGACTGCGCCGCATCGGGCGAGATCACATCCCGCACTCGCTCGAACGCGGCGAGCAGCGGCACCAGGCCCGTTTCCGCCACACCCGCATCTTTCCAGGAACGGAGCAGCTCCGAGCGCAACGCGGTGAGCAGGCCACGACCGAGCGGCGAATGCGCCCGCGGATCGATGACCGCGGAGTCGGTGACCTGCATCTCCAGGATGGCGCCCAGGAGGATGCCCATGACCTGACCCACCTCGGCGGGGCTCGGGACCGGGCCGAGGTCGGCCGGCCACAGGGTGATGAGCTGCTGGGTGGCCGTGAGCTGGATTTGTGGAGGAATCGCCGCGACGCCCGGCCGCGCGGAACGCGCGTCGGGCGAGGATAAACTCAACTCTGCATTGACCGGCTGTGCGGGCATCCCGACCGTGTAGGTTCCTAGGGCGCAGCAAAGCTACACTCCCTTGGAAAGCTCGCTATAGGCTCGGAAACCCAGTGGTGGCGCGGAAAAATCGATGTCAGGGAAATCCCCTAATGAAGATCCCGGGGAAAGCGCGGGACTACGGCTCGCAGAGGATCGCAGCGATTCGCTCAGCGGTGTTGCCGTCCCACAGTTCGATCGTTGGCGGCGCGGACTGTCGCTGCGCTGCAGCAGCGCGCGCCGCTGCCCGGATCGCCTCGCGTTGCGGTCCGACGAGGCGGTTCGTGCCGTGGGTGAGGGTGATTGGCCGTTCGGTGTTCGGCCGCACGGTGACACACGGCACGCCGAGGAACGAGGTCTCCTCCTGCAAGCCGCCGGAGTCGGTGATCACGAGCGAGCTGTGCAGCACGAGACCCAGCATCTCGGTGTACGGCACCGGGTCGAGCAGCTCCAGCCGCCCGCTCGGGGCACTCCAGCCCATGGCGGCGAGCCGCGCGCGCGTCCGGGGATGCACCGGAAAGAGGATCCGCTGCTCGTTGCTGAGGTCGCCGAGCGCGGCGAGGATTTCGGTCAGGGCGGCGGGATCGTCCACGTTCGCCGGCCGGTGGAGCGTCACCACCGCGTACGGCCCCTTTCCTCTATGCAGGTTGCCATTGGTGCGCCGAGCGTCGGGGAGCATGCGGACCAGCGAGTCGATCATGATGTTGCCGACGAAGTGGATGCGCGCAGGATCCACGCCTTCGGCGCGCAGATTCTCGTCCGCATCGCGCGACGGGGTGAAGAGGAGCTGCGCCAGCCGGTCGGTCACGACGCGGTTGATCTCTTCGGGCATGGTCCAGTCCCGGCTCCGCAGCCCCGCCTCGACGTGCCCCACCACCATGCCGAGTTTCGCGGCGACGAGCGCGGCCGCGAGCGTCGAGTTCACGTCACCGTAGACAAGCACGATGTCGGGGCGCACCTCGACACAGACGGGCTCGAAGCGCTGCATGATCACGGCGGTCTGCTGGGCATGGGACGCCGAGCCCGCCGCCAGATTGTAATCGGGGCGCGGGATGGCGAGGCTCCGCAGGAAGCTCTCCGACATCTCTTCGTCGTAATGCTGGCCGGTGTGCACGATCACGTGCCGCACGCCGGGGCGGGTGGCGAGCGCGCGTGCCAGGGGAGCCAACTTCATGAAGTTGGGACGCGCGCCCACGACCGACAGGATCGTGCGCTCGCGCCGCATCAGTTACCGAGGGTCGTAAGCGAATAGATCATTAAGGGAATGGTGAGCACCATGACGAACATGCGCAACGCGCGCTCGGAATCGCCATGGCTGGGAACGAAGAGGCGGTCGCCCGCGCGCAAACTGAGCTGGTCGATCGAGTAACCACGTGCCATTGCATCGCGCACTGTAGAGGAGTTCCAGAGCACCTCTTCTCCGCGCTCGATGCGGATCTCTTTTACGTGGGCGCGCGGCGAGAGGCCTCCCGCCTGGTTGATGACATCGACGAGGGGCTCTTGCGGGGCGGCACCGTAGTAGCCGGGCCGTACCACGTCGCCCTCGATCAGCAACCGGATCAGCGGTCGCGCCTCAACGACGGGCTCCCGGAGGTACTGCGCCAGGTGCGACGCCAACCGTTCCCCGAGCTCTGAGCGCAGGACGCCTTGCAGCGGCACCGTGCCGACCTGTGGCAGCTCGAGCTGGGGCCCGGTCGTCACGACGAAGGTATCGGTAAGCTGGGACTCGCCTGCGACGCGGATGAAAATGCGATCACCCGCTTGAAAGTCTCCGTTCTCGAGCCGAGCCCGGATCAACTCGGCGCCCGCGCGGTCCTTCCCCCCCTTGCCGTCGAGCCGCCCCATCTCCTCGCGCAGCGCTTCGCGGGTGGCGAGAATGCCCCCCCCTCCCGTGGTGGACTGCGCGACGGTCTGTGGCGCGGTGACCAGGGTCAGCACGACGGCGGCGATGGGAGCACTCCAACGGGCAAGCGACATGGGTGTCATCTTACTCGACCGTCACGCTCTTTGCGAGGTTACGCGGCCGGTCCACGTCACAGCCACGCAGCACGGCGACGTGATAGGCGAGCAGCTGCAAGGGAATTACGGTCAGAATGGGGGACAGCAGCGGGGCTGTTGCGGGGACCCGGAGCTGGTGATCCGCCAGGGTGCCGAGATCGCCATTCCCCTCGGTCGTAATCGCGACGATCCGGCCGCCGCGCGCCCGCACTTCTTGCATGTTGGAGACGACCTTGGAGTACACCTCATCGGCAGGTGCCACGAAGACAACCGGCATGTTCGCGTCGATGAGCGCGATCGGGCCGTGCTTCATTTCCGCCGCGGGATAGCCCTCCGCGTGGATGTAGCTGATCTCCTTGAGCTTCAGGGCACCTTCCAGAGCGACCGGGAAGTTCACGCCGCGTCCCAGGTACAGCGCGTTGGGCGCCCGAGCGAAGTGCTCAGCCAGCAATCGGACCTGCGGCTCGAGCTCCAGCGTGCGCGCGACGAGCCCGGGCAGCTGCGCCAGGCGACACGCCAGCTCCTGCCGCTCCTCGAGCGGTAACCCGTGGTGGCTGCTCAGGTAGAGCCCGAGCAGCGCGAGCGCCACGATCTGTGAGGTAAACGCCTTGGTCGAAGCGACGCCGATCTCGGGACCGGCGTGCAGGTAGATGCCGCCGTCCGATTCGCGCGCAATGGTGCTGCCCACGACGTTGACGAGCCCGACGACGCGTGACCCCGCGGCGCGCGCGGCACGCATCGCCTCGAGTGTGTCGGCCGTCTCGCCGGATTGCGAAATCGCGACGACGAGCGTCCCGGGGCGCGTGACCTGGCGGCGGTAGCGGTACTCCGAGGCATACTCCACGCTCACCGGGATCTGGGTGAGCGCCTCGATGATGTGGCGCCCCACGAGACCCGCGTGCCACGACGTCCCGCATCCCACGATCGTGATGCGCTGAATGGCCGCGCAGTCGTCCGGGCTCAGGTTCAAGCCGTTGAGCCGCGCGATTCCTTCCTCGAACATCAGCCGGCCGCGCAGGGTGCTCCGCACCGTCTCGGGTTGCTCGGCGATCTCCTTCTGCATGAAGTGCGCGAAGCCGTTCAGCTCGATCGCATCGAGGTCCCACGTCACGTCGTTCACTTCACGCAGCTGCACGTGCGACTCGCGGTCGATCACGTGGTAGCCCTCGGGCGTGAGCACGGCGATGTCGCCGTCGTCGAGATGCACGACCGAGCGGGTATGCTCGAGAATCGCCGAGGCATCGGAGGCGACGAAGTATTCGTCCTCACCAACGCCGAGCAATACCGGTGAGCCCTGGCGGGCCACCACGATTTTCCCGGGCTCTTCCGCCGACATCACCGCGATGCCATACGTCCCCACCACATGCTCGAGTGCGCTGATGACGCGCAGTTCCAGCGTGTCTCCTGGAGAGTCCTCGATCAAGTGAACGAGCGTCTCGGTGTCGGTCTCGGTCCTGAAGGTGTGGCCGGCGCGCTCCAGCGCCGCGCGCAGCGCGTCGGCATTCTCGATGATGCCGTTGTGGACGAGGGCGAAGCGCTCGTCGCAATCGACGTGGGGGTGCGCGTTGCACGTCGTCGGCGCGCCGTGCGTCGCCCAACGCGTGTGCGCGATGCCGCAGGCGCCGGAAACCGGCAGGCGCTCGAGTGAGCTTCGCAGTCCCCCGACGCGGCCTGCGAGTTTGCGCGTGACGAGACCACGATCGGTGTGAATGGCGAGCCCCGCCGAGTCGTAGCCGCGATACTCGAGGCGTTCCAGACCGCGGAGCAGAATCGGTACCGCTTGGTGCCGGCCGTCGCCGGTGTAGCCGATGATGCCGCACATGTTCAGCCCTTCCAGAGCCGGATGGCGCGCATGCCCGAATGCGACGCCGGGTTCGGCGCCGGTACGTCGGCGCGCGGGGAGAGTAGCCCGAACTGCTCCAGTTGCGATGCCTTTTCGCCCAGGAGCTGCGCGATGTCTTCGGCACCCAGCAGGTTGCCGCAGCGCGCGCACCGTAGGCCGCTGATCCGGTCGGCCCCCCAAATGCGCGCAACTCTCCCGCGCTCGGTGGGACTTGCCGGGCCGGAGGGCGGGGCCGGCGTTTTACAGGCGCGGCAGTACATACATGCGTGCAGTACAAGTTCCGGACCGTTCGCGGAACGAGGGGCAAGGAGCGCCGAATTCCGCTCCAGCCAGCCACTTACGACGCCGTACCTTGAGGGCAGCCCATCGCACATGCGCGGAGACGCAGCGGTTGTTTGCGCGGCTGTGGAGGCGGTGCATCAGGTTGGGCATTGCCCGCCGGACTCCCCGTCGTGTAACCTGTTGAGCGCCGTAACATTATCGTAACATTCCTGTCGGTGCGCCGCGCATGAGTCCTGCAGCAGAAAGCGCTGGCCAGCCGCGACCGTTGTACCACACCCGCAGTAGCCGTTCGGGGCCCCGCCCGGAGAGGATGCGCTTTGCCCGCGACAGCTCTGTCGGCTCGCCCGGCGGATGTCATCATCGCTAGCAAGCAGGAGTGGACCAGCCGATCACTCGCGAGCATTCTCGCGCCGCAGGGCTACATGGTCCATAACACGTACACGCGGGCGCAGGCCATCGCGCGCATCCGGCGCAATCCGCCGGACGCGCTCATCATCGATGAGCAGCTCCCTGATGCCGATGGCTACGCGCTGTGCCGCGAGCTATACAACGAGTCGCTGATCGCTCCCAGCACGCCGGTCTTTCTCGTGATGCCGCGATCACCGACACGCCGCGACCGGCTCGCCGCGATGCGGGCGGGTGCGTGGGCCTGCCTGGGTGAGCCGCTCGATGCCGAGGAGCTCATCGCCGCGCTGGGGGTGTTCGTTCCGGCCAAGTTGGACGCGGATCAGGCACGCACACAGGGACTGATCGATGAGATGACGGGGGTGTACAACGTGCGCGGTCTGAGGCGGCGCGCCGAGGAGCTCGGCGCCGAGGCCACCCGGCGCCACGCGGCTCTGGGGTGCGTGCTGCTCGCACCCGAACCGGAGCCCTCCGAAGACGGCGACGACGGTGCATCTGGTGATCCCCCGATCTGGCTGCTGCGCCGCATTGCCACCACCCTCCGCTCCACCGCGCGACACTCGGATGCGATCGGCCGGCTCGACACGACGGCTTTCGCGATCGTCGCCGTCGATACGGACGCCGCCCAGGCGCGCCGTCTCGCCGAGCGCGTCGCCGCAGCGGTACTGGCCCAGCCGAGTAAACCCACCATCGGAGGGGAGCCGGGCGGACGGTTCCGCGTCCGCGCCGGGTATCATGGCGTCAGTGACTTCCACACTGCGGCGATCGATTCAACGGAGCTGATGCAGCGCGCCACCGCCGCGCTGCAACAGGCTCGAACTGATCTACCCGACGCCTGGCTGCAGCAGTACCACTAGCGGGGTTTCGTAGCCGTCTCCACCGCGTCTCGCCAGCCCACCGGGTAGACCACGTCGTCCTCCCATGCCGGGACCCCGGCGTCACCGATCACGGTAACGTCGTCGGGGGAGAACCGCGCCACCGGCCAGCGAAACGCACCGAACGCTTCTCGCACGATAGGAATTCGCGCCGCGTCGTAGCCGAGCAAGCGGGCGCCCACCCAGTCCACGGCGGCCGCGTTCCGGGCCGCCAAGATGCGGCGCAGCGGCAGGGGCTGCGGAGCCAAGGGACCATCACCCTGCCCCGCGACGACGGCATCGACGATGTGGAGCAGGGCGCGCTGCGGACGGTCCGCGAGCGTGCCATCGGGACGCCCATAGAGAACGATCCGATTGAGATCCAGGCACGTCCGCCACAGCGTGTCGTTCCCAGACCACGCCCCTTCCACGCCGAACGCGTCTCCCGACGCGCGGACCAGTCGATCGAGCACCCGCGTCGCCTGGTACCAGGCGCGACGTCCCGGCTGCGACGTCGCCAGATTCTGTCGATCAAACGCGAATTCGAGCGCACGCTTGATCGGGCTGCGGCCGGGGTAGCAGTCGCCGCCTGCGGCGGCGCCGCCGACGCGGTGATGCGGCAAGTATTCCTTATTGCCGTTGATGCCGATGAGATTCTTCAACGCACACGTCACGCCCGCTTTCTTGTGCGTCTTCAGCTTGGGCAGGTTGACGATCACATCGGACTCGATGACATCGCGGGCGACGAGATATTGGTGGCGCCCCTTCCCGTGGGTCGCCACCATCTGGCTGGGATCGTACTGCGTCACCCGGAACGACTCGCGATCGTCGGTCACCCCCTCGAGCAAACTCTCCGTGCCGAGGTCGAACAGAATGAAATCGTCGCGCGGACGCCGGTCCGTCGTGGGAACGCGGACGCCGTCCTGCACCTCGCACGTCGTGCGGCGAAAGTCACGTACGCCGGCGAAGCGTGAATCCCGCGCCTGCATTGTCGTCGCCCACGCATCCATGCCTGTCGCCCGCAGCAACGCCGCGAAATCGCAGGCCTGCAATGGCGCATCACCCACGACGACGCGCGCCGGCCCCGCGCGCAACACCGCTTCCACCACGCCGCGGATGAGACTCCCATGCGTGACGAGAGGATCGATGCCCCAGGGACCCTGGTTCTCGTGCATCACCCAATTGGGCTTCACCAGTACGCGGGCCCCCGCCGGCACGAGCCGGCCGAAGACGCCGCCGCCCTCCGTCGACCAACCGAGCGAGTTCGCCAGCGAGGCGATCGCGCGCGCAATGGCTGAGTCTTCGTACGAGGCCGCCGGCAGCTGGGCCAGCGCGACCAGCGAATCCGTGGCCGGCATCAGACCCGCTCGCTCACGACCGGGCGCAGCTTGTTCGCGCGGGTGCGCGGAATCCGTTCCATCAGCGCGAACTGGACGTCGAGTCCAGGGAGGTTGGCCCGGACGGTCTGCAGGATTTGGTGCTGGTGCTCCATCGTGAACCCGCCGGCCGGTACCACACGCAGCTCCACGCTGAGATCGGCGCGCTGCAGCACCTGAAACTCGCGCACTGGTTGGTCCTTGAACATGTGGGGAAACGTGATGCCGTCGACCCAGCCGCCGTCGGCGAGCCAGACGCGATCGGCCGTGCGGCCGAGGATTTCCCGCAGCCGGAACGCCGGATGTCCCGGACGACTGCCTGCCGGGAACTGCGCGACATCACCGACCTGGTAGCGGAGCATCGGCATACCGTCGGCATGCAGCTTGGTCACGAGAATCGGGGAGTGCTCATCCGCCGTTTCGGGCTCGATGAGGACATTCGCCCAGTCGACCTCGAAGTCCGCACCGCTCGACCCGATCACCTGAAAGGCCATGAGCCCCACGTCACGGGAGCCATAGCGCTCGTGCACCGGCCGGCCGTAGACCCGTTCGATGAGCGCGCGATGGTGCGGCAGGAGCTTTTCCGCGCCCGTAACGAAACAGTGTGTGGGATAGACGGGTCGCCGGTTGTCCTGTTGCACGACATCCGCAAGCGCCCCCAGGGCGCTTGCGTAGGCGATGAGGCAGCGCGGGCGCCACTGTTCGAGCTCCTGGTGGTAGCGCCGCAGCTCCGGGCGGGACAGCCGCAAGCATTCAAACCAGCGCAGATTCTCGATGAGAGAGTACATCCGCTCCTTGAGGCCATCGCTGCCGACCGGATCGAGATGATGGCCCCACAAAAACGCCGTGCGTGAACCCTTGGGCACTCCGATTCGCGCCATGAAGTGATCCACGCCGCTCTCACGCCAGCCCAGCTCTTCGGGACCCATCCAAATCTCCGTGGGCAGCCCGGTCGAGCCTCCCGTGGCGTCACGGCGCAGACCTTCGGGCGGCAGAGAACGGGCGAGCAACCCGCGCCCGGCAGCCGCGACGGCTGTCCGATCGAGGATGGGCAATCGCGCAAAGTCCTCGAAGCTGAAGTCCGCGGCCGGGTCGAAACCGATCGCGTCGCAGTGTGCGCGGTAGAAGTTCGTGGAGCCGTAGGCGTGACGGACGGTGGTTCGCAGTTGCTGCAAGACCCAATCGGCTTTTCTGGCATCAGGCCATGCCAGCGCCGCGAGTCGCACGCGACGACCCTCGCGGCAGGCGCGCATCGCCGCCTGCCGGGAGGGCCGCACCATGCGCTGCAGGCAGTACAGTGGCAGGAGCACCCGGCGGGCGAGCAGGTCTCTCACGGCAGCGATCACGTCAGCTACAGGACGCCGCGCGGCTTCCGACCCGCGATCGCGAATCCTTCGTGTTCGTTGACTGTGGCGTACCCGGACAGGTAGCTGTAGTAGCGGTACATGCCGCCCGGCCGCACGTCGTTCAGCACCACGCCGACCAACCGAATCGGCAGGTGGTCGAGTATGGCGAGCTTCGTCCGCGCCAGCGCGAGATTGGTGGTGCCGGTGCGCAGCACGAGCAGCAGGTTTCCCGTGAGCGTTCCGAGTGTATACGGATCGACCCCGGAGCCGAGCGGCGGGCTGTCCACCATGATGATGCGATACTGCGTGCGCACCCGCTCGAGCAACTCCGCCATGGCCGGTGACCCGAGCAGCTCCGGCGAGTCGCGGAAGCGCGACCCGGCGGCGATGAAGTCGAGACCCGGGTACGTCGTCGTCTGCGTGACGGCCTCGAGTGATGCGCCGCCCGCGAGAAAGTCGGTCAGGCCAAGCTTCCGAGGCCTGCGCAGAACGCGGTGCAGCGCGCCGCGCCGGGAGTCGCCGTCGATGAGCAACGTCGATTGGCCCGCTTCAGCGCACGCCAGGGCGAGATTTCCGGAGACGAACGACTTCCCATCGCCGACGCCGGGACTCGTCACCGTGACCACCACGGGGCCACTCCCACCATAGAAATGCATCAGACTGAGCCGCACGCTGCGCATCGCTTCGATGACGTGCGCGACCTCCTCGTCATCGGGTCCCGCCGAGCGGTTTTTCACATGCGGCAACACGCCCAGGATCGACAGGCCCATCTGCCGCGTCACCTGGTCAGGATAGCGCATGCGCGGATCGATCCGGTCGACCAGGACGGCGCCAACCAACGCCAACCCGAGCCCCGCCGCAAAGCCGAGAAAGATCAAGCGGGACCCCGCGTTCTTCAGCGGCTGCTGCGGCGCCATCGCTTCGTCGAGAATCCGCACGTCGGCGATGCTGCTCGCTTCGGCAAGGCGCGCTTCGTCGTAGCGCTGCTGCACGGCGGTGAACAGGTTGCTGGCCAGATCAACGGCGCGGCGCAGGCGCGCTTCTTCGATTGCCCGCTGCGGAATCCCCCGCAGCTCCCGCTCGCCGGCCGCGATCTGCGGCGCCAGCACACGCTCGCGCGCCAGCAGCTCGTCGCTCAGCGTCTGCGCGATCTGCGGAATCGTGGTTTTCGCGAGGACGGCGATCTCGTCCGTCGAGCGCCGCACGGCAGGGTGCTCAGGCAGATACCGTTCGCCGAGCACGCGCGCTTCGGCCTGCTTCGTATTCCAATCGCGCAACGCCTGGCTCAGCGCCGGCGAGCGCTGCGCTGATCCGATGAAGGCAAGGCCGTCGGGCGAGCCGCCGGAGTCCTTCATACGCGCCAACACGTGCTCGATCGCATCGCGATCGCGGCGCAGCTGCTCCTGCTCGAGCTTGGGCCCGAGGAGAACGCCCAACGACGCGTCGCGCCCGGAAGAGGTTGGCGTGACGTCGAGCCCGGGGGAATACGTCGCCGTCCGCACCCGGAACTGCTCGAGGTCGCCTTCCGCCTGCTGCAGGTTGTCGCGCGCGGAGTGGAGCTGACCCTCGAGCAGCGCGCCCAATTGGTGGAGTTTCGCGCGCTTCAAGTCGGCGGCGACATCGATGAACCGTCTCGCGACAGCGTTCACGGTCGCTGCGCTCCGCCCGGGATCCTCTCCGGTCAAGCCGACGCGAAGGAAGTTTCCGCTGGGATCGATGCTGACGGCGAGCGCGTTGGCCAATCCCCGCGCCGATTCGCGGAGCGGCCGGACCGCGAACGCGAAGTCACTTCCCCCAGGAAGCATGGCGGCGGTGGGAGTCCACCGAAAACCGAGCGGTGCCCCCACTGGGTCTCCGATGGACCCCTGTTGCAGTTCCTGGCCCTTCGCATCCAGCAGGCGAAACGAGCTTCCGTCGGGATCGACTACGACCCGGTATCTCCCGGGCCGAAAGCTGTCGGCTACGGTGAATCCGGCGAACGCGCCGGCCGCCCCGCGGCTCGGTGAGACGTACAGCCTCAGGTCTCGCGCCACCTGATCGAGCACAACGTAGGACTTGAGCAAGTCGACCCACGCGTGGGCGTCCAGAAGCTGATCGGCCCCAATGGGCCCACGCGCCCCGGCGCTGCGGGACTCGCCCGCCTGAATCCAGATCGTGGTCTGCACCTGGTAACTCGGCGGCAGCATGCGCGCGGCAGCCATCCCGCCCAGCGTCCCGACGGCTGCCAGCGCGATGATCCACCACCGATAGCGGAGCACTGCGGTGCCCAGTCGGGCCCAATCCGCAGGGTGGTCGACGTTCTCCTCGGCGCGCGCCACGCGTCGCGCGCCGTTTTCCGGCGGCATCAACTGGTACGAGGGAGGAGTCACGCGGGCCCCCCACCGCAAGGGCGATACCGCACGACTCGCCTGAAACGCGCGCGCGATTTTGGGCCGGTGGGCCGCGTCACGCCGAAAGTGTGGCACAAAAGGACAGTCAGGACCGTCGCTCGACACAGATTTTGTAAGCAGGTTGCTACAACGTCCTTGACAGCCCGTCAAAAGGCGTGTAAGTGCATCGATTCTCGTAGTCAACGACGCCGCTCTTTTCGGCCCGATCTGTGCCATGGGAGTACGATGCAACGTCGAGGTAGTCAACGTAGGCACGGAGGGCATACCGAACACATGTCCGGAACAAGGCCCGAACAGCGCACCGCCCGCGTGCCCCAGAAGGGATCGGCCGCGTCGCGCAACCTCGTGAGCTCCTTGCAGCTAACCAAGGAGCTCAAGGCCAGTATTCACATCCTGATTGTGGACGACGAGCGCTCGCTGCGCGAAAGCTGTGCGACCGTGCTGCAGTACGAGGGCTACCAGGTGAGCATGGCCGGTCGCGGCGACGAAGCCCGCGAGACGCTGAAACGCAACAAGTTCGACGTTGTGCTGCTCGATCTCTACATGGGAGAGATTTCGGGGATGCGCCTGCTGCGCACCTGCCTGGAAGCGTATCCCGACACGATCGTCATCATGATGACGGGCAACCCGAGCGTAGACTCGAACCTCGAGGCGCTGCGCGCGGGAGCGTGGGACTATCTGCCCAAGCCATTCTCCGGCACGCACTTACAGATCCTGCTTGGCCGCGCCGCGCATGGTGTTCTGGTGGCGCGGGAATCGCACGCCATCCAGGCCCAGTTTGCCCGGGAGAACGGTAACAGCGAGCGCGTCACCGTCCTGGGCGCGGCGCCGGCGTTCCGCCGCGTGGTCGAGCTCGCCCGCCGCGTGGCCCCGACCGACGCGTCTGTCTTCATCACGGGCGCCAGCGGCTCAGGCAAAGAGCTGATCGCCGAGTTTATCCACTACCACAGCCGGCGCAGCAGCCGCCCCCTGATCGCGGTCAACTGCGCCGCGCTTCCCGAGGCGCTGCTCGAGTCGGAAATGTTCGGGCATGTAAAAGGCGCGTTTACCGGCGCGGTCCGGGACAAACCCGGCCTGCTGGAGGCCGCGAACGGCGGTACGCTGTTGCTCGATGAGCTGGTGGAGATGTCGAAGCCGATTCAGGCGAAGCTCTTACGGGTCATTCAGGATGGTGTGGTGCGGCGCGTCGGCAGCGAGACGACGGACGCGGTGGTGAATGTTCGTTTCATCGCGTGCACGAACTGCAACCCGGAGGAGGCGGTCGCCGCCGGGACGCTGCGGGAGGACCTGTACTATCGCCTGCGCGTCGTGCCGATTCACGTTCCGGCGTTGCGCGAGCGCCCCAGCGACATCCTGCTGCTCGCCGAGCACTTCCTGTCGTATTACTGGAATCGTCACCGCGGGGCCGCCGTACCGGCGCCGCGGTTCACCGAACCCGCAATTCGGTCGCTGCGTGCCCGCCCGTGGAAGGGCAACGTACGCGAGCTCGAGAACGTGATCGAGCATATGGTCGTCCTCCTCGAACCCGCCTCGGAGATTCGGCCTGAGGACATCCCCGCCCTCGACCAGGTGGGCTCTCCGGCTGGCGCGCCCGGCATGATGGCATCCGAGGTCACGACCGAGGAGCCGTATTACACCGCGCGCGATCGCCTCGTCGCCAGCTTCGAGCTGCAATACCTGACGCAGCTCGTATCGGAATCGCGCGGGAATATGTCGCGCGCCGCGCGGGCCGCCGGCGTGGATCGGACAACGCTCTACCGGCTGATCGAACGTCACGGCCTGCATCGCAAGGGCAACCGTGACACGCTCCGAGCCGCGTCCAAGACCGAGACCGAGACCGAGTCCGACCCCACGGGTTTGTAGCAGCTCCCTCACAACCTCCGTGACGACGTGCCACAACAGATCGTGGCACGTCGTGTATCTGTCGATTTCACCCGCACTTCACCCACGAATCGCTAGGGCACGGCCTCTGCATCACGGGCTCGCAACTCAAGCGCGCGAGCCGACCCTGACGAGCATCAGAGTTCCTCAAGCACTCACCCGCCCCCGGCCCGGCCCGGGCTCCCGCTCGCATTCCGTCGCGGTGGGACGAACCGCCGAACCGATTCGGCGTGCGGTGAGTGTCACGGTGGCGGCCTTCGGGCTGCTGCTCACGGCCCCGCTGATGGCGGCGATCGCGATCTTTATCAAACTCACCTCGCGCGGGCCGGTCTTCTTCAAGCAGACACGGGTGGGCATCGATCGCCGCGGCGGCGGGCACGCGGCGCAGGACAATCGCCGCGGAGCTGACTGCGGCGGCAGGCCGTTCATGATCTACAAGTTCCGCACAATGGCGAACAATGGATCATCGAACGGCGATGGGAATCAGCAAGTCTGGGCGCGGCCAAACGACCCGCGCGTGACTCCGATCGGCCGTCTACTGCGGTTGTATCGTCTGGACGAGCTGCCACAGCTCATCAACGTGCTGCGGGGGGACATGGACATCGTCGGCCCCCGTCCCGAGCAACCCGCTATCTTCGTACAACTGCGTACTCAGATCGAGCACTACCAGGAGCGCCAGCGCGTTCGGCCGGGAATCACAGGATGGGCGCAGATCAATCTGAGTTACGACACGTCAGTGGAGAGCGTGCGCAAGAAGGTGACGTACGACCTCGAATACGTCGAGCGTCAGTCAGTACTCGAAGACCTGCGCATCATGCTGCGCACGGTGCCGGTCGTGATCTTCAAGCGCGGCGCGTGGTAGCTCGCGCCTAAGGCCCCGTACCCGTCCAGAGCTTCGGTCGCTCGTTGCCCACCCAGGCCGGATGGTGGTTGTTTCCGCTCTTGTCGGTGATATCGGTGGGAGTCGGGTTCATGTTGAGATACCAGGGCGTTCGAATCGAGCCGGGTGCCGCGAGCTCCTGCGCGATCTGGCTCGGGGTCAGCGCGACATCGTAGAACTGGAAGCCACGCATCACCCCGTCGTAGACCTCCTCCCCCGGGTTCCACGGATTGTCCCCCACCATGATGGCCGGATTCGGCGCGGCCGCGTACACTGAGCCGACCCAGACGATCTTGTGCGTGGTGTCGGGCCAGTCCCAGTAGTAAGTGTGGCGCGTGGTGGACCCGTTCTGGGAGACGACCGCCACCTGCAGATACCAGCGGTCGAATACGACGGCATTCCCGGTAATATCCGAGCCCCCGTCGACGGAAATCTCCCATTTCTGCACGCCCGACCGCGGCGGTGGCGGCTCGGGATAGGGATGAAACCCGTAGTACTGCAGCTGATTATTGAAGTTTGAGCTGTTATTGGCGTGGAAGAACGACGTGTAGTAGCCAATCTGTTCGCGCGGGTAGACGCGCCAGACATACGTCGCCGGGTAGGCCGCAAATGGCGAGGTGAATACAAAGCGCATCGTGGTCGACACGGCGTCATTGCCCGGGAAATCGAGCCCGGTGACCGCAGTCGCGACCGTTGCAGTTACCGTGGCCGAGCCGCTCTGCCCCTCGCTCGTCGCCGTGATCGTCGCCGACCCCGCAGCCGTCGCGGTCACCCGCCCGCTGCCGTTTACCGTCGCCACCACGGTGTTGTCACTCGCCCACGTCACCACGCGCCCCGTGAGCGGCGCGCCGCTGGCATCGCGCGGCGTGGCCGTCAGTTGCCCCGTCTGTCCCACCGCGAGACTCAGGCTCGCCGGCGTCACACCGACCGTGGCCACCGGCTGGTTCGTCACCGTCACCGCGGCGCTACCGCTCTGCCCCTCGCTCGTCGCCGTGATCGTCGCCGACCCCGCAGCCGTCGCGGTCACCCGCCCGCTGCCGTTTACCGTCGCCACCACGGTGTTGTCACTCGCCCACGTCACCACGCGCCCCGTGAGCGGCGCGCCGCTGGCATCGCGCGGCGTGGCCGTCAGTTGCCCCGTCTGTCCCACCGCGAGACTCAGGCTCGCCGGCGTCACACCGACCGTGGCCACCGGCTGGTTCGTCACCGTCACCGCGGCGCTACCGCTCTGCCCCTCGCTCGTCGCCGTGATCGTCGCCGACCCCGCAGCCGTCGCGGTCACCCGCCCGCTGCCGTTTACCGTCGCCACCACGGTGTTGTCACTCGCCCACGTCACCACGCGCCCCGTGAGCGGCGCGCCGCTGGCATCGCGCGGCGTGGCCGTCAGTTGCCCCGTCTGTCCCACCGCGAGACTCAGGCTCGCCGGCGTCACACCGACCGTGGCCACCGGCTGGTTCGTCACCGTCACCGCGGCGCTACCGCTCTGCCCCTCGCTCGTCGCCGTGATCGTCGCCGACCCCGCAGCCGTCGCGGTCACCCGCCCGCTGCCGTTTACCGTCGCCACCACGGTGTTGTCACTCGCCCACGTCACGACTCGCCCAGGGAGGGGGTTCCCACCTGGACCCCGCGGCGTGGCCATCAGCTGCGCCGTCTCTCCCACCTGCAGGCTCGCGGTCGCCGGAGTCACGGTCACCGACGCGACTGGCCGGCGCCGGACCCGAACCAGCGCAGACGCTGACAGGGCTGCGCTGGTACCCGAGACCAGGAAGTCCCCAACGGCCGTATCGGCAGCGAACATGCCGTCGGACGTGATGCTGCCACCGGTGGCAGTCCAGCTCACGGTCACTCCGGTGCTGTCACCGCTCGCGTTGCGACCATACGCCACAAACCTGAATTGGTCAGCCGGAGCGAGACTGAGACTCTCGGGGACGATGATGACTTGGACGACCTGGTGAGTCGGGTCAGAAGGGTTTCTGGCGGGAACCTCGCACGCGGCAAGCGTTGCAACGGACGCGAGGAGGCCACGCGATAGCCTCTGCTTGACGGTCATGGTCACGCTCCACGCAGCGGTTTTGCTTCCAGTACGTCGATCGCTGGCGGCCCGGCGGACGTGGCGAGAGTGACTCGCGGTAGCCCCGTGGCTCTGCGTCACCGCTTTTCAGCGGCTCTGCTCTGAGCAGCGTCAAGCGCAAGACCTGCGGCGAAGCTATGGACGGCTCCCCGTACCATCGGTGAGCCCGAACACGGTTGCTACGGTCGCCCGACGGTCAGAGCGGGCGGGGTAAGTGCAAACTGAGGGGTGCTGGTCGGGTGACCCTGCCGCAGGTCTGTTACACCACCGCCCGGCCGATGGCTCCGACCCGGGCGAGCACGCGGTCGGCCATCTGTCCCCCGATGCTTAATGCCGCCGTTGCGGCAGGGGAAGGCGCGTTCACGAGATGGACGCCCGACTCGCTCTCGACGATGTGAAAGTCGTCAAGGAGCCGGCCGGACCGGTCGACGGCCTGCGCGCGAATCCCGCAGCCGCCCCGCTGCAGATCGGCGGCGCGAATGGCGGGCACCAGTCGCTGCAAGGCGCGCACGAAGCGTGCTTTCGACCAGGACCGTCCGAGCTCAGTCAGGCCGAGCGTCCAATAGCGTCGTGCCATCGGCCAGAACCCGCGGAAGGTGAGAACCGCGGTGGCATCGCGCGGTGACAGGGCCCAGCGACGATACCGTTCTCGATGCAGCGCCAGCACGGCGTTCGGTCCCGCTTCGACCCGTCCATCGATGCGTCGTGTGAAATGGACGCCGAGAAACGGCAGCTCGGGATCCGGCACCGGATAGACGAGATGGCGCACCAACGATGCGCGCTCGGGCCGGAGCGTGTAGTAGTCGCCGCGGAAGGGAATGATCGCGACCCCCGGATCGACGCCGGCGAGTCGCGCCACGCGGTCCGATTGCAAACCGGCGCAATTCACCAGGCATCGCGCGGTGAAGCGCTCGCCCGCTGACGTCACGACCGCGACGTCGCGGGAACTGCCAGTGATCGCGACGACGCGGGCGGCGGTTCGCACCGCGCTGCCCCGCATTCTCAGTCGCGCCGCCAACTCCTCCGCGACGATCCGGAAGTTGACGACCCCCGTCTCGGCCACCCAGAGACCGGCGACCCCGGCGACTTCGGGCTCCAGCGCCCGGATCTCCCGCTGGTCCAGGCGCGTGAGGCTCTGTAAACCGTTGGCGCGACCGCGCTCCTCCAGCATGGCAAGCCGGGGGAGTTCCGCTTCGTTGGTGGCGATCACGAGCTTGCCGCAGCGCTCTGCGGGAATCCCCGCCTCGTCGCAGAAGGCATAGAGCGCTTCCCGACCGGCGCGGCAGGTGCGGGCTTTGAGCGAGCCCGGCTTGTAGTACAGCCCCGAGTGAATGACGCCGCTGTTGTGTCCCGTTTGGTGCGCCGCGACGGTGGGTTCGGACTCCAGGACGATCACGCGAGCGCCGAGCTCGGCAAGCGCATTTGCGGTTGCCAGCCCCACAATCCCCGCGCCAACCACGACGACGTCCGCGGTCGTGTCTAGAGACCGTGCAGCTGCGCCCATAGCTCCAGCTGCGCGACGCGGAAGGCCCGCCAGGCGATCTCGCCGCTGCTCCTGTTGCGGTGCGTTTCGAGGTCGCGGGCGATGCGCGCGGTGTCGTACACACCGCGTTCACGGGCGCGTTGCGACGTCACGAGTGCAAACACCGCATCGAACGTCTTTCCGTCCAAGAGCTGCCGGAAGGGCGACGGGAATCCCATCTTGTCCACGCGCGTCCGCACGAGCTCCGGGATGCGCCCCCGCATCGCTTCCCTGAACAGATACTTGTTCAGCGGTCCACGAATTTTCCACTCGTGGGAGAGGCGGAACAGGAACTCGACGAGGCGATAGTCGAGCATGGGGAGCCGGACCTCGACGGAGTGCGCCATCGAGTTGCGATCCTCGACCCGCAGATACAGCGGCAACGGATCGGTCGTAGTCGCTCGCATGAGCACGCTGGTCAGGTCCACGGCTTCAAAGGGTGGCACGTCATCGGGGGCCGGCAGCGCGACGTCGCGGAACCATCCAGCTCGCGTGACGCGCTGGCGCTGGCGCTGGTGCGCGAGTGAGCGGTACCACCCCGTCCGGCGCAACTCGGTTTTCACGAGGTGCTCGGCCAGGGCGATGACGCGCCCTCCCGTCGCACCGCCGTGTGCCGCCGTATAGTCCCGCACTTCGTTCCAGGCGCGCCAGACGCGACCCCGGCGCATGTCCGAGTACCAGGCGGCGCGGAAGTAGCTGTCGTAGCCGGCGATCGTCTCGTCGGCGCCCTGGCCGTTAAGGATGACCTTGATGCCCGATCCGGCGATCATCCGCATGAGCTCGTATCCCACCATCGCCGTGAGCGTATGCACCGGCTCGTCGTGCGCGCGCATGACCGGCTCTGCCAGGTCCCAGAGCGCAACATGGTCCATCTCCAGCACATGCAACGTCGCGCCGGTTCGCTGGACCGTGGCATCGATATATCGGCGCTCGTCGAAATCGGGGTGGTGATAGGTGAACGCGGTCACGCCGTGGCCGTTCGTTCCCGCCCCCCCCGCCCCGTTTGAGCGCCGCACGCGATCCATGGCGCAGATCACCGACGTCGAGTCGAGCCCACCCGACAGACAGATGCCGAGCGGCACGTCGCTGCGCAGCCGGATCCTGACCGCATCTTCGAACAATTCCGCGAACGACGAGCGAGGATCGGCCACGGCTCCGTCCTCTTCCGGAACGGTCCAATAGCGCCAAACCCGCTGCCGGCCCTCTCGATCGACCAGGAACGCACTCGCTGCCGGCACGACCTCGATGCCCGTAAAGAAGCTCTCCCGCAGATGGTCGAGCGTGCCGCTGATCAAGTAGGGGCCCGCGGCGCGCCAGTTGATGGATCGCCGGAAGTCGGGCAGCGCGAGCACCGCCTTGATTTCCGAGGCCCACACCAGGGCGCGCTCGTCCCCGTCTCCGACGGACGCCTGATAGAGGGGCTTGATCCCGAAGCGGTCGCGCGCGCCAAAGAGCGCCCCCGTCCGCCGATCGTAGATCACGAACGCCCATTCCCCGTTGAAGCGCGACACACAGTCAACGCCCCACTGCAGATATGCCTGCAGCAGCACTTCGGCATCGCCAGAGGAGCGGAACGTGTGGCCCAGCGCGCGCAGCTCGTCGCGGAGCTCGACATAGTTGAAGATCTCGCCATTGAAGACGAGCACGGCGGAACCGTCGGCACTGGCCATCGGTTGGTGGCCGGCGCTGCTGAGATCGAGGATCGCGAGCCGCTTGAACCCCAGGCCGACGTCGCCCTCGAAGAACACGCCGGCGTCATCGGGACCACGGTGCCCCAGCGTGCCGACCATCGGGTTCACGAACTGTGCAGCGCGCTGCGCAGCGCCGAACGTCCTCACGGCGACGATCCCGCACACGGCTAGCGGACCGCCTCGATCAGCATCGCGGAGCCCAGCCACCACAGCGGGGCACTGGGGAAGGCCTCGAGCACCGCCGAGACCTGCTGGGCGAGGCGCGGGTGGTTCTCCGCGAACCTTGGCGGCAGCAATTCCATGTCGAAGTACGACACACTGCGCACGCTGAATCCGACTTCCCGCAGCGCTCGGACCGCTTCCTGGCGCGTAAACTGGACGGCCGGGATCGGGTCGTCGTCCGGCTTGCGTTCGTGGTGCACCCGGGTCAGCAGGCGATACAAGCTGGACTTGTTGAGGAGCGACACTACGAGCAGGCCGCCGGGACGCAGCACGCGGCGGCACTCGATGAGCGCCCGGTGCGGCGATTCCATGTACTCCAGTGATCCCAGCACAGTGACGGCGTCGAACGAACTGTCAGCGAACGGCAACGCTTCCCCGGTTGCCGCGGTGCTGAATCGCCCGCCGTCGCCATCGGCGCGGCGCCGGCATTCGCGCGCCATGCCGACGGAGACGTCGGACCCGACATACCGAAAGCCGAGTGATCGCACGCGGTCGCCGATGACCCCGGGCCCGCTGCCGACATCGAGCACTGTGCCGCGCGGCCGGCGCTGCAGGAGCTTGGCCACGAGCTTGAGC
This sequence comes from uncultured Gemmatimonadales bacterium, assembly GCA_963704805.1. Taxonomy (GTDB): domain Bacteria; phylum Gemmatimonadota; class Gemmatimonadetes; order Gemmatimonadales; family GWC2-71-9; genus 20CM-2-65-7. Next base: position 1,787,705 of record CAVPHS010000001.1, on the reverse strand, counting down.
CGTGTCTGGTAGAAATGCGGAAGCGGCCCCACGCCCTCATACAACTGGGCGTAGTGCGGGGCGATTCTATCGTAGACCTCGCGAACAACCGCGCGCGGCGGCGCCGTTTGTACCACTGCGTAACCTCCCGCCCCGAGGGCTCCGCAACCCACGTGCCCAGCCGAAGGAAGTGTTGCCAGTTTACCGCACTCAACGTGCACCGCAATGAGCAAGTGCGGTACACCACCTGCCAGTGTGTTGGCGCGCAAGTACTTATCGCAGTCGCCGCGCGGATGAAGTCGCCCGCTTTTTGCGACGAGCGCCCGGCGTGACCAACCGACTCGCGACCGTATGACTGTTGCATCTACCGTCAGTCCCGCGCCGCAGGCCGTGCCCACCGCCGCGATGAGCCCTCCGCGTGGCGCGTGCCGGTCCTGCGGCGCGCCACTGACGCACGTCGTGACCGACCTCGGCATGTCGCCGCTGTGCGAGAGCTACCTGCGCGCCGACCAGCTCAACGGCATGGAGCCGTTCTACCCGCTGGTCGTCTACGTCTGCGACCAATGCTTCCTCGTCCAGCTGCAGGAATATGTGAGTCGCGAGGAGATTTTTCGCGATTACGCCTACTTCTCGTCCTACTCCGACAGCTGGTTGGATCACTGCCGCCGGTATGCCGACCAGATGATCGCCCAGCTCGCGCTCACACGAGATCACCTGGTTGTGGAAGTCGCCAGCAACGACGGCTACTTGCTGCAGTACTTCGTGGAGCGCGGCGTCCCCTGCCTCGGCGTCGAGCCCGCCCGCAACGTCGCGGAGGTGGCGGTCGCCCAGGGCATCCCTACGCTGACTGAGTTTTTCGGTGTGGAGGTCGCTACCCGGCTCAGGGACGAAGGGAAGCAAGCCGATCTGCTCTTGGGGAAGAATGTCCTGGCTCAGGTGCACGACCTCAACGATTTCGTGGCGGGGCTCAAGATCCTGCTCAAACCGCGCGGCACGATCACGATCGAATTCCCGCACCTGATGCGCATGCTCGCGGAAAATCAATTCGACACCATCTATCACGAGCACTTCTCGTACTTCTCGTTTTTGAGCGCCGAGGCGGTGTTCGCGGCGCACGGGCTGACGCTCTTCGACGTCGAGGAAGTGCCGACGCACGGCGGCTCGCTGCGCGTGTACGCCCGGCACGATCACGACAGCACGCGCCCGGTGAGCGCGCGCGCGCGCCTGCTGCGGCAGCGGGAGATCTCGGCCGGTGTGGGGACGCTGCCGTACTACGAAGCCTTTGAAGCGCGCGTCAAGGAAGTCAAGCGCAAGCTGCTGAGCTTCCTGATCTCGGCCCGCGAGGCCGGGAAGACTGTGGCGGGCTACGGGGCGCCGGGCAAAGGCAACACGCTGCTCAACTATTGCGGCATCCGTACCGACCTGCTGGACTACACCGTGGATCGCAGCCCGCACAAGCAGGGAAAATTCCTGCCCGGCACGCACATTCCGATCCACGCGCCGGAACGGATCTTCGAGACCAGGCCCGATTACGTGCTGATTCTGCCGTGGAATTTGCGGCAGGAGATCATGAAGCAAATGGCCGGCATCGGTGAATGGGGCGGCCGCTTCGTCGTGCCGATTCCGGCAGTGACGGTATCCTCGTGACGGCAGCGGCGCGATGAAGATCCTGCTCACCGGACACCTCGGCTACATCGGCTCCGTGATGGGACCGATGCTGCTGCGCGCCGGCCACGACGTGATCGGCATCGACGCCGGCTACTACGCGCACTGCACGTTTGTCGATCCCAGCGCCGTCCCGGGAATCCAGGCCGACGTGCGGGACGAGGAGGCGGCGCTGCCGTTGCTGAGCGGCAGCGACGCCGTGGTTCATCTCGCGGCGCTCTCCAATGATCCGCTCGGCAACCTCAATGCCGATCTCACGCGGGACATAAACCATCGCGCCTCGGTGCGCCTCGCCGCGGCCGCAAAGCGGGTGGGCGTACAGCGCTTCGTGTTCGCCTCGTCGTGCAGCCTGTATGGCGTCGCAGGTGATGGGCTGCTCGACGAATCGGCGTCGTTCAATCCGATAACCGCCTACGGCGAATCCAAAGTCGCCGTGGAGCGGGACGTCGCCGCGCTGGCCGACGAGTCCTTCAGTCCCACGTTCATGCGCAACGCCACCGCGTATGGCGTGTCGCCCCGCCTGCGCGCAGACGTCGTCGTGAACAACCTCGTCGGCACCGCCTTCACGACGGGGGACGTGCTGATTCAGAGCGACGGGACGCCCTGGCGACCGCTGGTGCACGTCGAAGACTTCTGCCGCGCGTTTCTCGCGGTGCTGGCGGCGCCGCGCGACGTCGTTCACAACCAGGCCTTCAACGTCGGCCGCACCAGCGAGAACTACCGCGTCCGCGATCTCGCCGACATGGTGCAAGCGCTGGTACCCGGCAGCCGAGTGCGCTATGCGGACGGCGCCGGTCCCGATCCTCGCAGCTACCGCGTCGACTGCAGCAAGCTCGAGCAAACGCTGCCCGACTATCAACCGGTCTGGACGGTGGAGCGCGGCATCCGCGAGCTGCGTGAGGCATTCGCGCGGCACGGCCTGACCGAGAGCGAATTCCTGGGCGACCGCTATTTCCGCATCAAACAGATCCAGCGGCTGCAGCGCGGCGGACGTCTGGATGCGGACCTGCGCTGGTTGACGCAGATGCCGGCGGAAGTTCCGGCGTGAAGCCGACCCCGATCCTCGCGCTCGATCAGCTGCTCGCCGAGCGAGCCGGCAGCGCGCCGATTCGCGTGGGCATGGTCGGCGCGGGAGCCGCCGGTCGGGCCATCGCGCTGCAGCTCGTCGGATCGGTCCCCGGAATTCGCCTCGTCGCGATCGCCAATCGCACGCTCGCCAATGCCCGGCGCGCGTTCGCCGAAGCCGGCGATCCCCCCGTCATCGAGGTGTCGACCGGCGAGCAGTTCGACCGTGCGGTGGCGACCGGCCGCTGCGCCGTCACCGAAGACCCAATGGTGTTGACCAACTCGAACCTGCTGCAGGCGATCATCGAGGTCACCGGAACCGTTGACTACGCCGCCCAGGTCGTCACGACTGCACTGGAGCAGCAGAAGCACGTCATCCTCGTCAACGCCGAGCTCGACGCCACCGTCGGTCCGGTCCTGGCGCGCCGTGCGAGCGAGCACGGCGTCGTCCTGACCAACACCGACGGCGACGAACCGGGGGTGGCGATGACCCTGCTCCGCTATCTGCGCTCGCTCGGCCTGCGCCCGGTGGCCGCGGGAAACTTGAAGGGGCTGGTCGATCATTACCGCACCCCCGACACGCAGCGCGGCTTCGCCGCGCGCTTCGGTCAGAACTCGCAGAAGGCCGCCTCCTTCGCGGATGCCACCAAGCTCTCGATGGAGGCGACGATTCTGGCGAATGCCACTGGGTTCCATGTGGGCAAGCGCGGCATGTACGGCCCCTCGTGCGCCGATGTGCGCGAGATCGCGACGCGGCTGCCGGCCGACGAGATGATCGCGGGCGGGCTGGTCGACTACGCGCTCGACGCCGCACCCTACACGGGCGCGTTCGTGGTCGTGCATGAAGCGGACGTCCGCAAACAGCGCTTACTGGCGTACGGTAAGATGGGAGACGGCCCGTTCTACGTCTTCTACACGCCGTTCCATTTGCCCCATCTCCAAATCGCGTCGACCATCGCGCGGGCGGTGCTCCAGCACGACGCGACGGTCCGGCCGCTTGGCGGGCCCGTCTGCGAGACGGTCGCGATGGCGAAGCGCGCCCTGCGCGCGGGGGAACAGCTCGATGGCGTGGGCGGATTCTGCGCCTACGGACTCATCGACAATGCCGACGCCGCGGCCGCGGCCGATGCCCTGCCCATGGGGGTGGCGGAAGGCTGCCGCCTGACGCGCGACGTTGCTCGCGACACGCTGCTCACGTACGCCGATGTCGCGCTGCCACCCGATCGTCTGATCGACGAGCTGCGTCGTGAGCAGCAACTCCTCAACCTGTCCAGCGCGCCAGCGAGGGTCCTATGAAGGTTGTCCTTTTCTGCGGCGGCCAGGGGATGCGTATCCGCGACCAGGCCGAGAACGTGCCGAAGCCGATGGTCCACATCGGCTACCGGCCGATGCTGTGGCACATCATGCGCTACTACGCCCATTTCGGGCACAAGGACTTCGTGCTCTGTCTGGGATATCGCGGCGACGTGATCAAGCGCTACTTCCGCGACTACGACGAGTGCCTCTCGAACGACTTCGTGCTGAGCGGCGGTGGGCGCGACGTCGAGCTGCTCCGCAGCGACATCGACGACTGGCGCATCACGTTCGTCGATACCGGCCTGACCGCGAACATCGGCGAGCGGTTGTTGGCGGTGCGCCGTCACCTGGAAGACGAGGAGATGTTCCTCGTCAACTACGCCGACGGCGTGACGGATCTGCCGCTGCCCCAGTACCTGGACCGGTTCCGCCGCAGCTCGCGGGTCGGCGCATTCATCGCTGTCAGACCGCCGTGGACGTTCCATCTCGTGGACTTTCAACAGGACGGCGTCGTGAAAAGCGTGCGCCATGTCGGCGAGACCGACGTGCGCATCAATGGCGGCTTCTTCGCGTTCCGGCGCGAGCTGTTCGACTACATGCGCCCGGGTGAGGAGCTCGTCATCGAGCCGTTCCAGCGGTTGATCGCTGACGGCCAGCTGTTCGCCTATCGGCACGACGGCTTCTGGGCCTGCATGGACACGTTCAAGGAGCGGCAGCTCCTGGAAGAGATGCACGAGTCTGGCAAAGCACCCTGGGAGCTGTGGAACAATGCGCCTCCTCACGATTGACCGAAACGGCTCACCCGAGCCCTTGCAGATCGTATGCATCGGAGCCCACGCGGACGATCTCGAGATCGGCTGCGGCGGCACGATTCGCCAGCTGGTGCAACAGCACCCGGGAAGTGAGGTCCGCTGGTGGGTGTTGACCGGGGACGGCGCGCGCCGGCGTGAGGCGCACGACGCGGCGCAGCGCCTGCTGGGCGATCTCTGCTCTCTCGACGTGTGTGTGTCGGACTTTCGCGACGGCTATCTGCCGACCGACCTGGGTCGCCTCAAGGAAGCGTTCGAAGCGTTCCGGCGCGCCGGGCCGGAGCCCGATCTCATTTACACGCACAACCGCGACGATCGCCACCAGGACCACCGCCAGGCGGGCGATCTGACGTGGAATACGTGGCGCGATCACCTGATCCTCGAATACGAGATCCCCAAGTGGGACGGCGATCTGGGGCAACCGAACTTCTATGTCCCGCTGACCAGCGCGACGGTGCAGCGCAAGGTCGACGTGTTGAAGTCGGCCTTCGCGACGCAACAGGCCAAGCCCTGGTTCGATGAAGCCACGTTTCGCGGACTGATGCGCCTGCGCGGGATCGAGTGTCGCGCCGCCGAAGGCTACGCGGAGGCCTTTCACGCGCGAAAGGTCGGCATTCGCCCGTGAGGTCCCGCCTGCACCCGCGTGTCACCGTCGGCGTCCCCGTCTACAACGGCGAACGCTACCTGGCGGCGACACTCGATTCGCTGCTCAATCAGACCATCGACGATTTCGTCGTGCTGGTGGGAGACAACGCCTCCACGGACGGCACAGCGGACATCATCCACGAGTACGCCGCGCGCGACCGGCGCGTGCGGCACGTGCGCCACCCGCGCAACCTCGGTGCGGCGGTGAATTACAGCCGCCTATGCGAGCTCGCTGAGACGGAATTCTTCCGCTGGTCCGCCGCCGACGATTGCTCGCAGCCCCGCTTTCTCGAAGCTTGCCTCGCAGGTTTGCGGCAACACCCCGATGCCGTGCTGGTCTATCCGCGCATCATGATGATCGACGGCTACGGCCAGTCGCTCGAACCGTATGACGAGGGTCTGCATTTGCCCTACGCGAGCGCGGAACAGCGCTTTTTCACACTGCTCCGCAACACGCGCCTGTGCAACGCGCTGTATGGCGTGGGCCGGACGACGCTATTCCGGAGGACGCGTCTGCTCGGCTCGTATCGCGGCTCTGACATCGTGTTTCAAGCCGAGCTGAGCCTGTACGGCAAGATCCTCGAGGCGCCCGAGAGGCTGCTGCTGCGGCGCATGCATGATGCGTCGTTCACGAGCATGACGCGCGAGCAGCAACGCGAGTTCATCAATCCTGGCCGCAGTCGCGGCACCGAGCTGTACCACTGGCGTCATATGGCCGAGCACGTCCGCTCGGTTGTGCGGGCACCGCTGCCGGTTGGCGAACGCGTGCGGTTGCTGGCCGGCCTGGCCCGCCACGCCATCTGGGCTCGCGGGGAATTCACCAACGAGCTGCTCTCGGCCACGCGCATGCTCGTCACGCGGACCGGCATGTGATGTCGACCCCGGACGGGGACGGGGCCGGGGGGGGGCCCGTGATCGGGGTGTGGGGACACTACGCCGACGCCAACCTCGGGGACGACGCCTGCCCCACCGCCCTGCTCCAGCACCTCACGCGCCGCGTGCCCGCTGCCCGCTTCGTGTTGTTCTGCCGCTTCCCCAAAATTGCCGCGGAACGGTGGGGACTGCCGGCATATCCGGTGCGTCCGTTGCCCGCCGGCGAACTGGCCCCTCGGGCATTGAATGCAGTACACGCTCCCGATGCGTCGAGCTGGCGGGCGCGGGCGCGCGCCATCCCGCTGCTCCGCGGCATTGTGCGCGGGGCGCGCGCGATCGCGAACGCCGCGCGTGCCCTGCCGGCGGAGCTCCGCTTTGTCTGGCAGTCCTACCAGCGTCTGCGCGGCATCGATCTTCTGGTGATCGCCGGCTCGAACCCGTTGTTCGACTTCTTCGGCGGTTTTTGGGCCTACCCCTACCGGACGTGGCAGTGGACGCGGCTGGCTCGGCTGCGGGGCGCGCGCGTCGCGTTCGTGAGCGTCGGCGCCGGCCCGATGATCTCCGCGCGCTCCGGACGCCTGCTGGCGGGCGTGCTGCGTCGCGCCGATTACGTCTCGTTCCGCGATGAGTCCTCGCGCCGCCTTATGCGAGAATACGGCTTTCGCGGGCCCGATCACGTCTGTCCCGACCTGGCACTGAGCCTGTCATGCGATATGCCCGCGAGAACCGCTGGGGAGCGGCTCCGCGTCGGGATCAATCCGATGATCGTACACCATCGCGGCTTCTGGCCCGTCGCGGATGCCGCATTGCAGGAGCGCTATGTCCACAGTCTCGCTGTCCTAGCGATCCGACTCGCGGCAAGCGGGCACGACGTGTTCTTCTACGGCACGCAGACTGGTGACGAAGTGACGGCCGAGGAGACCCGGGCCGTAATGCGAAGCGCCGCGCCGTCGCTGCCGCTACCGGCGTTCGTCATGCCCACATCCATCGACGAGCTGCTCCATTTGTGCGCGTCGGTCGATGTCCTGGTCACGACCAGGTTCCATGGGGCGGTCTTCGGCGTGATCACGGCCCGTCCCACTCTCGCGATCTGTTACCAGGCCAAGACGCGCGAAGTCCTGGAAGCGGCCGGCCTGGGCGCTTTTGCCATCGATTTCGAGCAGATCACGCCGGAGCGTCTCGGTGCGGCGTTCGATCGCCTGCGCGCAGCGCGCAGCGGGGTGGCGACGACGTTACGCCAGCACAGCCTCGAGCAGCGCGCCCGCCTCGATCGACAGTATGAGCAGGTCGCCCGCCTGGTGCGGCGCGAACAGACCGACGACATGTCGGTCCTCTACCGTTCGCGCAAGCCTGACGTCGCGGGAACGCTGTCATGAGCGGCCGCTCTCCCAGCGTGCTGCGGAGTACGATCGCGAATTGGGCGGTGTTCCTGGTCGTCGCCGTCGTGAGTTTCCTGCTGTCTCCCTACATCATCCACCATCTCGGCGATTCCGCGTACGGCACGTGGGTCCTGCTCGGATCGTTCGTCGGGTACCTCGGCTTGCTGGACTTCGGGGTGCGGGGTGCGGTCACCCGCTATGTGGCGAACGAGCATGCGGCGGGAGACCATCGCGGCGCATCGACGACCGTGATCGCGGCGCTGCGCCTGTTCGCGGGCCTGGCGGTCGTCACGGCAGTGATTGCCGTCGTACTGGCGCTCGCACTCGACCATCTCTTCCGGATCCCGCCCGAGCTGCTTCACGACGCGCGCCTCGTGGTGCTGCTGGGAGGAGCTGCCGTCGCCGTCTCGTTCGTGGGCGGCGTGTTTGGCGGCATCGTCGCCGGCTTACATCGCTTCGATCTGGACGGTGCGGTCGAAATCGTGATCACGTTGCTGCGCGCCAGCGCGGTTGTCATGGCGCTGCGCTCCGGGTACGGCCTCGTCGCGCTCGGGATGATCCAGCTTGCGGTATCCACCTTGCGCGCGATGGTGGCGTTCCTGCTCGCCCGCCGCCTCTATCCCGAATTGTCGCTCCGCCGCGATGCCTCCACCTGGCAAGCAACGAGGCAGCTCCTGTCCTTCAGTCTCTTCTCCAGCCTGATCCAGCTGTCCGGCATTCTGATCTACTACAGCAATTCTATCGTGATCGCCGCATTTCTCCCCATCGGCTTCGTGACGTATTACTCCATCGCCGCCAATCTCACCGACTACGCCCGTCAGGTCGTCGCCGCCATCAGCCGCGTGATCACCCCACGCACCAGCGCGGCCCTCGCGACGGGCGGCATCGACGCCGTCCGCAGCGTGGTCCTGTCGGTGGGGCCCACGGCCACGCTGGTGACCGCCCCGATGGCCATTACGTTTTTGCTGCGCGGCGAGCACTTCCTCAACCTGTGGATGGGAGCGGCGTACGGTCCAACGACCGATCAGGTGCTCTGGGTTCTCTCGCTGCCGGTGTGGCTTGCTGGCGGAAGACTCGTTGCGGCGGCCGCGGTCATCGGCATCAATCGTCATCAGGGATTGGCTATTGCCGTCGCGTTGGAAGCGGTGGCCAACCTCGCGCTGAGCGTTCTCCTCATCAAGCCCTTGGGACTCGTGGGTGTCGCGCTGGGGATGACCGTCCCCATGATGGTGGTGAACCTGCTGTTCATGCCCACGTACTGCGAGCGCAAGCTCCGTATTCCGAGCCGCGAATTCTTGACCCGGGTATGGCTCCGGCCCAGCGTGGCGTGTGTGGCATTTGCCGTCGCCACGTACGCGGTGGAGCGGTGGATGAGTCCTGATTCGCTCGGCGTGTTTTTCCTGCAGGTCGCGGCCTTGCTGCCGCTGGTGGCCGTGGGGGCGGCGTTCGCCGTCTTTTCGAAGGCCGAGCGGGGCCGGTTGGCCGCTGAATGTGTAAGGTATTTGCAACACCTCCGGGTGCGGTGGCCCATTCGCGTCGCATCCGATGATCAGGCGCCATGACGGTGCTGGCCCCATTGATGCACCCGGGCGGACCAATGCGCGTCCTGTTGATCAGCCATGCATTTCCGCCAGACCCCGAGGTGGGGGCGCTGCGGACCGCCAAGGTCAGCGAGGCCCTGGCGGCTGCCGGCCACCAGGTCGCGGTCATCACCGCGCGGCTTCCGGGCGAGACGCAGGCGATTCGACCCGCGAGCCGGGGAATCACCGTCCACACCGTTCGCCCGATTCCTCACCCGCGCAGAGCCTATTTGCGCGCGAAGCATTGGCTGAGTCGCAACGGCACGTCGCCATCCTCCGGCGGTGAGGAGCTTGGGAATGCGGCAGCCGCGTGGAAGCGATACGTCCTGTCTCCGCTGTGGCTTCCCGACGAACACCAGGGTTTCATTCCGCCTGCGCTGTGGGAGGCTTGGCGCATCTATCGCCGCGGCGGCGCGGACCTGCTCTATACGACGGCGCCGCCCTTCTCCGCCCATCTCGCCGGGCTGATGTTCAAATGGGCGACGGGCATCCGCTGGGCGGCGGAGTTTCGCGATCCGTGGACCGATAACCCCGCTAAACCGGCGCGACTGCGCACGCAGTTCACGGATGCCATCGAGCGGCGGCTCGAGCGCCTCTGCCTCACGAACGCCGATCATGTGGTCAGCGCAACCGACGCGATCCACGATCTCCTGCAGCGCAAGGTGAGTCCTCGCGCGGCGCAGCAGTTCGTGGTGGCGCGCAATGGCATCGACCGGCTGATGCCGCCTCGCTCCAGCCGTCGCGCGCGGCCGTTCCGGATCATGCACGCCGGGAGTTTGTATCACGGACGCGATCCGCGGCCCTTTCTCCGCGCCCTGGCCGCCCTGCGACGCAACGGGAGATTCGCCGACGGCGATGTCCAAGTGGAATTCGTCGGGGATAACCGCTGGTTCAATGAGGTGTCGGTCGAGCGCTTTGTGCAGGACCTCGGCATCGCGTCACTGGTGCGGTTTTGGGATTGGCTACCCCATCGCGCCTGTCTCGAGATGGTAGAGCGGGCCGACCTCCTGTTGTTGCTCGCGCAGCGCCAGCCCGCGCAAGTCCCGAACAAACTGTTCGAGTACCTCGGCACGCGGAAACCGATCCTCGCGTTCCTCGACGCTGACGGAGAGGGCGCCCGCATGCTGCAACGGGCGGGCGGGCACTACCTCGTCGTCGAGGACAACGCCGCGGCGGCGGAAGCGGCGCTGGAGCAGGCGTTGACGGACGCCTGGACAAACGCGGGGGGGGGGCGCGAGCGGCCGCAGCGATGAATCCGTGTTACGTGAATGGACCACCGAGCGTCAGATGGGCCGCTTGCTCACCGCGTTGCGGGTCTAGGTCCAACCATGCAAACCGTGCCCGCATTGGCCCTCCCGCCCCCCCCCCGCCCCCCGCCCCCCCGCACGCTCCCGCGCGCGACAAGACACGGGTGATGTTCTGCATTGACAACATGCAGATCGGCGGCACCGAGCTGAACGCGGTGCGCACCGCGGAGCTGCTCGATCGTACGCGGTTCGACGTGTCCGTGGTCTGCTTACAACGCGGCGGCCCACGCGGCCCCTTGGTCGCGCGCTACGCAGCCGCCGGCATTCCCGTGATTCCGCTGCCGCTGGGCAAGCTGTACGGCATCACCGCGCTGCGCCAAGGTATGCGCCTGGCGAGGCTGCTGCGACGGCAACGTGTGCACATTTTCCACGCGCACGATTACTACAGCAACATTTTCGGGACAGGATGGGCGCGCCTCGCCGGGACACCATTGGTCATCGCCAGCAGACGTTGGTGGACGTGGCCGCCCCGGCGCATGCATCGGATCCTGAACCGCCTCGCTTCACGCCTGTCCCACCGGGTCCTCACCAATAGCCCGGCCATCGGGGACATGCTGCACCGCAACGAGGGTTTTCCGTCCAGTCAGGTGGTCGTCATTCCGAATTTCACCGACGAACGGATGCTCGCCCCGCTCTCGGCGGAGCGACGCGTGAGCCTGCTGCACGAGTTTGGCGTCCCACAGAACGCTCGCGTCATTGGCGCCGTGGCCGGCTTGAACCCGATCAAGGACCATGCAACGCTGCTACGCGCCGTCGCCGTACTGATGCCGCGCTGGCAAGACCTGCATGTGATCATCGTCGGCGATGGACCCTGTCGCTGCACCCTGGCAACGTTGGCGGATCGACTCGGCCTCGGCGGGCGCGTGCACTTCACCGGTGTACGACCCGACGGACCGCAGCTGCATCAGCTATTCGACATATCTGTGCTCTGCTCGCTGAGCGAAGGCGTCCCCAATACGCTGCTCGAGGCGATGGCTCAGGCGGTGCCTGTCGTGGCCACAGACGTGGGCGGGGTGCGTGACCTGGGATTGGATGGCAGGACTGGCCTGCTCGTGCCCCCTGCAGACCCGGAGCGCCTGGCGGCGGCGCTGGACTCCTTGCTCGCCGATCCGTCGCGCGCTCGCGCCATCGGGCTGGCGGCACAGCAGCATGTGCACGACCACTTCAGTGCCTGGCACGTGATTGCATCCCTGGAGCGGCTGTACAGCGCGGCGATGAGATCCAGATGAGCGCGCCCGTGAGCGGCGAAGACAAGGTCTGGTACAACCGGTTTTACGGTGAGCGACCAGATGGAAGCCGGGCGGTCGCCGTGCCGCAGCAGATCGTGGAGCGTTACAACGATCCCCTCCACCCTGAGCTGTTTCATCTCGAGAGATGGCATCAGCTCGTCGGAGATGTCCGCGGCAAAAAGGTGCTGTACATCGGCTGCGGGGTCGAATCATCCGTGATTCTGCTCGCGTTGCGCGGCGCGCAGGTGTGTGCCTTGGATCTCGCGTTCGAAGCGGTCAGCGACCAGCGGCACATGGCTCGCGCCAACGGCACTCGAGACCGGACGCGCTTCGTGGTCGCTTCATGCGCGCAGCTGCCGTTCGACAATGACTCGTTCGACCTGGTCGTGGGCATCGGCATCCTGCATCATCTCCAGGATGACCTCGATACGCCGTGCGCTGAGGTGTCACGTATTCTCAAGCCGCAGGGCTTCGCGGTCTTTGAGGAGCCGATCATGCGCAGCAGCATGCTCAAGCGGCTCCGGACGTACGTGCCGATCCCGCCGCCGGTGGATGCTTCGCCCCACTGCAAGCCGCTCGCCGGAGAAGCGCTGGACCACTTCGCGCGCTACTTTGACGCGGACACGTATTCGTTCGGGCTCTTCTCCCGGTTCGAGCGCGTGATCCTGGCCGGCGTACCGCTGGAATTCGCGTCGTGGTGGCGGAAGGGGACGGTGTACGGGTTGCATTACCTCGACCACATCCTCTTCCAGATCCGCGGCTTCGAACGTTTTGCCGGCGTGGTCGTCTTGAAGCTTTCCCGGCGGTTTACGTGATCCGCTCAGCGCCCGTTACCGACACGCGCGTCGCCTGGACGCCCATTTACGTCGCCTTCCTCGGCTACATCTTCGCCGTGACGACGTTCAGACTGCCGATCGGAGAGGCCTCCATGATCGCCGGTCTGTTTGGGCTGGTCCTGCAGCGAGTACGCTTACGCCTTCCTGCGGTGCTCGGGTGGACGGTGGTGTTTCTGGCGTGGTGTGTGCTGGGCTACTTCAGAAGCCCATTCCCGGCGGCTGTGTGGACCGACGTCGTCCTCCTCGCCAAGCTGTGCCTCATCATGCTCGTCGCCGCCAATGCGTTGCGCTCCCCGGCGCAGCTGCGGTTCTTCATGATCTTCTTCCTGGCGTGCTATGGGTTGTTCCCCGTGCGCGGGGCGATCTTCAACTACTTCGCGCATTACACGTTGTTCGGGCGCGCGCTGTGGAACTACACGTACGACAACCCCAACGATCTCGCCGCGCTCACCCTGCTGCTCCTCTCGATCGCGGCGGCGCTGCTCGCGACGGAACGCGTGCGGTGGATCAGGTGGTGCGCGATGGCGGGGCTCGCCGTGCTGCCGATCCTGATCCTCATGACGCAGTCGCGGGGCGGCTTCGTGGCGCTGTGCGTGTTCGCCGCGGTTGCCATTTTCACGCAGCAGCGCCGGCGCCGGCTTCAAACCGCGGGCCTAGTGGTCGCTCTGGGTCTCTTGATCGTGGTCGTGGCGCCCTCCGGCGTCTGGACGCGGGTCAAGGGTCTCGCCCAGGTCACCGGCAATCTCGATAACGTGGATCCCGAGGGGTCAGCCAAGTCGCGCTATCAGATCTGGGGCGTCGCGACGCGGATCATCAGCGACTACCCAGGGACCGGAGTCGGCTGGGGCGCCTACCCGTTCGCGCACGAGAATTACGCAGCGGTGAGCGACGTGGACCCCGCCGCGCGCGGGCCGCGCGATACGCACAGCACATTTTTGAACGTGCTGGCCGAGACCGGGTACATCGGCCTGCTACTGTTTCTCGGCATCCTGTGGTCCGTCGTGCGCGTGGCCGAGCGCGCCCGACGGCTATGTCGACGAGTGCAGCCGCAGCTCGGGCTCCAGCTCATGTATCTCGAGCTCGGTCTACTGGCATTTCTGGTCGCCGGCATCTTCGGGTCCTTCGCGAAACTCTCGTTCCTCTATCTGCACCTCATGCTGATGTGGGCGGTCGCGCAGAACGCTTTGCGGGCGGTGCCGGTGCGACAGGCCGTCCTGCTACGCGACCCGCTCGCGGATAAGGTGGCCTAGCCCCATGTGCGGCATCGCCGGCGTGGTCGGTCTCGAAGATCCCGCAACGCGTCTTCCGGTCGTGTCCCGCATGGTCAAGGCGTTGGCGCGGCGTGGCCCCGACAGCGAGGGCGTTACCTCGTGGCCCGGCGTCACACTGGGCCACCGCAGGCTCGCCATTTTCGATCTCAGCGATGCGGGTCGCCAGCCGATGCTTTCCTCGGACGGGACGCTCGGTGTCGTCTTCAACGGCGCGATATACAACTTCCGGACGCTCACCGCTGAGCTGGCCGCTGCCGGCGCGCAATTCCAGAGCAAGACGGACACGGAAGTGCTGCTGCATGGATATCGCCGCTGGGGAATCAACGGGCTCGTCGCACGCCTGCGCGGGATGTTCGCGTTCGCGCTGTGGGACAACACGACGCGCGACCTGTTTCTCGTTCGCGATCGTCTCGGCGTAAAGCCGCTCGTATACGGCGTCCAGAACGGCGCGATCGCCTTCGCCTCGACCACGCGCGCGCTGCGCGCCGCGGGCTGGGCCGAGGCAATCGATGAGCGGGCGCTCGCGGAGTATCTCGAGTTCGGCTTCGTCACCGACCGCCGTACCATCTACCACGGCCTCACGAAGGTCCCTGCCGCCACGATCGTCCGCTGGCACGAAGGCAAGATTCAGACGTGCGAATACTGGACTCCTCCCGCGGCGCAAACGGCCGGCGCGCCGACATTCGAGGATGCCGTCCAGGAAACCGAGCGCTTGTTTCTCGCGGCCGTGCAGAAGCGCCTGGACGCCGATGTCCCCGTCGGGGCGCTCCTCAGTGGCGGGATCGACTCGGGGTTGGTGTGCTGGGCAGTGAAGCAGCTCGGCGCGGACCTGACGGCCTTCACCGTTGGTACGCCCGGCGACCCGGAGGACGAAAGCGCGTACGCGCGCGCGACAGCCGCCGAGTTGAGAATCCGCCATCGCGTCCTGCCGCTGCGGCCCGGCGCCGAGCCTGATGTGGGCGAGCTCGTCTCGGCATACGGGGAACCGTTCGCGTGCACGTCCGCCCTGGGCATGCTGTCCGTGTCCCGGGAAGTCGCCCCCGCCGCCAAGGTGCTGCTCACCGGGGACGGCGGGGACGATGTCTTCCTCGGGTATCACCGTCACCGTCATCTGTGGCTGGCCCAGATGCTGGCGAGTATGTCGCCACGCGGCGCCGGCGCGTGGTGGCGATCCGCGCGCGCACCGCTCGTGCGATCGCCCCTGCTACGCCGTCCCGTGCATTTCATCGACTATGCCATGGGTGGGCTCGGGGCATTCCTCGACGCCCACGACGGCCTGCCGACCTATCGTGAAAAGGGACTCCTGGGCGACCAGCTGGTGGCCGCCACGATCGATCATCGTGGCCTCCGTTGGTCCATCGACTCCGGCCGCCGCGTCCTGACACAATACTTGGAGCATGACCGCCGCACGCAGTTCGTGGCGGAGTACCTTACCAAGGTCGATGGCGCGACCATGTACTACGGCCTCGAAGCTCGGTCTCCATTTTTCGATCAGGAGCTGTGGGAATTCGCCGCCGCGCTGCCGTACGATGTGCGCCTGCGCCACGGGCAGCTCAAAGCGGTGCTGCGCGAGCTCGCTCGTCGCAAGATCGGTAAACGCATTGCCGCCGGACGCAAGCAAGGGTTCCGCGTCCCAGTCGAGCGGTGGCTCGCCGGGCGTTGGCTGCCCCACGTGAAGGTGACAATGCGCACCTCGCATCTCGCGGAGCGCGGCTTGATTCGGTCAGAGGCGGTCAGCACGGAGCTCGCGGTTTCGGAGCAGCGCGGCTGGGCACCACATCAACTGTGGTATTTGTTCGTGCTCGAAATGTGGATGCGCGCTGAAGCCGCGAGCCGCGATCGGTTCGCGACCCACTCCGAGGGGGAAGTGCTTGTATGACGGGACCCGGTGTCAGGCTGATTCAGCGCGTGGTCGTTGGTGTCCTGATTATCGTGACGGCGCATTGCAAAACCAGCGCGGGTGGCAACGCTCCTCCTTCCCCGCCGCCGCCACCAGGGCCGACCGATCCAGCGTTGCCGACGCCCCTCAATACCCAATACAGCGCGCCAACGGGGAACACGATCAATGTGCCATCGGGCGGGAACTTCCAGACGGCGCTCAACAACGCGCAGCCCGGCGATGAAATCGTGCTTGCCGCCGGCGCCACCTACACCGGCTCGTTCACCTTGCCGGTGAAGTCAGGGTCCGCCTGGATCATCATTCGCTCCTCCACGCCGGCCGCCAACCTCCCGGCTGAAGGACAGCGGATGAAGCCGTCGTACGCCGCGCTGCTGCCCAAAATCGTCAGTTCCACCTCCGAGGCGGCCATACAGACCGCCCCGGGCGCGCATCACTATCGCTTTATCGGCGTGGAGATCACGACGACGTCCAATCTCAACTATGGTCTCGTGCTCCTGGGCGACGGCTCGCCAGCCCAGAACACGATGGCCAAGGTGCCGCACGATCTGATCCTCGACCGCACCTACATCCACGGCAACGCGACCGGCAACCTGAGTCGCTGCGTGGGGCTGAACAGCGCCTCCAGTGCCGTGATCGATTCGTACTTGAGCGAGTGCCACACCAAGGGCGCGGACGCGCAGGCGATCGCCGGCTGGAATGGCCCCGGCCCGTTCAAGATCGTCAACAACTATCTCGAGGGCTCGGGCGAGAACGTGATGTTTGGCGGCGCCGATCCGGGGATCACGAACCTCATCCCGTCGGACATCGAGATCCGCCACAACTACTTCATCAAGCCCCTTGCCTGGAAAACGAGCGGCGCGTGGACGGTGAAGAACCTGCTCGAGCTGAAACTCGGCCGCCGCGTGCTGGTTCAGGGCAACATCTTCGAGAACTCCTGGGCCGATGCGCAGACGGGCTTTGCGCTGGTGTTCTGGTCGGCGGACGAAACGGGTCCGACCACGTGGGCCCAGACCGCGGATGTTTGGGTGCGTGAGAACATCATCCGGCATGTCGGCGCGGGCCTGCAGCTTACCGACAAGGGCGATTTCCCCGCCGTTCCCGTGGCACGGGTGCGTTTCGACAACAATCTCTGGATCG
The DNA here is from genome assembly GCA_963704805.1 of uncultured Gemmatimonadales bacterium. Lineage (GTDB taxonomy): Bacteria > Gemmatimonadota > Gemmatimonadetes > Gemmatimonadales > GWC2-71-9 > 20CM-2-65-7. Next base: position 1,770,734 of record CAVPHS010000001.1, on the reverse strand, counting down.
ACGTCAATACGAGCTGGAGCTCGCAGTTCGGCCGGCTGTTCCAGGTGGCCAGCAATACCGATCAGTTGGCGGCGATCAAGTTCTACCATCAGACCGGTTTTGCCGATAACACCATGATCACCGTCGCGAGCGGCGCGACGCAGCATTTCGAGTTCGTCGACAACATCGTGGCCCACGGCAATTTCGGCATCAAATCCGACGACGCCGCCGACGGCACGGCGACTCTCAATCTTCACATGCCGGGGTGGCTGTTCTCCGGCAACGTGCTGATCGGGGCGCCGAGCGCCAAATATCCGACCGGCAACTTCTTCCCTGCCTCAATGAGCGCGGTGGGTTTCGTGAATGCGGCCGGGGGGGACTACCACCTTGCCGCCTCGAGTCCCTACAAGGGACAGGGCACCGGCGGCACCGACCCTGGCGCAGACATCGACGCGGTACTCTTCTGGACGAATGGGGCTGATCAATAGACTGACAGTCCGTCCTTCCCACCTGTTGCAGTTATGTGACAACTAACGGTCTTAAGCGCCCCCTGTGGTCCAAAATCCTGCCCAACACTGGCCCCGTCTGTGGTGCAGAAGTTGCCTCCGTCGGGCAGCGCCATGACTGAACCCCAATTGCGCCGTCTCGTCCCGCTCGCTTCGCTCCTGGCCGCTCTTGCCTGCCAGGGATCGGTCGAGCCGGGTGCGCGTGAAGGCCACCTCGTTCTACGAGCGGATCTCTCCGGCTCGACCGTCGCGACCGTCGTGGTACAAGTGACGGCGCCCGACATTCCCACCGCGCTGGTGTTCAATATCCCGATCGTCGACCACGTGGCCTCTGCGGCGATCACCCTCCCGGCTGGCTCGGGCCGGACCATCACGATGGGCGCTTACGACGCGGGCGGCGTCGAAACGCACCGCGGCACCGTGACGGTCGACGTGTCCGCCGCCACGAACCCGACGATCTCCATGGTGTTGCAGCCTCTGACGGGCGACGTGCCGATCGTCGTGACGTTGGGAAGCTTCAGCGTAACGGTGACGCCGGGCGTCAACAGCATCACGATCGGGCAAACGGCGCAACTGACGGCCTCGATCAAAGACTGGAACGGAAATCCGACGACCGGGACGGTCGCGTGGGCCACCTCCGACCCCGGTATCGCCTGGGTGGACGGTGCCGGCCTCGTGACAGCGACGCGCGCGGGTACGACGACAATCTCCGCCACGTCGCACGGAACCACGGGCACCGCCATGATCACCGTGACGCCAATCTTCGGACTCGATTTCCCTGGCAACGACGCCGTGTCGACCACGATGCGGTTTGAATTCACATCGCCCTTTGCGGCCTACCCGGCGACGTACATCTGGCGCGCCGATCCGCGCGAGCAGCTCGGCTATTACACGTCGTTCTTCCACGCCAACAACAGCTCGGACTTCAACAATCAGCTCGAGTACTACGGGTTCCACCCCTATCCCGAGCCGCCGCCGCCGCAGACGGGGATCCAGAAGTGGGAAATCTCGGTCGACGGCGGGTCTGACATTACGGGGGATGCCGTCGTATTCAACCGCTGGTATCTGCAGGTGGCGGTGGTCTCCAAGGACGGGGCCAACACGCGCCACACCTACTACTGGGACTGGCCCGACACGACGCACAAGATCGTCTGGGTCGGCTCGCTGTATGCGGCCGCGCCGAATCCGGCCCTCATGGTGGGGGACAATCCCTGGAACCCCGGTGAGGAGGTCTACGACGGGGTGATGCGTGGCTTCCAGTTCTACGACGTCGCGCTCACGCCGAGCCAGATCGTCCAGGAAATCGCCGCGCCCGGGTCATTTCGGACGCCCTGGTATCTCAACCTGAATCCGACGCCCACCGATATCACCGACAAGAGCGGGAACAACCACCATCCGTCATGGGTGGGCAACGAGCGACCGACCCTGTGGACGGGCACCGGTCCATAACGCAGAGCGCGCGACTTCGTGGCGTTGCCGCTCTCGCACTCGTGCTCGCGTCTGGTTCCTGTATTTCGGGCGAGCCGACCGGATCGCCTTCCGCACGCGAGGCCACCCTACTTGTAAGGGCTGATCTCTCCGCCTCGGTAATCGCGACGATCGTAGTAGAAGTGACGGCGCCCGACATTCCGACGGCGCTGGCGTTCAACATTCCGATCATCAACCGTGTGGCCACTGGGACGATCACCCTCCCGGCCGGCTCGGGCCGGACCATCACGATGCGCGCATACGACGCGGGCGGCATCGAAACACACCGCGGCGCCGCGACGGTCGACGTGTCCCCCACCGCAAACCCCACGATCTCGCTGGTGTTGATGCCTCTGACGGGCGACGTGCCGATCGTCGTGACGTTGGGAAGCTTCAGTGTGGAGGTGTTGCCGGCCACGAGCACATTGACGGTCGGAGACACAGTTTCCTTCCGCGCCGTCATTCGCGATCAAGACGGCACCCCGATCGGCGGGCAGGTGGGCTGGGCCACGTTCGCACCCGCGGTCGCGAGAGTCATACCGACCGGCCAGCAGACCGCGCGCGTAACCGCGGTCGGTCCTGGGACAACGGCCGTCGTAGCGACCTTTGGCGGTACCGCCGCCCAAACCGCCATCACGGTGTCGTCCGATCCCGCGTTGCCGCGCGTCATGCTGAATACGACGTACAGTCCGCCCATCGGCGCCACGATCGATGTGCCGGCGGACGGCGATTTCCAGGCAGCCCTCGACAGCGCGCATCCCGGCGACCAGATCCTGCTCGCCGCTGGGGCGACGTACGTCGGCCCCTTCACATTGCCCGCGAAGCCGGGGGCGAGCTGGATCGTGATCCGCTCGTCCACCGCCGACGCGAACCTTCCCGCTGAAGGGGAGCGCATCAAGCCTTCCTACGCCGCGGTGCTACCGAAGATCGTCAGCACGGACGGGGGAGCCGCCATTCAAACGGCCCCGGGCGCGCATCATTACCGCTTCGTGGGCGTGGAAATGACCGTGACGGATGACGTAACCGACAACAACGGCCTCGTGCTGCTGGGCGACGGCTCGGACGCCCAAAACTCGCTCGCGCAGGTACCGCACGACCTCATCCTGGACCGTACGTACATTCACGGCAACGCGACGACCAGCTTGCGGCGTTGCGTAGCGCTCAATAGTGCCGCCACCGCCGTGATCGATTCCTACGTGAGCGAATGTCACGCCACCGGACAGGACGCGCAGGCGATCGCCGGCTGGAATGGCCCCGGCCCGTTCAAGATCGTCAACAACTACCTCGAAGGGTCCGGGGAAAACGTGATGTTCGGCGGCGCCGATCCCGCCATCCAGAACCTCATTCCCTCGGACATCGAGATCCGGCGCAACTATTTCTTCAAACCGCTCAGCTGGCAGGGGGTGTGGACGGCGAAGAACCTGCTCGAGCTAAAGCTCGGGCAGCGCGTGCTGATTCAGGGGAATATCTTCGAGAACTCCTGGGCCGATGCCCAGACGGGCTTCGCCCTGGTCTTCTGGTCGGCCAACGAGACCGGCCCCACGACCTGGGCGCAGACCTCGGATGTCTGGGTGCGCGAAAACATCATCCGTCACGTCGGCGCCGGCTTGCAGCTGACCGACGTGGGCGGCTTCCCCGCCATCCCCGTGGCGCGAGTGCGCTTTGACAACAATCTCTGGATCGATGTCACCACGACGTGGAGCGCGGAGCTGGGCCGGTTGTTCCAGGTGGCCAGCAACACCGATCAACTGACCGCCATCAAGTTCTATCACCAGACCGGCTTTGCCGACAACACCATCATCACCGTGGCGAGCGGCGTGACGCAACAGTTCGAGTTCGGCGACAACATCGTGACCCACGGCACCACGGGCATCAAATCCGATGATGCCGGCGACGGCGAAGCGACCCTCAATCTCCACATGCCGGGATGGTTGTTTGCCGGTAACGTGCTCATCGGCGCGCCGAGCGCGAGTTATCCGGCGGGGAATTTCTTCCCGGACGATATCGCCGCGGTGGGATTCGTGAACGCCGGCGGCGGTGATTATCACCTCGGCGCGTCGAGCCCATATAAAGGACAGGGCAGCGGCGGTACCGATCCTGGCGCCGACATGGATGCCGTCCTCTTCTGGACGAATGGCGTCGACCAGTAACGACCTGCAAAACGCAATACAGAATCGTATAATGCCACGAAGGTAAGCGACCGAAGTTTTGGGTCACAGTGCAAAGAACCCACTTAACTGCCGCCCGCGCCGACTGATAGTCGAGCGCACCGGCTGCCTGGTCCGGTCCATGCGCTGAGCCACGCTCAAACACCGCTGCTCAGAGCAAACCCGTCGAAAGACGGTGACGCAGAGCTACGGGACTACCGCGACGATCGCTCGCCACGTCCGCCGGGCCGCCAGCGAAGCAATTCACTGGCGGCTTTTCTACGTCTGCCGCCGGCGCAGTACCGACGACGTTCACCGCGCTGCTCAGAGCAAAACCGTCGAAAGACGGTGACGCAGAGCTACGGGACTACCGCGACGATCCGGTCGCCATGTCCGCCGAGCCGCCAGCGACGACCTCAATCGACGCTGGCGGTTTTTTCTTTGGGGGATCTCCCGACATGACGTTCAGACATAAGCTGTCTTCCCGGCTGGCACTGCTGCGGGATGTCGTACTGCTCGGCATGTTCGCCCTCACATCCTGCGAGATCCCATCCCGTCCAGATCTGAATCAGGAGCATCCGTCCAGGGTCATCGTTTCTCCGTCGAACGTCGTTCTGACCGCGAACCAAACCACTGACCTACTCGCCGTCGCCCTCGATGCTGCCGGCGACACGACGAGCACGGGCATGATGTGGACGACGACGGGCGGAAGCGTCACCGACATCGTCGACGGCCTGATTCACCGCGGTCGCTATCACGCGCCGGCCACTACCGGACAATACCAGGTGACAGCGCGCCTCAATCCGGGGAGCGCTGCCGACTCCGCTACCGTCACGGTCATCACCGTGCCGGTCGCAGCGGTGACCGTTTCCCCCGCAGCCGCGACAATCGTCATTGGTAGCTCGACTCAGCTGAGCGCGACACCCACGGACTCGGCCGGCAACCCCCTCGCCGGCCGCACGGTCACCTGGGCAAGCAACGCCACAGGGGTCGCCAGCGTCAACGGCAGCGGCCTCGTCACCGCCAACGCGGCTGGGTCGGCGACGATCACCGCGACGAGCGAAGGCAAGAGCGGTTCCGCGGTCATCACCGTCGCGACGGTTCCGGTCGCCTCGGTCACCGTGAGCCCCGCATCGGCAAACATCGCGGTGGGCGCGACCCGGCAGCTCTCCGCCGTGACCAGGGACTCGGCCGGCGGTACGCTCACCGGTCGCGTCGTCACCTGGACGAGCAGCAGCACTGCCATCGCCAGGGTCAATGTCAGCGGGCTCGTTACCGCCGTGGCCGTGGGATCCGTCACGATCACCGCCACCAGTGAAGGCCAGAGCGGCACAGCAGCCATCACCGTCTTCATTGTGCCCGTGGCATCCGTGACCGTCAGCCCGGCGTCCGCCACTATCGCCGTGGGCGCAACGCGGCAGCTCTCGGCCGTGACCAAAGACTCGGCGGGCGGCACGCTCACCGGCCGCGTCGTCACCTGGGCGAGCAGCAACACCGCCGTCGCCACCGTCAACGGTAGCGGCCTCGTCAGTGGTGTGGCCGCCGGCTCCGCCACGATCACTGCCACCAGCGAGGGTCAGAGCGGCACATCGGCCATCACCGTCATGGTGGTGCCCGTGGCATCCGTGACCGTCAGCCCGGCGTCCGCGACCATCGCGGTTGGTGCCACGCGGCAACTTTCCGCCGTGACCAAGGACTCGGCGGGTGGCACGCTCACCGGTCGCGTCGTCACCTGGGCGAGCAGCAACACCGCCGTCGCCACCGTCAACGGTAGCGGCCTCGTCAGTGGTATAGCCGTCGGGTCCGCCACAATCACGGCGACGAGCGAAGGCAAGAACGGGACTGCGTCCATCACGGTGGCGATCGTGCCCGTCGCTTCCGTAACCGTCAGCCCGTCGTCCGCGAACATCGCGGTGGGCGCGACGCGACAACTGTCCGCCGTGACCAAGGACTCGGCGGGCAACACGCTCACCGGGCGGGTCGTCACCTGGGCCAGCAGCAACACCGGCGCCGCCACCGTCAACGGTAGCGGTCTCGTGAGTGGTGTGGCGGCGGGCTCGGCCATGATCACCGCCACGAGCGAAGGCAAGAGCGGGAGCGCCAGCATTATCGTGACCGGCGGTGGCGGGGGCGGTGCTCCGGACCCGACGTTGCCGACATTGCTCAACACGCAGTACAGCCCACCGACCGGCGCGACCATCAACGTGGCGGCGGGTGGGAACTTCCAGACGGCGCTCAACAACGCGCAGCCCGGCGATGAAATCGTGCTTGCCGCCGGCGCCACCTACACCGGCTCGTTCACCTTGCCGGTGAAGTCAGGGTCCGCCTGGATCATCATTCGCTCCTCCACGCCGGCCGCCAACCTCCCGGCTGAAGGACAGCGGATGAAGCCGTCGTACGCCGCACTGCTGCCCAAAATCGTCAGTTCCACCTCCGAGGCGGCCATACAGACCGCCCCGGGCGCGCATCACTATCGCTTTATCGGCGTGGAGATCACGACGACGTCCAATCTCAACTATGGTCTCGTGCTCCTGGGCGACGGCTCGCCGGCCCAGAACACGATGGCCAAGGTGCCGCACGATCTGATCCTCGACCGCACCTACATCCACGGCAACGCGACCGGCAACCTGAGTCGCTGCGTGGGACTGAACAGCGCTTCCAGCGCCGTGATCGACTCGTACTTGAGCGAGTGCCACACCAAGGGCGCGGACGCGCAGGCGATCGCCGGCTGGAATGGCCCCGGCCCGTTCAAGATCGTCAACAACTATCTCGAGGGCTCGGGCGAGAACGTGATGTTCGGCGGCGCCGATCCGGGGATCACGAACCTCATCCCGTCGGACATCGAAATCCGTCGCAACTACTTCTTCAAGCCGCTGGCCTGGCGCAATAAGTGGACGGCCAAGAACCTGCTCGAGCTGAAACTCGGCCGTCGCGTGCTGGTTCAGGGCAACATCTTCGAGAACTCCTGGGCCGATGCGCAGACGGGCTTCGCATTGGTGTTCTGGTCGGCGGACGAAACGGGTCCGACCACGTGGGCCCAGACCGCGGATGTCTGGGTGCGCGAGAACATCATCCGGCACGTCGGTGCGGGGCTGCAGCTCACGGACAAGGGCGATTTCCCCGCCGTCCCTGTTGCGCGGGTGCGCTTTGACAACAACCTCTGGATCGACGTCAGCACCGCCTGGAGCGGCCAGTTCGGCCGGCTATTCCAGCTGGCCAGCAATACCGATCAGCTGTCGGCGATCAAGTTCTACCATCAGACCGGTTTTGCCGACAATACGATGATCACGGTCGCGAGCGGGAAGACCCAGCAGTTCGAGTTCGTCGACAACATCGTGGCCCACGGCAATTACGGCATCAAGTCCGATGACGCCGGCGACGGCACGGCCACCCTGAATCTCCACATGCCGGGATGGTTGTTTGCCAGTAATGTGCTGATCGGCGCGCCGAGCGCGAGCTATCCCGCGGGGAATTTCTTCCCAGCCAACTTGGCTGCGGTGGGATTCGTGAATGCCGCGGCTGACGATTACCATCTCGCCGCGTCGAGCCCCTACAAAGGCAAAGCCAGCGACGGTAAGGACCCAGGTGCCGACGTCGACGCGATTCTCAGCTGGACGAATGGCGTAGATCAGTAAGTCGACCGAGCCGGGTGGCGGCGGGTACCGCCGCCACCCGCCGGTACACCTCGAGCCACCCCTTCTCGGCTTCCGTCCAACTGTAGCGGGCACACTCGCGCTTTCCCGCGGCCGACAGGCGTTGCGCCAGCCCCGGTTCGCGTAACACGCGCAGCACCGCAGCGGCCAATTCCTCGGGCCGGTCGATCGGCACGAGCAAGCCCGTGCTTTCGTGCGTGACGATGTGTGGGATGCCACCGGCCGCCGTCGAAACGATGGGAAGCCCTGCCGCAAACGCCTCGATCAGCAGATGCGGCATGTTATCGATGCGCGAGCTGTTCACCAGAACACCGCTCTCGAGGACCGCCGGCATCTCTTTGCGCGATACGGCGCCATGAAATCGGACATCCGGCGTGCTCAGCGCGCTCGCCATGCGCCGGAGGCTGCCCGTCGAGCTGCCCGTCCCGTAGATGTCCAGGCTCGCGTCCGGGATCTGCGCCTTGATGAGCGCGAAGGCACGCAACGTGTTGTCCGTGCCGTACAGCGTCTCCAGCGCCCGCGCCGACACGAGCCGCGGCTTGATGGGATCCGGAGCGCGATAGATGAAGGCACTCGTGTCGACGACGTTCGGCACCACGATCCCCTCGAAGCCGTGCCGGCGAAACAGGTCTCTGAGGTATGTGGACGGGAAGACGAGCGCCGCCACACGCCTCAGCGCCCAGCGCAACAGTGGTCCCCACCAGCGGAAGTGAGCCTCCGCCCGTCCATCGCGGTAATTCAGGATCACGGGGCGCCGGAACCAGCCCGCGATGATCAGCGCTGGGAAGGCGCCGAACAGAAACGCCGTGTGCGCCGCGGCAAACACGTGCAGCACGTCCGAGCGGCCGCTCCGTGCCACGAGGCCGTGGCAGTAGAGCACCGGTCGAACGAGCGACCGCACGAATTTCCATTCCGTCAGGAACCGCCACGGGCCTGGCAGTCGGGGGTCGATCGCCTGGAATTCGGCATGCACTGACGGATGGGTGCTGAACCCGGCGAGAATGTCGCGCGCGGCGTGCGCTTGACCGCCGACGCCTTGGGGCCCAACGACGAGGATGCGGAGCGTGCCCTCGCTCACGAACGAGGAGCCGGCTCGGTCCAGACGTCCCAACGTCCCCGTGTCGCGTTGAGCGCGGCCATGATCAATGCCACGAGCAGTGCCAGCGCACTGCGCACGGTACCCCGCAACCCGCGGCCCCGGGGAGCGACCGCCTGGTTCGGCCTGGCAACAGCCGTCAGCACGAGCCCGAGCGCACCCAGCATCGCGATGACTCCCGCCCAGCCTGCCAACATCAGCGTGCCACCCGCGAGAACACAGACCGCGGCGTGGGGTGTGAGCAGCCGCAGCACCTTGTGCGAGATGAACTGCCACCACATCCGATTCTTCCACGGAACCAGCAACGTCGGCATCCAGGCAATCAACTGATAATTGCCGGTGAGCGTGCGAATCTTGCGAGCCAGCTCCGTGGCATCGGACGGTGACGCGACGTCGGTCGTCAGGGCCAGCGAGTCGAACGCGACCCGCTTGCCCGCCCTCACCACCTGACATGGGACCCAGACGTCATCGAGCAGTAAGCCGTGCGGCAGCGGGCGCCACAACTCGCGCTTCAATGCGTACAGCGCGCCCGTCACACCTACGCTGCTGTCCCAGTCCGCCTCGCGTGAGCGCAGCCATCGCTCAAAGCGCCAGTAGCGCTCGTAGAGGCCCTCCGACCCCAAACTCGTGGAGATCGTGAGCGAGCCCGAGACCGCTCCGACGTCCGGCGAACCGAGCCTGGCGGCCAGCCGCTCGACCGCACCAGCGGCGACCTCCTGCCTCACGTCGGTGAATACGAGCACTTCGCCCGAGGCGATCGCGACGGCATGATTCAATGCGGCAGCCTTGCCGCGTCCCTTTGGCAACACGGACACCTTGATTCTGCGGTCATCGAGCGCCGCGAGCTTGGCCAGCTCGGCCGAGAACTCGGCCGCCGGGCCATCCACGACGACCACGATCTCGCACGGTAAGCGGATCGTGCGCAGCAAGCTTCCGACCTTGCGCGCAACGCCATTGTGCCTCGCTCGAGCCGCAATTATCACCGACACCAGCCGGGGAGCAACGCTCGGTCCGGGGCGCGGCGAGCGTTCAGGCAGGAGACTGATGATCCAGGGATAACCGAGATACGTGTACAACAGGTGGCCGAGCCCCGCCGCGAGCAGCGCGGTGCCGGCCGCGAATGCTGGGGTCACGCCGACCCTGCAAGCAGGGTGCGCCGCCGGCCATTCGTACCTGCCGCCGCCGCCAGCTTCGCCACCGCCGTGGACTCCTGTGCAAACCATGCCCAGGTCCGGCGCAGGCCCTCTTCCAATGACACACGGGGCCGGTAGCTCAAGAGCTGTTGCGCTCGCTCGAGACTCGCCAGCGAGTCGCGCACGTCACCTTCCCGAGCTGGATGGCGCACGTACGCCAGGCGGCGACCCGTGACATCCCGGATCATGTCGATGAGCCGTAGCAGCGACGTCCGCGTTCCTGCCCCGACGTTGACCGGCCAGCCACTCGCTACTTCAGCGGGTGACGATCCGGCGAGGAGATTCGCTTCGACCACGTTGTCGACATACGTGAAATCGCGGGTCTGCCGGCCGTCGCCATAGAGATCGGCGGCGTGTCCGTCGAGCGCGGCTTGCAGGAAATGGGGAATGACGGCCGCATACGCCGAGTGGGGACTCTGGCGTGGCCCGAACACGTTGAAGTACCGCAGGGCGACACCTTCGATGAGTCCCGCCCGCGCGAACGAGAGCACGTACTGCTCGCCCGCCAGCTTCGACGCGGCATAGGGTGAGCGCGGCAGCGGCTCGACCGCTTCGGTCTTGGGCAGCACTGGGGCGTCGCCGTAGACCGAGCTCGAACTCGAGTACACGATGCGCTGGACTTTGGCGTCCACGCAGGCGCCGAGGAGCCGCATGGTCGCGTTGACATTGGCGGCGTGAGACGCCCAGGGATTCTTAAGCGAGCGGGGCACGCTGGGGAGCGCGGCGAGATGATAGACCACCTTGACTCCCGCCACCGCGCGCCGGCACACCGCGGGCTCGCACAGATCGCCGAGGACGAACTCGATGTCGTCCGCGATCCCGGCGAGATTCGTCTCGGCTCCCGTGCTGAGATTGTCCACCACCCGCACCGGATACCCGAGCGCGACGAGTCGTTCAGCAACATGCGACCCGATAAACCCGGCCGCACCTGTCACCAGGCACCTGGGCTTCTGACGCGATCGAATCATGCCGGCAGTGAATTGCAAGGCCAGCGCCGCTGCTCACGGTCTCTGCCAGGTGGCCACGATCCAGCAAGTAAGAATGAGACAATGACATACGCCCTTGGCGCTGGAACCCTGCGACCTGCCCAACACGTGAAAATGTGGTACGGCAGTTACAGACAAACGGGTGTTGTCAAACGCGCGCACACGTGAATCGTGGTACGCGCCTTGCCAAGACGATCAGCTGCGCTGACCCCTACCGGAGGTGTGTCGTCATTTCGAACTCGAGGCCGCCGCTGTGGTGGGCATTGCTGGCGCTGCGGCGGGAATTGCTCGGCTTCCGGTTTGACTACCCCATCCACTTAGTCCCGGCCGCGGGTCCGCGCGCATCGCTGCACTACTACATCGACAGCGAGCGTCTCTTCTTCGACGCCATGGAATTGGATGCCGACGGGATTCCGGAGCATCGCTCGCGCACGCTGCGAACGTACAATCCCGGTTACGTGGCCTGGTATGGCTTAAACCGGCTCGAGCGGTGGTTGCGCGCTGACGATCCAGCCGGCCGCGACATTTTCCTGCAACAGGTGGCATGGCTCGGGGAGCATGCCCGGCAGCGGCCCGATGGGGCCGTCATCTGGCCTTTGACCTTCGATTGGCAGGAAGGGGCCTGTTCCCTGAAGGCGCCCTGGATCTCCTCGATGGTGCAGGGTCTTGTCATCAGCAGCCTGGTGCGAGCCCATCGCCTCACCGGCGAGTCGCGGCTCCTGGATCTGTGCTTCAGCGCCACGCGGGTATTCGACACCGATATCGAGCACGGCGGCGTTCGCACCACCGAAGGCGATGGGGCTCAGTACGAGGAGTATCCCGGCTTCCCGCTGCCTCGCGTGCTCGACGGTTTCCTGTTCAGCCTGCTGGGCCTCTACGACTTATGGATGGAGAGCGGCGACGCGCATGTCTTCCAGCTCTTCACGGCGGGTATCGCAGGCCTGCGGCGCGCGCTTCCCTTCTGGGACTACAAGGGTAAGTGGAGCTGGTACGGCTCCCACGGCTATCTCTGTCCGCCGCAGTACAACAAGCTCAACGGCGCCCTGCTCACGACACTCGCCCGGCTCTCTGGCGAGAAGCTCCTCGCTGAGTACGCGACCGCGTGGGCACCCACCAGCCTGTCACCCCTCAGTCGCGCCGAAGTCTTTGTGGTTTTTCAGTACACGAAGAACCGCTCGCGGCTGCGACACCTGCTGCGCCGCCCGCAGATCTCCTAGCTGAAACTGCAACAAGAATGCAACAGCCACGGTCCCCCCCCCGCGGCTCGGCCTTCATGACGCGCATGATCGCCACCTCGTTATGGGCATGCAACTTGCCCCCCCGGGGCAGAGCGCAGACCGACTTCCTGGCCAGAGGCTAACGACCCGTGTGTGGCATTGTCGCGTTGTGGGCAAGACGTGATGCAGGGGCGACGCCGTTCACGGCGCGCCTGCTTCGTCGCGCCACCCAGCAGCTCACGCACCGAGGCCCCGACGGCGAGGGCTACGTCGGCTGGGGGCTCGACGGGACTCGCTACACCGCCGCGGATCTCACCGACCAACCCCTCTCGCTCGGCTTGGGACATCGCCGTCTCAAGATTCTCGATCTCACCGATGCCGGCCGCCAGCCAATGCAGGGCCCACCGCCGTCGGGCTGTTGGCTCACATTCAACGGCGAGATCTACAACTACCGGGAGCTGCGCGACGAGCTCATCAAATTCGGATACCGTTTTCAGACGGGAACGGATACCGAGGTGATCCTGGCGGCATACGACGCCTGGGGCCCGGAATGCGTCCGCCACTTCAACGGCATGTGGGCGTTCGTGCTGTTCGATCCCATGCGCCGACGCCTGGTTGCGAGCCGGGACCGATTCGGCGTCAAGCCGTTGTACTATCTGACGACGGCGCAGGGGACAATGTTCGCCAGCGAAATTGGTGCGCTGCTCAGATGCGCGGCAATCCGTCCCGCTATCGTCATGCGCCGCCTCGGGCGCTATCTCGTCGATCGCCTCAGCGACGACAGCACCGAAACCATCTATCGCGACATCCACGAGCTCCAGGCCGGGCATACCCTCGAGCTCGACACCGTGACGGGGACCACGCGGTCCGTGCGCTATTGGGATCTGCCCGACGAGCCAGACCTCGAGCTCACCGATGCGGCGGCATTGGATCGCTTCAGCGAGCTGATCGAGGACGCGGTGCGGCTTCGCCTGCACGCGGACGTGCCGGTCGCGATCACGCTGTCGGGTGGCGTAGACTCGTCGGTGCTCGCGGTGGCGGCACGCCGTGTCGCGGGCGCGGGCCGCGTTCAGACCTTCACATCGCGTTTCCCCGGTGATCCGTCACTCGACGAGTCCCGCTACGCCGCTCACGTGGCAGAACGGACGGGCGCGGAGGCCCGTTACGTCCAGCCGTCAACCGACAGTCTGATTGCCGACGAAGTGGCGCTGACGGCACACCAGGCACTGCCATACCGGTCGCTTTCGTTGTACGTGCATTGGGCAATTCTCGCGGCCATTCGTGCCCAGGACGTTCCCGTCGTGTTATCCGGCCAGGGTGGCGACGAGACCTTCCTGGGATACGAGCGCTATCACACCAGCGCGCTGCTGCACGCGCTCCCCGACCCTGTGCGCGCGGCGGCGGGACTGTGGCGCGGAGCCAATCGCTCCGACCGCGGCATGTTTGGGCTCGCCGCCATGGCACTGTACTTCACGGCACCCCGGCTCCAACGCGTGGTGCGACGCGGCCGGGTTGTTCGAGTGATTCGACCGGACTGGTTGGAGGCGCTCACACCTCCCGCCCCCGAGATCTTTGGGGATATCCGGCGTCAGCAACGCTCCGAGCTGCTGTCTCGCTGCCTCCCCGCGCTGCTGCGCTACGACGACCGCACCGCGGGCGCATTGGGTATGGAGACCCGCCTGCCGTTCCTCGATTACCGCGTCGCGGAATTCGCCTACCGGCTGCCATTGCGTCACAAGATTCGTGACGGATGGACGAAGTATCTGCTGCGAAGCTATCTCGCGCGTCACGGCTGCGACGCGGTGGCCTGGCGCCGCGGAAAATACGCGTTCTATGCGCCCCAAACCTTCTGGACGCACCAGCTGATCGCCGCCCGGGGGAGCAACGTCGCGGCAACGCCCTTCGCGCGGGCCTTGCTCAACGACGGGGTATCTCTGGCGCGACTCCCGGCTGCGGTGGCGTGGGACATCTACAACTGCCTCCATCTCGCGTCCCTCATCGGATGGGAAGCCGATGAATGCTGGACGCAGGCACGCGCAGGGGCTGCGTGACCGCGCGCATGCGCGTGTGCCACCTGACATCCGTCCATCCGCCGAACGACACACGGGTTTTCGAGAAGGAATGTCTCTCGCTCGTGAAGGCGGGCTACGACGTGCACCTGGTCGCCCCCGCGCCCAAAAGCATGAGCTTTCGCGGTGTGAGCATTGCCGCCGTCCCACCGGCGCACGGGCGGTTGGGACGCGTCACGGTGACCACCGCGCGCGTGCTGTGGCGCGCGCTGCAAGTCCGCGCCTCGGTCTACCACTTCCATGATCCCGAGCTGATTCCCGTCGGCCTGGTCCTGCGCGCCTTGGGAAAACGGGTGATTTACGACGTCCATGAGGACGTGCCGGCGGACATTCTCGACAAACACTACATCGCGCCTGGCATCCGCACCGTCCTGTCGCGACTGGTCGACGTCGGAGAACGGGCGGCAGCACGCGGATTCACCCGGGTGCTCGCGGCCACACCCGCCATCGCGCGACGCTTCCCGGGCTCGCACTGCGCTGTGGTGCAGAACTTTCCACTGTCGACTGAGCTCGCGACATCCAACGGCGCGCCCTACGCCACGCGACCGCCGCTGGTCACGTATGTGGGACTGCTGCAAGCAATCCGCGGCGTTGGCGAGATGGTGCGCGCGATCGACGCGCTGGCTGTGCGCCGGCCCGTCCAGTTCGTGCTCGCGGGCCGTTTTGATACGCCGGAGCTGGAAACGCGGGTGCGTGCGAGCGCCGGGTGGCCACACGTAGACTACCAGGGTGTGTTGCCCCGTGAAGCGGTAGCGCGGCTGTTCGCCAAGGCGCGCGTTGGCCTCGTCCTGTTTCATCCCACCGCCAACCACGTCGAGTCCCAACCCAACAAGCTGTTTGAGTACATGGCCGCCGGGCTGCCGGTCGTCGCCTCTCGCTTCCCGCTGTGGCAGGAAATCGTCGCGGGCCACAACTGCGGGCTCCTCGTCGATCCGCTCGACCCGACGGCGATTGCGGCCGCGATCGATTGGCTGCTCGCACACCCCGCCGAGGCCGAAGCCATGGGCGCTCGCGGTCGCGAAGCCGTGCGGCAGCGATTCAACTGGCCGCGTGAAGAAGCCACTCTGCTCGACTGCTACGCCCGCCTGTGCGCGTCCTGACCGTCATCGGTGCTCGTCCGCAGTTCATCAAAGCGGCGCCATTGAGCGCGGTGCTGCGTCGCCGGCACGAGGAGATTCTCGTGCACACGGGGCAACACTACGACCATCAGATGTCGGACGTGTTCTTCGAGCAGCTCGGCATCCCGGCCCCCGATCATCATCTGGGCGTGGGCAGCGGAGCCCACGGACAACAGACCGGCGACATGCTGATTCGTCTCGAAGCAGTGATGCAACGCGAGCGGCCGGACGCTGTGCTCGTCTATGGCGACACCAACTCGACGCTGGCAGGCGCGCTTGCCGCCGCCAAGCTCACCATCCCGGTCGCGCATGTCGAGGCGGGGTTGCGCAGCTTCAACCGTGCCATGCCGGAAGAGATCAACCGCGTTGTCACCGATCACGTGGCAACCTGGTTGTTCGTTCCCTCCGAGCAGTCGGCCGGGCAGCTCGCGACGGAAGGTGTCACCGAGGGCGTACACGTCGTCGGCGACGTGATGCTCGACGCCGTGTTGCAACACGCCGAGCGCGCGGGGCGCGTGTCACGGTACCCGCAGGCGGCACACCTCTGCCCGGGCATGTTCTACCTCTGCACCATCCATCGTGCGGAGAACACCGATCATGCCGAACGATTGAGCAACATCCTGGAGGGCCTGGCGCGGTTGGATCAACCGGTGTTGCTCCCCCTGCACCCACGTACCCGCAAGCGTCTGACGGAATTCGGCATGACGCCCGGTCGCAACGTGCATGTGATCGAGCCGGTGGGATATCTCGACATGCTACAGCTCGAGCGCTCTGCGTCGGCGATCCTCACAGACTCCGGCGGCGTGCAGAAGGAGGCATACTACCTCGAGGTGCCGTGCGTCACGTTGCGCAACGAGACCGAGTGGACGGAGACCATCGCAGTCGGCTGGAACCTTCTTGCAGGGACGGATCCGGACGCGATGGTTGCGTCAATCGAGCAGCATCGCACAACCAGGCACCCGCATCCACCGTTGTACGGTACGGGCGACGCCGCGGCGCGCATTGTCCGCGTGTTCGATGGCGCGTAACACCATGCTCAAGACGATAAAAACAGCCGCGCTGAAGAGCTCGAGGAGCGTTGGTCTCTTCGGCGTGGTGGGGCGGAGCCGCTGGAGAAACCACCGCCTCTTGATCCTGTGCTATCACGGCGTCTCCCAGCAGGACGAGCACGTGTGGAACCCGGCGCTCTACATCCCGCAGGACTCGCTGCGGCGGCAGCTCCAGTTGCTCGCGCGCAACAATTGCTCGGTGCTGCCGCTGGGAGAAGCGTTCACCCGGCTCCGCCGCAACGATCTCCCGCCCCGGTCCGTGGTCATCACGTTCGATGACGGCCCGTATGATTTCCTCACCCGCGCGCTGCCGGTGATTCGTCCGTTTCGGGTTCCCGTCACCGTGTATCAGACGTCCTATTACTCCGGGTTCAATCGGCCGGTCTTCGATGTGACCTGCTCGTACCTGCTGTGGAAGGGTCAAGGCAAACGAATTGATGGAAGGGATTTCACAGGAACCGCCGGCCTCCTCGAGCTCAGCCGCGAGACGAGCCGCGCCGCCGCCTGTCTTCAGATACGACAGTACGCAGCACAGCTCGGGCTGTCCGCCCACGGCAAGGATGAGCTGCTGGAAGGATTGGCTCACGCCCTGGGAGTCGATTTCCAGAGGGTACGCGGGCAGCGGCTCCTGCATCTCATGAAGCCGGACGAAGTGCAGCAGGTGATCCGGGAGGGCGTGGACGTGCAGCTGCATACGCACCGTCACCGCATGCCACCCGACCGCGACCTCTTCGCGCGCGAGATCAACGAAAACCGCCGCTTTCTGGCGGCGGTGGGTCAGACACACCCGCAGCATTTCTGTTATCCCAGCGGCGAATACGGGGAGTGTTTTCTGCCGTGGCTCGCCGAGCTCGGCGTTCAGTCGGCGACCACATGCGAACGCGGTTTGGCGACGAGTCATACACCGCCGCTGTTGCTCCCCAGGATCGGGGTGCCCTCGTCATTGACGGACATCGAATTCGAAGGCTGGTTGACTGGGATCGGTCAGGTCTTTCCCTCAGCCTCCTTCCTGAGCTTGTCCCACCACGCCATCCGCTCTTGGACGGTTTTTTCATAACCGAACTCGCTCGGCTGGTACCAGGTCGTACCGCGCAGGCGCTCCGGCAGGTATTCCTGCGGCAGATACGCGTTCTCCGAGTCGAACGCATACTTGTAGCCCGTACCGTAACCCATCTCCTTCATGAGCGGCGTCGGCGCATTCCGAATGTGCAGCGGCACCGGCTCCGCGGGATGCGCCTCGGCCGCGGCCTGCGCATCCCCGAACGCGGTGTAGACACGGTTCGACTTGGGCGACGTCGCGAGATAAACCGTCGCCTCGGCCAGCGCCAACTCTCCTTCGGGACTGCCGAGGAAGTGATAGGCGTCCTTCGCCGCGAGCGCGATCGACAACGCGCGCGGATCGGCGAGGCCCACGTCTTCCGATGCGATGCGCACCAGCCGACGCGCGATGTACAGCGGATCCTCGCCACCGGCCAGCATGCGCGCCAGCCAGTAGAGCGCGCCGTCCGCATCCGAACCACGTACCGCCTTGTGCAACGCGGAAATCAGATTGAAGTGCTGCTCCCCGGCCTTGTCATAGACCGGCAGAGGCTTCTCGAGGACCTGACGGACAACATCGGGGGACGCGGGACGGGGCATGGGGGACGGGGACCCCTGGATGTGCTTGAGGACCGCTTCGAGCGTGTTCAGTGCACGTCGCGCGTCACCCTGCGCGTGGTGCACGAGCAGATCAATCGAGGCATCGCTCAGTACCCTTCCCTCTTCCCCCTTCCCGCTTCCCTGGACGGCTCGCTCGATCACCGTCCGTATATGCTCATCCGTGAGGGGCTCGAGCACGAACACGCGACAGCGCGACAGCAGCGCGCTCGTCAGCTCGAAGCTCGGATTCTCCGTTGTCGCACCAATCAGCGTGATGATCCCGTTTTCGACCCACGGCAGGAAGGCGTCCTGCTGTGCCTTGTTGAACCGGTGGATCTCGTCGCAAAACAGAATCGTCCCCTGCCCCTGATACTTGAGCCGCTCCTCGGCCTCCTTGATGATTTCACGGACACGGGCCACGCCTTCGGTCACCGCTGAGAACGGCTCGAAGTGCCGGTCGGTGTAGTTGGCGATGATCTTCGCGAGTGTGGTTTTGCCAGACCCGGGCGGGCCCCAGAAGATGCACGAGCCGACATCGCCGCGACGGATCAGATCGCCCAGTGCTTTCCCGGGACCGAGGAGGTGCTCTTGGCCGAGGAATTGATCCAGCGTTTTGGGGCGCATCCGGGCGGCGAGGGGCTCGCGCGATCCCTGAAACAGCGTCGGCTCGGTCACGACACTCCGTCCATCAGCGTTTTCGTGAGGAAGAAGATCGCTGCGCCGGCGAAGAACGCGGCGGGCAGCTTCCATCCCTTCTTACCCTGGAATTCGGGGACAAGATTCGACGCCGCGACGTAAATCGTCACCCCAGCTGATAATGCCAACCCATGCTGCACGAGAAAACCGAGTTGATCGGTCAAGACCACACCGACCAACGTCGCCAGGCCGAGGAGCGCCGCCGCACCGACCGCCTGTCCTGCCGTCCGACCGGCCGCCAGCATCAAGCTCGCGATGGTGACGCCTTCGGGCAGCTTATGGAGAAAGATCGCGATGAAGACCATGATCCCGAGTTGGGGCCGCACGAGGAACGCACTCGCGATCGCGACGCCGTCGAAGAACGTGTGCAGGAGCAGTCCCACCAGCGCCGACGTGCCGGCGATGTGGCTGACGGCATGGGTCTCTTCACCGAAATGGAAATGCGGCGTCAGGGTGTGCTGCGTGAGATGCACCGCGAGGTATCCCACGAGCACCAGCGCCGGCGCGAGGGGGCCGCTGCGCACGAACGCGGCGGGCAGCAGCTCGACGATCGCCACGGCGAGCATGAAGCCGGCCCCGAACGCCACGAGCAGCTCGATGACGCGCAGCTCGCGGAGCGCACGCCGCGTGACGGCGACCGCACCGATCACATTGCCCGCCGCCGCGACGAGCGCGTACAGCAGTGCACTAGACACGAGAGAGCAGGTACTCCTTGGTGTTGCGCGTCGGGTCTTCGAGGACTTCGTCGAGCAACCGCGCCAGCATCTCCCCGACGTCGGGACCGGGCCGGACGCCCGCGGCGATCAGGTCGTCTCCCTTCACGGAGAGATCCTTGAGTGTCAATGGTGGATTGCTGGCTCGCACCTTCTCTACCGCTTTAAGGAGCGGGGAGCGGGGACCCGGAAGCAGCGCGAGCACGTCGTCCGCGTACGGCCCGACCTCCGACAGCCAGCGGCGGATCGCGACGGGATCCTTGGGATCCGGGTACTCCTCTCGCCACCGTCCGATCGCCCGGCCGCGCTCGATGTCCCGCGTCGAGCATTTCAGCCGCGTGAGCAGTGAGGCAGGGTCCTTGGCGAGAAACGCGGTAATGAGCACGGGATCGCGCGGCAGCTTGTCGACCGCTCCCTGCTCCCCGCTCCCTGCTCCCTGCCCCAGTTCCGGCAGCCAAATCCGTGTCGCGCCCACTGCGCGCCACAGCCCAATGACCTTCGAGACCTTCTTCGCGCTCTGAATCCCTTTGAACCATTCGTCGCGCACGCGCTCCGCCGACAGTTGCGCGAGGCCCTGCGCGTTGGCTTTCGCAGCCTCGAGTGTGCGAGCGTGAATCCGGAACTCGAATCGCGCGCTGAACCGCAGGGCACGCAGAATGCGCAGGTAGTCCTCCTGAAAGCGCCAGTTGGGATCGCCGACGGCGCGAATCAACTTTTTCGCGAGGTCCTGCTCGCCCTGAAACGGATCGCGCCACTCGTGCCGCAGCGGGTGATAGGCGATCGCATTGATCGTGAAATCCCGCCGCGCCAGGTCGTCCATGAGCGACACACCGAACGCGACGACCGCGTGCCGCCCGTCCGTCTCGATATCCTTGCGAAACGTCGTGACTTCGTGCGGCTGGTTGTTCGCATCGAGCACCGCCACGGTGCCGTGCTCGATGCCCACGGGAACCGTGCGTTTGAAGAGCGTCTGCACCGCGTCGGGGTGCGCGGCGGTCGTCAGGTCGAAGTCGTTATTGGCGACTCCGAGCAGTGAGTCGCGGATCGCCCCACCGACGCACCACGTTTCGAACCCGGCTTCCTCGAGCCGCGTGGCGATTGTGAGAACTTCGGATGGAATGGCAAGCGTCGACGGGAAGGCCATGATTCAGTCTACCCGCACAATACGCTTCCGCCGTTGACGTTCAGAATCTCGCCGGTCATGTGCCGCGCCAGACTCGAACAGAGAAACACAATCGGACCGGCCACGTCCTCGGCGCTCGCCACGCGTCCGAGCGGAATCGTCTGCTCGATCTTCCGCCGCCCTTCTCCCGCGTAGGGCTTGGCGGCCATCTCGGTGTCCACCCATCCGGGCGCGACACAGTTCACGGTGATCCGGGGCGCAAGCTCCACCGCGAGCGATTTCGTGATCGCGATGACGGCGCCTTTCGTCGCGGCATAATCGGCGTGAAACGCCTCGCCGCGCTGGCCGGCGGTCGAGGAGACGAGGACGATGGTCCCCCCCGCATTGACGCTGGGGATCGCGGCGCGGCAGACGTAGATCACGGCGTCGAGGTTGGCGCGCCGCGTCGACTCCCACTGCTCGTCGCTCATCTCCGCGACGGGCACGTTGTCGGAGGGCCAGACGCCGTGATTGACCACGAGAATGTCGAGATTCCCGCCGAGCGCGCGCAGCGCTTCGGCGACCGCCTTTTGTGCGCCGGCCGCGGTGCCAAGGTCGCCACGCACGGCGGCGGCGATCTGCGCTTCGGCCGCTGGTTTTCGGCTGCGGTAGCCCACGGCGACCTTCGCCCCGGCGCGCGCGAGCAGCAGCGCCGTCGCGCGCCCGATGCCTCTGCCTCCACCAGTGACGAATGCGCGCTTGCCGGAGAGGTCGATCATCCCTTCAACCGCTCTTCGACCACATCGCAGATTGCATGCTCGATGGCCAGATGCAGCTCCTGAATCCGCGCGGTATCGTCGGCGGGAACGACCAGGCTGGCGTCCGCCAGCTCCTTGAGCTGTCCCCCTCCTTTGCCGAGGAACGCGATCACCGTGACGCCGCGTGCGCGGGCCGCCTGCGCGGCGCGAATCACGTTGGGACTCTCGCCGCTCGTCGAGTGCAGCACGAGCAAATCGCCCGCGTCGGCGAGCGCCTCCACCTGGCGCGAGAACACCTCATCGAACCCCAGATCGTTGGCGCAGGCGGTGAGCAGTGACGTGTCGGTCGTGAGGGCGATCGCGCGCAGCGCCGGCCGAGTGGTCTGGTAGCGAACGACGTACTCCGTGGCGATGTGCTGCGCGTCGGCGGCGCTGCCGCCGTTGCCCGCGAAAAACAGCGTCCCGCCGCCGCGCAGCGTCGCCTCGTAGCGCTGCGCGATCGCCGCAATGGCCTCAGCCTGCTCCGCGGCGACTCGGCCGGCGAGCGACGCCAAACCGGCCAGCGACTCCCGGATTTTCGCGACGCTCAACGCGCGGCCTCGACAAAGGCCTTCAGATTGGAGCCTTCCTCGACTGCCGTCCCGATCACCACGAAGTCAGCACCGGCCGCGCGGGCCGCGCCCACCTGGGCCGGCGTACGAATCCCGCCACCGACGAACAGCAGGCGATCGGGGACCGCCGCACGGCACGCGCGGATCACCCGCTCGGACACGGGTCGGTCGGCGCCGCTCCCTGCCTCGAGGTAGATCGCCTGCATCCCGATCAGCGACGCGGCCGTCGCGTGCGCCGCGACGAGCTCGGGCTTATCGGCGGGAAGGGGTCGCGTCTGACTGACCGCCTCGACGCTCGTGACGCGCCCACCGTCGATCAGGATGTACGCGGTCGACAACGTCGGCACCGGATGGCGCTGCAGGAACGGCACGGCGCGCACGTGCTCTTCGATCAGATATTGGGGATTGCGACCCGACACGAGCGACAGGAACAGGACGAGGTCGACTTGATCGGTCAGCTGCATCGCCGAGCCGGGGAAGAGCGCCACCGGGATGCCCGCGGCGTTCTCGCGCAGCGCGCGCGCCACTTCGTGCGTCTGCGCCGCACCGTCGAACGACGAGCCGATCAACAGACCCCGGACGCCGGCGGCGCTCGCTTCACGGCCAATGCGGGCCGCTTCCGCACCGCTGGTGCGCACGGGGTCGACGAGGACGAGTAATCCCTGACCATCAAGTGTCATGTAGCGGTCCTTCCTCCGCCTGGGCTTCGAATGCGTACGTGACGAATGCGTCAGCGGCGAGCAGATCGAGCGCGAGCTCCCGGCCCCCCCGGGGGCGCGAGGCGACCCTGCTCAGCAGCTCGCGGCCGAGCTCGGCGAGATGCGCGTCGAGCCGTAGCGGCGCGTCGTGAACGGCGCCGCGAAGATGCTCGCGCAAGGTGGTTGGAGGGACGGGACGGCGCGTGTCGAGCCAGGCAAGCACCTCGTCACGCGTCATCCGGCAAAACCTCGCACGATCTCCGGCGTGCGCGCGCGAGCCTCGCTCAGTTTTGTGACATCCCCCACGCCGGCCGAGGCAAAATGCGGGCGCCCGCCGCCCTTGCCGCCGGTGGTGGCTGCAATGGCGTTGGCGATGTCGCCCGCCTTGATGCCCTTTGAGACGAGATCGTCAGTGACGGCCACGTGGATGCCGGCTCGGTCGCCTGTCGTGAACAGCACGGAAATAGCGCGCTTATGCTTGGCGCGGAAGCCGTCCATAACCGCGGCAATTTGATTGCGATCCTCGAGTGGGGATTCGCTTACGTGCAGCTCGACGTCGCCGATTCGTTCTACCCTTCCCCCTTCCCCCGTCCCGCTTCCCCTCAAGAGCTCGTCGACCCGCTTCTCCAGCTTTCTGTTTTCCTCGAGCATCGCTTCGATCCGCCGTGCGAGATGCTCCGGCTGGGTCTTGAGCAGGCCGGCCGCTTCCGTGAGCCGATTCTGCAGATCGAGCGCGTAGCGGTAAGCCCCCGGACCCGTCAGCGCCTCGATGCGCCGCACCCCCGCCGCTGCACCGGTCTCATGCGTGAAGCGAAACAGTGCGATTTGGCCGGTCGAGGCGACGTGCGTGCCGCCGCACAGCTCGAGCGACACGCCGGCGACATCCACGACCCGCACCACGTCACCGTACTTCTCACCGAACAACGCCATCGCGCCCGCCGCGATCGCCTCCTGGTAGGCCATCTGGCGGGTCTCGATCGGCAGGTTCTCCCACACGTGCGCGTTCACTTCGGCCTCAACCGCGGCCAGCTGTTCACCTTTGATCGGCCCGTGATGGCTGAAGTCGAACCGCAGCCGCTCGGGTGCGACCACGGATCCCGCCTGATGCACGTGCGTCCCGAGGATCTTGCGGAGCGCGGCGTGGACGAGGTGCGTCGCGGTGTGGTTGCGCTCGATATTCCTGCGGCGTGATTCGTTCACCTGCGCGAGTGCGGGCGTCGGTTCGAACGTTTCCCCGAAGGTCCCGATCACGGCGCTCTTGCCGTCGACTCTCTCGACGCCTTCGACGGTCAGCTCCCATCCATCGCCCTTCACCACGCCCGTGTCGCTTACCTGACCTCCGGACTCCGCGTAGAAGGGGTTCTCCTCCAGGATCAACTCGAGCTGATCACCGGATTGGCGAAAGGCGATCGGCTCCGTCTCAGCTTTCGTCGCCTCGTAGCCGACCCACCTTTGCTGGGCCTTCTTTTTCAATTCCACCCAGTCGCCTTTACGACCGGTTAGGTCACCTCGAAGGCTTGACCCACCGCGAATCGTTCCAGCGAGTCTGGACCGATTTCGCTGGACAGCGAGAGCGCGTTCGAACCCTTCAACATCCACCGCATGGCCGTGCTCCGCGGCGATCATCTGCGTGAGATCAAGGGGGAATCCGTAGGTGTCGTACAGCTTGAACGCGTCCTCTCCCGAGATGATCGGCTGATGGCGCAGCTCCTCCATGCGCGTGAGCCCGCCGGCGATCGTCTCGAGAAAGCGCTCTTCCTCGGCGCGCGTGACGCGCTCGATGTGCTGCTCCTTCGACGCGAGCTCCGGATAGACGTCGCCCATCGTGCTGCTCACGACCTTGCGTCAGCGGGGCGAGCGTCGGCTCGCGGCGACCCAGCAGCCACGCGTGGCGCACCGCGCGCCGCAAGATGCGGCGCAGCACGTAGCCGCGGCCTTCATTGGACGGGTAGACGCCGTCGGCGAGAAGGAACGCAACGGCGCGCGCGTGGTCGGCGAGCACGCGATAGGGCGCGCCCGCGGGCCCGCGGTCATACGGCCGCCCGACGACTTCGACCGCCTGCGCGATGATGGGCTGAAACAGATCGGTGTCGAAGTTGGACGGCACGTTCTCCAGCACCGACGTGATGCGCTCGAGGCCGGCCCCCGTGTCGACCGAGGGCTTCGGGAGGTTGTTGCGCGTGCCGTCCGGCTGTTGGTCGAACTGCATGAACACGAGATTCCAGATCTCGAGCAGCTTGCCTTCCTCGCTCAGCTGAACGAACTGGTCGACGCCGAGGTCCCTGCTCCGTGCTCCGTGCTCCGTGCTCCGGATATCGACCAGGATCTCCGAGCACGGACCGCAGGGTCCGGTATCGCCCATCTGCCAGAAGTTGTCCTTGTCGCCGAGTCCAAAGATCCGTGATGTCGGCGATGCCGGTGACCTGCCGCCACAGTTTCCGCGCTTCGTCATCGGAGTGGTGCACGGTGACGTAGAGCCGGTCGGGATCGATGCCCAACCACTTGCTGCTGGTCACCCATTCCCAGGCGTACTCGATCGCTTCCTTCTTGAAGTAGTCACCGAAGGAGAAGTTGCCGAGCATCTCGAAAAAGGTGTGGTGGCGCGCGGTATGGCCGACCTGCTCGAGGTCGTTGTGCTTGCCGCCCGCGCGAACGCACTTCTGACAGGTGACGGCTCGTCTGTACTCGCGCCGTTCCAACCCCTGAAACACGCGCTTGAACTGCACCATGCCGGCGTTGGTGAACAGCAACGTGGGGTCGTCTGGGGGCACCAGAGGACCGCTCGGCACCTCGGTGTGCCCATTCGCGACGAAGTATTCGATGAACTGGCGCCGAATGTCCGCGGACCTCATGGCGGGGAATATAGCTCGCCAAGACGCGCAACTGATAGGCAGGATAGGAGTTAAGGGTTAGATCGAGGGCCTTCGACTGAGTTCGAGTGGTGTTTTGGGTTTGGACCCCGGGGCGCCGCCGTTTTGGTTGCCCCGCGGCGTGGCCGCGGGGCACGCTACCCTTGTGGGATCTTGTCGGGATGACGTTTAAACTGCGCCGCTATGTACTGACGAACCCCGAGCACGTGCGATCGGCTGATCGAATCGGCGTAATAGCCTCGTTGCCAACGCAGCGTCTTCCCCACCCGCCTGGACGACTCGGACTTCGCCTCTCGCACGAAAGAGCTGACCGTCGCATCCGGTGCACAGCGAATTAGAACGTGAACGTGATCACTCAACACGCCTTGGGCCAGAACGATGGACCTGGTGCGTCGCCCGGCGTTCTGCATCGAATCCGTCACGGTTCCAACAACCGGTGCCCGGATCGTTGGCTGATTTCGATAGGTGTGCCAGGTCAAGTGCACGAACAATCTGCAGGCCTGGTGTTGTCCTCGCGCTCTCACGATGCCGTCCGAAATGCGAGTACCCGTTTAGGTCGCCCGTTCCGGGTGCGGGTGCCCCGCGGCCATGCCGCGGGGCACTACGAAATTGCTTCTACTACGCTGCGGATTTCTGAGCCCCCAAACCCCCGCCTCACCAGGAACGCCACCAACCGCCGCCTCCTCACCGCCGCCGGCAGTCCCGCGAGCTGCCTCGCCCGCTTCTCAGCCAGCACCCGCACGGCGTCCGCGGGATCGACGCCTTCGGCGGCGAGCGACGTCCGGACCGCATCCTCGGCGACGCGCCGGTCGATGCCCTGGGCGAGGAGGTCGCGGATCAGGCGCGCCGGCCCCCGGCCGCGATAGGCTTTGGCGGCGGCGTAGTCGACTGCGAAGCGGGCGTCGTCGAGCAGACCGGCGTTGACCAGCCGGTCGAGTGCGGCATCGACCGCCGCGGGTGGATGTTGCTTCTGCTGGAGGCGCCGGCGCAGGTCGAAGCGCGCATGCGCCCGCCGCGCCAACGCGCGCAGCGCGGCGCGATGGGCGGCCTCGACGTCGGCGAGCTCCTGCAGCCGCTCGAGCACCGGCCCCGTGATCTCGACGCCAACCTGCAAGTTGAGATCGGCAAGATCTGCGGCGGGGAGAGAAGCAAAACGCCCCCGATCCACTTCGACCAGCCTATAGTCTGGCCGTCGTGGATCGGGGGCGAGTCCCGTGAGAATCACTCTTCGCTCGCGGCGCTCTCCTCATCGCCGGCCGCCCCGCCCGCTTCTCCCGGCCCGCCTGCCGCCTTGATGCCGAGGTGCTCCTTCACGCGTACCTCGACTTCGGCCGACATGTCGGGGTGGTCCTTCAGGTACAGCTTGGCGTTCTCACGGCCCTGCCCGATCCGCTCTTTGCCGTACGAGTACCACGCGCCTGACTTCTCGATGATGCCGGCCTCCGCCGCGATATCGACCAGCAGCGACTCGTGGCTGATCCCTTCGTCGAACATGATGTCGAACTCCGCCTGCCGGAACGGCGGCGCGACCTTGTTCTTCACGACCTTCACCCGCACATGATTGCCGATCACGATCTCGCGCTCTTTCACGGGCCCGATGCGCCGCATGTCGAGACGCACCGACGCATAGAACTTGAGCGCCCGGCCACCACTGGTGGTCTCGGGATTGCCGAACATGACCCCGATCTTTTCACGCAGCTGGTTGATGAAAATCACGGACGTGCGCGAGCGGTTAATGGCGCCGGCCAGCTTGCGCAGCGCCTGGCTCATGAGACGCGCCTGGAGACCGGGCAGCGAGTCGCCCATCTCTCCTTCGATTTCGGCTTTGGGGACGAGTGCCGCAACGGAGTCGACGACGACCACGTCGACCGCTCCCGAGCGGACGAGAATCTCGCAAATCTCGAGGCCCTGTTCGCCAGTGTCGGGCTGCGAGACGAGCAAGTTCTCGATGTCCACGCCCAGCTTCTTGGCGTACTCGACGTCGAGCGCGTGCTCGGCATCGATGTAGGCGGCGGCACCACCTTCGCGCTGCGCGTGCGCGACGACGTGCAGCGCGAGCGTCGTTTTGCCGCTCGACTCGGGCCCGAAGATCTCCGTCACCCGGCCGCGCGGGATCCCGCCGATCCCGATGGCCGCGTCGAGATTGATCGCCCCCGTCGAGATGCCGGCCACGCGCACCTGCGGCGAGTCGGCGCCCATCCGCATGATGGACCCCTTTCCACAGGTTTTCTCTATCTGCGTGATGGCGAGGTTGAGCGCTTTGCGGCGGTCTTCGGTGAGCTTTGCCGGCTGCTGTTCTGCCATGATTGACCTCGACATGGGTGGCGAGCCTCCTCGTGTGAGGCCCGAATATATACCGAAACCACTCTTACCGCCATCCGGGACGGAAGGCGTCCTCCAGATGCTCTATCCTATTGTCAACAATACCGATACAGTCGAAGCGGTACACGTCTGACTGTCGCCCGAAACGATCCATCCAGACCCGCGCTGCTTTTACTATTTCTCGCCGCTTCCCGCCCGTCACCGCCTCAAAGGGGCTGCCGAAAGCTGTCCCCCGCCGGACCTTCACCTCAATGAATGCGACCAGAGCGCCACGACGGGCGACCAGGTCCAGCTCGATGCGGCCGACGCGAAAGCGATGCGCGACGATCTCCCAGCCACGGCTTTGGAGATAGCGGATCGCCTGTTCCTCGCCGGCCAGGCCGCGACGATGGCGCGGGTCCGTCCATTGATCGGGATCACTGTGAACGCCACTCGACATGGACGCACAATATCAGCACTCCCAGACCTGTGACTAACCGAAAACTTGCACGCCGGATCATTATGCATCTCGCTACAGCGCGCTATTTCCGTTTTCCGGGCCGAGGACGTCGTCCAATTCTTCAAGGCCCACCAGGACATCCCGCGGTTTTGACCCACTGGCAGGCCCCAGCACCCCGGCCAGCTCGAGCTGGTCGATGATTCGGGCAGCGCGGCCGTACCCGATACTCATGCGGCGCTGGAGGAGGGACGTAGAACCGACCTGATTTTGGATGCAGACCTCGGCCGCCTGCCGAAAGAGCGGATCCCGATCTCCGGCTCCTGACTCCAGACTCCCGGCTCCTTCCTCTCCTTCTTTCTCCGCTCTCTCGAGCGCGGTGACCTGCTCCTCGATCGACGTTCCGGGGGTAACGGCCGCCGCGGCTGGGGGGGGGGCGTGCGCCTTGTACCATTCCATCAGCCGTTCCGTCTCGTCGGTCGAAATAAACGCGCCCTGCACGCGCAGCGGCTCACTCTTGCCCGGCGGCAGAAACAGCATGTCGCCGTTGCCGAGCAATGTCTCGGCACCGTTCTGGTCGAGAATTGTGCGGCTGTCGACTTTGGCAGAGACGCGGAACGCGATGCGGCACGGGAAATTCGCTTTGATCAGACCGGTGATGACGTTCACCGAGGGCCGCTGCGTCGCCAGGATCAGATGAATGCCGATCGCGCGCGCCTTCTGCGCGAGCACGGCGAGTGGCGTTTCGATCTCGCCCTGGACCGTCAGCATCAGATCGGCGAGCTCGTCCACGATGAGGATGATGTAGGGAAGAATGCCGTCGGTGTACGCGGCGTCGAACGGCAGCTCTTTCTGGATGCCCGCTTGCGTGGCCAGCGTCTCCCGCGGTCCTTTGAGCGGCGCCTTCGCTTCCACCTTCTTGTTGAAGTCGGTGATGTTGCGCGCATGATTCGCGTGCAGCAGGCGGTAGCGACGCTCCATCTCCCACACCGCCCACTTCAGCACGTTCGCCGCTTTGTGATGACTCGTCACCACCGGCAGGCCGAGATGCGGCAGCGCGCTGTACATCGACAACTCCACCATCTTCGGATCGATCATCAGTAGCTTCAGCTTGTCCGGGCCGTGCGCGTACACGAGACTCGTGATCATGGCGTTGATGCACACCGATTTGCCGGAGCCTGTCGCACCGGCGATGAGCAGGTGCGGCATCTTCGTTAGATCATCCACGACCTCGTCACCCTCGAGATTGCGTCCCAACACAACGGGCAGCACGCGCGCGGAGCGGCGAAACTCGGCGCTGTCGATCATATCGCGCACATGCACGAGACGGGGCGTCGGATTCGGAACCTCGATGCCGATCGCGGCTTTTCCCGGGATCGGCGCCACGATGCGCAATGACTGCGCGCGCATCGCCAGCGCCAGATCGTCGGCGAGCGACGAGACGCGCCCCACCTTGACGCCGCGCCCCGGCTCCAGCTCGAAGCGCGTGACCACCGGCCCGACGGTCTTGTTCGTGATCAGCGCGCCGACGCGGAACGTCTCGAGCGTTGCGACCAGGCGGCGGCCCATGTCCTCGATCTGCGCGGCGTCGGCGTCCTCGACCGCGCCGGGCCCTTCCGTCAGGAGCTCAATGGGCGGGATGAGGGAGCCCGGAGGAGGAGGCGGAGCGGGTTTGGGGGGCGGAGTGGGCTTCGGTTTACGGTCCTTCGGTATGCGGGAAACGGGAAACGGGACACGTGGTTCCGAATCCTCGAGCTCGATGGCTTTTCTCGTTTCCCGCTTCTCGTTTCCCGTTTCCCGTGTCTTGGGTTCCGCGCGCTGTCTCAACAGCGTCAGCGGATGCCACCCAACCGTCAGAATGCCAAGGGCGGACAGCGCGAAAATGCCGGCGAGCACGGCACCGGCGGTTCCGATCGCACCCCTGACCCCGTCGGCCAGAAACCCAGGGAAGAAACCGACGAGCTGTTCCGTGGGCGTCCAAGTATCGTAGTTAGCTGGGAAATCCGGCCGAACCGCGACGGCGATGCCGTACGGAATCAGTATGATCAGGCCGGCGCCGAGCACCGCCGCGCGGCCCCAGGAGAGCCCGCCGAGCCGCTCGAACGCCGCGAGCGCCCAGGCGACGCCGAGGACGGGCACGACAATCGCGCCGACGCCGAACACCTGCCAGAGCGTGCCACCGATCGACCGTCCCCAACTTCCCGTCAATGCCACCGGCAGTAATGTCAGCCCGAGGAAGAGCCCCACCAGCAGGGCCGCAATGCCGATGAGCTCTTGCCGCGCCTTGGCGTTCATGCCGCGATGCGACGGTCCGCGTAAACGGGAACGATGGCCAGCCGGTCCGGCTGGGCGCAGAACGTCACGTCATCTCCCAGTCCGACTTCGCTCAACTGGCGCGCGGCGCCGCTCGCGCCGAAGGCATCGAGCCAGCCGCCCTGCTGCGCGGCCAGATCGAGCGACACCTGCGCGGCGTCGTTGAGCACCAGCTTCTTCGGCGGCACACCCTTCTTGACCGCCTTGATCAGGCGACCGGCCGTATAGGCGTCCTCCAACGCGAATTGCTTCTCCCGCCCGGCGCAGATGATGACCAGCTCGCCCCGCTCGGTGAAGAGATGGCGGGCGCGCTCGGCGACGGCGCTGAAATTCAGCGCGGCCGCGACCAGGACGGGGTCGCCGCCTTGCGCCGCGAGCAGCGCCGGCGTCCCATTGGTGGTCGCCAGAAACAGCGTCTTCCCCCCGACGGCTTCCGGGGTCATTTCGCGCGGCGAATTGCCCAGCGCAAACCCCTCGATCTTCAGCATCCGCCGCTCGCCCGCCAGCACGATGCCGTTCTTCTCGAGGTTCGAGGTGAGGCGCACCGCCTCTTCGGAGCTCGCCGCCGGCACGACGGCCCGGGCGCCGGCGGACAGCGCGGTGACGATGGTGCTGGTCGCGCGCAGCACATCAATGACGACCACCGCCCGGCCGGTCAGATCCCCCGCGTTCAGGCCGAGTGGTGTGTAGTAGACGTCAATCTTCATGCTTGATCTTTGAGTAATTGCGGCTCGCGCTCGAGGAATTTCGTGTCCACCTTGCCCGCGACGAAATCCGGGTGGCGCATGACCCGGCCCAGGAATGGGATCGTGGTGGTCACGCCTTCAATGATAAAGGAATCGAGCGCCTGGCGCATACGGGCGAGGGCCTCGGTGCGCGAGTTCCCGTGCACGATCACCTTGGCGAGCAGCGAGTCGTAATAGGGCGGCACCGTGTAGCCCGCATAGATGTGCGTATCGACCCGCACACCGGGACCGCCCGGCGGATGGTACGCGGTGATCAACCCGGGCGACGGCTGGAAATTGCGGCTGGGATCCTCGGCGTTGACGCGGCATTCGATCGCGTGGCCACGCAACCGGTTGCCGTTCATCACGAGCGACAGCGGCGCCCCCGCCGCGACGGTGATCTGCTCCTTTACGAGATCGAAGTTCGTGCACATCTCGGTCACCGGATGCTCGACCTGA
The DNA here is from genome assembly GCA_963704805.1 of uncultured Gemmatimonadales bacterium. Taxonomy (GTDB): domain Bacteria; phylum Gemmatimonadota; class Gemmatimonadetes; order Gemmatimonadales; family GWC2-71-9; genus 20CM-2-65-7. The sequence goes on along the minus strand of CAVPHS010000001.1, from coordinate 1,738,913 downwards.
ATGCGCGTGTTCATTTCCATGAAGTAGAACGAGCCGTCCGCATCGAGCAGGAATTCGATCGTCCCGGCGCCCACATAGCCGATGGATTCCGCCAGCTTGACCGCGGCGTCGCCCATGTCTTCGCGCAGCGTCTGATCAACGGCGGGCGATGGCGCCTCCTCGACCAGCTTCTGGTGGCGGCGCTGCACGGAGCAGTCGCGCTCGCACAGGTGCATCACCCTGCCGTGGGTATCGCCCATGATCTGGATCTCGATGTGCCGCGGTCGCGCCAGGTATTTCTCGATATACACTTCGCCCGACCCGAACGCCGCGAGCGCTTCCTGCTTGGCGAGATTGAACGACTGCGAGAACTGATCGGCGTCGACCGCGACCCGCATCCCTTTGCCGCCGCCGCCCGCGGCGGCCTTGATGATCACGGGAAACCCGATCTCGGTGGCGACTTGCTGCGCTTCTTCGATGGATTCGACCGGCCCCGGCGAGCCGGGAACGGTCGGGACGCCCCGTGCTTTCGCGAGCTTGCGCGCCGCGGCCTTGTCGCCCATCTGGCGGATCTGCTCGGGGGTCGGTCCGATGAACGTGATGTTGGACGCGCCCACCTTCTCCGCGAACTCCGCATTTTCCGCGAGAAAGCCGTAGCCGGGGTGGATCGCGTCCGCGCCGGTGATTTCAGCCGCGGCGATCAAGCGGGGAATGTTCAGGTAGCTGTCGCGGCTGGGCGCGCGGCCGATGCAGACGTCGTCGTCGGCGAAGCGGACGTGTAACGACTCCCGGTCCGCCTCCGAGTACACCGCCACCGTCTCGACGCCCAGCTCCTTGCACGCGCGGATCACCCGCAGGGCAATCTCCCCGCGGTTGGCGATCAGCACTTTCTTGAACATTAGGGCGTAAGCTCGATCCCGGCCCGGTCGGCTCCGCCGAGCCGATTGCCCGATGAGTCGACCCCCGAGACCTTGAGCGCGAACTCGCTCGGATTGGTCGCGTAGAAGATCGCGCTCTCGTAGCTGATGATCCCCTGCTGGTACCAGTGGAACAACGATTGGTCGAAGCTTTGCATCCCGTACTGAATCGACCCTTGGGCGATCAGATCGGGAATGTTGAGCTGCTTGGAGAGATCGCGGATGTTGTCGGCCACGGCCGCCGTGTTGATCAGCACCTCCGCGGCGGGCACGCGGCCCCGGCCGTCCTTGCGGGGCACCAGACGCAGCGAAATGATCGCCTGCAGCGCGGTCGACAGCAGGTGGCGAATCTCGTCGTGCTGGTGCGGGGGAAAGAACGAGATGACGCGCTGAATCGACTGCGTCGCATCGGTGGTGTGCAGCGTCGAGAACACCATGTGTCCCGTGTCCGCCGCCTTGAGCGCCGTGTCCAGCGTCTCGATGTCTCGGATCTCGCCTATCAGGATGACGTCGGGATCCTGCCGCAGCACGTGCCGCAGCGCGGAGTTGAACGACAACGTGTCGTTGCCCACCTCACGCTGCGAGATGTTGGACTGCTGGTCGCGGTGCAAAAACTCGATCGGGTCCTCGATCGTGATGATGTTCACACGCCGGTTCGTATTCACGTGGTTGATCATCGCGGCGAGCGCCGTCGATTTCCCCGATCCCGTCACGCCGGTGACGAGCACGAGCCCGCGCGGCTTGAGCGCGATTTCCTCGAGCACCGCGGGCAGGTTCAGGTCGCGGATCTGCTTCACCTCGTAGGGAATCGCCCGGAAGGCGAAGGCCACGGTGCCGCGCTGCTGATAGACGTTGGTCCGGAACCGGCCCACGCCCGGCACTCCGATCGCGAAGTCGGCCTCCTTGTGCTCGGCGAACTCCTTCACCTGGCGCGGCGTCATGATCTGCTCGGCGAGCGACTTCAGCTCCTCCGGCTTGAGCGGCGCCGTCTCGAGCGGGACCAGATCGCCGTTCACACGGATAGTCGCCGGCCGCCCGACCTTGAGCAGCAAGTCGGAGCCGTTGCGCTGCACCATCTGTGTGATTGCCTGTTTGAAGTTGAACGCCGGTAGATTGCTCTGCGTCGCTTCACCCATTCGGATCCACCCGGAAAAGGACCTGTCCGAACTCCACGGGCTGCGCGTTTTGCGCGGCGACGTCCCGGATGACGCCGGAGACTTCGGACTCGATCTCGTTCATGATCTTCATCGCCTCGATGATGCACACGACTTGACCCACGGTCACCCTCGTCCCGACCTTGGCATAGGGCTGCGCGCCGGGCTCGGGCGAGTGGTAAAACGTGCCGACCATCGGTGACTTGATCTCGAGGAGCTGCGACTTCGGGGCGGCGGGGGGGGCTGGGGCGGCGGCTTCAGGGCCTCCGGCCGTGGGCGCCGGAGAACCCATCGGCTGGCTGACAATGACGTGGCCCCCCCCCCCTCCCCCGGAACCCGCATTGGTGTGCCCAGCCTTGGATACTCGCACCGACGACCATGCACCAAACAGACCGCGGCGGATCTCGATGGCGCCCACCTCCGGGGCGTCCTTCAGGATCTGCACAATCTGGGCGATGATGTCGAGCTTCATACCGTGAAGATACCCCCCAAGAGGCCCTACACCAGTTCCATGAGATCCGTGCAGCCGTCGGTCAACAGTACAGGACCGTCGGCCGACAGATGCACGTCATCCTCGATCCGCACACCGCCGCTGCCCGTGATGTAGACGCCGGGCTCGATCGTGACGACCGCGTTCTCCGGCAATGGCTCGGCAACCGTCCGCGCGAGTCGTGGCGCTTCGTGTACTTCGAGCCCGAGTCCATGACCCGTCGAATGGCCGAAGGCCGCGCCGAACCCGCGTGCTTCGATCGGATCGCGCGCGAGCGCGTCCGCTTCTCGACCCGTCATTCCCACGCGCACGCCCTCGCGCGCGCGCCGCTGCGCATCCTGTACGACCGAGTACAGCGCGCGTTGTGATTCGTCGGCGCGGCCACCCACCACCACCGTGCGCGTGACGTCCGCGCAGTACCCGTCGACCACGGCGCCAAAGTCTAGCAGGAGCCACTCCCCCGCCGCTACCGTCCGGCTGCTGGTGTGCGCGTGCGGCAGCGCGGTGCGAGGTCCGCTCGCGACGATCGTCGGAAACGGATAGGCCTCGCTGCCGCGTCGCCGCAGGGCGCCCTCGAGCCGCGCCGCGATCTCCAGCTCGGTTTGTCCCGGTCGCACCGTGGCCAGCGTCTCGCGCAGCGCCTCCGCCGCGAGCTCGGCAGCCGAGCGAATGGCGGCGATCTCGCCGGCATCTTTCCGCACGCGCAGCCGTTCGACCAGCTCGCTGACCGGCTTCCACCGCCACGCGGCCGCCGCCGTGCTGGAGAAACGCTCCGCTTCTTTTACAGTGACGACGTGTGCCTCGAACCCGATGACGCCGATCCCACCCAGCGTGGGAAGCTCCTTGAAGAGCCGGTCCCAAACACTCGTCGCCTCGATCTCCACCCGTGCGACGGCACCGCACTCCTGCCGCGCCTGCTCGTCATAGCGAAAGTCTGTCAGCACGAGCAGCGCGGTGCGGGTCGCGAGCGCCAGGCCCGCCGAGCCGCTGAATCCCGACAGATAACGGATGTTGGGACGCGACGTGACGAGCAGCGCGTCCAGGCCTTCCGCCTCGAGCACCGCAGCCAGCGCAGCCTGGCGCTCGGGACGGTTATCGTGATTTGAGATAACCGACGATCCCCTCGAGCCCCAGTCGATAGCTATCCGGCCCAAACCCCGTGACGACGCCGACCGCGAGATCCGCCAGCAACGAGCGGCGACGCTCGGGTTCGCGCCCGAAAATGTTCGAGAGATGCACTTCCACAAACGGCACACGCACTGCGAGTAGGGCGTCACGCACGGCGAGACTCGTGTGCGTGAAGGCCGCCGCATTGATGACCGCGCCGTCGGAATGTCCCTTCAGGCCCTGAATCGCCTCGATCAGCTCGCCTTCGTGGTTCGTCTGCACCCAGCTGCACTCGACGCCCAGCGCGCGGGCACGCTCGTGCGTGGCCCGCTCGATGTCCGCGAGGCTCGTGCGGCCATACACTTCCGGCTCGCGCTCACCCAGCAAATTCAGATTGGGACCGTTCAGCACGGCGATGTGCCGAGGAGCTGGGGGGGGCACTAGGATTTCAGCTTCTTCAACCACTGCTGAAATTGATCAGCGTCGGCTTCCTCCTCCGGTGACCGCTGGGTGCGGCCGGACGCGCGACCGGATGGTTTTGCAGCCGTCGTGTCAGCCGAAGGAGCCGCGCCTGTTCCACTCGCGCCGCTGGCCTGACCTGCTGTGGGTTTGCCACCAGCGAAGAACTCATCGAACGAGAAGCCCCCCCCCCCGGTCTGGGCACCCCCACCCGCCGGAGCCGCTGGGAACACATCCGTCTTCGCCGTTCCTGCTCCCTCTCCAAATACCGTGTCGAGCGAAATCGTATCGTGCGCCGGACGTGACGGCTCCCCCAGCCCTCCCCCCCCCCCAGGGCCGGCGGGATCGGCCACGTCGAACGCGGCCGCCAGCGTACCCTGCGGCTCACGGGTGGACGCCGGTGTGACTCCGCGGCCCGACAGGATGTTCTTGAGGAAGCCTCGGGCGGAGATCCCCGACCGCCTCTTCCCGCCGTGCAACAGGTGCTCGACCTTGCTCCGCAGCTTCGCGTCGTTCGGTCGCTGCGCCAACAACGCCTGATAGACTCTGAGAGCATCCTGCGGGTGCCCCTGTTTCAGATACAGCTCGGCCATTGTTTCCGTCAACACCGGCTCGGCTCGCGACAACGCTGCGATATCCGCCGCGCCGTCGTCATCGGACAGCGCGACGGCGGCCGGTACGCGCGCTGACGGCGTCGATGGAGTCGGCGGAGGCGGTGGTGCGGGGGGTGGGGGGGGTGGGGGGGGTGGGGGGGGTGGGGGGGGTGGCGGCGCGAACGCGGCCTCGTCGGGCATAATCAGCGGGAGGTCGACCTGCGGGATCGCCTCGTCGAGCTCGGGCGCGGCCTGCTGCGAATCCGTCGGCGCAGGCGCGTCCAGCTTGAACATTCCACTGCCTTCGTACTGAGTGCGTGCGAGCCCGTCGACCTCGACCTGCTCGATGTCCTGGGCTTTCAGCTCCACCTCTTCCTGGAATTCCAGGCCCTCGGCCTTGGCGGCGGCGTGCGCGCCTGGATTAAAACTGATCGCCTCTTCGAAGTTTTCAATTTCCGAAGCACCCGTCGCGGGCCGGGGGTTACTCGACAGCTCGACGCGCGCGGCGTCGGGGTCCTCGTGCTCGATCTCCAAATCCGGCTTGGCCACCGGCAGTGGGGGAGCAGCTTCAGTCGATTTGCTGGCTGCCTTCGCCTTTGCACGGCCCAACGCTTCCGCCGCGTCGCCATTCATCGGATCGGCGTTGATCAGCCGGCTCAGCCACCCGACCTCCTCCTCGTAACGGCCATTCCGCTCGGCGAGCTCAGCTAGCCCCCGCAGGGCGATGATGTTTTCGCCGTCGAGCTCGAGGACCTTCTTGAAGACCTCGAGGGCGGCGGCGTCGTCCTTCTTATCGACGAGGCAGCGGGCATAGACGATGTGGGCACTGACGTAATCGGGATGGAGCTGGAGGCCGTTCTGACACAGCGCTATCGCGTTATCTATAAGTCCCGCTTTACGATAGGCGTCCGCCAAGGGGGCGAAGTTCCGGCCCTTGGGGTTATCATTAAAGCGCGCTTCGAGCTTCTCGATCTCGCTGGTATAGGCCACAGCCTAAGTCTATGTGGGAATTGAGGGAAGATAGTGTTTGGCCGCCGCTGCTGTCAAATGACCCGCGACTCTGTGCGCTTGAGTTTGCTCGTTGTCGTTCTTAGACTTATGCCCCTTCACCCCTCCTTTTTGATTGGAGTTCGAAGTCGCCATGCTGCGCTCAATGCGCTCGAATGCTAAGTGGATCTTCTACATCCTCGCGATCTCCTTCATCGCGTGGCTCGCCATCGGGCAAGTGTCCTCGATTCTCGGCACGAGCGCGAATGTCGTCCTTAAAGTCAACGGTAGAGAATACCTGGTTACTGAATACCAGCAGCGCCTGCAGGTAGCCTCCGAGCAGTATCGCCAACAGTCCGGTAGCGCGCCTCGGACGCGGGAGGAAGATCAGCAGCTCCAGGATCAGGTCATCAATCAGATGATCTCGGACGCGTTGCTCGAGCAGGAATACCGGCGGCTGGACATCCGGGTGAGCGATGCGGAGGTCATCGAAGCGGCGCGCACCTCGCCGCCGCCCGAGGTGATGCGCGATCCGCAATTCCAGACCGACAGTCAGTTCGATATCCGCAAGTGGCAGCAGTTTCTCTCGACCAATGCCGATCGCCAGCTGCTTGCGCAGATCGAAGGCATGTATCGCGAGCAGATTCCGCGCATCAAGCTGATGCAGTACCTGACGAGCGACGTCTACGTTTCCGATGCGAAGCTCTGGCGGATCTACAAGGACCAGCACGATTCCGTCCGGACCGCCGCGCTCGCCGTGTGGCCGTACTCGATGCCGGACACGACGAGGATCAGCAACGCCGAGCTGTCGGCGTACGTCGAGAAGCACCGCGACGACTTCAAGCGGCCGGCGGTCGCGTACCTGCGGTTCGTCGCGCTGCCGCGTCTTCCCAATGCCGCCGACTCCGCGGCGGCCCGCGCCCGAGTGGCGCAGGTGCGCGCTGAGCTCGCGCGCGGCGCAAAGTTCGAGGACGTCGCGAAACGCGAATCGAGCGACTCGGTCAGCGGGCAAAACGGCGGCGACCTCGGCTGGATAAAGCGCAACGAGAGCAATTTCGATCCGCAGTTCCTGGCGGGGCTGCGCGGTCTGAAGCCGGGACAGGTCTCCGCGCCCGTCGCGACGCAGTTCGGTTACCACCTGATTCGCGTCGATCAGGCGAAGGGCGACTCGCTGAAGGTGCGTCACATTCTCATCCCGGTGAGCCTGGCGGGAGAGCATCTCGAGCGAAGTCGAGTCGAGTGCCGACACGCTCGAGCGGATTGCCGCCGAGCGGACGGACCCCGCTACGCTCGACAGCGCGGCGAAGCGGTTAGATCTGCAGGTCTCGCCCACGTACCAGCTGATTCAGGGGAACCGCTTCGACGTGGGCGGTTACGTCGTTCCGGACGTGAGCATCTGGGCGTTCGAGGCGCCGGCGGGCGAGACGAGCCCGGTCATCGAGGCAACTCGGGCGTACTACGTCTTTCGGGTTGACTCGGTGGCGCCAGAAGGTGTGCCGCCGCTCGACCAGATCCGCGAACGGGTACAGAACGATGTACGGCTCGACAGGCAGAAGGTGCTCGCGCAGCACCGGGCGGATTCACTCGCGGCGGCTTTGAAAGGTACTCCCAGCCTGACGACAGCGGCCACGGCGCGCGGGCTTCAGGTCCAGCAATTCGGTCCGTTCACACGGCTGCACCCGCCGAGCTATCTCGGGCGGGAGCCGACGGTCGTCGGGACCGCGTTTGGTCTGGGAGTCGGCGAACGCAGTGGTGTGATCAAGGGGGAAGGCGGCTACTTCATCATCGAGTCGTTAGGCCGCAAGCTCGCCGATTCCAGTGCGTGGCTCGCGCAGCGCAACACACAGCGCGACCAGCTGCGTCAGGCGGTGCAGCAATCCCGGATGCAGCAGTATATGGAAGGGCTTGCGCGCCAAGGCCAAGATCGTCGACCGGCGCAAGGATCTGTTCAAGTCACAAGCCGCGACGGACGCCGCGGCCCTCTAGACCTACTCGACCAGACGCTTCGGTTTCGCGTCGCGCGGCGGCTCCTCTGATGTCCGATCCGAGGGAAGCTGATTGATGCTGTTTTCCGCGTCCGAGAGGGCGCGCTTGAACTCCCGCAATCCTTTTCCCACCGCCCGTCCCGCCTCCGGCAGCCGGTTCGCGCCGAAGACGAGCAGCACGATGATCCCGAGGATGATGATTTCGCTGCCGCTCAGATTCCCTAGTCCCATGCCGACCTCTACTGATTCAAACGCTTGGGGCCGCCGCTTGAAGCGGGCGGCAGCGCGCTGCCGGTGCTGGACGTCTCCTCTGGCTCCTTGGGCTCCTCTTTGAGACCCCGCTTGAATTCCTTGATGCCCTTCCCGATCGACGACCCGATTTCCGGGATGCGCTTCGCGCCGAAGAACAGGACGAGAATGCCCAGCAGGATGATGATTTCGGTGAAGCCCAGATTGGGAAGCATGATTCGCCTTTCTAAAAGAGCGAGCGCGCGACGAGAAACGCGATCGCGACCCCTACCACCGCGAGCAGGGAGACATCCAACCCGATCGGCCCCAACGTAATCGACATCACGAGCAAGTCCAGATGAATCGGCCCGATCGTCGGCGTGACGGACCACGTAAAGACTTCCCGCGCCGGCCCCTGCGGCAGGAAGCGACGCAGAAACGCGTGCAGCAGCCCGCCCAACACGAATCCTACCGTGAGGACCCCAATATAGAAGAGGGGGCGTCGCGGGCCGTGCCGCACCGGGCTAGCTGCGCCGCTCCACGGCATATGCAATGCTCCCTTGTAAAGCGTCCCGTGCGGGCGAGGCCGGCAGCACATCCAGCTCGGCCTCCGCCTGCTGCGCCAATTCGAGCGCGCGCCGCCGCGCCACCTCGAGTCCCCCCGCCGCCTCCACCAGCCGCACCACCTCCGCGACCAGATCGTCGCTTGGCTCCGCCGCGTTCATCAGCTCGGCCACGACGCGCCGGCCCGGACTGTCCACGGGCATCCGCGCCAAGGCGGCGATCAACGGCAGCGTGACTTTGTGCTCGCGGAGGTCGAGACCCGATGGCTTGCCCGTGACCGCCTCGGTCTGCGTGTAATCGAGCAGGTCGTCCGTGATCTGGAAGGCCATCCCGACCAGCATGCCGAACCGAGCCAACGCTTGCCGGTACGCGGGGGGCGCCGTCAGCGCGCCGACTTCGCACGCGCCCGACAGCAGCGATGCGGTCTTGGCGCGAATCAGCGCATCATAGGCGGCCTCGCCGTACGCGAGCTTGTCGTGCGCCTCGAGCTGGCGCATTTCCCCGACGGTCATCTCGTTGGTCACGCGCGCCAGCACCCGCAGCGCCTCCTGCGCGTCGAGACGCACCAGCTCGATGATGGCGCGCGAGTAGAGATAATCGCCCATGATGACGGCGATCTGATGGGAGAACAGCGCGTTGATCGTGGGCAGCCCGCGCCGCAGGACCGAATGGTCGACCGAATCGTCGTGGACCAACGTGGCGAGGTGGATCAGCTCCACCACTGCCGCAAGCGTGACCGCGCGGGAATCGTTCGCCCCCGACGCTTTGTCGCTCAGCAGCAGCAATGTCGGCCGGAACAACTTTCCCTTCATCTGCAGGAGATGCTCGTTGACTTCGCTGACGATCGGGAAATCTGCCGCGATGACGCGGCGCAGCTCGAACACGACCTGCTCGAGCTCCTCGGCCACGGGCCGCTGAATGTCGCGGAGGCTGACACCGGCGACTTGTTGGCTCACGTCACTTCGCTTTGGCGAGCGCCTTGACGCGCTGCTCGGCATCGAGGAATCGGATATCGACCGCGAACACGCGCCCATACAGATCGCGCGCGTCCGCCTTCTTCCCTTGCTGCTCGAGCGCGCGGCCCAGCCAGTACAGCACGCCGAGGCGCTCCTGATCCCCCGAGGCGGGAAGATCGAGACCACGCCGGAGAATCGACTCCGCCACACCGTAGGCGCCTTTTTCGACGAAACAGACGCCCAGCATTTCCGACGTGCGGAGCTTGCCTTCCGGGGCGCGCAGCGCTTTCTGGAATTCGGCAATCGCCTCGTCCAGCAATCCCATTTCCTTGAACGCCACTCCGAGATCGTAGTGCGATTGGAAATCGGTCTCGTCGATATTCTCGTCAATACCCTGCTTGAAGCGCGCGAGCATATCGTGAAAATCCTGCTCTTCGTCGCCGGTGGGCTCCTCGTCCGCGACAGTCATGCGCGTGTCGCGCTGAGGCCCCTCGTCCTCCTCGGTCAACATCGAGCCGAGATCGACGAATTCGCCGTCGAGGGCGGCTTCGTCGCGCACCTTCATCTTGGCGTCTTTTGCCTTGACCTTGCCCTCGGGCTTGGACGGCGCGACGGCCGGCGCCAGCATCGCGATCGCTCCCTTCGCGCGCTCGTTCTTGGGATCGTGCTCGGCGACACGCGCATACACCGCGCGCGCTTTGTCCGGCAGGTCCGACCGCAGCAATGCGTCGGCCAGCTCCAGATAGGCGTCGATCAGCTTCCCCTTTTCACCCGCTTTGAACGCGAACTCGACGGCTTTCTGCCGGTGCCGGACGCTGTTCGGATCCAGGTGCAGGATCTCGTCGACGAGGTCGCGCGCCTCGGACAGATTGCCGGCGTTCTCGTAGCCGGCCGTCGCGAGGTCGAGCTCCTCGATGCCCCGCTCGCGCTCGCCCTGCTCGATCAGTGCCTCGCCCAAGGCCTGGTGCGCTTCGGGATCGTCCGGATTGTCGGCGACCCGCGACTCGAGCTCCTCGATCTCCGGCGCGGCCGGTGTCTCTTCGATGTTCGAGAAGACCAGGGAGCCCGCGTTACCGCCTTGGTTGACTTCGTCGACTCCGAGATCGATGAAGCCTGAGCGACGGCCACCAGTCGAAATCGAGGTCTCGTCCTCAGTCTGAATGAAACTGGGATGCACCGGCGGCGCCGGCGGCATTTCTTCCAGGGTCAGCGGCTCGTCGTCGACATCGTGGCCCGCATCAGTCGTCGCCGTCTGGAAATCGGGCTCAAGCTCGAGCGGCGGTACTTCGACCGCGTCTTTGCGCGTGCCGGACACGGGCCGCTTCGGCACGACCGGCTTCACGCGGGGGGCTTCCGGGGCCGGCGCGTGTGGCTTCTTCAGTTTGGGGGCCGCGGGCGAAGGCGGCGCCGAGCTCTTCGCCTCGACATTCCCCTCCAGCACGAGATCGGCATCGTCGAGAGCTTGGACATCCGCAGCGCTCTCGACGGGGGGCGCGGGCCTCGTCGGCTCGGGTCTCGTCCGCTCGGGCATCGTCGGCTCGGGCATCGTCGGCTCGAGCTCCGGCAGCGTTTCGAGCTCGAGATCATCCGGGCGTACGTCCTCACGGATCGACGGCGTCTGAGGAGTGCTCGCCTGCACCTCGGTGAAGTCCGCCGCGGTGGTCTCGAAACCCTCGAGCGTGCCACTCCCCACACTCCCGCCGGGCGCCTCGTCCACGAGACTCGTGCTCTCGATTTCCAACGATTCGTCCGGCTCCGGGACGACCTCCTTGATGATCGGCTCGTCCACCGGGGGAGACGGTGGCGGCGGTGCCGGCGCCGGCGGCGCCTGAGCAGCAGCGGCCTTGGCGGCTGGAGCGCCCTTCGGGGTGCGGGGCTCGTCCAGGTCGAGGAACACGAGACTCGACGTCTTCTGCTTACCCGACTTCGACTCGTCGCCGGGCGGATGCTGTTTGGGTGGCGGGGGGGGCGCTACCCGGCTCGACGATGCGCGCTTGCCCGGATCGGCGCCGTACATCTTTAGGTGCTCGGACAGCATCTCGCGGAGGCTACCACTCTCGGGTGAGATGTCGGTGAACTCCTTCAAGGCGGCAAACGCATGCTCGATCTTGCCCGCCTTCTGCATCCGTTCGGCGTACTCAACAAAGTTTTGTTTCGCCTCCGCAATGAACCCTTTGGCACCGTACAGCTTCGCCAGCTTGAGATAGGTCGATTGCCGCGCCGGTGCGTTGCGCAGCACCTTATTACACATCGCGATAGCGTTGTTGTGGAAGCCGAGCTCCGCGTACTTGTCGACCGCCTGGTCGTAGTAGTCGGCCGCGAGCGCAGGATCCTTCAGCTTGATGTAGAGATCGCCAATGCGGTTGTAGATGGAGAGGTCGGGATTGGCCTCCCCATCGTCTTCCTGCGCGCTCAGCGCCTCGAGCCAGATCTCGACCGCCTTCTTCGGATCGCGGGCCTCGAGACCCTTCGCTTTTTCTTTGAGCTGTTCGAGTTTCGACATTCGAACGACTAAGATAGAGGGGGCCTCAGGGGCGGACAAGCTGAACCTGCTGTCCAGACGGCGCTTACGATGTCGGCGCCCATCCAGTACGCAACTTCCCGCCAGTCCTCGACTCCCACCACGACCAGGTCAGCGACGCAGCCTGGGACGATTTGACCACGGTCAGCGGCAAGGCCCAATGCCGCGGCGGCGTTGATCGTCACCGCCGTCACAACTTCGGCGTGACGCATGCCGAGTTGTGAGACGCCGAGCGCCATGACCAGCGGCAGACTCATGGTCGGGGAGGTGCCGGGATTGTAATCGGTCGCGAGGGCAACCGCGGCACCCGCCTCGATGAGGTGGCGTGCCGGCGCCTGCGTGCGTTTGCCGAGGAATACCATCGTTGCGGGCAGCAAGACCGCGACCGTGGGTGCCGCTGCGAGCGCGCGGACTCCGGTGTCGGAGACGGCGGCGAGATGGTCTGCGGAGAGAGCCCCGAGCTCGACGGCCAATTCAGCGCCACCAGATCCTTCGAGCTCGTCGGCGTGCAGCTTCACCGCGAGGCCGTGGCGTTGTGCCACGGTGAGGATGAGCCGACTTTCGGCGGGGCTGAAGACTCCCGGCTCGCAGAAGACGTCGCAACAGCGCGCCAGCCCTGCGCGCGCCACCGCCGGAATCATCTCCTCGCAGACGAGCTGCACGTACTCCGCGCGTTTGCTGCGGTATTCAGGCGGGACTTCGTGGGCACCGAGAAACGTGGGGATCAGGGTCACCGGGAGAGCGGCGGCCAAATGCTTGATCACCCGCAGCTGCTTCAGCTCGGCCTCGAGCTCCAGTCCGTAGCCCGATTTCACCTCGATCGTCGTCGCGCCGTGCGCCAGCAGTGCGGCAATGCGCGCGCGCGTGAGCATCTCGAGGTCAGACTCGGAGCGACTGCGCACGTCGCGCACCGACTGCAGAATGCCGCCGCCCGCCGCGGCGATCGCCTTGTAATCGACGCCGAGGGCGCGGCGCTCGTGGTCGTCGAGACGCGGCGCGCCAAAGACGGCGTGGGTATGACAGTCGATCAAACCTGGGAAGATCACACCGCTGACTTCGACGACACGATCCGCCGCGGCCGCTTCCTGCCGGGGGCCGACCCACGCGATACGGTTCCCGTCGATCAGCACTGCGGCGTCGCGCAGCACTTCGATTTCCGCCATCTCGCGCCCGCGGCGCGCGCGTGCGGGCCCACGACACGTCACGACCTGTCGCGCGCCGACGAGCAACGTCTTCAGTCGAGATCCTCGGTCATCGGCAGGCGAATGTGATGGCGCCGCGCCGTCTCCACCGCTTCGGGATATCCGGCGTCGGCGTGGCGCGCCACACCGATGCCGGGGTCGTTCGTCAGCACACGCTCGAGTCGTTTCGCGGCTGCCGGCGTACCGTCGGCAACGATCACCTGTCCGGCGTGCAACGAGTTGCCGATGCCGACGCCCCCGCCGTGATGGAACGAGACCCACGATGCGCCCGACGCCGTGTTCAGCAACGCGTTGAGAATCGCCCAGTCCGCGATCGCGTCCGACCCGTCCCGCATCCCTTCGGTCTCGCGGAACGGTGAGGCGACGGATCCGGTATCCAGGTGATCTCGCCCGATCACGATCGGCGCCGACAGCTCGCCTCTGCGAACCAAATCGTTGAGGGCGACGCCGAAACGGGCGCGCTCCCCCTGCCCCAGCCAGCAGATGCGCGCGGGGAGACCCTGAAACGCGACGCGGTCGCGCGCGAGGGTGATCCAGCGCCGCAGCTGGGCGTCCTCGGGAAAGAGCTCCAGGACCAGATCATCGGTTCGATACAGGTCCGCGACCTCGCCCGAAAGGGCTACCCAGCGAAACGGCCCTTTCCCTTCACAGAACAGCGGCCGGATGTATTCGGGGACGAAGCCGGGGATGGCGAAGGCGTCGGCAACACCGGCATCGCGCGCTTCGGTACGGATGTTGTTGCCGTAATCGAATGCCACCGCGCCGCGCTTCTGTAGCTCGAGCATGGCGCGGACGTGCGTCGCGATACTCGCGCGCGCGGCCGCTACGTAGTCGCCGGGGTTGGTGCGACGCAGCTGGGCGGCGGCCTCCAGACTGAGACCGGCGGGGATATACCCGTTCAGCGGATCGTGCGCGGACGTTTGGTCGGTCACCACATCCGGCGTAAACCCGCGGCGCACCAGATCCGGCAAGACGGCGGCGCAGTTGCCCACCACGGCGATCGAGAGCGCTTCGCCGCGCTGCTTGGCTTCGCCGCACCAGCGCAGCGCTTCATCGACCGAGGTCGTGGAGCGATCGAGATACCGGGTGTCCAGCCGCCGCTGCACCCGTGCCGGATCGACTTCGACGGCGAGACAGATCCCTTCGTTCATGGTGGCGGCCAACGGCTGCGCACCGCCCATGCCGCCGAGCCCACCCGTGAGCACGACTCGTCCACGCAATGAGCCGTGAAAGTGGCGCCTGGCCACGGCGGCGAACGTCTCGTAGGTGCCCTGCAGGATCCCTTGCGTCCCGATGTAGATCCACGAGCCCGCGGTCATCTGCCCGTACATGATCAGGCCACGACGCTCGAGATCGCGAAAAACGTCCCACGTCGCAAAGCGGGGGACGAGGTTGGCGTTGGCAATGAGCACGCGCGGCGCATCCGGATGCGTCCGGAACACACCGACGGGCTTCCCGGACTGCACGAGCAGCGTCTCGTCATCCTCGAGCGTCCGCAACGTGCGGCAAATCGCGTCGAATGACTGCCAGTCGCGCGCCGCCTTCCCCGTTCCGCCGTAGACGACGAGATCCTGCGGTCGCTCCGCCACCTCCGGGTCGAGATTGTTCATGAGCATCCGCAGCGCGGCTTCCTGCACCCATCCCTTGCAGGACGTTGTTGTGCCCCGCGGTGCGCGCACCATGCGCGGGCCGTTCACGGCGCGAATCTGCCGGCGCGGATCCCCGTAGCCACTCGCTCGATGTCGGCGGTCAGGGGCCGGTCGGCCGTGAGTGCCGCCGAATCTTTACGGACGGCGGCGTACACTCGAGCCACTTCCCTGGCCGGCCGCAGCGGCTTCAGAAACTCGAGACCCTGCGCACCGGCGAGCAGCTCGATGGCCACGATGCGCTCCGCATTGGTGAGAATGCGATTCGCTTTCCACGCCGCGCTCATGCCCATCGGCACGACGTCCTCCTGATTGCCCTCCGTGGGCACCGATTGCACGCTCGCGGGCGTAGCCAGGACGCGGCAGTCGCCGACCAGTGACGCCGCCGCGATCTGCGCAATCATAAAGCCCGACTCGAGTCCCGGATTGCCGGCGAGAAATGCCGGCAATCCGGACGAGAGGTCGGGATTGACGACCCGCTCGATCCGCCGTTCCGCGAGCCCCGCGAGCGTGGTCAAGGCGATGCCGATGACATCGAGTGCGAGAGCGATCGGTTGGCCATGGAAGTTGCCGCCCGACAGAACGTCGTCACCGAAGACGAGTGGATTATCGGTCGCGGAGTTCAGCTCGGTCGCCACGAGCTGCTCGGCGAAGGCAATCCCTTCTCCCACGGCGCCGAGAATCTGCGGGCTGCAGCGGAGCGAGTAGGCGTCCTGCACACGGGGGTCGTTCTCACGGTGCGATTCTCGAATCTCGCTGTCTGCCAGCAGGTCCCGCAGCAGCGCCGCCGAGCGCTGCTGCCAGACATGCGGCCGCGCATCGTGGATGCGCGCGTCGAACGGATCGGGGGAGCCGCGCACGGCCTCGAGGCTCATTGCCGCCGCCGCGTGGGCGGTGCGCCACAGCATCCACGCGTCGGCTACGAGAAGAGCCGCCAGTCCGGTTTGCGCCTGCGTGCCGTTCACAAACGCGAGGCCCTCTTTTGCCTCCAGCGTGATGGGACGCGGCACCGTAACGTCGCCCTCCCCGATCATGGCGAGCGCCAAATGCGAGAGTGGCGCGAGGTCACCGGACGCGCCGACGCTCCCCTGGGACGGCACCGTGGGATGGATGTGCCTGTTGAGCATGTCGACGAGCAGCTCGGGGAGCACGGGGCGCACGCCGCTCGTCCCGCGGAGCAGGACGTTCGCGCGCAGCAACATCATGGCGCGAACGGCGTCGGACGCGAGCGGCTCCCCGATGCCGGAAGCGTGACTGCGTATGAGGTTGAGCTGCAGCTGCCGAGCCTGGTCAGGGGGAATCCGCACGTGGGCGAGCTTGCCGAAGCCGGTGTTGACCCCATAGATCGTTTGACCGCGCTCGACCGCCGCTTCGACGGCTTGGCGGGACTGCTTCACGGCGGCGAGGGCCTTGGCATCGATGGCCACGGGCGCATTACGCCGGGCTACGGCAACGACGTCAGCCAGCGAGAGGGAGCGGCCATCCAGGGTCACGGGGGGGGCGGCGGGGGCGGCGGGGGCGCGGGGGGCGGGCGACTTTGACATTGGCTGAAAAGCTAAGGCGCCGGAGTGGTTATTGCCCACTCCGGCGCCAAGCTGACAGCAGCTTCCCTAATGTGAGCCTGAAACCCCGGTGCCAGTGGCCATTGCGGTCGACTGCCCGGCGCGGATCTGCAGCTCAGGGTTGCCCTGATCAGTCTGGAAGCTCCAGTCAAAAATCATGTAGTCCCGACCCACGTGAGTCACCCGCAGCGCTCCGTAGCGCAGCGTCGATCCTTCGACGATCTCGAAGACGTAGCCATAGCCCGGGACCGCCTGGATCATGTTCCGCGAGTATCCTGACGCCGGCGCGAAATCGATCGAGGTCAGATCCGCGAGCGGCGTCGTGCTGTACAGCCGCATCTGCGTGCCGCTGAACTCGGGCACCAGCCACAGGGTGGAATCGGTCGGATTGCGATACACCCAGAAATCGATATCCGTGCGGCTGCCATCCTCCACCAGGCCCAGCTCCGAGCTCTGCGCGCGGCCATCGGAATTGGCGTCCAGCCAGAAGCGGAAACCGGACTGCGCCTGGTTCTCATCGAATGCAAACGCGAGCGTGTTGCGGGCATCGGGACGCGGGGTGTCCTGACGCAGCGGCGACCAGAGACTCTCGTAGCCTTCGCGGCTCACGCCCGACACGCCAAAGCACCGCGGAACCCCGTTCGACATCGCGCTCGCGAGGAATTCTGGGGACACCGTCGTGCCCTCGAGCAGCCAGTCGCTGCCGCAGAGACCGTTGTCGAGGTTGTACGACGCGCTGTAGATCCGATACCACTTGAACCGAGTGGGCGCCCCGTTATACGAGGCGTCGTCCCACTCCAGATGGATGGCGCCATTCAACGAAATGGAGCTGAGCCACCCGGGCGACACGAGCTGCAGCCGCTCGTCGACGGTGATCACGTTGCTGTTGGCGCTCTCGGAGCCGTCCACGCCCACGGCCGTGACGAGGTACTGCAGGTGCGGCACCCCGTTGTCATGGAAGGTGTTCGAGGTCGTTTCGCCGCGCAGTCCGTAAGAACCGCCGGTCGACGCACGGGAGTACACGCGATAGCTCGCAAGATTGGCATCGGGGACGTCGTCCCAGACGAGTAAAATGCCAAGCGGCCGATTGGGGTCGCCGCTGGGTTCCAGCTCGTAGCCCAGGTTCGTCGGTGCCGAGATGTAGCCGTTGCCGCCACCGCCGCCACCATCGGAGGGGACGCCTTGATACTGGCAGCCGGCGATTGTCAGTCCTACCACGAGCAAGCTGAGTACGACGCGCATATGGGCCTCGGGAACGGGGAATCGCCTGCGCAGTAAGCACGGCGCATGCCCAAAGCGAAGTGTCTGTTGTAGTGTGAGTTACGAGAGACGCGGCAAAGAGCGTGTCACCGCCAGAGGACAGCGTTTCTAGCGTACGTAGGTGCGCTGGTCGTAATCGAAGCGAATATCCGGCTGATCGTTGAGCGCGATGTTGAATGTGAAAGAGAAGTTTCCTGATCCCGTCTTTTGGAACGAGAAGCTCGCACGCCAGCGGCGCAGATCGCGATTGAAACTGACGTAGTGGTACGCGAACTGGCGCGTAGCCAGGTCGTATGACGTGCCCCAGTTCGCGGTCCAGTTCCGCGTGGGGCTGAACGAAAGCTGCAGGTTTGTGGTCCGCCGGCCTGGCACATTCCGCAGCGCAGGCAGCGTGTCGAAACGGCTCCGGCTGCTCGAGAAGCTGACGCCGAGCGAGAAGCCGCGTCCTCCTCCGCCCATCAGATCGCCATGGGCCAGGTCAGTGCGCGTCCCTCCCTGATACTGGCGGAACTCGTGCGGGTTGGTGCCGGGGAGCCGGTCCTGCCCCGTGGTGTCGGGCGCGGGAGGAGGCGGCGTTGCACGCGGCCGAAGGCCGACCAGTCGCGCCACGCTCTGAAGTGTCGCCGGAGTAATCTGGAAGGACGCCGTCAGATTCTGCAGGAAAGGATCGAAATCGGCCGAATCGGTGCCGACCTGCCCTTTGAACAGATCATGGGTCATGGACAGCTGAAAGCCGGGGAGCAGATCGGACAGGAACGTGTTCGACAGGGTGCCGGTTTGCCAGCCGGTGAGGTGAGGCTGTTTGGCCTGCTCGATGTTGTAGCTGATGCCGCTCGTGTTGATGCTCAGCAGCCGGATCTTGCGCGGCTGTGCGCTGGACGATGTATCCCCCGGAGGCGGCTTCAACTTCGCCTCGAAATTCTGCGACAACCCGAGGCTGATGGTCTGCTGGGGATCGCTGCGCGAATTCAATCGTAAGCCGGTCGGATCGATCGCCCGTGCGTACGCGGCGTTCACGGTCACGCCGGGTGCATACTGCCAGCTGATGAGGGGTGAGATCGAGTGACGAATCCGCGTGAACGGACCGAAGCCCGGGAAGAATCCAAAGAACGCTGGCGACGCACTGGCAGAGAACGCGAGTCGCTTGCCCTGCCGGACAAACTCTCCACCGGTGAATTGATTACGAATCATGAAGGGCCCGGCACCGGTTTGGTTCTCGATCGACACACCCGGTTGAATCTTCCACGTGCCACTGAATAGGGGCGGCAGGTTGATCCCGGTGCGCCAATCGAGTGCGGTTGAAAACGTCTCGCCAAACAGGATACGGCCAATGTTGCCCGTCGAATCGACGACCGGGAACTCCGTGCGGCCGTGGGTAACGATGTCCGTGATGGTAACACTATTCGCCCAGTTCCACCGCCCAATCCGAATCGGCGTCTGAAACGCCATGTTGGTCGTTCGGCCGCTCTTGAACAGGGCGAGCGTGTCGGCCACGCTATCCCCGGGAATGATCAGCGTACCGCTCGCGATGTGAAACGTCTGTTCGTTTGTATAGGAGAACGTCGGCGACCAGCTGATCGTCGGGGTGATCGTGATGGCGCTCGGCGTCAGGTTGATCGTGGGAAACGTTTGGGTCGTGGCATTCTGGGACAGCTCCTCATAGCGACTGCCGCCGATGTTCAGCGTTCCCCAGGAAAATCGCTTGTTGAAGGACGCGCTGGAGCCGACCCGGGACGTCACCTCATACGGGTTGAGTGAGTTGCGCTGAATGACCCGGCCGTTGGTCGAGTAATCGAGATTCGCATTGAAGTCGGTGCGCGAATCGAAGCGTTGCGAGTGATTCCACCCGATGCGCGTGTTGGTGGCTCCTCCGCCCTCACCCAGCTCTGTAGTATGCGTGTACGTCACGCTGCCCTGCATGAAGCGGTCGATCCAGCGATACCCCCCCTGCGCGTGAAACGACACGTTGCGGTCGTCGGACCAGTCACCCGATACCAGCAGATCGATGTAGTCGTTGACCGCGAAGTAATAGCCCAGGTCGGAGATGTGACGCGAGTACTGGCGCGAGGGGCGCACGAGATCGTTGATGCCGAACCGCGGCAGCAGGATGCCGCTGCGCCGGCCGCCGCGAATGTCTTGAAAGATGAACGGCAGCCAGAAGACCGGGACATCGCGGACGTACAATATGGCGGGTCGGGCGACCATGGTTCGCTTATTGATCCATTTCGCCTGGCCGGCCGAGAAATGGTAGTCGGGCACGGGCTGCGGGTCCGACGTGATTTTCGCCGAGCGCGCATACACGCGCGCGGACCCGGAGTCCGTCGCGAGATCGCCGCGCATGTACCACGTGACCCCGCCCTGCTGAAAGTCGGTGAGCGCGTCGCGCACGGTCCCGCGCCGTAAACAGGTGTCGTACCGCATCCCTTCCCCGACCAGTACCGTGCCCTGATCGAACAGGCGCGGATCGCCTTCCGCATTCAGCTGGCAGCTGGCTTCGCGATAGCGAACCGAGTCGGCCTCAAGCTGGGTGCCGTCGCGGTCGACGAATGCCTCCCGGCGCAGGAAGATGATTCCGCTGTCGCCCTGCACGACCAGGGTGTCCGCGACGTACCGCGTAAAGCGATAGCCTTCGAGCTTGAGTAATGAGTCGATGATGGGATCGGAGGGAGGAAAACTGCGTGTGGGACCGGTGGGCAATCCGAGGCGACGGGCGGTTGCGGTATCCATCTGGCCGCCGCGACGCACGGTGTCGGCGGCCCCCCCGGCCCCCCCAGCCCCTGTCGGCGGCCTCGCGTGCGCCGTGTCCCGCGCCGCGGGCGGTCGCGGTGGAGACGGCGGGGGGGGAGGATTTTGCGCGGCGAGCGAGCCGCCGGCCAGCAAGAAGAGGAGAAGCACCGCGGCAGCCATGCGACGAGCCCGGCGGCGGCTCGCTACCCACGCGCACCAGATGCTGAGCTCGTAGAGCAACAGCAGCGGTCCGAGCATCAGCAGCATCGACACGGCGTCGGGTGGCGTGAGGATGGCGGCGAGAAATGCGGCGATGACCACCGCAAAGCGCCGCTGCCGGGAGAGAAACTGGGGCGTCACCACGCCGAGCGACGCCAGAATCGTGACCACGAGCGGCAGCTCGGCGATCAGACCGCAGCCGATCACGAACGGCACCGCCATGCCGAAATAGCGGTCGATCGTGATCATGGCCGTAAGGTCGGCACGCTGGAACGTGAGCAGCACCCTGAGCGCGGCCGGCAGGAGCCACTGATAACAGGCCATCGCGCCAGCAAGGAACAAGATCACGCCCACCGCCAGCGCCGGCACGATGAGACGTTTTTCGCGCTCGTACAACGCGGGTGCCAGAAACGCCCAGATCTGATAGATGACGATCGGCGAGGCGAGGAGGCAGCCGAACGCGAACGCCACCTTCAACGTGAGCATGAACGGCTCGGCGGGACTCGTGAAGACGAGGCGTCCGCCCGGCAGATAGGGCGCGATGGGACGCTTTAGCAGCTCGATGATGTCGACGCGGCCGACCAGCAGCCACCCGAGGATCGTTCCGACCAGGATGGCCGCGAGGCTCCAGAGGATCCGCCAACGCAGCTCCTCGAGATGGTCGAGAAACGGCATCTCACCGCGCGCAGTCATTGTCGGGGAGCCGCGAGGGGGGGGGCCGGCTAGGGCCGCAAGCGTTGCTGATTTTGCCGCGCGAGATCGGCCTCGGGGGACCGCGGGTAACCGGCGATCACCCGAGAATAGTAGGTCCGCGCCGCGGTTCGATCGCCCCGTTGCTCGGCGAGACGGCCCAGCTTGTACAGCGCCGACGGTGCGCGCGAGGAATTGGGGTAGCCCTTCACAAGCTGATCGTACACCGCAGCCGCAGAATCGGGGGCCGACTGCTCGAAGCTCTCCCCGATATAGAAGAGGGCGTCGGGAGCCCGTTCGTGCGAGGGATAGACCCGGAGAAACTCTCGGAACCCGACCCGCGCCGTACTCATGCTGCCACGCCGGTATTGCTGCAACGAGATGTCGTACATCTGGTCGGGCCCCGGTCCGGCCGGATTACCGGATGGGCCGACCGGTGCCGTAATGGCCGGATCCGGCTGCTGCGACCGCACTTCCAGGCGGGACCGCAGCTCCGTGAGGCGCTGCTGGCTCTGCCCTGTTAGCTCCTGTATCGCAACGAGCTGCTGCTCCACCGAGACGAGCTCTGTTCGGAGATCGCCCCGCATCTGGACCAGATAGGCTTGCTGGGCGACGACGGCCTGCTGCAACAGCCGGACGGCGGTCAGGACTGTGTCCCGGTCCGCCGCCCGTGCCGCATCGCTCTTGGCGAGCTCCGCCTGCAGCGCCTGAACCTGAAGCTCCACTTTCCGGACGTCTCCTTTCAGAGCGCATCCGGTCAGCAGTACCCCCAGGGTCAGGGCAGCTGAGCTACGGGCGACGCAGGTTGTCGCCACCACTGATCACTTCGAACTCATCGCGGCGGTTCTGCGACCAGGCCGATTCATCGTGACCGTCCACCATCGGCCGCTCCTCGCCCCACGACTGCGTCTCGATGCGGCCGGCATCGATGCCGTGGCTCACGAGATACTGCTTGGCCGCCTGCGCGCGACGGTTGCCGAGCGCGAGGTTGTACTCATCAGAGCCTCGCTCGTCGCAGTGCCCGCCCACCCGGATCCGCAGATCGGGATTGGCCTGCAGAATCGCGACCTTCTGATCGAGCGCTCCCATGTCGTCGGAGCGGATGTTCGACTTGTCGTAGTCGAAGTGGATCATCAATGCCAGCATAGCCCGCACCTCTTCGGAGGAGCGGGAGAGTGCCGCCAGAGAGTCCGCTTCCCGCTGCCGCGCGACGCGCTCCGCTTCCTCGCGCGCCAAGCGGTCGGCTTCTGCCTGTGCCGCGGCGATCGAGTCCTGCCTCGCCCGGTCCGCTGCCGCAGCCGAATCGGCGTTGGGCGTCGGCGTTGCCGGCGCGGGATTGCCGCCGCACGACGTCGCTACGGTGGCGATGCTCAGGCCGAGCACGAGGAGCAACGATACCGATTTCATCCTGTCTCTCCGATCAGGGGGTGGTTGAAGGAGCCTCCGAAAGCCGTGGTGACCAAGCCGGCAAACGCGCGCCGCTCTCCTGCAGCAGCGGCCGGATTCGGCCGGTGTCAAGATCGATAATCCACAACTGGCGGTAGCCCGACCGGTCGGAAACGAAGGCGAGATGTCGGCTGTCGGGGGCCCAGGTCGGATCTTCGTTGCGCCCCACCGAGGTGAGCTGTCGGACCGTGCGCGTTCGCACGTCCAGCACGAACACCTGCAGCGTGCCCGCCACGTCCCGGTGAAACGCCACCGATTGCCCATCGGGCGACCACTCCGGAGCGTTGGACGAACCGGTCACGCCGTAATCAAAGGGCGCAAACAATTGCTGGTCCGTTCCGTCTGCCGCCATGACATAAATCTGCGGCAGGCCCGGGCGTGTTGAGACGAATGCAATGCGCTGCCCGTCAGGACTGAACGTCGGGGACAAGTTGTCTGAAAAGCGTCCCACGGTCAAGCGGCGTAAGCAACAGTTGCTCTTGATGTTAATCGTGTAGAGATCGGTGCCTTCTTCCGTCGCGCGACTGAAGGCCATCGTCTGTCCGTCGGGAGAAAACGCCGGCGTGAAATCGAGTGCGGTTCCTGTCGTCGAGACCGGCGTCCGCTTGGCCGTCGCCATATCCTGCAGATAGAGCCAACCCTTCCCCGCCTGGAATTCCATGTACGCAAAGTGCCGCCCATCGGCTGCCCAAGCCGGCGACATCGCCTGCCGGTTGGTGGAGGAGACGAGCTTCTGATCCGCGCCGTCCTGGTCGATTTGATACACCTTGCCGTCTTTGACGAACAGCACGCGCGTCGCACCGATCCCGGCTGTGCCGAGCGCCGCCTGGAGCACCTGATCGGCGAGACGATGCACCGCCTGCCGGAAATCGGGATCGCTCGCGGGCGGCAAAACCGCGCGGACCCCTCGACGCACGCCGGCTGCGGCAATGTCGTGCAGCGTGGCAACGGTCGTGTCGCCGGCCCCGGTGACATCGAGCGCGAAATCGGCGCCGAGGGCCTGGTAGAGCGGATAGTTCAACGAGCTCATCGCCGCCTGTGCGCCCCCCCCGCTCCCTCCGCTCCGCGCTCCCGCCCGGGCCCCTGGGGTTCGAGTGGTTCCTGCCCGCGGTGTCGTGCCACCGCTCGAGGGCGATGCCGCGAGCCGAATCGAGTCGCCACCGGGCAGCGTGATGATTTCGAAGCGGTCGCTGTAATCGAGATCGCGCGCGATGATCGCTCGGACGGAATCGAGACCCTTTCTCGGCAGCATCACCATCCCGGGGCGTACGCCGGGGCGATAGACGATCCCGATGCGCACGCCGCGATCGATGGCGCTGGTGTCCTGGGCGGTTAGGCGGTTCGGCGGTTCGGCGGTTAGAAGAACCGCCATGATGCCGAGCACTCTAACCGCCCCACCGCTCAACCGCTCAACCGCCATCATTGTCTCTGCCCCGAGAAATAAAACCGCACGAACAGCACGTCCGCTGTCCAACCATCGGGCAATGACCCGAAGGCGCGGAACCGTCCCGCCTCCTCGACTGCTCCCTGAGCCTCGAGATCGAAGGAGAAGTTGCCCGAGCGCCGGATGAACTGTAGATCGGTTACGGAACCGTCGCGATGCACGAAAAATGAGACCTCCGCCTCGAGGGGCGTGCCCTGTGCCGGGCGCTGCCAGCGACGCAGCACCTGCGCCACAATGTTTTGCAAGTATTCCGGGAATGGAAAAGCGACCCCCTCAGTGCTGACCGTGGCGACGTCGTTGCCCGTCGATGGCCGCTCTCCGGGCAACGGCTGCGTCGTCGGCGTCGTACGAGGCGCCGCCTCGCGATTGGTGAGATCGCGGGTCGGCGGGGGTGTCGCGCGCGACACGGTGCTGCGCGGAGTCTTGACCTGCGGGACCGGTGCCGGCTTCTCTTCCGCGGGACGCTCGAACGCCTCCGGCGCCTTGCGCGACTCGAGGTCGGCCGCGGGAGCGGCGATCAGTCGCACCGTATACGTGGGCGGCAGCCGCTTGTGGCCGCTTGGCGTCCCGAACAAGAACACGCCCACCAGCCCGTGCACGACGAGCGTGCCGGTGACCGCCATGCCTACGGGCGCTGGGGTGCGACGTCTTCTCATCGAGTGATCGTCTCCGGTTCCGCAACGAGTCCTACATCCTGCACGCCGGCCGCGCGGATCACCGCAAGCACCTGCACGACGCGGGCGTACGCCACACGGCCATCGGCCCGCAAATACACCCCGCTGGGCCGTTTCGTTCGCACGAAGGCCGGAAACGTGGTCTCGAAGTCGGCGTAGGAGAGCCCTGCCTGATCGAGATAGATCCGGCCATCGGCGTCCACGGTCACGACCAGACCCTGTTTAGGCTCGATCGCCTTCACCTGCGCACGCGGCAAACGCACGTCGACGCCGCCCTGCATGATGGGTGCGGTGATCATGAAGATGATGAGCAGCACGAACGCCACATCGACAAGCGAGGTAACGTTGATGTCGGCATTGAGGGGCAGCTCGCCGTGGCCCCGAAGGCCCCCCCCTCCACCTCCGCCGCCAAGGAGCCCAGCCATCAGATCCTCCCTTCGCGAGCCAACGTCCCCACGATCTCCTGCGCGAACCCCTCGAGCTCACCGGCGAACAGTCCGAGCCGGTTGACGTAGAGGTTGTAGGCCATCACCGCGGGGACTGCGACAGCGAGTCCTCCCACGGTCGTCACCAATGCCTCGGCAACACCAGGCGCAACGGCTGCGATGTTGCCCGAGCCTCCGACCGCGATCCCAATGAATGCGTCCATCACACCCAGCACGGTGCCGAGCAAGCCGAGCAACGGGCTGACCGAACCGAACGTCGCGAGCCATGGGATGAAGCGGGCGGCGGCGTCACGCTCCGCGGCCACTTCCTTGGCCAATACCATGCGCAGCGCTTCGAGCTGTGTCGTCGTGAGGGTCGAGGAGGTAGCGGCAATGGAGGGGGGGGTCGCCGCAGTGGGACCGGGTGCACCCTTGAGCGCGCCCGGCTTCAGCTCGGAAAAGAAATGCACCCCCTCACGTAGCAAGCGATTGTAGGGCGAGGGCGGGAGGCGCATGGCGGCGTGATAGGCGTCCTCAAGCCGCGGCGCTTTCTCGACCTCGGCGAGAAAACGATCGCCGAGCTGCCGCATCCGCCGGAATTGCCACCACTTGAGGACGATCAGGTACCACGACACGACCGAGAAGACGGCGAGTATCGCGAGAACGAACTGCGTCTCAGGGCTGGAAGTGAGAACCAACTCCCACGGTGTGGTCGGAATCGCTCCGCGAACTTGCAGCACTACGCTCCCCCCCCCGTTCCCGCTCGGTAGCCCTGCGGATGCGCTTGATGCCAGCGCCAGGCGCTCTCCAGAATTTCCTCGAGACTAGACCGCGACGCTCGCCAACCCAGCACGGCGGCAGCACGGTCCACGGCGGCGACTAGCACCGGCGGATCGCCGGGGCGGCGCGGCTGCTCGGACGTCTTCAATACTTTTCCGGTCACGCGACCCGCCGCGGCGACCACTTCTTGCACCGAGTGACCGGAGCCCGTGCCCAGGTTCAGCGCGACCGGCGCGTCGTCTTTGAGCGTGACGTCGAGTGCGCGTATATGCGCGTCCGCGATGTCGACCACATGTATGTAATCTCGCACGGCGGTACCGTCCGGCGTGGGGTAATCCGTCCCGTACACGTTGACCGCGGGCCGCTTGCCGAGCGCCACCGCCAGCACGTTCGGAATCAAGTGGGTCTCCGGGTCATGATCCTCGCCGAGGCGCCGTGTAGCGCCGGCTGCGTTGAAGTAACGCAGGCTCACGACACCGACGCCATGCTTCGGCCCAAAATCGGCCAGCAGTCTTTCGAAGTCGCGCTTCGTCTCGCCATAGGGATTGACCGGGACCTGCGGCGTGTCCTCGGTAATCGGCATCTTGGCGGGATGCCCGTAGACGGCGCATGAGGAGGAGAAGACGAACCTCCTCACTCCCGCGCGGGCCACCCCCTCCAACAGTACACGGGCCGCCGTGACATTGTTGGTCACATACTTCTGAGGCTGGGCGACCGACTCCGGCACGAGCGCGAAGGCCGCCAAATGCACCACGGAATCGATCCGTTCGCGAACGAGCAGCGCCTCGACGAGCTCGCGGTCGCCGACGTTCCCCTGCACGAAACTCGCCCCGCGCGCGACGGCCTCGCGGTGCCCCGTGCTGAGAGCATCGAGCACGAACACGCTGTATTGCCGTTCGAGAAGCTGATCTACCAGGATACTACCGATGTAGCCTGCCCCGCCGGTCACAAGGACGCGTTGGGTCACGCGGGCGGCTCCATGCCGAACAGGCGGCGTAGCGCCTCGAGGAGGCCGTAGCCACGGCCCGCCTGGGCGGCTTCCCGGAGAGCGACCGTGGGTCGATGCAGGAACTTGTTCAACAGCACCTGGCTGAATTGCTCGATGCGCGCCCGGTCTTCGGGCGACAGATGCTCCAGCTGCTTGAGCACGCGCTCGAGCTCCGCCACGCGCAAGGCGTCTACGCGCGCACGGAACTCCTTGATGGCGGGGACGACCCCCAGCCCGCCGTACCACGCCCAGAAGAGATCGGTTTCCTCTTCGACAATCCGCTCGGCGGCGGGAATCTCATCGCGCCGGCGCGCCGTCGCCTGGGCAGCGACCATCTGCAGGTCATCGACGTCGTACAAGAACACATTCTCGATCTGCCCCACGGCGGGCTCGACGTCGCGGGGCACCGCGAGATCGAGGATGCAGAGCGGCCGCCCGCGGCGCGCGGCGATCACCGGCCCGACCCGCTCCCAGGTGACCACCGCATGCGGCGCGGCCGTCGAGCAGAGCGCGATGTCGGCGGTGGCGAAGTGCGCCCACGCCTCCTCGAGCGACACGGCCCGGGCACCGAGCCGCTCGGCGATGGCGCGGGCGCGCTCCTGAGTGCGATTGGCGACGAGCGTGATCCGCACTCCTTCGGCGCTCAAACAGGTGGCCGCGAGCTCCGCCATGTCACCCGCGCCCAGAATGAGAGCGCTCCGGCCGGCCAGGTCACCAAAGATCTTGCCGGCGACGGCTATCGCCGCTGAGGCGGCCGATGCGGTCCCCATCCCGAGCCCCGTCTCGGTGCGGACGCGCGAACCCACGTGCAAGGCGGTCTGGAAGAGCCGGTGGAGCACAGGTCCAGCTTGCGCGCGCGACGCTTCCCACGCCTCTCGCACCTGTCCCTGGATCTGCGATTCGCCCAGGATCATCGAGTCGAGACCCGCCGAAACACGATAGAGATGGCGAACCGCTTCGCGATCGTGCGCGACATAACCGTACTCCCGCGCTCCGCCCGTGGGTGGAGCGGGAAGCCGTTCGCCCAAAAGCGACCATACCGTCTCGAGCGTCGGTTCGTCTTCCGCGAGCAGATAGAACTCGGTCCGATTGCAGGTGGACAGCAGCACGCCGCCGCTCGCACCGGCAGCCATGACACGCGCCAGCGCGGCTGGGACCTCGTGCGCTCCATGCGCAAAGCGCTCACGCACGTCGAGTGGCGCGGTGCGATGGTTCACGCCCACGACCTTGATTCCCATGCCGTCTGGTACAGTCACAGGAATCGCTCTACACCGGGCTGCGCGAGCTTCAAGGCGACGTAGACGAGGAGCACGGCCGAGAAACCCGCGATGCTGGCGAACGCGGCGCGGCGGCCAGCCCATTGGCGCACCACGCGCAGCCATACGGCCCATGCCAGCACCACCCAGGTGAAGATGCCCCACACGATCTGCGCTTTGGCGACGTGCAAACCTCCGGAGAATCGCTCGCCATACCCGAGTGCAAGCAGCACGCCGAGCGTGAGCGCGGGAAATCCGGCGACCAGTGCAAATCGATTGAGCTGATCGAGGCGCTCGAGCGGCGGGAACAGCTGGAAGATCTGGCCGAAGCGACGCGCTTTCAGCTCTCGGAATTGCAGCAGGTACAGTGCCGCCGCGATGAACGCGAGCGCCATCAACGCGACCCCAGACACGCTCAGTACTACATGCAACACGAACCAGGCGTTCCGTCCCGGCGCCGCCTCGTCCCCCGGCGTGAGGCCGCTCAGGATCGCGAGCCCGAGCAGCCCGGTCGCGAGGGGCGCGGCGAAGAAGGAAACCGCAGAGCCACGCAGGAGGCGCTCGCTGGCGAGCTGCAGCAACACCAGACAGAGAGCCAGCATCGACAACGCCGGCCCGAGACCCACCGGCGTCAGCTGTGAGATCGCCACCACGTGCGCGGCCGCTCCGGCGCACGGAAAGCCGATGGCAAGCGCCCGCGGCGCGGCGCGGCGACCGATGAAGGGCGCCAAAGCCAGCGCCGTCGCCAATCCGTACAGCGCCAATGCAACGAGATGCAGAGTGACAATCACGGCAGATAGGAGCCAGACCCGTCCCCGTAGGCGTGGGGACGGGGCCGGGCCCAGCTTCCAATCAGGATGGCATTTTCTTGATCAGTCGTACGGGAAGGCCGTTCTCGAGCCCGGGGTGGTTGATCTGAATCAAGAGACCTGTGGATGAGTGCTCGCGCGTATGCACGATCATCAGCACCGCGCGCACCTCCTCTGACGCGGCGCCGAGGTATTCGCCCGCCGGCTTGTAGGCCTCGAATACGTCGCCGAGCGTGACGCCCTCACTGCGGCCCTTGTCGATGAAGAAGTACTGCTGCGCGCCAGCGATCGGATGCACATCCCGGGGCTCGATGAGCTTGCCCACCATCCCCTGCTCCACCGCGGTGGGACGAACTGCTCCCGGATCGCGGAACGGCTCGAGCGGCATCGCGAGCTGACCGTCGTGCACGCGATCGTATTGCCCGACCACGCGTGCGAGCAGCTGTTCGTTTTCGACTGCCGTCACGCGTGCAATGCCGACCGGCACGATGACTTCGCCCCACCGCCCCGTCTGCAATACCCGATCGATGCGCGCGAGCAGCACGGAATCGCCGACGTGGTACGACGCATTTTTCGGCGGCTTGATCGCGATCTCTTCGTAGGTGGTCGCGGTAGTGGTGCTCGACAGACGCGTGATCGCGGAGGTGGCGGTGTTACCGACCACTTGGCCCCAGGGGAGCGCTTCGCCCTCGCTCAGGAATCCGGCACCATAGTACTCGCCGGGGCGCACCGGTCGATAGGGCTGTTCCGTGTACGCGCGCAGCACATCCTGCACTTGCTGCCGGTTGGTCCGGCGGCGATCGAATATCGTCTCGTTCGTCTCCACCAATGAAGGTGGCGGCGCCTCGACGATGAACGTCGTGTCAGCAGGCATCGAATCGATCATCGCGGTGTCGGTCGGGATCACTGCGGCGATCGTGTCGCCGGGGAGGGGCGCGGCGCGGACGGTATCTGCCGCCGCGATTGTCGTGTCCGGAGCGGCCGCGACGGCGGTGACGGTGTCGCTGCCCTGCGCGACCGTCATCATCTCGGCGAGATTGAGAACCTCGCCCGGATAGATCCAGTGCGGGTCTTCGATGACGGCGGTGTTGAGGCGGTAGATCTCGGGCCAAAGCAGCGGGTCATTGAAATACATCTGGGCGATGGACCAGAGGGTCTCACCGCGGGTGACTGTGTGGCTAGTGGGAACCTGTCCCTGAAAGGCGGCGGCCGCCTGTGTCGTGTCCTGTTGCTGCACCGCTTGAGTCGTATCCTGCGCCGGCAGGACTCGCCACATGAGCGGCAGCGCCGCCAGGGCCAGCAGAACGGTGCGGCTAGAACGGCAGATCGTCGTCCTCCTCATCCAGCGCCTCCGGGAACGCGTCGAGCGATTCGGGGGCCTTCCCAGCGGACTCCGCGACTGCCCCGGCCCCTCGTCCTGCCCCCGCTCCAACCGGAGCGGCGGCGCCTCTCGATCCCAGCATGATCAGCTCGCGCGCAATGATTTCGGTGACATAGCGCGTCTGCTTGTTGTTGTCTTCCCAAGTCCGGTATTCGATCCGGCCCTCGACATAGACCTTGTCGCCCTTCTTCAGATACTTCTCGCACACGTCGGCGAGACCGCCCGATCCGGCCTTGTTATTCCAGCAGATAACTCGATGCCAGTCCGTCTTTTCCTGCTTCTCGCCACCGGTCCCCGTCCACTGCCGGCTGGTCGCTACGGAGAGGGTGGCTACCCGGGAACCATTATTCGTGCTGCGCACCTCGGGATCGGCCCCCAGATTCCCGATGAGCTGGACCTTATTGAGACTGCGGCTCACAACAACCTCCGAACGATGAAGCGGGTTGGGCCCAAGGGTGCCTCACACTATATAAATCGCAAGTCATTCTGTCAACCAAAGATACGCCACTTGTATCAAAGTTATGCATCACGTCGGAGGACGATCGCGTCTTCCACGGGCCGGCGGTAATACTGCTGCCGCCGGCCAACCTCCGTGAACCCCTGGGCCGCATAGAGCGCCCGGGCTGCGCCGTTCGATTCCCGCACCTCGAGGTACACGTGGGAGACATCGCGCTCCTGCAGCAGGCGGAGGATGGCCTGCACGAGTGCCCGACCAAGACCGTGCCGACGCCCGCCGGGGGCCACGGCGAGATTCAGGATCTCGCCTTCGTCTGCCGCGTCGAGCGCGACCACGTAGCCACCGACGTCGCCGTCTGCCTCCGCAACGAGGAACAGCGCATCGGACATGACACAATCCCGGAAATCCTGTGTCGACCACGGATCGGAGAAGACGTGCTGCTCGATCGCGTGGATGGCCGCGACGTCGCCGAGCTTAGCGGGACGAATGTGGAAGGGGGCGACCGTGGCGACTCTCCCATTTGACCTGCGCTTCGGCCGGGCGCCCGTACGCCGGCTCGCCGCTCGCTTCATGTCCCTGCGCTGCGGCCAGCACGAGTAGCGAGCCGGCGATCGGCGGGAGCGCTGCAAGCGAAACCGGCTGATGTCCTGTCCAGTCGAGGATGGTCTGCGGATAGCGCTCGGCCCCGTCGCCGACGGCACGCAGTGGACGAACCGGCGTGACGTGCACGAGATCGGCCATAGTGAACAGTCCCGGCGCGACGAGCGTCTCTACCCGTCCCTCCGGAAACGCGTACACGGCGCCAAACACCTGACCCCGCAGCGCGTCGTAACACGCCGCGATGGTTGCCACCTGGCCTGCGGTTGCCGCATGGGCCGCACCGAGCAACGAAGGTACGGCGAGCACCGGCAGCTCGCGTTCGTGCGCGAGACCTTTGGCCGCCGCCCAGCCGATACGCAGTCCTGTGAAGCTCCCCGGCCCGTCGCCCACGACGACCCCCCCGATCTGCCGCAGCTGCAAGCCGGCGCGGGCCAGCACCTGCTGAATGAGCGGAAAGATCTGCGCGGCATGCTGGCGCGCACCGCGAATCGATTGCGTCGCCAGCACACGCTCGGCAGACCCCACGGCGACGCTCGCAATGTCCGTCGCTGTGTCGATCGCCAGCCAGATGCCACTCATGCGGGCGCGGGTTCCTCGACAATACGGCGCGAAGGATCGACGTCGTACGACAGCCGGAAATGTCGCGCCAGTGGCGGAGCCCACGGCCCCGCCCGCTCCGGCCATTCGATCAGGATGATAGCGCCCTCACGAACCATGTCGTCGAAGCCGAGATCGCGTGCTTCATCCGGAGCTCGCAGCCGATAGCAATCGACGTGATAGAGCGGTACCCCAGCGGCATCGTAGTGATGAACGAGCGCGTAGGTCGGACTGGTGGCTCTCGCCCGTGCGCCCAGGCCCCGACAGATCGCCTGGACGAGGGTCGTTTTCCCGGTCCCCAGCTCGCCCGACAACCCGATTACAGCGGGGGGGCGGAGCTGGCGACCGACGTCCTCACCGAACCGGCTGAGCTCGTTCTCGGATAGGCGCATCGGCCTTGAGCTCGAGGAGCTGATCGCGCAATACTGCGGCCAGCTCGAAATCCAACTCTTCGGCCGCTGCCTGCATTTGCTGCTCGAGCAGCCGGATCAGCGCATCCCGCTCCCCAGCGTCCGTGGGACGCCGCGGCCCCCCCCCCGCCGCCGTTCCCTGCTTGCCGGCACGCGCATCGGCGACTCGCGTCACAAAGCGGATATCGATCACCGACTTCACGATCGACCGTGGGGTAATGCCGTGCTCGACATTGTAGGCGAGCTGCGTGTCACGCCGCCGGCTCATTTCGCTCAGCGCCCGCTCCATCGAGCCGGTCACGCGATCCGCGTACAGGATGGCTCTCCCACTCAGGTGCCGCGCCGCTCGTCCGACCGTTTGAATTATCGAGCGGTCTGAGCGCAGGAAACCCTCCTGATCAGCGTCGAGCACCGCGACGAGCGACACCTCGGGAAGATCGAGCCCCTCGCGCAGCAGGTTGATGCCGACGATCACATCGAACTCCCCGAGCCGGAGGCCGCGGATGATCTCGACCCGCTCGATCGCATCGATCTCCGAGTGCAGATAGCGCACCCGCACGCCGTGCTGCTGCAGGTAATCGGTGAGATCCTCGGCCATCCGCTTGGTGAGCGTCGTAACGAGCACACGCTCGTTCTTCTTCTCACGCAGGCGAATCTCATTCAACAGATCGTCCACCTGCCCCGCGACCGGCCGGATTTCGACCTGCGGATCCACCAGTCCGGTCGGCCGAATGATCTGCTCGACGATGACGCCGCCCGAGAGACGCAGCTCATCCTCGCCCGGCGTGGCGGAGACGAACATGATGCGCGGCACCAGGCCCATGAACTCGTCATAGCGCAGCGGCCGGTTGTCGAGCGCGGATGGCAGCCGAAACCCGTAGTCCACGAGGGTCTGCTTGCGCGAGCGGTCGCCTTCGTACATCGCGCCGAGCTGCGGCAGCGTTTGGTGCGACTCATCGATGATGCACAGGTAGTCGTCCGGGAAATAATCGAGCAGGCAGGCGGGCCGCTCTCCCGGCTGTCGGCCGCTGAAGTGGCGCGAGTAGTTCTCGATGCCAGCACAGCGACCGACCTCGAGCAGCATGTCGATGTCGAAGTGCGTGCGGGACTCCAGCCGCTGGGCCTCGAGCAGCTTGTTGTGGTGCCGCAGCTCCGCCAATCGCAGCCGCAGCTCATCGCGAATCGATTTGACGGCGCGCTCGATGGTCGGCCGTTGCGTGACGAAATGCGTCGCCGGGTAAATCGCGCAGCGCTCGAGCTCGACGATCACGTTCCCGGTGAGAGGATCGATCTTCGCAATGCGCTCGATCTCATCGCCCCAGAACTCGATCCGGACGGCCTGCTCGTCGTAGGCCGGGAAGATTTCGACCGTATCGCCGCGGACGCGGAACGTGCCGCGCTCGAAGCCGACATCGTTGCGCTGGTACTGGATGGCCACGAGATCCGCGAGCAGCGCGTCCCGCCCCCGCGATTCACCCTTGCTGGCCGTGACGAGCAGCTCGCGATACAGCTCGGGGTCTCCCAGGCCGTAGATCGCCGAGACGCTCGCGACGATGATCACGTCGTCACGCTCCATCAGGCTCGACGTCGCGCGCAGCCGCAGGCGCTCGATGTCGTCGTTGATCGACGAGTCCTTGGCGATGTAGGTGTCGGTGGCCGGCACATAGGCTTCCGGCTGATAGTAGTCGTAGTACGAGATGAAGAATTCGACCGCGCTCTGCGGGAAGAAGGCCTTCAGCTCGCCGTAGAGCTGGGCGGCGAGCGTCTTGTTATGGGACAGCACGAGCGTGGGCCGTCCGAGGTCGGCGACCACGTGCGCCATGGTCATCGTCTTCCCCGAGCCCGTCACGCCCAGCAGCGTCTGATAGCGATCACCGCGGCGCAGGCCGGCGCTCAGCTCGCGGATGGCGCGTGGCTGATCACCCGCCGGCGGCGGAGCGGATCCAAGCTTGAAAGGCATAGACGGGAAAGTTAACCGGAGACGACTTCAGTGGACCCGGAATCGCGCCGCGCGATTTCGGTTACCCCTTTCACCTTCCGGACCGCCTTGAGCACCTTGTGCAGGTGGGTGTGATTCTCCACCTCGACCAGCACTGACCCGAACACGACGCCATCCTTCGACGCGAGCTCCGCGCTGCGGATGTTGGTTCCGGTGCCGCTGATCGCCTCGCAAATATCGGCGTAGAGGCCCCGGCGGTCCTCCCCGCTCACCGCCAGGCGTACCACGAACGTCTCGCCTTCGACCTCGCGCCAGTCGATCTCGACGCGCCGCTCTTCATCCCCCGAGAGCGTGAGGAGGTTCGGGCAATCGTTGCGGTGAATCGAGATGCCCCGACCCTGTGTCACATAGCCGACCACCGGATCGCCGGGGACGGGCTGGCAGCATTGCGCGTAGCGGACCATGAGGCCCTCGACGCCGTGGATCTTGATCCCGCGGCCGAGGCGAAGACGCTCGATGACGCGCCCGAACGCGGTGGGTTTGGGCAATTGCTGATCTTCGGCCGGGACGTCGGGATAGACGGCGTGGATGACCTGGCTGATCTGCACATCGCCGCGGCCGATTGCCGTCTCCACCTGGTCGGCGGCGCCGAGTCCCAGCTTCTGCGCGGCCTGCGCCAGCTGCTCCGGTGTAGGCGGATCGAGGCGGCGGCGGCGCACCTCGCGCGCCAGGATCTCGCGGCCCAGCGTGATGCTCCGCTCCTGCTCCTCTTGCTTGATCCACTGGCGGATCTTTTGCCGGGCGCGCCCGGTCTGCACATGCGCCAGCCAGTCGCGCGACGGCTTGGCCTGCGGGCTGGTCAGCACTTCGACCGTATCGCCGTTCCGGAGCGCCCGGTGTAACGGCGAAATCCGGCCGTTTACCCGTGCGCCGTTGCAGTGCTGACCGACCTCGGTGTGCACCATGAACGCGAAATCGAGCGGCGTCGCGCCCTTGGGCAGTCGCTTCACGTCGCCCCTCGGCGTAAAGACGAAGATCTCGTCCTGATACAGGTCGATCTTGAGGAACTCCAGGAATTCTTCGGGGCTGTGCGCATCCTGCTGCAGCTCGATCAGCTGGCGGAACCACGAGAGGTGGTGGTCGAGCTCGTCGGCGCTCTTCCCGTTTTCCTTATAGAGCCAGTGCGCCGCGATACCGTACTCCGCGGTGCGATGCATGTCGCGCGTGCGGATCTGGATTTCGTACAGCTGGCCGCTGGGGCCGAACACGGTGGTGTGGAGCGACTGATAGCCGTTGGACTTCGGGCTCGCGATGTAGTCCTTGATGCGTTCCTGGAGCGGCGTCCACGTGTGGTGGATGATACCGAGGACGTGGTAGCAATCGGTGATGCTGTTCACGAGCACGCGGACCGCGAGCAGATCGTAGATCTCCTCGAACGGCTTGCCGCGTTTCTTCATTTTCTTGAAAATCGACCACAGGTTCTTGGGCCGGCCGACGATGTCCCAGCCCACGATCCCGGCCCGGCGCAGCTCGTCGGACAGCGGCGCGCGCATCCGCTCGATGGTCCGGTCGCGCTCCACCCGCCGCGCTTTCACCTGGCGCGCCAGCACTTTGTACTCTTCCGGCTCGAGGTACTTGAACGCAAGATCCTCGAGCTCGGCCTTTACACCGGCCATGCCGAAGCGATGGGCGAGCGGCGCATAGAGCTCCCGCGTCTCGAGGGCGATGCGCTTGCGCTTCTCCGGCGGCAACGGGTCGAGCGTGCGCATGTTGTGCAGCCGGTCGGCGAGTTTGATGATGATGACGCGCGCATCGCGCGCGACCGACATCAGCAGCTTGCGGTAATTCTCAGCCTGCTCCTCGGCGGTCGAGCGGAAGGTCAGAGCCTTGATCTTGGTCAGGCCGTCGACCAGGTCGGCGACTTCATTGCCGAAGTCCTTGCGCAGCATATCGAGCGTGACGTTGGAATCTTCTACCACGTCGTGCAGCAGCGCGGCCGCGATGGTCGTGGTGTCCATCTGCTGCTCGGCGAGAATCGTGGCGACCGCAACACTGTGCGAGACGAAGTCGTCGCCAGACAGGCGTTTCTGGCCCTGATGCGCCTGCGCGCTCAGCTGGTAGGCGCGCGACAGCAGGTCGAGGTCCAGCCGGTCTCGCTGGGCCGCGACCGCCTCCGCCAACTCGGGGGCCAGTATCGCCGTACTCGTCACAACAGTCCCGCCTCCGCGAAACTCACGTACCGCTCTCCTCCTCCTCCAATCACCACGTGATCGTACACCGGCACATCGAGCACGCGCCCCGCGTCCACCAGCTGCCGCGTCACCGCCCGATCGTCCGCCGACGGCGTCGGATCACCGCTCGGGTGGTTGTGCACCACGATGATCCCGGCCGCGGCCTCAGCGATTGCCGCTCGAAACACTTCGCGCGGGTGCACGAGCGAGCTGTTCAGAATCCCCCGCGTAATCAGCAAGTCGGCCAGAATCTGGCTCTGGCTACCCAGGGCGAGGACATGAAACTCCTCGACCGCGAGATCCCGGAGCCGCAGCCCGTAGTAACGCTGCACATCGCCAGGACCCCGAATGCGCTCGGGCGGCGGCTCCGCCTCCGTCCCGACCCTGCGGCCCAGCTCGATCGCTGCCGCCAGGCGGGCGGCCTTGGTACGGCCCACACCCGGAATCTGGGCGAGCTCTGCCGACGGCCTCGTCGCGATGCGCCGCAAGGACCCGTCCGCCCTGGCGAGGATTTCTCCAGCCAGCGCGAGCGCATCCCGTCCTCGTGTCCCGGTACCTAAGAGAATGGCCAAGAGCTCCTGCCCCGTCAACGCACCAGGGCCCAGGGCCCAGAAACGCTCGCGCGGACGGTCGCGTTCGAGGTGCTCGGAAAGACGCAGCGGCATGGCGCGAAGCTAACCCATGCCGCCGCTTTGCCTGGTATCCTTTGAGCGCGCGACCGTTCAATTCCGGCGTTGCAGCCGTGCCAACGCAACCTCGGCCTCGTGGACGATGTGCTGCTGAGCCGGCATCGGCCGGTCGTAACGTCTGAGAAACTGCCGGTAGTATTCCGCGGCTAGCCCTGGGTCACCCCGCGCATCCTCTAACTTCGCCATCTCCAAGTAGGCCAGGCCCGCCGTGACTTCGGTCCCCCCCCAGAATGGGCCCTTATGAGCCGCTTGGTGCCAGGTCAGGAGCCGAGCGCTTTGAGCACTGTCTCCAGCTTCCAGTAGCCACCGCGCAGCCGCGAGGCGATGGATGGCGATGTCATAACTGTCGAGGAGGCGCCCTGGCCGGTTGGCGCTGTAGCGCTCGAGCTCAGCCAGTGCCTCACCGGCCCGCCGCCGGTTACCGAGCAACGCCATTTCGAACGCTGCCAGGGATCGTTGGTTGAACGCTGCGGCGTCGGAGGGTCCGATTCGCCGCATCGCCTCCCGGGCCGCCGCGAGCGCATGACGATCATGGCGGCTGAAGGCGACAATGCCATCCAGCCAGGCGAGCCGCGCCTGCGTGGCAAGTGCCTCGTCGGGCGGGACGGCGTGAACGGCTCTAGCCGCCGCTGCTCTGCGCCTCGTGGCTTCACCAGGATCGATCACGCCAAGCCAGGCCCCGAGCGTAGCCAAAGCATACGCGTCGAGCGAACCGTCCAGGGCCGGGTCGGCTCGGGCGTATCGATCCACTGCCGTCAGCGCCGAGTCCCAGGCGCCACGAGCCGCCCAAGACAAGGCCAAGCCGCGTAGGTAGCCCGCCGCAACGCTCGGCGGAACCTCACGGGCGAGCATTCGGCTGCTGATCGCGCTTTGGGCAGCGGGAAAGCCGGCGTAGAGACCAACCTCCGCGAAATCAGCACGCCAGTCTCCGGACGCGCCACCAACGGACCAGACGACGGAGTCCACGAGTGCCAGCGAAGGCCGGTCGAGGCGACCCGCAGTGCCGCCAAGCCGCGCGACGAGGCGGTCCCACGCCGAGAAGCGCCAGGGGTCGGGCCACGGCTCCGAGCGCCACCGGGACCAGATCAAGTGATCGATGGATTCGCGGAAAGCCTGCGTGTCCTGCCCTGCGCTGATCATAGCGAGGTGCTGCCACGCCGGAACGAGCTTGGGACGGAGGGCCAGGGTCGCGCGTAGGGCGTTGCGTGCATCGGCGCTCGTGTAGCCCAGCATTGGACCGAAGTGCACCATGTCATCGCTGAACGTGAACCACCCGGGTGAGTAGTCGGGGAAGCGACGCGTCAGCTCTCGCAATCTTCGCAACCTGAGCGTAAAGGTGTCCGGCGGAGTCAGCCAGGCATCGACGAGCATGCGATCTCGCTCGGGGAGCGCCTGGCGGTGTTGGCGCAGCCGCTCGAGCACGCTGCTATCGACATCGACCTCGAGCCAGTACCGCGCTTCGACGTATCGGGGATAGGCGAGCCAAAACGTGGTGTCGAGTGCGATCGCGCGCTCGTATGCGGCGGCCGCACCGGACCAGTCGAATTCCTCGACCGCGTGCTCGCCGTCCAGGAACGCGCGAAACGCGGGTACCGAGCGCGTGGTGACGGAAGCGAGGCTCGGAGTGGGCGGAGTCCCACGCCGCCACACGCTGCGTAACACAGCCCACGCAATCGAGTCCGTAAGGACTGCAATGTCCGACGGCGCCACCACCGTCGCTGACAGCGTGGGGCTTGCGCTGTCTGTCGAATAGATCGAGAAGTCGGCACGCACACCCGAGGTCAGCGGCACCAGCGTCCCCCTGATCACTCGGGTCGCTCCATAGCGCCGACCCAAGCTCAATGCGTCGGCGAGCTCGAGCGACCCGTGCCGGCCCTGGGTTCTCGCCAAAAGCACGAGCCTGTCCACCGTGCGGAGGTCGGCCACCCCTTCGAGGGTGGCGCTGACTGTCGTCGCAAGATCGCGACCCAGACGTGTGAGAGCCGAATCCGGCACGCTGGATTCGAATGGCAGCACTGCGATGACGGTCGTCGCAGGATCTGCAGGGGGGGGGCTCGACGAGCGGCGCAAACTCACGAGCGCCCCCATCGCAAGTGCACCCCCAACCAGTAAGCTCAGCCAGCGAACCCGGCGGAAGGCGGGCCGCTCGCGCGGGCCCTCGCTTGTCGCGACCGCCTCGCGTTCTGGCTGGAGCGGGACGGATCGTCCGGGCACGCGATCCTCGCGTGATCGCACGTCTGCCCACAATTGTTGGGTCTCCGCCGAAGGAGCGACGCCGAATTCCCGAGCGAGCAGCTCCGTGAAGTCGGCGTAGACACGCAGGGCCCCGGCGCGGTCCCCCGCGCGATCGAGCAACCGCAGCGCACAGCGCAGCGCATCCTCGTCGTCGGGCGCCAAAGCGAGGGCGCGCTGCGCCCACCGCGCTGCCGCGAGCCTGTCCCCTGCCGCGTCAGCCCGCTCGGCTAGTGCTCGCGCGGCATCGCGCGCGCATTTCCGCAGGCGCGCTCGCTCGGACTCGATCCAACGCTCCAATTCCAGCGAGCCGCCGGACACGAAGAACCCCTCGAGGAAATCGCCGCGATAGAGCTCCAAGCCCTCCGTCAGTCGGCCGGCGTCGCAGGCCTGCTCGAAGGCTACGGCGTCACACTCGAACGCTCCCGGCTCGAAGCCAACTGCTTCCTCACTCTGCCCATTGAGCACATTCTCGCCGAGCTCCCGCCTGAGGAAGCTCAGCGCCTGCCGCAGCGCGCCGCGGGCGTGGAGCGAATCCAGCTCAGGCCAGAACAGCGCCACCAACGAGTCCCGGCGGCGAGAGGCGTGATGGTTGCGAGAGGCGAGGTAAACGAGGAGAGCGAGGCGCTTGGGCTGGGCCAGGAGGGAGCGGAGCTCGGATCCGCGCGAGTCCGTCAATTCGACGCCGCCCAACGTCCGCAACTTGATCATGCCACCGATTACGCGGCTCACGGAGTCCCTTATGGCGCCGGTCGTGACAGTCGCGCCAATTCGGTGCGCACGGAATCCACCTCACCCCGGACCGCCGGCTCGGGGTTGGACCGGAGCGCCAGATACTTGTGGTACGCGTTGAGCGCCCCTCGGCGATCCCCGACGGCCTCGGCGAGACGGGCCTCCTCGCGAAAGCAGGTCGCCAGGAAGTACGGACCTCCGGCACCAACCCGGCCGTAGCCACGCCCGCGTATCGCCATGAGGGCGCCGCGAGGGTCGCCCTGCTCCCATCGCAACCGCGCGAGCGTCAAGGCCGCGGCAACAGTGATGCGGGACGCGCTCGACGTGACGGTTTGCAGAGTGGAATCGAGGTCATCCACCGCCGCCCGGGCATCGCGGCGAGACAACGCGTTGGCCTCGATGGCATGCAAGATGGCGGCGCAGAGGCGTCCCTGGTCGTCGCTCGACCCAAGCCGGTCGATGGCTCGCTGTACCGACGAAAAGTCGCGATGCGTCGCCCGCCACAGTTCAGAGACACACAGGTCGTACAATTGTTGATCGCGGGCGTCCGGGTCCCGGTCCACCGTCGCCTCCGCCCGGCGAGATAGTTTCCGTGCCGCCTGCGCCGCCGCGCTGCTGTCCCCATTTGCGAACAGCCCATCGAGCACGATAGTGCGCCAAGTGTCGTGCCCTGCCGGGGTCGCGACGTCGACGGCGGCGAGCGTTGCCAACGCGGATTGGGGACGGCCCCGATTGAGCGCGAGGTTGTAGGAGTACGTGAGTGACAGCCAGCGCTCCGACCCGGCGCCCCGGCGACGTTCCAGGACGGCCGCGGCGCGCTCGACATCCTCCAGGCCCACGGCATCGAGCTGGCCGATGTTCTCGATCTCCCAGAGGCTGACCGTGGGGAGTCGACTCATGCCCGCCCGCAAGCGCACGAGCGTTCCGCTGTCCCCCAGACTCGTCGCCACCCGCCAACGCACGTACGCCGACAAGTCCCCGATGGAATCCACGGTCATGTAGCGCGCGCCCAAGCGACGCACCAGCGCCGGTGTCGCCGTCCATGGCGGCGAGGTCGATCCGGTGCACGAGGGGAGCGGCAAAGGTGGAGTCCAGCGCGATGGCGCGCTCCAACGCCTGCGCGGCCCAGCCATGGGGGCTCGTAAGGCGCAATGCGGCCCCTTCGTGGAAGTAGAACTCGCCCAACCAGAACCACGCCTCCGGTTGGTCGGGCAGAGCCTCCAACGCACCCACCCACGCCGCGCGTTGTCCCGGGAGCGAGGATGGCCCGGGATACTTTGGACCCACCATTGCGGTGAGCAGCGCTCGATCACGCCAGCCGAGTCGCGCCCGGTTGTTCCAGGCGACGGTCCGCCCAGACGCTCCGCCGATCCAGGTTTCAGCGGATGCCAGTCCGAGGTCCGCGAGGGCAAACGTAGAATCAAGGTCGAGCGCATCGTGGAAGTGCTTCACCGCCGAACTGTACTCGCCACGCCGGTAGGCGGCCTGGCCGCTCAGGTACGCCCGGAGCGCTGGGAGCGATGTGCTCGTGAGGGTGGCGACGCGCGCCTCGACCTCACCGGCCTGCCGTGCGAGGAGCTGGGCGGCCAGCTGATCGATCAGCGCCGACAGGCTGTCGGAGGGCCCCGTCACGGTCGCCTGCGCGCCCGCCTTCCCGTTCGCCACGTCCACGCAGTGACGCATTCAGGACCAGGCGCTGCGGCGTTCCAACGACGGAGCCCAGGAGCAGCCGACCTGCTCCGAGACGCCGAGCGAGTGTCGAGCGCCGCCGCCGTCGGCAAGATCCTGTCCGTCCCCAGCTCACCGCCTGGCGCCAGGCCCGCATCACCGTGCGCGGGAGAATCACTCGAGACTCCGTCGTCGTCCGACAGCGTCGGCACGAGCAAGTCGACCATCCCTTCGCGCAGGTACCCGAGGTCGGCACTTGCTCCGGTCACGCGGAAGGGCAGCACCGCCAAGAGATCGGAGGACGGGACTCCCTTCGGGCCGCGGCTCAGTCCCACGACGAGCGCCACCGCCGCGATAACGCCTGCGCCGAGCATCGCCACGTGGGAACGCCACGGCTTCCACAGGGCACGTGAAGTAACGACAGCCCCTGCCGACTCACGAGCGGGCACAGGGGCCGGGGCGAGCCCGGGTTTCGCCTGCAGTGCGGAGCCGCACCGCCCGAATCAGCGCCTGTGTCTCCGGAGATGGCTCGACCTGGTGGTCCGCGGCCACCTGGGATGCGAACTCGTCGTACACCCGAATCGCCCCCGCTCGATCACCCGATCGGTCCAGCAGTGCGATGAGCCGCGCGAGCGCTCGCTCGTCGTCATGAGTCGAGCGCGATGGCCCGGCGCGCCGCCTGCACCGCGCCCGCCAGATCTCCTGTCCGCTCCGCCTGCTCTGCTGCTTGCGCTGCCGCGCGCGCCGCTAGCCGGCGCAGGCGTGTGCGCTCGGACTCGATCCAACGTTCAAGCTCAGGTGAGCCGCCCGACACGAAGAACCCTTCGAGGAAATCGCCGCGATAGAGTTCCAGGCGTCCGCGGGCCGTCCAGCATCGCAGCTTCGCTCGAAAGCGACCGCGTCACACTCGAAGGTTCTTGGTTCGAACCCCACTTCCTCCTCATGCTCTCCGTTGAGCACGCCGGCTCCGAGCGCGTGACGAAGGAAGCGGAGCGCTTGGCGGAGCGCGCCGCGTGCATGGTCGGTATCGAGCTCCGGCCAGAACAACGCCACGATCGAGTCCCGGCGGCGAGAGGCGTGATGGTTGTGAGCGGCGAGGTAAACGAGTAGGGCGAGGCGCTTTGGTTGTGCGAGGAGGGAACGGAGCTCGCTTCCATCAGAGTCCGTCAACTGTAAACCGCCCAGCGTCCGCAACTTGATCATGCGCACCTGCCGTGGACCGAGGCCGGTGGCGGCCAAGTCACGCTCACATCACGCCTGGGTCACTGGCCGGCGCTAAGTAGATGGTCAATGTACGCCCGACGGGGGTGTCCGCCAGAGCGTTGGCGCCCCACGCGGGCCGGGTTGACCCGCGGCGCCCGCTAACTGCCGTGGCCCATGGAGGTTCCCATGCTCAGGCTCGCACACGTTTCGCTCATGATGGTCGGGCTCGCGGCGCTGGCTGCTTGCTCGGACGGTCCACCGAATCCGCTGGCCGCGAACGGCTCGGACAACCCGAGCTTCAATCGCGATCGCCACAATGATGACGACGGCGAGGGTGAAGAAAACGAGGGCGGGTTTCTGCGTCTGGTGTCCATCGTCGGGCCGGGACACGGTCGGTTCCGCGCGACCCGCGTGCCGCATTCGACGGTTCCCGGCAACTTCGCGGTTCACATCGAGGCTCGCATTCGCCGCGCCAAGCCGAACACGACCTATCTCGTACAGCGCGCGGCCGAGGCCTTCACAACCACTCCACCAGCAGGTTTCCCGATGGCCACCACCACCGACGGATCCTGTCAGCGCGGGCTTGCGATCGCCCCGTGGTCGACGCTCGTCCCACCGCCTGTGGCGTTCAACACCTGGCCGACGACGCTTGACGACCGATGCGCATGGCAACGGCGAGACTGATTTCGTATTCGAGACGACCGTCCCGCTGCCGTTGTTCGACGTCATGTTTCGGGTAATCGAGAACAGTCCCGCACCGCAGTCAGTCTTCCAGACCGACTGCACGGTGGTACCGCTGATCTGAGCCCTGTGAGCGGTGATAGAGACGCACGCGCGGGGCGGCTCCTTACTGCGGCCCGCACTTCGTGCCATTTTGGTTGCGCCACCCCGTGCCTGCCGACCGTGCCACGAGGCGAGGCCGTCCCCGTCGTACACCCTTCTCGTGGAGGATCTCATGCGTGTCGCGTCAGCCAAAACAGTAGCCTTCCTGTGTAGCCTTGCAGTCCTGTCCGCGTGCACGGACCAGAGTCCCGCCCCGATGGGACCCACGGTCGAGGCCTCACACAACCACTCATCGTCGTCTCCAAGTCTCGTGAGCCCGGCGTGGCAGGCGACGGCGGCCACCCATAGTCGCTGGCGCTAGCTTCCGTCCGCTACGGCCGGATCGCGCGCGTACTCGCCTCCTTGGTGTCGCGGAGTACTTGGCCGTCCAGCGGGCGGACGACGCGGCCCATAACCACGGGCGGAGCAAACACGAGGCCGAGCGGGGTGCCGTCGCGGGTGCGTCCGCCGTCGTGTTGACGTATCTGTTTCCTGCCGCGGCACAGAGCTTCGAGGACCTCGTCACGGAGCAGTCGAACGCCGGCTCAGGGAAGCCACACTCCTGGTTCGCCCGCGGCGAAGCGATCGGTCGCGCGGTGGGCGCGGAAATCG
Source organism: uncultured Gemmatimonadales bacterium (assembly GCA_963704805.1). Taxonomy (GTDB): domain Bacteria; phylum Gemmatimonadota; class Gemmatimonadetes; order Gemmatimonadales; family GWC2-71-9; genus 20CM-2-65-7. Next base: position 1,694,272 of record CAVPHS010000001.1, on the reverse strand, counting down.
TCGCGCGCGCCCAGGGAGACGGGTTCAACACGCCGTTCACAGGGACAATCCCGTGACCCAACGGACCCGGGGCTCTGGATCAGCAACACCACCCCCGCGACGATCGCCGGCGGGCAGCTGCCTACCGCGTTGCCCTGGTTCCTGAGGTCCGCAAGTCAGTTCCGGTCCGCGCCACCGCCGGCGTTTGGGTCCGCGGCGTTCATCGCGGCGCTCGCCGAAATCCGGCAGATCTCCGACACTCGCACGGCCGAGCAGACTCGATCGCGGCCTTCTGGGCGCTGAACGCCGGCACGCCGACCGCGTCCGGGTTCTGGCTCCAGGTGGCGACCGATAACATCAACTCGCACGGCCTATCCGAGCGCGAGGCCACCCATCTCTACGCACTGGCCAGCGCGACGATGTACGACGCGGTGATCGGTTGCTGGGATGCCAAGCAGACCTACTGGTACATTCGGCCGTGGCAGGCGGATCCCCTGATCACGACCACCGCCGCGGTCGGAAAACCCAACCATCCGTCCTATCCCTCCGGGCACAGCTGCGTCTCGTCGTCCGGCGCGGAAGTCATCAGCACTTTCTTCCCCAGGCAGCGCGCGCAGCTGGAGGCGATGGTCGTCGAGGCGGGACTGTCACGCATGTACGGCGGGATTCACTACAGGTTCGACATCGAGGCTGGCCAAACCCTGGGGCGGAATGTCGCGCGGTTTGCCATCCGGGCCGATGCCAGGGGGCATTCGGTGTTGAACGCCGACAATGACGACGATGGTGATCACGATCAGCACGGCCATGGTGGTCACGACCACTGAGGCTCACATAGCGGCTCCGTGGCATTTCTTGAACTTCTTGCCGCTCCCACACGGGCATGGGTCGTTACGACCCACGCCCGTGTAGGGGTTCGCCGCAAACGCGGGCTCGGCCACGCCGCCCGCCGCGCTTCTCTGCACTGACGGCGGCGGCGGGTCGCCGCTTGTGACGAGGCCATCCGCGGCGGCTTTCGAGGCCACCATGGGGGTCTGCCGGCGACTCGCGCCGGGCAGGCCACCTGCCGGTCCGGTCACACCGCGACTGGGAGCGCGCTGCAGCCCCGGCGGAGGTGCCGGGTCGACGTGGATCTGCAGCTTGAACCACCGCTCGGCGAACGTCGCCTGCAGATCGTGCATCAGGCCCACGAACATCTCGAAGGCTTCCTGCTTGTACTCGACCAGCGGGTCCTTCTGTCCCCAGGCGCGGTAGTAGATGCCTTCGCGCAGCTGATCGAGGTCGTAGAGATGGTCTTTCCACTTTTCGTCGATCACGCCCAGCGTGACTTGTGAGAGGGCCTGCTCGCCGAGCTTCGCCGCACCGATTCGCGACTCGACATCCTGCAGGTAGCGCAGCTTTTCCTGGAACGCGTCGCGCCCCGCCTGCTGCGTCGCGCGCACCAGCTCGTCGCGCGTCTTGATCTTCGCGGGATCGGTGACGTCCGGGACCCTGATCAGGAATTTCTGGAGGAATTCCGTTTCGATCAGCTCGCGATCCCACTGGCCGGGATCGTCGTACTCGGCGATCAGGCCATCCGCGAGACGCTCGACCGCGCCGTCGATCATCCGTTGCGCTTCGGCCTTCAGCTCTTCACCGCCCTCGAGGGCGTACAGCCGCTGCGAGTAGATGACCTCGCGCTGCTGATTCATGACGTCGTCGAACTGCAGCAGCCGTTTGCGAGCCTGGAAGTTCTGCAGCTCGACGCGCTTCTGCGCCTGCCCAATCGCGGCCGTCACCCAGGGATGGGTGATGACTTCGCCTTCTTCGGCGCCGGTGCGGTCCATGATCCGCGCGATGCGGTCCGAGCCGAACAGCCGCATGAGGTCGTCTTCCAGCGAGAGATAGAAAATGCTCTGGCCGGGATCACCCTGACGCCCCGAGCGACCACGCAGCTGCCGGTCGATGCGCCGCGCTTCGTGCCGCTCGGTGCCGATGATGACGAGGCCACACGGCGGATCCTCGCTGCACTTGTGCTCTTTGAGCTGCGCGTCCGTGAAGTCCGGCTTCTCGACCAGCTGCCCGAACGGCGCCTCGCGGGACTTGATGGCGCAGATCTGACACTTCTTGACGCCCGGGCCGAGTTTGATGTCGGTGCCGCGGCCGGCCATGTTGGTCGCGATCGTGATGGAGCCCGGCTGTCCCGCCTGCGCCACGATCTCGGCTTCGCGCTGGTGGTATTTGGCGTTGAGGACCTCGTGCTTCAGCCCCCGCCGCTTCATCAGGCGAGCCAAGGTCTCGGAGACCTCGACGTTGGTCGTGCCGACCAGAATCGGCAGACCCCGTTTATGCTGGCGGTCGACCTCTTCCATGATCGCGTCGTACTTCTCTTTGCGCGTCTTGTAGACGAGGTCGTGCTTGTCCACGCGGCGAACCGGCCGGTTCGTGGGAATCACCGAGACGTCGAGCTTGTAGATCTGGTGGAACTCGGTCTCTTCCGTCTCAGCGGTGCCCGTCATCCCCGCGATTTTTTCGTACATGCGGAAGTAGTTCTGAATCGTGATAGTGGCGAGCGTTTGGGTCTCCTCGCGCACCGTCACGCCTTCCTTCGCCTCGACCGCCTGATGCAGACCATCCGACCAGCGCCGGCCCGGCATCAGGCGGCCGGTGAACTCGTCCACGATGAAGACCTGGCCGTCCTGCACCACGTACTCGACGTCTTTCTCATACAGCGCGTGCGCCTGCAGCAGCTTGTGGATGATGTGCAGCGTCTCGCTCTTGGTCGCGTACTCGCCCTCGACCGCGCGCCGCCGTTCGATCTTTTCGGCGGGCGAGAGATCGGGGTCGTGCTCGAGCTCGTGCACGGCGTGCGAGATGTCGGGCACCACGAAGAGCGTGGGGTCCTCTGGCGACATCGTTTCGACGCCCTTGTCGGTGAGGTGCACGGAGTGGCCGCGCTCGTCCATGACGAAGAAGAGGTCGTCTTCGACATCCCGCATTTTCTGGTCGCGCGCCGGCAGCTTGCGGTCGGCGAGGCGATCGAGCTCGACCCGCTGCACCTGCTGCTTGACGCCCTGCTCGTTCAAGAGCTTCAGCAGCTTCTTGTTCTTTGGCATGCCGAGCTGTGCCTTGTACAGCAGCTTCGCGCCTTCGTAATTCGTATCGGGGTTCTCGAGCATCGGTTCGGCTTTGGCGATGAGGTCATTCGCGATCGCGGTCTGCTTGCGGACGAGCTGGACGACCTGCGCGTTGAACTGCGCGTACTTCTCGTCCGATTCGGCGCCGACGGCGCCGGAGATGATAAGGGGCGTCCGGGCTTCGTCGATGAGAATCGAGTCGACCTCGTCGATGATCGCGTAGACATGGCCGCGCTGGACGCGCTGCTCCAGGTTGAAGACCATGTTGTCGCGTAGATAGTCGAAGCCGAACTCGTTGTTCGTGCCGTAGGTGATGTCGCACAGGTAGGCGGCGCGCCGCTCCGGCGTGGACGGCTGCGTATCGTCAATGCAGCCGACCGTCAGGCCCAGCCACTTGAAGAGATGGCCCATCCATTGTGAGTCGCGCCGCGCCAGATAGTTGTTGACGGTGACGAGGTGAGTGCCGCGACCGGCCAGCGCGTTGAGGTACAACGGCAGCGTCGCGACCAGCGTCTTTCCCTCACCCGTCGCCATTTCCGCGATCTTGCCCTGGTGCAGCACGATGCCGCCGATCAGCTGGACATCGTACGGGACCATGTCCCACTTCAACGGGTGCCCGGTGACGACCACCTCGCTGCCGAGCAGCCGCCGCGACGTCTCGCGGACGGTCGCGAATGCCTCGGGCAGGAGATCATCGAGGGTGCGCTGCAGCTCCCGGACGTACGCCTCGTCCGCTTTCGCCAACTGACTGCTCAGATCCGCGCGCTGTTCGGGATTGGGGCAGTCGTGCTTCTCCTTCTTGATGCGCTCGACCTCGGCTTGCAACGGACCGGTGCGTTGCGCGATCACGTCGCGGAACTTGACGGTCTGCGCCTGGAGCTCGCTGTCGGTCATATCCTTCAGACGCGCCTCGTGCTGCTTGATCGCATCCACGATGGGCTGGATGCGCTTCAACTCGCGGTCGAATCGCGTCCCGAAGATTTTTGTAAACCAACGATTTGCCATATCCCTCTAGCGATAAAGCCCGTGGGCCGCGATGTACTCGCGTACCGGCTCAGGCACTAAATATCGAATGGAACGCCCCTGTTTGACGCGCTCGCGAATCTGGGTCGCGGAAAGGTCGATGGCAGGTACCGGAATCACCCTGGTAATAAGGGGGTGTCGCGGAACCGTGGCGCCGGGCCGGGCAAAGACGGCGATGTCGGCGAGCCCCGGCAGGGCTTCGACTTCCCACCACGCGGCCAGATCGCTGGCCGCATCCGCTCCTAGCAATAACGTGAACCGGTTCCCCCCCCCCGCCCCCCCCGGTTCCCGCTCCGCAAGCGCGCGCAGCGTCCGCACGGTATAGGACGGCGCCGGTAACCCCAGCTCCACCCGCTCGACCCGCAAGCGCGGATTCCCACGCACCGCCAGATCGAGCATCTCGGCCCGCTGCTCGGCGCTCGCCTGATGCCCGGCGGACTTGAAGGGCTGCTCCCGGGCGGGCAGGAAGCGAATCGAGGCGCCGTCTCCGAGGGCGTCGGCCGCCGCTTCCGCCACGATCAAATGTGCCAAATGGACGGGGTCGAACGATCCCCCGAACAGCGCGTTCACGCCGCTCAGGAGCGAGTCGCGCTGGAATCCGCGGTCGCGGGACAGCTGCGGTCGAGCCGCGCCGCGTTCGGGTAGTAGCGCCGCAAGTGCGCGCAGGTTTCCTGCAGCTCCTGCGTGTAGCCGATGGCGTGATAGCTGTCCACCAGCCGCAGCAGCGCGTCGGGCGCGCGACTGGCGTTGGGATAGTTCGCGATCACGTCCTTGAAATAGATGATCGCCGAATCGAACGCCTTGCGCCGGAAGTAGAACACGCCGGTCTTGTAGGCCTTCTCAGCGAATTGATTCTCGAGCTGCCGCACGTGAAGGCGCGCCCGCCCCGCGGCGTCGCTCTCGGGATAGCGGGCGGCCAGCTCCTGATAGAGCGCGAGCGCGGTCTCGCCGTAACTCGGATCGAGCTCGGCGCGACGCCAGAGTCGCAGATTCGCGTCACCGGCGCGCAGCAGCCCAAGCGGCGCATACTCACTCGTGGAAAAATCATCCGCCACCCTGCGGAAGTCGGACGCAGCCTGCACATACTCGCCGAGCTGGAAGGAGCACTCGGCAAGGTAATAGCGGACCTGCGCGAGCTGCGGCTGGCCCGGCCCAAATTCGAAGGTCAAGCGCTGCAAGGTGGTCTGTGCACGGTGGAATGAGCCACGCCGGAAATCCTGCATCGCCCGCTCGAGGTTGGCGACCGGATCCAGCGTCGGAGCGGGCTGTCGCGGCGCACGCCGGCCACATGCGACCGTCGTGCCCAGCACGCCACACACAATCAGGGCCGCTATTGTCCATCGCATCTTCATTCCGGCTCAGCCTTTCCCAACGCGTTGAGCTTTTCCTGGGCCCGCTGTGAAATCGTGTCGCCCGGCGTGCCGCCCGCGAGCGCCTGCTGATAACTCTCCATCGCGCCAGCAATATCGCCCTGCGCAAGGCGCACATCCCCGAGGCCGAGGAAGGCACCGCGCACGACATCCGGCGAGGCTCCGGGGGCCGTCGCGCGGCGGAACCAGCCTTCGGCGTCGCCCGGCCGGCCCTGCTGGAGCGCAAGCTGCCCCTCGACGAGGGCGCACAGCCCGAGCCCTTCCCTAGCTGACTCGACGACCGACGGCGCTCGCTGCCGCCGGACAACGCCCTCAAACACACGCACGGCGGTGCTGCAGTCTTTGACCCGGACAAGCGTCATTCCGTATAAGAACAGTAGCGAGTCGGAGCGGGCTGCGTCGACGGCTGCCGCGGCCGCAACGGGAAGCAAGGCTGCCGCTTCGGCCGTATCCCCTCGGTCCACTGCATCGAGAGCCGCCAGAACGACGTAGCGCCCCAACGGACGGCGTGGCGCGACCTCGCGCAAGCCGGTCAACGCACTCGCCAGGGCGGTCCGATCGTTGGCGGTGAGCGCGGCACGCGCAACCCGATCCAGCCCATCGGCCGCCTCTTCCGCGCGCGAGCGATCACGCTTGGCGAGGGCCCGATAGGCTTCCGCCGCCAGCTCGTAATCCTCCGCATGCATGGCCGCCGCCCCGACCTTCGCCAGCAGGGTGGCACTGCCCGCGTCCGCTTTGCGGCCGAGCTGATATTCGGCCAGGGCATCCACGTACGCTCCCGCCGCGTATGCGCGGTCGCCGAGCTCCTCGTGATTAGCCGCGGAACGCGTGCACGAACCGAGGAGCAGGAGCAACGCCGGCCCGACGTTTCTCACGTCTTGTTTTTCTTCTTCTTCCTCGGGGCCGGCCCGTCGCCTCCGGCGGCCACGGGGGTCGTATCGGCGCGGGACAGGAGCGCGAGGTAGGCTTCCACGCGCGGATCTTCCGGTCGTCTGGCACGCAACTCTTCCCAGACCGCGCGCGCGCCGAGCCCGTCGCCGGCGAGGTAGCACGAGAGGCCCAGCATCGCGGCGGCATCGAGGAACGAGGGGCGTTCGCGCACGATCTTCTGGAAGTGCTCGTGCGCCTCGAGCGCGCGGCCGGCCTCGAGCAGCAAGCGGCCAAGTTTGTAGCGCAGGTCGTGAAATGCGGGGCCGAGCTCAAGCGCAGTTTTATACTGCGCGATCGCTTCATCCAGGGCGCCCGCCTCGAGGTAGGCCTGGCCCATGGCGGCGTGCTGGTTGGCGAGTTTCGCCGCCACGTGCCCGTGAAAGCCACCACGCCGCTCCCACGTCACCTCGCGCGCGCGCCGCAACACCGCGTCGGCCTCTGCTTCGCGTCCCAGCTCGTTGAGTACGAGCGCGCGGTGAATCAGCGCCTCGATGTAGTTGGGATTCAGCTCGAGCGCGCGATCGAGCTGCTCCAGGGCCTTGTCCGGCTGGCCGGCGAGAGAGTACGAGAGTCCCAGCAAGTGATGGGCGTCCGCAAAGGCCCGCCCGGTCGCGATAACCTCCTCGAGGAGGTGAATCGCGCCATAGTAGTCCTGCAGCTGAAAGCGCTCGTTAGCCTGCTCGACTAGATGCTCGGGACTGACGTCCATGAACCTCCTGGTACCAGTCGACGAACTTTCGGATGCCTTCCTCGATCCCGACCTTGGGTCGGAACCCCAGCACCCGCCCGGCGTGCTCCAGATCGGCGTCCGTGAGACGCACGTCGCCCGGCTGATCGGGATGCCGCTCGACCACGGGATCTCGGCCCAGGGCGGCCGCGATCAGCGCAATGAGCCGGTCGAGCCGCACCCGTGCCCCGCCTCCGATATTCACGATTTCCACCGTGCCGGGGGCGGCCTTCGCCGTCCACTCCAGCCCCGCCATGATGCCCTCCACGGCGTCGGTAATATAGGTATAGTCGCGCTCGCTCGACCCATCCCCATGCATCCGAATTGGCCGCCCGCGCGCGATCAGGTCGGTAAACTTGTGGATCGCGAGGTCAGGCCGTTGGCGTGGGCCATACACCGTGAAGAACCGCAGACACATGATGCGCAGCGGATAGAGATGGGCGAAGGCAAACGCCAGCAGCTCGCCCGCGCGCTTGCTCGCGGCATAGGGGGAGATGGGCGAGACGGCAGCTGCTTCCTCGTCAAACGGAGCCGGCGTCGCATTCCCGTACACCGATGAGGACGACCCAAAGACGATGCGCATGACACCGGTGCGGCGCGCTGCATCGAGCAGTCGCGCCGTGGCGGTGACATTCGCCTCCATGTAGGAGCCGGGGTCCTCGAGCGACGGACGAACTCCGGGCTTGGCAGCAAGATGGATGACCGCGTCCATGCCCTCGAGCGGCAGCGGGTCGCGGGCCACGTCCGCCTCGATGAACGTGAAGCCCGCCCGCTTGCTCAAACCTTCGAGGTTCCGCTCCTTCACTTCGCGCGCGTAAAACGGGTCGAAGTTGTCGACGCCCGTCACTTCGTAGTCTCGCGGCAGCAACGTCTCGGCGAGATGCGAGCCGATGAAGCCGGCGGTCCCGGTCAGGAGCACCTTCTTGGTCACCGCGCCGTCGCTCCCTCCCGTGCCACGACGCCGCGAAAGTACTCGATCGTCCGTCTCAGTCCATCCTCCAACGCCACCTTCGGCTCCCATCCCAACGTCTTGCGCGCGTACGTGATGTCGGGCTGGCGAACTTGCGGGTCATCGATCGGGAGGGGGCGTTCGACGAGGGGACTCTTGCTGCCGGTCAGCGCCAGCACGCGCTCGGCCAGCTGGCGGACGGTGAACTCATGCGGATTGCCGATATTCGTGGGCTGCGAGCTGCCGCGCTCGAACAGCCGCACGATGCCGTCGATCAGATCGTCTACGTAGCAGAACGAGCGCGTCTGGGACCCGTCGCCGTACACGGTGAGTGGTTCCCCGCGCAGTGCCTGCACGATGAAATTGGACACCACGCGACCGTCGTTCGGCCGCATGCGCGGACCATAGGTGTTGAAGATCCGCACGATGCGCGTGTCGAGACCGTGGAAGCGGTGATAGGCCATGGTGAGCGCTTCGGCGAAACGCTTCGCCTCATCATACACCCCCCGAGGCCCGACGGGGTTCACGTTCCCCCAGTACGACTCCGGCTGCGGATGCACGAGGGGGTCGCCGTAGACCTCCGAGGTCGACGCGAGCAGGAAGCGCGCGCGCTTTGCCATCGCCAGGCCGAGTCCGTTGTGTGTGCCGAGCGCGCCCACCTTGAGCGTCTGGATCGGCAGCTCGAGATAATCGACCGGGCTCGCCGGGCTGGCGAAGTGCAGCACGCCGTCCAGTGGCCCCTCGACCTCGATGTAGCGCGTGACGTCCTGGTTAGCGAAGCGAAAGCGCGGGTGTGCGTTGAGGTGCGCCAGATTCGCGGCGTTGCCGGTGATATGGTTGTCCATTCCCAGCACGTCGTAACCCAGCGCGAGGAACTTGTCGACGAGATGCGATCCGAGGAATCCGGCCGCGCCCGTTACGAGGACGCGCATCCGAGCCGGCGGCCGATGCTATCGTAGGTAAATCCGAGCCGGCCTAGCTTGATGGGCTCGTAGAGGTTGCGCCCATCGACGATCAGCGGCCGGCTCAACAGCTGCTTCATCCTGGCAAAGTCAGGGTTGCGGTATTCCAGCCATTCCGTGACGACTGCCAGGGCGTCGGCGCCGCTCAGGGCGTCGTAGGCGTGCACCGCGTATTTCACGCGCGAGCCGAGGTAGCGAGCCGCGGTTTTCATCGCCGCGGGGTCGTGCACCTGCACCTGCACGCCCTCACACAGGAGCGCCTCCACCAGCACCAACGCCGGACTCTCGCGCACGTCGTCGGTCTCGGCCTTGAAGGCGAGGCCCCAGACGGCCACGGTCTTCTGCCTCAAGTCGCCGAGATGCCGCTTGAGCTTCTCGAACAGCACGTGCTTCTGCGCGTCGTTCGCGGCTTCGACCGCCTGTAGGATCCCGGTCGGGACCTCGTTGTCGGCGGCGGTGCGGATGAGCGCCTTGACGTCTTTGGGAAAGCAGGAGCCACCGTATCCGGGACCGGGAAAGAGGAACGCCTGGCCGATGCGCCGGTCGCTGCCGATACCGCGGCGGACGTGCGTGACGTCGGCGCCGACGGCCTCGCACAGCCGCGCGATCTGGTTCATGAACGAGATGCGCGTCGCCAGCATGGCGTTCGCCGCGTACTTCGTCATCTCGGCCGATGCAATGTCCATGAAGATCAGCGGATTGCCCGTGCGGACGAACGGCGCATAGAGCTCTTCGATCACCTTCGCCGCATCAGCTGAATCCACGCCGACGACGACGCGGTCGGGCTTCATGAAATCGTCGACCGCCGCGCCCTCCTTCAGGAACTCGGGATTGGAGCACATGTGAAACGGTGTGGCCGTGTGCCGGGCGATCTCGGCGCGCACCTTGTCCGCGGTCCCGACCGGCACGGTGCTCTTCGTGATGACGAGCTTCGGCTCAGTCATGTGCTGGCCGATCGTCCGCGCGACGTCCAGCACGTGCTGCAGATCGGCGGAGCCATCCTCGTCGGGCGGCGTGCCGACAGCAATGAAGACGACCTCCGAGCGCTCGACCGCCTGCGCGACGTCCGTCGTGAACGTCAACCGGCCTTCGCGCTGGTTGCGCACCACCATCGGCTCGAGTCCGGGTTCGTAAATCGGAATCTTGTTCTGCTTGAGGCCGGTGATCTTGGCGGCGTCGACGTCGGCGCACATGACGTCATTGCCCGTTTCCGCGAGACACGCTCCTACGACAAGCCCGACGTAGCCAGTGCCGACGACAGCGACCTTCACGCGTGATCTCCCCGCTTCGCATCGCGGGGGAGCACGTGCCGTGTGTCCACTATGGCGCGCGCGTGTCGTTTGACGAGCTGGTAGTCCACCGCTGTATGATCGGTAATGAGCATCACGCAATCGGCGCCCCGCAGCGTCTCGGGGGTCAGTGGCTGCGAAGCGAGGTTGATCCCGTCCTCCTTGAGCGTCGCCACGTGGGGATCGTGATAGGAGATCTGTGCCCCGCGCTGCTGCAGCAGGCGGATGACGTCGAGGGCCGGGCTCTCGCGGATGTCGTCGATATTCTTCTTGTAGGCGACCCCGAGCAGCAGCACCCGGCTGCGGCGCACCGCTTTGCCCTGCTCGTTGAGCGCGTCGACCACCTTCCCCACCCAGAACTCCGGCATCTCGGCGTTGAGCTCACCGGCGAGCTCGATGAACCGGGTCTTGTAGTTCAAGGTACGCATCTTCCACGCGAGATAGTGGGGATCGAGCGGGATGCAGTGCCCGCCGACGCCCGGACCAGGCGTGAACTTCATGAAGCCGAACGGCTTCGTGGCGGCGGCTTCGATCACTTCCCAGACGTCCACGCCCAGCTTGTCGCAGACGATGGCCATCTCGTTCGCGAGACCGATGTTGACGCTGCGGAACGTGTTCTCGAGGATCTTCACCAGCTCCGCCGCCTCCGGAGAGGAGACCGGCACGAGCGTATCGATCGCCGGCTGATACAGCGCCATCGCGACCTTCAAGCAGGCGGGCGTAATCCCGCCAACGACCTTCGGCGTATTGCGTGTATTGAAGCGCTCGTTGCCAGGATCGACGCGCTCCGGCGAGAACGCGAGGAAGAAGTCCTCCCCGACTTTGAGACCGGTGGACTCCAGCGCCGGCAGCATCAGCTCGCGCGTGGTCCCGGGATAGGTGGTGGACTCGAGCACGACGAGCTGGCCCTTGCGCAGCGCCCGCTTCACCGACTCGGTCGCGGCGAGCACGTAGCTCACGTCGGGATCTTTGGTTTTGGACAGCGGCGTCGGAACGCTGATCGAAATGACGTCGGGCTCAGCCAGCCGGCTCAGGTCGGCGGTCGCGGCAAACTTCTTCGCCTGCACGGCTGCGCCGACGGTCGCGGCCGGGACGTCCTGAATGTGGGATCGACCGCCGTTCAGCAAATCGACCACGCGGGGATTTACGTCGAACCCGACCACGCGATAGCCGGCGCGAACGACCTCCATCGCGAGCGGCAATCCCACGTACCCGAGACCCACCACACCGAACACGGCGGTGCGGTCTTTGGCCTTTGCGAGCAGCGCATCAACCGTTGTCGGCACTGACACCGTAGCAGTCATGGAACCTCCGGAGCACCGCCGCGCGCCAGCGAGCGCGACGCGGCTTCCAATACACGCACCACGCGCACGCCGTCCTCGGCGCTCGCACGTGGTGCTTCGCGGCCCTGTGCGACGCGCACGAAATGCGCGAGCTCGGCCGCGAGCGGCTCGACCGTGGGGATGCGGGGAATGAAGATGTCGCCTTCTCGAATCGCCAAGCTTTCACCAAAGGAGCCGTATTCGGGGGGTCGATCCACACCTTTGTCGTAGATACGCAACTTTTCGCGGGGCTCCATGTCGTCGAATACCACCATTTTCTTCGCACCGACCACCGTGAGCTTCCGCTCTTTGTGGGGATCGAGCCAGGACATCTGTACGTGCGCAAGCACGCCGCTCGCGAACTCCATCGTGAGAAACACGACGTCCTCGATAGCGGGCTGCAGATAACTCTTGCCCTGTGCAGCGACCCGTACAGGCTGCTCACCAAGCAAGTAGAGTGCCACCGAAACATCATGGGGTCCGAAGCTCCAGAGGGCGTTTTCGTCCTTACGGACCTGCCCCAGGTTGACGCGGAGTCCATACAGATAGAATACCTTGCCCAACTCCCCCTTCTGCACCATGTCACGGAGGCGTTCCACGGCAGGATGATAGACCAGCAGGTGCCCGACGAGGACCGGCACTCTCCGGTCCACGGCCTGGCGGGCAACCGACTCGGCGTCGCGCACGCTCAAGGCGAAGGGCTTCTCCACGAGCACGGGCTTCCCGGCCTCGATCACCTGCCGAGCCACCGCCGCGTGGGTAGCGGCCGGCGAGGCCACGATGACGGCGTCGACGGCATCCAGCAGCGCCGCCAGATCCGCGGTCACGACCGCGGCCGGATACTGGCGGGCGACCCGCTCCCGGGCTTTAGGATCGGCATCGCACACCGCGGCGAGCTCGGCTTCCGCCAGCCCGGCGACCGTCCGGACATGGTTACGCCCCCACGCCCCCGCGCCGACTACGCCCACCTTGAGCCGCGTCACCGATAGAATCCGCGGATTGCATCGACGACCCGATCGAGCTGGGTCCGGGTGAGCTCTGGGTAGATCGGCAACGAAATCGCTTCGCGGGACGCCCGCTCCGCCTCCGGCAGGCTGCCCTCCTTGTACCCGAGCTGCGCAAAACACGGTTGGCGGTGGAGCGGGATCGGATAGTACACCGCGTGGCCGATCCCCTCCTTCTTAAGGTGCTCCTGCAGCTTGTCCCGTCGCTCCACCCGCAGCGTGTATTGGTGGAAGATGTGCTCGTTCGCAGGGTCGATCACGGGCGGCCTGACCTGCGGGACGTCGGCGAACACCTTGGTATAGTAGGCTGCATGCTCGCGACGCTTCGCTGACCACGACGCAAGATGCGGGAGTTTGGCGAGGAGCACGGCAGCCTGGAGCGTATCGAGCCGTGAATTGGTCCCCACTTCCTCGTGGTGATACTGCTTGGCGCCGCCGTGCAGCCGCAGCTTCTTGAGCCGCTCCGCGGCCGCGTCGTCCGACGTGACCATCATCCCGCCGTCCCCCCAGGCGCCAAGATTCTTGCTCGGGAAGAACGAATAGCCGGTGACCCATCCCAGCTCACCCGCGACGCGCCATTCCCCGTCGATCTTGCGCCGTGCGCCGATCGCCTGCGCGGCGTCCTCGATGACCGGAATCCCGCGCTGCGCCGCAATCGCCATCAACTCCATCATGTCGGCCATCTGCCCGTAGAGATGCACCGGCACGATGGCGCGCGTGCGCGCCGTGAGGGCGCGCTTTACGGCGGCCGGATCGATGTTGAAGGTGTCGGGCAGGATGTCGACGAAGACGGGCTTTCCGCCGGCATTATGGATCGTACCCGCCGTGGCGAAGAACGTGAACGGCGTGGTGATGATTTCGTCGCCGGGCTTCAGGTTGAGCGCTTTCAGCGGCAGGAGCAGTGCATCCGTTCCGCTGGCGCAGCCGATGCCGTGCTTCGCGTGCGACAGCCGGGCGATTTCCACCTCGAGCTGCGGGATTTCAGGGCCCATGATGAAGTGCTGAGTTTCGATCACCTTCATCATCGCGGGCAGCACGTCGTCTTTGATCGCCCGGTACTGAGCGACCAGATCGAGCAGAGGAACGGTCATGAGGCTCCGACGCGAGAGGGAGAGGTTTGTCGCAGGACGCCGCCCGATTCCGTGTAGCTCGCGCCACACGGGGTGCACGCACCGTGTCCGCCGCTGAGGTGCAGTCGCTCACCGCACTGGCACATCCACCCCACCCGCCGCGCCGGCACGCCGACCATGAGTCCGTAGGGCGGTACGTCGGAGGTGACGACTGCACCGGCGCCGATGAACGCGTATTCGCCGAGGGTGACGCCGCAGACGATCGTGGCGTTCGCCCCGATCGAGCTGCCGCGCTTTACAAGCGTGCGTCGGTATTCGTTCTTGCGCGACACGTGGCTGCGGGGATTCATCACGTTGGTGAAGACGCAGGAGGGGCCGCAGAACACGTCGTCCTCCAGCTCAACGCCTTCGTAGATCGAGACGTTGTTCTGGATCTTGACGTTGTTGCCGATCTTGGTGCCGGGCATCACGACGACGTTCTGGCCGAGGTTACAGCGCTCGCCGATCACCGCACCGGGCATTACATGCGAGAAGTGCCAGATCTTGGTCCCGCTGCCGATCTTTGCGCCCTCGTCGACGTAGCTGGACTCATGTGCGAAGTAGCTCAGACCCCGATGATCTTGCACTCGAGCTCCAGAGTGATGCCCGTCTTTTTGGCCACCGTCTTGCGGATGTGATCGATCATCTTCAGAACGTCACTGGCGGTCGCAGTGCCCTTATTGATGATGTAATTGGCGTGCAGCGTCGACACCTGCGCACCGCCGATCGAGAAGCCCTTGAGGCCGCACTCGTCAATCAGCATGCCGGCGGTCTTGGTGCCGCTCGGATTCGTGAATGTCGAGCCGCAGCAGGGCTGATCGAACGGCGTCCCCGCTTTCCGCCAGCGAAACAGCTTGGCCTGCAGCTCCTTCAACTTCGCCGGTGACTCCTCGCCGAGACCGAGCTTGGCCTCGAGCACGATGCCTTCGATGTTGGATGAGCGGTACTTGAAGCTGATCTGCTTGCGCGACAACTGTTTGACCTTCCCCTTGGGATCCATCACCGTGACTTCGGTGACGATCTCGGCGAATTCCGCGCCGTGGCACCCCGCGTTCATGAAGATGCCGCCGCCCACCGTGCCGGGAATGCCGACGAAGCGTTCGACGCCGACAAAGCCCGCTTCGGCCGTACGCCGCGCCAGGATCGGCGTCGGCATCCCCGCGCCGACGATGGCCGTCGCGCCTTTCATTTCGAAGCGATCGAGCCCCTTCCCCATGCGGATCACCACGCCGGGGAAGCCGCCATCCTTAACGAGCAGATTGGAACCGAGGCCAATCACGACCCACGGGAGCCCGCGGTCTTGCGCGAACTCGAGCGCACGGGCCACATCCTCGGTTTCTGCCGGCAGCACGAGGTAGCGCGCCGGACCGCCGATCCGCCACGTCGTCAGGCGTGACAGCGGCTCATTTTCGAGCAGCTTGCCGCGGAACTTGACCTTCGGTGCCGGCGCCGGCGTGGGGGCCGAGGGCGCCTTCTTCGCTACGCTCTTATGGCTGCCGCTCGCCCGACGGTCGGAGCCGGCTTTTCGGCGTTCGCTCTTTCGTGCCATTCCTGTAAGCTCCTGACACTCCCGGTTCGACTGCGGAGCGCAATGATCGCATCACACGCGGCGCTCGCCGCGGACATGGTCGTCGTATACGGGACCCGGTGTACCAGCGCGGCGCGTCGGATCGCGTAGTCATCCGCCTGCGTGAACTTCCCGAGGGGTGTATTGATCAACAAATGCACCTCGCCCGACACGATCAAATCAATCGCGTTAGGGCGCCCCTCATGCACTTTCGCCACCCGTTCCGCCGGTACCCCGCGGCCCCGGAGATAACGCTCCGTTCCCTCGGTCGCCAGGATCCGGAAGCCCAGCTCGTGAAAGCGGCGCGCGATCGGCAGGACGGTCGGCTTATCGGCATCGTTCACCGTCACGAAGATCGTGCCCTCGAGCGGCAGGCTGCCTTCCGCCGCGATCTGGGCTTTGGCGAACGCCATGCCGAAGCTGTCTGCCAGCCCCATGGCCTCGCCCGTGGACCGCATTTCCGGCCCCAACACTGTATCCACGCCGGGCAGTTTGGTGAAGGGGAAGACCGCCTCTTTTACGGCCACCCCGGGGACGGGAAGCTCATCGGGAACACCCAAATCGTCTAGTGTCCTCCCGGGACCCCCGACAATCACCGCCGCGGCAAGCTTGGCGAGGGGTACCCCCGTGGCCTTGCTGACGAACGGCACGGTGCGCGACGCCCGCGGATTGACCTCCAGCACGTAGACGACGCCGTTCTTGATGGCGTACTGGACGTTCATCAACCCCACCACGCCGAGCGCTTTGGCGAACGCCTGCGTGTGGCGCCGCATCTCCTCCACCTGGCGGTCGCCGATCAGGTATGGCGGCAACACGCAGGCGGAATCGCCGGAGTGGACGCCGGCATCCTCGATGTGCTGCATGACGCCGCCGATGACGCAGCGTGTGCCGTCGGCGATGGCGTCGACGTCGGCCTCGAACGCGTCCTCGAGGAAATGATCGATCAGCACCGGGTGTTCTGGCGCCACGCGGGCCGCTCTGACGAAATACTCCCGGAGCGAGCCGTCGTCGTACACGATCTCCATCGCGCGCCCGCCCAGGACGTAGGACGGCCGGACCAGCACCGGGTACCCGATGCGCTGCGCGACGGCGACCGCCTCCTCGACCGAGCGCGCGATCCCGTTGGGTGGTTGCCTGACCCCGAGCTGGTCCGCCAGCTTCTCGAAGCGCTCGCGATCCTCGGCGATGTCGATCGCATCCGGCGATGTCCCCAAGATCGGGACGCCCGCGCGCGACAGCGGCCCGGTGAGCTGCAGCGGCGTCTGGCCACCGAACTGCACCACCACGCCTTTGGGCCGCTCCAGGCGGGTAATCTCCAGGACATCCTCGAACGTCAGCGGCTCGAAATAGAGCTTGTCGGAGATATCGAAGTCCGTGGACACCGTCTCCGGATTCGAGTTGATCATGATCGTCTTGTAGCCGAGCTCGCGGAACGCGAGGCCGGCGCGGACGCAGCAGTAATCGAACTCGACGCCCTGTCCGATGCGGTTCGGGCCGCTGCCGAGAATCACGATGCCCTGCTCGCCGAGCGGCTCCGATTCATTCTCTTCGTCGTACGACGAGTAGAGATATGGGGTCGTGGACGGGAACTCGCCGGCGCACGTATCGACGGTCTTGTACGCCGGGTGAATCCCGAGCTTCCAGCGCTGCTCGCGAATCGCGGTCTCGGTGGTGTCGCGCAAACCTGCGAGCTGTTGATCCGAGAATCCGAGGCGCTTCATCCGCTTGAGCTCCGGCCCGCCGATCGTGCGCAGGCCACTGAACCAGCGCTCGGCGTCGACCAACTCCTCGAGCTGATAGAGGAACCACGGATCGATGCCGGATGCCTGGGCGATTTCCTCGACGGAGAGGCCGGCGGCAAACGCGCGTTTGATCTGGAAGATGCGCTCCGGCGTGGGCGTGCGCAGTGCGACGCGCAGATCCTCGGGCGACGCGCTGGTGAGGCGGTCGTCCGCGAGCGTCGCACCCACCGTCCACCCCGGCCGTCCGATCTCGAGCCCCCGCAGCCCCTTCTGGAACGCCTCCTTGAAGGTGCGGCCGATCGCCATCGTCTCCCCGACCGACTTCATCTGCGTCGTGAGCCGGAAATCCGCTGTGGGGAATTTCTCGAACGCGAAGCGCGGCACCTTGACCACGACGTAGTCGAGCACCGGCTCGAACGATGCCGGTGTCGTGCGCGTGATGTCGTTGGGGAGCTCGTCCAGCGTATACCCGACGGCGAGCTTCGTGCCGATGCGCGCGATGGGGAACCCCGTCGCCTTCGACGCCAGCGCGGACGAGCGCGACACCCGCGGATTCATTTCGATGACGAGCATCTCGCCGTCAGCGGGGTTCACGGCGAACTGGATATTACAGCCGCCCGCCTCGACGCCGATCTCCCGGATGATGGCGATCGCCGCGTCGCGCATGCGCTGGTACTCGCGGTCGGTCAGCGTCATCGCGGGCGCGACCGTGATCGAATCGCCGGTATGCACGCCCATCGGATCGAGATTCTCGATCGAGCACACGATCACGACGTTGTCCCGGCCGTCGCGCATCACCTCGAGCTCGAATTCCTTCCACCCGAGCACGCTGCGCTCGATGAGCGTCGAGTGCACGGGCGACAGCTCCAGCGCGCGCTCCACCGCCTCCTCGAACTCGGCGCGATTGTACGCTACGCCGCCACCCGTGCCGCCCAACGTGTACGAGGGACGGATGATCGCGGGGTACCCGACCTCCGCGACCGTCACCAGCGCCGCCTCGATCGAGGTCACGGTTCGGCCGGCCGGCGTCGCGAGACCGATGCGGCGCATGGCAGCGCCGAACTCGGCGCGGTCCTCGGCCATCCGGATGGCGCGCGCGTTGGCGCCGATCAGCTCGACGCCGTATTGCTTCAGCGTGCCGTTGTTCGCCAGCGCCATCGCCACATTCAGCGCCGTCTGCCCGCCCATCGTCGGGAGCAGCGCATCGGGCCGTTCCCGCTCGATGACCTTGCGCACCCACTCGGGCGTGACCGGCTCGATGTACGTCCGGTCCGCGAGCTCGGGATCCGTCATGATCGTCGCCGGATTCGAGTTCACCAGGATGACGGTGTAGCCTTCCTCTTTCAGCGCTTTCACGGCCTGCGTGCCCGAATAGTCGAACTCCGCGCCCTGGCCGATCACGATCGGCCCCGAGCCGAGCAGCAGAATCCGCTGGAGGTCAGTTCTTTTGGGCATTGAGTACGTCCCGCAGCGTATCGTCGAGCGAGCGGCGCGGCGACCACCCCGTCGCGGCGTGCAGCTTCGCGTAATCACCCACCAGGTGTGGAATATCGGCCGGCCGCATCAGCTCGGGATCCGCTTCGGGGATCGCGCGCACGCCGATCAGCTCGGCCATCCGGAACAGCACGTCCTCCAGGCGCGTGCCATGTCCGGAGGCAATGTTGTACACCTCTCCTGCTTCTCCCTGCCTGAGCAGACGCACATAGGCATCCACGACATCCTGCACGTGCAGCAGGTCGCGCACCGGCTCGAGATTGCCGACCTTCACGACCGGCGCCCCGATCTTCTTGGCGAACAGTAGCCGCTGCGCAAAGGCGGGTATGACGAATCCCGCCTCCTGCCCCGGGCCCGTGTGCGCGAACGATCGCGCCACGATGACACGCAAGCCCGAACGGCGCCACGCCTCGAGCGCCGCCACCTCCGCGCCCAGCTTGCTGGCTGCATAGGCCGAGCACGGCGCCGGCGTGTCCGTTTCCCGGCGCGGCGCCGACAACCCGAGCCCGTACACTTCACCAGTCGAGACGACGAGCACGACGGGATCGGCGCGGTCTTTGCGCCGAGCTTCCGCGAGGACGTGCATCAGTCGCGCGGTGCCGCCGGCATTGATGTCCCACGCGATGCCGGGGTCGCGCAGCGCCACCGTACCGGACGAAATCGCGGCGAGGTGCACAATCGCGTCGTAGGGGAGATCGACGCACAGGCGCACCGACTCGGAATCGGTGATTTCGAGCGGCAGCCAGCGGACACTCGCGCGCTCCTCCGCTGTCAGGCCGTCCTCGCGCTGCGGTTCCGACGGCCGCACGGCGCCATAAACCTCGCGGCCATCATCGAGCAGCCGCCGGATCAGCCACCGCCCCACGAAGCCGTCGGCGCCGGTCACGAGGACTTTCACGAGAGGCGCTTCAGGTCGGCATCGACCATCATGGCCACGAGCTGCGCGAAATTCACGCGTGGCGACCAGCCGAGGTCTTGGCGGGCGCGACTCGCGTCGGCGAGTAACGTGTCCACCTCGGCCGGACGGACGAACCGCTGATCCACCTTGACGTATTTCTTCCAGTCGAGCCCGACGTGCCCGAAGGCGGCCGTGCAGAGATCGCGTACGGTATGCATGGTGCCGGTGCCGACGACGTAGTCCTGCGGCTTTGGCTGTTGCAGCATCAACCACATCGCCTCGACGTAATCACCGGCAAAGCCCCAATCGCGCCCCGACTCGATATTGCCTAGCCGGAGCTCGTTTGCCTTGCCGAGCTTGATGCGGGCGACGGCGTCGGTGACCTTGCGCGTCACGAATTCGAGCCCGCGACGCGGTGACTCGTGATTGAACAGAATGCCGCTCACGGCATACAGGCCGTAGGACTCGCGGTAGTTGACGGTGATCCAATGGCCGTAGACTTTGGCGACGCCATAGGGCGATCGCGGATAGAACGGCGTCGTCTCGCGCTGCGGCGTCTCCACCGCCTTGCCGAACATCTCCGACGAGCTGGCCTGGTAGAAGCGCGCTTCCGGGTGCGCGAGGCGAATGGCTTCCAGCAGGCGCGTGACGCCGAGCGCAGTGAATTCCCCCGTCAGCACCGGCTGGGTCCACGACGTGGGGACGAAGCTCTGCGCCGCGAGGTTATAGACCTCGTCGGGCTTCGCATCCCGGATCACCGTGGTGAGGGAGTGCTGGTCGAGCAGGTCGGCCGCGACGATGTGCACGCGGTCGAGCAGATGCCCGATGCGCTCGTAGGAATCGTGCGAGGTGCGCCGTACGACGCCGACCACCTCGTACCCCTTGCCGAGCAGCAGCTCGGCGAGGTAGGAGCCGTCCTGGCCGGTCACGCCAGTGATCACGGCGGTTTTCCGCCTGCCGGATGGCCGGGGTTGTCGAGCCTCGGTGGCCTGTTTAGGTTTAGGCCTCTTTGCGGCGCCCTGTGAACTCATTTGTCGTCGGATCGAACTATGGCTCGAGTGTGTGAGATTTGTGGCAAGGGTCCCATCACGGGACACAATATCAGCCACGCGAACAACAAAACCCCCCGCCGCTGGTACCCCAACCTACAGCGCGTCCGCGTCGTGGTGAACGGGGCCGTGCGACGCATCCGGGTGTGCACGCAGTGCATCAAGTCCAACCGCGTGGCGAAGGCTTCGTAAAAAAGGGGACCCGTCGGGTCCCCTTTGGTTCTGTCCGTCCCACCTGTCGCGCGTTCACTCACTCAATAATTCGATCCGGGCCACGTCGGCGCCATCGCCGACGCGATGCCCCAGCTTCACAATGCGCGTGTAGCCTCCCGGCCGCGCCGCGAACCGCTTGCCGATCTCGGCGAACAGCTTGGTCGTGACGGCCTTGTCCTTAAGCCGGCGTTCCACCAGCCGCCGCGCATGCAGATCGCCCCGGCGCGCGAGCGTGATCAACCGCTCGGCGAACGGACGCAGCTCCTTCGCCTTCGCCTCGGTCGTCTGAATCCCGCCGTGCATGAAGAGGCTCGTCGCCATGTTGTTCAGCGTCGCCTTCTTGTGGCTCGAGGTGCGCGACAGCTGGCGGCCCTTGGCGCGATGCCGCATTACTCTTCCTCGGTTCCGGTCAGCTGCGCCTGCGGCGCCGTGCCGGCATCGATGATGTGAATCTCACCGCCGGGCGTTTCCTCGAGCTGCATGCCGAAGTTCAGGTTTTCCCGGCGCAGCAGCTCGGCGATTTCTCCGAGCGCCTTCTCCCCGACGTTCTTGACCTTCAGGAGATCGTCTTCTTTGTAGCGCACCAGGTCGCCCAGCGTGCGGATGTTGGAATTCTTGAGTGAATTCACCGACCGCACCGACAACCCGGCGTCGTCGATCGCGCGACTCAGCACATCCCGGAGGCGACCGCCTTCGGAGCCATCGCCGCCCGACGGCTCGCCCTGCATGACCGGCACTTTGCCGAAATCGACGAAGAAGCGGAAATGCTCCTGCGCGAGCGCCGCGGCGTAGGCCACCGCGTCTTCCGGCGAGATCGTGCCGTTGGTCTCGACACTCAGCGTGAGCCGATCGTAGTCGGTGCGCTGCCCGACGCGCGTCTCGGCGACCGTGAAGTTGGCGCGGCGCACCGGATTGTAAATCGAATCGATCCGCACGACGTCCACCGCCAGGGTACGGTCCACCGGATGCTGCTCGGCTTCCACGTACCCGCGGCCCTTGTTCACGTACAGTTCGCCCGAGATGTCGCGGTCGTCCTGAACAGTGAAGAGCAGCTGATCGGGGTTGACGATCGAAACCGAGCCGTGCTGCTCCAGATCGCGCGCGTAGACGGGACCCGCCTTCTCCACCTTGAAGCGGAGGACGGCCTCATCCACTTCCGGCACGAGCACCAGCGTCAGCTGCTTGAGACGCTGAATGATCTGATGGACGTCTTCGACCACGCCCGTGATTGTTTGATGTTCGTGCACGACGCCGTCGATGCGGAACGCCCAGACCGCGGCTCCGCGCAGCGACGACAAGAGCAGCCGGCGCAGCGAATTACCCAGCGTATAGCCGTAGCCCCGTTCCAGCGGCTGGAGGCGGAACTCGGCGGCATTCGGGTTGTCCTCGCGCTTGGTCATTTCGACCAAGTGGGGTCGGACCAACCCCGTCAAATCAAGAGTATTGATCACTTGGAATAGAGCTCGACGATTAACTGTTCTTGTGCCGCGATCGGAATGGCGTCGCGGGTCGGCCGCTCCGTCATCCTACCCAGCACTTTGTCAGTGTCCACTTGAATCCACGAAACCGGTTGACCACGCCCGAACTGCTCAAGCGCAACCTTCACCTGCACGAGCTCCTTGCTCGCGTCCACCACCTTCACCTCATTGCCCGGATATACGACGTAGGACGGGATATCCACCACGTGGCCATTCACTTGAATGTGCCGGTGGCGAACGAGCTGCCGGGCCTGCTTGCGCGATGTCGCGAACCCCATCCGGTAGACCAGATTGTCCAGCCGGCTTTCCAGTGCCACGAGCAGCGCCTCACCGGTGACGCCCGGCTCCTTCAGAGCGCGCTCGAAGATGTTGCGGAACTGGCGCTCGGAGAGCCCGTAGATGCGCTTCACCTTCTGTTTTTCACGCAGCTGCTTCGCGTACTCCGACGCCTTACGGCGGCGGCCAGTCGATTGGCCGTGCTGTCCGGGCGCATACGCGCGACGCTCGACCGCGCACTTCTCGGTCAGGCAGCGCGTGCCCTTGAGAAACAGCTTCGTGCCCTCGCGGCGGCACAGCCTGCAGACGGGTCCGGTATAGCGTGCCATAGCGTTTAGACCCGCCGCTTCTTGGGCGGACGGCACCCGTTGTGTGGAATCGGCGTGACGTCACGGATCGAGCGGATCTGCAATCCCGCGCTCGCAAGCGCCTGAATCGCGGACTCGCGGCCCGACCCCGGTCCCTGGACCTTCACGTGCACCCGCTTCACGCCGAGATTCAACGCCTCGCGCGCCGCCTGCTCCGCGGCCACCGTCGCGGCGAACGGTGTCGACTTCTTGGACCCCTTGAAGCCGGCCTTCCCCGACGAGCCCCACGTAATCGCGTTGCCCTGCAGGTCGCTGATCGTGATGAGCGTGTTGTTGAACGTCGCCGTGATGTGCGCGATGCCCTCGGACTCGACGACCTTTTTGGTCCGCTTGGCTGCCGGACGTGCCGACGCCGGTTTGGGCTTTTCGGGTGCTTTTTCTGGCGCTTTTTCTGGTGCCTTTTCCTCGGCCATGTGCCTCTACTTTTTCAGGACGGGTTTCTTCTTGCCCGCGATGGCGCGCCGCGGCCCCTTCTTCGTGCGCGCATTGGTATGCGTGCGCTGGCCGCGCACCGGCAGATTCTTGCGATGGCGTGTGCCCCGATACGTGCCGATGTCCATCAAGCGCTTGATGTTCATGGCGATTTCGGTGCGCAGCGCACCTTCGACTTTGTAATCGCGCTCGATCACCTGGCGCAGCCGGGCGACTTCGGCGTCGCGCAGATCGCGCACGCGCGCATCGGGGCTGATCCCCGTCTCCGCGAGAATGCGAACTGAGTTGCTGGGGCCGATGCCGAAGATGTACGGAAGCGCGTACTGGATCTTCTTGTCGCGTGGCAAATCCACGCCCGCAATACGTGCCATGCGTTAACCCTGCCGTTGCTTATGCTTGGGGTTGCGCTTGCAGATCACGCGAATCACGCCCCGACGCGTCACGACCTTGCAGTGCTCGCAGATGGGACGCACGCTCGAACGTACCTTCAACAGGCTGCTCCGAAAAAGAGAACGTTTTCTGGTTGAGTCTTGAACAATAGACGGGGCTGTAACTTCACGCAAGGGGCGGGATTAGGGCGCGTTGCGAAGTTCCACCAGGCGCCATTCGTCGCGCTGCAAACGATACCCCAAGAACAGCGTTTCCCGTCGCACTTCACTCGTTCCGGTCACGACATAGCGACGGGTTAGCTCGACGAACCCTTTCCCCGGTTCGACCACACGTATGGTCGTGATGTCGAGGCCACGCTCTTCGGTCGGCCGCAGATAGCGGCGCAACAGCTCGATGGCTTGGGCCCGGCCCAGGGGTGAGGACGGGTCCGCTCCGGGGATTTGTAGCACGATACTCGAGCTCCGGCCGACGAGCCCCTCCGGATCGTGAGCCGTCCACGCCTGCTTGGCCCGATCGGCTGCCGCCGACAAGGTGGCCTGCGCCGCCAGCGCTGCTGGGAGCGTGAGCGCCACGACGATCGGGAGCCACGACCACGATTTCATGAGCTCGTTAATACCCTCAATCGAGCGCCTCGACTAGGCGCTGGTACGCGGCCGCCGGGTCGCGCGCCTCCGTGATGGGCCGGCCTACCACGAGGTGCGTCGCGCCACGCCGGATGGCCTCGGCGGGTTCGATCGTGCGAACCTGATCGCCCACCGGGTCGCCGGGCGACCGAATCCCGGGCACGACTATCCACGGAGTGGGACCGAGTACTTCGCGCAGGAACCCGACTTCATGGCCCGACGCGACGATGCCCCGCAAACCCGCTTGCAGTGCCGTCCGCGCCAGCCGCTCCGCCTCGAAACCGAGGTCCGGAACGCCACGGCCCAGGACACCCTCGAGCTCGCCGGCATCGTGCGAGGTCAGCACCGTCACGCCCACCAGCGCGAGATCACTTCCGGCGGCCCGCGCCGCGGCCTCGAGCATCGCGCGGCCGCCAAGGCAGTGCACCGTCGCCATGGCGACACCCAGGTCTCGCGCCGCGCTCACGGCGCCGGCGACAACGGTCGGGATGTCGTGCCATTTGAGATCGAGAAAGATGCGGACGCCACGCTGCGTGAACTCAGTGATCAACGCGGGTCCTTCGCGCACGTACAGGACCGGCCCCAGCTTCGCCCACCGCAGCTTCGGTAGCCGGGCGGCCAAGCGGAGCGCATCCCGGCCGCTCGCCATGTCGAACGCGACAATGAGGTCAGGCATGCGACAGCTCGCGGGCGATGCGCACCGGTGCACGGGGATCGGCGAGGGCCGCGGTTCCGATCGCCACGAGCGCTGCGCCCGCGGCGAGATACTCCCGCGCATCAGCAGCAGTCCTGACTCCCCCAACCCCGATGACCGGGATTCCCACGCGCTCGCGCACGCGGCGCGTCGCGAGCACACCGATGGGCAGCAGCGCCGGGCCGCTCAATCCGCCGCTGCCGTTGCCCAACCGTCGATCGAGGAGTCCGGGCATCGTGTTGACGAGCGTGACGGCTTGCGCGCCCTCGTCGCGCGCTACGCGCGCCATGGCGGGAATGTCGGGCAGCACCGGCGACAGCTTGATGGTGAGTGGTCGGGTCGAGACGGCACGACACGCACGCACCAGCTCAGCCAGGCCACCTGGGTCCGAGCCAAATTCGAGACCGCCGGCACTGGTGTTGGGACACGAGGCGTTGATCTCGAACGCCGTGATCGCGTCGAACCCGGTGAGCCGTTCGATCACCATGACATAGTCGTCGAGCGTGGCACCCGCGACGTTCACGATGATTCGCGCGCGCCGCAACCGATGCGCGAGCCAGGGGAGCTCATGCTCCGCGACGGCCTGTACGCCGGGATTGGCGAGCCCTACGGCGTTCAGCATTCCGCCGCGAAATTCGGCGACGCGCAGCGCGGCGTGGCCCTGGCGCGGCTCCGGCGTCACCGCCTTCGTGACGATGCCGCCGAGCAAATCGAGGTCGATGACGTCATCGAGCTCCCGGCCAAAGCCGGCGGTTCCCGCGGCGAGAAGTATTGGATTTTGGAAGGTCGTGCCGAACAGTTCGACCACACTCACGGGCGCTCCGGCGATGCTGGCCGGTCGCGTGTTGCGGGGGTCGGGCGCGCGCCGGGACGAGGAGGTGGCGGAGTCCGCGCCGGCTGTCCACCCGCCGGTTGAGCGGCCGGTTCGTCGAGCCGCGGGCCTCGGCGGCCGGGGACGGGCACCGCGACACGCATAGTTGACGCCGTCGTCGGAGTGGCCCGGGCGATCTCAACGCCTAGCTCACGCGCCAGGGAGTCCTCGGCTGCGGCATACGCAATGCTCGCCTCACCATGATAGGCCTGCGTGTAGGGGGATGCGGGATACCGCGTGTCGAGGACGGCGGCGATCGAATCGTGGCGCGCGGGCAGCAACGCGAGAGCGGCGACCAGCGCTTTGGGAGCGTAGAGCGAACCGGTATCGGCTGCCGCCACGTCGAGAAACAACTGACCGGCCAAGGCCGTCGCGCCCAGCGAATCTCGCACGACCTCGGCGATGCGGAAGCGCGCGCCCGCGCTCGCAGGCGTCTCGGCCCCTCGCGTCACCAGATCGAGCAGATGGCTCGCCTCGGTGTTTCCGCCTTCCGCTCGCGACAAGGCTCTAAGTTCCTCGATAACTGGGGTGAGGTCGCTGGTCTGTGTCGCCTGCACGATGAGCAGGCGCTGCATTCGTACGTGCGCAATGGCGGCTTCGTTGGACGTGAGCCCCGCGACCGCGATCGCGCGGCGGTAACGCTCGCCTGCCGCGGTATAGTCGCCCTGCGCCAACCGCCGATCACCGTCTGCAGTGAGCAGGCGCGCTTGTTCAGCGAATGGGATATGCTCTCTCGCGAGTAGGCGGTCGAGCGTGGCGGACGCCATCTCAGGACCACCCACGGCTGCGAGTTGGCCTAGCAGCTCTGCCCGCTCGGCTTCGAAAACCGGATCTCCACCGATCGTGTCGATGACGGCAGCCGCTTCAGCGGCGCGGCCAAGCGCGAGCAGGGCGTGAGCGCGGGCGGGGCGCGCAGCCGGCTCGTGCGACCGTCGTAGATGCTCCGTCGCAGCCCCGTAGTCGAGTCGCAGCGCGGCAGCCGAGCCCGCGAAGTATTCGGCGCGCGACCGACGCGATTGGTCTTTCGATCTCAGTGGCGCGGTCAGGACGGCGTCCGCCTGGATGGGACGCCCGGCGGCCAACGCGCACTGCGCCTCGGCCAGATCGACGCGTTCGCGCAAGGCCACGTCCTTCGCGACGGCGCGCGCCCGCGCAATCACATCGTCGGCTTCGGCACACGCACCCGAGCGCGCCAGTCCTTCCGCCTGCAGCACGAGCGCATCGTCCGCCCAGCGGCTATGCGGATGCTTGATGACGACTCCTTCGGCCTTGGCCGCCGCTTGCGCCCATTGTGACCGCGCTTCCGATTCCAGACCCTGGGCCTCGAGCTTCCGTGCACCCTTCGCGTACCGCTCAGCCGACCACATGGCATTGTAGTAGGCGCAGCCGCCGAGGAACGTACTCAGCGCGAACCCGCTCCACGCGCAAAGGCGGCTCATCGCACTGCTCATCGCGCCTGCCCGCCGCCGCTGCCCACGGCCAGTTTGCGCTCGAATTCCTGCAGATAGGCGACGATCCCGTCCGCGATCGCGGAGGCGATCTTGTGCTGTCCCGACGCCGCCGCGAGAAACGCTCCATCGTTCCGGTTGGTGGCGAAGCCGGTCTCGACCAGAATCGACGGTCGGCGCGCTGCCGCGAGAACCATGAACGGACCCTGCTGCACGCCCCGATCCTCACCGGGGTGAATGGCGGCCACCTTTCCCTGCACCAGCTCGGCCAGCCGAGCTGATTCCCGCAAATACTCGTTCAGCTGGAGATCGCGCAGAATGTAGGCGAGTGGTCCCTCCACCGTCGCGGTCGTCTCAAAGCGCAGCGCGTCGTTTTCCATCTGCGCCACACGTTTCTGATCCTCGGTCTTCGCGTCGGAAAGGAAGTACGTCTCGACCCCATTCACCTGACTTTGTCGCCTGCCGGGGGGCATCGCGTTCACGTGAATGCTGACAAAAAGGTCGCAGTCCGCACGACAGTAGAGGGGCCGGTTGGCGAGATCGATCAGCGTATCGCTCGCGCGGGTCAGCACTACGGTCAGACCGCGCCGCAGCAGCTCGGCCCGCAGCAGGCGTCCGATGCCCAGGGTGATGTCCTTCTCGGTAAGGCCGCGCGGAAAATGCATACCGGGATTGCCGGGATCGACGCCGCCGTGGCCCGGATCGACGACGATCGTATGCGGCAGGCGGAGCCCGGTGGTGGGACTCGGCGCGAGGGGCGCGGCGGCCACGGCCGGCGCGTTGCCGCCGCCAGGCGTCCCGGGTGATGCAATCACGGGAGCGGCAACCACGCGCCCGGCTGTGGTGGCGTTCAGCTCATCAAGGCGAGCGAGCCAGGGGTCCCAGCGGTAACGATTCGCGAGCAGGTGTGGCACATAGTCGGCAAGCCAATGGAGCGGCAGAAATACCGTGTCGCGCGCCACGAACGGGGCACCGACCAGCGGGTATGCGGAGCCACCGTAGCGCACGAAGGGCGATCCGATATCGAATTCGAACTCGCTCCCGCCCAGCGTCGCGTGGATGGTCGAGCCGTCCAGGGACGTCACCAGCCCGAGCGGGCTGGACAGCAGCACCGCCGCCACGGCGGCGACTCCCCGTTCGTTCGTGACAGGGATGTTGACCTGACCGCGCGGCGTCGCGATCACGACCTGCTGCGGCAGCAGCACGGCGATAAGAAGGAAGATGCTCACGTCCTTCTTCCCTTCACAACGCGTGCCATTTCCCGCTCCGCCACACGCCGCTTCAGATCTTCGCGCTTGTCATGCGCTTTCTTCGCCTTGGCGAGCGCGATCGCCACCTTGGCAAGTCCGTCCTTGAAGTAGATCTCGAGGGGGACGACGGTGAGGCCCTTCTGCGTGGTCGCGCCCAGCAGTTTGCGGATCTCGCGCTTGTGGAGCAGCAGTTTGCGCGAGCGCGCGGGGGGCGGGTTGTTGTAGCTGCCGGGGTTGTAGTGCGCGATCGTCATCCCTTCGAGCCAGACCTCGCCGTTGCGCACATGCGCATACGCTTCGTTGAGACTCGCTTTACGATCGCGCAACGACTTCACCTCTGTGCCGGTTAGCACGAGTCCCGCCTCCCATGTCTCAAGGAGATGGTAGTCGTGTCGTGCGCGCGGGTTCCTGGCAATCGAGATTTTTTCCACAGTCGAGGGCAAGATACGCATTGACTTGGGGTTATACAACGATCTAGATTGCCGTTCCTCAAAAAACCGCCGAAGTGGTGGAACTGGTAGACGCGCTGGCTTCAGGAGCCAGTGGGCGCAAGCCCGTGGGGGTTCGAGTCCCCCCTTCGGCACTACACGTCTCGACGCCTCGACGTCTAGTATCTCGGTACCTCCGCATCCACCTCTCGCGACCACGCATCAATCCCGCCAGCAAGGCTCCTAACGTTCCCAAACCCTGCTCCCGTCTCGACCGACACATGCGGATTGATGTCGTGCAGCCGCTCACGCGCGGAATCGGTTTTCGCCGTTCCGATCCGGGCGGTGCCGTGCAGAATCTGGCGCTGCAGGTTGCTGCGGTCGACCACATCAAAGTCGACGAGTCCGAGCGTGCCAACCCCGGCGGCCGCCAGATATAATGCCGCCGGTGAGCCGAGTCCTCCGGCACCGATGAGGAGAACGCGCGCCGCGCGAAGCTGGCTTTGGCCTTTGAGACCTATGTCGGGAAGGGTGAGGTGCCGCGAATACCGCAGCAGCTCCTCGTGGGACAGCATTGTCAGTTCCCTGAGCCGACCCCGGCGATCTGGTACACCTCTGGCTCAGCATGCCGCAGATCAGCGAGTGTGATGGCAGCGAGGACCTCGTTGATGCGCCGTTCGAGCAGCCGCCATACGGGCCGAATGCTGCAGGCGGTGCTCGGGTCGCAGCGTTCGTCGTCAACGCGGTGCAGGTCGCAATTCACTTCGAAAGTCACGTGCTCCGACGCTTCGATGACGTCCTTCACGCTGACCGCCTGCGGCGCCCGGGCAAGGAGGTAGCCGCCTCGCGCGCCGCGGACCGACTCCACCAATCCCGCGCGCCGCAGGCGCAGCAGGATCTGTTCGACGTAGTCGTGGGGAAGCCGTTCCTGCTCGGAAAGCTCTCGGGCGGCGACGGGACCCTGCCCCGCGCGCTTCGCCAGATGAATCGAAACGATTAAGCCGTATTCCGCCCAGGTTGTAACGCGCATGGGGTGAATATGCGACAGCCGTTATCGGGATTCAATGGCTCTCGCGACTTCACCTCATGAGGAGCCCGACCGCGATGCCGGCGGCGTTCGCCCGCACCAACCACGCCCACGCCGTTGCCCGATGGAGCGCGCGCACACGCGTCCACCACACACTCCCGCCCAGCGACGAGAGAAAGATCGTGGGCAGCCACAGCACGGTTGCAAACTCCATTCCGGCAAGCGGGCCACCGGATTGTACCCAGAGACAGCTGCGAAACCGGCCGTAGAACCAGGCGAACAGCAGGCCGAACGCGAGGGCCAGCACCGCCGACTTCACCATCGCGGGAACCATGAACGCCTTCATCTGCTCGGGCGTCAGCTGGTCGGCGAATGCTTCCATTCCCTTCGTGAACACCTTGCCCCACATCACATAATCGACGACGTACGCCACGACGCCTGCGATGAGTCCCGCGACGAGCCAGCTCATACGTGGGCTTCCTCCTCTAGGGTGTGCGTTACTTGCGCTGTCCGGGCACGCCGATCTCCGTCATCCCCCAAACCGCCAAGATCTCATCGAGCTCCTTCCCCTTCAACAGGCCTTTCCTTTCCACCAGCTCGCGTACTGTCACTTTATTCTCGACGGCCTCCTTCGCGAGCTTGGCGGCTTCGGCGTAGCCGATCTTCGGTGCCAGCGCCGTTACGAGCGCGGGACTCAGCTCAAGCCAATGGGCGGTTTGCACCTCGTCCGCCCGAATGCCTTCCACGCACCGCTCGGCCAGCACACGAGACGCGTTGGTCAGAATGATCATCGCGAAGAACAGATTGTGCGCGATGACCGGCATCATCACGTTCAGCTCGAGCTGACCTGCCTCGGCCGCGGTAGTCACCGTGGCATCGTTCCCGATCACCTGAAAGCAGACCTGGTTCACCATCTCGGGGATCGACGGATTCACCTTTCCGGGCATGATGCTGGATCCCGGCTGCACCGCCGGCAACAGGATTTCGGCGAGGCCGGTGCGGGGCCCGGACGCCATGAGGCGCAAGTCGCTCACGATCTTTCCGAGATCGACCGCGTAGGTCCGGAGCGCGCCCGAGAACGCCGCCGGATCTCCCATCGATTGCATCAGCTGAATGCGATCCTGACCCACGCGCAGATCCAGCTTGGTGATCGCACGCAGGTGCTTGACCATCAACGCCGGGTACTCGGGCTCTGCGTTGAGCCCGGTGCCCACCGCCGTTCCCCCGATGCCGAGATCGCGCAGGTCGTCGGCCGCGCGCACGATGCGGTCGTTGTTGCGCTGCACGGTGTGACCGTACGCCGTGAACTCCTGCCCCAGACGCACGGGCGTCGCGTCCTGGAGGTGGGTCCGGCCCGCTTTCACGATGTGGTCAAACGCCTGGCCTTTGGCCAGTAGCGCGCTGGCCAGGCGGCCAAGCGCTTCGGTGAGTGCCGACAGCAGCGCGAGGGCGCCGAGCCGGATCGCGGTGGGGATCACGTCGTTGGTCGACTGCGCCATGTTGACGTGGTCGTTGGGGTGGACAGGCTTGTAGTCACCGCGCTTCCCGCCCAGCAGCTCGTTGGCGCGATTCGCGAGCACCTCGTTGCAGTTCATGTTGTGGGAGGTGCCCGCGCCGGCCTGATAGGGATCGACGACGAACTGGTCGCGGTGCCCGCCTGCGAGCACCTCGTCGGCCGCCTGAACGATCGCGTCGGCGAGTTTCGGATCGAGTCGCCCCGTCTCACGATGGGTGAGCGCGGCCGCCTTCTTGATCCAGATACATGCGTCGACGAACGCCGGGAGCGGTCGCAGATTGGAGATGGGGAAGTTTTGGCGCGCGCGCTCGGTTTGAATGCCCCACAACGCGTCCGCCGGAACCGGCAGCTCTCCCAGGGGATCGCGTTCCATGCGGGTTTGGCTCATTGGCCTGGTCCCAGTCGTGTCATATTGCTCCCTGCGCGTATCGTCCGTCTGGAGCCAGGAATCGCCCATGGAATCCCCAGAATTGGTCCAGCACCTGCTCGCGCGCGCCGCGTTTCGCGCGGACGCGATGACGAAGGTCGACTGCTTTCGATCGCCCCGGCTGCTCGTCGGGCTCAACTGTTTCGAGCCGGGACAGAGCCAAACGACTCACACGCACGCCGGCGCCGACAAATTCTATGTCGTGCTCAGTGGAAAGGCCACGTTCGTCGTCGGCGAGCAAGACATCGCGGCGGGCCCCGGCGATCTCATCGTCGCGCCGGCCGGTGTGCCGCATGGCGTGGCGCGTGCGATCGAGCGTACGATCGTCCTGATCGCGATGGCGCCGTCTCCTAGCGGCGGCGGAACCAGCCGACCGTAAACAGCTCTGTGGCGGCCTTCGCCCCGTGTGTGCGTACCAGGAGGTAGATGCCGAGAATCGTCAGCAAGATCGTCGTGTAGAAGCGCCACAGCAGGAGCATCGTGATTTGATGCCCCGGCCCGAAGTCGCCGGCGAATCCGGACAGGAACGCGACCTCGATGCCCCCCCCGCCCGATGGCAATGGCACGACCAGGGGCGCGTGCAGCAGGGCGAGCGAGCCGAAGAACATCACGCTGAACGGCGGCGCATTGGGGTGTCCCCAGACGAGCGCCGGCAGGATGAGCGCGCGCGCGCCGAGGCTCACGACGGTCAGCAGCGCGCCGGCGAACAACACCCACCACGGCGCCCGACGTACGTGCGCGAGCGCGACACGCCACTGCCGTCGCACGCGATGACGGATCGCACCGGGCCGCACCAGCCGCTGTAACGTCCAGATCACGATGAGTGCCGCGAGCGCGATCAGCTCGATCCCGAGCAGGTCGCGCGCCAAGCTATGACTGAGAAACCGCTCCGCCGCCTGGCTCCAGTCGGGGACGTAGTAGGCCGCGAGCGCGACTGCGATGATCCCGAAGACCGGCCACTCCGCGGCCACCTCCACGCCGAGCGCGACGAGCGCCGTCACAACGCGCAGGCCCGACCATGTCATGCCCAGGAAACGGGCCGGCTCTCCTCCCAACCGATTCGGTGTGAGTGTCGAGGCCGCTTCGCCGTAGAGGTTGAGCCGAAGCGCGTCGCGGAACGAGAGCCGGCTCCCGGCCGCCCGGGTGGCCAACTGGATGCGTCCCGCGCGTGCGGCGCAGTCAATGGCCAGCAACAGAATGGCGAGGAGGTGACTCAATCAGAGCAGTCGCCGAGCGGGTAGATGAACCCACAGTTGGGACAGGGATTCTTGCAGCCCCACGGTTTCGGCCGGACCTCCGCCCCGCACCGCAGGCAGCGCGGCGTGCGCGGCGTCTTAGGCGAGCCGGTAGAGCCCGGTGAGGAAGGGATTCGAAGTCCGCTCGCGTCCGATGGTGGTTTCTGGTCCATGCCCGCTGTACACGATGGTATCGTCCGGCAGCGGGAGCAACTCGCGCTCGATGCTGGCAATCAGGGTTTGGAAGTCCCCGCCGGGCAGGTCGGCGCGTCCGATCGATCCCGCGAACAACACATCCCCTGTGAGCGCGACGCCCGGTCCGAGCAGGCAGACGCTGCCGGGCGAATGCCCCGGCGCGTGCCGAACGTCGAAGCGCAGGTTGCCGACACGAAGCTGCTGGCCTGGCACCATCTCCTGGTCGGGCACCGGCAAGGGCCCTGGAGGTGCGAGGCCAAACCAGGCGGCCTGCTCCGGGACGGCATCATACAGCGGCCGGTCGGCGGGATGGAGCCAGACCGACGCCCCGGTCTCGGCCGCCACCCGCCCGACGCCGAGGACGTGATCGAGGTGCGCGTGGGTCAGCCAGATCGCGACGGGCGTGGCTCCCGTGTCCTTCACTTTGTGCAGGATCAACCCGGCGTCTTCGCCCGGATCCACGATGGCGCACTCGCGCGCCTGCTCATCGACGATGATGTAGCAGTTCTCCGCAAACACCCCATTCGGGATCTGGACGATCTTCACGCCCGGGTCACCGCCTTGCCGTCAGTTTCACGAATGGACTTGAGGTACTTCTCGACGGCGATGGCTGCGGTCGTCGCATCGCCGACGGCGGTGGTGATCTGGCGCGTCACCTGGCTGCGCACATCCCCGGCGGCGAAGAGCCCTGACATCGACGTCATCATTTTGTTGTCGGTGATCAGGTAACCGCCGGCGTCATGGTCGACGTGGCCCTCGACGAGCTGGGTGTTCGGCTTGAAGCCGGCGAAGATGAACACGCCGCCGACTTCGAGATTGGAACGGCTGCCCGAGCTCGCGTTTTCCAACACGGCGTGGGTGACTCCCCTCTCATTGCCGGCGATCTCCGGAACGATGGTGTTGCGAATGACTTCGATTTTCGGATTGGCAAAGGCCCGTTCCTGCAGGATCTTCGACGCGCGAAACTCCTCTCGGCGGTGCACCAGCGTCACCTTCCGGGCATAGCGCGTCAGGTAATCGGCTTCTTCGACCGCGGCATCACCACCGCCCACCACGGCGAGGTGCTCGCCCTTGAAGAACGCGCCGTCGCACACCGCGCAGTAGGAGACTCCCCTGCCGGCGTATTCCCTCTCGCCGGGCACGCCGAGCTTCACGGGCGTGCCGCCCGCCGTAAGGATGACCGCCTGGCTCCGATAGGTGTCGCCACGCGCTGTTGCGACGTCGAACCAGCCGTCGGCTTCTCTGCGAATGCGCTCTACGGTGTCGGTGACGATCTCCGCGCCGAACTTCTTGGCGTGCTCCGTCATCTTCTGCGCGAGCTCCCACCCCTTGATGCTCTCGAAGCCGATGTAGTCCTCGATGAGATCGGTGTTCAGCAGCTCACCGCCCGGCGCGCCGCGCTCGATGGTGACCGTCTTGAGCATGCCACGCCCGGCGTACAGCGCGGCGCACAGTCCCGCCGGACCGGCACCCACGATGATCACGTCGTAAACGAGTGCGACACGCTTAGTCATGTGCCATGAATTCCAATCGCGGCGGATCGCCCTCCCCCGCCAGGGTGCGCGCGAGCTGCGCGCGAAATTTCACGGTTTCGAACTCGATCTCGGGATGCTGCGGCCCGGCGAGTTTCTCGAGCGCCGCCGCTCCAACCACCACCGTCCCGTGACGGTTCCCCCGGGCCCGATGGAGCAATGCGGCCGCTGCTTGAATGAAGCCCTGCCAGATTCGGGCCTCGCTCTCCTTAATAATAGAACGCCAGACTGTTTCCAACGCTTCGTGCGCCAGCCAGTAATCACCGCGATTGAAGAGATCCCGGGCGTGCTCGAGGTAGCGACGCCGTTCCTCGGGGGTCATCACCTTTCTGCCATCAGCCATCTGTGGTTTGCGGACGGCTGACGGCAGATGGCTGAGGCCCGAGCTTCAGGAGATTCAGCGCTCCATGGCAGCTCGAAATCGTCCCCACCAAAATCTCCGCCGGGACGCCGCTCGTGCCTGCCTCTTCGACCAATCGATCGCCGGCGCGCACGGCATCAGCGGCAAACATCCCCACGCCGAAGACTTGATGCTTGCAGATGAAAAGCGCCGGCCCGCGGACCGGCCGGCCCCCTGCGCGCAGCTGATCTGCGAGGTCGCGAACGGTGTCAGCCATTTCCCATGTGCGCGGCGCGCCGATGGCCGGACATTGGGCCGGCTCGATGCAGTGCGTGGGGCAGATCCAGTCCGCCCACGACACGTAGCGGGTCCCGTCAGCGCGGCCACTCGGCCGATCATAGGGCGTAGGGAACGGGCCTGGAACGGGAGCGACCGAGACGGTGCGCTGGGGCCAGCGTGTGCGCGCGCGTCGCACGACCCATTCGAACATGAGATGGGGCATATGAGGAGAGGGAACGATTTGGTCATCTGGTGCGTGGTACGTGGTACGTCGTACGAGGGACAGCCAATCGTCGAAGAACAAAGTCCACTCTGCGATGACGAACTGTCGGTCAGCGGCATCACCGAGCTCGCGGCGGGCCCGACAGCTCGGATCCCTGTCCACAACAATGACGGTCCGATAATCAGTCTTGCCGCGCGCCTTGGCTTTGGCCAGCTGAGTCGCGTAGAACGTGCCGTAGCAGCCCCCGCCGACCACCACGACGTCCCTCAGCGGATGAGTCTCCCGCCATCCACGACGAGGATGGTCCCGGTCGCGTAATCCGTTCCGCTGAGCAGGAACCGCACTGCCGCCACGACATCCGCCGGTTCACCGAGGCGCTTCAGGGGCGTCGAGTCGCGAATCTGCTCGCGTTCCGCCTCCCCCCATTCGTCGGGCAAGAGCACTGCGCCGGGCGCGACAGCATTGACCGCAATGTCGGGCGCGAGCGCGCGCGCCAGCGCCTTGGTGAGCATCACCACGCCCGCCTTGCTGACGGAGTGGGGGACATACGCGGGCCAGGGCTCGAGACCAGCGAGATCGGCGATATTGATGATCTTGCCCTTGGCGCGCCGCAGATGCGGAATCGCCCCCTGGGAGACGAAGAACATGGCGCGCAGGTTGAGATCGAGCGTCGCGTCCCAGCTCGCGGGAGTGACCTCGTCGACGGTCTGGCGCACCATGATCGCCGCGGAATTCACGACGACATCGAGTCGCTGGAACGTCCGTCCGGCCCGTTCGGCAAGCTCGCGGGCGGCGGCGGGGTCGCTCAAATCTGCACGAATCAGCTCGGCGCGACGCCCCGCCGCGCGGATCGCCGTCGCAGTCGCCTCCGCCCCCTGCTTGGATCCGTGGTAATGCACGGCGACATCGCAGCCCCACTGGGCGAGCCCGATGGCGATCGCCTGCCCGATGCGGCGGCCCGCCCCCGTCACCAATGCGGCCGTGCCTTCCAGGCGCACTAGTACGCCTTCCCGGTGATGGGGACGATCTGACCGGTGATCGCGCTGGCCTCGTCGCTGGCGAGGAAGAGCACCGTGTTGACGACCTCGTCCAGCTCGACGAAGGCCGCCTTGGGATCGCCCATCTGCGCGACGTTGTCGGCGGTGCGCACGGTCGCGGGTGCGACGGCGTTCACGCGAATGCCGGCGTCGCGATACTCGCGCGCCAGCTCGCGGGTGAGTCCCGCCACAGCGGACTTGGCCGCGCTGTAGGCCGACATGTGCATCAGCGGGCGCACGACCGCGATGGAGGCAAAGTTGACGATCGCCCCACCGCCTCGCGCCAACAGGACCGGAACGGCCGCCTGGCACGTGAAAAACGCCGTCTTGAAGTTGACGGCGAGCTCGCGATCGAGAGTTTCGGATTTGACCTCGGTGAACGGCCCGAAGCTGAAGAAACCGCCGGCCACGTTGATCACGACGTCGAGGCCACCGAACTGCGACTGCGCCGCCGCCGTCGCGACGCGGGCGGCCTCCGGCTGGGTGAGGTCCCCCGCCGAGGCTTTGGCGGCTATGCCCTCCGCCGCAAACTCTTTGACGCGATCGGCGAGACCGACGGCGTTGACGTCCGCCAGGAGCAGCTTGGCACCGGCCCGCCCCAACCCACGCGCCACCGCGTGACCGATCTGCCCGACCCGGCCGACTCCTGTGACCAGTGCGACTTTGCCGTGGAAATCAGCGGGCACCGCTCGCCCCATTCACGGCGGCGACGATGTCGGCCACGGCGGGCGTGCCCCGCTGCGCGAAGCGCACGGTCCCGTCCTTCCCGACGACGTACACCGTGCGTTGGATGCCTTTCCCGTCGTCCTTCAGGGCGTGATACGCCCCGGCAATCGCGCGCTCGGGATCCGAGAGCAGCGGGAAGTTGAACTTGAAGCCATCGGCGTAACGCTTATGGCTCTCCACGCTCGCTGGATTCACGCCCAGCGGCTGCATTTTCACCGCTCTGAACTTCTCTATCTCATCGCGCACGGCGGAGAGTTGGCGGTTTCACCCAGGGGTGTTGTTGCCGGGATAGAACACGAGTGCCACCGCTCCCTGCTTGAGCAGATCGGCGAGGGCATACGTACGGCCATCCGAGGCCGCGGCCGCGAACGGCGGCGCCTTACTGCCAATCGCTAACGGTTCGCTCATACTCTCTTCCTCGTGGTGAGCTCGAGCCGACGCTCGAGCGGCTGCAGCCATGTATCCGGAACCTTCATGCCGCCGAGCGGTGCGTGCGACTCGCCGTATTCGCTCTCGCCATGCCAATCCGATCCCCCGCTGATGCCGAGTCCGAGTCGCTCTGCGATGCGCATGAGCCGCTGCTCGACCGCGGGAGGATGGCTGGGGTGTCGCACTTCGACACCGTCGAGACCCTGGTCCTGAAAGACTCGCACGTGTGCCTCAGTCCCGTGATCGCCGAGATGCGCGGCGACCGTCAACCCACCCACGTCATGCACCAGCGACGTGACCTCGGGGAGCTTGGGGAGCGGCTTCTCGACGTATGCCGCCCGTCCCCGCCCCAGATAGCGGCGGAAGGCGTCGGAGATGTCGTCACAGGCACCGCAGTCGACGAGCGCGCGGGCCACGTGCGGACGGCCCAATGCCCCGCCTTCCCCCCCCAGGAGCTGCGCCTGAACGTCCTCGAGGTCGATGGCGACGCCCAGGCCCTGGAGTTTGGAGACGATCTGCTCGCCGCGGCGGCGGCGAGCGGCGCGCGTGTCCCGCAGGAAGCCCTGCAGCCGCTCGTCGTCGGGCAGGAGAAATAGCGCCAGCACGTGCAGCTCGCCCCACGGTGCCCGCACGCTGAACTCGCAGCCGGGAATCACGCGAATGCCAAGCTTGGCTCCTTCGTGC
The DNA here is from genome assembly GCA_963704805.1 of uncultured Gemmatimonadales bacterium. GTDB lineage: Bacteria > Gemmatimonadota > Gemmatimonadetes > Gemmatimonadales > GWC2-71-9 > 20CM-2-65-7. Next base: position 1,655,624 of record CAVPHS010000001.1, on the reverse strand, counting down.
GCGGCGTCCGCGACGCCGTCGGTGGTGTCGTGATCGGTCAGCGCGAGCGCCGACAGGCCGACGGCGCTCCCGCGGCGCGCCACCTCCGCTGGCTCACATTCCCCATCCGACGCCGTGGAGTGGCAGTGCAGATCAATGTGCGGCGTAGGCGACCTCGGGGGCGGTCCAGGCAGGCTGCGACTGGTGGAAGAGCTCGAGCACATCCCGATCCGACAACTCGAGGAAGGCACGCAACGAAGCGCGGGAGCCGAGGGGTGAGAAGTGCGTGACCCGGCGCCGGCGCTGTGTCCCGGTGCCGTTCTTGAAGATGAGACCGAACTGGTCGCGGCCGTAGACCGTGACGCGGCCCGATGGGTACACCTCCCAGCGCTCCCCGTCGACGGTTATGGTGCGACTGGCCATACGCTCACCTCGCTCCAGAGCTCCCACGCGTCGGGCGCGTAGGTGGCGATCGACTGCAGCCGCCGCTCCAGTTTGATCTCTTCGGGCAGCCGCGACGCCTGCGCGCGGTGCGACATCTCGGTCGGACTCTCCGAGAACTCGATAAACAGGCGCGGGTCCTTGGCGTTGCGGAACAGCCAGATTTTCTGGCCACGCGCTTCGGCGAACTGGCTCAGCTCGCGCAGCGTACTGACGTACTCGGTCTCGTGCTGGGCGGCCACGCGCACGCGCGCGGCGGTCAGGACTTTCGGCATGCTCACACCGCTCCCTCGGGAAACTCCTGCAACAGTTTCTTCACGTCGGCGAGGAATTTGTCCGCGTCGGCGCCGTCGACGACGCGATGATCGTACGACATCGTCAGCATGCCCATCGTGCGAATGGCGATCGCCTCAGTGCCATCGTCGGCGACGATCACTTTGGGCCGCTTCTCGATCGCTCCCACCCCAAGGATCGCGACCTGTGGCTGATTGATGATCGGAATCCCCGCGTAGGGTCCGAAGCCGCCGGGATTCGTGATGGTGAAGGTGCCGCGCTGGATGTCGTCGGGGGAGAGCTTCTTGGTCCGCGCCCGCTCGCCCAGATCGTTGATGGCGCGGGCGATCCCCATGAGCGCCAGCTCATCGGCGTGCTTGATCACGGGCACGATCAGCCCCCAGTCGAGTGCGACGGCGATCCCGATGTTGACGTCGGCGCGGTAAATCGTGCTGTCCCCCGATACCGCCGCGTTGACTATCGGATGACTCCGCAAATTCTCGGCGCACGCCTTCACGATGAACGCCAGGAACGTGAGGCTGACACCCCGTTCGGCGTACGTGTGCTTGGCTTTCCCCCGCAGCTGGGCGACGCGCGTGAAGTCGACCTCGAACATGCTCGCGACATGGGCCGACACGCGCTTCGACATCACCATGTGATCGGCGGTGATCTTACGGATCTTGGACCACGGCTCGACGCGGTCACCGGGCCATGGCTCGACGGCTGGATGCTCGACGCCTCCTGCGGGCGCGGTGAGCGGTGCGCGGTACGCGGGCGCGGGGCTGGGAGCTCGCTCGATGTAGCCAAGGATGTCCTGCTTCGTCACGCGGCCGGCGTAGCCGCTGCCTGGAATCCGCGAGATATCGACGCTGTGCTCTGCGGCGATCTTGCGAACGAGCGGCGTGGACTTGGTCCGCAGACGCTGCTCGGCGGTCTGCACGCCGCCATCACCGTCGGCCGGACGGCCCGATGACTGGACGGCCGGCCGGCCGGCCGGCCGGTCGGCGGGAGGTTCAGCCTTCGCCGGCGCTGGGGGCGGAGGAGGTTTCGGTGCCGCCGGAGCCGGCGCTGGCGCAGCCGCAGCGGGCTTGGTTGCCGCCGCGCTGGCGTCGGTTTCCAGCACCGCGACGAGCGTTTGCACCGGCACCGTCTCACCCTCCTGCACTTTGATCTCGGCGAGCGTACCCGCGGCCGGCGCCGGGATCTCCGCGTCGACCTTATCGGTCGAGATCTCGAACAGCGGCTCGTCGCGTTTCACCGCGTCGCCGACTTTCTTGAGCCATTTGCTCAACGTGCCCTCGGCGATGGATTCACCCATTTGCGGCATTAGAACATCTACACGTGCCATACGATCTCCTCAGAAGCCATCAGCCATCTGCCCTCAGTAATTCGCCAACCACCGCGCTGCCTTCACGATATCGTCCGTCTGCGGCAGCACAAAGTCTTCCAGCGTTGGCGCGTACGGCAGAGGCACATCGTGTGCCGTGACGCGCAGGATCGGCCCGTCGAGCCATTCGAATGCCTGCTCGTTGATGCGCGCCGCGATTTCACCCGCGATCCCGCCGGTGCGCGTGTCCTCGTGGACGATGAGCACCTTGTTCGTCTTTTTCACGGTATTCACGATCGCCGCATCATCCATCGGCAGCAGGGTCCGCAAATCGAGCACCTCGATTGCAACGCCGTCTTGCTGCGCGAGCTGCTCGGCGGCCTCGAGCGACTTCCACAGTGTGGCCCCGTAGGTGATGATCGACAAATCTTTTCCTTCGCGCGCTACCCGGGCCTGTCCGATCGGCGTGAGGATTTCCTCGCCCTCGGGCAGCTGGTCCTTGATGCGCCGGTACAACCATTTGTGCTCGAGATACAGGACGGGATCTTCATCCCGGATCGACGCTTTGATGAGTCCTTTGGCGTCTCGCACCGTCGCCGGGTAAACGATCTTCAGTCCCGGGGTGTGGAGGAACGCGGCCTCCGGATTCTGGGAATGGAACGGACCACCCCGCACATACCCGCCACAGGGGCCACGCACGACCAGCGGCGTCGAGAGCCCCGCGCGATAGCGCGCGGTGGCGACGTAATTGGTCAGCATGTCATAGGCGCACGAAATGAAGTCGATGAACTGCATTTCGGCGACCGGTCGCAATCCCATGTGCGCCGCCCCCGCCGCCGCGCCCACAATGGCGGCCTCGGAAATGGGGGTATCGATGACGCGCGACTCTCCAAAGCGCTTGCTGAATCCCTCCGTCACCTTGAAGGCGCCGCCGTACAGCCCCACATCCTCGCCCAGGATGAAGACGCGCTCGTCACGTTCCATTTCCTCCCAGAGGCCCTGGCGTAACGCTTCGAGGAATGTGACTTCCGCCATTAGAGCGCCTTGAACCAGAGTTTGTTCGCTGCGGGCGGATCGACGTACACCCCCGGCAACGCCGTCTCAGCGTCGGGAAGCGGCTCACCCACGCAAGCGTCGGTGGCCTGATCGACTTCGACGCGCACGCGATCGTCGATGTCCTTGAAATCCCGGTCGCCAACGAGATCGGCGGCGAGCAGGCGCTGCACGTAGCGGTCGACCGGATCGTTGTCGGTAGCCCACCGTTGGAGATCCTCTTTGGGCACGTAGTGCTGGTCGTCGTGCTCCGCGTGTCCCTTGCGCCGATACGTCTTTACTTCAATGAAGTGCACGCCTTTGCCGCGCCGCGCGCGGTCGACCGCGAACTTCGTGGCTTCGTAGACCGCGAACACGTCGTTGCCGTCGACCGTGACCGCGGGAATGCCGTAGCCCTTTGCCTTCTCGGCGAGGTCTTTAACGGCGAACTGCTTGTCGGGGGGGGTCGAATACGCCCAGTGGTTGTACTCACCGATGACGACCAGCGGCAGGCCCTGCACCGCGGCGAAGTTCAGCCCTTCGTGAAACGTGCCGGTCGACGTTCCCCCGTCGCCGATATACACCAACCCCACTCGCGGCTCGTGGTGCATCTTGAACGTCAGGGCGATCCCCGCCATTACCGGAATCATGTCGCCCAGATGCGAGATCTGGCCGAGGTAGCCCTTTTCCAGGTCGTTGAAGTGGACGTTGAGCTCGCGGCCGCGCGTGGGGCTCTCCGCTTTGGCCATGTATTGGCGCAGAATCTCGATGGGCTGTGCACCCATGACGAGCATCGATCCGAGGTTCCGGATCAGGGGGGAGAGAATGTCCTTGTTGCGGCCGCGCTCCAATGCATACGCCGACGCGACCGATTCACCTTCCTGGCCGAGGGAGCGGAATAACCCGCCGATGACCTTCGTTTGCCGGTAGAGGGCCACCAGGCGCTCTTCCAGCGTCCGCGTCAGGCGCAGGTAGTAGTAGATCTCTAGCAGCTGGTCGCGCGAGAGTGCCGGCCCCCCCCCCGCCGCCCCCGCCGGGATCGCGCCGGTCGGGCGCGTGGCGGGAACGGAGGAGGCAGTCGGAGACGGAGTGGAAGCAGGCGTCACACGCGCGGCGCGCGAATCCATGTCGTAAGTTATAGTGGGCGTGAAAGCTACATCAGGAGCAGATGATGGCCAATGCGAAGCTACGTGTGACGGGAATGACCTGCGGCCACTGCCAGGTCAAGGTCGAGAAGGCTTTGAAGGGTGTCAGCGGCGTGTACTCCGCGGTGGTCGATTTGCCGGACGGCGAAGCGGAAGTGGACTTCGACGATGACCGCGTGACGATAGACCAGCTCGTCGCGGCGGTCGGTCACGCGGGTTACGGAGCGAAGATCGCGGGTTAGTAGGCGCCGCGCGGCACGTGTGTCGGCTCGACGAGCCGATGGACTTCGCCGAGGAACCGCTTTGCCAGTTTGTCCAGCTCCGACTCACCGACTTGATCCGTGACCACTTCGACGAACGTGTAATGCCCGCCTTCCGGCCGCGCGCTGATGGCGATGCGACCGAGCGTGCCGTGATAGGCCCGGCGGCGGGGCGACTCTTCCGCGGGCGCGAGGCGTCCCCCGAAGAAGGTCTTCGCCACGTCGAGCACCTGTTCCGGGCTCGCGGTGGTACGATGGAAGTACCGCATCCTTATGCCGCCCCTTCCGCAAACAGCGTGGTCCAGCGCGGCTTGAAGCGCCGCAAGGTCAGACTGTTCAGGACAACCGACAGACTCGACCATGCCATAGCCGCACTCGCGAGCACTGGCGAGAGCAGCCACCCGGTGACGGGGTACAGCGCGCCGGCGGCGATGGGAATCAACAACACATTGTAGGCGAAGGCCCAGATCAGGTTCCAACGAATCGTCCGCATCGTGCGCCGCGCCAGCTCGATGGCGGTAAAGACGGCGCGCAGATCGCCGCGGATGAGCGTGATGTCCGAGGCTTCCATCGCGATGTCCGTGCCGGTCCCGATCGCCATGCCGACATTGGCTTGGGCCAGCGCCGGCGCATCGTTGATGCCGTCGCCGACCATCACGACATCCCTGCCCTGGCGCTGCAGCTTCCGGACGAGATCCGCCTTCTGCGACGGCAGCACCTCGGCGACCACTTCGTCGATCCCCACTTCCGTCGCAACGGCTTCCGCCCCTTTGCGAGAATCGCCCGACACCATGACGATCGGCAGCCCCAGCCGTTTGAGCAGCGCGACCGCCGCCTTCGACGTCGGTTTGATGGGATCGGAGATCGCGATCACCGCGTAGACCGTGTTGTTGACGACCACGATCACCGGCGAGCGCGCCTGCGCGGCGAGGCGGTCGGCGTCGGCGCCGAGTGATCCGAGCTCGAGACTCCGCTCGCGCGCGTGCCGCAATGAGATGACCTCGATGATGCGGCGGTCCACCGTGCCACGCACGCCGCGCCCTTCCATCGCGGCAAACTTTTCGACCGGCAAGAGCGTCACCTGCTTGTCCTGCGCCGCCTTGAGAATCGCATGCGCCAGCGGATGCTCGGAACGCTGCTCCACGGAGGCCGCCCATTTGAGCACGTCGGCCGGGCTGATGGGCGTTCCGTCCGGCTTCTTGGCGGTGACGATGTGGGTGACGGTCGGTCTGCCCTCGGTGATCGTGCCGGTCTTGTCCAGCACCACGGTTCGTGCCTTGGCGAGGCGCTCGAGCGCCTCGCCACTGCGAATGAGAATGCCGTATTCGGCGGCTTTCCCCGTGCCGACGACGATGGCGGTCGGCGTCGCGAGGCCGAGCGCGCAGGGACACGCGATGATCAGCACGGTGACGAAGCCGACGGTGGCATACACGAGCGCACGGACCTGCGGCATCGGTCCAAAATCGAACCACGCGACGAACGAGGCGATCGCCAGCGCGATGACGATCGGCACGAAGACGCCGGCGACGCGATCGGCGAGTTTTTGAATCGGTGCCTTGGTAGCCTGGGCGTCCTCGACGAGCTGCACGATCTGGCCCAGCGCCGTCTCCTTGCCGACCCGCGTCGTGCGGAAGGTGATGCTCCCGGTGGTGTTCAGGGTCCCGCCGATCACTTCATCGCCCGGTTTCTTGCCAACGGGAATCGGCTCACCAGTCAGCATCGACTCGTTGACCGCGGAAGCGCCCTCGGTGACGATGCCGTCCACCGGGATCTTCTCGCCTGGCTTCACGATGACGAGATCACCGACGACCACGGCTTCGACGGGGAGCTCGGTCTCATGACCCTCGCGCACCACATGCGCGGTCTTGGCCCGCAGCGCAGCGAGGCGGCGGATGGCCTCCGACATGCGCCCCTTCGCGCGCGCTTCGAGCAGCCGGCCGAGGAGAACCAGGGCGATGATGGCGGCAACCGCCTCGTAGTACACGTCGGCGGGAAGACCCGCCTGGAGGAACAATCCTGGTGCGGCGGTGGCGACCAGCGAGTAGAGATACGCCGATCCAGTGCCGACGCCGATCAACGTATTCATGTCGGCGGTGCGGTGACGGAAACCGCTCCACGTACCCTTGTAAAACTGCTGGCCTGACCAGACGACGACGGGCAGCGTGATGAGTGCCAGGCCCCATTTGACCCAATCGAGGTTCAACGTCCCCCCCCAACCCTGCCCGCTGACCCAGTCTCGCAGCCAGATGGCGAGCGGCATCAGCAGCCGGCCAAGGAGATCGACCTGTTTCATCGTTCCGGTGTCGCCCATCGGACGGTCGGCCATCAGCAGCATCGAGCCGAACATGGCGACGATCGTGACGAGGGCCGCGAGGACGAACTTCCCGGTGAGTGTGCGAATCTCGCGGCGGCGCGCGACGCGCTCGCGCTCGATCGGATCCTCCTCGGCGATCGGCTCGGCCACTGCGAAGCCGGCCTCCGTCACCGCCTGCTCGAGGTCGGCGGCCGTCACCAGACCCGGGACGTAATCGACCGTCGCCGTTTCCGTCGCCTGATTCGCCGCGGCCCGGACCACGCCGCGCACGCGGGACAGCGCCTGCTCGAGCGGCGCCGCGCTGGGCGCGTAGTGCAGATCAGTGATCCCGAAGGTCACGCTCGCCTGGCCACAGTTATAGCCGGCTTCCCGGACGGTCTTGATCAGCTGAGCGACGCTCGTTTGCGCGTCATCGTAATCGACGGCGGCTTTGTTCGTCGCGAAGTTGACGCCGGCGGATGACACCCCGCTCGCGCCGCTGAGCGCTTCCTGTACGGTGGCGGCGCAGCTCGCGCACGTCATGCCTTCGATCGGCAGGACGATCCGTGTCTTGCTCATGCCGCCGCGTCGTGAAACTTGTGGGGAGAAGACGCCGCGCGGCGATCACCGGCCGGCTCCACGACGAGCAGTCCTTTCAGCATGTTCATACCGCAGCGGAACGGATACTCGCCGGGTCTGTCGGGGGTGAACTCGACGGCCGTGGTCTGGAAGGCCGGCAGCTGCTGATCGATCCCAAACTGCTCGAACACGACCCGCTCGGAGCAGTCGGCCGTTTCGTCCCGATAGAACTGCAGGCGGACCGGCTGGCCCGCCTGCACGACGATAGTATCGGGCGTATACCCACCCTTCACGGTGACTCGCACTTCCTGCACACCGGCAGTGGTCGGTGTCGCCGTCACCGCCCGACCGCGCGAGAAGAGGAAGTACCAGAGCACCCAGACGATGGCGATGGCGCCAAGCGCCGTGACGGCGATCTGGGCGGGCGTCACGGAACCCTCGCTAACGCACCTGCACGCGAGCGCGCTGCTGCGCCGGCTCTGCGGCGCCGCGGATAGCGGACTCGATCCGCATCGCGTAGAAGGACCGCCACACGAAGACGAGGGCGATGACGAGGAACGCGCTGGCCAGCACGAAGCTGAGGGTCGCGCCGCGCTCGGCCGTGAGCGACACCGCGAGCTCGACGGCGAGCAGCCCGAACAGGGTCGTGAACTTGATGATCGGGTTCATGGCGACCGACGAGGTATCCTTGAAGGGATCGCCCACCGTATCGCCGACCACCGTCGCGGCGTGCAGCTCCGTGCCTTTCTGCTTGAGCTCGGTCTCCACGATCTTCTTGGCGTTGTCCCACGCGCCTCCCGCGTTGGCCATGAATATGGCCTGATACAACCCGAACAGGGCGATCGAGATCAAATAGCCGATGAAGAAGTACGGCTCGAAGAACGCGAACGCGAGCGTCGCGAAGAATACCGTGAGGAAGATGTTGAACATCCCCTTCTGCGCGTATTGCGTGCAGATCTCCACCACCTTCTTGCTGTCCGACACCGATGCCTTGGTCGTGCCCTCGAGCCGGATGTTCGCCTTGATGAACTCGACGGCGCGATAGGCGCCCGTCGTCACCGCCTGCGTCGACGCACCCGTGAACCAGTAGATCACGGCGCCGCCCGTGATCAGCCCGAGCAGGAACGGCGGATGCAGGATCGACAGGTTCGACAGCAGCTCAGGCTGCAGGCCGCGCGTCAGCGCCAGGATGATGGAGAAAATCATCGTCGTCGCGCCCACGACCGCTGTGCCGATGAGCACGGGTTTGGCGGTCGCCTTGAACGTGTTCCCCGCCCCGTCGTTCTCTTCCAGGTTCTCCTTGGCCCGCGCGAAATTCGGCTCGAACCCGAAGTCCTGCTTGATCTCTGCCTTCACGTTGGGGACCTGCTCGATCAGCGACAGCTCGTACACCGATTGCGCGTTGTCGGTGACGGGCCCGTAGGAGTCGACGGCGATCGTCACTGGCCCCATGCCGAGGAACCCGAACGCGACGAGACCGAACGCGAACACCGCGGGCGCGAGCATCAGGCTCCCGAGTCCGGTGGTGCTGAGTCCGAAGGCGATGGCCATCAAGACCATCATCGTCATCCCCAACCAGAACGCGCTGAAGTTCCCGGCCACAAAGCCCGACAGGATGTTCAGCGAGGCGCCGCCTTCCCGCGACGACGTCACGATCTCACGCACGTGGCGCGAGCCCACCGAGGTGAAGATCTTCACGAACTCAGGGATGATCGCACCCGCCAGCGTGCCGCACGTGATCACGAGTGACAGCTTCCACCACAGGGTCGGATCGCCGCCGACGATGGGAATCAGCAGCCGGGAGACGACGAACGTGAGCCCCACCGAAACGAGCGAGGTGAGCCACACGAGCGAGGTCAGCGGCGCCTCGAAGTCCATGTGAGCGGCCTCCGCGTACCTTCCTTTGACGAAGGCTGCGTTCAGGAAGTACGAAAGGCCTGACGCGATGACCATCATGACGCGCATCGCGAAAATCCATACCAGCAGCTGCACCTTGACGAGTGGATCGTGGACGGCGAGCAGGATGAACGAAATGAGCGCGACGCCGGTCACGCCGTACGTCTCGAACCCATCCGCGCTCGGCCCGACGGAGTCGCCGGCATTGTCGCCGGTGCAGTCCGCGATAACGCCGGGATTGCGCGCGTCGTCTTCCTTGATCTTGAAGACGATCTTCATCAAGTCGGCGCCGATGTCGGCGATTTTGGTGAAGATGCCGCCCGCCACGCGCAGGGCCGCCGCGCCCAGCGATTCCCCGATCGCAAATCCGATGAAGCAGGGCCCGGCGTAGTCACCCGGGATGAACAGCAGGATCAGGAGCATCAGCAGCAGCTCGACGCTGATCAGCAGCATGCCGATACTCATTCCGGCCTTGAGGGGAATCGCATGGCAGGGATACGGCTTGCCGGTGAGGCTCGCAAAAGCCGTGCGCGAGTTCGCGAACGTGTTCACGCGGATGCCGAACCAGGCAACGCCGTAGCTGCCGGCAATCCCGATCAAGCTGAACAGCAGGATGACGGCCACCTTCATGAACGGGAATCCGCGCACCGTATTGCCGGCTGCATCCACCGTCTGCGCGAGCGTCCCGAAGTACAGGGCGACGATCGCGCCGATGAACACCCACAGAATAAGAAGGAAGCGACCCTGCGTGAGCAGATACGTCTTGCACGTCTCGTAGATGAGCTCGGAGATTTCCCGCATCGCGCGGTGGACGGGGAGGTTGCGCAGCTGCGTGTACTGCGCGAGGCCGAACAGCAGCCCGAGCGCGCAGACCACGAGGCCCCAGAGAAGAAGACCACGTCCGCCGACCCCGCCCAGGAAGGTGGCCTGATTGAGATCCGGCAAAACCAGCGTCGCTTCGCCGCCCGCAGCGTGCTGCGTGGGCGCCTGACCGGCAGCGTTTTGGAAGAACGCGAGCAACGGCATCAAACTGAGCATGCAGAACGATCTCCTGGGGTGGTGCCGAACATGTGGGGCGCGGGGACCACGATCATGGCCGGGACAAACTAACAGAGTAGGTGGCCGTCGCAAAGACGCGACGGCCCGGTCCGCTCACGTGCTGCTACTTCTCCGCGTACTCGTAATACTCGATGCCGAGGTGGGTGATCTGCTCCTCCCCCATCAGCCAGCGCAACGTGTTCTTGAGCTTGGTGTGCTGAATGAACAGGTCGTGTTCCGCGTACAGCCCCGGGGCGAATTGCGGGCTCTTAAAGTAGAAGGAGAGCCACTCCTGGATGCCCGACAGACCGGCACGCCCCGCAAGGTCGAAGAACAGAGCCAGGTCGAGCACGATGGGCGCTGCGAGGATCGAGTCACGGCAGAGGAAGTCGACTTTGATCTGCATCGGATAGCCCAGCCATCCGAAGATGTCGATGTTGTCCCAACCTTCTTTGTTGTCGCCACGCGGCGGGTAGTAGTTGATCCGCACCTTGTGGTAGACCTTCCCGTAGAGCTCAGGGTACAGGTCCGGCTGCAGGATGGCCTCCAGCAGGCCAAGTTTCGACTCTTCCTTGGTCTTGAACGACTCGGGGTCGTCGAGCACCTCCCCGTCGCGATTCCCCAGAATGTTCGTCGAGTACCAGCCGGAGAGGCCAAGCATGCGCGCCTTGAACGCCGGCGCCAGCACGCTCTTCATCATCGTCTGGCCGGTCTTGAAGTCCTTGCCGCCGATCGGCACATGCCGCTCCTCGGCTAGGCGCACCATGACGGGAAGGTCCACGGTCAGGTTGGGCGCGCCATTGGCGAACGGCACGTTCTCCATCAACGCCGCGTACCCGTACACCATCGACGGGGCGATCGACTGATCGTTTTGCTCCATCGCCTTCTCGAACGCCTGGAGCGACTGATGCGCGGGCCCCGGCGTGAGGAACACCTCGGTGGACGCGCACCACACGATCACGATCCGGTCCAATCCTTCATTCTTTTTGAAGGCGCGGATGTCCTCACGCAGCTGCTCGGCCAGCTCGCGCTTGTTCTTGCCGCGCTTCACGTTGCTGCCCTGTAACCGCTTCACGTAGTACTGATCGAAGACCGCGGGCAGCGGCTTGATGTCCTGCAGAAATCCCTTGATCGGATCGAGATGCTCGTGGCGATCGAGCACACCGGCCTTCACCGCGGCCGTGTAGGCGTCGTCCGGAATCGGATCCCATGCGGCGAACACGAGATCCTTGAGGTCCGCGAGGGGGACGAAGTCTTTGATCTTGGGAGTGCGCCTTTCGGTGCGCTTGCCGAGTCGAATCGTCGCCATCTGGCTGAGCGAGCCAATCGGCAGCGAGCGTCCCCGCCTGACGTTTTCCACCCCGGCGATGAACGTCGTCGATACCGCGCCGAGACCCACCAGCATCACACCCAGCTTGCCGGTCGCCGGGGCGATTTCCCGTCCGCCACCGGTCATGACCGCCGTATTCATCGGTTCCCGAGCCATCAGTGTCCCTTGCGGCGCACCGCCGCGACTCCTGGTAATGTCTCACGTTTTGGAAGGGGGGCGGGCGGCGGCGCGCCGCGCGCGACGCGCGCGACGTGCACAATCCGCTGGATCACCGTGACCACGGAGACGAATGCGAGCACGGCGACGATATAGAGCAGCAGGACGCCTGGGCGTCCCGGCCCATCCCCGAACACCACCGCGGGCAGCCCGAGCAGCAGAATCCGCTCCGCGCGAGCCGCAATTCCGACTTTGCACTCGACGCCGAGCCCTTCCGCCCTTGCCCGTGTGTACGAAACCAACAGCGATGCCACCAGCGCGATCAATGCCGCCGCGAAGGCGGTGTGAACGAGCTCGAGCGGCAGTGGACCCGTCAAGAAGTAGATCATCAGGCCCGTGAAGACGGCTGCTTCGCCGATTCGGTCGACCGTGGAATCATAGAAGGCGCCGAACGTCGTCATCATGCCACCCTGCCGCGCGACCTGGCCATCGAGAATGTCGAACACGCCGCTGAACAGCAGCAGAAAACCAGCCAGGCGGATCGCGCCGTACCCGAACGCGACGCCGGAGCCGATCAGTAGCAGCGTGCCGACGGTGGTAATGGCGTTGGGATGAACGCGGCCCTGAATCAAGGCGCGCACCAACGGCCTTGTCAGCCCGACAAACCCGTCTTTAATGCGCTGGGGGATGACATTCATGCCGGGGAGAAGCTAATCGCCTGTTGCATGGGCGGTAGGGGAAAACCCCTTCATTTGCCGAAAGATGCACCATTGGGCAATGCGCGACGTTAATACCCCGTGATCAGATACCGCGTCCGTGCCGTGCGGAACCGCGCGAGCTGGGCGGCCCAGGGCGCCCAGATCTCGAGCGCCGATTTCCCCGCCTCTACCGCCTGCCGCACCTCGGGCCCTGCGGCCAATCGGTCGAAGCTCTCCGCCCGAAACTGGAGCTCTGCCGGATGGGCCGCGCGGATCGCCACGAGGAGCGCGACCGCGAGCTGGGCGGGATCGTACTGCCTCCGGTCCCGCACTCGAACGCGAATCCCGGGCAATTCGACTCCGGGATACTTCCCGTCGGTGGGCGCGACCGGCGTGAACACCGTCGGCGTGACCTCCACGCCGGCCAGGGCCGCTCGTTCCAGCCGATCGATAACATTGCGGGGAGTCAGCCACGGAGCACCCAGGACCTGAAAGGCCGTTCCTGTGCCCCGTCCCACTGAGACATTCGTGCCCTCGAACAGGCAGAGCCCAGGATAGTGCATGGCGCTCTCGAGATCGGGCATGTTCGGTGAGGGTTTGACCCAGGGAAGATTCGTCTGGTCATAGAACAGGTCGCGCTGCCATCCTGCCGCGGGGACGACGATCAGATCGGCGCCGATCGACATGACGTCATTCGCCATGCGCATCAGCTCTCCGAGTGTCATCCCGTGACGCATCGGGATCGGCAGGAATCCGACGAATTCGGAATCCGGATCGCCCACGCGCGCGCGGACGTTGCCCTGGACGGCGCTGCCGCCAATGGGATCCGGGCGATCGAGCACGATGACGCGTTTGCCGGCGCGCGCGGCATCACGCATCAAGAGCGTCGCGGTCGCGATGTAGGTGTAGTAGCGCGCACCGATGTCCTGCAGGTCGACCAGCACCACGTCGATCGAATCGAGGGCGGCGCGCGCCGCGCTACGCGATCCGCCATAGAGACTGTAGATTGGGAGACCGGTCAGCGAGTCTCGACCATCCGGCAGACCCATGCGATCTTCGCGGCCGAGAAAACCGTGTTCCGGACTGAAGAGGACCGTGAGTCGTGCGTCGTGCGTCGCGCGTAACAAGTCGACGTCGCGATGGCCTTGGCGGTCGATGCCCGTGTGATTGGTGAGCAGGCCAAGACGCTTACCGGCGATCAGGCGCGCCGAGTCCGACAGCAGCACTTCGATGCCAGGGCGAACCTGGACCGCCGCCGGTGAGTGGGCACGCGCCCCCCCCCCGCCGGTGCAACCCAGTCCCAACACAGCCACAACGAGACGATGCGCGCGCATACACTCCTGATCGTTACGCTGGTCGCTGCCTGCGGGGGAGCCGCTCGACCCGGCACACCATCGCCCGTTTCCATCGACGCCGAGCTGGCGAAGCTGACGCCGCGCCAGAAGGTGGCGCAGCTCGTGGTGCCGTGGCTCGGCGGAAACTACGCTGCTCTCGACGATTCTGCTTTCCAGATCGCGACACGCTGGATCGATACGCTCGAGGTCGGCGGCATTATCATCTCCGTGGGCTCCCCGTACGACATCGCCGCGAAGCTGAACACGCTGCAGCGCCGCTCGAAGCTGCCCCTGCTTGTCTCCGCCGATCTCGAGTGGGGGGCCGCCATGCGCGTCGTCGGCGCCACCGCGTTCCCCTACATCATGGCGGCCGGTGCCACGGGCGATGAGCGCGACGCCTACACGATCGGCCGGGTCGCCGCGCTCGAGGGCCGAGCCGTCGGGATCCACGTGAATTTCGCGCCTGACGCCGACGTCAATAACAACCCCCTGAATCCGATCATCAATACGCGCTCCTTCGGCGAAGATCCCCACGCGGTGGCGCGGCTCGTCCGTGCGTACGTCCGCGGCCTGCAGGACAACGGGATGCTGGCCACCCTGAAGCACTTCCCGGGCCATGGCGATACGGATGCGGACTCCCATATCGGCTTGCCGACGATCCGCGCCGACTATCCACGCCTGGACTCCGTCGAGCTCGTGCCGTTTCGCGCCGGTATCGACGCCGGCGCGCAAGTCGTCATGAGCGCGCACATCGCGTTCCCGGCGTTCACCGGCGAGACGCCGGCCACGCTGTCGGCCGCGATGCTCACCGGCGTGCTGCGCGATTCGCTCAAGTTCAAGGGGCTCGTGGTGACCGACGCGCTGCAGATGGGCGCGATCGTGGCCAAGTACGGCGCGGGGGAAGCGGCAGTGCGCGCGTTCGAGGCGGGCTCCGATCTGCTGCTCATGCCCGCCGATCCCGACTCGGCACTCGCCTCGATGCTGGCGGCGCTGCAGACGGGGCGCATCACCATGGTGCGGCTCGACGCATCCGTCCGGCGCATGCTCCAGATCAAACACGGATTAGGGCTGTTCGAACGGCGCACCGTACCGCTCGACTCCATCGCCCGCATCGTCGGCTCGAAGGCCTTCCAGGATGCCGCCGACGACATCGCGCAGCGCGCGCTCACGCTCGTGCGCGATACGGCCGGCATTATCGCGCGGATGCGCGCCACCCGCAGCCGGATGGCCGTAATTGCGTACGGTGACGAGCTGAACAGCTACGTGGGGCAGCGCATGCTCGAGCTGCTGCGCGCGGGCGGCGACACGGTCGGCTTCTTCCGCCTCTGGCCGATGTCCGGCCAGGCATCGTACGACTCGGCGCGCGTCGTGATCGGACGCGCGCCGACCGTGGTGTTCGCGCTGAACGTCCGGCCGATCGCCGCGAAGGGAAGTATCGCGCTGCCCGACTCGCTGGCGCGGCTCATCACGCTGACCGACTCGGTGAAGCCCACCGTGCTGGTGTCGCTCGGCAGCCCGTATCTCCTGAACCAGGCGCCCACGGTGAAGTCGTACCTCATCGCGTGGAGCGGCGTGCGGCCCGCCGAGCGTGCTGCGGCGCGCGCGCTGCTCGGCTGGTCACCGGTTCGCGGCAAGCTGCCGATTCGCATCCCGCCGGCGTATCCCATCGGGCACGGCCTGGTGGTATCGGACTCGACAGTGCCGCCCCCGAAGCCGCCGCCCCACGTCATCATTCCATGATGCCGCGACGGACGGCACCGGTCGCCGCGCTGCTGCTGATTGGCTGCGCGCATTCGCATGCGGCGCCGGCACCCCCCACAGCGCCATCATATGGCCGCTTCGACCCGGTCGTCGGGTATCTGCGCTCGCAGGTCGATAGCGCGTTTCCGAGTGGAGTGATTGCCGTGGGGTACCGCGACAGCGTCGTGCTGCTCGCGGCCGTGGGTCACTATGGAGCGGACGATCCCCGCCCCGTCACCACCGAGACCATCTACGATCTCGCATCGCTGACGAAGGTCATCGGTCTGACGACCGCGGCGATGATGCTGGTCGATGAGCACAAGCTCGATCTCGAAGCACCCGTCCAGCGCTACGTTCCCGCCTTCCAGGGTCCGGGTAAGGAGCGGGTGACGATCCGCAACCTGCTCACCCATTCCTCGGGGCTTCCGGCGTGGCGACCGCTCTATGCCGAGACGACAACGCGCGAGGAGGCACTGGCGCTCGTCGACACGACCGCGCTGCTGCGCCAGCCTGGCGACACGTTCGTCTACTCAGATCTCGGCGCGATCGTTCTGACTCAGGCCGTGGAGGCGATCACCGGTCAGCGATTGAACGAGTTCCTCGACGCGCGCCTGTTCGGCCCGCTGGGCATGTCGTCGACGCGCTTTCTGCCGCCCGAGAGCTGGCGCGACCGCATCGCGCCCACCGAGAACGACACGGCATTTCGCCACCGAGTGCTGCGCGGCGAGGTGCATGACGAGAACGCGGGGCGGTTCGGCGGTGTATCGGGACATGCGGGATTGTTTAGTACGGCTCCGAACCTGGCGAGGTTTGCTCGCTGGCTACTTGTGGAGCGAGCGGAAAGCCTAGTCTACGTCTGCGGAGACAATTGTCCTCTGAATCTGCACAAACCAATTGCGCGCCTGTTCACCCAGCGTCAAAACATTCCCCCCGGCTCCTCGCGCGCGCTGGGCTGGGACACGCCCTCCGAGAACTCGAGCGCCGGGAACGAAAATGGGACCGAACGCATTCGGACACACCGGCTTCACCGGTACGTCCATCTGGTTCGATCCCGACCGCGACCTCTTCATCATCCTGCTCACCAACCGCGTAAACCCGACCCGTACCAACACGAAGATCCTTCAAGTACGCCGGCGCGTGGCCGACCTCGTGAACGACGCGCTCACTCCACGACCGTAGCCCAGCCTCGTTTGGTGAGATCGCGGTAGATCACAAAGCCTCCCAGCGCCGCGACTACCAGCAAGACGAGGCCCGGAGCGGTTTCATGCAGCAGCAGCTTGCCGACGCCGAACAGCACGCCATAGACCAGCACGCAGCCCGCCACCCAGTCGAGCAGATTCGACAACCCATTCGACGTCGCCTTCACGTCGGGCGTGAGGGCGGCGATTGGCCCCCACCCGGTGCGCGAGGGCCTGGTGCGGCGGTAGAACGCCGTCAACGTCTCGGTCGGTTCAGGCTTCGTCAGA
This sequence comes from uncultured Gemmatimonadales bacterium, assembly GCA_963704805.1. Taxonomy (GTDB): domain Bacteria; phylum Gemmatimonadota; class Gemmatimonadetes; order Gemmatimonadales; family GWC2-71-9; genus 20CM-2-65-7. The sequence goes on along the minus strand of CAVPHS010000001.1, from coordinate 1,638,637 downwards.
TACGTCACGGCGAGCCAGACGGCCGTTGTGATCGCCACGGTGATGATCATGATCCAGGCAAAGTCCTTCGGCTTGTCGCTGTCCATCCCGACCGCCAGCTGGAGGGTGAGCGACACGACGAAGGCCGAGATCATGGCCGAGACCTCGCTCCACGCGTTGATCCGCCACCAGTACCAGCGCAGCAATAGCACGCCGCCCGTTCCCGCGCCGGTGACGATCAAAAGCTTCCACGCGCCGCCGATCGATTCCATGTAGAACGTGACGACCGCCGACACGATGGTGAGAAACACCGTGGCCAGCTGGGATGCGCCCACGTAATACCCTTCGCTCTTGTCACGCTTCACGAAGCGCCGCCAGAAATCGTTCACGAGATAACTGGCACCCCAGTTCAGCTGCGTCGCGATCGTCGACATGTAGGCGGCGGCGAATGCCGCCACCATCAGGCCGCGCAACGCCGGCGGGAGGTGGTCGATGAGAACGTGGATGTATCCCGTTTCTGGATCCTTTAGCCCGGGATAGAGGATCACCGATGCCAGAGCGACGAGAATCCAGGGCCACGGCCGAATCGCATAGTGCGCGATGTTGAACCACAGCGTGGCCAGCAACGAATGCCGCTCGTCTTTCGCGCTGAACATGCGTTGCGCCACGTACCCGCCCCCGCCCGGCTCGGCGCCCGGATACCACGTGGCCCACCAGTTGAGCGAGATGTACACGAGGAACGTGATCATCGGCATCCACGCGGAGTTCAGATCCGGGATCATATTGAGGGCCTCGCCGCGGCCGCTCGCCACCAGCTGCGTCTTCATGGATTCCATCCCACCCACGGCCCGCACGGCGAAAACCGCCAGCACGATGACCATTCCCATCTTGATGACGAACTGCACCATGTCCGTGACGAGCACGCCCCAGAGGCCGGAGAGCGTGGAGATCGCGGCAGTCAGCGCGATCATCCCCAGCACGATGGCGAGCGCCTCGAACTTGCCGACGCCGAAGATCAGCTGCAGGATCTTCACCATCGCCAGATTGACCCAGCCGAGGATGATGCAGTTGATGGGAATGCCGAGGTACAACGCGCGGAAACCGCGGAGGAAGGCCGCGGGCTTGCCCGCATACCGGATCTCGGCGAACTCGACGTCGGTCATCACGCCGGCCCGGCGCCACAGGCGTGCGTAGAAAAACACGGTGAGCATCCCGCTCATCACGAAGCTCCACCAGATCCAGTTCCCCGCGATGCCGTTGCGCGCGACGAGACCCGTCACCACGAGCGGTGTGTCAGCGGCGAATGTGGTCGCGACCATCGACGTACCGGCGAGCCACCACGGCACGTTGCGGCCGGAGAGGAAGAACTCACTGACGCTGCTGCTCGCGCGCGCCTTGTAGTAGAACCCGATGCCGACGTTGAGCGCGAAGTACGCGCCTATGACGAGCCAGTCGATGAGGGTGAGTTGCATGGGCCTCCAATTGGGGGGGCGATGGTGACTTAGGCAAGCAGCGCCGCGCCGTTGACAGCCCGGGCCCGACCTTCTAAGTTGGTGCCAGACTGGAGGATAGTGATGAGCACTACACAAAGACCAACGGTTACCCTGACGCTCACGGAGCGCGCGGGGGAAGAGGTCAAGAAGTTCCTGGCCGAAGAAAAGGTGTCACAGGAATCGGCCGGCCTGCGGGTCGCCGTCCTCCCGGGCGGCTGCTCGGGCTTCCGCTACAGCCTGAACATCGAAGAGCAGCCCGGGTCCGATGACGTAGTCATCGAGAGCGCGGGCGTGCGGTTGTTCGTCGATGAATTCAGCTCGCAGTATCTCAACGGCACCGTCATCGATTACAAGAGCAACTTCCAGGAATCTGGCTTTGCGTTCGAGAATCCGAACGCGTCGGGCGGCTGTGGCTGCGGATCGTCGTTCACGGTTTGAGCATTGATCTTTCCTGATCTGGTAGTTTGGGCCCGCGCACGTCGCGGGCCCTTTCTATTGTCTACGGCGTCTAGTTCATCATGCGCCCCCTCGACATCGCGGTCATCGTCGCGTATTTCGCCGCCGTCATCGTATTCGGCTTACTCCTCGCGGGGCGGCAGCGCGACGCCTCCGACTATTTCCTCGGTCACCGGGGGCTGCCCTGGTGGGCGTTGATGTTCTCCGTTGTCGCGACGGAGACGTCCGCGTTGACCGTCATCTCGGTGCCCGGCCTCGCGGCACGCGGCAATCTCACTTTTCTGCAGATTGCCTTCGGGTATCTCGTGGGCCGCGTCGGCGTGGCGGCGCTGCTGCTGCCGGGCTACTTCCAGGGCACGCAGGACACCGCGTATCAGCGTCTCGAGCATCGGTTCGGTCCGGTCGCACGGCGCACGGCATCGGGCGTCTTCCTGCTGACCCGGGCGCTCGCGGACTGTGTCCGCATCTTTGCGACGGCCATTCCCCTCGCGATCATCACGCACTGGAGCCTGCCTGCCGGGATCGTGGCGATCGGGTTCGTGACGCTTGTGTACACCTGGGTCGGCGGCCTGCGTGCAGTCGTGTGGGTCGACGTGATCCAGCTGGGGGTCTACCTCCTCGGCGGGATCGCCACGGTCATCGTTGCGACGCACATCGCGGGCGGACCGGACGCCTTCGCGCGGGCCTGGGACGCCGGCAAGCTGCAGGCATTCGATTTTTCATTGTCGTTCACCAAGACCTACACGTTCTGGGGTGGTTTGATCGGCGGCGCGTTGCTGTCCGCTGCGTCACACGGCACCGATCACCTGATCGTGCAGCGACTGCTGGCCGCGCGGAATCTGAAAGATGCGCAGCGCGCGCTCATCGGCTCGGGCATCTTCATCATCCTGCAGTTCGCGTTGTTTCTCGTCGTGGGAACGAGCCTGTGGCTCGCGGGAGCGGACCAACCCGGCATGCGTGGCGACGCGATTTACCCGACGTTCATCGTGACGCACTTGCCACCGGGCATCGCCGGCCTGGCGGTCGGCGGCATCCTGGCAGCAGCGATGAGCAGTCATGCGTCCGCCGTGAATTCCCTGGCCTCGGCGTCCACGCACGACTTCTACGCGCCGCTCACGGGTCGCCACGACTCCACGCAGCTGCTGCGGGTCGGCCGGTGGCTCACGCTCGTATGGACGATCGTGCTGGTCGCCGGGGCGATCGCCTTCCGCGATCAGAACACGCCGGTCGTGCAGCTGGCCCTCAGCATCGCGTCGCTGACGTACGGTTCACTGCTCGGGACCTACATTCTGGGCGGTATCTGGCCTCGCGCTCGACAGGCCGATGTCATCATCGCCCTCGTGGTCAGCATCATCGTCATGGCACCGATCGTCCTCGGCGCCGTGGTTCCCCATTTCCCCGTGCACTGGCTGCCCGGCCTCGCGTGGCCATGGTACGTGCCGCTGGGAACTGCGATCACGGTGGCGGTGGGGATGCTGTCCTCGCTGGTCGGACGGTCGGACGGCCGGACGGCCGGACGGCCTCAGGACCTAGCATGACAGATCCGGCCGTCCGGCCGTCCGACCGTCCGGCCGTCCTTCTCGGTATCGACTGCGGTGGCTCCCACACGCGCCGTCGTCGTGGGGATCGCCAGGGACGAGCCTTAGCCCGCGCGGAGGGCCCCGGCTCGGCGATGCGGCCGGGCGGCGCGGAGCGCTCCGCGGCGGTGATCCTCGACGTCGCGCGCCGGGCCGCCACGCAGGCCCACGTGACCCTCCCCGCCACCATCGCCTTCGTCGGCGCGGCCGGAGCGGGCCGCGCGCCCGAGCAAGCCGCCCTCGCGGCAGCTATCGCGTCAGTGGGTGTCGCCACTCGTGTGGACGTGCGCGGGGACATCGAGATCGCCCTCGCCGCCGCCTTTGGAGACGGAGCGGGCGTGCTCGTGAACGCCGGAACGGGCTCCATCGCGTATGCGCGGACGCCCGACGGGAAGCTGCATCGCGCCGGCGGTCACGGCTGGCAGCTCGGCGACGAAGGGGGCGGCTATTGGCTGGGCCGTCGTGCCCTCGCGGCCGCCGCGCGCGCGCAGGATGGCCTCGAGGAATCGTCCACCCTGCTGGAGCGACTGCTCGTGGCCCTCGGACTCGAGACGTTCGACGACCTGATTCGCTGGACGGCAACCGCGACACCGGCGCAAGTGGCAGCGCTGTCACCGCATGTGCTCAACGCGGCCCAGGAGGGAGAAGCCGTTGCGCAACGCGCCGTCGAGGCAGCCGCAGTCGAATTGGCGCAGCTCGTGCAAATCCTGGTGCGCCATTTCCCCGGGAACGACCCGATCCGCGTGGCGACGGCGGGAGGGTTGTTGCGCGTTGGCTCGCCGCTGCTGGTCGCACTGCGCGCTCGACTCGGCGACCACGTGCCGCGCGCCCGGCTGGACATGGGCGGGCCGGTGGACGCTCCTGTTGGCGCGCTGCGCCTCGCGGCGCTGCTGTTGGCCGCCCCCGCACCCGGGAATTAGCGGGGCCCGACTTCCCCTTCCCGCCGGACTCGGCTGTGTCGCACGCTATACGCGAAGTAGATCACCGCGCCCGCGACCATCCAGGCCACGAACCGCAGCTTCGTCAGCGTGGGCAGGCTCACGATGAGATACACACAGAAGAGCATCGAGACGATCGGCAGCGCCGGAACCCACGGCGTGCGGAACGGACGGGGCCGATTGGGATCGGTACGGCGCAGCACGATAATCCCGAGCGCCACGAGGCTGAACGCGAATAACGTGCCGATGTTGGTCAGCTCGAGCACGACGCCGATCGGAGCAACGGCAGCGAACAGCGCGACGAAGATACCGGTGACGATGGTCGTTATGTGGGGCGTTTTGTAGCGAGGATGCAACCGCGCCGCCCACGGGGGTAGCAGCCCGTCGCGGGCCATCGACATGAAGACGCGCGCCTGGCCGAGTTGAAAGACGAGCAGGACGGACGTCATTGCGGCAACGGCGCCGAGCGCCAGAATGCCGGCGGCCCAGTCCGCGTGGATGTACTGGAGGGCGATGGCCAGGGGGTCGGGCACGTTCAGCTTGTCCCACGGGATGATGCCCGTCAGCACGAGCGCGATCGCGATGTACAGCACGGTGCAGATGATCAGCGACCAGATGATGCCCCTCGGAATGTCGCGCTGTGGATTGCGCGCTTCTTCGGCCGCCGTACTGACCGCATCGAAGCCGATATACGAGAAGAAGATGATCGCCGCGCCCACGCTGATCCCGGCGAGACCGTTCGGCGCGAATGCCGGCGTTGACCATTGCTGCGGTTTCACGTATGCCACACCCACGATCAAGAACAGGCCGATGATCGCGATTTTGATCACGACCATGACGGTGTTCACCCACGCCGTTTCCTTCGTGCCAATGACGAGCAGCCAGGTGATGATCGCGACGATGCCGAACGCCGGAAGATTGAAGATCAGCGGAATCGGGCCAAGGTGAGGCGCCGACGCGAGCAGCGCGGGATCGTGGCGGGCCGAGAGGATGTCCGTCACCACCCAGCGGGGTAACTCGACGCCCAGCCCGCGGAGCAGCGAGTCGAAGTAGCCAGCCCAGCCGATGGCCACCGCGATGTTGCCCACCGCGTACTCCAGAATGAGGTCCCAGCCGATGATCCAGGCGACGAACTCACCCAGGGTGGCGTACGCGTACGTGTACGCGCTCCCGGAAATCGGGATCATGGCCGCGAATTCGGAATAGGTGATCGCCGCGAGCGCGCTGGTCACGCCAGCGAGGATGATCGATACAACGATTGCGGAGCCCGCCCCCACGTGGCCGGCGTCGCCAGCTGATGGCGGTCCCGATCGCGGCAAAGATCCCGGCGCCGATGATCGCGCCGATGCCCAGCGCCGTGAGCTGCACGGCCCCGAGCGTGCGGCGCATCCCGCCGCCCACCTCACTGTCGGCGATGCACTGATCCACGGTCTTCCGTGCAAACAGCTGTCCCCGGAGCACCGAATCAACCTGCCTCGTAATGGGGTAAGGCCAATCTTAGGGGATAACGGTCACGCTGGCGATGTAGTCGACACGGCGACCGTCGCGGGTCGTCGCTGGATTGAAAAGGTAGCCCATCATCCGCTCGTTGAAATCGCGCCGGTATCCGGCGTCCTTGATTGGAGGCGTCACCTCGACCTTGGTGACGCGTCCGTCAGCGGTGACCCAGAACCGCACCTCGTGCCGCCGGCCGCGCGCCTCGCGTGGCGCGCCAGGGGGCGGGAAAATCGCCCACCGCGGCGAGGCGGGGAAAGTATCACGCGCATCGCCTCCCGAGCCAGCGCCGGAATCCGATCCGACGCCGGTTCCGGTCCCCGTCCCCTTCCCGCCACCGGTGCCGGAACCTGCTCCAGGACCACCGGATGTGCCGGCGCCGGCGCCGACGACCGCGGGAGCCGCAACCGGTACGGCAGGCAGCGGCAGCTCGATCTTTACGGGTTCGGGGGTGGCGACAGCGACCGTCGGCACCGTCACGGCGGGGGGAGGCACAGCCGGTGTCTCCCTCTCCTGTGCGACCTGTGGTGCAGGCAGCGCGAACCAGCTCACCGCGGGCCGCCCACCGCCGCCGCCACCGCCCCGGGGGCCAACGCCGCCGCCCCCGCCACCTGCGACCAGCGCGGCTCCGCGCCATAACACGAGCACGGCGATGGTCACGTGGGCGAGGAACGAGAGCGCGGCCGCCGGCCCCTCACGCCGCCGCGGAAGCGGCAAGGCGTAGCCGTTGAACGGCGGTCGTGCGGTGGGGGGCGTCGTTTCCGACATAGCTAATAGATACCCTATAACAAAAACCGGGGCACGGTTTCGTGCCCCGGTTTCAGTTTCGACTCAGAACGTACTGCTTACTGCCCGCCGGGTTTCTGGTCGGGCGGCGTGAAGCCGATCACCTGGACGCCCGCGCCGCGCGCGACGTCCATGACCCGCACGATCTCGCCGTACTTACGATTCGGCGCAGACTTGATGAAGAGCAGCTTGGCCGGCCGCTGGTCGTACAACTCGTGGAATTTCGCGTCGAGCTGTTCGAGCGGCACCGGCTGCGTATTGATGGAGTACCCGCCGTCCGCCTTGAGCTCGAGGACGATCTGGTCGCTTGACTGCTGCTTCTGCTTCGGCTGGTTCTTCTGCTCGGGCGGCACCTGCACGTCGAAGGCCCGCCGTGACAGCGGCAGCGTAATCATGAAGATGATGAGCAACACCAACAGCACGTCGATCATCGGCGTGACGTTGATATCCGCGCTCAAACCACTGCCGGAGCCACCGCTTCCCATAGCCATACGTCAGTTCGCTCCCGGCTTGGGGGTGCGTTCCTGCTCGGCGATTGCGCCGACGACGCGCACACCCGCCTTGCGGGCAATTTCGAGTGCCACCTGCACGCGCTCGTAGGTAACGCTCTCATCGGCCTTGAGGTACATGATTTTGTCGATCGTGCGGGCCGCGTAGAGATTCATCAGCTGCGTCGGCAAATCGGCGTCGCTGATGTAGCGCGGGCCCGTGTACTTGCCGCTCACGCCGGTGATGTCGAGGTAGAACTTGCCGTCCCGGTCGATGCCCAGCCGGATCTCGCCGTCTGCTTCCTCGCGCGACTCGGGATTCTTGGCGCGCGGCAGGGTCGCCTGGAAACCGGCCGTGATCGCGGGCGTCACGATCATGAAGATGATCAGCAGCACCAGCATCACGTCGATCATCGGCGTGACGTTGATGTTTGCCGCGACCGCGCCTTCCGTTTTCTTGCCGCCACCCATCGCCATGGTGCGTTATCCCTTGATGGGGCCGCTGGTCTGCGACGTCTTCTGGGTCTGGAATTCCTTGGTGAAGATCGAGCGGCCGAATTCGCTGCCGACGCTCTTGATGAGGTAGTCGATCAGCTCCTTCGAGGTGTAGGTCATTTCCACCGTGAGGAAGTCGATCTTCGTAGCGAAATAGTTGTAGAGCCATACCGCCGGAATCGCGACGAGCAGACCAAAGGCGGTCGTGATGAGCGCTTCGGCGACGCCGCCCGTGATCGCGGCGAGGGAGCCCGAACCGCCCGAGGCGGACATGCCCTGGAACGCCGTCACGATACCCATCGTGGTGCCGAGCAGTCCGACGAAGGGCGCGGTGGCGCCGGTCGTCGCCAGGATGCCGAGACCGCGCTTCAGCTCGGCCGTGATGATCAGCATCTGCCGCTCGACCGCCCGCTCCGCCGAGTTGATGTCGGCCGCGGTAATCGTCGCCCGGTCGCGGAGCAACGGTTTCACTTCCGCCAACGCCTCACCCAACACGCGCGCGACGTGACTCTTCTTGTACTTCTCGGCCAGCGCGATCGCGCCGTCGATCTGCTCCTCCTGCAAGTAGCGCGAGAATTCAGGCGCGAACTTCTGCGTCTCCTTCTGTGACTTCCTCAAGTAGATCTGCTTGGAAATGCTGACCGCCCACGACCAGGCCGACATGACGAACATGACGACCACGATGCCTTTGGCGAACAGCCCCATCGATGCCCATAGATCAGCGTAACTCATCGTGTCTCCTCGAGTGCGCGCGGCGCTGTGAGTACCGGACTATCGCTTGATCTTGAAATCGATCGGCAAATTCACGAGCACGCGGACCGCGCGGCCGTGCACGCGCGCGGGACGGAATAGCGCCCGCAGCACGTAGTTCCTCGCCGACTGGTCAAAACCGGGATTGGGGCTCTGAAGGATCTTCACCGACGGAGGCTCGGCGCGACCCGAGGTATCGATGATGGCCTGTACCAGTACCCGTCCCTGGACACCGGCCTGCCGCAGCAGGTCGGGGTATTGCAGTTGCGGCCCCGACAGGACCTCGGGCCGCTCCTCAACCACGGACTCCATGAATACCTGATCGGACGACGGCACGATGCCCGTCCCGACGCCGCCCTCGACGCCGGTGCCCGTGTAGTCTTTGGGATCGAAGTGTTCCTGCAGATTGATCGGCGGAATGTTGGTCGGGATGTCCGTCGGCGCGACGACCGTTTGGAAGCCCTTGAGCTGCGGCACATCCACGATCGGCGGCTGCTCCTCCGGCTTCTTCTGCTCTTCCTGATTCAGGAAGACCATCGCCGTGTCCAGCGTGTTCTCTTCCTTCTTCTCGCCCGCCGTGAGCGTCGCGACCACGGCGCCGAGCACGATGACACTGTGACCGACCAACGAAACGAAACCGAGGCCGAATGCGCCCTTCTTGTTCGACTTTCGATTCGACTCGATCAGGTGGTTGAACACCGCCGTGGCCTCCGGGCTTGGTGGCTATGTGGTTGCCAGCTATGTAATAGTACCGGTCTCAATGCGGCCGCTAGTAGTGCCAAGATTACAAAACGATGACAGCCGGATGAGCCTTCAGCCTCCCCGTTCATCGAGCACGTCCCATGCCGTCCCGTATGCTGAATTGGTATGGAATTCGTACCCGCATGCGGACAGGTTTTCCTCCAGAGTTGGCGGGCCGAAATAGCGTGGCGAGCAAGGCCTGTCGCGCCGGCTCGACAAATCCGGGATTAGTTGCGGCGACCACGAGCAGGGATTGGGCCAGTACGCGCCCCGTCGTGTCCACAACCGCCTCCAGGACAACCTTGCCCTGCACGCCGGCTTGGCGGAGCAGCTCCGGATAAGAGGGCAGCGGGCCCGTCAGAATCTCGGCAGGCTCCTCACCCAGGAAGCTGTTCCAACCGGTCGTCGAGCCCGCACCCGACGGGTCGGCCAAGCCAGAAGAGGTGGTCGCAAACGGCGGTGTCGTCGCACCAGTTTGGGGCAGCGACGGAATCGGAATTCGACCAAGGTCGGGCGCCCCCACGGAGATTGGACCTGGAATCGGAAGACCGGTGATCCCGTCAGCGAGATTTTCATTGTGCGCCGGCGGAAGGACAATTCTCACTGCGCGTGGCGCCCGCACATCGGACCGCCCGGTTTTGGCAGTCCCGAGTAGAACCGCAGCGCCAAGTGCGACGTGGATGGTAATCGAGACTACTGAGCTGATGGCCTTCATACGCCCTCTCAGTGGGATGACCATCTGAGAGATACAGACGTCCTATGACCCAGCTCTTGCACCGGAATTACGGAATGGTGACAGCAGAATGTGGAACTACCCGCGCGGCAACCCCACCGTAAACGTCGTTCCCCTGCCCGGCCGGCTCTGCACGTCGATCGTGCCGCCGTGCGCTTCCGCGATCCATTTGCAGATGGCAAGGCCGAGCCCCGTACCGGCGCGCTCGCTGGTGCGTGTGCGCGCCGAGTCGGCACGCCAGAAGCGATCGAAGACGTGCGGCAGATCACCGGGCGCGATGCCGATGCCGGTGTCGGCGACTGTGAACACGGCGCGTCCGTCATTGCCGCCGAGCTCCACCGAAACCTCTCCGCCGCGCGGTGTGTACTTCACCGCGTTCTCGATGAGATTGAGGGCCAGCTGTCGTACCCGACTCCGGTCCACGGAGACGACGACGGGCTCTGGTGGAAGACGAATCTCAATGCTCACACCGGCGTGCTCAGCGAGCAGCTCACCGGTCTCGCCCGCCTCCGCGATGATATCACGCAGATCTACTGGCTCCCGATGCAGCTCGGCCCGACCTTCGTCGGCGCGTGCCAGCGTCAGCAAGGAGTCGAGCAGCTCCGTCATCCGGTTCACTTCCTGGAGCGTCTCCTCCAGGGCGGCGAGGGTCTCCGGCGGCATGTCGGGGCGTGTGATCGCGCGCTCGACACCCGCGCGTACGACGGTGAGCGGCGTCTTCAGCTCATGGCTCGCGTCGGCGGTGAAGCGCCGCAACGCCACGAAGCTCCGCTCGAGCCGCGTCCACATCTGGTTCAGCGTCGCGGCGAGTCGTCCGAGCTCGTCCTTCTCCATCGGCACCGGCAGGCGACGGTGGAGGCTGCGTCCGTCCGTGATCTCGCGGATCTCCGTGATCATGCTATCGACCGGCTCCAGCGCGCGGCCCGCAATCCAGCGGCCCACGAGGACGGCCGGCACGATTCCCACGAGAAACGCGATCAGGATCGTCGTGACCAGCTGTTCGACCTGCAGCTCCGCACTGCGCGTGTCTGCGCCGGTGAAAATGGCGCCGATCTGTCCGCCGGCTTCCCGCACCGGCCGGATGACGTAGTGCAGTGTCGGACCGTTGGGCGTCAGCCGATACCGACCTGGCGCGGTTGTCGCTCCACCCCTGACGAGCGCATTGAGCTGCTCGAATTGCGCGAATCCCAATGATCTCGCGTCGGGCGATCCGAACAGCAGGCTGCCGTCGCCGCTCGTCACGAGCAGGAAGTCCGGCACGACCTCGAGCACCGCAGCCACTTCGCTGGTCAGCACGGGGCGGCCCGCGGTGTCCTTCTCCACCAGGATGCCGCGCGCGCGATAGCTCTCGGCCAGGATGCCCGCCGTGAGGTCGGCTTCGGACTGGATGCGGCGATCGAGATCCTGGTAGGTCGCGCTGCGGCGAGCGAAATAGAGAACGACCGCAAATACGGCGATGCTGAGGATGAGAGCGGTCGCGTACCAGATGGTCAACCGCCCGCGGATACTCTCCATGTCACGCGCGCACGACGTAGCCCACGCCGCGCACCGTGTGAATCAGCTTCGGCTCGCGCGCATGATCGATCTTCTTGCGCAATCGCGTGATCACGACATCCACGATGTTGGTGCCGGGATCGAAGTGGTAGTCCCACGCGTATTCGGTGATCAGCGTGCGCGACATGACACGCCCCTGGTGGCGCATCAGATACTCGAGGACCGCGTACTCCTTGGGAGTCAGCTCGATGCGTTTGCCGTCGCGCGTCACCTCACGGCTGCCGGTGTCGAGCAGCAGACCGTTCACCTTGAGCGTCGGCGGCGCGATCGCCTTGGGACGGCGGCCCAGCGCTTCCACCCGGGCCAGCAATTCCTCGAACGCGAACGGCTTCGTGACGTAGTCGTCCGCCCCCATCCGCAGCGCCTGCACCTTGAAATCGACGGAGTCCTGCGCGGTCAGCACCAGCACCGGCAATCCCACGCCGCGGTCGCGCAGCGTGCGCAGGACGTCGATCCCGGACAGCTTGGGAAGGCGGAGATCGAGCACCATGATGTCGTAATTGCCGCCCCGGCCGGTGGCGCGCCGCAAGCCCTCGTCCCCATCGCCGACCAGATCCACGTGGTAGCCGGCTTCGTCGAGCCCGCGCCGCACGTATTCGCCCACCGTTTTGTCGTCTTCGATGACGAGGATTTTCATCCGATCGGGAAGAAGACCTTGAAGTTCGTACCCACCCCCATCTGCGATTCCACTTCGATACGGCCACGATGCTCTTCGATGATGCCGTAGGCGACCGAGAGACCCAGGCCGGTGCCGCGCCCCTGCGGCTTCGTCGTGAAAAACGGCTCGAAGATCTTGGGCAAATCCTCCTGCTTGATCCCGGTACCGGTGTCGATGAACTCCGCCAGAATCTCGTCGGCGCGTTGCGGGTTGCGCCGCGTCCGGACGGTGAGCACGCCCCGCGAGTTCATGGCATCCATCGCGTTGAGCATGAGCGCCATGAAACACTGCACCAGGCGCTCGGCGTCGGCCGGGAAGTGCGGCAGGCCGTCTTCGAGCTGCCGCTCGATCGTGAGCCACTTGAAGCGATCGTGATGCTTGAGCAGAAACAGCGTCTGCTCGATGACGGCGTTGATCGCGATGGGCTCCTTGTGGGTCGACAGCTTGGGCCGGGAAAAATCGAGCAACCCTTCCACGATCCGGCGGCAGCGTTGCACCTCCATATCCACGATGTGGAGGTACTCCTGCTGGGCTTGCCGGTCCTTCTCGGGCAGCTCGTCGATGCGCAGCGCGAGCGCTTCGCTGCAGGCGAGAATCGTCGCGAGGGGGTTGTTGATCTCGTGCATCACTCCGGCGGCCAGCTGGCCGACGGCAGCGAGCTTCTCACTTTGTGCGAGCCGCTGCTGGGCCTGGCGCCATGCCGTCACATCCTCGCCGATGGTGATGACGTGCGAGATCTCGTCGTCGTCCAGGCGCATCGGGATTTTCGTGATGCGATAGTGGCGCGCTTCCCCCGTCGTCTGGGAATCCATCTCCACCTGCTGGATCTCCCCCGTCGTGAAGACGCGATCGAACTCCAGCTTGAGCAGCTCGCGCGGCTGGCGGTCGAGCACCTCGAACACCTCCCGACCGACCGCGTCCTCGCGGGAAACGCCCTGCGTGCCCGCCTCGCGCTTGCGATTCCACGCGCGGATCCGGTAGGATCGATCGATCACGTACAGCCCGACCGGCAAGGAATCGATGATGCGGGCCGCGAAGTTGCGCTGTGCCTCGAGCTCGCGCGTGCGCAGCGCAACCTCGGATGCCAGGTCCGCGAACAGCTCGTGATCCGCAACCGTCGGCGCGATCATCTGGGCGACGACGACGAGCACGTCGTGCGCCATGCGCTCGAACCGCCCCTGCGGAATGATGACCTCGAAACACCCGAGCGCTTCCTCGTCGTGCAGGAGCGGCAGGCGCAGCAGCGTCCCACCGGGCACCGGCTCGCGGTGCGGGCCGTCGGTGACCCACGTCGGAACCGGGCTGGTGTATCCGGGCAGCTGGGTCTCGTCGTCGGGACTGGCGATGGGGATGTAGCGAGAGCCATCGGGAGTGCGCAGCCATAAACGGCAACGCCGCAGCGAGAGGCCGCGGCGCAGCAAGCCCACGACTTCGGCCAGCCCCTCATCGGCGGGCCGGCCGGCGGCCAGCACTTTTGCCACTTCGGCGAGGACCTCAAGGCCGGGATGGTCCGAGGTCAGCGGTGGCGCGACCATAAGGTCGCTAACCTAGGGTTGACGCCCCCGGCGCGCCAGCGTCGCCTCGCCACGGAAGGCCAGCAGCCCGCGGAGGGCCGGTTTGCCGCCGGCAAAGAACGCCGTGGGCCCGATCACAATCGCCGCGTTTCCGATCCGCAGCCCGGGCAGCAGCGCGATCGCGCCCCACCGCGAGCCTTGCCAGAATTGAGAGACGGCGGCGAGATACCCGCTCGCCTCGAGCGTCAAGTCGAGACCGATCGCCGTCCCGCGCTCGTCTTCACCGAGCTGCGCGATGCGCTTCATGCGCGTGCGCGTCGCAAGCGTCGTGGCGAACACCATGCCGCGCGAACCGCCCACCACCGCCGTTTCATTCATGAAGGTCCCGACTCGACCGGTCAGGGAGATCGCGGCCAGGCCGCGCGACATCTTGCGCACGTATCCAACCTCGACCGCCTCGATCTGCCAGTACGCGCCGAGTGTCGCGAAGTACCCGAAACCGATAGCGTGGCGTGAGGGGACCTTGGTGCCGCTGCTGTCGCTCTGGGAAGATTGTGCGCTGATACTCGGAGACAAGGCTCCCAGCGCTAGCAACATCGCTACTCCGATGGACCGACCCACGTCGTTCTCCTGACTGGCGCAGCAACTACACTCCGTCTCCACGACCCGCGCCGCATCGACCTTTGGTGCTACCCCTTCCACGCCTTCCGCGCCGCGCTGCCGCATGCAGCACTGACGAAGGACGCATTCAGAACCGTTGGATCGAAGGGGATCCGGAGGATCTAGTCTCGCAACTTCTGAGCCACCGATGCCTGGCTGGGGGCGGGGGAGCTAGCTTCGGAGCTCGGCCCCGGTGGTGCGCAAACCGTGCAGCAGATAGCCCTGTGCCAGCAGACCAACAAGCAGGACCGGTAACGTAATCAGTGACGCCGCGGCCATTTGGTAGGGCCAGTTGGTGAGGTAAGTCCTGTGGAAACTGGCCAACGCGACCTCAGCGACTTCCATTTCCGCCGAGCGGGTGATGACGAGCGGCCACAGAAAGCTGCGCCACTGGTCGAGGAAGGCGAGCACCGCAACCGTTAGGGCCGCCGGCCTCGCGAGCGGGAGCATCACGCGCCAGAACAGCGTCCACTCCCCCGCACCGTCCAGGCGCGCGGCTTCCTCCACCTCACGGGGCATCGTCCGGAACGCCTGCCGCATGAGGATGATGCCGGCGACCGACACCAGCTCCGTCGAGATCAGTCCAGGATAGGTATCGACCCAGCCCAGTCTGTTCATCAGGACGAAACGCGGGATCACGAGCAGAATCGCGGGAATAGCGAGGGTAGCGAGCACGAGCGAAAAAACACCATCGCGACCCGGAAATCGCATACGCGCGAACGCGTAACCCGCACCGGCGCTCGTCAGCACCTGACCCAGCATGACGCAACTGGCGAACAACCCGGTGTTTATGAGGACACGTCTGTACGGCAACGCCGCGAACGCGGCCACGTAGTTCGCCGTCGTCGGCGCGTGCGGCAGCAGCGCCGGCGGCCAGCGCAGCAGCTCCGTCTCACCCATGAGCGAGACGGAGATCATATAGAGGAAAGGGGCGAGCATCGCCACGGCGAGCACTGTGAGCGCGATGGCAGCCGGCCAGTGTTTACGCATGCCGCAGCCTGACGAGCAGCTTGAGCTGAGGCCAGCGGAAGATCACCACGAGCACGAGAACGATAAACGCCAGCGCAGTGGCCACACCGATCTCTCCCGCTCCGAATGCGGTCTGGTAAACCCGGAAGGCCAGCACTGCGGTCGAGCGCGCGGGAAGCGGTCCGCCCTGCGTGAGCACGGACACCAGCGTGAAAACCTGGAAGGCACTGATGAAACCCGTCACCAGCACGAACCAGGTGAATGGCCTGAGCAGCGGCAGCGTGATCCGCCAGAAGCGCCGCCAGGCGCCGGCGCCATCCAGGCGCGCGGCATCGATGTAGGAGCGTGGAATGCCGTGTAGCCCGGCGAGGAAGACCATCATCTGCCCGCCGACGTGTGACCAAATCGAGATCACCATCAGCGCGAGCAGCGCGGTTGCGGGGTTGCTCAGCCAATCGGACCGGCCGAGCCCCAGCGTGCCCGTTTTGTAGATCAGCTGCCACAGGAGTGCGGTCGCGACGAACGACGCGACGTACGGTGACAGAAACGCCGCCCCCAGAAGGCGGCCGCTCCAGTGCATCCGATGAGCGTGCACCAGCAAGGCGGCGAACAGCGCGAAGGCCACGGAGACCGGTACGTAGAGCGCGTACACCACGGTGTTGCGGAACGAGAGCCAGGTCACTGGATCATCGAGTACCGCTCTGAAGTTCGCGAGCGTGACGATCGCTTGACCCGAATGAAGCGCCAGGTAGACCGCGACCAGCGTCGGTCCAAGCGTGAAGATCACCAAATGCAAGGCCGCGGGCGTCAGGAAGCCCCAGGCGATCGCGGTCTCGCGCCGCCGCGGGACGGGCGTCCGCTCCGCCCAGCGCAGGAGCAGGATTCCGATCGGACCGAGGAGCGCGCTCGGCAACAACAGAAGCAGCCATCGTGGCGCCATGCGCTCAGCCGGGAAGGAGCGCAGCTCCACCCAGCGATTCGATCCGATCAGAGCGGCGACGACGGCGCGCGGCGCGCCGTCGATCTGCACCCGGCGTGGGGCGGACTCGGCCGGCTCGCCGGCGACCAGCTCGCCGTCACTGTCCTGCACGAGCGCGGCGAGATCGGTCACGTTCACGCGCACACCGGGTGTCGGGATGCGCGCGGAAGCCTCCACGAGCAGCCGGCGTGTGTCCACGAGCCAGCGATCCGTACTATCGCGTGCCGCGGTGCGCACATCCCCGAATGCGGCGGCCGCGAGCAGGAGCGCCGCGGCGAAGTGGCCGCGGCGCCGCAACGGCCGCTCGCGGAATGCGATCACGGTAGCGATGCCGACGGCCAGAAGTGCCGCCGGGAACGCGAACCCAAGTCCCCCGGGAAGTGGACCGTGGGGCGCAGGCAGCGGCCGCACGGCGACCGCACCGACGATTTCCCTCTGGTCGCGGTCGCGCAGCGGCACGAGGGCCACACCGTCGCGCCAACGGCTGCCGGCGCGGTCGAGCTCGTGCAGATCGTCCGGAGTGAGCGGCGGCGCCGTGGCGTCGACGAGCGGAGCGGTCCCATAGTAGACCTCCACCTCCGACGTCCAGCCCGGCAACGTCTTCAGAGCCCGCGCCTGCGTGAGAAGTGCCGGCAGGTGATAGCTGCGCGCGGCAGGAGACAATTGCACGGGCGCAGGCGGCGGCACCGGAATACGCCGCGCTGGGGGGAAGGCCGGTCGGCGCCGCCCGCGCGGCGCAGGGGGAGGTGGGGGAGGCGGAGGAGGCGGCGGCGTGACTGCCGCGATGTAGGCCGCGGTCGTGCGAGCCATCCGCATCGCGAAATCGTGCCGATACGCGCCCTGCGCCCAACCCACCACGAGCAACGTTCCAGTAGCCGCCACGAGCGCGGCCGCCACTGCGGGGATCACCCACCGCTTGGCGCTCATGCGAGTGGTGCGCCGGCCGCGTCGAAGAGATAGAGCCGCCGCCGGTCGACCTTCACGCCGACGCGCGTGCCCACCTGAACATCGGCGAAGCCCGGGAGGCGTGCGACGAGCGGCTGACCGCCGGCATTGAGGTGGACGAGCGTTTCGCTGCCGAGGGGCTCGACCACCAGGACATCGACATTGCCGACGCCTTGATCGACGGCGCAGAGGCCTACGGATTCGGGCCTGATTCCGAGCTGGAGCTCTCCCTCGTACCTGGAGAGCTCGACGGGAATCACCAGGCTACCCACCTCGATTTCTCTTCCCTGCTCACCCGCCCGGCCGCGGCCCTGGAGAACATTCATCCCTGGAGTCCCGACAAAGCGGGCCACGTGGACGTCCGCCGGACGCTGATAGACCTCTTCAGGCGTACCGACCTGCCGCAGCCGTCCTTCGTAGAGTACGGCGATGCGCTGGCCGATCGTCATCGCTTCGGTCTGATCGTGCGTCACATAGATCATCGTCGCACCCAACGCGCGGTGCAGCGCGAGCAGCTCGCCCCGCAGCTCGATGCGCAGCTTCGCATCGAGCCGCGACAACGGCTCGTCGAGCAGAAACGCCTGCGGGCCACGGACGATGGCGCGGCCGAGTGCCACGCGCTGGCGCTCGCCTTCGGACACCTGCTCCGGCATGCGATCGAGCACGTCTTTCAACCCGAGCCGCGTCGCGGCCTCGAGCACCCGGCGTGCGACCTGCGCGGCGGCGACGTGCCGCACCTCGAGCGGAAACGCGATGTTCTCGCGCACCGTGAGATGGGGATAGAGCGCAGGGGTTTGAAACACCATCGCCACATCGCGTTCGGTAGGTGACAACTGTGTGACGAGTCGCTCGCCGATGACGACGTCGCCGGACGTCGGCTCTTCGAGACCGGCGATGCAGCGCAGCACCGTGGTCTTGCCGGAGCCCGACGGCCCCAGCAACACCAGCAGCTCCCCGTCGCGCACCTCGAGATCCAGTTGGTGCAGCGCTTGAACGCCGCTGTCGAAGACCTTGCTCAGGCGGCGGACGGTGACCGACGCCATCGGCTATGCCGTCAGGTCGATAGGAAGGCTCGCGCCAATCCGTACGCGACCGCCCACACGACGAATCCCGTCACGATCACGCCGGGAATCTTCTCGATCGGTTTAGTCGTGCTGCCGGTCGTCGCCGTCAACGCGTTGATCTCGAGCAGGAGCGCGAGCAGGATGATGCCTGCCCAGTAGGCGAGCTGATTGCCGCCGGCCGGCAACGTGAAGTGCGACGCTGCTCCCATGAAGAACAGCATGGGGATCGAAAAGACGACGTTGGTGCGCGACGCGAGAAATGCCCGGCGCGCGGCAGCGGGCGCGGCGGCATTCGCCTGGCCACCCGAGGCCACTGCCGTTGCCGACGCAATGACGACCTGCTGCTTGGGCCAGATCACCAGCACGACGTTGAGAAACATGAGTGTACCGAACAGCGCGCCGGTGAGAATCGTGAGGGCCCATGGACTCGACCAGGCAGCGGCGCCAAGCGGCGATTCGCCGAGCCGTTTCCCGATGATCAGGATACCGGTTAGAAATGTGACGATCGCGCCGCCTCGAAACCACCTAAGCGCCCGCGGCAGCAACTTCTGGGTGGCCGTGCTCTTGGCGGCAGGGTCGGCTTCCGCCATGAACGGCCCCTGCACGAAGTTGAAGTAGTACAACAGGCCGATCCACGTAATCCCGCCCAGATAATGCAGCCAGCGCAGCAGAAACTCGGCCACGAGCGCCTCCGGAAGTGGGAAGGAAGGGCACGTCCGGGCAGCAAGATATGGGGGGAACCGTTCGGCGCAATGCGGGGTTTGACAGGCACCTTTCGAAGGAATAGACGAAATGGCACAAGTCAAAGAGCAACGCAGCACCACGACGGCGGGGGAATCGCGACACGCACTGCCCGAGCTTCCCTACGATTTCGCAGCCCTCGAGCCGTACATCGACACGCAGACGATGCAGATTCACCACGGCAAGCACCATCAAGCCTATGTCACAAACCTCAACAACGCCTTGAGCAAACATCCCGAGCTTTTCAACAAGAGCCTCGAGGAACTACTGCGTGGCATCAGCTCGATTCCCGACGACATTCGCACGACGGTCCGCAACAACGGCGGGGGCCACCATAACCACTCGCTGTTCTGGACGATCATGGCGCCCGCGGGAAAAGGCGGGGGCCAGCCGAGTGGCAAGCTCGCCGAGGCAATCGAGCGCACGTTCGGCGCCTTCGCGAAGTTCAAGGAGCAGCTGAGCACCGCAGCCACATCGCAATTCGGCAGCGGCTGGGCGTGGCTCACCGTCGCCAACGGGAAACTGGAAGTCGCGGGCCGGCCGAATCAGGACAGCCCGCTGATGGACAACAAGATTCCCATTCTCGGTGTCGACGTGTGGGAACACGCCTACTACCTCAAGTATCAGAACCGCCGGCCCGACTACGTGACGGCGTGGTGGAACGTCGTGAATTGGCAGGAAGTGGGGCGCCGCTTCGAAGCGGCGCTATAGCTCGGCGCAGATCCGGTTCACGGTGTCGCGCAGCACCTCGAGGTCGAGCGGCTTCGACAAGACGTCTTCGACCTCAAGGTGCGCGCCGGACCACTCGCGCGTCGCGGCCGACAGAATCACAACGGGAATCGTCTGCAACCGCGGAGTGCGCCGCACCACCGAAAGAAACTGCTTGCCGTCCATGACGGGCATCTTGTAGTCGAGCAGAACGAGATTCGGCGGGTCAATCTTCTCCAGGACATGAAGCGCGTGCTGTCCCTCGCGCGCCGTGTGGACGACGAAGCCCTCCTCTTCGAGGAAATCGCGCAGCGTCATGCGGATGTCTGCCTCGTCATCGACGAGCAGTATCGATCGCGTCATCGTGGTGCCGGTAACGCTAGTACCAGCACCGTCGGTGTGGATGGACCCATCGGGGTAATCCCAGCGAATTAGACGCCCATCATGCGCCCCAGTCCCGTTTCAGCAAGGCGCAGGACTTAATCGTCGAGCGGTGCGGCAAAGATCTCCGCGTTTCCCTCGTCATCGTAGGAGACCGTGACTCGCCAGGGTCGGCAACACACCTGGCAATCTTCGACATAGTCCTGGTAATTGCCGCCGCCGGCGTCGATGCCGATCTCGTTCGGCGCGCCACAATAGGGGCACATGACGACGCCTTCCGCATCGGCGGTCCCGTCGCCGAGCGGAAACTCCTCGTCGAGACCGTCGTCGGCGAAGTCGACCATTACCCCCATCCCATCCGCTGGCGTAGGGACGTCACGTGCGCCGTGTGATGACGGCCGTGCCACGCGTACAGGGCAAGCAGCGTATCGAGGGCTATCGTGCCCATCTCGGGGTGTTTGACGGTACGGGCGAAATCCGCCGGCCGCATCCCACGGAGCAGATTCACCCAGCGCGTGTGCAACGCCGTCAACAAATCGAGCGACGATGCGATCGGTGCCGCCGTTTCAGGCGTGCGGGCCCAATCCTTTTCCTCATACGTCTTGATCGCAGGCGCGTCCTCAGTCAGGCCCCACTTGAACCGCATGTAGGCGTTCATGTGGCTATCAGGCAGATGATGGGCGAGCTGCCGTACGGTCCACCCCCCCGCCCGGTATGGCGTGTCGAGCTGTGCATCGTCGAGGCCCGAGACTGCGTGACGGAAGTTCGCCGGCGCCGCCGCGATCTGCTCGATCGCGGCGGCGCGCTCAGCCGTCGACAGCTGCTGCACCGAAGTGAACTTCCCTATCGGATAGCGCTCATCGCTCACTGGGTGACTCGCCAATTGGTGGTCAGTTCGGTCGTACCCCATTTGATGCGAAGTATCCCACCCAAGTTTGCGTACCCCGTGGCCGGCTGCGGCGCATCGGGCACGAGATAAATCGACAGCGAACCTTCCGGTTCCGCCATAGCGCGGCTTGCGAGCGTGACTCGACCGAGGTCCTTCGCTGGGTCGCGGTCGGTACCCCACTGCCCCGTTCCCCGGTTGACGACAAGCGAGTAACCCGCGCGTGTGTACAGAACGAACAACGAGTAGTCGCCGCGCGGCAGTTTCAGATCGCCCAGTGTGATATCCAGGTCGGCATGCAGCGTCGTGGCCATATTCGCGCCGAAGCGCCACACGGTATCCAGCGGAATCAAGCCGCCTTCGACTTTGCGGCCGCGGGCGTGCGGCTGGCCGTAGGAAATGGCGATCCGCGATGGCCCCGAGAGACTCGCGTCCTCCTCGTACCACGAATCACCGATGCGGCGCGCGTTGAGATGCACCTCGACGGAGGCGTAGCTACTGGCCGCGATGCGTGGCGGCGGCGCGGGGGGTGGGGCGGGCGGTGCCGGTGGGTTCTGCGCAGCCGACACAGCCGGAACGAGCAGCGAACAGAGCACGATGGCGCGCAACGCGGTATGCATGGGACGCCTCCGACTAAAGCGGCTGTGTGATTAGGGGGACACTATGGAGCGGATGGGATTCGAACCCACGACCCCCTGGTTGCAAACCAGGTGCTCTCCCAGCTGAGCTACCGCCCCCTCGCACCGAAAATAGAGAAGGAACCAGCGGACGGGTAGTTAGTCTTCTCCCGCGCGAGTACTAGCTCCTGTCGCTGCCACGCAACTCATCCAAAGGGACGAAATGGAACGATTCTACCGCTCCGGTATATCGCAACGTGGAGCAATGAATTGGCGGAGGCCGTATGCAATTTCCTGATTTGATTCCACGAGCGAATGTCACTCTGACCCGGCGCGGGACGCCGGTGCTCGGCGAGCGCGAGGCCCGGTTGCTCGAAGCGGTGGAGCGCGTGCGTTCGATTAAAGACGCGGCCGCCGAAGCGGGGATCAGTTACCGCACGGCCTGGAGTGCGATTCAGCAAATGGAGCAGGCGCTTGGCAGACCGATCGTCGTGTCACGCGCCGGCGGTCCGGGCGGCGGTGCGACAACGCTGACAGATGAGTCCCGGCGCCTCCTGTCGCTGTACCAGGATTTGCGGCGACAGCTTGAAGAGAGTCTGACGCGCGCCTGGGAAGTGCCGGCAGCGCTCAGCGAAGCGACGCGCTAGCGCGTTATCGCCAGCGCGTACCCGCCGGGGAGCGCGCGCAGCTGGTAATTCGGCTGCGCCACACCGTCGATGGTCCCGTTGTACTGACTGAACTCACTGGCGTTCGGGACGCCGATCGTGAGAATCACGGCGCCCTGCGTGAGCTGGCCGACGATCGCGAACCGCGTCGCGTTGCCGGTCAGGGGTTGGTGGAATAACTGCAGCCCCGTGCCGGCAGTCGCGCTCGTCAGCACCGCGCCGCTAGGTCCCGTGATTGTGAAGACGATCGCGGAGTCCGCGCCCGAATTCGGCGTCGTGAGCCGCACCTTGAGTTGGCCCGGCCCGCTCGACGTCGAATCACCACAGCTGAGTCCGAGCAGCACCGCCCCGACGAGCAGGCCCGCATTGAGAAGCCCCCCCCCCATGCGTTTCATCGCGGGCCTCCCTTCTTCTGTAACACTTGCAGCATTGCGGCACTCAGCGGAGCGCCTGTGGCCTTCACCCACGCCAGGAAATCTCCGATATCAAAGACGGAATTGTTGTTGCCGACAAAATCGAGATAGCGAACTTCATCGGCGCTGAGCGGCGTCCCCGGACCGAGGAGCTGCGTGACCACATTGGCCGTGGCGAGAGTGGGCGCGGTAACGGACATCGTGAAGACTTTGTTCTGGTTCTGCGCGCCCGACGTTACGGTCGCCGTGTAGGTGAAGTTGCCCGCCTGGTGTGGATAGCCGGAAATGCCACCGCTGGGCCCATCGAGCGTCAGGCCCTGCGGCAGAGCGCCCGCCGTGATGCTCCAGCTGTTGACGCCGGTCCCCCCGGTGGTGCGTAGTGTGTCGGCGTACGAGGCCCCCATCACCCCATTCGGGCGCGCGCCCTGCGACGCAATCAGCAGAACACCGAAGCTCGCCGCGACCGTGTACGGACGGCCCATGGGCAACGTCAGCACGGGATTGGTGGTCGCGGTGTCGCCGGACCACCCGCCGAACGTTTCGCCCGAATCGGGCGTCGCCGTCAAGGTGACCGACCGTCCTTCGCGAATGAACGCGCCCGCGGCCACGGCGCTCGTGATGTCCACACCGCCCGTGTCGGCCTGAATGGAGCCGCCGCTCCCTGAGGTCGCGATCACCTTGAAATCGCGATTGACATTGGCAGTAAGGGTGTCGCCGGCAAGATGACCGATGTACGAATGTGATTGGGGGCCGCCGTCCGACCACGAGGAGAACCGGAAGCGCGTCCGCCCACCGGGGGCGAGCTGCGGGTCCGTGAAGCTGACCGCGTAACTCTGACCTTCCTCGAGCAGATCCTGGAATACGTTGTAGTCTACGCCCGCGAACGTCACACGTGCGTTCGGATCGCCGGCGCGGACCATCGTGAGGGATCCCAACCGCAGGCGAAAAGACATTTGGCCGTTTGGGACGACCTGCGTAATCTGATCGATTCCCACCCCGGTGAAGCGGCCATCGCTGTTCATCGTCGCGGCAGGGTTCGTGAGAAACACGAATGAAGTACTGCCACTGGTACCTGGATAGGGATCGCCGGCGTCTCCGCGATTGCAGCCATCAGGTCCGCACCAGAGCTGACGGCTACCGTCCGCTTCCTCAAGCACGAGACCATGTATCGTACCGAAGTTCACGGTGTTGCTCTGATGGAACCCGCTTTGAGCGATCTTGCTTGAATCCACGTGCCAGATGAGCAACCCACCCGGGCATGTCACCGGCTGCCCACTGGCCTGGCAATGCCGCCGGATCATGGCCGAGTCAGCGAGACCGGTGGCGCCGCCTTGCCGGTTTTCTATCAGGAAGTATTCGCCGCGAGGATTCGCCCCGAGTGGACGCACATACGCCGCGGTCCGCGAGGTGGCGGCTGGATCGAGCACGTAGGTGCCCGAAGCCGTTAGCGGCTGCACCGTGAGCCATCCGAGTTCGTTTAACGACCACGGCTCCATGCGCGACGGGCTTCGGGGACTGGTGAAGTTGCCCGAACCCATCAACCCCCATTGCCCGCTCCCTTCGGTTTCCCCCTGCGTGTCATAGAGGTCGGGCAACCCAAGGGCATGCCCGAATTCATGCGCCGCCGTCCCGATCGCCATGATCTGCGTCGTGTCACAGGCGCTCGCTCCTCCGCGAGCCGAAGTGGCGAAATAGTCGGACACGTGAATCGTCGCGAACCCGGATGAGTTCCCGGGATTCGCGGGGTCATTGGATAGATAATCGGTCAGGAGAAAGAACCGGTGCGACCAGATGTGATTGTTTGTCGAGTGATCGGAACTCTGGGGGAAGCCGCCGCAGGCGCCATCCTTAGTCGGATGCGCAAACATGATCATGTCTACATATCCGTCGTCGTCGCCGGAATTCGGAACCCCGTCCGGCCCGTCATTGTCGAACTGCCGGAAGTCCACCTGGTTATCGACCCGGCCCAGCGCCTGCCGGAATCCGTTCTGCATCCGGTTGATTGCCCCGGAGCTGAAAATCCCGTTGCAGTTCTTGGTACCGAAGGGATTGCCGCTGCACGTGCCGGGAACCCCAGTGTACGTCGTTTCCGCGGAATCGAGCCGCACCCAGCCGAGGATCTTTCCGTCCATGCTGAGTGTGTTGTTGGACAACTGCTCGTAAAATGTTCGCAGTGTGTAGGGATTCGTGCCCGGTGGACTCGACGCGAACAGTGCGGCCCTGTATTGGGCGGTATCGCTCATGAACTGCGCCGAGTCGGTATTCGCGTAGGCGAAAAAGACCGCGGGCACAACCAGAGTGCCCGCCACGGCAGTGGTCGCTTGTGGCCCCACCGCTTGCTGGTTGAGCGGCGCAAGCTTGCCGACGCTCAGCAGCTGTCTGCGAAACTGGCTGACCTGTCGCGCCCGAACGCGCCAACCGCCGTTGGCCCTGAAATCAAAGCCTGGGATTTCCCAGCGGGGATGAAAACCGCTTTGCGCGAGCAACCCGACGTGCGCCGTGGAGCAAAGAAGCAGAGTAATTCCGAGGATTCGCACGAAGAATTGTCGCACCCTAAAACCTCCGGTAGGGACCGCCTAATGCGCGCCGAGCCCGCAATCTAGGCTACTTCTCCCATGCCGGGGAAGCTGTGGTAGGTCTCACACGAGGTCTAACTCGAATAACCACTCGCCCTTGCCAATTCCGTACCGCAGGGCTAAGCTGTACGACCGCCTTCCAAAGAACCGAGGCTTCGTGCGCACAGAGACCCTGCAGAATATCGCGCTGTTCGATAAGTGTAAGAACTTCACCCGGGCGCGCGAAGTCCAGGCTGCTGGGCTCTACCCCTACTTCAAGCCGATCTCCCGCTCCGAAGACACGGTCGTCGTCATCGAGGGCCAGGAGCGGGTGATGATGGGGTCGAACAACTACCTCGGTCTGACCCATCACCCCGAAGTGCTCGCCGCGGCCCGCGCCGCGCTCGAGCGCTACGGCTCCGGCTGCACCGGCAGCCGCTTCCTCAACGGCACCCTCGACCTCCACGAGCAGCTCGAAGCCGAGCTCGCCGAGTTCCTCGGCAAGGAATCCTGCCTCGTCTTCTCGACCGGCTATCAGGCGAATCTCGGCCTTATTTCCGGGCTGGTCGGGCGCACCGACGTGGTCTTCCTCGACAAGCTGGACCATGCGTCGATCGTCGACGGCGCCAAGATGTCGCACGGCGAGACGCAGCGCTTCAATCACGGCGACCTGGCGGGACTCGAGCGCAAGCTCCAGAAGGTGCCCGAGGGCACCGGCAAGATGATCATCGTCGATGGCGTCTATTCGATGGAAGGCGACATCGCCGACGTGCCCGGTCTCCTCAAGGTCTCGCAGAAGTACGGCGCCGCCCTGGCTCTCGACGACGCCCATTCGATCGGCGTGCTCGGCCCCAACGGCGACGGCACGGCCGCCCACTACGACCTCATCGACGAAGTCGATCTGATCGTCGGGACGTTCTCGAAGTCGCTCGCGTCGATTGGCGGATTCGCGGCGGGGACGGAGAATGTGATTCACTACCTCCGCCACCACTCGCGCCCCTTGATCTTTACCGCGGCGCTGCCGCCCTCCAACACGGCCGGCGTGCTCGCGGCGCTGCACGTCATGCAGCGCGAGCCGGAGCGGCGCGAGCAGCTGTGGCGCAACACGCGGCGGCTGCAGGAGGGCATGCGGTCCCTCGGCTTCGACATCGGGCCGACCGAGACGCCGATCATCCCGGTGTTGATCGGGCCGCTCGAAAAGACGTTCCTCTTCTGGCGTCAGCTGTTCGACGCCGGCGTCTTCACAAACCCGGTGGTTCCGCCGGCGGTGCCGCCGTCGCAGTGCCGCCTCCGCACCAGCCTGATGGCGACCCATACGGCCGACCAGATCGACCTCGCGCTCGAGGTCTTCGGCCGCCTCGGAAAAGAGCTGGGGGTCATCTGACCGCAGTGGAGATCGTGCCCGTCTCCGACGGGCGCGGTCTCGATCGCTTCATCGCCTTTCCGTACGACCATTACCGCGATGATCCGTTGTGGGTGCCGCAGCTGCGCCGTGACGTGCGCACCCTCTTGAGTCCCGCCCAGAATCCGTTTTTCCAGCACGCCGAAGCCCAATACTGGATGGCCCGACGGCCGGACGGCCGGATGGTCGGACGGATCGGCGCAATCAAGAACGAGATGCACAATCGTGAGCACAATGATCGCGTCGGATTCTATGGGTTCTTCGAATCGATCGACGATCAGGACGTGGCCAACGCGTTGTTCGATACCGCGGCTGCCTGGCTGCGCGCCAAGGGCTTCGACACGATGCGCGGCCCAATGAGCCCGTCGGTCAACGACGAATGCGGTCTGCTCATCGCCAACAACGGCACGCCCCCGTCGCTGATGATGCCGTACAACTTTCCGTACTACGAGCAGCTGCACGAGCGCTATGGATTCACTAAGGCGAAGGACCTGCTGGCCTATGACGGCGGGGGCGCGCAGGTGGCACCGGAGCGATTCATCCGGCTAGCGCAACGCGCCGCCGACCGTCGCGGCATCACGCTCCGCACCCTCGACATGAAACGGTTCACCGCCGAAGTCGAGCTCATCAAGGCGCTCTATAACAGCGCTTGGGAGCGAAACTGGGGGTTCGTGCCGCTCACGGAGGCGGAGATCGACCATCTGGCCAAGCAGCTCAAGCCGATCGTGGTGGCTGATCTCGTGATCTTCGCCGAATTGGAAGGAAAAATCGTGGGCTTCGCGGTGGGACTGCCCGATTTCAATCTCGCGCTGCTGCACAACCGCTCGGGCCGGTTGTTCCCCGGCATTCTCAAGGTGCTGTGGTATTCCCGCAAGATTCATCGCGCCCGGATACTGCTCCTCGGCGTGATCCCGGAATTCCGCGGCCGCGGTGTGGACGCGCTCCTCTATCAGAAAGTTTGGGAGAACTCCGTCAAGCACGGCATGCCGAGCGGCGAAGCGGGCTGGATCCTCGAAGACAACGAGCTGATGAAGAAGGCGGCGACCCAGCTCGGCTTTCACATTTCCAAGACCTTCCGCATCTACGACAAGCCGCTATGAACGTCTTTGTGACCGGCGCCACCGGCTTCGTCGGTGCGCACCTGGTCAAGGCGCTGCGTGCGCGCGGCGACTCCGTGACGGCGCTGGTGCGGCGCCCAGCGCTCGCGGAGATGCAGGGCTGGGGTAACGACGTGCGCCTGCTCAAGGGTGACCTCGACGACGAGGCCGTGCTGCGCGAGGGGTGCGCCGGGATGGACGTGGTGTATCACGTCGCCGGGAAGATCGCCGCGCGCGATATGGCGGAGTTCATGGCCACGAACCGCGACGGCACGGCCAATGTGCTCGAGGCGGCACGGGACGGACGCGCGCGTCGCTTTCTCTTTGTGTCATCGCTCGCGGTCGCCGGCCCAACGGATCCGGGCCACCCCATCGATGAGACGAGGCCCCCCGCGCCCGTCACGGACTACGGGCGCTCGAAGCTCGCAGCAGAAGTGCTCGTGCAGGTCATGCCCCTCCCCTGGACAATCGTCCGGCCGCCTCTGGTATACGGCGAATGGGATCGCGGCACCCTCAAGATCTTCCAACTGGCCAAGAGCGGGGTTCTACCCGTATTCGGTGACGGATCACAGGAATTATCGGTCATCCATGCCGAGGATCTGGCGCGAGCAATCGTAGCGGCGGCCACGGCGCCCGCGGCGGCGGGTCATGTGTATTTCGCCGCTCACCCGACCACCACGACGAGCCGGGCGCTCGCGACGGCGGTCGCGCAGGCGCTCGGAAAGCGCCCGCGGGTCGTCGGAATCCCGCCGTTCGTCGCGCGCGCGGTGCTGTGGGCAACCGGGAGCATTGCACATATTGCGGGGCGGGCAACCTTGCTCTCGGCCGACAAGGCCCACGAATACCTTGCTCCCGCGTGGACGTGTCGGAGCGACGCCCTGACGCGTGACAGTGGGTGGCGCGCGGAGATCGAGCTCGAAACCGGGCTGCGCCGCGCGGCGAATTGGTATCGGGAGGTGGGATGGCTGTGAAGCCGCTGTGGCGGGAATACAGCGCAATCGATGTCGCCACCGGCGCATACATGGCGATCGCGACCGGCGTGGTCCTCCTGTCCTTTCGCGGAGAAGCCATTCCCGGATGGCCGTGGCTGCTGACCGCGCATGCGCTGATCCTCGCGCTCGTCGCGCTCGCGCCGAGCGCCCGGCACACCGGCCCATTCGGTCGTTTTATGGGCGACTGGTATCCGATGCTCCTGCTGCCGGCGCTGTACGGCGAGATCGGCGTCCTGACGTTGAGCGCGGGGTTTCAGAATGACTTGCTCATCCAGCGCCTCGAATCATGGGTGTTCGGGTCCCAGATCTCCTACCGGTGGATTCGCGAATCCCCGAGCGTGGTGCTGTCGTGGATGCTGCACGCGTGCTACCTCGCGTACTATCCGATTCTCTACACCTCGCCGCTCGCGCTCTGGATAGGGCGGCGGCGCGACGCCGCACGGCACACGATCTTCGCGGTGATGGCGACGTTCTATCTCTGCTACATCGTCTTCCTGTTCTTCCCCGTCGCCGGCCCACGCTATGCCTTTGACGGCGCGCACAACATCGCGACGGAAGTGTGGCCCGCGCGGTTCGCCGCGTGGCTGCTCGACCATGGCGACTCGTGGGGCGCGGCGTTCCCCTCGTCGCACGTCGCCGCGTCGGTCGTCGCAACGGGGATGGCGCTGCGCTATTGGCGGCCCGTGGGCCTCGTGTTGCTGCCGTTCACGGCCGGATTGATCCTCGCCGTCGTGTACGGCCAATTCCACTATGCGGCCGATGCGTTGGCGGGCTTGATGGTGGCCGCGCTCATGTTGGGGATAATGCAAACCGCCGAGGCGAGCGAGCCGCGGCGGGTGACGGTGGGAGACTACCACCGGGTGGAGTCCGGCAGCGGCGTTTAGTGCATGTGCTTCCTCACCGAACCCGCGGTTCCGTTACAGCTGCGATTTGGGAAAAAGGAACGCCATCGAGGGCGACAGCGGATGGGACGGTGACGTCGAGGCGTTCCAGTATCGTCGGCATCAGATCGACTGTACGAATGGGCGCGTCCGGAAGAGCCACGCTCGTCGCGATCAGGACCTCCATATGTTCCGTAATGAGACTACCATGTCCGGCCCGGTGCTCGGGGATCTCCCAGGGCCCCCGGAAGTCGGCGCCCGGCGCGGCGGCCAGCACGAGATCGCCGGCGCGGCGGGTCTGGAACAGCTGCAGCAACTGACGGGGTGCGTCCGGCACGTCGGTGTCCCGGGTGCGTGCGAGCAAATCGCGGTCTTCGAGCTCTACAGGCCCACCGAGCCCCAGCGGATCGCCTGTTTCGGGGTCGTAGCGGATCACACCCAACGATTCACGTACCAGTGCTCGGCCGTTTTGCGTTCGGACGACAACGCCGCCGCCGTCGGCCCGCCCGGCGGCCAGGCGAACGGCCGGCAACGCGAGCAGGCGCTCGAGGATCGCCGGGGGGAAGGTCGACTCGGTCAGCGGCTCCTCGCGGCCGGAACGAGGTTCGAAATAGAGCTGCACGCTGGCATTGCCCGACACCATCGTGGCCGCCCGGGCATCCCGGCGCCACACACGACCGGGATGCCGCAACGTGCGGACGCCGCTCTGCTCGAGCAGGATCGCCAGGTCGCAATGCTCGCGCATGACCGTCATGCCGTGATCCGATACGACGAAGACGTCCGGCAACTCCCTGCGCTGTTTGCGGACGCGCGCGATGAACGCGCCCAGCGCGCGATCGACAAGTCGATAGCTCTCGAGCACGGCCGGGTGCCACGGGTCTTTGAGATGCGCGATACCGTCGACA
This sequence comes from uncultured Gemmatimonadales bacterium, assembly GCA_963704805.1. GTDB lineage: Bacteria > Gemmatimonadota > Gemmatimonadetes > Gemmatimonadales > GWC2-71-9 > 20CM-2-65-7. The sequence goes on along the minus strand of CAVPHS010000001.1, from coordinate 1,608,121 downwards.
CCGGGGAAGACAACAAACAGAAACCGCCACGCTTCGTCGGCAGCGTCTAGCCAGGCGCGCGCTACGGCCCGGTCGAGAGCCGGATAGGTGCCGAGGTAGTGCGCCGCAGAACCCAGTACGGCTCGGGTGAGGGCGATACGGTTGCCGCGCCGGCCGAGGCCACGGGTGAGCGGGGTGCAGATCGCGATGCTCTCCGCCACGAGGTCGAAGAGCGACGGCGCGGGGGTGATGTCCCTGTTCAACCAGCCGCCCTGAACCCCACAGTAACTGCGGGCGGCGCGCCACTGTTCGCGCCAACCGCCTGCGGCGCCCCGACGATCGAGCCAGCGAATGCCGGGGATCCCGACACTGCCCGGATAGCGGCCGAACAGGAACGGGATGTACGCGACACCGGTCGTCGACGGGAACACCGTCGTGCCGGTGGTGAGTCCACCGGGCTCAATGACCCAGCGAGCGAGATTCGGGAGGTCACCGCGCCCGAGGAGCTCGCGGAAGACATCGACGCGGGCGCCATCGATGAGGACCAGAACCGCTCTCATCGCGTTCATTCTGGCGACGAATCTAGAAGAAGCAAGCGGCCCTGGCATCCGCCGGCGTTTAGTGCATGTGCATGTGCGACATCGGCGCTGATTCTGCCTGCCCCCCCCCCACGCGCATGAAGTGGCGTACGTCCTTCTGATATAGAGAGTCATTCGGATTCGTTGCAGGCCACACGGCTTTACGGTCCGGCATGAAGAGCCCCCCGATGACACCCATTCCTCCAGCCGCAAGCGTTTGACCGGTGGGATTCTCGTAGATCACGCGGACACGATAGCGATGCTCGGGCGTGATCCGTACGCCGATTCCCGTGATGCCCCAGAACTTCGTCACCGGAACGGCCGCCGGCTGTCCGGGGGCGGGGGACACAGCCTCGCCGTGCCAGAGGAGTTTTTCTGTAGTCGCGTCCCAGAGTTCGATGGTGCGGCCGTACTCGTGCATGTGAGCGCCCATGGCCACCACCTTGCCGGGCACCGCGGGACGGCCTTCATACGACCGCTCGCTCCGGCCGGGCGGCAAGTCGAACGACTTGTCGCCGACAGGAAACCCAACATCGAGCTGCCAGGGAAGCACGGAAAGGAACGGCCACGGTCTGTGCTCAGGCACGTAGTTCAAGACCATACGAACACGCACGCCATGATATCCGACCGCGGTTGGATTATGGAGCATGACGTTCGCCAGAACCTGCTCGCCCGAGTGAACGCGCGTGCCGATGAGCAGCCAGGGGAAGTGTATCTCCCCGGTCTCTCTCCCCGAGGCGAGCACGCGTCGCGAGATAGGGAGGAACAGCTCCCGCTCGGTCGGATTCATCACGTTCATATGGTGAAGCAACTCGGCGGGCAGCCGCCGCCCGTGCTCGTCCAACAGCTCGGCGCGGAAGCCGTAGATCGAGCCATTCACCGGGAATTCCGCAATGGACGCCGGAGGGAGCGCCATGCTGCCTGCCGGCAGATCGATCGCCGGCAATTCAAGAACCAGCTCGTCGTGTTTCGGGCCCACGGTAATCGTGGCCTGCGACGCGGCGTGTACTCCACTTGGCAGCGGGAGGTGATGCGGAGGCACAGCGCTCCAAGCTGTGAATGCGGGGGCCGCGAGTCGCACTACAGCAAGCGCGATGAGCAGTTTTCGAGGCGCGGGCGCGTCTGTCACGTCGGATCTCCTTCTTCGGCCACGAAAGTTCCTAAAATCGGCCCCGCCGTCAAGGAAGCAAGACTTTCGCGAGTGCCGGTCGTCATTGTCGAGCGAATCTAACAGTGGAAAGCGGTCCCGGAATTCGTCCGGAACCGCTTTCGGTACCGCTCTAATTACTCGACCTTGATCGCGATCTTCATGCCCAGCGTCAGATGGGGCGTGCAGTAGCCCTTGTACGTCCCCTTGGGCGCGTTGGCGAACGACACTTCGTAGGTCTCGTTCGGCTGCACAAGGAACGGGCCCGACAGATTGTCGACCGTGTTCTTCATGTTGGCGTTGAGCGCCGCGGCAGCGCCCGCCGGAACCGAATCCTGCCAGAATGTGATGTTGTGGGGACCGCCCGACACGTTGATGAATCGCACCGTCGTGCCCGGCGCGACCGTGAGCGAGCTGGGCTCATACGCCGCCTTCGTGCTGCCATTGCCGGTCATCTTCACTTCGACGACGGGCCCGGTAGCCGCGCCGGGGGCGGCTGGAGGCGCCGCCTGCATCTGCTGGTTCTGGGTCTGGTCGCCGCCCTTCTTACCACAGGCGAGCGCGCTGATGGCGACGACGGTCGTGAGCAAAGCGAAGCGCATTGCGGGAGTCCTCCGGAACGTGTGCTGGGGGATGTCGCTGCTGGTACAGCTTGTGAACTGTTTCACAATAGCGGTGAATATAGAGGGGGGTCCGCAAAACGGGAGTCCTCCAAAAGCATTGCATTTGCAACGTCATCCTCAATATTGGGGCGCGTTTTTCCCACCCCCAACCGCTGGAGTTAACCGTGCTACGCAACCTCGTCCTGCTCGCTGTACTGGCCGGTTTCGCCTCGAGGGCCGAGGCGCAGAAATCGTGGCAGACCCAGTTCGGGATTCAGGCTGGATTCACACGCCTGGTCGCCGCCGGCACCGGTGCCGATCCCACCGACGCGATCAGTCTCCCTGGTCTCAATCTCGGGAATGTGCTTCCCGCCACGGCCGGCCTGTACGCGATTCTCCCATGGACAAAGAAGCTCGCGGTGGAGACCGATATCGCGGCATCGCAGTTCTCGTCAGGGGTGACGGTCACGTTCATCGGCGTGGGCCTGCGTGGCGACTACGCGTTGACAAAAAACCTCTACGTCGCGGCCGGCGGCGCACTCGCCTACAACAACGGCCTTGCCAACGAAACGCAGCTTGGCGTGCAGGGTGCGCTCGGCTATCGCTTTGGGCTGACTCGCGCGCTGAACGCCCGCTTCGAGGGCCGTACCACATTCTATGGCCAGGCCGATAACGCCGGCCCGATCGATGCGTACTCGGTCTTGTTTGGCGTATCGACGGTGACCAGCCGCGGCTCCGCCCCGCGCAACTCCGCCGCCGCAGCCACCAAGCGTGCGTGGCGCCCGCAGATCGGCGTAGCCGGCGGTTACGCGGACGTTCATCTGATCGGTGCAGGCTCACTGACTTCCCTGTCATTCCCCGGGTACGGTGGAGGATTGGGCAACGCATTCGGCGGTATCTCCTCAGTTTTCCATGCCGTGACCCTTCCGCCGACGGTGTTCGCGATCATTCCGGTCGGAGCCAAGGTGGCGATCGAGCCTGGCCTCGACATTCACCACTTCCAAACGAGCGGCCAGACCGATTTCTCGGGAAATCTGTCGATGCGGCTCGACTATGCGGTGCATGGCGGCTGGTACGGCGCGCTGGGTGGCAACCTCCATTACATCAAGACCTCTGGTGTCGATGCAGCGACACGCACCGGCGTGAATCTGGGATGGGGATATCGTTTCCCGCTTGTGTTGGGCGTGGCCGGCCGTGTCGAAGCGAACTACACCATGTTCGGGGAAAACACGGATCTGGCTCTGCCTCCCACCAACGTGTTCGGTCTCATGTTCGGAGCGGCGATGCCGATCAAGTAGTTGCCTTTTCGGGAAGCGGCAACGACACTACGCGTATGGCCGACAAGCCGCTCCCCCAAATGCCGCCGGAAGAGTTGGCTGAGCGGCTCGATCGCGGGGAATCACTGCAGGTGTTGGATGTACGAGCGCCGGAGCGAGTCGCGCGTGGTCGCGTTGCGTTCGGGCCGGAGCTCGAGTTTCACGCCGTCCCGAATTCTCAAATCTTCAAACTCCCCGACCTGAGCGACTTGAAGCTCGACGCCGGGCGTCCCATTGCGGTCATCTGTAACCACGGGAACTCCAGCAAGCAAACCACGGCGTTTCTGCGCGAGCGGGGTTACGAGGCCTACTCGGTAATCGGCGGCATGGCCGCGTGGGAAACGGTATACGTCGCCCGGCGACTTTCGCCCACACCGTCTCTGTCTCACGTGATCCAGCTCGATCGTGTCGGCAAAGGCGCGTTGAGCTACGTGCTCGTCAGCGACGGCGATGCCGTGCTCGTAGATCCCGGCCGTCATCTCGAGCGCTACCATTCCCTGCTCGACCAGCTGGGCGCCACGCCGGCCGCGGTCGTGGACACACACGTGCACGCCGACTACCTGAGTGGCGCCCGGGCTGCCGCGGCGCGCTGGAAGGTGCCCTACTTCCTGCACCCCAACGACGCGGTCTCACCCTACGATGACAGGCCGGGCAAACTCACGTTCCAGCCTTTGAGTGATGGCGACACGATCGTGTTCGGGCGCGCCACCTTGCGCGCCATGCACGTGCCGGGCCACACGCTCGGCAGCATCGCGCTCATTGCGGATGAGGGACTCGCGTTGACGGGCGACTTTCTCTTCGTGCAATCGATCGGGCGGCCCGACCTTGCGGGGCGATCCGCCGCGTGGGCGAAGCTGCTGTGGCAGAGCCTCGAGCGCGTCCGGCAATCGTGGCCCGGTGACCTGCTCGTCCTCCCCGCGCACTATGGCGGGGACGGCGAGCGGCGCGCCGATCGAGCCATTGCCGCCCGCTTCGACGTCGTCGCCGCGACGAACACGGCCGCGGCGATCCAGGATGAGCAAACGTTCCTGAAGTGGATCGCCGAGCACGCCAGCACGTTCCCCGACGCCTACCGGACTATTAAGGAAGCAAACCTCGGCCTGGTGGATCTGTCCGAAGCGGACGCTGAGATCCTCGAATCCGGGCCAAATCAGTGCGCGATCGTGTAGCCTAGATCACACTGTGCAACTCAAGGACGGCCGGCCGTCTCTCATGGCGTCCCTAACCAGGTGCAGCCATGCGTACGTCGCCCGTGCTGGGAGCCGCCGTTCTCCTATGCGCCCTTACATCCATCTCCGCCGCACAGGGATGGATCGATCCTGTTCGGCCGGTTCCACCCAACGTCATGGGCCGAATCGAGCGCCTCCGCAGTACCGTCCAGGTCAGCATCACGGGACGGGTGGCGCGCGTGACGGTCGAAGAATGGTTCCGTAACAACGGCCCCGTCATGGACGAGGGGATGTACCACTTTCCCCTGCCCGGCGAAGCGGTGTTCTCCAGCTATTCGCTCTGGCAGGGCGATCAGGAGCTACGGGGCGAAGCGATGGATGCCACGCAAGCTCGCTCCATCTATGAAGCCATCGTTCGCCGGAAAAAGGACCCGGCCCTGATCGAGCTCGCCGGACAAGGGCTCATCCGCGCGCGCGTATTCCCGATCAACCCCGGCGAAACGCGCAAGATCACACTCACGTACACACAGCTGCTCGATCGGGCGGGCGACGCCTGGCGCTTCCGCTACCTCGGCGACCGCAACCGGCAAACCGCCCCGCGCAGCTTCCGCGTCCAGGTGGATAGCGCTTCGAAGTTCGGCGATCCATTCTCGCCGACACATCAGGTACGGGTGAGCCGGCGCGACAATCAGCTCGAGATCACACTCGGTGATAACGCCAGTGCCAACAGTGGCGATTTCGAGCTGCTGCTGCCGCTCGCGCGAGGCTTGATCGGGTTGTCGCTCGTGCCCCACCATCCCGTCGGCGAAGATGGCTATTTCATGCTGCTGCTCGCGCCCGGAGCAGCCGCGGACGCCGCTGCGGTGCGGCGCGACCTCGTAGCGGTGATCGACGTGTCCGGCTCGATGTCCGGTGAAAAAATCGAGCAGGCAAGAACCGCCCTCGTGCAGCTGCTCGGCTCGTTGCGCGAAGGCGACCGTTTCCGTCTGGTCGCATTCTCGGGTGGCGTGCGCCGCTACGCGCCGGGGTGGACGGCCCTGACGGCCGATACGCGCCGCGACGCCACCGCGTGGATCCGCAGCCTACAGGCGGAAGGCGGAACGAACATCTCGGGAGCGCTTGCCGAGGCATTCACAGAGTCTCCGGCCGAGCAGTCGCTTGGCGTCGTTGTATTCCTGACCGATGGACAGGCGAGCACGGGTGAAACCGATCCGGAACGCATCGTGGAGCGAGCCGAGCAGGGGCGCGGTCGATTCCGTGTGTTTGCGTTCGGCGTCGGTGACGATGTAAACACCTATCTGCTGGATCGCCTCTCGGAGCGTGCGCGAGGCACGACCGAATACGTTCGCCCAGGTGAGAATATCGAGCGCGCGGTCGGCTCGCTCAGCGCGAAGATTGCCAGCCCGGTCCTGACCGATGTGGCCCTTACGGCAGCTGCCGGTGTCGAGCTCTACGACCTGCAACCGTCCAGTCTTCCGGATCTGTTTGCCGGGGATGAGATGGTGGTTTTTGGAAGATACCGGGGAGTGGGGAGTGGGGAGTGGTCTGTCACGGTCCGCGGACGACGGAACGGCCATCAGGAGGAGTTCACCAGTACCGTTGCCGATCGTGATAACGATGCTGCGCGCTACATCGAACAGCTCTGGGCATCCCGGAAGGCGGGTGCGTTGTCGCGAGAAATCCGGCTTCGCGGTCAAACGCCCGAGACGATGGACGCGCTCAAACAGCTCGCGCTGCGCTATGGCATACTGACGGAGTACACGTCGTACCTGGTGCAGGAGCCGACAATTGCCCTGCGGCAGCAGGCGGAAAACGGCGTCATGCGAGCTCCCGCGGCGGCACCGGTCGATCAGGCAGGCGCAAGCTCGGTGGAGCGTGCGGAACGGCAACGGGAGATGGCCGACGCCGCCCAGCTTCAGGGAGTCGTCGTGATCGCGGAAGCCGACAAGGCACGCTTCGACGAGCTGCGGCGGGCGCGCTCGGGTATCAACCCGACGCAGCGCGTCGGCGGCCGGCTGTTCATCATGCGCGACAGTACCTGGACCGACCTGAGTCACGGCGACTCGCTGCGCGTCGTGAGCATCGCACCATACAGCGACGCGTACTTTGCCCTGCTCAAGGCGCTTCCCGATCTGCGGGACGTGGCGGCGCTCGAGCCTGCGGTGCTGGTGGCCGGGCGTCGTACCAGCATCAAGATTGGGGCCGGCGGGAAGACCCAGCTGAATGCCGGAGAATTGGAGCGGCTCGTGAGAGAGTTTCGCGGATAAGCACGCGCGGACGTGTGGCGTGCGGCGTGACTGCGCCGCACGCTGTTCACGCCACACGCCGAACGTCACTATATGCCCGACGACATCGCGGAAGTGTATCGCAACACCTACCCGGCGCTCGTGCGCTTCCTGTACCGCAAGGTCTGGGACGCCGAGCGCGCGGCGGATCTGGCGCAGGAGGCGTTTGCCCGCGCGGTGGTGCACAAACCGGAGAACACGCGCGGCTGGCTGTTTGTGGTGGCAGCCAACATGGCGCGTGACGAGGCACGCCGGGCAATGCGAGAAAAACGGCACCTGACGCTGCTGAAGAATGAGCCGGATGTCGTGCGTCAGGAACCGGAAGAGGCGATGGACGCCGACCGGCAGCGGTCGGCGGTGCGTGCGGCGCTGGATCAGCTCACGCCGCGAGACCGCGAAGCCTTGCTGCTCTGGGATGCCGGGATGTCATACGATGAGATTGCCGCGCAGACGGGTTTAGCGCGCGGCGCGATTGGAACCACACTGGCGCGAGCGCGCCGGAGACTGGTAGAAGCCTATGACGCAGGACTCGAAGGAGACCAGCATGCCGCACGTGGATGAGGGGACGCTACACGCGTACCTCGATGGCGAGCTGCCCTCCGCCGAGCGCACGACGCTGGAGACTCATCTGGCGGAATGCGCGAGCTGCCGCGCGATGCTCGCTGAGGAGCGCGCGCTGCTCGAGCGGGCGAGCGCGGTGCTGGGCGCTACTCGACCCGCTGAGCGGCCCGCACCGCCATTTGAGCAGCTGAGCCGTTCCCGCGCGCCCAAGCGCTCCCCGTGGCATGTTCGCACGCCGGTGGCGTGGGCGGCATCGATCGCGCTCGCGCTGGGGCTCGGTTACTATCTGCGGGATTCGGACAATGGCCGACCAGTCTCAGGACTTGTCGAGCGGCGCGCCGCGCCCGTCGTGGAGACGGCGCAGAATCAGGAGCCTGCTACAGCCGATAAGGCAGCCGCACCCACCCGCCAGTCATCCCGGCCACGCGCCCTTGCAGAGCGTGCGGCGGACGTCGCTCACGCAACAGAGAGTGCGGGCGTCGACTCTCTCCGTCGCAGCGAAGCGAGCTCCGGGTTCGTCGCGTTGCAGCCGCAGGCGTACTTGCGCGACGCCGCACCCGCACTAGCAGCTGCTGAACGGAGTGTCGATTCCGTCTTGCGGCGCCGTGACTCGGTCCCTGCCCTCGACGAAGTCGTCGTGACGGCTGCACCCGCAGCCGCGGAACGCCGAGCTGATTCTCGCGCCGCGCGCAATGTGCTCGCCACCGCGTGGCCCGTAATTAGTCGCGGCGCCGCGGCATCACTGCTCGGGGATAAGCCCGTCGGGGTCCCGGGCCTCGCGACGCGCAGAATCCGTCGCAGCCCCGGTGCGGACAGCACTGTCGTGGTCGAGCAGGCGCTCGACTCGTCCACCTTGATTCAGATCTTCCAACGACCGGCCACCGCGCGTTTCTACGATTCAGCCAGGCACCCCGTCGAGGGTTATCAGTATTCTCGCGAGCCGGCACCCGCCGCGGCGCCGGCTCCCGCCGATCGGTTGGCCAGATTTGTCGGAAAGCTGCGCGTGGAGATCTCCGGGCCGCTCTCTATCGACTCGCTCAACAAGCTGCTCGAGCAGGTGCAGCCGCTGCCCTAGCTGCCCCCTCGTCGCCACGCGATCAACTCGGCGACCACACTCACGGCGATCTCTTCGGGAGTGACCGCGCCGATCGCGAGACCGACCGGGACGCGCACGCGCTGCAGGCTCTTTGCCGGGACACCGGCGGCCGTCAGCCCCTTCGTCACCACGGCCTTTTTGCGCTTGCTTCCCAGCAGGCCGACATATCCGGCGGGCGACGTCGCCACGCGTTCGAGGATGACGGCGTCGTTGCGATGCCCGCGCGTCGCGATGACCACCGCATCAGCAGCGGTGAGCGGATGGCTGGCGAGCGCGTTCTCGATGTCGGCGTTCAACACCGCCGTTCCTGGAGAAAAGCGCCCCGCGTCGGCGTATTCCGCGCGGTCATCGATGACGATCACGCGAAAGCCGGCCGCGGCAGCGGCATGCGCGATCGCCGTGCCGACATGCCCAGCCCCAAACACGAATACCCGCGGCGCTTGAATCAGGCGTTCCTCCATGAACCGCCCATCGCGTGTCAACGTTGCCGCTGCGCCGGACGCCGACCCGCTCGAGAGCGGCTCGAAGGTCTTCACCCGCCCGCCGCCGGTGTGGGGCCACTCCGTCGCCGTGCGCACGAGACCGGTTTGCGCGGCAGCCGCGGCATCGAGCACCCCAACGTAGTCCGGGTCGTCCAGCAGCGGTTCGACGAAGATGTCCACTGTTCCGCCGCAGGAGAGTCCCAGATCACCCGCGAGGTCCGCGTTGAGATGATGTTCGAGGAGCTGCGGGAGACGGCGCTGTTGTGCCGTGAGCGCAGCAGTAATGACATCCGCTTCGACGCACCCACCGCCCACGGAACCGACGAGTCGTCCTTCCGATCCGACGAGCATCTTGGTGCCGGCGGGAACGGGAGTGGATCCTCGCACGCGTGCGACCGTAGCCAGCGCTCCCGACGCTCCCTCACGAATCAGATGGGCCGCAGCACGCCAAACGTTCATTCCCGGAAAACTAAGCTCCCGGAGCAGGTTCTGCCCCGGGAGCGAGCCGACGACTGACCACGGACGACAGACGATTGTCTATTGCACGACGATCGTGCCGTTCATCCCTGTATGACGCGTACAGTGATAGGTATAGGTCCCGGCACCCAGTGTCACAGCAAAGGTGCCAGAAGCCTTGTCCACCGGGGTCGAGTTTGCCGGCAAGGCAGCCGGTGCGGTGAGCCACGTGACGTTGTGCCCATTGGATGGCGTGGCCCAACTGAAGGTCACCTGCCCAGCGGGGACGGTGTCTGGCGTGGGAGAGAAGAGGTTGTTGCCCACCGTGATCGTCGTCAAATGTCCACCCGGCGGCGGCGGTGGAGGCGGAGGAGGTGGGCTGCCGCCATATCCCATGCTGTTGCTGCACGCCGCTGAGACCACGATCGCCGCGATCGCCAACATCCGAGCCATCAGCATAGCACCTCCAGGGTGGAGTGACTCAGTCGCAGAATTGAATCTGGCACCCGCGCACCCGAGGTTGTCAACGAGTCGTCACCCCTAAAGAACAACTCCCGGGGCGACAAGCGCCCCGGGAGCGTGTGCTCCTGATCACAAACTACTGGACCACGATGGTGCCATTCATCCCGGAGTGACGCGTACAGTGATAGGTATAGGTCCCAGGACTCAGCGTCACAACAAAGGTTCCCGAAGCCTTGTCCACCGGGGTCGAGTTTGCCGGCAAGGCGCCCGGTGCGGTGAGCCACGTGACGTTGTGGCCGTTCGAGGGAGTTGCCCAGGTGAACGTCACCTGGCCCGCGGGAACGGTGTCCGGTGTCGGATTGAAGTGATTATTGGCCACGGTGAGGCTCGTCGTATGGCCGCCCCCGCCCCCGCTGCTCGTCGAGTCGCTACAGGCTGCCATCATGCCGATGCAGACCGCCACTGCGGTCGCGATATGCGCCAACTTCATAACGCCTCCGGGTTCGAGTAACAAACCAACGCGCTACTCGTACACCGGATTCTGCAAACAGATCGGGATGCAGGATGAGACGCTGCTAGTGCTGTTCCCGCTCCAATGCGTCAGCGGCTAATCGGGGGGAGATGATGGGATTACGCCCGGCAAACCAGGCCCACGAGAGGAAGAACAACCCGCCGAAAAAGAGCGCCATCCCAACTTCAGGGAGCCCGATCGCCGGCCCCGCGCCGTGGTTGATCGCGGGGACAACCTCGAGATAGCGCTCCAGCCAGATTCCGACGAGGCTCACAATCGCAAATCCCAGCATCGTGGGCGGAAACCGCTTCGGTTTCGCGCCGAGTAATCCGATGAAGGGAATCAGAAAGACGAGCAGGAACACGAGAACGCCGATGGGACGCCAGGCACCCGTGAGCCGGTAGAAAATGAAGTACGTCTCCTCCGGCAGGTTGCCGTACCAAATCACGAGGTACTGCGACCACATCAGGTACGCCCAGAACACCGTAAAGCCGAAGCACAGCTTGCCCAGATCGTGCTGCTGCCGTGGCGTGTAAACGGCACCGAGCGCCATCGGCCCGCGCAGCACAATCGCCAGAATCGCGAGCATCATCAGCGCGGCCAGGAAGCTCCCCATGAAATAGAACGCGCCGAAGAGGTTGCTGACCCACTTGGTCGACAGCGCCATGATGAGGTCGTATCCCAGCATGCTGTACCCAAAGGCGTACGCGAGGATGAGGATCGCGGCGTCGCGCGCGATGCGCGGGGCGTCTTCCTTGCGATCGACCGGGGTGCCGGAGGCGACCTCGCGCAAGTCGGGTGCGGTGTCATGCCGCACGAAGCGCCACGACAGCCACGAGAGCGCCGCGAGAATCAATCCATTGCGAATGAAGAACCACCGCGTCGTGAGCCAGCCACCGATCTCGGGGCGCGGCTCGTGCAACCAGGTGAAGATGTAATTCCGCCCGATGATCAGGCCGATGAACAGCACGACCGCGACGGTTGTGAACGCGGCGCCCGCTTCGGCGAAGCGAATCACGACACCCGACCAGTGACCCTTCGCGAGCTTCTGCGTGGCGGCGAACACGACCATCCCCTGCGCCATCCCGGCCCAATAGACGAAGTTCGCAGCGTAGGCCCACCAGGTCCGCTCCGGATGGCCGCTGAGCAATCCGATAACCAGCACGATGGCGCCGAGGATCGCGGCAATGCCGCCGAACAGCGCGAAGCGCGTGATGGGCGCCGACCGCGCCTTCTGCGCGAGATCGGACCGGCTGATGGTCGCGACGCTCACCGGGGGGGGCCGCCCCGCGCGTTCAGCTGCAGACTGCGCACGTAGTTCACCACATCCCAGCGATCATTGCCGTGAATTCTGTCGCCGTAGCGCGGCATCAAGCCGCGGCCCATCCGCTGGGCGTCGACGAGCATGCCGTAGATCATGCCGTCCGTCAGATGTGGTCGAGCCGGATCGACGAGCGACGGCACGCCGGGGAGGGGACCGCCGCCCGCCAGCGCGACGGGACCGTTCCCCTGACCCGTCTCGCCGTGGCACACCTGGCAATACGTCTGGTAGACCCACTGCCCGCGATTGAGCGATTCCGCCGTGCGGGTGCGCGGGTTGGCGAGGCGGTCGGCGGTTTCCCGCGTGAGCGTCAGCTCGCCGCCGGCCACGGGCACGGTGCCATCGACCGGCGGAATCGGCCGGGCGTACGGCTTGATGTTCCGCTGATGCCGCATTGTGGCGAACCAGCCGACCTTGTGGACGACCGTGTCGGGATTGCAGGCCAGAAGCAGGACGGCAAGGGCGGCAAGGGCGGCAGGGCGATTACCCACGGCGCACCTCATCCGCGCCGGCTCCGCGCAACAGCGTCTCGACGCTGGCCGCCTTGTCCGATCCCGCGGGTACGAAGACGCCGAACTTGTCGTTGGTGAAGCGGGGATCGTACTGGATCGTGCCGAGGCGGCGCGCGGCGAACAGCGAGTTCAGGAGGATGCCGAGGATGGTCGACAACGCGCCGAACAGAATCGTCATTTCGAACATGATGACGACGTAGGGCGGGACCGAGAGCACCGGCTTGCCGCCGACGACGACCGGCCAGTCGCCGGACATCCACAGCGACAACCACGCCCCAATGGCGCATCCGGCGATACCGCCGATCAGCGTGAATGCCCGGACCGGACTAACCGGCTGTCCCAACGCATCCTCGATCTCGTGCCGCGGAATGGGCGAGTACACGGTGAAGTCGGTGTGGCCGGCCGCGCGCAGCTTCTTGATCGCCTCCAGCGTCGCGTCGAGATACGAGAACACCCCCAGCACGCCAGGGGTCGCCGGCGGGTGGAAGATCTCGCGCAGCGGTCCGGGCAGCGGCAAGCGGAGATGGGTCGTCATGTCCGCTGCACTCCCGGCCGGGCTGCCTGCCGCTTCGGCGGCGACAGCACTTCTTTCACCTCGCTGATCGAGACGGCGGGGAAATTCTTCACGAACAACAGGAACCACATGAAGAACCAGCCGAAGCTGCCGGCCATGATGCCCCAGTCGGCCCAGGTCGGATTATAGACCGCGTTGGCCCACGGCTCGTAGGGCTCGCCCGCCAGCGACACGACGATGATCACGTACCGCTCGAACCACATCCCGATGTTCACGAAGATCGAGATGACGAATAGCGCCGTGATGTTGGTGCGAATCTTCTTGACCCACAGCAGCAGCGGGAGGAAGGCGTTGCAGATGATCATCGTCCACGTCGCCCACCAGTACGGCCCGAAGGCGCGGTACCAGAAGGCGGCCCGCTCGTTGGGATTCCCGCCGAACCAGGCGATGAAGTACTCGCACACGTACGCGTAGCCCACGATCGACCCGGTCAGCAGGCATAACTTGGCCAGATTCTCGTAGTGGTGAACGGTGATCAGCTCTTCCAGGCCGAACAGTTTGCGGATCGGGGTGAGGAGCGTGATGACCATCGCGCAGCCCGAGTAGATGGCGCCGGCGACGAAATAGGGTGCGAAGATCGTCGCGTGCCACCCCGGGACAATCGCCATGGCGAAGTCCCACGACACCACGCTGTGCACCGACAGCACGAGCGGCGTGGCAAGCGCCGCCAGGTAGAGGTAGCCGCGGGCGTAGTGCCGCCATTGCTCGTTCGTGCCCGTCCAGCCGATCGAGGTGATGGCGTACAGTTTTTTGCGCCACCCGGTCGCGAGATCGCGCACGGCCGCGATGTCGGGAATCAGCCCCATGATCAGGAACACGGTCGAGACCGTGAAGTACGTCCCGATGGCGAACTCGTCCCAGATGAGCGGCGACTTGAAGTTGGGCCAGAGGCCGCGCTCGTTGGGATACGGAATCAGCCAGTAGAAGTACCACTGCCGCCCGATGTGAATGAGCGGGAACAGACCGGCCGTCATGACGGCGAACACCGTCATGGCCTCGGCGGTGCGGTACACGGCCGTGCGCCAACCCGAACGGAAGAGGAACAGAATCGCGGAGATCAGCGTCCCCGAGTGCGCGATGCCCACCCAGAACACGAAGCAGGTGATGAACACCGCCCAGTACACGGGGTGCGAGTAGCCCGCGAGACCGAGGCCGTAGCGCAGCAGATAGAGCAGCGTGACGATGCCGACCGCCAACAGCGCGACCGCGGCGCCGAGCAGCAGGAAATATCCGCGCGACGGACTGCCGAGCGTGCGCGCGATCGTGCGGGTGACATAGTCGTACGTCACCCGCGACGGTGGGGTGTGCGCGGGGTGCTCAGCCATGACTCGGCGTATCCTGCGCCACGACGCGCGCGAGGTACGTGATCGCCGGCTTGGTATTCAGCCCGGCGAGCACGTGGTAGCCGCGCGGGTTGCCGGCGAGCTGCGAGACGCGCGAGCGGCGGTCATTGAGGTCGCCGAAGACGATGGCGTCCGACGGACAGGTCTGCTGGCACGCGGTGACGATGTCGCCATCGCGGACGGTGCGATCCTCGAGCCGCGCCTGATTCTGGGCGCCACGGATGCGCTGCACGCAGAACGTGCACTTCTCCATCACGCCCTTTTCGCGGACAGTGACGTCGGGGTTCAGCAACATCGACAGCGGCTCGGGGAACGCTTCGTACTTCCCCCCCCGCTCCGCATAGTTGTACCAGTTGAAATAGCGGACTTTGTAAGGACAGTTGTTGGAGCAGTAGCGCGTGCCGACGCAGCGGTTGTACACCTGGCCATTCAGTCCATCCGGCGTGTGGTACGCCGCATAGACGGGACAGACAGGCTCGCACGGCGCGTTACCGCACTGCTGGCACAACATCGGCGAGTTCACCGCGCCCTGCGGCTCGCCGTGCTCGTCGGTCAGCCAGTAGCGCTCGAGGCGGAGCCACGACATCTCGCGGCCGCGCTGCATCAGGTCCTCGCCGACCGTAGCGACGTTGTTCTCGGCGTAGCACGCGGTCACGCAGGCGGCGCAGCCGGTGCACTTCGCGAGATCGATCGCGAGACCCCAGCGTGGTTGCTCGCCCTTGTAGTCGCCGATCTCCGCCTGCTCGTACTGCCGCTCCGCCCACCACTCGACCGCCGCGGAGGCGTACTCCGGCGTCTCCTCGTGATGGAACGGCGCCTGACCGGGGCGCAGCGATTTGGCGCGCGCGAGGCCGAGCACCTCGACCGTGCCGCGACCGCGCTCGCGCGGGCTGCCTTCGGTCGTGACGATCTTGCGATGCTCGCCCGTCCTTCGTCGCCTTGGCACGCACGACGAACGTGCGACCGCCATAGTCATTCGCCTTCGTGCCGAGCAGCGCGAACGCATTCGCCGAGCGGTCCTGCGCGTAGCGGCCGTAGGCGGTGTGCCCCTGGCCCGTCGGCACGGCCAGCACGTCGGGACGCACCGAGCGCGTGAGCCAGGCGGGGAATGTCTGGTAGCCGAACGGTGACTCGAGCCGCAGGGAATCGCCGGTCACGACTCCCCACTTGCCGGCCGTCTCGGGATGAACCTCGACCCAGCTGTGCCAGGCGATCTTCGAGACGGGGTCGGGCAGCTCCTGCAACCACGGTTTGTTGGCGCCGCGGCCATCGTGGAGGACGGGATGCGGGAAGACGACCACGGTCTGGTCGTCAGTCCCCGCACCACCTTGCTCATTCGCCAGGCGGGGAGCGACGCCAGCGAGATCGGTCGCCAACCGCACAGCTCGCGTCGGCGCCTCGCCGTACACGCCGCCCTTGGCCAGCGCATCGAACACGAATTGATCGGCGCCGCTTGCCGGTCCGCGGCCACGCGGCTGCAGCGCACGCCATTTGCCCTGGACGTAGTCCTTGAACGAGCCGCTGCGCCCGGCAAGCGCCAGGACGACGTCGCCCGTCTGGCGGGTGTCGAAGACAGGTTGCACCACCGGCTGCTGGAACGCCGTGATTCCGGCACGCGGCCGGCTGTCGCCCCACTGCTCGAGCGCGTGATGATCGGGAAGAATGAGGTCGCATGCAGCGGCCGTCTCATCCATGTAGGACGAGAAGCTGACTTTGTACGCGACTTTCCCCAGCGCCTGCTGGAAGGCGCCGGGCAAGGAATGCGCGGGGTTTGCGCCGTGTACCAGCAGAAGCGCCACACGCCCTGCCGCCATGTCCGCTGTGAGCCCGGCAACGTCGCCGAAGGTGCCCGCCGACCCGACCGCCATATCCGCGCCGAACTTCACGAGCGAGCCAACGCTTCCCGCGACGTAGTTCAGGATGTTGACGGCGGCGACAATAGCGGCGCCATTCGCGTACTGCATCGCCATGCCGCCGGCGACGGCCAGACCGCCGCCGGAGCTCGCGAACTCGCGCGCGAGGCGCACGATGACGTCCTGCTCGATCCCGATCGCATCGGCGACGGCGCTCGGTGCGTAACCCGACAGCACGCCGACGAGACGGCTGGCGTCCGCGGGCTGGCGCGCCAGATGGTGGCTGACGATCACCTGCGCCATGGCGAGTGCGAGCGTGCCCTCGGTGCCGGGACGCGCGGCGACCCATTCGTCGGCGTTCATACCCGTGAGGGACAAGCGGGGGCCGACGTAGACGAACTTCGCCATCGACGCCGAACGAGCGCCGTCGAACGCGTGCGCCTGCGTAAACCCGTTCTGGAACTCCACCGGCGAGAGCCAGGTATCGAGGAAATCGGCGCCGAATGACAGCACGTACTTCGCGTTGGCGAAGTCGTAGGAGGGCAGCGATGCAGTGCCGAACGCCAGGCGATTACCGGCGCGCAGCGCGTCGAAGCCGAAGGGCTCGTAGCGGTAGCGGCGCCCGCCCACCTGCTTCAGCCATTCGTCCACCAGATCGCCGAATGTCGAGACCTCGGCGCCGGTGACGAAGACGATGCCCTTGCCGCGGGTTTCCGCGACCTTGGTACTGAGCCGCTGCATCGCGCCGTCCCAATCGATCGCCTCGAATGTGCCGTTGGCGTTTCGCACCATCGGATGAGGCACGCGATCGGGATTGTAGAGTCCCTGGAGTGCCGCCTGCCCGCGCGCGCACAGGCGCCCGCGGTTGATCGGTGAATCGGGATTGCCCTCGAGCTTGACCGCGCGTCCTTCGCGCACACGCACCCGCACGCCGCAACCGGCCGCGCACTCGCGGCACGTCGTCGCGTAGTAGGTCGCATTGCCGGGGATCTGGTCCTCGGGCTGAACCAGATACGGAATCAGCTTCTCGGTGGGCTCGGGACCGATGCCGCAGGCCGAAACGGCCGCGGCGCCGGCGC
This sequence comes from uncultured Gemmatimonadales bacterium, assembly GCA_963704805.1. GTDB lineage: Bacteria > Gemmatimonadota > Gemmatimonadetes > Gemmatimonadales > GWC2-71-9 > 20CM-2-65-7. Next base: position 1,590,795 of record CAVPHS010000001.1, on the reverse strand, counting down.
TAGTCACGCCGAGAACCTTGAGGAAACGACGGCGATTGATCGAGTCGCTCATGTCAGTAATGACATAGGCTGCAGTCGCGGGCCACTTTCTTTTGGACGTGACAACGGACACACCAACCCATGCGCAGCGTCGACACCAGGTACACTTGCGCCATGTTCTGCACATCGCCGTGACAGGTCGTGCACCCTGCCGTCCCGAGCGCCTTGATGTGGCGCTGGTGCGGGAAGCGCACGAATCCGGGGAGGGCATGAATGCGCGTCCATTCGGGCGGTTTGCGCTCGCGCGAGCTCGCGCGCAGCTGCTGCACCTGCTCGCGCTCGGCGCGGACCGCGGCGGTGTCGCTTTTCACGCCAGAGCGAGTGCCACCGGCGACGTACAGATGGCAACCCATGCACGTCTGCAGCGAAGGCATGCCCGGCTCGCTGGAGACCGCCGCCGAGTAGTGACAGTACATGCACGGCACCTGGTACTCGCCGGTATGGACGTCGTGGCGGAAAAAGATCGGCTGACGGGGACCCTTGAGGTCTCCGCTGTCTTTAACGATCGGTGCCTGGTAACGCTGAGAAGCCGTTGGGGCCTGCTGGCCGTACACGACCGCAGGCGGGAGGGTGAGGATCAACACCACGACCGCAGCTGAACGCAGATGGCCTCTATCGGCTAATCAGTGGTTCGGTTTCGGTGTGGGACGACTGCTACCCGAAGGCCACCGAATGTAACAACGGCTACTCCGGACGCGCCAGTAGTTGGTACTTGAGTCGGACGACGTCGGCGAATGCCTGCACCGAGTCGAGATCTAGGAATTCCATCCAGCAATGGCGGACGCCATCGAACAACGTGCCATCGCGCACGGCCTGCTTGATGACGCGGGGCAATCCGTTGGTGGCGCTGATTTCCTGTTCCTCGACCCCCGACAGCACGAACGTGCCGCTGACACCGGACTGCATGGGATGCAGATAGCCGAGCTTTCGCCCGCCGACTTCGTACATCCACACCCACTTCCAGGTCGTGCCGAGGTAGACGACTTGCTCGGTCACGTGGCGAAGGCTGCGCAGCTCCTCACGCGCTTTCTTGAAACGCTGCGCGGCGCGCGGGGGGAGGTCGCGAACCGGCTGATCCGCTTTGGGACGGTGGCGGGGGCTCAGGTAGAGATGACTGGCCCAGTAGGTAATGTCGGGTTTATTCATCGCGCCAATACTACTGGTGTGGTCAAGAGCCGGAATCGCCCCGGATCGAGTAGCCTCCCACAGGGCTGCTGGGGAACGACCATGCGGCCGTCCTGCCCCATCGTCAGCTTGATCACGTCGCCGTTGCGGCCGAACCAGCGGCTCGAGGGCTCGAGGTCGGACGGATAGACGAACAGCGGTAACGCCGCTGCCGCCAGCGGCGCCTGCGAGCCGATGCCGGATTCTGGCATCGTTCCTGCCCACAGCTGCGCCCCGTACTCGACGGCCAGACGGTAGATCCGGCATACCTCGGTGAGCCCCCCGACCCGATGCACCTTGATGTTCCACACTTTGGGCCCGTTGAGCGCCATGACCTGCCGCGCCGCCCGGGCGTCGCGCAATGTCTCGTCGAGGCAGACTGGCGTCCGTAACGTCGCCGTGAGACGCGCATGACCCACCAGCTCGTCGGGGTGCAGCGGCTGCTCGATATAGAGCAGGCCAGCATCATCCAACGCGCGCAGCGCCGCTTCATCACGGGGCCACTCGTAGGCGCCGTTGGCGTCGACCGTCAGGGGGAGCGCTGAACCCGCCATTCCCTCGCGCGCGGCAGCAACAGCGGCGGCATCCCAGCCGGGCGCGACCTTGATCTTCACGCGACGGTAGCCGCGCTGCAGCGCCTCGTAAACCCATCGCGTGAGGACATCCGCGCGACGCTCGGGTGGAATGCCGAGCGCGACACCGCAGTCGACCGCGCGCGCCGGCGACACGCCGAGACGTTCGCCGAGCAGCGACGCAACGCCGCTGTTCCGCTGGTGCGCCTCGAGATCCCATACCGCGGTCTCGATTCCGGCGCGCGCGAACCAGTTGCCGCGCACGCCATCGCGCAGCACCGCATCGACCGCCTCCGGCGCCGGCGCTTCGAAGTCGTGGCCGACCACGCGGGGCAGCAGGACCCCTTCGATCAGCTCGCGCGCACTGCCGAGCGTCTCCTCGGAGTAGAACGGCAGCTGAAAGGGCGGCGACTCGCCGTAGCCGACGTTGCCCGCGTCGTCGTGCAGTGCCACGATGAGCGAGCGCCGCTCCGCGATCGTGCCGCCCGAAATAACGAACGGCTCAACCAGCGGGAGCGTGAGCTCGAACAGCTCAGCGCGAGCGATACGCATTGGGAAGGAGATCGAGGAAATGCAGCTCGCCGCCGCGCCGCTCGAGCGTCCCCGCGCTTTCACGCTCGAGCATGACGGCGATGAGACCGTCGCGCGGGTCGAAGAACAGGGCGTGCAGCGCGCGCTGGGTTCGTGATCCGTGCGTCGCCGGATACCCTTCGAGGGGGAGCTGGAAAAAGGTGTGGAGCTGGACCGAGGAGCACCCGCGGAGTGCGTATTCAACGATGAGGCGACCGGAATGGATATTGCCGGTGCCGCAAAGAGGACGGTAGGAGACGGTAGGAGACGGTAGGAGACGGTAAAGGTCCAGTACTCGCAGGTTGCGATCGCTCAGTGCTGGTCCTCCGTAGGCCACACCCTTTTCGGCATCGAAGAGCCGGTTGAAGACGACCAGCGTATCCGCGGAGAACGCCGCCTCCATCATTTCCAGCTGAAAGCCATCGTCGAAGCGCGCATTCATCAGCTTCATCGCCAGTCGCACGTTCGCCTGCTCGCGGATGCACGCCGGCACCTCGTGCAGCCAGCGCAGGATCTGCTGCTTCTCGTCCGACAGCGCATCGCCCGCCAGCGTGGGCGAGAAATCCTTCTCGAGCAGTAACGGCGATTCGCCCCACGCATTCGCCAGGGCACGCGTCGTAAACCGGTATTCGTTGAATCGAAACATCTCATCGAGCCGGGGCAGATGATACTTCACCGATGGCACGGCGAGCAGCCGGCCGGCACGCGTGAGGTCTCGACCGGCGCGCACGAGCGCGAGGTAGTCCTCGAACGAGCGATCCCATCCCCTCCCCTTCCACGTCACCGTCCACCCGCCGCTCCGACGCTCGACCTTCATTTTGGTCTCGTGAATGGCCCACGCCGCCATCGATTGGGTACCCGTGGCATCCTGCGCGATCACCGTTTTCAGCACCGCAAAGGCCAGTCCGGCGTCGGCATCGGTCTCGAGCTGGCCCGCATTGAGCGAGAGTTGTCCCGAGCCCTTTCCCACGGGATGCGGCAACGACTCGCCGAGGTAGCGCGCGGACAGATCGATCCGGTAGATGTCGCGGACGTACGCCGCGAAATCACGCGGCAGCTCCCGCTTGAATCGCTCGAAGTCTCTAGCGAGCGAAGCGAGAAAGGCGGAATTGCTCATCTGGTGGCGCGCCGCTCAAGACCAGACGCGCGACGAGCTCCCCGACGGCCGGCCCGTGTTTGAAGCCGTGGCCCGAGCCGCCGCCCACAAGCCAGGCATTGGCCGCCCCGGGATGGCGATCGATGATGAAATGCTCGTCGGGGGACTCCTCGTACTGACACACCCGCGCCTCGAGCAGCGGCGCGTCCTTCAGCGCCGGGAACCGATAGCCGAGATAGGTGCGCGCGGTCTGCAGCGCGGCCGGCGTCGGCGTGCGCTCTCCCGTCGTTGGGTCGATGACGGGCCCGCGCGTGTCATCTGCCACCTTGAAGCCACGCCACTCGTTGCCGGGGATGCCGTACATGAACGTCGTGCCGTGATCCGCCCAGACGGGGAGCGCCGTCTCGGTGAAGCGCTGATCGCCGGGCGGCGTGCCGAAAAAGAAGACCTCCTGGCGGGTCGCGCGCACCCGTGCGCCAATCACGTCCGGGAAGAGGGAGCCGAGCCACGGACCGCAGGCGAAGACGAAGCTGTCGGCCGTCAGCCGACTGCCGTCTGACAACTGCACGCTCGCCAGCTGTCCACCGCTCGGCGCCGGCGACTGCACGGCCAGCTGGCGATACTCTCCGCCCTCGGCCTGGAAGCCGTCCAGCACCGCGGCGCAGGCGCGCCGCGCGGTTAGATAGCCGCCGTCGTTTTCGAAAATCGCCCAGCGGACCCGATCGCAATTGATCTGCGGATAGCGACGCGAAACCTCGACTCCCGTCAGCTCTTCAAAGCGAATGTGCGCATCGCGCAAAATCGGCAGCGCGGCCTTCTCGTACTCATCATCGCTCTCCACCAGCCACAACACGCCGATGCCGTGGAATAGCTGCCTGTGCCAGCGTTGTTCATGCTCTTTCCACAGGATGAGCGCGCGCGCGGCCATCCGCGTATAGATCGCTCGGGGCCCATAGGTCGCGCGAATGACGCGAGTCTCGCCGCCCGAGCTGGCACGCGCGTTTCCCGGACCCCAGGCATCGACCAGCGTGACGCGCGCGCCCTGTCGCCGTAGGAACAGCGCCGTCCACCCGCCGAATGCTCCTGCGCCCACGACGACGACATGCGGTTTGGTAGACATTCGAGTGCGAGCCCCCCCCTTCGCTCCGAGCGCGACCGCCGCGCATGATGCGAGGAACGAACGACGTTTCAACGTTTGCCGCGCGCCTCGAGCACCGCGCGCCGCACCGTTTCCCGCTCGGCTGGCGGCAGCATCGGCCCCCAGGGATCGTCACACGCCGCGTCCGGGATCACGCCGTCGGCGGCGAGCGCCCAGAGCATACGACGGATGTAGCCTTCGACGGGTTGGGTGAACGTCACCGCGCCGAATGCGTCCAACTGCGCGGACAGGCGCAGAAAGGCGCCGTCGTCTCCGCTCTGCTTCGCGTTCAGCAGCTGTGCCTGGATATCGGTGAGCGCCGCGCCCATGCCGATCAACGCCGCGCGCGCCCCCATCATCAACGAGTAACCAAGGAATCGGTCCTCGCCGGTAATCAGGAGCTTGCCGGGATGCTCCCGCACTACCGCGGCGATTCGCTGAAAGGTCATGACTGAGTCGAGCGTGGCGACCTTGATACCGATGACCCCCGGCAGTGCGAGGATGTCATGGAGCGTGCGGTCACTGTAGTCCGTGCCGCCCGCGGCGGCGTAGAGGTAGAACGCAATGACCGGCAGCTCCTGTGATAACTCCTCGTGAAACACCACGGGGTTATCGTGCGGCGGAAACGCGAGCAGCGCATCGGCGCCACCGCGCTTCGCATCACGCGCCATTGTAGGGCCATTCGCGCCGGCGACAATGGTCTTTTCGGGCAGGGCGGCGCGCCACTCCTCGAGGACCACACGCCGCTGATCGTCCGAGAGATGCGGGCCGCGACCGGTATGCGCCCACACGGCGACGCCGGCGATCGGCTGTTTGGCCATCCAGCTCGCATAGGCGCGCTGGGCCGGAATGTCGATCGTCGAGTCGCGAAACGGCACGGGGACCGCTGGAATCAGACCCCACTCCAAACTGGGGCGGACGGGCGGGCGGACGGGCGGGCGGACGGGCGGGCGGGCGGTCAGGCGGACGACGACCCCGTGAGGGTCCGGACGTTGCCCGACTCGATCAGAGCGCGCCGCTCCGGAGACAGATCGAGCAGATCGAGTTTCGCAACGCTGTTCTCCGGCAGCCGCAGCGGCTGGCCCGTGCCGAATACGAATCGCTCCACGCCAATCGTCTCGAGCAATGTCGCCAGATGATCTTCGGGTGGTCCCCAGATCCAGCAGATGTCCCACCAGATACGGCGCGCTTCGTCGGGCGTCGAGCCGAAGTGGACTTCCTCGATGAAGCTCCGATCCGCATGCGTGACGAGCAGCCGCACGCCGGCATCGCTGCGAATCAGCGCGCGCACTGCCGCAGCCGGCAACTCGCCGGCGCGGTCATTCGGATGACGTTGCCGGCCGTCTTCGAGGCGTACGGCGAGTATCAAGGGAAGACGCGCGGCGCCACATGCGGCCGCTAGCGCGCGCATCTCGCTGCCCGCCGGCTCGAGGCCGACGTACAGCGGATCGCAGCGCACGGCCGGAGCGCCGGTATTGGTTGCCTCGGACAGGACCTTGTGCCACTGCGCGAGGCCTGGATGCACTGTGGGAACGGGCTTAAAGCGTCCATCACGTTCCTTGGCCGTCTCGTACAACCACGCGTTGCCCTCGGTCGGATCGCGCCAGAACAGACCCGGCAAGTGCGTCACCCAGGCGGTATCGATGGCGAGCCGATCGAGCGCTTTGAGCAACGACTCGGGCGACGTGCCGGGTACCTTGCGCCATGGATAGGCGCCAAGGAATGCGTTCACGTCGATGCGGTTTGCCATCAATCGGCGGGGAACGCGCCCGGCGGGAAAATGCGCGCCGCGTTCTTCCAGCGAACCAGCGTCAGCTCTTCCTTCGTCAGTAGGAGCTCGAGATAACGAAGCTTGGCCCAGCCCGTGTCCATCGTGAGGTCGGTACCCCACAGCAGCCGATTCACGCCGACGCTGGCGACACACGCTTCGAGCATGCCGCCGTCCACCCCGCTGCCCGAGAGATCGACGTAGACGTTCGGCACGTCGCGGACGGCGTGCAGCGAGTGCAGCCAGTCACCGCCGCCGCCGATATGCGCCAGGATGAACGCGACAGCGGGATGGCGGCGGGCCAGGCTGCACAGCTCGACGGCATCCGAGGCTTCCTGTCCAGGCCAATCGTGGCGACGATGCTGCCAGATATGCTGGAGCACTGGGACACGGCGCTCCCCCGCGAGCTCGGCGATCGGGTCGATCAAACGGTCATCGGCCCGCCGGCTCGCCGCGAGCTTGATGCCGATCATTCCCGCATCGAGGCCGCGTACGATCTCGGCGCGCGCGTGCGCCGTGTTATTCGGGTTGACACACACGTAGCCGCGGACCGTGTCGGGATGTTCGCGCTGCAGCGCCAGCAGCGCGTCGTTCCCGGCCGTGACGTCGCGAGGGGAGGGAAAATAGATCGGCGAGGTGAGGCCCCAGCTGCCCAGAATCGAGGCCACGTGCACGGAGATACCGATTCTCGCGCCCGCCGTGAGCCGGCTCACGTTACGCTCGCGCCAGTCGGCGCGGGGTGTGCGCGAATGCAGGAAGTGTGCGTGAACGTCGATAAGCATCAACCAAGACGATACGACGATAACTCGACAAGACAAGACGATAGGCCACTGCAACCTGCGAGGCTGGCGCGAAAGGCCCCCACTCCTATCTTGGGGGCGAACTCAGCCGGAGTAAGCGATGGAAACGCTGCTCGGTCGCGTCAAAGGCATTCTGCTCGAGCCCCGTTCCACCTGGAAAGAGCTCGATACGGAATTCACGAAGCCCGGCGAGGTCTGGGCGCGCTACATCATGCCGCTCGCCGCCCTCGGCGCGATCGCGCGCACGATCGGCATGATTCTGTTCGGCAAGCCGGTCCCCTTTACCAGCCTCACCAACCCCGTCTCGATCCCCACGGCGATTATCAGCGGCGTGGTTGTGTTCGTCGTCTCGCTGCTCAGCGTCTTCCTGCTCGCGAAGCTCGTCAGCCTGCTGGCGCCGGGCTTTGGCGGCCAAAAGAACGACGTACAGGGGCTGAAGGCAGCCGCCTACTCGAGTACGGCTGCGTGGATCGGCGGCGTGTTTGCGGTCATTCCCGCACTCAACCTCGTCACCCTGCTCGTCTCACTCTACAGCGTCGTCCTGCTGTACATCGGCTTGCCGATCCTCATGAAGGTCCCGAAGGATCGCGCGATGGGCTACACCGCGGTCGTGATCATCGTCGCGATTGTGATCTTCGTGATCGGCCAGGCGGTGATCTCGGGCTAGACTTCGCGTAGACCAGCGTCGAGGATCTCGAGCGTCCGGTCCACCGTCGCCTCGTCGTGCGCAAGCGACACGAAATTGTACGCCGTCCGCTTGAACAGCAGTCCGCGCCGCGCGGCCGCAAGCGCGACCCGATGGGAGACATCGTCGCTGGCATAATGCAGGAACGACATCTGTGCAATGCCGGCGACACCGGTGACCTTCGCGGCATGACTCCGTTGCAGCGAGTGCAGCCCGTGTAGCAAGCGCGTCCCGACGCGCTGCAGATGGGCGCAAACGTCTTCGCGCTCGAAGACATCCAGCGTCGCGCGCGCCGCCGCCAGCGCCACCCCTTCTGTCGCCAGCGTGGACGAGATCCACGTTCGGCTCGCCCCCGCCATCAGATCTGCGCGGCCACCGACGACGGCCAGCGGGAACCCGTTCGCCATCGCCTTGCCGAATACCACGAGGTCGGGAGCGGGCTGCACGTGGTAGCGCTCGACCGCCCCGCCGATCGCCAGACGAAATCCCGTTTTGATCTCGTCGAAGATCAGGACGGCGCCCGCCCGCTCGGTCTCCGCGCGCAGTACCTGCAGCCACTCGCGCGTCGGTTCGGTCACGACCACGGGCTCGATTACCACGGCCGCGAGCTGCCGCGCGTGCTCGCGAATCATGGCGCGCGTCGCCGCGACGTCATTAAAGGGCAGCTCGGCAAACAGGGCACGCACCGCTTCCGGAACGCCTTCGGTGGCGCCCTGGCACCAATCGAGCCAGCCATGGTACCCGCAGCCGAGGACGACATCGCGGCCGGCGCCCGCCGCCACGCGCGCGAGACGAACGGCGGCCGCTACTGCTTCGGCGCCGGTCTTCAGGAATCGCACGCGCTCGAGCCAGGGAATGCGCTCGGCGAGTGCCTCGGCCAGCGCCTCCTCGGCGACTGGAGGCAACGGGCCGACGACGCCGGCGGCGATCGCCGCTTCGGCCGCGCGATTCACCGCCGCATGTCCGTAGCCGAGGGCCACCGCGCCCAGCGCCATGATGTAGTCGACGTACTCGCGGCCGGTCTCGTCCCAGACGCGACAACCGGACGCGCGTGTCATGCGCGCCGGCGCATCGGACGGCGGCGCCTCGCCGAAGAGTGCGTCAGGCCGTTTGCTACCGGTCGATGTGAAGCCTGGAACGCGCCAGTCGTTCACCGTACTTGGTCACCTCGATGGCAATCGCGCGGAGGAGCTTGACCTCTCGCAGGTCGAGCGGCGTGCGATGCGCAATCTCGCGCATCGTGCGCATCACGCCGTCCGCATTGCGCGTCTTGAAGAAATCGATCGACTGGAGCGCCTGGGCAACGTCGACGAACAGACGCTCGAGCTCGTCCACCGGCGCCGGCGTGGATGGCCGCCGTGGCGCCTTGAAGGGTTGTTGCTCGGCACCCCGCGCCAGCGCGAGCTCGTACAACATGACGATGACCGCATGGCCGAGATTGAGTGACGAATAGGACGGATCACTCGGAATGGTGACGACGCGGTGGCACCGATCGAGCGCATCGTTGGGCAGCCCTCTGTCTTCGCGCCCGAACAGCAGGGCGACCGGCCCCCCCCGGCCCCCCCCGCCTCCCCCGCCCCCCCCGCCCCCCCCGTCGTCGATCGCCGTCACTTCGGCCGCAGCCTCCCGCGGGCGCTGCAGATTGCGTCTGGCGGTGCGACCGCGTGCCGTGAATCCCACCACATGCACGCAATCGGCGATCGCTTCTTCCAGCGTCGGAAACGTGCGCACCCGCGTGAGAATATCGTGAGTCTGATGGGCGATGCCTTCCACGCGGTACGCATCGTATTCGCGTGGATTGACGAGCCGCAGATCGCGCAGGCCAAAGTTTTTCATGCCACGCACGACATGCGCGATGTTCACCAGGTCCTGGGGCTCGTGCAGTACCACGACGATCATGCCACGAGCTCCAGGACCCCGAAGCGTGCGGGACTCTGCCGGTCCCCGCGCAACCAGACCCAGCCGTTGCCACCACTCCAGACGAGTTGGCCCGTGCGGCGCAGCCGGCCGGGCAGCAGTTCGTTGACGATGAGGTCGAAGCCCACCCGCTCCCCCGCATGAGGATGCAGGCCCTCGGCGACGGGCCACGGGACCGCGACGGTAACGCGGTACCCTTGCTCGGTGCGACGCCATTCGCCATGGACCGCCGACGCATCGACCTCCCCACGGGTGTCGCTGGTAGCGCTGATGCGTACATCGCGCCCGTTGGCTTGCGGCACGATCAGATATCCAACAGCGTCGTCGCTCCCCTTCCCATGGGCGGGCGCGATGTAGACCTGCAGGCCGTCGGAGTGAATGTCGTCAGGATCATTGTCCAACAGCAGCGGTGCCGCATTAGGCGGCCGCAAGCAGAGATCCGGTTTGGACACGTCGACGGCAAGGTAGAGGGCACGTTCGTCCCACGCGGCGTAGGCGACGGCAGAGAGATCGTCAGGGCCGGGATAGGGGTCTTCGCTGCGGCGGTACTGGTCCTCGAGCGCCAGCTGCAGCGGCTCCGACAGCTCGAAGCCCTCCAGGGTACCGTCGAGTGGAGGTGACGCCGCGACACGGAATGCCGGTGCCGTTACCGGAGTCGGCGCGTCCAGCTCGACGATCGGCCTGAACGGCGCGATTTGTTCGCGCGCGCCGCGCAGCACCTGCGGCGGTCCGTCGCCCGCTTCGATGGTCCAGTCTTGGTCACCGGGACGATGCCGGTGCACCCCGGTGGTCGTTTCAATCTCCACGACTTCACCATGCACACGGACGGTTCGCACCGTTGCCTGAGCGGTATGGGGCTCGAGCACCGTGACGATCCGGACATTGCGTCCGCGCGCCCGCGCCAGATAGAACGGCACCGGTTCGGACCGGCCCGGGAGCGGCGGTCCCTCCGCTTGGAGCAGCTCGCCGTCCAGGATGGCGTGCACGGTAAGCTGTGCGCCGCGCGCCGAGTGGCGTAGTAGCAGAGGGCCCGCCCCCTGCGCATCGGGTACAAACCGTTGAACGCGGGTCACGAACTCATCGACAATCTCATCCGTGACCCACGTTCCCTTCGTCTCGATTCCACCAGGTGCATTGAAATGCCACGCCAGCTCGACCAGATGGTCTTCGCGCGCCGAGAGCTCCACGACATCGACGATGTAGGATGGGCCCGTCACCACCGTGCGGCTCACAATACCGGCGCGACCGCGTACCCACCCCCAGTCGCCCTGGTCGGCGAAACATTCGCAGCGCGTCTCGTCAGGGAGTGATTGACCGTCGATGCGCGGTGCGTTGTGTGCCAGGGTGGAGCGATACCAGAACAGATCGCGCGTTACATAACTCCCCGTGCCCGGGTCGGGCAGCCAATGCACGCCATCGGCATGGACGGTGAGGTGCAGATGATCAGGATGGCCGTGCCCCGTGCTGGTCGAGCCGGTCTCAAGGCTGACGTAGCGATCTCCGCGGCGGAGCATTGCCAATCCCTGGCTTTCGAGCAGTGCGCTCTTCGCCTGCCAGGGCTGCTCGACGGAAGGAAGCTCCGGAAGGATTTCGAGAAGCGACCACCACGAGAGCGAACGGCGTCCCGGAGGCGCGGGGGGCGCGGGGGGCGCGCCGAAATCATGCAAGTACGACTCGAGTAGCTCTGGTTCAGGCCGCGGCACGCGATACAATGCGCCGAGCCATGAAGCGAGCTCAGTTCGGCTCGCGACCTTCGTAAGCCCGATTTCCCAGAGTTCGAGAAACGCCGGCTGAGCCAGTGACACACCAAAACGCGCGTCCTTGCGGGCTGGATATGTGAAATCCGGCAGCGCGGACAGAGTCGGGGCGCGCAGGGCGGCCTCGAGGCGCGGGGCAAGCCGCTGGTCCCCCCAAAAATCGAGACCGGCGAGACGCGCCCACGCAGCTCCCGTCAAGAGACCCCGCAGCGCAAACAAGTGGTAGTTCTCCCCTTCGTACCACATGCCATCGCGCCCATAGCCGCGCACCAAGTGCGCGATGAGCCCGGTATCACTTTCGATGCCGCGCTGCGCCAGCTCTTCGTCCTCGAACCAGACGGCGACCGCCGTCAGAGCGGCATTGTTCCATGCCTGACGGTTCGAGAATCCCTCATCGTAGTCCCCGATCAGGGTCGCCGCCTCTTCCGTCAGTTGATTGACGGCCTTGGTTGCGGCTTCGTCCAGCAGGTCCGCTCCGCGCAGCAGCATCGCGGCCGCGAGATAGTTACAGGTCCAAATCGACTCGAGGTACGTGGAAAAGAAGAGCCGGCTTGGCCCGAGCACATTGTCGCGATTGGGATAGCGCCAGTAGCGGTCGGCGTATCCCGTAAGGATCTCACGCGCGCGGTTCGCGGCCGCGCAGTCCTGCTTGTCTCCGAATGCCGCAACCGCGGCGAGGTGGACGGCGCGCTCGGCCAACCAGAGATGTTGAAACCGGGCCCAGTAACGCTCGTAACGCTCGCCGCGCCATCCCTTACCGCAGCGGGGGCAGCGGTGCTCGTTCGGACTCCAGGGATCGAATGTCAGCGCCGTGCCATCGTCCCGGCACACGCCGCCATCAATCGACAACAGAGCCTTGTGTTCGGGGATCGGCGGCAACCGGGTAAGAAGCGGTCGTGCCCGTTCCCGCAGATGACTGAGCAGTGCCTGCAGGTCAGCGGAGGATGCAACGACGTCCCTGCGAGCCGCGAGCTCTTCCGCCGTCACCACGATCGCACCCCCTCCGCCGCCCACGACACTGGGAGCACGCGCGCCCCTGCAGCGGTCAGTGCATCCGCCGCGTCGCGCGCGTTGCCTTTCATGATGAAGAACATCGAACCGCCGGCGCCGGCACCGGCCGCTTTGCCGCCCAACGCGCCCGCCGTCGCGGCCGCCTGCTCGAGGCGCGCCATCTCCGGCGTGCGCATGCCTGCGTCCAGCGCCTGCTGGTGTTTCCAATTCTCGCTGAGCAAAGCAGCGACGCGCGCGAGATCGGCGCGCCGCAGTGCTTCCGCCATCGCCTCCCCCGCAGCTTTTATCCCGTGGAGGGCGCTCGTGATCACGCGATCGCCACGGTCAAACCCCTGCATGACGCGAGAGATTGTATCACCGGAGACGCGGCTCTTGTTCGTGTAACAGAGCAATGTCTGCCGCTCGAGCGCCGCCACGAAGTCCACTTCGAGGGTGAGCGGCTCGATCCCAACATCGGGATCGCGAAAGCTAAAACGATGGAAGCCGCCCAGCGCGGCGGCGTACTGATCCTGCTTCCCCCCCGGCAGCTGCGCTTCGATCGTCTCCACCTGCCACGCCTGCTCGGCGCATTCGCGTTCCGCGCGAGAGTCCTGGCGCGCCCGACTCAGCGCGCCGACGAGTGCGACGCCCAGCGCTCCGGAGCTGCCCAATCCCGACCCCGGCGGCGCGTCGCTCCGCGTGGTCAACGTGAACCCGCCCAATACCGGGAACATGCGCAACGCCGCCTTGAGCAGCGGCAGCTTCCCGCCGGGCGTGAGTCCGCCCGCGTTCGCGCATTCGAGTGTTTCACCGAGCTCCTCGGAGACGAATCGCAACTGTGTACCCCCGAGCCGCACCGCGACGTGCGCGCGGAGCCCGATGGCCCCGTTGACGACGACGCCGCCTTCGCGCGCGGAGAATGGAGGCACGTCGGTCCAGCCACCGGCGAAATCCAGTCGCATCGGCGCGTTGGCGTAAAACTCGGTCGGCAGATCGCGTCGCCTCATGGCGTCACACGCCACTCGGCCACGCTGGGCAGCTCGCCGCGGACATCCATCTGCACCCCCCGAATGCGCCGATTCATTCCCTGCACGCCACGCGCGTGATACAACCAGGCCACCGGCATCTCGTCGGCGAAGACGCGCTGCGCCGAGACGGGATCGTGCGGCACGGCGATGCCGGTGAGCTCGCCAAGCGGTTGCAGGTATCCCAGGCCGGGATCGCCCGGGATGCCCATGACCGCCGCGGTAAAATCGTGACGTGGGCCGTACACGCGATCCAGGAAAGCCGACTGCTCGAGCTGGCGGATCGACACAACGAATCCCACTGCGGCGAGCTTGGCTTGTAGCATCTGCTCGAGCGGCGCTTCGCCGCTTCCCACCGTGAGAATCTCGAAGCGTGGCCGGCCAGCGGTCCGGCCTGCCAGGAGGCGGCGCGCCGAGTCCGGAGCGAGCGGCGGCGAAAGCTCACTGAGGTAGTTCGGCAACCCGGGCGGTACGGGACCCGCGGCGACCGTCGCAAAACCGAACAAGTACCCGTCGACGATCTCCTGCCGATCGATGGCGAGCGCCGCGGCACGGCGCACGCGCGGATCGTCGAACGGGGGCCGCCGGGTATTGAAAACGAGTCCATACGGGAAGATGAGGGGGTAATCGCGAATGGCGAGCGCCGTATCCCGGCGCACGAACGCCACGTGCTGGGGGCTCACGCCCGCAAAGTCGAGCTCTCCGGCGACGAGCGCGGACAACTTGGTCATTGGCTCATCGACGACCACGACGATGAAACGTTCGATATGCGGCGGGCCACCCAGCGCGACGGGAAACTCGGGATTGCGCGCGAAGACCCAGCGGCGATTGGGCTCATGGGTCACGAAGCGGAACGGCCCGTTCCCCACCGGCTGCGCGTTCCATGCCGCTTCTCGCAGGCGAGCGTGCGGGACGTTGCTCAGAAGGTGAGCAGGCAGAATCGCGAGGTCGGTGAAGACATCCGGCAAGTTGCCGGGAGTCACGGCACTCGCGAATCGCAGCACGACCGTCGAATCGTTCGGCGCCGCCAGCGCGCCGATCGCCGCAAGATCGGTGAGCCGCGGATAGCCCGTGGCCGGATCGCGAGCGGCATCGATGGTCCAGACGACATCACGGGCCGTCGTGGGCGCGCCATCGTGCCAGCGTACGTCGGTCCGGAGCTCGAACGTGAGGGTCCGGCCTCCATCCGACCAGCGCCACGCGCGCGCCAGGTACGGCCGGGCGATCAGCGTCGAATCGTAGCGCGCCAGCGTCATGAGCAACACGTAGCGCTGCACCTGCCGGGCGAGCGGCACGACGGTCAGCAGCGGATTCATGCTTGGCAGGTCGGCGCCAGACGCAAACAGCACCGTGCCACCACGGCGCGGCGCCGCGTTGTCGCACGCTGCAGATCCCGCCCCCGCCAGCAGTGCGGCGGCCAGCAGGATCGATGTCGGCACGCGCGTCAGGTCCCTCCCCGTCACGCCCAGATTCTAGCGGGGCGCCGGAGGCGACGCGAGATTCCGGGCGATGCTCGCCAGGCTGGGACATCGCCTGCTCGCCGCAGTCACCGTCGTGCTCGGCGTCGTGGCGCTCACCTTCGTCCTGTTGCACGCCGCGCCCGGCGATCCAGTCGCCTTGCTGCTCGGGCCACGCGCGACCGCGGAGCAGCTCGCCGTCCAGCGCCACGTGCTTGGCCTCGACCGCCCGTTGCCGGCGCAACTCGTGGCCTGGATCGCGCGCTTCGCGCGCGGCGACTGGGGAACGAGCATCGCGAAAGGCCGGCCGGTCCGGACCCTGCTCGCCGAAGCCTGGCCCGCAACGGCACGCCTCGTCGTCTTGTCGTTGGTCCTGAGCTACCTGATCGGACTGTTCATCGGCGCGCTGCAAGCGGCGCGCAGCCGATCCCGCATCGACACGGCGCTCTCCGTCGTGACCGTGACGCTGTTTGCCCTGCCCGGCTACTGGCTGGCGTTGATGCTGGTGCTGGTGTTCACCTACTGGGCGCGATGGTTGCCGGCCTTCGGCGCGGCGGGACTCGATTCCGATTATCTCAGCGGTGGCGCCCGGTTGCTCGATCACCTGCGCCATCTGGCGCTCCCGCTTGCGACGCTCACGCTCCTTGGGATCGGCGGCGCCGCGCGGTATGTGCGCGGCGCGATGCTCGAGACGTTGAGCCAACCGTTCATCACGACGGCACTGGCAAAGGGATTGACGTCGCGCCAGGTGATCGGCCGTCACGCGTTGCGCAACGCACTCACTCCAGTCGTCACGCTGCTTGGCATGTCGCTGCCGGCACTCTTTTCTGGCGCTGTGTTTATCGAAGCCGTCTTTGCCTGGCCCGGCGTGGGCCGGGTGCTCGTCGAAGCAGTCCAGGCGCGCGACTATCCGGTGGTCATGGCCGCGACGGCGGTGAGCGCAGTGCTCGTCGTTGCCGGCAATCTGCTGGCCGACGTGCTCGCCGCCTGGCTCGACCCACGCGTGCGCGACGCGCCCGCATGACGCGTTTGCTGCGGGACGGGCGTGGTGCGTTCGGCACTTCCGTGTTGCTCGTCGTGATCCTCTGTGCGCTGTTCGCGCCGCTCGTGACGAGCGGCGATCCGGCCGCGCAACGCGATATCGTCGCCACCCGCTTCGTTCCACCGTTCTCGAGCGACGTGCGCGGAGAGTTCCATGCGCTCGGCACGGATCGATTTGGGCGGGATGTGTGGACGCGGCTGGTTTATGGCGCGCGCGTTTCGCTCGGTGTGGGCGCGGTCGCGGTGCTCGTGTCGGTCGTCCTGGGTGTGCTGATCGGCGCCGTTGCCGGATTCTGGCGCGGCCCGCTCTCCCTCACCCTGCTGGGGATTACCGACTTCGCGCTCGCCCTACCGCGCGTGGTGCTGCTGCTCCTCCTGGCGGCACTGTGGCAGCCGAGTACAGCGTTGGTCATCGCGGTGCTGGGGCTTACCGGATGGATGAGCGTCGCCCGGCTGGTGCATGGCGAGGTGCGCGCGCTGGCCGCACGGCCGTTCGTCGAAGGCGCGAGAGCCATCGGCGCGCGCCGCCTCCGCGTGTTGGGCCGCCACATCCTGCCGAATGCGCTGACGCCGGTCATCGTCGCCGCCGCACTCGGCGTCGGCAACGCGATCACCCTGGAAGCCGGCCTTTCTTATTTCGGGTTGGGTGTGCAGCCGCCGACGCCGTCATGGGGCAACATGATCGCCTCGGGGCGCGACGTCCTCGTCAACGCGCCGTGGGTCGCCGCCGCGCCGGGAATGGCGCTCGTGTTGGTGGTCGTGGCGTGCACCCTCCTCGGCGACGCACTCCGGGACGCGCTCGACCCTTCAAAGCAGCTGCCGTAGCGTGGCAGCGTGAATCTCGTGGCCGCCTTCGTACGACACCAACTCGTACGGAATGCTGTGCTGGCGTAACCTCGCCTCCGTCGCGCCCACGACTTTCGGCGTGAAGAACTCGTCGCGATCACCATACACGAGTGTGAGCTTGACTTTGTGCAATCGCTCGGCGGCGCGACGATCGGCCAGGTCGAGATCGGGCGGGACCTCGCCACCCCAGACGATCAGACGATCGATGTCCGCTCCCGTTCCCAGCGCGGCCCAGCGGCAGACGGTCGCGGTCCCTTGCGAGAATCCCAGGGCGGTGACTTTCGTTTTTCCTCCAGCCACCTGATTGCGCAGCGCGTCGAGATAGCGCACGTAGTCATCGATCTCGTGTACCCGGTCTTCCTTCGTCATCCAGCTCGCGCCCACGCGACGCTCGGCCGGGTTCTCGGAGAGATAGAAGCGCGAGAGGCCCTCGGGCGCCACGAGGCAGCGTGTGTCGTCCGCGATGGGGCGAAACCGCTCGAGAAAGCGGGAGGCCAGCTGGCCGTAGCCGTGACACACGATCCAGACCTCGGTTGCCCGGTCGAGGGAGCCGATCGTGAAGTAGCGGGCGGTCCGCAGCGTGGTGAGGATGTGTTCCTGCATCACGTCACCATGATTGAAACGATCTCGCGCGGCTCGGCGACAAACCGCACCACGTTACCGCGTTGCTCCAGGACAAGCGCGACGGCTTCCCGCTCGTCGGCGCGCACGCGATGCGCCGTCTTTACTCCGGTCCCGAACCGCCATGCCCCCGCAGCCTTGCGATCGGTCGCGTTGTAACAGCGCAACACCATCGGTGATCCGACTTGTGCGGGCTTCACCGCCGAGAAGACGAGCCCGTTTCCTTCCAGGGCGATATCGAGCGGGGCCACTTGCAGCGTCGAGGCATCACGCAGCCAGAGCGGATGAAGAGGCAGGAACGCGTCCTCCCACAGATGCGGCAGGAAATCGCCCCGCTCGAGGTCCGCGGTGCTCACGGCCGCGAGCGCGAGATCGATTCGCGTCGCCCCAATGCATTGCGCCGCAGGAATCGCCGTGGGCCAGGCCGCATGACCGGGGCGTGTCGGGAGATCGCCACGTGATAAGTCGCCGATCGCGCGCAGCAGGGTCAGCAGCACATCGCCCTTGTCGGTCCACTCGTATTCGAAGAACGCAGGCGCGAGCACCGCGAGACCGCGACCGCCGCGGGCCGCGGCAATGAATCGCTGCGCCGGGGCCGTCCGCACGGGCGTCTCGCGCGGATACGCTCCAGGCTCGACGGCGACAACCTGGCGCAGGGCCACGCCGAA
This sequence comes from uncultured Gemmatimonadales bacterium, assembly GCA_963704805.1. Taxonomy (GTDB): domain Bacteria; phylum Gemmatimonadota; class Gemmatimonadetes; order Gemmatimonadales; family GWC2-71-9; genus 20CM-2-65-7. The sequence goes on along the minus strand of CAVPHS010000001.1, from coordinate 1,572,641 downwards.
CGCCGTTCCCGCGGTCAGCGGAGCACCGGCAAGACCGGTCGGCAGGCGTGCGCGCAGGCGATGGTACGTGCTGCGATTCTCGATCTCGAGCGTCGCGCGAACTGTCGGGCTGTCGGCGTACAACTGGATCAACAGACGCGCGTCGATCCCCCGCGTCACTTCCCAACGGGCGTCGAGTGCGGCGACGAGTGGACCGGCGGCGAGCCGCCGCACCGTGATCGGACCCTGGCTGCGCTTGACACGGTCACGGACGGGCGCGCAATAGGTGTACGCGTCCCCTGCGTCTCCCGCGTCCTCCAGCTGCAACAGATCGCTGTAGCGCTCGTTCCGCCGCCGGTCCACAAGCGTGATCGCACCATTCTGTTCGAGCGTCACAGCCACGAAGCGATTCTCGAGCGAGCGTCCGCCTCCGCGCAGCCGCGCTGCGTCGCCTTTTTCGAGTGGCCCCCCCCCACCCCCCCCACCCCCCCCGGGAGCTCCGCCGTGCAGGGTGGCGAGGCCGAGTCCGGGGACGACGGGTGCTCGAAATGCGACGCGCACCTGGTCCACTTCGTCCTGGTCCGGATAATGGCGTACCGCATCAGTCCGCTCTTGTGTAACCCGACGCGCCAAGACTTGCACGGGAATCGCGCGCCCATCCGGGCCGTACAGTGCGAAAGGCCGGTAACCCGCTCCTTCGCGCGGCATCCGTCCGGAGGGAGGTCCAACCAGGATATCGCGCCGGAAGAAGGTGAGGTCTGCGACCGTGACGCCGCCGCGGGGCCGAGGCGCAGGATTCCACAGAACCAGTGCGGGCTCGGTCACCGTCGCCCGCTCGCGAATCGTGTCGGGATCGTAGCCTGCGAGTGCATGCAGCGCGTCACGCCGCAACTCGGCGGCATAAGCGGCGACGTCCGTGAGACGCCGTTCCGCGGCGGCGGTGACCTCGTCTGCCGTAGACCCGCAGATCGTGTCGTGGAATTGCGTACGCACGAGCGTGCGCCATGCGGACTCGAGTAATGCTCGACGGTCTCGACCTGTCGCGTACCGTGCGAGAGCGCTCAGCGGCTCGGCGATGCGCTCGAGGTACAACTCGACGATGCCGTGGTGGCGTTTGAACGGTGCGCGCGTGCCGTGAACACCCTGCAGCGTCCAGGTATAGCCATACGACCAGCGCAGCTCTCCCTCAACGTTGCGTGCCAGTGTGCTCTCGGCAGCCTGGAAGAACTCGTCGAGACGCGAGATCCGAAACGCGCTGGCCGGCTCGAGCTCGGCGAGGATGTCGCGGAGGCGCGGGAGTGCGGGGTGTGGTGCGTGATGATCGGCGCCGATGAAGAGGGGGACATGCTTTCCGGTCGCGCGCTGCACCAGTGCGGCGCGAACCTCTTTCCACAGATCGGGCAAGCGCGCACCGGCACCCGGTAAGGCGGCACCGATTTCGTAGCCACCCGGCGGCATGTGCCACAGCAGGACGTCGCGCCCATCAGGGCCTCGCCAGCGAAAGAAGTCGCGTTCCTGCCCTGGCTCGCCGCCGAGCCCACGCCACAGGACGCCGAACTTGATCCCAAACTCACGCGCCACGGTCGGCAAAACGCCCGGATGGCCGAACGCGTCGGGCGAGTACAACACATCCAGCCTGCCGCCCAGGCGCTCGGCGTCCGTCGCACCAAGCAGCAGGTTGCGCAGCAGCGATTCTCCGGAAGGAATCTGCTCGTCCGCCAGCACGTACCATGGGCCCACCTGCAGGCGACCGCTCTTCACCAGCATCTTGATCTCGCCTTCGCGCTCGGGTCGTGCGCGCAGGTAGTCCTCGATCAATACAGTCTGCCCGTCGAGCAGGAAGCTGCGGAATGACGAGTCCGCCTGGAGGCGCTCCATGAGATCATCGAGCAGCGGGATGAGACGGGCATGGAGCGCGGCGCGTGGCAGAAACCATTCACGATCCCAATGCGTGTGCGGGATCAGATGGAAGATGTACGCTCCCCCCCCCCCCGCTCCCCCCGCCCCCCCCGCCCCCCCCGCTTGCGCCGGCGCTGCCTGTCACGGACGCAGCTGCCCGATCTCCGCGAGGCTGGAGAGATGGACGTGCGCCACTCGCCGCCCGCGTGCGAGGAGCGCGCGCACATCGCCGCGCGCTTGCGCGCGGTGCAGCTCACCAAAGCTCCACGCCATCTCGGGAATCGGCATGTCCTCGCGCGTGTCGGCGGTGATCACGAGGAAGAGCCCGGTGTTGGGACCGCCCTTGTGCAGCTGGCCCGTCGAATGGAGGTAGCGTGGCCCAAGACCGAGGGTCGTGGCGCACTCGAGGGATCTTCCCCACGCAGCGCGCACGCGCTGCAGCTCTGCAATCACGGTCGGCGTGGGCGGCAGGTACGCCAGAATCGCGAAGTAATCACCCGGTTTCGCGCTCCGCCGTAAATCCGCGGGGGTGAGGGTCTGGAGGGGCGCAGCATGCTGCGCCCCTCCACCACCACGCCCATCTCCCAGCTCCGCGCGGGCCAGCCGCTTGGCTTCGTCCACATCCGGCTGATCGAAGGGGTTGACGCCGAGTCGCTCGCACAGCGCCTGCGTGGCGTATTCCCACCGCAGAAACGCGGCGCCCAGGTCGAGCGGATCATCGGAGATCTCGTCGCGGCCGACCGATTGCATGTCGGGCAATACGACCCCGACGGGATCGTTGACGATGGGAATGACGCCACGCCCGTTCTTTCCGGAACTCTCCGCAACCAATTGCTCCACCCAGTGCGCGAGCCATGAGACCTCGGGCGGCGGGGCCACGACCAGCTTATCGCGGCCGGCCATGGCGCGATCGGCGATCGCGACACCGAGCGCCTGCGCCGCTTTGGCATCGACCTGACCCGTCCGTTCGAGTAGCGTGCGACCGTCGATCCCGATCAGCGCCGCCGGCAGCATGCCGACCGCAGTCAGGGCGGAATATCGGCCCCCCACGTCGGGGGGATGCGGCAGGATCGCCCGGAATCCGCGCTCGCGCGCGAGTGTATCGAGCGGGGTGTCGGTTTCAGTGATGGCCACAAACTGGTGAGGCCGCGCGCGCGCCAGGAAATAGTTACAGAAGGCGAGCGTCTCGACCGTGTTCCCCGATTTACTCGTGATCAGAAACAGCGTGCGCGACAGATCGTGGGCGCGTTCGACCGCTCGCACCGCGTCAGGGTTGGTGCTGTCGAGCACGTGGAGACTGCTCTTGTGGAACGTTTCCGCGAGCACGTCGGCGACGAGGCTCGAGCCGCCCATCCCGCAGACCAGCGTGTGATCCAGCCCATCGGCGCGCGCGGCCGCTGCCAGCCCGGTGTGCATCTCCCATTCCGCCAGCGCCTGCGCCGGCGCGTTCATCCAACCGAGGAAATTCATTGGCGGCGTAACATAATGCGGTTTAGGTTAGGCGCGGAGTGTTTCCCACGTGATGCCGCTGAGTCGCTCCGCCCGCGTGTTGTTCACCATCGCCGGGGTCTCACTGGCGGCGGCCGTGGCGCTGTACGCCTTCCCATCCGCCGGCAGGCACACACTGCTGCTGGCCACCGACGTATCCTCGATCTGGGCGGCGGCGTTCGCCGCCTTCTGCTGCTTTGTCGCCGCTCAGCGCGTGACCAGTGCCGAACAGCGTCGGACGTGGCGCTGGATCGGCGCGGGCTGCGCCTCCTACCTCGCCGGTCAGCTGGCATGGACGTATCACGACCTCTGGGTCGGATCTCCGCCGGCGTATCCCTCACTCGCCGACGCAGGGTTTCTCGGCATCTACTTGTGCCTGATCGTCGGCATGATCACTCTCGCCAGCGCGCAACCGACGCGCCGGGCCGATCCCGAGCTCGTCCTCGATACGGTGCTCGTGACGTTCACCGTGGGGGCGGTGGGCTACGAGTATCTCCTGGTGCCGTTGCTGGCCAGGAACCCCGCGGAATCGACCGCGAGTCTGCTGACGAGCGTCGGGTGGTCCATCGGTGCGATCGTCGTGCTCTGGGTGCTCCTGGTTCAGATGCTGCGCCGCACCTCGTTTTCGACGAGAACCGCGTTGCTGCTCCTGCCCGGCATCATCGTGTTCGCGATTGGCAACCTGATCTACGCGGGCGTCGCCTTACGCGGTACGTATGTCTCGGGGGGACCCCTCGATCTCACGTGGGACGGTGGTCTGCTGCTGATCGCCGCGGCGGCTGCCGTCGCGCCGGACTACGCCCGGCACCTGGAAAGCCGGCGATCGCTCAAGCCGGACTCCGGGCTCGCGGCGCGGATCGTGGCGCTCGTCGTGGGAATTGCGGGAATGGCCGGCCTGGCGATCAGCGCAGTCATTCACCCGGAGCCCGGCGCCGACATTGCGGTGATCATTGGTCTGGGCATGGCGATCATTGCGGCGCGCGTGCTGTACTCGCTCGGCGTCGATCGGCGCTACGCGCAGCTGCTGGAGGACGAAGTCGCCAACCAAACGCGCTCGCTGATGAGCTCGCTCAGCGCCACGGCCTCTGCGGAGCGCAATCTCCGTCTGGTCATGGAAGCGGTCCCCGACGCGATCAGCGTGCTCGATCAGGACGGCCGCGTGCTCGACGAAAACGCCGCCGGCCGCGCGCTCCTCAACGCCTTTCCCGACATCGACGGTGAGTCGCGGCGGTCGGGCCTGCGCTGGCTCGATACGACGACGGCGCGCATCGCGCGGGACAATCTGGCCGCCGCGTTCACCGGTGAGCTGCGGCGCTTCGAGGTTCGGTTTCAGCGACCCGACGGCAGCGACGGCACCGGCCAGGTGTTCTACGCCCCGGTGCGCGAAGCCGGGCGCATTGCCAAGGTGCTCTCGCTGGTGCGCGACATCACCGAACAACGGCGCGCCCAGACGCAGCTGCAGCAGGCGGAGAAACTCGGGGCGATGGGACAGCTCGTCAGCGGCGTGGCACACGAAATCAACAACCCCGCCGCGATCATCTCGGGATTCGCGCAGACCCTGCTGCTCGATCAGCTCACGCCCGATCAGCGCGAGACCGTGCAGACGATGTACGACGAAGCGACGCGCATCGGGCGCATCACGTCCAACCTCCTGGCGTTCGCCCGCGCCGGCAGCAAGGAGCGCACGCTCGTGGATCTGAATGAGGTCGTGCGCCGCACGTTCGCGCTGCGCTCCTACCATCTGACGACGCTGAACATCAGCGTGAACCTCGAGCTGGACGAGGAGAACCCCAAGACGTGGGCGAACAGCTCCGAGATGCAGCAGATGCTGCTCAACCTGCTCATCAATGCCGAGCAGGCGCTGACCGCCGGAGGCGAAACGGGCGGACGGCGCGCTATCACGATCCGCACGGCCTCGTCGGGCGCCGATCGGGTCCGGCTGCAAGTGTCCGACACGGGACCCGGCATCCCCGCCGACATCCGGGGGAAGATCTTCGATCCGTTCTTCACCACCAAACCCGAAGGCGCCGGGAGCGGGCTGGGCCTGTCGATCTGCTACGGGATCGTGCACGACCACGGTGGCCGGATCTCGCTCGAGGCGGAACCCTCGGAGAGCGGGGGAGGGGGCGGGGGCGCCACCTTCACCGTCGAGCTGTTGCGTGACGCGCGCAAGCGCCAGCGGTTCACCCCGTCACGCGCGCCGGGCCTCGACCGGGGCAAGCGAGCCCGCGCGGCCACTCTATCGGTTCTGCTGATCGACGACGAAGAGGGAGTGCGGCGTGCCGTGCTGAATTTTCTCAAGCGGCGCGGCATGCACGCCGTAGCAGTCGGCGACGGCAGGGATGCGCTGCGCATGCTGCAGCGTGAGCGGTTCGATGTCATCGTCTCCGACGTGCGCATGCCTGGCATGAGCGGCGGCGAGTTCCTGGAGCGCTTGCGACGGGAGTATCCCTCGATGGCCAATCGCCTCGTGTTCACGACGGGCGACACGTTTGCCCCCGACACCGAGACGCTGCTGCGTGAGTCGGGCGTGCCGTCCCTCGTCAAACCGTACGATTTCGGCATCCTGGAGCGGGTGCTGCACGAGGTCGCCGAGGGCTGAGGTTGGACAATCTCGCCCACGTACTCGTCGGCGCGGCCCTCGGGCGGGCCGTCGCCGATCGCCATGTGCCGCGCGCCGCGCTGATCGGGATCGTCGCGGCCAACGCGCCCGATTGGACCGAGCTATTCATCGGTCTCCCAGGCACGCGCGCCGATTTCCTCGAGCTCCATCGCGGGATCACACACTCGCTGGCCGGCGGCCTCGTTGAAATCATCGGCCTGACGCTGCTATTACGCGGCGGGTGGTGGCTCGCGCGCCTGTGGCTACAACGTCGCGGTCGCACGATCGTCGTGCCCGCGTGGCGCTGGCTGGCGTTGTGCGTCGGCGTCGCGGTGCTGAGTCATCTCTACATGGATTGGCAGGGCTCCTACGGCTGGCGTCCGTTTCTTCCTTGGAGCGGGCGCTGGTACTACCTCGATTGGGTAGCCATCGCCGATCTGTTTTTCTGGCTGGTGCCCCTGATCGGTCTTGCGTGGGGCGCCGAGCGGCACTGGATCCCGCTCACCGGGATACTGGTGCTTGGCGCGCTGATCACGCTCATCATCGGCACGAACGCGTCGATTGTCGCGCCCTGGGCGCTCGTTGCAGGCGCCGTGCTGTACGTGCTCGGCGTGATCGGATGGGTGCGCTACTGGTTCGGGCCCGTGGCCCGGCAGCACTCGGCGGTGCTCGCGCTTCTGGTGCTCGCCCTCTATGCCGGGGCTCAGGGAATCGTCGCCCAGCACCGTAAGACGCAGATCCGGCAACAGGCGCTCCAGCGCTTCGGCGCCGGCGCCACGTGGGCGGCGCTCACCGACATCGGTCAGCCGTTCACCTGGGAAACAATGTTGGCGAGCGCGGACACCGTGGCGGGTGACGGGTGGCAATTGCCACGGAATCTCAAACTCCGGCTGGTGCGGCGCGCGATCGACAGCACCACCGACGGACGCGCCATCGCCCACTTCGCACGCTTCCTGGCTGCCGAAGTGGATACGACGACAAAGACGATCTCTCTATGGGATGCGCGTTATGCGCGATCGGGGCGCGGTGGCTGGGCGGTGGTGCGCGTCACGATCAAGTGAATTCGGTGAACGAGAGCCCCGCGCCGCGGCGGTCTCTCAACTGGCGTCGGGGTCGCAGCCCGCGACGCTCGATCAAGCTGCGGCGATCCATATGCCCGCGCCGCTCCACGAGCACCGGAACGGACCGCGTCCGTCGCTCGGTGATCCGCCGATCGAGGCCGGAGCGGCGGTCGGGCCGCACGCGGCGCTCGAGCCGATGACGAACCGCAGAATGCTCGTTGTCCATGCCCGCCCAATTTGTTGTGTTCTTCCATTTCGTGCCAGCAGAACGGCACGCAGCGACTACATTTTCCGCTCGTGCACACACCTGATCGTCGCTCCACGCCACCCGGCCCGGTGACGCCCGTCACAAATGCGGGCGCGCTGGGTGCCCCCCGGCCCTCCGCGCCAGCGCAGCTGGACGACGCGCTCCGCGCGCTCGAGCCTGCCTTCCGGCTCGACAATCTCGTCGCGCTCACGCCGGACCGCGCGCTGTACCAGGCGTGGGATCGCGTGCTGAAGCGCTTCGTCACGATGCGGTTACACCTCACCGCGGGTACGCCGTCGCGCGCCTGGTTCATGCGCGAAACGGAAACGCTCGCAGCGCTCGATCATCCGACGATCCGGCACGTGTACGCGGCCGGGGAGATCGGCACGTTCGCCTATCGCACCGCCAATTGGATCGATGGTGAAAGTCTCGCCGAGGCGCTGCGGCGCGGGCCGCGGCCCATCCCGCAATCCCTGTCTCTGGTCCGCGATCTGCTGTCGGCGCTCGAACATGCCCACGCGCGCGGCATCATCATGCGCCGCATCATCCCCACCACCCTGATGATCGATACCGGGGGGCGGGGCGTCATCACCGACCTGCGATACTCGAATTGGTGCCTGCCATACATCGAGCCCCTCGCACCGGACGATCACACGCTCGCGTACATGGCCCCGGAGGTGCGCGCCGGTGATCCCGGCGAACCGGCAAGCGACGTGTATACCGTGACCGCGAACATCTACGCCGCGCTTACCGGGAACGCGCCCGATCTCGACCCTGCGCGCATCGTGCCGCCGCGCCAGCTGCGCGCCGCGGTCCCCGCCGCGGTCGAGCGCGTCATCACGCGCGGGCTCTCGGCGATGCCGAAGCAGCGCTACTACACCGCCACCGAGATGCTCGAAGATTTCGTCGCCGATGCGGGCACATTCCAGGTGCCGGCAGCCGCGCCGGCGATCACGGAGTCTGGGTTTGAGCGCCGGCTGCGTCGCGCGCTGGGCGACGACTACGAGCTGTTGGAAGAAATCGGCACCGGCGGATTCGGTCGCGTGTATCGCGCGCGCGACCTGGCGCTCGAGCGCGACGTCGCGATTAAAGTCCTGCATCCAGCGCTCACCGCGGATCCAGGCGTACTGGAGCGCTTCCGCCGCGAAGCGCAGCTCGCGGCGCGGCTGCGCCATCCGAACATCGTGAGCATTTACGACATCATGGGACGCGCCGGCCTGAACTGGTACTCGATGGAGTTCGTGCCGGGGTCGAATCTCGCGCAGGTCGTGCAGCGCCACGGCACGTTATCAGTGGAGCAGACCGAGCGACTCCTCAAGGAGGGGCTCTCCGCGCTGGAACACGCCCACAGTGTGGGCCTGATTCACCGGGACCTGAAGCCCGAGAACATGCTGATCGAGCCCGACGGCCGGCTGCGCATCACCGACTTCGGACTGGCGCTGGCGCTCCGCGGCGGCGCGCGCTTTGGCGGCGCAACGTCGCGCAGCGGCACGCCGCAGTTCGCCGCCCCCGAGCAATTGCTGGGTGAGCGGGTGGATCAGCGCGCCGACCTCTACTCCATGGCGGCGGTGGCGTACTTCGGGCTCGTGGGCCACCCGCCCTTTACGGGAAAGACGCCGGAGCAGATCCTCGCCAAGCAGACGACCGATGACCTACCCCCCTTGAGCAGCGAGCGGCGCGACGTGCCGCGCGAGCTCGAAGAGGTGCTTCGGCGGGGACTGCGCAGCGATCCGGCCGAGCGGTTTCATTCTGCAAGCGCATTCAGCCACGCGGTGAGCAGCGCGCTGGGTGGCTTTCTGCGGCGGCTGGCCGCGCTGTTTCGACCGGAGAGTTAGGGACCGGACCCCGGACGATCACCTCCAGCGGAAGATCTGTAGCGCGATCACGAAGCTCACGGCACCCCACGCGACGACGATCGCGATAGGGGCGCCGAGCGTTGCGAGACCCGCTCCGTCGATCATCACGGCGCGCAGCGCGTCGTTCAGCGCGGTCAGCGGCAGCGCCTTGACGAACGGGATCATCGCATCGGGGAAGCGGGAATAGGAAAAGAACGTCCCCGACAGAATCCACATCGGCAGCATCACCAGATTCATCAGGCCCGAGACGCCCTCGATCGTCCGCGCGCGACTCGCGACGAGCAGTCCCAGCCCCGCGAACGCGAATGCGCCGAGAATCGTGATTAAGGCGAGCGAGACAAACGACCCGCGCACGGCAACACTGAAGAGGAGCCAGCCAAAGCCGATCAGCGCCGCCACCTCGAGCATGAGGAATACGAGTCGCGAGAGGATGAAGCTCAGGAGATAGTGGCTCCGCCGCATCGGCGTGGCCATATACCGCTTGAGCAGCTTCTTCTGCCGCGCCTGCACGACGGAGAACCCGACGCCCCAAATCCCGCTGCCCAGCAGGTTCATGCCGAGCAGCCCCGGAATCAGGAAATCGATGTAGCGCGATCCCGGCGCGACGACGCGGTCCTCCCGCACGGCGAGACGGTCGGTCCGTCCCCGCGCGCGCTGGAGCACGTCGTCGACTTCGAGGCGGGCGAGACCGCTTTCGGTACGCGTCGAGTCGTAGCGATAGACGAGCGGATCGCCCGGCACGACGAGGAGCGCAATTCTGCCCGTGCGCAGCCGCAAGCGTGCGGTCGCCGAATCGAGGACCGTCGCGGTGAGTCGCGGCGACGAATCGAGCGTGGCGGCGAGGGCGCTGTCGCCGGCCCCGGGCGCCACACCCACCTGCAGCTCACCCGGCCCCGTTTTCCGAAAGGCGAGGCCGAGGGCGAACGCGAGCACGATTGGGAAGCCGAAGACCCAGAACACCGCCTCCGGCTCGCGGTAGAACTCCCGCATCCGCGCGAGCGCCAGCTGAAACATCGGGTGCTCACGTATCACGGAGTTGCCGTCCCGTGAGCGCGACGAACACGTCGTCGAGCGTGGCGTGGTGCGTGGTGAGCAGCGACAGCTCGAGCGCGCGCTGCTGCAGCAACGCCAGCAGGGCGGGCAGCGTGCGGTGCAGCTCCGTGACCGTAAGGGACAGCCCCCCGGCACCCGGCCGCACCGCCGTGACCCCGCTCATGCTCTGCAGTCCTTCCATCAAATCGGCGGGAATGCCGTCGTTGAGCGCGAACTCGATCACGTGCTCGGCGCCGAGCGACGCGATCAGCTCGGCCGGCGTCCCGAGCGCGATGATCTTGCCATGATCCATGATCGCGACACGGTCACACAGTCGCTCGGCCTCTTCCATGTAATGGGTCGTGAGCAGCACCGTGCCGCCCGCGGCGCGAAATCGCCGGATGATCTCCCACAGCTGCCGCCGCGATTGCGGATCGAGCCCGGTGGTCGGCTCGTCGAGGAAGAGCAGCTCGGGCTTGCTGATCAGCGCGCACGCCACGGCGAGGCGCTGCTTCTGTCCCCCGGACAGCGTCATGACCCGTGCCCGGCGCTTCTCCTCCAGCTCCACGAGCGCGAGCACCTCGTCGACCGTGTGCGACTGCCGGTAGAACGAGCGGAACAACGCCAGCACCTCGCTGACCGTCAGCTTGTCGGCGAGCTGCGTGTCTTGCAGCTGAATGCCGAGCCGCTCACGCAGGGCGCGTCCCGCTGCCCCTTCACGCCACAGTGTCCCGAGGATCTCGACGTCTCCGCTGTCGGGAAGCGTGAGACCCTCGAGAATCTCGATGGTCGTGGTCTTCCCCGCCCCGTTCGGTCCGAGCAGGCCAAAGCACTCGCCCGCGCCGATCGTGAGATCCAGTCCGGCGACGGCGACCACGTCTCCGAAACGCTTGGTGAGGGCGCGACAGCTGATGGCTACGATTGGCCGGGCTCTTTGTGTTTCTCGGGAGGCATGTCGTGGGCCGCCTTGAGCGACTGATCGAGCTGCATCGTCATGCTGTTGATACCGTCCGCCAAGGCGCGAATCTTCATGTTGAGCCCCGTGCCGGCGCGCCCCGCCACGACGGCGAGATTGCCCGCCACATCGGGCAGCGTCCCGAGGCTGGCGGTCAGCGCGCGCTGGCGCATGTGCGAGAGCTCGCGGGCGATGTTGCCACAGATGCCGTTGACGATACTCGCCTTCGCCGCGCGGTTTGATTCGAGCTCGGCCACGAGCCTCTTGACCTTATCGACCGTGCGCACGTAGTGCTGCAGCTCTTCAATGCGGCGGATCTGATTGGGCGACTGCTTCTGCGCCACCTAGTTCCTCGGCATCAGGGCGTCGGTCCGGGCGCGGCCGTCCACCAGCGACAGCGGCGCTACACCCAGCAGCGCGGCCAGCGTGGGCGCGATATCGACGGTGTTCATCCGTCCGGCATACACGCCACGCCGGATGCCCCGGCCCCAGAAGATGATCGGGACGTGTGCGTCGTCCTCGGATGGCTGGCCGTGCATGGCGATCGAAATGTTGGGGATGTCCCAGACCGATCCGGGCTGCAGGCTGACGGTGAGTGCGACCCCCGCGTCCGGCGTGAGCTGATGCAGCCAGCGCCGGGCGATCGGGTCGGACGCGGTGTCGGCACGTGCCAGATCGGCGGGCTGGATCACGCGCGCCACGCCCGGCACCCTCAGCATCCGCGTGGTCAACGCATCGAGGATGCTGTCGGTCCTGACGCCCATCGCAGCGAAGCGGCCGTTGTCCTGCAGGAACAACATCCCGGTATCGAAGCCGAGCCATTCGCGTGACGTGCCGGCGACGCCATCGAGCTCGTGGTTCACCGCCGTGATCAACGTATCGAGCAGCACGCGATAGGCGGTTCCCCCCTTAGCGCGGGTGCGCTCGGGGAAGGACGTCACGCCATGGTCGGCGGTCAGAACGACGACCATGTTGTCGCGTCCGACCCGATCCGTAAGGCGCTTGAGGAACCACGCGAGATAGTGATCCAGCCGCAGCACCTGGTCATGTATCTCACGCGAGTCGGGCCCGAACGCGTGTCCCACGGCATCCGTCGTCGAGAGACTGACCGCGAGAATGTCCGTTCCCTTCCGTCCCAGCTTGAGCGCCTCGAAACCCTCGAGTGCAAACAGCAGCGTCAGCGAATCCATCGCGGGCACGCCGGGCAGGGCGAAAGCGGCGCGCACGCTGTCGGCCGGCAGACGATGGGGGAAGGCCACGTTGGCGCCGCTGTTTTCCCACGCCGCGCTGTCCGGCTCTTGATACGCGCTATCGGGGAGGAGCGGTGTCCACGCCGTGTTCGCGGCCTTCTGCGGCAGGTGGCGTGCATTGAAGCCTTGAACCCATGCGGGCAGCGTGTCGCTGTAGTACCTACTCGTCGTGAACAGGCCGGACTGATACCAGTACACCTGCTCCTTCGCATGTCCGATGGGGAGAATGGCGCCGCGATCCTTGCGGCTCACCGACAGCGCCCGCGCCGTCGGATCGACGGCTTTGAGCCAGTCGACCAGCGTCGTGCCGCGCAAGCGGCGCGGTGACGCACCGGGTCCACCGACACCGAGCAACGGGGCCAGGGTGTCCTGCACGCCCTCCGAATTGCGCATGATCCCGTTGTGTGCCGGCCACATGCCGGAGAGGATGGTCGCGTGTCCCGGCGCGGTCTCGGTGACCGCGTGATCCTGATAGCCCTCGGTGAAGAACGCGCCCTCGTTCGCAAGCTGTCCCAGGCCGCCCGTCAGCTGCGGCTTCCAGCGGGTGAAGTAGTCGGGGCGCAGCTGATCGACGGTGATGACGACGACCAGCTTGGGGCGAGGCGGTGGCGCCGTGAGCAACGCCAGCAGCGCAGTGTAGATGGCGAGGGTCATGGGCAAAAAGTAGCGGTCCTCACGTCTCCACCGCCACCTGCGTGGCGCTATCCTCGCGGATGCGCAGAGTCAGGTAAAGAACGAAGACGATGATTCCCGCCGAGATGAAGAACGGGACCTGCTGGCCCAGCTTCTGGTACGCGCCCCCGGCGTAAACCGGCCCCACAATGGCGGCAACGCCGCGATAGGTCTGCTGCACGCCCAGGGTGAGGCCGATTTCATCGTGATGCGCGCGATGACTGACGAGCGCCGAGTTTGCCGGAAACAGGAGCGCGGTCCCGAGCGGCAGAAGAATCTGTGCGGCGACGAAGAGCGGCAGGGAGGGCGCCAGGGGCACGAGGATGAAGCCGGCAAGAAGAAGGAGCGTGCCGACCTGCATCGTCCGCACTTCACCGAGGCGGGCGTTGAACCAGCCCACAGGCGCCGTTCGCATCAGCACGCCGATGGCGCCGAAGATCATGAAGAAGTAGCCGATCTGGTCCGCCGTGATTCCAAAGCGATCGTTCAGGTACAGGGAGAACACGGGCGGTAACGCGTTGAACGCGAGCATCGCGAGCGCATAGATCCAAATCAGCAGGGACACCGGCCGGGTCGGATCGCTGAGCACGCGCACCGCTGGTTGTACGATGTTCTGCACAGCCTCGCGCATCGTCACCGAGTGACGCGGCGCGCGCTCCTCCGTCCCGGTGCGCGATACGCCGGCCTGCGCCCAGCGCGACTCCGGCAACCACTTCCAGGCAAATGCCACGTTGATCAGAACCAGGGCACTCGCGAACAACCCTGGTGCCGCTTCGCCAAACCGATGCATGAAGGAGCCGATCGCCGGACCGATGATGACACCGGCGCTCGTCGCTGCGGACAGCCAGCCAAGCGCCTTGGCCCGTTCGCGCGGCACCATCGTATCCGCCACGTAAGCCTGGACGACGCCGGTCGTGCCCCCACCGAGACCCTGCACAAAACGCGAAAGGAAAAGCAGCCACACCGTGTGCGCGAACCCGAACACGATGTACGCGATGGCAGACGCGGCGAGCCCCACCAGCAGGGCTGGCCGGCGACCGGAGCGATCGGAGACGTATCCCCACACGGGCGACGACACGAGCTGGGCGACGGGGAACGACGCCGCCAGCAAACCGACGACCGTCGCCGTCGCGCCGAGATTCTTCGCATACAGCGGCAGCAGCGGCCAGATGATCATGAGACCCATCATGTCCACGAATGCCACGAGCATCAGGACCGAGAGCCGTTTCATCGTCTCGCTCCCACCCCCAGGACCACCGCACTGACGAGCATCAGCACCACACCGAACGCGGCTGCGACTCCGGTTTCCGCGAGCCGCAGGCTCGAGAGGATTTCGATCGAGATGGGACGCGTTTCATAGGTGTAGAGCACGATCGAGGCGACGATATCGCCGAGCGCGGCCACGAAGGCGAGGCTGGCACCGGCAGACAGACCGGGACGGAGCTGCGGCAACGTCACCCGCACGATCGTGCGCCACCGGCCGGCGCCGAGGCTCGCGGCCGCTTCCTCCATTGCCGGATCGAGCTGGCGGTACGCCGCGAGCACGCCACGGCCGGTGAGCGGCAGCCCACGCACCAGATACGCGAGCGGCAGAATCACCGCCGTCCCGACCAGCACGAAGCGCAGCTGCCAGGGCGCGTTCGTGCTGAACGCCGTCGCCAGCGCAATGGCGAAAACCGTTCCCGGAAGCGCCCACGGCAGCACGAGCAATCCCTCGATCACCCGGCGCAGTGCCACGCGGGCTCGCACCACGAGCCATCCGGCGAAGAGCGCCAGCACCACGGCCGCCGCGGTGCTGACGCCCGCCATCCACAACGAGTTCAGCAGGGGCCGCAGTCGCTCCGCCTCGGAAAAGAGCCGCCGGTAATTGTCCAGGCTGATCACCGGCGGAAGAACCTCGGTGGTCCAGGTGCCATAGGGAACCAGCGACACGAGTGCCAGCGTCAGGTGCGGCAGTAACAGGAGTACGGCGAGCCCCCACCCCACGATCGTCGTCAGCCGCCGGACAACGGTGCGGCGGATCGGGCGCGGCCGCGGCGCGATGCCCTTCCCCAGCGCAATGAGAATGTCGTCCCCTTCCGTGCGCCGCAGGATCAGGAGCGCGACGACGGCGACGACCGCGAGCACCACGGTCTCGACCATTGCCAACGCCACATCGCCGTTCAACTTCGTCGCGACGATCTGGGTGGTCATCACGCGGAATCCGCCGCCGAAGATGTACGGTGCGCTGAACGAGCCAAGCGACGTCATGAAGGTGAGAATCGCCGCCCCGACGAGCGACGGCCGCAGTAATGGCATCACCACGCGCCACAACGTGCGGCGCCGGTCGGCGCCCAGCGCCTGCGCTGCTTCCAGCATCGAGACGTCGAGTCGGGCCAGGCCGGCACGCGTGAACAGGTAGAAATAGACGTACATCGAGTAAGCGTGGACCAACAGAATCGCGAGCGATCCCTGCAGCCGCCACGGCGCCTGCTCGAGGTGGAACAGCGCCTGGATCGCGCGCGAGATGAACCCGGACTCGCCGTACAGAAACAGAAACGCGATCACGCCGACGAGCGGCGGCAGCACCACCGGCAGTGCGACGAGCGCGCCCAGCGTCTTGCGTCCCGGGAAATCGAACCACTCGAACAGGAATGCGAGGGGAACGCCGATGGCGGCGGCCAGCACCACGCTCACCAGCGATATCCAGATGCTCGCCCACAGCGCGGCCCACTCGCCGGCGCGCGTGAGGAAGTCGTGCCACGCCGCGCCGCTCGCCGCTTCCGCGCCCACGATGCCGATCGGATACAGGACCAGCCACGCCAGGAGGAGCGTGAGGGCGACAGCCGCGACGGTCACCCCGCGGCGGCTCATCGCGCCGTTCCCGTGTCAGGCAGCTCTATGACGCGTGTCGCTTCCACGTACACGCGGTCGTCGACGCGCGCCGCGTCCGGCTCGGCGAGTACTTCGAATCGCTCGCCGCTCTCGCCTTCGACGAGAAAAAAGGCCACCGGTCCCGTGTAGCGCAGCTCCCGCACCACGCCGGGGAGTCCGGCATCGCCAAAGCGCAGCCGCTCGGGCCGCACGACGAGAACCTTCCCGTCGCCCGAGCCACCGAGGGCGCGTGCCGCCCGATTGCGGAAGACATTGGCGCGGCCCACGAAGGTCGCGACGAACAGATTCGTCGGATGCTCGTAGAGCTCGACGGCCGCGCCCACCTGTTCCAGACGGCCCGCGTTGAGCACGGCGATGCGATCGCCGAGGTCGAACGCTTCTTCCTGCTCGTGCGTGACGAAGACCGAGGTGATGCCGATGCGCTTGATGACGTGGCGCAGCTCGCGCCGCGTCCGCTCGCGCAGTGCGGGGTCGAGATTCGAGAGGGGCTCATCGAGCAGCAACACGCGCGGCTCGGGAGCGAGCGCGCGGGCCAGCGCAACGCGCTGCTGCTGACCGCCCGAGAGCTCGTGCACCTTGCGCCGCTCGTACCCCGCCAGATCGACCAATGCGAGCGCTTCAGCGATCTTTTGTTTAACCCCTCCCTCTTCCCCCTTCCCCCTTCCGCCCAGTCCGAAGCCGACGTTTTCGCCCACGTCGAGGTGGGGAAACAACGCGTAGTGCTGGAACACCATCCCAATGCGGCGTCGCGCAGGCGGCAGGGTGGTCACGTCGTCATTCGCAACCGCGATCCGCCCCGCATCCGCCGTTTCGAACCCCGCCAGCAGCCGGAGCATCGTCGTCTTCCCGCTGCCCGACGGTCCGAGCAGCGCGAGGATCTCGCCGCGGGCGATGTCGAGCGTAATGGGTCCGACCATGACCTCAGGAGACCAGCGTTTTTCAATCGCGCGGATTTCCAGGAAGCCGCTCAACGGTTCCGCCCTGTGCCGCGCACGTGCTGATCCCACCAGCGCATCCAGTCGGCGCCATGCTCGGCGAGCAGGTTCCAGTCGACGTCTTCCACGACCATGCGACGCCGCACGTCGCGCACCCAATCAGGCAGTGAATCGGAAGGGAGGTCGAGTCGCGCGGGCAGCCGGTACACTTCCCGCGCAGCCGCCAGCTGCATCTCTACGCCGCCGACGAAGTCCACAAAGGCGCGCGCCGCGGCCTGGTGTTTGGCGCCTCGCACGACCGCGATCCCGTCTTCGATGACCACCGTACCACTCTTGGGAAAGACGTAGCCGACCGGCAGCCCGCGCCGGCGGCTGATCAACACGTCCGGCAGGTCCCACACCGTGATCAGTGCTTCCTGACGCGCGATCTTCTCGCTGATGATCCCCGGATTCTGCTCGTACGCCTTCGTCTGCCCGTCGAGCCGGCGCAGCCAGGCAAAGCCCGCCGCGGTATCGCCGGTCGTCTTGAGGCTGCGCTCCACGATGAGTCCGAACACTGCGCGCATCGTGCCGCTCGCGAGCGGGTCACGAATGATGATCTTGCCCCGCCAGCGGGGATCGAGAAGATCGTCCCAATCCTGCGGCGCCTCGGCGGCCGATACGAATTTTTCCGCGTAGAGAAAGGCGGCGGGCGTTTCGTAGGCCGCGAAATAGCAATCGCCGGCACCCCGACCTCGCGGGGCAATCGCGTCGGCCCAGTTCGGCCGATGGCAATCGAGCAGCGAGTCGCGCGCGGCGGGCGCGAGAATCAGCGACGGCCCACCAAACCAAACATCCGCCTGAGGATTCGCGCGCTCGGACCGCACGCGATCGTACACATCCTGCGAGCCCATATCGAGCCAGCGCACATCGACATCGGGGTGCTCGGCCTCGAAGCGGCGCTCGAACAACGTGAGGAGATCTCTGCCGTGGGGACTGTAGATCACTAGCGGTGTGCGGTGATCCCGTGAACATCCCGCCAACACCAACAGCAGCGCGCCTAACAAGGGTCCGTGGTACGTGGTACGTGGTGCGTGGTATGCGCGCCCACGCACTACGCACCACGCACCACGCACCCTGCTAAGGAACATTCCGCCGCTTCAATCCCAACAAATTCACAAACAGCCGATAAGCTCCAGGCACCCCCGCCGGCAGTTCACGGAAAAAGCTGAGACCTGTGTAGACATACGTGCCGCGACCCACGGGCGCGACGAGCAGGCCTCCCTGCAACTCCTGCGGCGGGTTCGGCGGTGGGTCGTGCGTTTCGAGTAACGGGACGTACGTCGTGTCCCAATCGTGCGCGAAGTACAGCCCGCGCTCCTGCACCCAGCCGCGCCAGTCCGCCGCTCCGATCTCGTTGGGATAGTGAAACGCGGGATGACCAGGCTCGAGCATGGTCACGGGGGCATTTTCATCCGTCACGCGGTCGTGGGGTCGCGCGATGTGGAGGGGATAGGGCGCGAATCCCCCATCGATGAACGGGTACTGCTGATACTGGACGATCAGCAAGCCGCCGTTCTTCACGTAGTCCAGCACGCGACCGTTGTTGGCCACGAGAGCCGGCTCGGTTTCGTAAGCCCGGCTCCCGATCACGATCGCGTCGTAGCGCGACAAGTCCCCGCGCGCGAGCGAATCCGCGCCGATCATTTCCAGCGGCACGCCCACAGCGGCCAACGCTTCGGGGACGCGGTCCGACGCGCCGCGCACGTAGCCCACGCGCGACAGCGCGGGCAGGGCCAGCGGCGTCGCGCGGATCTCGGCCGCGGAGGCCTTCGCCAGCGCGCGCGGCCGGATGTGCGGATAGTCGATGATCTCGAGCGCGCCGTCGTGGCGGCGCCCGCCCCCCGCTCCCCCCGCCCCCCGCGCTCGCCGCGACGCGCACATCGTATCGCCCCGATTTCAGGCTATCGGCTACGGGAGCCGCGAGCGTGATCGTGAGGCTCTTGGTTTCATCTTCACGCGTGAACGACAGACTCTCGGCGGGGATCGGCGGCCATCCTGGAGGAACGGTGACGATCGCCCGCACGGCGGGCTGCGGCGCGCGCGCGCGATTGGTGACGGTGATGGTGAAGTGGCGCGGCTCGCGTGTGCCAGCGGCGATGGGCCACACGAGCTCTTCGGGAGTGATGCTGACATCGAGGTCGCGTGTCACGAAGAGCGGACGCCGCACCTCGCCGATGGCCTGATCCCGATACCGATAGACGATCTCGCGCGTGAGCGTCACGCGTTCTCCGCCGATGATCACGCGCACGCGTGCGGTCGCCGGCGGTGGCTCGAACGGCATGCCGCGTACTTCCGGATCAACCGTCGACCAATCGTAGAGGCCGCCGTGATTGATCAGCGGTCGCCTCAGGAAATAGGGCTGCGTACGCTCGGCGTCGCGCGCCACCGTGAGCACGAAGCGGCGCGTAAGAACCGAACCGGGAGATACCGGGGCGGTCCCCGGATCGAGCCGCTCCAGCGACCAGCCGCTCGGCGCGTCGATCGCGACGCTATCGACCCGCACGGCGCTGTCGCCCGCGTTCCAGACGCTGACCTCCACCTGCAGGCGCTGGCCCTGCGTGACGATCCCGTCGTCGGTAACGCCGTCGATCGTCACGCCTGCCGCGGCGGCGATCGCGCGCTGGAGCATGCTCCGCTGCTCCGCGTCGACCGCGCCCAGCAGCCGCGCCGCGGGAATCAGATAGGGGAGCGTCGCGGCCGGTCGCCACGGCGTGAGCGCGGCGCGCGCGGAATCGATGAGCGCGCCGTAGCCGGCGACGGGAATGATGGTGTCGATCCCCGCGAAGAGCGACGCGCCGCTCACCTGGCTGGGTTTGGCCGTCACCAGCGCAACACGCGCCGTGGCGGGACCCATGCGTTGCAGCTGCCCCATGTCTTGCGACCGATGCCGGCTGCGGCTCGCCGCGGCGATCTGGAAGTAGGACTGGCCCACCAGTGGATCCACCGTCCCGCTGGAAACGGTCAATGTCGTTGCGGCGCTGTCGCCGCGGGTCGAGCGGTAGAACTTGGTCGGACCGCCGGCGGAGTCGCGCATCAGATCGAATGCCTGGCGCGCGATAATGCCGGAGACTTGATGCTGGCCATGCCCGTCGGCCGGGGTGCCGGAGAACACGGCGATGATAATCTGCGGGCGGAAGCGTTTGATGATCGCGACGACGTCTTTCAGAATCGAATCGCGCGGCCAGAAGCGGAACGTTTCTTCCGCGCTCTTGGAATAGCCGAAGTCATACGCGCGCGTGAAAAACTGCCGGGCGCCGTCGAGCTCGCGCGCGGCCAGCAGCTCTTCGGTGCGGATAACGCCGAGCTCGGGGCCCAATTCCGGGCCGATCAGGTTTTGCCCGCCTTCGCCGCGGCTGAGCGAGAGGTACGCGACCTGCGCGCCCATTCCGCGCGCGAGCACCACGAGCAGCTGCGTATCTTCGTCGTCGGGATGCGCGCCGATCATCAGGACGCGCTTGTTGCTGCCGAGCTGCCGCAGCATGCCCGCCAAGGCGGCGACGCCGCCGGTGCCGGCCGGCGCCAGCTGCGCAAAGCCGGCGCCGGCGGCGCCGATGCTAAGGCAAAGCGCGAGGCCGAGCGATCTCACTATTGGGAAAGGTAAACGACGCCGCCTTTCATAACGAACTTGACCCGTTGCAGTTCCGTGATGTCGCGCGTGGGATCGCCGGCGACGCCGATGATATCCGCATACAGTCCCGGCGCCACCGCACCGAGGTTCTGTTCCTGTCCGAGCAATGCGGCGGCCACCGAAGTTCCCGACTGAATCGCCTGCATCGGCGTCATGCCGTACTGCACGTAATATTCGAATTCCTTCGCCTGGTTGATCTCCGTCCACGGAAAGCCGCCGACGTCCGTCCCCACGACGATCTTGACGCCCTTGCGGAGCGCGCGGCCGAACGCGCGCCGCTCGAGCGCGACGAGCGTAGGCCAGACGCCACCGCGGGGCATCACGTGCACCCCGACCGTCACCGTCGGCACCCAGTAGACGTTGTTCTTGACCATCACGTCCATCAGCGAATCGGTCAGGCCGTCGCCGTGCTCGATCGAGTTCACGCCCGCGCGCAGCGCCGCGGCGATGCCGTCCGATCCGATCGCGTGCGCCGCAACGCCGCGTCCCAGCCGGTGCGCTTCGTCCACGACCGCCTTCGCCTCGGCATCGGTGAAATTCACCCAGCTGTGCAGCACGCTGTCGGGCGTGAAGAAATACCGCCGGTCACTGTAGTACTTGATCCAGTCCGCGCCATGCTGCACCTGTTCGCGAACCGCGAGCCGGGCATTGTCGACGCCGTCCACGACCTGCACGCCGTGGGGCAGCTCGAATTCCCAGTTCGGGTTGTTGATGGGATACATCCCGGTGGGCGCCATCGCGCGCGTCGACGCGAAAATGCGTGGACCGGGAATCTCGCCCCGATTGATCGCGAGCTTCACATCCACGTCGGCGTACATCGCCCCCTCGGTCTCCACGTCGCGGAGCGCGGTGAACCCGTGCTCGAGCGAGAGGCGGGCGTTGCGGGCGGCGAGGATGGCGCGATACGGGATGGATTGCTTGATCACCTGATCCTCGTACTCCTGGGACGTGACGTCGCCCTGGAGCAGGAGGTGGGTGTGCGCATCGATCAGCCCGGGCAGAAGCGTCAGCTGTGACAGATCGATGACGCGCGCATTGCCGGCCTGCCCCTGCACCTGGGCAAGCGGGCCGACCGCTTTGATCCTTTCGCCGTCAATCAGAATTCCTACATTGGTCTGCACGTTACCCGTCCGGCCATCGACCAGCCGTCCGGCCTTCAGCAGCACGGTGGTCGGCGCCGGGGAGGGCGCGGGCGCCGGTGGTGCCTGCGTAGCGCACGGGGCGGGAGTGGCAATCGCCAGAGACAGCGAGAGCAGCGACAGCAAGCCGCGCATCGGGGGATCTCCAGTGAAGGGCGCGGAGAATGTACGTCCATTTCCATCTTCCACCATGGAGGGCTCCGCGCGCTCGTGCGCGCACGCGTGCTCGCGGGGGAATGGTGGCGCTTCTTCACGGCCATGTTTCTGCACGCCGGCCCCGACCATCTACCGCCACCAGCGGCGCTTCTACGTGCGCGACAAGCGGATCGGCATCGTACTCGCGGGATGGGCCGCCTGGCAGCTGCTGACGGGCTTCATGACACCCTTTGTCGACAACTTTGCCCACCTCGGCGGCCTGTTTGGCGGGGTGATGGCAGCCTTTCTGCTGACGCCGACACTGACGGCCCGAGCGAGCTTCACACAAGTTCGGTAACTCCGGTCACCCGTCGGGTATTACATTGTACGGAGCATGACAACCGGCCTGGCTGAACCCAAACGCAAAATCACCGCCGACGAGGCGCGTGAAGTCGCCGAGGCGGCGCGCGAGCAGGAGTGGGCAGCGCCGAGTTTTGTGCGGGACCTGTTCCTCGGCAAGCTGCGGATGGATCTGATCCATCCCTACCCCGAGCAGGACCCCGAAGAAGTCGCCCGCGCCAAGCCGTTCCTCGACAAGCTCGAACGTTTTCTCCGCGAAGAGGTCGACTCCGACCGCATCGACCGCGAGGGCGAGATCCCCGAGCCCGTGATTCAGGGGCTGCGCGACCTGGGCGCATTCGGGATCAAGATTCCACGGGAGTACGGCGGGCTCGGACTTTCGCAGCTGTCGTACATGAAAGCGATCGAGCTCGTCTCGTCGGTTGACGGCTCGCTCACTGCCCTCCTTTCCGCGCATCAGTCGATCGGGGTACCGCAGCCGCTCAAGATGTTCGGGACAGACGCGCAGAAAAAGAAATACTTCCCGCGACTCGCCAAGGGCGCGATTTCCGCATTCGCCCTCACCGAGCACGGCGTCGGTTCCGATCCGGCGGCCATGGAAACCACCGCCATCCTCGACGACGATACCTGGATCCTGAACGGCGAAAAGCTGTGGTGCACGAACGGCACCAATGCCGAGCTGCTCGTCGTGATGGCGCGCACGCCGTCACAGATGGTGAAAGGGCGCGAGAAGAAGCAGATCACGGCGTTCATCGTCGAGGCGGACTGGCCGGGTGTGGAAGTCGTGCACCGCTGCCACTTCATGGGACTGAAGGCGCTCTACAACGGCGTCATCCGCTTCACCAACGTGCGCGTGCCCAAGGAGAACGTGCTCTGGGGTGAGGGCAAGGGCCTCAAGCTCGCGCTGATCACGCTCAACACCGGGCGCCTCACGCTACCGATTTCGGCGGTGGCCGCCGGCAAGCGCTGCCTCGAGATCTCGCGGCGGTGGGCGGCGGAACGCGTACAGTGGGGTCGGCCGATCGGCAAGCACGACGCCATCGCACAGAAGATCGGCTCGATGGCTGCCAACACGCTCGCGATGGAGGCGGTCGCCGAGCTGTGTGGCGCGATGGCGGAGCGTGGCGGCGCCGACATCCGGCTCGAGGCCGCGATCGCCAAACTCTACAACTCCGAGGCCGGTTGGCGGATCATCGACGACACCGTCCAGATTCGCGGCGGCCGCGGCTATGAGACGGCCGACTCGCTGCGCGCGCGCGGGGAGCAGCCGATGCCGATCGAGCGCATCATGCGCGACTTCCGCATCAATCTGATCTTCGAGGGCTCGTCGGAGATCATGCACCTCTTCATCGCGCGCGAGGCAGTCGACAAGCATTTGCAGGTCGCGGGCGACGTGGTCATGCCGGGCAAGACGCCGGCCGAGCGCCTCGCCGGCCTGGTTCGATCGGCCGCGTTCTATGGCTGGTGGTATCCGACGCGCTGGCTCGGCTGGGGCTTGTGGCCGCGCTACTCCGAGTTCGGCCGGCTCGCCAAGCACGTGCGGTTCGTCGAGCGCAGCAGCCGCCGGCTGGCGCGTGGCGTCTTCCACTCGATGGTGCGGTTCGGGCCCAAGCTCGAGCTGCGGCAGTCGGTGTTGTTCCGTCTGGTGGACGTCGCGGCCGAGCTATTCGCCATGGCGGCGACCTGCTCGCGGGCGCAACGGCTCTTCCAGCGCGACCCGTCAGCGGGCGCGCGGGCCGTGAAGCTGGCCGATTTATTCTGCAGGCAGGCGCGTCGGCGGGTGCAGTCGCAGTTCAACGGGCTGCGCCGGAATGAGGACGTGCCGACCTTCAAGTTCGCTCAAGAGATTCTAGCGGGAGAGCACCGCTGGCTGGAACGGGACATCGTGGAGCTGCCGGAGTAAGCGCCTACGCTGCTTGGTGGGCGATCATAATACTCTTCAGTTTTTCCGGGGCATCCGCGCCCGCATCACCATAGGGCGACGGGTGCCCTTCGGCTTCCATCACCACAGTGGGGCAAACCAGCGCATACTGCCGCGCGCGAATCCGTTCGACGGCGGGCTGGGCCGCGACCGGCGTCGCGATGATCACCTCGCGGGCGCCTAAGCCCTCGGCGGCTTTCGCAGCCGCCAGCGCCTTCCACGGCCAGATGATCTGCCCATCGATGATCACGGCGGCGCGGCCGTCGAGTTTTTTCACCGGCCGCTGGGTACGATACAGAACGAGATCCTGCTTCACGCGCGAGCGCGACTCATCGATCGCCGCCTGGAGCTTCTCGAGCAGATTCATCCCGGGTTGAAAATCCGGATCCATCTCCGCGGGCGCGGACTCCGCCATCGCTCCAATCGGGGCGAGATTCGCTCCCAACCTGATGAACGCAGCCACGATGACGTCGAACTGCGCGCCCATCGCTTGCGCGGCGTGCGCCGCGATCTCCACGCCCTCCGGCGTAATCCCGAGTAACAGGCAGGACTGGTAGCCGCGGGCGACCAGCTGCTGGCCTAAAAGCGTGCCGGCGCTCGAGCGGGTCGGATAGAGACTGGGGCGGGGCTGGGCCATGATTGACAAAATAAGGAAGCTATCGGCTATCGGCTATCGGCTTGGGGGTCTTCCACCTACCTGATAGCCGATAGCCCATAGCCGGTAGCCAGTTATCTTTTTGACTCCAATTCAAGGGACCCGCAGTGCCGAAGGACACGCTCACCGTCGTCGACAATCGCACGGGCAAGAGTTACGAGGTTCCCATTCAGGATGGGACGGTTCGCGCCGCCGATTTTCGCCAGATCAAGACCGGCGACGCCGATTTCGGACTTATGCTGTACGATCCCGCGTTCATGAACACGGCGGCGTGTCGCAGCGCCATCACGTTCATCGACGGCGACCAAGGCATCCTGCGCTATCGCGGCTATCCCATCGACCAGCTCGCCGAGAAGAGCACGTTTCTCGAGACGGCCTACCTGCTGCTGCATGGTGAGCTGCCGTCGGCAGTCGAGCTCGACGCATGGGTATATCGCGTGACGCATCACACGATCATCCACGAGAACATCAAGAAGTTCATCGACGGCTTTCACCACGACGCGCATCCGATGGGGATGTTCGTCAGCGCCGTCGCGGCCTTGTCGACGTTCTATCCCGAGGCCAAGCGCATCGCCGACGAGCAGTCACGCAACACCCAGATCGTGCGCCTGATCGCCAAGACTCCGACCGTGGCCGCGTTCGCGCACCGGCACTCGATCGGCATGCCGTTCGCGTATCCCGACAACGATCTGAGCTATACCGGCAATTTCCTGAACATGATGTTCAAGACCACGGAGGTGAAATACTCGCCGCACCCGGTGCTCGAGCGGGCGCTCGACGTCTTGTTCATCCTCCACGCCGATCACGAGCAGAATTGCTCCACCAGCGCGATGCGCGGCATCGGATCCTCGCATCCCGACCCCTACTCGTGCATGGCGGGTGCGGCGGCGGCGCTGTACGGCCCGCTCCACGGGGGCGCGAACGAAGAAGTGCTGCGCATGCTGCGCGAGATCGGCTCGGTCGATGCGATTCCGGCCTATCTCCAGCGCGTCAAAAAGGGCGAAGTGCGGCTCATGGGCTTCGGGCACCGCGTCTACAAGAACTTCGATCCGCGGGCCAAGATCATCAAACAGATTGCCGAGCAGGTCTTCGACGTGACCGGCAAAAACCCGCTCATCGATATCGCGGTGGAGCTGGAGCGCATCGCCTTGCAGGAAGAATACTTCGTGACGCGCAAGCTCTATCCCAACGTGGATTTTTATTCGGGAATCATCTACGAGGCGATGAAGTTTCCTGTGGACATCTTCCCGGTCCTCTTCGCGATCGGACGCACGCCGGGCTGGCTCGCTCAGTGGCAGGAAATGCTGCTCGACAAGGAGCAGAAAATCGCCCGCCCCCGCCAGGTGTACACCGGACCCGAGAAGCGAGACTACGTGCCCATCGAGAAACGGAGCTGAGGTCTCCCCATGCCCACCTACGTGCTGCTGTCCAACCTGACGGACGAAGGCGCGAAGTCGCTGAAGAGCAACCCGAAGCGGCTGCAGGAAGTGAATAAGGAGATCGAGAAGTACGGGGCCAAAGTCACACAGCAATATGCCGTGCTCGGCCCGTACGACTTCGTCAGCATCGTGGAGTGTCCCGACAACGAGACCATCGCGCGGGTGTCGGTGGAGCTCGCGTCGCGCGGCAGCATCAGGCTCATGACGCTCGCCGCCACCCCGGTCGCGAACTTCATCCGGACGCTAAAAACGAAAGACTAACACGGCGGCACGGGCGGCAAGGACGCCAAGGACCTTGCCGCCCCTGCCGTCTTTACCGCCGTTTTCCGCCTCTTCGGGGCCTCAGCGAGCGCTCCGGCTTCGGCGCTTCCGCAACGGCGAGCCGCGGCTGCAACGGCGGCACCGAGGGCTCAAACCCCGGAATCACTTCCCGCGGGAAATTCTGCCCGATGAGCCGCTCGACGTCCGCCATCAGCAGCCATTCGTCAGGCGAGATCAGCGTCAGCGCCAGGCCGCGCGCGCCCGCCCGGGCGGTCCGCCCGACGCGGTGCACGTAGACCTCGGGGTCCGTCGGCACGTCGAAATTCACCACCATCCGGATGCCGTCCACGTCGATCCCCCGCGCGGCGATGTCTGTCGCGACCAGGATCTCGGCCGAACCGTCGCGGAACTGATTCAACGTCCGGGTGCGATGACTCTGCGCCTTGTCGCCGTGGAGCGCGTTCGCCGCGATGCCTTCGCGCTTGAGAAACGTGACCAGCTTGTCCGCGCCGTACTTAGTGCGGGTGAAGATCAGCGTCTGACCGACGGGCTTCGCTTTGAGAATGGCGCCGAGCGCGCCGCGCTTCTGCAGCTTGTCGACCGCGACGATCACGTGCTCGATGCCCTCGGCGGCCTGCGCGCGCCGCCCGATTTCGACCGACGCGTGCCCGTTCAGGGCCCGCCGAGCGAGCGCATCGACCTCCTGCGAGATCGTGGCCGAGAATAGCATCGTCTGGCGCTCCTCGGGCAACGCGCTCAGGATGCGCCGGACGTCGGGCGCGAACCCCATGTCGAGCATGCGGTCGGCCTCGTCGAGCACCAGGACCTCGAGCTGCGTGAAGTTCACGTGCCCGCGCTCCATGTGATCGAGCAGACGACCGGGCGTGGCGACGACGATGTCGGCGCCGTGTTTCAGGGCACGGGTTTGCGGCTCCATCCCGACGCCGCCGTAAACGGCCGCGCCTTTGAGATGGGTGTGGCGCCCGTAAGCCTTGATGCTGGTGGCGACCTGCTCCGCCAGCTCGCGCGTCGGTACGAGAATGAGCGCGCGCAACACGCCGCGCGCGCCGGCCGAGAGCCGCTGGAGAATCGGAAGCACAAACGCGGCGGTCTTACCGGTGCCGGTCTGTGCGGAGCCGATCAAATCGCGGCCCGCGAGTGCCAGGGGAATCGCTTCCAGCTGGATGGGAGTGGGTTGCGCGTAGCCTTCATCGGCGACGGCGCGAACGAGTTCGGGCGCTAGGCCCAGTGCTGCAAATGGCATGGTACTCCTCGACGTCGAGACGTCCAGACGTCTAGTCCTTCACACGCGCGCCGTCAGGCGACCCAATGTCGTCTGAATGTTCAGCGCTGCTTCAGTTTTGAACCTGAGGGAGAAGTACCGTGCGTGTGTGCAGCGACGGAGTCCCTGAGCGGGACTATCCGGAGGGATGCCAGCTCTTGGTTCTATGCGAGGGGAAAGATAACCGATCGAGATCGGAAATGACAGGGACAGGCAAAGACTAGACGTCTAGACGTCTAGCGGTGAGTGGGTGTGAGGGTGCAGGAATACCTGTTCACTCAGACCTACTGACCGCTAGACGTCTAAACGTCTAGACGTCTACCTAGCCGTCTCAGCCCTCGCCGCCGGCTCAGTTCCCCACCACCACATCTTCGGCAGCGCGCGCTGACGCGGCCACACCTCATTCAACGTCTCGCCTTCGTAGAGCCGGCCGTTCTTCATGACGTAGCGCACGGTATTCGTGTTATGGATGTCTTCCAACGGGTTCTTATCCAGCACGATCAGATCCGCCAGCTTGCCGGGCTCGAGGGAACCGAGGTCCTGTTCCATCCCGATGGCGTTCGCCCCATGAACGGTGGCGACGCGCAGCACGTCGAGCGGTTTCATCCCGCCAGCCGCCATCGCCCACAGCTCCCAATGATCACCCAGACCGTCCATCTGACCGTGTCCGCCGAGTCCGATGTGACCGCCGGCCTGCAAAATCGAGTTCGCGGACGCCGCGATGCGCGGGAACACGTACTCGCTCTCACGGAACCAGGGGCGCCGCTCGGCGCGCTGATCGATCTCGTCGTGCGGCATGAAGCGCCGCACTTTGGGATTGTCGTGGATGTCATAGCGCTCGTAGAAGAAGTTTTCACTCCAGGGACCCCCATAGCTCACCAACAACGTGGGCGTATAGGTAATCCCTGACTGGGCGATCAGCTGCACCGCGTCCTTGTACAGCGGCATGATCGGATAGCTGTGCTCCGATCCCGGATAGCCGTCGATGACGGCCGTCAGGTTCATCTTGAAATCGAGCCCGCCTTCGATCGTGGGCATGAGGCCCAGCTCTTTGGCCGCCATGATGACCCACTGCCGCTGCTTGCGATTGCCCGTCATGTACATCTTGATGGTGTTGATGTGATAGAAATCGCTGTACCGCCGCAGCGCCTGGCGCGTGTCCTCGAGGCTCTTGAAGTCTTCGTCCCAGAAGACGCCGGGCCCGGTGTGGTAGATGCGTGGGCCGAGGATCTCTCCGGTCTCGACGAGATCGGCGTAGGTCAGCACGTCGGTGGTCGCCGTCTGCGGATCGCGCGTCGTCGTCACACCCCATGCCAGGTTGGCGAGGTACCTCCACACCTGGGTCTCGTGAATACCCCACGTGGGCCAGGGATGGGCGTGGACGTCGACGAAGCCGGGAATGATCGTCTTCCCGGACACGTCGATCACCCGCGCGCCGCCGGGCGCGTTCCCTCGCGCTCCAACGGACACGATGCGATCGTCCGTGACGACGACGTCGCCGTTCTCGATCACCTCATCACCCTTCATCGAGATGATGCGTGCGCCGCGCAGCACGACCGTTCCCTTGGGCACGTCGCGTGGGACCCGAATCGTGACGTCGACACGCTGCGGCTCATAGGCGGGCTGCTTGGCGAGCGAGTCGGACCGCGCGCGCAGCCGCTTTTGCACCGAGTCGGCGAGCGCCTTGAAGGCGTCGGTCTTGAGGGAGTCGCCTCGGATGGAGTCGGTCCGCTGCTTGACTTTGTCCATCGAGTCCGCAACGACGGGATCCCACTTCAAGAAGGAGCGGCCGATGGACCAGTAGGCCTGGCGGCCGTCTTGAGTCCAGCCAATGAAGCTTCCGCCGATCATCGTCAGTCGCTTCGTGGGAAACGCGGCGGACGAGGGGTCCGATATGTTGACAACCGGTGTCTGCCCGCCGATAAGGGGCAGCGTGACCATGTAGACATAGTTCCCTGCGCCCAAGCCGCCCATGAGCGCCAGGACCCGGTCGGAGTCAGGGCTGATGAGGATCTCGGTTGCCAGGTCGGGCTCGGCACCCGGGCCCGGGTACGTGTAGCCCGTGACACGAATGTGAGCCCGGCGGTCGGTCCCGTCGTAGCGCATCGAGACCAATCCTTCCGGACCCTCATAGATGTAGATGCGATTCGGATCGCGGCTGAAGTGGGGCCGCCCGAAGGCGTTGATGGGCGAGATCTTCGTCAACGCGCCGCCACCTGCTGGTACCCAGTCGAGCTCGTAGCCGGGAGCGAAATGCTCCTGAGTCCTCGGCGCTCGGGGGCCCTTCACGACGACGATGCGTGCCCCGTCTGGGGACCAGACCGGCGTGTCGTAGAACGCGCTGTCGGTCGTCAACCGCACGGGACGGCTCTTCCCATCTGCCTTGATCTTGTTGAGCGTCCCGCCTTCGTCGGTCCAGGTCACGTACGCGAGCCACTGCCCGTCGGGCGACCATGCCGGGACCTGTTCCTTGACGTTCCCGTTCGTCAGAACGCGCGGGGTGCCGTTGGGCAGATCCATAATGTACAAGCGGTCCAGCGCGCTGAACGCGAGGCGCTTCCCGTCCGGAGCTGGTGACGCGTCGCGAATCTGCCGCACGAGCACCATGCCGGTGTCCACGCGGATCGGCAGATGCACCATCGGACCGAGCTGCTGATCGATTTTTGCCGTGAACGGGATCTCGGTGACTTGCCCCGAGGGGACTGCGACGCGATGGATCTTGCCGCCGTACGAAACGATGATCGCCTGATTGTCGGGGGTGAAGGAGTAGCCGGGATACAGGTCGCGCGTGAAGCGGGATTCCTGATCGTCGCGCGTCACGGGATAGACGAGCCACTTCTCGTCACCGGACGCGAGGTCACGCAGGCGCAGCCCCGTCTCGGCGTCATAGCGCGTGGCGTACACGAGCCATTTCCCGTCCGACGAGAGCACGGGCCGCATGGCGCTGCCGTACATGTCGGTTTGCGTAAAGAGACGGCCGTTCTGACGGTCGTAGATGGCGAGCTGCCACAACGGGTACTGGAGGTTGTACCCAAAACCACCGCGATGCCGTGAGACCCAGATGTAGCGCGGATCCTTGCCGAAGGCAGCGCCGAGTGTGTTCATCGGCGGCGGCATGTTGGGCCCGGCCTGCACGCGCAACATCGCGGCGCCCGATCCTCCATCCTTGTGAATCAGCCACAGCTCATAGACACTGCCGAGGACGCCGCTCGTCCGTGAGACGACGATATAGTTGCCGTCCGGCGTCCACTCGGGCGAGGCGTACAGGTTGTTCGTACCCTTCGTGAGCGCCTTGGAGTGCGAGCCGTCGGGGTCGCACAGCCAGACGTTTTCGGCGCCGCTCCGGTCGGACAGGAAGACGATGCGCTTGCCGTCCGGCGACCAGCGCGGCTGCGAATCGAAGCCTGGGCCCGAGGTGATGCGCGTCGCCGCGCCACCACTGATCGGCATCGTATAGAGATCGCCATCCAGTTCGAAGACGATCGTCTTGCCGTCGGGCGACACGTCGAGCGAGACCCACGTGCCTTCGGAGGTCTCGAAGCTCACGGTGCGGCTCATCTGCAGCGGGAGCGAGTCGAGCTTGATCTTTACGGTGTCGCGTTTGGCGCTGTCGGGCGGCGGCGGAGGAGGCTGCTGAACGGCAAGAAGGGCTGACACCACGAGGAAAAGCATGGAGTCTCCAAAGAGAAGAACGACGGCGTGCGTGAGCGACTCAAAGTGGAGGGCAAAAAAAAGGTGGTCAAGGTTACCCTTGACCACCTGTCAAATCCTTCACTTTCGCTAGATACTCAACGCCCTGACCTGGCGCGGCGCCGGATCCTGCGATCGCAGCACGATGCGCATCGCGTGCGTGTCGAGATCGATATCCCACCCGGCGATCCGAGGACGAACGAACTCCTCCGCATCATCCGGCGTGAGCCCCTCGGGGGTCGCGTCGAGGAATTCCATCAACTTCATGCGCATCTCGAGGTAGGTGCAGCCATCACGGCTCGCTGCGATACGGATCCCCACGTCGTCATCGAGCTGGCGGCGCACAAACCCTTGCGCGACTTCGAGCAGGCGGCCGACGATCACGCGCTCCAACATCACCCCATCCTTGCGAGCCAGCCGCCGGTTGAGGGCCCGGGCCCGGACGGGGTCGAGGGACAGGGCCAGAAACTGGCGCCGGATCTCCGGATGGGGCCGGCGACGGCTCTTGGTCTCCCCATCGCGCTCCGCTTTGGCGCACGTCGGGAGGTCGTTACGATGCAGCTTCAGAAACTTGGTCATCGGGGCGTAGACGTCCATTCGCCCCGGAGCCGGCGGACGCCGCCGTCCGGCCACGAGGTCAGCGATATAGACTTCGGACACCTGAACCGCGTCCGCCAGCTCACGCGAGGTGCGCTTCAGCTCACGCAGCCGACGCCGCACAAGCTCACCGACTTTGACGGGGCGCTTCAGGGGGAGAGCAGCCGCCATTGAACACTCCTTAAGTTTCGGTATGAAACGCCCGCAGGTGCATCAGCAAGGGCACCTGCGGGCTGATGGACGGACAATATCGCTAAATACGGACCGAAACGGTAGTTCTGCAGGCCTAATTCTTCAGGCTCAGATGCCATCCGACCATTACCGCGAGACAAAACCGATCGACCCGCTTGCCGAACCTGCGCCGGCCAGATACAGTTGTATCATAAATGGATACACTTGTGACTCGGTCGTCGCATTGGCTGACCAGACTCTGGCGGGTGCTCTCCGGACAAGTCGTCGCGCCCCCGGTCGCCGCAACCGCCGCGCGCGTGCTGCCCGCCTACGCCGCCCTCGCCCGCTATCACATCGCTGCTACGGACATCGAGCCCCGGCTCCGTATGCTCGCCACCCAATTGGCGGCCGAGCGCAGCCGCTGTCGCTGGTGCATCGAGAAGGGTCGCCACCTGTGGCGCGAGGCGCAGTTGCCGCTGGACGTGCTGAGGGCGCTGCCACATTTCGAAACCAGCGCGCTGTTTTCGACCCGCGAGCTGGCGACGCTGCGCTTCACCGATGCCCTCACACGATTCCGAGAGTCCGACGGTGATCGCATGCTCCTCGAGCCACTCGCTTCGGTCCGCCAACACTTGAGTGAGCCGGAAGTCGCCGCGCTCACGGCGGCCGTCGCCGAGCTGCACTTCTTCAATCCGATCACCGGTGCATTGGGGGCCGATGCAGCGCCCGCTGAACCCCCAGCACGCCACGCCACGTGGGGGGCGGGGGCGGGGGCGCCGATCGGCACGTCGATCCGCAGCTTCTGGTTGTGAAAAGAAAACGGTCCGAGAAGGGCAGCTGGTTGCTGCTCATTCATCAGCTTCCACCCAAGCCCGACTACTTTCGCGTCAAGATCTGGCGGCGCCTGCAGGCGATCGGTGCGGTGGCCATGAAGAACTCCGTCTACGTACTCCCGTTCACGGATGCAGCCATGGAAGACTTCCAGTGGCTGCGGCGCGAGATCACCGCGGGCGGTGGCGAGGCCACGGTCTGCCGCGCGTCATTCGTGGATGGGATGTCGGACCAGCACATGGAGGCGTTGTTTCGTCCTGATCGTACCGCCGCCACTCAACGTTCAGTAGCGGATGGAAAGGCTCCCATGCACAAGCGCGGACGCACGTGGGTCACGCGACCGGATGTGCACGTCGACCGGATCGCCAGCGCCTGGCTGATTCGCCGATTCATCGATCCCAAGGCGCGGTTCGTCTTCGGCGAGCCCAAGGCGGGAATGGTTCGTTTCGACATGTTCGAGGGCGACTACAGCCATGAGGGCGACCGGTGCACATTCGAGACGTTGCTGAAGCGGTTTGATCTCGACAAGGACGGGGGGGGGGCCCTGCGCGCGATCGGCGAGATGGTGCACGATGTCGACTGCAAGGATGAGAAGTTCGGGCGGCAGGAGACGCCGGGATTCGAGCGGCTGGTAGCCGGCGTGGTCAAGCGCCACGCGAAGGATGCCGCGCGCATCGCACGCGGCGCCGAACTGCTCGATACCCTCTATGAGTCATTTCCGGCTGCGCAGCAGCGCAACCGTTCCCACTAGAGCAATCGCGGCAAAGCTGAACCACTGGATGGCGTAGGAAAGGTGCGGGCCATCATCCAGGATGGGCGGCGGCCACCGGCGCGGCAGGCCGCGCGGCGGCTCGGGGCTCTCCAGCTCAATCACGAACGGCAGGTACCCTCTCGGGTTTACATCGCCGCGACCGCGGGGCGGGATCAGACCGAGACCGAGAACGGTGACAGTGTCGGGCTCGCGGTATTGCGTCTGATCGACGTGATACGCGTCGGGAGAAGGAACCCATCCCCGATCCACCAGCACGGCCGATCCATCGGCCAGACGCAGCGGTGTGACCAGGGCGACGCCCGGGGTCCCCTCAAAGCTCCGCCCAGGCCACGTCTGCTCTGCCGAGAAGTCGAAGACGCCCCGGGCAATGACGCGCCGCTGGCGGACCGAGTCTGCGGGGAGGGTACCGTCTCGCAGCTCCACGGGCGGCAGAGCCAACCGCGCCGCGACCAGCGCATTGCGCGCTCGACGCTGCTCGAGGCGACTGAGCTGCCAGATGCCCAGTCGGACGCACCCCGCGGCGACGAGCACCGCCGCAGTCACCAGGGTTACGTCGCGCCGCTGCACAGCGTGAGTTTCTCAGCGCGGGTCATTCGCCGGATCGCCGCTTCGCGTTTCAGCGCGGCGCTCCGATCGGGCAGCGATTCCTGATAAGCCAATGTGAGCGGGCGGCGGGTGCGCGTGTAGGCGCTCGCCTTCCCCGTCTCGTGCGACGCCAGGCGGCGCCGCAGGTCATTGGTTATGCCGGTGTAGAGTGAGCCGTCGCGGCAGCGCAGGAGATACACCATCCAGGCCACGCGTCAGGTCAGCTTCGCCTCCAACGTGATGTCCACGTTGCCCTGCAGCGCCTTGGAGACGGGGCAGTTCTTCTTCGCGGCTTCGGCGGCCTGCTGAAATGCCGCCTGATCGATGCCGTCCACTTTGCCGCGCACGTCGAGGGCGCTGCGCGTGACTTTCGGAGCGCCATCCACCGTTTCGATCGTCACCGCCGCGCGCGTCTCGATGCGCGTCGCGGGGTGTCCCGCCTTCTCGAGGGCCGCCGAGAGCGCCATGCTGAAACAGCCGGCATGCGCCGCAGCGATCAACTCTTCAGGGTTGCTCCCCTTCTTGCCTTCGAAGCGCGTGCCGAAACTGAAAGCGCCGCTGAAGACACCGCTCTGGCCCTTGAAGGTGCCCTTCCCGTCCTTGAGCTTGCCTTCCCACGTCGCGACGGCATTGCTGGTCGCCATGTTCTGTTTCCTCTTGAGGTTGCTGGAGTGTCTGGAATCTGGCGAGGCTCGCGCGCGGACGCTACGCTTCATATCCCCGATTCGGAGTCAATCGATGGCACCGAAGAAAGCGAAACGCGCCGCCAAGCCACGAGGCCAGTCGCGGAGCACCCGGTCCCGGCCCCCCCGCCCCCCTGCTCGACGCCAACCGGAAACGCTCCGCCTCCGCCAGATCACGCCGTCGTTCACCGCGACGGACCTGCAGCGCAGCATCGCATTCTATCGAGACGTGCTGGGGTTCATGATCGGGGAGGAGTGGCGGGAGAACGGGCAATTGGCAGGATGCGAGATTCTCGCGGGAGCGGTCACCTTCATGCTCAGTCAGGATGACTTCGCCAAGGGACGCGACCGGCAGAAAGGCGTCGGCATGCGCTGGCGCTGTCACACGGCACAGGATATCGACAAGTTGGCCGCCGAAATCAAAGCCCGCGGTGGCGTTCTGGATCAAGAGCCGCAGGACATGCCCTGGGGCGAGCGCGTCTTCATGATCACGGACCCTGACGGCTTCAAGCTGACATTCGTCCAGACGCAGTGACTCTCTCGCCGCGCGCGCAAGCGGTATTGCGCGTCGTGGCCGCCACGCTGGTGCACGATGCCCCAGCCGACCTGGGCGCGCGGGTCGCCGGCAAAATCGCCTCCCTGCCGCGCGCCGCCGACCGCGCCGAGCTCGATCTGCTACTGCGGCTGTTCGAGAGCCGCGTCGTGAATTTCCTGCTCACCGGCATCCCGCAACCTTTTACGCGCATGTCCGCGACACGGCGGGAGCGCTACCTCCGGAGCTGGGCGACCAGCCGCATTGCCCAACGTCGCAAGGCGTTCCAGGCACTGAAGCGTCTCACCACCGTGACGCACTACACAACCCCGGGAATCGGACGGACCATCGGCTATCCAGGCCCTCTCGGTCCTCCCGCTCCGGCCCCCAAACCGATTCGCCCGCTCGTGATCACGCGGGATACGACACTCGATTGCGACGTCGTCATCGTCGGCTCAGGCGCAGGCGGGGGCGTCGTCGCGGGCGAGCTCACGGCACGCGGCAAGGACGTCATCGTGCTGGAAAAAGGCGGCTATCGCAACGCGGCGGACTTCACGCATGAAGAAGGGGATGCGCTCGAGACGATGTACGACGCCGGTGGGCTGCTCACGTCGCGCGACCTGGGACTCGTCGTGCTGCAGGGCGCGACGCTCGGCGGGGGCACGGTGATCAACTACACGACGAGCTTCCACACGCCGGACGTGGTGCGTGAAGAATGGGCGCGCCAGCACAGCCTGCCACATTTCACGAGCTCCGAATTCACGCAGTCCCTCGACACCGTGGCCCAACGGCTCGGGGTCAACACGGCCCAGTCAAAGCCGTCGGGTCGCGACCGCATCCTTATCCGCGGCCTCGAGCAGATGGGTTGGCATCACGGACTGCTGCCGCGCGACGTGCGCGGCTGCCCGCAGGACGATGAGTGCGGCTATTGTGGTTTCGGTTGCCGGCGTGACGCCAAACAATCGACGCTCATCACGTATCTGCAGGACGCAGCGGCGCGCGGCACGCGCATCGTGGTCGATTGCGACGTGCGCCGCGTAACGCTGGAGCACGGGGGGGGCGGGGGCAGCACTACGAGCGGCGTGGTCGCGCAGGTGGGGGGCGCGGCTCACACCCTCACTGTTCGTGCGCGCGCCGTCGTGGTGGCGGGCGGGTCGATCCATTCACCAGCGCTGCTGCTGCGATCCGGAATCGCGCTCCCGGCACTGGGCCGGCACCTGGCACTTCATCCTGCGACGGCAGTGCTCGCCGATATGGATGAAGACGTGCGGCCGTGGACCGGCACCGTGCAGGCACACTTTTCCGATCAATTCGCCGACCTGCACGAGGGCTACGGCTTCAAATTCGAAACCGCGCCGATTCATCCGTCGCTTCAGGCCCTGGCGGCTCCCTGGGAATCGGCCGCGCAACACCACGCGCGAATGGCCCGGCTCCCACGCACGGGGCTGGTCGGAATCCTGCTGCGGGACCGATTCGGTGGACGAGTGACGGTCGATCGTGACGGCAATCCCGTCATCGATTACCGTCTCTCACGCTACGACGCGGGTCATATGCGCCACGCACTCGGTGCTGCGGCGGAGCTGCTGGAAGCGGCCGGAGCCCAAGAAATCTGGGCCCCGCTCGCAAGGTTCATCAGCTACCGGCCAGGCAAGGGCGCGCGCCAAGACTGGCTGGCGCGCGTCGCTGCGGCGGGGTGGGGACCGAACGAGCTGCTGCTCGTCACATTTCATCAGATGGCGTCCTGCTGCATGGGCGCCAGCGCGCGCACGTCCGTTGTCGATGCCGAAAACCGCGTGTGGGGTATACGGAACCTGTACGTCACGGACGCGAGCACCTTCCCGAGCGCGTCCGGAGTGAATCCCATGCTCACCGTGATGGCGATCGCGCACCGTGCCGCTGGTGTAATCGCGACTCATTAGGAGAATTGCATGCTCGCGTTGCTCCTGGCTCTGCAACAGAACGTCGCCGACTCATCTCCTTTCCGCGCGCTGCCATTGCCCCTCCCGACGCCGGTTCGCAGCGCCACGGGAGCGCCGGGGCCGCGCTATTGGCAGCAACGCGCGGACTATACGCTCCAGGCTACGCTCGACACCGGGACCAACGTGCTACGGGGCCGCGGCCGCATCTACTACGTCAATCGCTCCCCGGAGACGCTTGCCTACGTCTGGGTTCAGCTCGATCAAAATCTGTTCGCCCCCGGCTCGGTTTCGACGGTTCTGAATCAGCCACCGCTCCGGTTCGCGGGTGGCGTCGTATTCGACTTCAGCGGCAAGGGCTTTGTGGGCGGCATTACGATCGATCGCTTTGCCGTCGGCGCGCGTCAGCTCAAGACCAAGGTCTTTGGCACGATGATGCGTGTCGAGCTGCCGCGTCCGCTGGGGCCGGGTCTGGCTGTCACATTCGACGTCGCGTGGCATTTCCCCATTCCGCCCTATGGCGGTGGCCGCATGGGCCGCGTGGGTTCGCGGTTTTACGAGCTCGGCCAGTGGTACCCGCGCATGGCCGTCTATGACGACGTGCACGGCTGGAATACCCTGCCCTACCTGGGCGCCGGCGAGTTCTATCTCGAGTTCGGTGATTTCGATGTGAGCCTGACGGTACCGGCCGGATTCCAGGTCGCGGCCACCGGAGCGCTCGCGAATCCCACCGTGATTCGAACGGCGCAAGAGCGCGCCCGGCTGGCCCGAGCGTTCGAGACGCCCGGCCAGGTGGTCTCCGTCATCACGCGTCAGGAAGCCGTGGCCAACGCCACCCGCCGCGTCCCCGGCACGCGCACGTGGCGGTTCACGGCGAGCGGCGTGCGCGATTTCGCGTGGGCCACAGGGCCGGACCTGCGCTGGGATGCGAGCACCTGGAGCGGCATCCTGATTCAGACTTTCTACCACGCGGACGCGACGCCCTGGGAGGAAGCGAACAACATGCTGCGCTTTGCGCTCCGGCACTTCTCGGG
The DNA here is from genome assembly GCA_963704805.1 of uncultured Gemmatimonadales bacterium. GTDB lineage: Bacteria > Gemmatimonadota > Gemmatimonadetes > Gemmatimonadales > GWC2-71-9 > 20CM-2-65-7. The sequence goes on along the minus strand of CAVPHS010000001.1, from coordinate 1,534,118 downwards.
CGCGCTGGGCCAGTACCCGTGGCCCCAGATGTCCGCAATCGAAGGGCTGATCGAGGGCATGGAGTATCCCATGGTCATCTTTTGTCCCTCGCTGCCAAAACGCGAAGATCAGTATTGGGTGCTCATGCACGAGCTCGGCCACCAATGGTTTCCGATGCAGGTTGGGTCGGACGAGCGGCGCTATCCGTGGATGGACGAAGGCTTCAACACGTTCGCCGATTACGATGCCGCAGTGGCGTTTTTCAAAGGCACGCCCTACGCCGACACAGTGCGGCGGGAGCTCCTGAGCGCGTATGCCGCGACGGCGATTCCCGGGAGCGAGCAGCCCATGATCACGAAGCCGGATGAGGTGCGCGAGCTCTACTGGACCGCCTATCAGAAGCCGGCACTGATGCTCACGATTCTGCGCGAGTCGGTCCTCGGGCGTGAGGAATTCGATCGCGCCTTCCGCGACTACGCCTTACGCTGGAAAGGCAAGCACCCGCAGCCGGCCGACTTCTTCCGGACGATGGCGAACGAGACCGGGCGCGATTTGGATTGGTTCTGGCGCGGGTGGATCTACACGACCGCCCGGCTCGATCAGGCGGTTGATGAGGTGCGCCGCAACGGGGATAGCACCTTCATTATTCTGTCCAACCGTGGGCAGATGGTCCTTCCCGTTCAAATCGAGCTGCGCTACGGTGACGGGACGAGCGAACGGCGTGATCTGCCGGTCGAGATGTGGTACCTCGGCAGCAAGTTCACCTACCGCATGGCGGGGCCAAAACAGGTCGTCGGCGTGGTAATCGATCCGCGGCGCGTGTATCCGGACATCGCGCGAGACAACAACGAGTGGAAGAAATAGCCGTCTGCCGTCAGTGAATCCCGCCGCTCCCGAACTGTTTGACGAGATCGGTGAGCACGGCTTTCGCATCGCCAAACAGCATCCACGTGTTGTCCTGCACGTACAGCTCGTTGTCGATGCCCGCAAAGCCGGGGTTCTTGCTGCGCTTCACCGCTAGCACCGTCTTCGCCTTGTCAGCGTCGATGATCGGCATGCCGTAGATCGGCGTGCTCTTGTTGTAGCGCGCGGCTGGATTGACGACGTCGTTCGCCCCCAACACGAGCGCGACATCGGTCTGCGGCATTTCCGGATTGATTTCATCCATCTCGACGAGCGCCGAGTACGGAATGTTCGCCTCGGCGAGGAGCACGTTCATGTGGCCGGGCATGCGGCCGGCCACCGGATGGATCGCGAACTTGACGGTGATGCCGCGCTTGGTCAGCGCGTCGTAGAGCTCCCGCACCTTGTGCTGGGCCTGCGCGACGGCCATTCCGTAGCCCGGAATGATGACGACGGTGCGCGCCTGCTCGAGCAGCTGTGCCGCGCCCTCGACGGTTTCCTGTTTCCAGGCCTTCTGCTCGCCCGCCGCCAGCGCGGGTTGGGCTTTTCCGAACGCGCCGAACAAGACATTCGCGAAGGACCGATTCATCGCCCGGCACATGATGATCGACAGGATCAGCCCGCTCGAGCCGTCGAGCGCGCCCGCCGTCACGAGCAGCTTGCTGTCGAGCACGAATCCCATCGCGACGGCCGCGAGGCCGGCGTAGGCGTTCAGGATCGAGATCACGGTCGGCATGTCCGCGCCGCCGATCGGAATGATGAGCAGCACCCCGAAGATGAGCGCCAGGACGGCGATGGCGATGAATGCCTGTCGCGCCCACGGCGCCGTGGGATTGAGCACGATCAGGACGCCGAGCGCGACGGCGATGCCGAGCACGCCGATGTTCACGACGTTCTGACCGGGGTAGGTCACGGGACGCTGCGGAATCCAGCGCACCTCCTGCAGCTTGCCGGCGGCCATCAGGCTGCCGGTGAACGTCAGGAAGCCGAGAATCACTTCGATGAACAACGCGCTGAGACGGAACGGCGTGAGGTGCGCGCCCGCCCCTTCCCCGGTCCAGAGAAAGAACTCCGCCGTGCCGACGAGGCCGGCCGCCAGACCGCCGAAGGCGTGCGACAGCGCGGTTCGCTGCGGCACTGCGGTGAGCGGCACCTGCGACAGCGGCACGCCGACCAGGAACCCCGCGGCGATAGCGGCCACGATCCAGCCATGGTGAACGATCTCGGGCCGGATCCACGTGGCGAGCACCGCGACCGTCATCCCCGTCACGCCGGCAATCACGCCGCGGCGCGCGGTCTTGGGGTCGTTCATCCAGTACAGCGCGAAGATGAACAGCGCCGTCGCCAGGACGGCGGAGAGCTCGCCGATGAGGTGGCTCACTGCTTCTTGAACATCTTGAGCATGCGGTCGGTGATCAGGAAGCCGCTGACGATGTTGGTCATCGACGCGAACAGCGCCACGGCGCCGAGGATGCGAATCGTCAGCGGGTGATCGGCGCCGGTGACGACGATCGACCCGACGACCGCGATGGCGGAGATGGCGTTGGTGAGCGACATGAGCGGCGTGTAGAGCAGCCGCGAGACCCGGCGGATCACGCCGAGTCCGATGAATGTCGCCAGCACGAACACGAACAGCATTGATCCGAAGTCGGTCATGATCTGCGTACCTCGCCCGCATAGGTGACGCACGTCTCGCGGATGATCTGATCCTCGAAGTCGAGACGCAGCTTGCCGTCTTGCACGATGTGCCCGAGAAAGGCCGAGAGGTTCTTCGCGTACATCTGACTGGCGTGGAGCGGCACGGTGCTCGGCAGATTGATCGGCCCGAGAATCGCGACGCCATCCCGCACGATCTCCGCGCCGGGCTGGGTGAGCTCGCAGTTGCCCCCGGTTTCGGCGGCGAGATCCACGATCACCGACCCTGGCTTCATCCCCTGCACCGCCGCCGCGGTGATGAGCACCGGCGCCTTCTTGCCCGGAATCGCCGCGGTCGAAATCACGATGTCGGCATCCTTCGCCGCCGCCGCGAGGAATTCGAGCTCCCGGCGATGCGTCTCCTCCGACAGCTCTTTCGCGTAGCCGCCCGCCGTCTCGGCTTGTTCCGTGATGGCCATCTCGAGGAAGATGGCGCCCAGGCTCTGCACCTGCTCCTTGACCGCCGGACGGACGTCGAACGCGGAAACGATGGCGCCCAGCCGCCGCGCCGTCGCAATCGCCTGCAGGCCGGCGACTCCCGCGCCGAGCACGAGCACGCGCGCCGCCGGAATCGTGCCCGCGGCCGTCACCAGCATGGGCAGCACTCGCCCCGTTGCGGACGCGGCGAGCAGAACTGCCTTGTAGCCCGCGACGGTCGCCTGCGACGACAGCACATCCATCGGCTGCGCCCGCGTGATGCGCGGCAGGAGGACCAGCGTGAACGCGGTCAGCTTGCGCTGCGCCAGCTGGCGCAGCAACTCGGGCACGGGTTGGAAGAATGCGACGAGCGCGCTGGCTTCTCGATACTGCGATAGCTCGGAGGCACTCGGCGGCTGGACCTGCAAGACTATTTCAGATTCAGCGAACACCGCCGACCGGTCACCGATCCTCGCACCGGCAGTCCGATAGGCCTCGTCCGGGAAGTACGCGGCCGTTCCGGCACCGCGCTCGATCGTAACCTCGAAGCCGTTCTTGACCAGGCGCCCGACGACGTCGGGCGTAAGAGCGACGCGCCGCTCATTCGCGGCTGTTTCCTTCGGTACGCCGATGCGCATGCGGTCTAGGATCCGCGAGGAAGAGAAGGTCGAGGTGCTTCGCGCTGCTGGGCCAACATCCGTTCCGCAAAATCCACACGCTCGGCGAGGTCGTTGAATTGCTGGCGCAACGCGTCGAATTGCTCTTCGAGCTCGTTGACCCGCTGCTCGGCGCGACCGGTCAACTCACGTCCCGACCATGGCGTCTGCTCGACACTCCACTGCCGCACGGGGAGATCGTGGGAATCCCGAAACTCGCCCGCTGCGAGGAGCACGAGATCGTACAGCCACCAGACGCCTAGACCGCCGAGCGTGAGGAGCATAGCGATGGCGGTCCTCGGCTTGTCGACGTAGAACCGATGCAATCCGAACACCCCGCCGACGATGCACAATCCCAACGCGACGCCACGCGAGCGCTTGGACACTTGTTCCTCGCTCGTGGAGGGACCGGCGTCGTCTTCTTCCCGGTACGCGTCGGGCAGCGTCATGCCCGATACTACGGGCCGCTGTCCGACGCGGCAAGCAACACCAGACGCTGACGCTCATAATCATAGGTGACGAGTGCGATGTCGCGCGCCGCCAGCCTGACCGTGTCCGCGAAGTCGAGCCGGCGCGGTGTTTCACGCGAGTCGTGGGACTCGGTGTCGTCCGCGTCCCCGTGCTCGCGCCCCGCGTCTTCCCGCTCGAATGTGATCATCAGCCGGTGTGCCCCCGGCGACACCGTCAAGTCATGAAACACGAACAACGGGCGGTCGCCCCGTGCACCACCGGCCCGGACGAGCTCGTCCACAGCGGGTGCGTCGTCCAGCGCGACACGCAAACGGTAGGGCGTGATGCCGCGCTCGCAGATCTCCTCCGGGCGCATATGCGGCGGCAGCTTCGCCAGTTCCTCTGCGGTGGGTCGGCGGCAGCGGTGCACGCGCGCGCCGCGCGCCCGCCACGCCAGTCGGACGACGGCGTGCTCCGCAGTGTCCGGCGTATACGGGACGCCGGACAGCAGCCCCAGTGCTGCGATGGTGACGAGGGCGAGTGCCCCGCCGCTCGTGCGCCGGATCGTCGGGTTCATGACCCCACCGTGTCCATCTCACATTCCCGGACCACGTCGAACTCGGCTTCGCCTTTTGCCCGCTCGAGCGCGGCGATGATCGTCTGCAATTGCTCGAGCGCGCTCACCACCAGCTCGCGCTCGTACAGTCCCGCATGCACCAGCAGCACCCGCCCGCGGTCCACCCGCTCCTGCAGCTCAGCCTCCCGCTCGTGGTACAGGCGCTGCTCGAGCCACTTCGGGCCTTCGCGATTCGAGCAGTCGCGTGGTGGGCAGCTTGCGACGACCACACCGCCGGCGCCGCCGCGAATCAGGAATTCGACCACCGAGGTGTGGAGGTTGCCGGCGCATGTCACCGGCCAGACGTGGACACCAGGGACGGCGAGTCCGCCGGCGACTCCGCCCGCGCCGCGGTCGCAGGCGATGACCACCACATCGCGGGGGCCGGGATGCGTGGCGGCGACGAACGCGCGCACGGCGGAGAGCTGATCTCGGCCGGTGCGACCGGGAGGGCCCACACCCATGGGTGCGCACGACCCCGAGCAGATGCCGCAACTCACGCACAGCGCCGGATCAACGTGCGCAATCAGCGCGGACCGTCCTTCGGACGCGCCTCCCGGTCGCGCGATCATGGCGATGGCTTCGTAGGGGCAGTCGAGATAGCACTGCTCGCAACCCGTACAGAGGGACTCATTGACGGATGACGGCGCCGGCCGATGAACGGGCGCGGGGCGCACGAGCCACGGCACGAGCAGGAGCAGAACGGAGCCTGCGACGACCAGTGCCCACACTACCCCTGCCGGCAATGCCCGGCTCAGCGGCAGCCAAAACGTGTAGAACACGTCGTACGGCGCCTGCCCCGGCACGCGGAATAGATTCGCCGGCGGGCCCAGGGGGGCAGCCCAAACCACGCCCAGCAGCGTGAGTAGAGCGATCGTTCCCCACAGCAGCCCCCGCGGCGGCAACAGCCCGGGCCTCGCGACCCGCGACACGTGCAGCCACACGAGCAGGCCGAGCCCGATGGGGAGCCCGATGTGCGCGAACAGATTCAGGAAGAAGAACGCGCTGGGAATCGGGCGCTCGCCCACGAACGCGCGACTGATCGGCTCGGCGAACACCGGGAGGACGTCGAACAGGCGCGCACCCTCTTGCGCGAGCACCTGCGCGGGGCCGTCCCAAACCATGACCAACCCGGTCCACCCGCAAATCAGCGTGACGAAGCAGAGAGTCAGCCCGGTGATCCACGCGAGGGTACGCGGTCCCCAGGAACGTCCCTGCGTGAACATTCTAAGGCCGTGCGCCGCGACGGCGATGACCGCGGCATCCGACGCGTAGCGGTGGAGGCCACGAATCCAGCGGCCCAGCCACGGCTGCGCGGTGAGCGCCGCGACTGATTGATAGGGAGCGCCGAGCCGGTAGACGAACAAGAGATAGATGCCGGTCACGAGCAGTGCGGCGAAGAGCGCGACGACCAGGGCGCCGCTGTGGTAGAGCGGATTGTAGCGCCAGCCGTAGAGGCGGTTGAGCGCGGCATCGGCGCGCGTCAGGGCGCGCCAGGCGGCACGCTGCACGGCAGTCGTCAGTCGTCGCATGGGCTTGCGGGCACCATATATCATATTAACATGATAATAACAAGATATGCTCGCGCAGACGGCGGAATACGCGTTACGGGCGGTGCTGCATCTGGCCCAGCACGGCGCCAACCGACCCCTTCGGGTCCGCGAGATGGCCGCCGCGCTCGACATTCCGCACAATTATCTCTCCAAAATACTGCATCAGCTGACGCGCCACGGCGTGCTCGTGTCGCTGCGCGGCAAGGCTGGCGGGTTCCGGCTCGCGGTCTTGCCGGAACGTCTGGCGCTGAGCACCATCATCCAGCCGTTCGACCGGGTGGAAGAGCGGCGCCGCTGTTTGTTGGGCAGGCCGCAGTGCAGCGATCGCACTGCCTGCGCCGCCCACACCCGCTGGAAGGAAGTCGGGGATACGGTAGCGGAGTTCTTCCGGAACACGACCGTCGCCGATCTGGTGGAACGCGGCGCGACGCTTCCGGTGTGACTGTCACGCGACTCGGAGGTGCGGCATGACGCAGCCATCACGGCCTGACGAACCGGTGCCCTTGCTGCAGCGATTGTACGACAGCCCGTTCCTGCTCCTCATCGCTGGAATCGGCGTCATGTTGCTGTTCTACACGGCATGGGGCCTGTGGGAGATCCTGACGCTCCCCCGCGCCCCCCTGCCCTGACCCGCGAGGATCGTATGCACACCGGAATGGAATCGCCGCGCGGCATCTGGTGGAAGCCCGCGCACAAGGCCGAGAAGGTGTGGGTCCTGATCGCGTTCGGATGGTGCATGGTCCTGTTCGCCATGATGCCGCTGTGGCACCTGAAGGGAGCGCAGAACCCATCGGGTATTCGCTACCGCGTCGATCCGAACGACTACGCGCGCCGCACCGCAGAGTTCATCCGCACCTACAAGACCGGGGAGGATGGCGGGATCCCGGTTGTCGAGCCGCCCCCGGGAAGCGACGTCTACCTGCTTGGCCGCATGTGGTCATGGCAGCCCGTCCTGAAGCTCCGTAAGGGCGTCCAGTACACGCTCCACCTCTCCTCGCTCGACGTGAACCACGGGTTCAGCCTGACCCCCGTGAATCTCAACTTCCAAGTGGTGCCGGGCTACGACTACGGCCTGCGCATCGTGCCCACCCAGGCCGGCGATTTCCGCATCGTGTGCAACGAATTCTGCGGCATCCAGCACCACGCCATGGTGGGGCGCATCATCGTCGTCGACGACAGCGCGGCCGTCGCACCACAACCCTCGACCGGAGGTGGGCAATGACGGCCGCAACCATGGCTGCCGGAGCGGGGTCCGCGGCGTACCGCGTGTGCCCCACGACGGGCCTCAAGGTGAACGCCCAAGCCGAGGCGCTCATCAAGGTGAACGCGGTCGCCGCCACGGTCTCGCTCCTGATCGGCGGGATCGCAGCGGTGCTCGTGCTGCTGACACGCTGGCAGGTCGTGCACCTGTTGTCGGCGGAATGGTTCTACCGGATTCTGACCGTGCACGGCATGAGCATGCTCATCTTCTTCATCATCTTCTTCGAGATGGCGGTGCTCTACTTCGCCAGCGCGGTGCTCTTGAACAGCCGCGTGGCGACGCCGCGGCTCGCCTGGACGTCCTTCTGGCTCATGGTAGCCGGCGCCCTGCTCGTCGAACTCATGATGTGGACCGGCAAGGCGGACGTGCTGTTCACCTCGTACGTGCCGCTGCGCGCGCATCCGCTCTATTACCTCGGCGTGATTCTCTTCGCCGTCGGCGCGCTGATCGTCACCGGCATCTTCTTCGGCACGCTGGTCGTCGCGCGGCGCGAGTCCACGTACCAAGGCTCGGTACCCCTCGTCACGTTCGGCGCAGCGACCGCGGCGATCATCGCCGTGATCACCCTGGGACACGGCGCCGCGATTTACATCCCGACGTTCCTGTGGTCGCTTGGCCTCATGCGGGTCGACCCCGAGATCTACCGCATGATCTGGTGGGGACTAGGCCACGCCTCCCAGCAGATCAACGTCGCCGCCATGGTGTCGATCTGGTATCTGCTGGGCGCGCTGACGATCGGCGCGGTCGTCCTCAACGAGAAGATCAGCCGCACCGCATTCGTCCTGTACGTGCTCTTCATCTCGATGGCCGCGGCCCACCATCTGCTCGTCGATCCCGGACTCTCGCCGGCCTGGAAGGTGTGGAACACCAGCTACGCCATGTATCTCGCGGTCCTGGCCAGCATGGTGCACGGTTTTACCGTGCCCGCCGGGATGGAAGCCGGGCAGCGCCTGCGCGGTTTGAGCAAAGGGCTGTTCGAATGGCTGCGCAAAGCGCCCTGGGGCGATCCCGGGTTCAGCTCGCTCGTCTTTTCCGTCATCATCTTCGGCTTTCTCGGCGGCATCACGGGCGTGACGTTCGGGACCGAGCAGATCAACATTATCGCCCACAACACGCTGCGCGTGCCCGGCCATTTCCACGCGACGGTGGTCGGCGGCACGGCGCTCGCGTTCATGGGAATCACCTACTACGTGATCCCGCTGATCTTCCGCAAACAGGTCGCCTTCTGGCCGCTCGCCAAGATTCAGCCCTACCTCTTCGCGATCGGCATGACGGTCTTCTCGATCGCGATGACGTTCGCGGGCACCTTTGGTGTGCCGCGGCGGCACTGGGACATCACGTTCTCGCAGGCGCCCTTCGACGTGCAGTACAACCCCGCCGTGGCCCTCGTCATCGGCATCATGGCCATCGGCGGTCTGCTCGCGGCGGCCGGGGGCGCCATCTACTTGATCGTCACGGTGTGGTCCGTGTTCTTCGGCAAGTCGATCGCGGCACTCTCCGCGGCGGAGATCCGCGCCCTGCGGACCGGCGTGCCCGCGGGAATCATGCGGCCGCCCACGCCGCTGCCGGCCGGTGAGACGGAGCAGCGCGGCCTGTCGCGCGGCACGCTCGTACTCGTGTCCGTGTTCCTGATCGCGTTCATCGCCTACTACTTCGTGAACTGGAAGCTGCTGTCGGTGGTGTGGAGAGTCGGATGAAGCCCACACGGCGTGAGGCAGGAGCACTGGCGGCGCTCGCCGCGATCGGCGCGATCACCGCGGTATGGTGGGCGCTGGCGCTCTGGCCGCTACCAGGCGACGCACCGGATTGGATCACTCGCACGCGCGCAGTCTGTTTCGGATCCATCCACAACGGCCTGCCGACGACGGCCGGCTGGATGGTGCTGATCGGCCAGCCGGTCTACATGCTGGTCACCTTGTGGCTGATTTCGGGCCACACGGTTTTCAGGGGTCTGCGCGCGTTGACCCTGTTGCCGGCAGGACGGATGACGCTGGGAGCCGCCCTGGTCCTCACGGTGCTCGGACTTGGCGCTGCGGGCATCCGCGTGGGGCGCGCCGCGAGTGCCGCTGACGTGATGGCGACCCCGGCGCGCCCGCAGGCCATGGACGTGCCCCGGCTGCATCGCACGGCACCGGCGCTCACGCTCGTCGATCAGTACGGCGCGGACATCACGCTCGCACGATTCCGCGGCCGGCCGGTGTTCGTCACCTTCGCGTTCGCCCACTGCGAGACCGTGTGCCCATTGACGGTCGCGGATCTGCTGCACGCGCAGGCTCAGCTGCCGGACCTCGCGCCCGTGGTCGTCGTCGTTACGCTCGACCCCTGGCGCGATCCTCCGGCGCGCCTCGCGGCGATCGCCGCGCAATGGCACCTACCCAAGGATGCCTATGTGGCGAGCGGCGGCATCCCCAACGTCGAGCAGACGCTCGACGCCTGGCAGGTTGGGCGCGCGCGCAACGAGCGCACCGGTGAGGTCACGCACGCCACGGTCGTGTACGTGCTGGACCGGAGTGGTGACGTCGCATTCGTACTCACGGGGGGAACGGACGCGGCGACGCTCGCCACGCTCGCGCAGCGGCTGTGAGAGGCTAGGAGGCCAACAGCTGGCGCAGTACGGGCTCGAGCTCGCTGTGCTGGAAACGAAACCCTGACGCGAGCAAGCGCGCGGGTAAGACGCGCTGCCCGCTCTGCAGCATCGCCGCGCCCTCCGTTCCAAAGACCATTCGCAAGGCGAAGGCCGGGACCGGCACGACGGCGGGGCGGCCGAGCACCCTGCCCAGCGTCTTGGCAAACTCACGGCTCGTGACCGGCGTCGGGGCCGTCATGTTGACGGGGCCCGTCAGATCTGTGTTCGCCAGAACGTGCCGGACGGCGTTGATGACGTCGTCGAGCGAGATCCAGCTCAAGTACTGCTTGCCGCTTCCGACCGGCCCGCCGAGTCCCACGCGAAACGCGGGCAGCATCCTGGCGAGCGCCCCTCCACTTGTCGTCACGACGACGCCGAATCGCATGTTCACGACGCGGATGCCCGCGCGGCTCGCGGCCGCCGTTGCCGCCTCCCAATCGCGCGCCACGCGCGCCAGGAAGTCCTCGCCCGGCGCGCTCTGCTCGGTCAGCGCTTCTTCGCCGCGGTCGCCGTAGTAGCCGATCGCCGACGCCGCGAGCAACACCCGCGGCTTGCGCGAGAGGCCGGCAAGCGCGTCGCTCAGCAAGCGCGTCCCCTGCACCCGGCTCTCCCGGATGCGCTGCTTCTTGGCGGGCGTCCAGCGGCCGAAGACGTTCTCGCCGGCGAGATGGATGACGGCCTCGGCGCCCGTCCCCTCGAGTGCGGCGCGGTCGATCCGGCCCCCCCGGCCCTCCCCCGCCTCCGGATCCCATGAGAGCGCACGTTCCCCCGGCGTCACACGCCGTCGTACCAAGGACACCACGTCGTGTCCTTCCTCCACCAGCCGCGGCACGAGCGCCGAGCCAATCAGGCCCGTCGAGCCGCTCACCACGATTTTCATTCGGGAAGAATCGCTTCAGCCTCGATTTCAACCAACATGGTTGGATCGACCAAACGTGACACCGCGACCAGGGTCGCCGCGGGCCGTATGTCGCCGAAGACCTCGCCGTGCGCCCGACCCACCGCCTCCCAATGCTCGATGTCGGTGACGTACATGCGCGTTCTGACGACATCGGCAAAACGGGCGCCCGCCTGCTCGAGCGCCCGTCCGATGTTCCGCAGGGCCTGTACCGCCTGTGCGTAGGGATCGCCCCTTCCCACGATCTTGCCGGCCGCGTCTGTCGCCGTAGTTCCCGAGACATGCACGACTCGCCCCACGCGGACCGCCCGCGAGTAGCCTACGACCGGTTCCCACGGAGTTCCACTGGAAACGTTCTGCCGGCTCATCGCCCCTCACCGGGGCGGTCGGGGGGGGGAGCCGCATTCCACGTCACGTGTGAGAGGGTCCCGGTGGACTTCGCCTCCATGATGCGCTCATCGGTCGCGCGGACGATTTCCTCGACCGCTAGTGGAGGGCTGAGGAAGGTCACTCCCCCGATGCTGGGTGCGGCCACTCTGCCGTCGTTGGTCCGCAGCTCGGCAAGTCCGGCACGGAGCTTTTCCAACACGATACGGGCGGAGGCGGGACTGGTCTCCGGCAGGAGCGCGATGAACTCGTCGCGCCCGAGCCGCGCAACCAGGTCGGTCGCGCGGAGGGCACCACGCAGCACCACGGCGGCGGATCGAACCAGCTCGTCCCCCACGCGCGAGCCGAGATCCACGACGGCCACACTGAAGGGATGCTGGTAACGACGGGCACGCTCGATCTCGGCGCCGGCAGCTTCATGAAAGGCGCGAGCATTTCGGACCCCGGTGAGGTCGTCGATCCGGGCGAGGCGGCGCTCCCGCGTCAACGACCGGCGCAGCGCCAGGATCGTCCAGGTGAGCGCGCCGATGGCCGCCAAGGCCACGATGATGATCGGTACACAGTCACGAAGCATTAGCGCCTTTGCTGGTTCACTGCGCAAAAACCTATCAGAGCGTACAGGTTACGACAGGCCCTACCGGGAGGCCCGTCGCCAGTGCAATGTCCGAGTTCAACATCAGAAGGAAGCCCTATGAGTGAGAAACAGAAGTTTCAGGAAGCGTGGGAGCAGGAGTCGGCCAGGACGCTCAAGGTGTTGAGGGCGTACCCCGAGGACAAGGCGGACCTGAAGCCGCACCCCACCTCCCGGAGCGCCAAGGATTTGGCCTGGACCTTTGTGTTCGAGGGCGTTGGCGGATCGCAGGCGGTACAGGGAGAATTCAAGTTCCCCCCCCCGAACATGCCGCCGATGCCGACCAGCTGGAAAGGAATGATCAGCGAGGTCGAGAAAGCACTGACGCTGATGGGCGAGAAGGTTCGCAAGGTGGACGAGGCCCAGCTCAACACCATGGTCAAGTTCGTCACCGGGCCGAAGCAAATGAGCGATCTGCGCCGGCTCGACGTGCTCTGGTTCATGCTGAACGACCAGATCCACCATCGCGGGCAGTTCTCGGTGTACTTGCGGATGGCCGGCGGCAAGGTGCCGGCGATCTACGGGCCGTCCGCCGACGAGAAATGGAGCTGAGTTCGCCATCCAGAAACGGATAGTTGGCCGCGGCACTGGTCGCTATGTTCAGCGCGTGACCAGTGCCGCTGTGGTTTTGGATCCCGCCTTGAGCCCTGAGCAGCGCTGGCGCGCTGTGTTGGCGCGTGACCGACGCTATGACGGTGCCTTTGTCTACGCGGTGCGCTCGACGGGTATCTACTGTCGTCCCTCCTGTGCAAGCCGGCGGCCGCGGCGCCACCAGGTCACGTTCTACCCGATCCCCGAGGTGGCCGAGCGCGATGGGTTCCGCGCCTGCAAGCGCTGCCATCCCGCAGCCGCAAGCGCGGGGGGGGGCGACCCGGCAGTCATGCTCGTGCGCGATGCATGCCGGGCGCTCGACGCCGGCCAGCGGCCGGCTGTGGTGCCGCACCGGCTCGCTCGCGCCTTCAAGCGCGTCCTGGGCATTACGCCGAAGGAGTATGCGGCGGCGCGCCGGGTGGCGCGGTTCAAACAGGAGCTGAAACGGAGGAAGCACGTGAGTCCCGCAATTTATGAAGCCGGATACAGCTCGCCGAGCCGCGTCTACGAGCGCGCCGACGAGCAGCTGGGGATGACGCCGGCCACCTATGCCCGCGGCGGCAAAGGGATCGAGATTGTGTTCGTGTCGGTCCCAACCTCGCTCGGCCGCCTCCTCGTCGCCGCCACCGATCGTGGCGTCTGCCGCGTCATGCTGGGTGACGACACCGTCAAACTCGAAGCCGATCTCCGCCTGGAGTTCGACGCCGCGCGGGTTCGCCAGGAGAAGGGCGGAACGCTCGCGCGGTACGTCGACGCCATTCTGTCGTACTTGGACGGCCGCGAGCCGCATCTCGATTTGCCGCTGGACATCCGCGCGACCGCGTTCCAGCGTCGGGTCTGGCAGGAGCTCCGGAACATCCCGTTCGGCGAAACGAGGAGCTACACCGAAGTCGCCGAGCGTATCGGGAACGAGAAAGCCACACGGGCAGTGGCGCGAGCGTGCGCGACGAACCCGGTGGCATTGGTGATTCCCTGTCACCGGGTCGTGAGGGACGATGGCACGCTCGGGGGCTACCGCTGGGGGCCGGAGCGCAAGCAAGCCCTGCTGGAAAAAGAACGAGACTCCCGAAGCTCCTAGTCCAGCTCGGCTCGCCCGCTCTTGCGATCGAGTGCCTCGAGCACTCGTCCGCGGTCGTACTGCGAGCCAATCGTCTGCGCGTCTTCCCGGACGCCGGCGCGGACGGCGTCATCCATCTTCACGGTGCGGATGACGGCGATCAGCAGCTCGGCGAGCTCGTGATCGGAGGAGATGCCCTTTGCCGATTGGAGCACCGCCAGAGCGACCGGCCGAGACACGTCACCACGATCGACGACGCTCCTCAGGACGCGACCGTGTTCGTAGTCGGAGCTGAGCGTGCCGGCGGCCGCGAAGAACGATGGGCGGAGCGTATCACCGAGCGCGTACGAGCCGCCGATTTGGATCAACAGCTCGGCCAGCTCGTAGTCGGAGTTGATCGACTGGGCGGACTGCAGCACGTCGGCGATCATGGCGGGGGTCATCCCCTCGCGCCGTACGACCTCGTCGAGCACGCGCCGGTGCTCGTAGTCAGACCGCAATGAATTCGCCGCCTTGAAGTACGCGGGCCGGACCGCGTCGTCGATCGTGCGCGCCCGGTTCAGCTCGATGAGCAGCTCGGCCAGCTCGTAATCGGAGTTGATGTCGGCGGCGGCATCGAGCATCGCCGCTTGCGTCGCGGGCGTCAGGCCGGGCCGTGATAGCGCCGCCGTGAGGACGCGGTGGCGCTCGTAGTCGGAGCCGATCGATGTGGCGGCGGTGACGAATTCCGCCTGCATCCGCTCAGTGAGCGGCTGGGTCTTCGAGATCGAAATCAGGAGCTCCGCGAGCTCGTAATCGCTGTCGATGGTCTGGCCGGCGAGTGTGACGAGCCGCTCATAGCCGGCGGCATCGAGCTTGCCGCTCTCGAGCGCGGCCTGGTAATAGATGCGCCGTGTGTAGTCCCCCGACAGCTCGCCGAATTCATCGATCAATCCCTGAATGCCGCGCGTCTCGAGGATCCAGCGGGCGCGCGCCTCGGCCTCGTAGCCGGTGCGGCGCAACAGGAAGGTGAGGGTCTCGGCGAGCCAGCTCTTGGCGTCCGCGTCGAAGGGGCGCACGTCGCCATCGACTTTGTAAATCCGGTCGTTGGGGCGAACCGTGAGCCGGCGATCGTGGACGCCGTAATCGACTTCGATCACGACCTGGCCGTCGGACGGCACCGAGGCAATGTCGGTAAAGTCCTTGGTGAGCCGGAACTTCCCACGGGCGGAGAGACGGACCGTGCAGCCGCCCACGGTCGTGACGATCGTCAGATCGTCATTGTTCTGGTGCGTGCTCGAGCTGTGGCGCTCCCGGTCTCTGTCTTCCGCACAGCCACGCAGGGTGTCGAGCACCACGCGCGTGTCGCTTCGTGGCGCCGCCGGAGTGGGAGCGGGGGGGCCGCGGCGCGTCATCAGCTGGGGTTGGGGCACGCCCGGGATCGTGGCGACGCTGGCAGCTGCCGGTTCAGCAACGCGTGGGGCGACCGCGGCCAGTGGCACGACGATTACGATCGCCGCAATCCAGGCCGGTAGCGCCGACCTCGGGGACAGCGTATCCCGGCGGCGCCGCGCATCGAGCACGTCGATCAGCCGAGTAGCGAGCTGCGCCGGACGCGCCATCGCCACGCTCGCGAGCGACGTCGCGCGCGCCGCGCGCAAGCCGCGCGCGATCTCGAGCAGGTGCGTCGCATACGCCGACGGCTTTGCGCCGGCCCGCAGCACCTGATCGTCACAGGCGCGCTCGCGCTCTTCGCGCAGGCGCGTCGCCGCGAGCCAGACCAGCGGGTGGAACCAGTATACGGCGCAGGCGAGGCGCCCGATGAGCTGAATGAGGAAGTCGTGGCGTTTCACGTGGGCCAGCTCGTGCAGCAGCACGTCGCGGCGCCGCTCGACCGGCCACACGTCGGCGTCGGCCGGCAGCAGAATGGCCGGACGCCGAATGCCCCACGTCATCGGCATGACGGGACCGTGAGCCTGAAGCAACCGAACTTCGCGCGTCAGGCCGATCTTGCGAGAGAGATCCGCGGTGAGCCGCTGCCAGTCTTCGTCCCGGACCACGCCGGTGAATCGGTCGAGCCACCAGACGCGGACCAGCCCCAATGCGAGCAGGATCAGGACCGCGGCCACGCCGCTCAGCCAGATCGGGATGATCCAGACGGTCCAGTCCGTGGTCAACGTGAAGCGGACCGGTCCTTCTTCGGCCGTCGGTTGAGACGTGACGCCTAGTGCGGACGCAACGGACGAGGTGGGTGCCGGACCAGGCGCGCGTAGCTGCCGAGCAGGCGCTGCAACGGGCTCGGCGCTGATCTGATTGACGTCAAAGGCGACGGGAACGTCGAAGCGCGGCCAGCCCGCGAGACGCAGGGTGGGCAGCAGCGCCGATGCGAGCGGCAGTGCCAGCACGCCGCCACACGCCAGCGCCCACACGAGGTGGCGCACGGCCGCAGACGAATGGCGCAGGGTCCAGCTTCCCGCTGCCGCGACCAGCAACAGCACAGTCGCTTTGACGAAAGCGTCCACGAGAATCGCGATCATGTCAGCGGCCCTCCTTCCGCGCGTCGGCGATAAGCCGGCTCAAGCGCTCCAGCTCCGCAGCGGAGAGGCGAGTGGAAGAGAGATCGAGCAAGGCGGCGACGGCCTGTTCCGTCGATCCGTCGAAGAAGGTGTGCAGCAGCTGCCGCAGCGCGGACTGGCGAGCCCGCTCGCGCGGGACGGTCGGGAGAAACACATAGCGCGGGCCGTCTTCTTCGTGCCGGAGATGGCCCTTTTCCTCGAGCACGCGCAGCAGCGCGCGCACCGCCGAATAGCTCGGTGGATCGGCGAGCCGCTCGAGCACGTCCGCCGCGGTCGTGCGCCCACCTGGCGACCCATAGATGACGTCCATGATCTCGCGTTCACGACGGCTCAACTGAGTTTTGGGTTCCTTGGCCATTCCGCGTCCCAGTGGCAGGCACTTGATATGCTAAGAAATTAGCATGCGATGCTAAGAAAGTAGCATTGGGCCCGGCCGTGTCAAGCACCCGTGGTCAGAGGAATGTCCGGCTACATGGCGGGGAAACCTGGAGCGTCCCGCACCTGGCGCGCCTGCCAGAGGTGGCGCCGGTCATGCGCAAGAATGAAGCGGAAGTATGCGCCCAGCGGCATCCGAATCAACCGGTTGACCGGTGATCTGATCCTGATGCGCGCCAGGTCGAGACCGTCCGACTGGCGGACCCGCGCGGCCAACAAATCGCGGACGAGAATGAACTCGGGGAGCACGTCCGCAGCCCGATGCGTCGTCCCGGCGGATTTCTTCATAGGGGTCTTCATGCGAAACCGCGGCGGCGGCTCCATCGACGCGATCATCAAACGGGAGAACCAGCCGTACCCGAACGGCCCCGAAGACGTCTTCCCCCGGGCGCTCCCTTCGGTGATGGCGCGATCGAATGCCGGCAGCACCAGCGACACGCCGACATTCAGATGGTTGAGACACTGCGCGATCGACCAGCGTCCCTCCCCTGGATGCCAGTTGAACTGCGCGTCGCTGAGGCCGGAGGCTACCGCTTCTCCGTCCGCCTTGATAGCGTCGAGTTGGTCGAGCATCGCCTGAAGCTCAGGTGTCATACTCAAAAATATCGCAAGTCCGGAGGCTCCATGAGCGCGCTGGCCGTCCCGCTGATCGTCTTGTCCACGCTTGCCCAGAGTCCGCAAGCCCCTGCCCCACGCGATCTCGTCGCTCGCGCCGTGACCGCGATGGGTGGAGAATCGGCTGTCCGCGCCATCCGCAATTACACGATCACGTTCTACTCCGCCACTCTCGCGCTCGGCCAGGAAGAGACACCACAGTCGCCGGCCCGCGCCAACGTCACGATCGGCACGCAGACAACCGACTTTGCCAACAGTCGCCAGCTCACCGTCACCGAGGTGCGCAATCCCGCAGGCACCGTCGCCAAGCAGCGGCGCATCACCGCCGGCAGAATCGGCATGCTCGAGACGAACGGGGCCCAGGCACCCGATGGCCCCGGTGCCGTCGCGAACGTCGAGCGATTCTGGCGTCGCTCCCTGGAGCGCCTCCTGATCACCGCCCTCGACACTCCCGCAACGCTGCGCCGCCTCCCCGCGCGATCGTGGCGTGGTGAGTCCGTGGATGGCGTGCACTACGTGAACGGTCTTGATACGATCGATGTCTACTTCGACCGCCGCTCGGGTCTTCCGCTCCTCACGGAAACCATCACCGACGACCCGATTCTCGGTGATCGGCGGACAACCACCGCGTTTACGCGCTGGCAAGAGTCAGATGGGATTCGCTACGCCCGCCAGTTCGACACCGAGGTCAATGGTCGACTGCAGACCAACACAGTGCTCACTGCGTTGGCGGTGAATCGGTCCGTCGATGATTCCCTCTTCGTCATTTCCGACAGCATCAAGGCGAAAGCGCAACCCGCCAATCCTACGCCGCCGCCGATCACCGTCATCCTCGTGGAGCTCGCGCCCAACGTGTGGCGTGCCGAGGGCGGTTCTCATCACTCGCTGATCGTGGATCAGGGCACGCGTCTCGTCGTCGTCGAAGCGCCGCTCAGCGCGCAGCGCATGGAAGCGCTGCTCGACACGCTCCGGTCGAAGTTCCCCGGCAAGCCGGTGGGCACCGTCATCAACACGCATCATCACTGGGATCATTCCGGCGGGCTCCGCACGGCGCTGGCCGCCAACGTGCCGATCGTGACGCATGCTCGCAACGCGAGCTTCGTGCGCTCCATCGGCACCGCCAAGAAGACCGTACGTCCCGACGCGCTGTCGCGGTCCGGCAAACCGTCGGGCAGCGCGATTACCGTCGTCGAGGACAGCCTGGTCGTGGGCTCGGGAGCAACCCGAGTGGTCGCCTACCGGCTGCCGACGGCGCACGCCGAGGGATTGCTGGCCGTTTACGTACCCGGCGCGAAGATCCTGTTTCAGAGCGACGTCGTGAACGCCGCGCCGAACCCCCCGCCAGCCGGCAGCGCCGAGCTGATCAGTTTTGTGAAAGCCCGCGGGCTGGCGGTGGAGCGTGTGGCGGGCGGGCACGGTGTGGTACTGCCGTGGGCCGACGTGGAGCGCGCGGCGACGCCCCCGACGTCGGCACCGTGAGCTACTAAGACTCGAGACGAAGCTCTAGCGCTGGCGGGCCTCGGTCCCGCTACTCGCCGCGTTTTCGCTTCCCAGCTTGTGCTGCTGATACCAGCTCAGCATGTAGAGCTGTGTCCTGATGTAGTTCGACGGCTTCGAACTCGTTCCGTGATACTCGCCGTTGAACCGCAGCATCACCACCGGGACCTTCAGCATTTTCAGCGCGGCGAAATACTCCTCCGTCTGGGGCATCGGCGTCCGTAGGTCGAGCTCGCCCGTCATGAGCAGCGTCGGCGTCTTTACTTTGCCGACATAGGCCAGCGATGATTGCTTGATCCACTGCTCCGGCTTTTCCCAGAAGGGCGCGTCAAAGAAGCCGTAGGTGAAGAGCGGCACATCCGTCTGGCCCGCCATACTCATCCAGTCGATCACGGGACAGCGCACCGCGGCTGCCGCGAACCGCGTCGTGTGCCCGATCACCCAGCTCGAGAGCACGCCGCCGCCCGAGCATCCGCCCACGTACATCCGCTGCGTGTCGATGTAGCCGCGGGCGACCAGCGTATCGACGCCCGCCATCAGGTCGTCGTAATCCACGCTGGGATAGGCGCGCTCGATCGCGTTGCCGAACGTGCTGCCATAACCGGTGCTGCCGCGCGGGTTGGTGATCAGCGCGACGTAGCCGTTGGCCGCGAAGTTCTGGAGCTGATAGCTGAACGCGCCGTTGTACATGCCATGCGGCCCGCCGTGGATTTCCATGATGAGCGGGTACTTCTTGGCGGGATCGAAGCCGGGGGGTTTGATGATCCATCCCTCAACGCGCGTCCCGCCCGTTGACGTGTACCACAGCTCCTCGACCTTCCCGAGCTTGATGCCATCGAGCACATCGGCGTTGACGCTCGTGAGTGGGCTGACGGGCTGCGGCTTCTTGAGGTTGAAGCGCACCACATCCGGCGGGTCGTCCGCATCGGACCGTATGCCGACCGCGTTGAGATCACGCGCGATCGACGAGAGCGACAGCATCTGCACGCCGTCGGTGACCTTGCGATTGCCGCCACGCAGACCGGCGAAGTACACGTTGCTGGTCCCCTGCTCGGCGACCGCGAAGAAGACGCCGCTGCCGTCCGGGTTCCAGCGCACGGCGCCGGGGTCGCGGTCGTACGTCGTGAGCGCACGCATCCCGGTCCCATCGATCCCGACGGTCCAGACTTCGTCGGCACGATAGGAGAACGTGCCGTACTCGTGGCCCGTGAAGGCCACCGTGCGGCCGTCAGGTGAAACGACGGGACCCGTCCAGCCGCCCTTCTTGGTGACGAGCGGCCGCACCGCGCCACTCTTGACATCGACCGTGTAGAGGTAAGACTCGCGATACCGGTAGTCCGCGTCAGACTCACGCAGGCCGTCGAACACGATCGTGCGACCGTCGGGAGTCCAGTCGTAGTTGGGAGTGCCGCCACCGCCGAGCTCGCTCGTGCCGAAATCACCGCTGGTGAGCTGGCGTGGTGTGCCGCCATCGGCGCCGACGAGGAAGATCTGCGTCGTCCCCTGCTCGATATAGCCGGTCCGGTCGCGCCGGTAATGCAGCCGGTCGACGACGCGTGGCGCGGGCGTCCACTTCGCGCCTTCCGGCGCCGCCGGCATGCTGATCTTCCACGGCGTTTCGCTCTTCACGAGCATCGTGAACGCGAGCGAGCGGCCGTCGGGCGACCAGCTCAAGTTCGCCGGCGCCTCGGCCACACGCGTGATCTGCGACGTCGCGCCTTCCGCATCCATCCAGCGCACGAACACCTGGGTGCCTTTGGGCTCGCCGTCGGCGAAGTACGCGATGCGCGTGCCATCGGGTGACCACCGCGCATTCGAGCCTTTCACGAGGAATCGGTTCTTCGAGCCGTTGGCATTCATGATCCACAAGCCGGAATCCCAGCGATCCTCGACTTTGTTCACCCAACGGCGCGTGTAGACGATCTGCGATCCGTCGGGCGAGATCTGCGGATCGGCGACTTGTTCCCAATCGAGATAATGATTGACGGTCAGCAGTGAATCGGACGCGGTTTCTTGCGCGGCAACGGCAGTCGACAGACACAGAGCGAATACAGCGGCAATGGAGACGTAACGCATCGGGCCCTCCGCGAGATTTGTGATGTGCGGATCTCTAAGAAAACTCCGTGTACCTGACGCGGCTAGCCCATGCCGCTTGGCGTCTCGACGTCTCGGCGTCTAGGTGTTCCGATCAAGTACGTCATGTGCAATGGCGAGTGGTAGTCGCGGACTGTGCCGATATCCCAGTCGTATTCATCGAATCCTTGCACGAGCGCGCGCAGCTGAGCGGGCGAATACCAGCGCAGGCACGACACCACGCCGTCGAACGTGCCGATGAACGGGAGCACAGGCGGCAGATACGTCCAGAACAGCCGTGACCAGCGAAACGGCCGGATGAACGGCGCGGCGAGGAGCACGCCGAGCCACGTGAGCGCGACGAGCACGAGATCGAACGGCCTCCGCCGCGCGGCCTCGAACACCGCAATACCCTGCCCGCTGCGGACCGCGTCGGCCAGGATCGCGCGCGCATCGACGGGCCGAAAATGATGAAAGGACGTGAACAGCGTGCGGAACCCCTTGAGTCCCGGAGGGACCGCGCGCGCGTCGACGGGAACGTGGTAGACGCTCGACCCGCCGTGCGGAAACAGGTCCGTCAGGACAACCGGCACCTCGACGCCGGCCGCCAGCCAGGCCCAGGGACCGCCGGCGCCGGCACAGAGATCCACGATACGGGGCGCGCCGGTGCGCCGTAGCGCTCGTTGCAGCAATGGCGCGGCGGGTGCGTAGGTGCGTCCGAGGCGCAAGGCGAACGCCAGAAAGTCGGTCAGCGCATCGCGGAGCGACGGCGGACACCAGGGGAGATCGTGGAACTCGAAGAGCTGCAGTCGCACGCCGGTAAGTTTGCACGAAACGCTCCGGCGCGTGAGATTTCGCGCCCGAACATGGAGAACTTCGAGCTGCCCCGTCTGTTCGCCGAGCGCCCGGCCGGCCACAACTACTTCGAGCTGATTCGCGTACCCGCCATGTCGGCGGGGCTCTATGTGCTGCAGCCGGGCGAGGCCGACCGCCAGAGCCCACATAAGGAAGACGAGCTGTACTACGTCGTTGGAGGGAAAGCGACGATCCAGGTGGGCAGTGAGGATCGCCCCGTCACGCCGGGGTCGGCGGTGTTCGTGCCCGGCGGCGTCGAGCACCACTTCCATTCGATCACCGCGGAGCTGCAAGTGCTGGTCGTCTTCGCTCCAGCCGAAACGCCAACGTCGTTGTGAGTCTTCGCACCACGCCGTTTCACGCGCGCACCGGGCCGTTGTCGGAGGGCCAGGCTTGGCGGCGCTGGGCGGGCTACGTCGTCGCCAGCTCCTACGAGCTGTCACACGAGCGCGAATATCACGCGATCCGCAACGCCGCCGCGCTGTTCGACGTCTCGCCGCTTTGCAAGTATCTGGTCACCGGTCGCGATGCCGCGCGTCTGCTCGATCACGTCGTCACGCGTAACGTTGCGAAGGCCAAGGTCGGCCAGGTGCTATACACACCCTGGTGCGACAACGAGGGGAAGCAGATCGACGACGGCACCATCTCCGTGCTCGATGAACACACGTTCCGCATGACAGCGGCGGATCCGACCCTCCGATGGCTGCATTTGAATTCCTCGGGGCTCCAAGTCTCCATCGAGGATGTCTCAGAGCGAACCGCGGCGTTGTCGCTCCAAGGACCGAGCTCGCGTGCGATTCTCCAGCTCGCCGCCGAGCGCGATCTGTCGGCACTCAAGTACTTCCGGCTCACCAGCGCCAAGATCCGCGGCATTCCCGTGACGATCTCCCGCACCGGTTACACCGGCGACCTGGGATACGAGGTTTGGGTGGACGCTGCCCAGGGGGTGCCGCTGTGGGACGCACTGATCGAGACCGGCACACCGTACGGCATCACGCCGGCCGGCATGCTGGCGCTCGACGTCGCGCGCATCGAGGCGGGGTTGCTGCTCATCGAAGTCGACTACTTCTCCTCGCGCCACGCCTTCATCGAGGCGCAGAAATCCTCGCCGCTCGAGCTCGGTCTCGGGTGGACGGTCGCCACGGACAAAGAGCGATACAACGGGAAGGATGCGCTCGATGCAGAGCGGCGCCGCGGACCGTCGTGGCAGTTCACCGGTCTCGCGGTGGATTGGGACTCGCTCGAGCAGCTGTACGCCGCCGTGGGGTTGCCGCCCCGCGTGCCGACGCAGGCCTGGCGGATGAGCGTCCCCGTCTACGATCCGGGCGGGCGGCAGGTCGGCTATGCGACCAGCGGCGGCTGGTCGCCACTGCTGAAGCAGTACATGGCGCTGGTACATCTCGAGTCACCCAGCGCGAGCCCCGGCACACAGTTGCGCATGGAGATCACCGTCGAGCATCGCCGCAAGCAGGCGACCGCGCACGTGACGCCGCTGCCTTTCTTCAACCCCGAGCGGAAACGAGCCTAGTGGCCAAGCGTTACGACGCGATCATCATTGGCGGCGGCCACAACGGCCTCGTGACCGCCGCCTATCTCGCGCGCGCCGGCAAACGGGTGCTCGTGCTCGAGCGGCGCCCGCGCGTGGGCGGTGCCGCCGTCACGGAAGAGATCTTCCCCGGCTTCAAGTTCTCGATGTTCTCCTACGTCGTGAGCCTGCTGCGGCCCGAGATCATTCGCGATCTCGATCTGCCGCGGCACGGGCTGCACATCCTGCCGCTCGAGAGCACGGTCACACCGATGGAGAACGGCGATTACCTCGCGGCGTGGGCCGATCACGACGATACCCGCCGCGAGCTGTATCGCCACTCGCCACGCGATGCGGAAGCGTACGACGAGTACGGCCACCTCATGCACTTCATGGCGCGGGCGGTGAAGCCGATCCTCGCCATGGTCCCACCGGATCCCACCTCCTTCGCGCCGGGCGACCTGGCGGCCCTGCTGCGCCTGGGTAAGCACTTCCGCGGTCTCGGCGCCGAGCGGTTGCATGCGCTCGTCAAGCTGATGACCATGAGCTCCGCCGATTTTCTCGACGAGTGGTTCGAGACCGACGTGCTCAAGGCGACGAAGTCGGCCAGCGGGATCATCGGCACCTTCCTCGGCCCCCGCTCACCCGGGACCGCCTACGTCCTCCTTCATCATTACATGGGCGAGCTGGACGGCGTGTTTCGCGCCTGGGGGTTCGCCAAGGGCGGGACCGGCGCCGTCAGCGAGTCGATCGCCTCCGCTGCGCGCACCTTCGGCGCGGAGATTCGCTGCGACGCGGGCGTGGCCAAGGTCCTGGTGCGGGGCGGGCGCGCTACCGGCGTCGCGCTCGAGAATGGCGATGAGATTTCGGCGACGACGGTCGTATCGAGCCTCGATCCTCGCCGCACCTTTCTCCAATTACTCGATGCTAGCCACCTGCCCTCCGACTTCGTGTCCGACATCAAGCGCTTCAAGTTTCGCGGGTCCTCGGGCAAGGTAAACATCGCGCTCGATTCCCTGCCGACGTTCACCTGCATGCCCGACGGCGGGCCCGGCGGCCGACTGCATCGCGGCGCCGTATCGATCAGCCCGAGTCTCGACTACGTCGAGCGCGCGTACGACGACGCGAAGTACGGCGAGTTTTCGCGCCGTCCCTACATGGACATCGTGTTCCCGTCGATGATCGATCCAGGGATGGCGCCGCCTGGAAAACATGTGATGTCGATCTTCGTGCAGTATGCCCCGTACCACCTGAACGGCGGCTGGACCGACGCCAAGCGAGAAGCGTTCGGCGATGCCGTCGTGAATACGGTCGAGAGCTTCGCCCCCGGGTTCAAATCGAAAATCCTGCACCGCCAGGTGATCACGCCGCTCGACATCGAGCGGATCACAGGGCTGTCGGAAGGCAACATCTTCGCGGGCGAGCTGGCGCTGCATCAGCTGTTCTTCCTTCGGCCTGCCCCGGGCTGGGCGAAGTTCGCGACGCCCGTGCGCGGCTACTACCAGGCGGGCTCGGGCACGCATCCCGGTGGCGGGATCATGGGTGCCTCCGGACGGCTGGCCGCGATGCGCATCCTGAAGGACGGCACGTGAGCGACCAGCGCCACGACGCGATCGTCATTGGCGCCGGCGCGAACGGGCTCGTCACGGCACACTACCTCGCGCGCGCCGGGAAGCGCGTGCTCGTCGTGGAGCAGCACCAGACTCCCGATCCGTCCGCGGATATCGGCTGGGTGCCCCCGCGCGTCATTCGCGATCTCGGCCTCGGCGATCTGCGGATCGAGGAGCCCGATCCGTGGATCACGATTCCCCTCCCCGCCGGCGGAACCCTCGAGCTGTCGCGCGACGTGGCGCGTTCCGCCGAAGCGATCCGCCACGTCAGCCAGACAGACGCCGCGAAGTGGCCGGATTTCTGCGCGCGGATGCGCGCGCTCGCGACCGTCCTCGAGCGTCTCTACCTCGTTCCGCCGCCCGACATCGAGACGCGCGACCCGCGTGAGCTCGTGCGCATCGCTGGTCTGGGATTGTACGTCCGACGGCTCGGGAAGCAGACCGTGATCGATCTCGCGCGCATCCTGCCGATGTCGATCGCCGAGCTGCTGGACGACTGGTTCGAGAGCGATGCGCTGAAGGGCGCGCTCGGCGCACTCGGCATCTGGCACTTGAAGCAAGGTCCGCGTTCGGGAGGGACGGCATTCAACTTCCTCCACCATCACGTCGGCAGCCCGGCGGGCGTCTTCCGACCCGCGCGCTCCAACATCACCGCGGCGCTCGCGAGCAAACCGGGCGTCGAGATTCGCCGCGGCGCCCGCGCCACCGTGCTCGCCAAGAACGGCCGGGCGAGCGGAGTCGTGGTCGAGCCGAGCGGCGAGACGATCCTCGCGCCGCTGGTCGTGTCGAGCGCCCCCCCACGGGCGACGCTGCAGCCTGTCGCCATCGAACTGGACCCGGAGTTCGCCCGTGCCGTGGGCAACATCAAGGCGCGCGCCGTCGTCGCGCGCGGGACCCTCAAGGCGGACAGCCAGCCGGGGTATTGGAATCTCTGCATCGCGCCCTCCCTCGAGTATCTGGAGCGGGCGTATGACGATGCCAAGTACGGCAAGGACTCCGCCGCCCCCTACGTCGAGGTGCAGCGGACGGATGGACACCTCGAAGTGCACGTGCAGTACGTACCCCCTGGCGACCATCGCGACTTGGTCCCTCGGGTGGCGAGCTTGCTCGACATCCAGCCCAACCAGCTGCAGCTCGAGGCCGCTGCAGAGAGCCTCTACCACGGAGAGCTCACTCTCGACCAGATTCTGTTCATGCGTCCCGTCCCTGGCTGGAGCCGATATCGTACGCCGATCGCCGGACTGTACTTGTGCGGCTCGGGCACCCATCCGGGCGGTGCGATTCCGGGGGCGGCCGGCCGGAACGCGGTGCGCGAGATCCTATGACCTTCCTCAAGACCGTCGAGAGTTATCGCCAGGGTGCACGCACGCTGCCGGGGCGCTACTACACGTCGCCGGAAGTGTTCGCCGAGGAGCAGGAACGGATTTTCGGCCGTCACTGGATCTGCGTCGGCCGCGACGCGACTCTCGCGACGCCGGGCGATTACCTCCTCGTCGACATCGCGGGCGAGAGCATCATCGTGCTGCGCGATCAATCGGGCGAGCGGCGCGCGTACTACAACGTCTGCCGCCACCGCGGCACGCGCTTGTGCGAAGCCCCCAAAGGCCGGTTGTCTGAAACCATCCAGTGTCCGTACCATGCCTGGACGTATGCGCTCGACGGCCGGCTGATCGGCGCGCCGCATATGAATGAAGTGGAAGGCTTCGACAAGAAGGCGTATCCGCTGCACCGCGTATCACTCTACGAGTGGAACGGCTTTCTCTTCGTCAATCTCGACGCTGCGGCTGTTCCCGGCGCGCAGTGGTTTGCGCCGCTCAAGGACCGCTTCACCGGCTACAACCTGCCGCGTCTGCAGACGGTGCGGCGGATCGAATACGATGTGCGCGCGAACTGGAAGCTGATCCTGCAGAATTACAATGAATGCCTGCATTGCCCGACGATTCATCCGGAGCTGTCGACCAAGCTGCCGTACACGAGCGGCGCCAACGACTTGATCGACGGGCCGTTCCTCGGCGGCTACATGGAAATCAAGGCCCCGAACGAGAGCGCGACGATGACGGGCCGCGCGTGCGCCTTGCCGCTCGGCACCCTGGCGCCAGACGATCAGCGCCGCGCGTTCTACTACGCGCTGTTCCCGGCGATGATGCTGAGCCTCCATCCGGACTACGCCATGTTTTATACCGTGTGGCCCGTGTCGGCCACACAATCGCGCGTGGTCTGTGAATGGATGGTGCACCCCGACGCGCCAAGCGCCGCGGGCTACAACATTCAGGACGCGGAAGAGTTCTGGGATCGTACCAACCGGCAGGACTGGCATATCTGCGAGCAGAGCCACCTGGGTATCAGCTCACGCGTGTACGCTCCTGGACCATACTCGCCGCGCGAAAGTATTCCCGCCGCGTGGGACCGCACGTACTTGAGGGCCTTTGAAGGCTCTTGAAGATGTGCTGAAGGAAGTGGCGGAACGCCTCGAGGACAACTACCCGTACGGCGATCCGCTGTACGCGGGGCAGATGCTCAAACCCCCACACGACGTTGCGCGCCGTGCATATGAGATGGCGCTGCGGATCAATCCCAACAACCACGCGCTCGACGGCGGCCGCGCCAGCTCGGCAATGGAGAAAGAAGCCGTCGCGGCGCTCGCGCGCATGATCGGCTGGGGGGGGACACGCACCTCGGCCATCTGTGCAGTGGCGGGACGATGGCGAATCTCGAAGCGCTGTGGGTCGCGGGGCAGCTTCGTCCAGGGAAAACCGTGCTCGCATCAACCCAGGCGCACTACACGCATCAGCGCATCGCGGGCGTGCTCGGCCTGTCGTTCGAAACGATCCCCTGCGACCGCACGGGACGGATGGACGTTGACGCGCTCGAGCGCCGGCTGGCGGCGGGCGGCATCGGCATGGTCGTCGCGACGCTGGGCACGACGGCGACCGGCGCCGTCGATCCGCTGGATCGGATCGCGGCGCTCGGCAAACGCTACGACGTCCGCATCCACGCCGATGCCGCCTACGGCGGATACTTTCTACTTGTTAAGGATCTGGCGGCCGAGACGCGCCGCGCGCTCGACCGCATCGGCGACGCTGCATCGGTCGTCATCGATCCCCACAAGCACGGCCTGCAGCCCTATGGGTGTGGATGCGTGCTATTTCACGATCCATCGGTGGGACGTCTGTACTATCACGACTCACCCTACACGTACTACACGTCGACCGAGATGCATCTCGGCGAGATTTCGCTGGAGTGCTCGCGACCGGGGGCAGCGGCGGTCGCGCTCTGGGCAACCCAGCGGCTCTTTCCGCTCGTTCCGGGTGGAGATTTTGCGAAGGGACTGGCCAACGGCCGCGCGGCGGCGCTCGAGCTCTACGAGCGCCTCCGGCGGGATGGGCGCTTTGTCACCGGCTCGGCGCCGGAGCTCGACATTCTGGTGTGGGCACCGCGCGCGAAGCGGGTGAGCGACGCGTCAGAGCTGTCGCAGCGCGTCTTCGACGAAGCCGCCAGGCGTCAACTCCATCTCGCCCTCGCCACACTGCCCGTCCATCTGCTTGACGTCCAGGACATGCAGCGCGACCGGGACACCATCATCTGTTTGCGCTCGGTACTGATGAAGCCGGAGCACCGCGAATGGGTGGACCGGATTTGGCAGATTCTGGACGAAGCAACAAGCGCCGCCGGCGTCCCGCAGGGTTAACGCGCGACGACCGACACTCCGACGACGACGTTGCGCGGCAGCCCCGGTTCGAACGCCACGGGCTCTCCCGCGACGACGTCCGGGTTCAGGAACGCGGACGCGATATAGGCGCTGTCGAACAGATTGTTCACAGTGACGAACGCGTTGACGCCCAGCCCGGCGCCCAACCCGATGGGGCTGTCCGTTCCCAGCGACAGGTTGGTGATGCGATACGACGGCACCTTCACCTGATTCGCGTCATCGGCATAGAACGACCCGATGCTTTCCACCCCGAGGCGTAACCGTACGGGTTTGAGGGCCGCGGGCGTCACGTCCAGCGCGAGCGCGCCGATGAACCCGGGCACCCCCACGACGCGATTGCCGCTGTAGTCGGCCGTCGCACCGGGCACGCCGTAATGCACCGAGTCGACGATGTACTCGGTGTAGTGATGGCCATTCCAGTTGAGCGCCGCCTGCAGCGCCACTCCGGCGCTGGTCGCCACCCGCGCGCCGACCTCGGCGCCGCGACGACGCACGCGACCCGCGGTGAAGTAGAAGCGCCCGCCCTGATAGGGGATGATCTCGTCCTTGACGTTGGTCTGGTACAACGCGACGTCGTAGCGCACCTCGCGAACGAACGACGTCGTTCCGAGCATCCACAACCGCTTGGTCCCGACCTCAAAGGTGAGGGACCGGATCGGCTCGAGCAGCGGATTGATCGCGGTGATGGTATCCTGCCCGAACGTGCCCGCAGGATCGGTTTCGTTACCGGCCGGCACTTCGATCCCGCCGCCGAGCGATGCGTACACGCTATGCGTCGGCGCGAGGCGGTACGTCACGCCGAGCTTGGGCGTGACACCTGTGAATGACTTCTTGTCGTTGATCGACGGATTGATGTAGTTGCGGTAGTCGTACGTGATGTCGTCGTAGCGTGCGCCGATGGCGACGTTCCAGCGATCGCCCGTGCCGAACGCCAGCTCCTCCGTGACGAACACGCCGGCATTGCGCGCCCCCTCCGCTTTGTTGTCGCGCAGCGTATCACCCCGCGTCCCTTGCGGCGTGAGGTTATAGAACAGGATCGCGCCGTCCTGCAGCGCGTAATCCGCCCCCACCAACAGAGCGCCTCGCACTGCACCCAACGGCATGGCGATGCGAACCGTGCCGCTGCCGCCGACGTGGTAGCGCGTGAAGTCGCGGAACGTACCGCGCTCGGACCGTTGCAGGGACTTGGGGTTCGCGTACAGCAGTGCTGACACCCCGACCTTGGCGCTCGCCTGGTGGTCGAGCGTCAATCCGAGCCGCACGACGCGATTGTCGCGCCGCTCGTCGCGCGTCAGGTACGTGGCGTTGGCTTGGCGCGGATCGACGTCGACCTGCGCTGCGGTGAGCGGTCCAGGAATCCGGAAAACGTTGTGCGATCCTACCACGTACACGCCGAGGTGCGTCTCGTCGCCGACGGGCGCCAGCATCGACACGTTGAACACCGAGCGCGTGCTCGCCGAGTGGCCGCGCCAGCCGTCCGCGTCACTGTGCACGAAGCTCGCGCCCAGCACCCCGCTGCCGCCCACCAGCAGACTGCCCCGTGCCGCGTAGCGCTGCAGTCCGAACGATCCCGCCATCGGCTCGAAGGACACGCGTGGGTCGCCGGCATCGGGAAGCGTGGAAATGCTCACGATGCCGCCGGCCGCGTTCCCCCAGACCGCCGACGCATTGGAGCGCACCACTTCGACGCTGTGGGCAGCCGCGAGATCCACGCCATCCAGCGACGTGCGACCATCGGGCTCCGTCTCGGGGAAACCGTCGACCAATACCCGAATACCGCGGGTCGTGCCGGCGTTGGAGCGGTCTCCCGCCCCACGGGCGCCGTAGCCGCGGATCGCGATGCGCACATCCTGATTGCCATAGCGTGACTGGGCGATGACGCCCGGCACCAGCATCAGGGCATGATCGAGGCCATAGCCAGTCGTGCCGAACCACTCGTCCTTCTTGACCTGCGTGACCGCCAGCGGCACGGCGAACAGACTGATCGTTTGGCGAGTGGCGGTGACGGTGACGGGCTGGAGGACGACGGTGTCGGTGGGCGTGGGCGCTTGGAGCGCTAATAGCACGACCACGGGAGCGATCATGCCCCAATAATAGCCTCGATCGGATCAAGTCGCGCCGCCCGGCGCGCGGGATACCAGCCGAACAGGAGTCCGACGATCAACGCGAACAGCACTGCGAGCAGGACGCCCGGCGCGCTCACGGGAATGGCGAACGGCTTCCCAAACTGCCGGCCGATCAGCTCCGTCACGACAGTGAGTCCCGCGCCGCCCGCGATGCCCAGCACCGCGCCCAGGAACGCGAGCGTGAGCGATTCAGCGAGGAACAGGCGCATAATGGCTCCGTCGTCGGCACCCAGTGCCTTGCGGATGCCGATCTCGTGGACGCGCTCGCGCACCGAGATGAGCAGCACGCTGAAGAGCCCGATGCCACCGACAACCAACGTCACCCCGGCGATCGTGAACATCACGGCGTTCCACCCACCGAGGATGTTGTCGGCCATGGCAAGATCGGAAAGTACGTCCGCGGCCTCGTTGTCGATCTCGAAGTCCTCGGTGCCCCCGTGCCGCTGCCTGAGTAGCAGGATCCCGCGGCGCAGCACGTCACCGAAATCCGCCGACGCCGCCGCTGTGACGAGCGCTTCATCGACCCGCCCCTCGCCGTTCGCGTAGCGAGTGATGTAGGTGTAGGGGATGTAGATCCGCCGGGCGACGAAGCTGAAGTCCGCGGGGATGATGTCGAACTCGATCGGCGCCACCACGCCGACGACCAGGAAGCGGACGCCTTCGATCGTGATCCTCTGTCCCACGGGGTCGATAGTGCCGAACAGATCGCGCGTCAGCTCCGACCCGACGACGGCGACACGCGCGCGATTCTGGACGTCGAGCGCCACGATCTCGCGGCCGGCCACCATCCGGAAATTCCGCAGCGTGAGGTATCCGGCATCCACGCCGTCGATGCGGACCCGCCGGCGGTCTGCCGGCGCGTTTACGACCTGCTCCGACCCGAAGTTGCGGCCGTGCACGCTCGCCACCCCCCGCAGCCCGCGCAGTGCCTCGAGATCGACGAGCCGCAATCCGGTATGCCGCAGCGCCACCGCGCCCTTCGCGTCCGACCGAGGCCCGCGATCGTTCGTCCAATAGCTGCGGGGAAGTCCCATCGCGATCAGGTCGTCATAGACGAGCGTCTTCATCGCGGACGCGAGCGACGTCATCGACACGACCGACGCGGCGCCGAATACGATGCCGGAGAGCGTGAGCAGCGAGCGCAGCTTGTGCGCCCGGATCTCGCGCAGCGCGTCGAGGATCAGCTCGCCCCAGTCACGCATAGCGGAGCGCTTCCACCGGAGCGAGGCGCGACGCGCGCAACGCCGGGAAGAGACCGGCGATCAGCCCGACGCTCACCGCCGTCGAAAGCGACACGGTCGCAATGAACGGGCTGACCACGGCAGGCATCTGCATGAAATGGGCGACGACGCCGGTGAGGGCGGTGCCCAGACCAAGCCCCAGCAGGCCGCCGATCACCGTCACGACCAGCACCTCGGCGAGGACGTGCGCGAAGATGCCGGCGGCGGTGGCGCCGAGGGCCATGCGGGTGCCGAATTCGCGTACCCGCTCCACCACCGAGGCGAGCAGGATATTCGCGATCACGATGCCGCCGGTCACGAGCGAAACGACACCGACCACGAGAAAGATGAAGTTGAACAGCAGCAGAAACTGGCCCGATTGCTCACCGGCCCCCTGACCGGAGCCACGGATGTCGAAGTCCTCCACGCCATGCCGCGCATAGAGCAGGCTGCGAACCTGGGACTGCGCGGCCGCTCCGCCGATCGCCGGCCTCGCCTTGAGCGTGAGAAAATCGAGATTGTCGGTGGCGCTGTACTGCGTGATCGCGGTCGAGATCGGAATGTAGGCCCGCTCGTTCCGGTATTCGAGGGCATTGTCCTCCCACGCGGCGAAATAGAACTCCTCGCGCTCCAACACCCCGACGACCCGGTACGCTTTGTCTCCGATGCTCACGATTCTCCCCAGCGCGACCGTGGCAGCGCCGAACAGCGAATCGGCGTACTTCCAGCCGAGCACGGCGACGCGCGCCTGATGGCGCACGTCGAGATCGCTGAGGTACCGCCCGACGAGCGGCTTGATGTCGTTGATCACCATGTAATCGGGGACCGTCCCGATCACCTGGCCTTCGAAGCTCGTGTTACCGGCCCGATAGGGGAGCTGCCGCGCCCAGCCAGGGCTCACCGCGGTGAGCGCCGTGGCGCGGTCACGCAGGTATTGCGCGTCTTTGAAAGTCAGTCGTTTGGAGGCCAGCTCGCGAGCATGCGGATGGGCGGAGCGTTCGCGGTCGGAGACGATGATCGTGCCGCGCCCTCCCACCTCGTTGAGGAACTGCTCGGTGAGCGCGGTTTGGCCGCCGAACAACGCCAGCACCGTGACGATGCTCCCGGTCCCCAGGATGAGCCCGAGCAACGACAGGAGCGTTTGTCCCCAGTGCCGGCGTGCTTCGTCGAGCCCCGTGAGCAGCGACTCGACGAGGTTCACACCACCCGCCCGTCGCTCATCTGGATCACGCGCTCGGCGCGCGCCGCCACGCCCGGATCGTGCGTCACCAACACGATCGTGTGACCCGCGGCATGCAGCTCGGCGAACGTCGCCAGCACTTCGTTGCCCGATTTCGAGTCGAGATTGCCCGTCGGCTCGTCCGCCATCAGGATGGCGGGCTCACCGACCAGCGCCCGGGCAATCGCCACGCGCTGGCGCTCACCACCCGACAACTCATCGGGACGATGCCCGATGCGGTGCCCGAGACCCAGGCGTTCGAGCAGCGTCAGCGCCCGCGTGCGGCGCTCGGCGCGAGGCACGCCGCCGCGATACTTCAGCGGCAACGCCACGTTTTCCTCGACCGTGAGCCGTGGCATGAGGTTGAACGTCTGAAACACGAATCCGACCTTGCGATTGCGCACGTGCGCCAGGCGTTTGCCGGAAAGGGTGCTGACGTCCTCGCCGTCCAGGCGATAGGTCCCCGAGGTCGGAGAATCGAGACAGCCGAGGATGTGCATCAGCGTGCTCTTGCCCGATCCCGATGGACCGGTGATGGCGATGTACTCGCCGGCCGCGACGTCGGCGTCGACACCAAGGAGGGCCTGCACGTCCACCTGTCCCAAACGGTACGTCTTGGAGACACCGCGCGCCTCGATCAGCGCAGGCATCAGCGGCGGCGTGCGGGATTACGGGCGCGTGCCAGCGCAGCCACAGGATCCTCCAGCGCGATGGAGTCCCCGGCCGCGAGCCCGCTGAGCACTTCGACATAGAACAGATCGGAGATGCCGAGCATGACAGACACGGGCTGCGGCCCGCTGCCGCTCAACTTGTAGACGAGCGGCTTTCCTTCCTTTAAGAGCACCGCTTCCACCGGCACCCGCAGCGTCTCCGTCCGCAGCGGTCCCGAGATGCGTACGTTCGCGGTCATTCCGGGACGCAGCACCCTCGCGCCGCCGGTCACTTCGATCTCGACGTCGAAGACCCGCACGCGCTCCTGGAGCCGTGCGGCCGGCGGTACGAGCCGCACGGTGCCCTGCGCCGTATCGCCGGGGAAGGCGTCGACGGTGAGCACGACCAGATCGCCACGCTTCACCTTGCCGATGTCCACTTCATTGATCGCCGCTTTGACGAGCAGCTTCGAAACGTCCGCCATCGTGAACAGCTCGGTGCCGCCTCCGAACGCGCTCGTGCCGCCGACGACCGTCTCGCCTTCCTCGACGCCGCGGCCGATAATCACGCCCGACGCGGGCGCGGTGATGCGCGCCCACTGCGCCGTGCTCCCGGTCGAATCCCCTGCCGTGACCCCCGAGCGCTGCACCAGCTGGAGCTGATCCTCCGCCGTGCGCCACTGGTTCTCCGCTTGCTCGTAGGTCACCCGCCGCAGGTCGAGATCCGCCTGCGTGATGCCGCCGATCGCGGAGAGCTGCTGGGCGCGCTCATAGTCGCGTTTGGCGTTGTCGCGCGCGATGCGCGCTTTCGCAATCTCGCTGCGTAGCTGCGCGAGGCTGTTCGCCTGCGCAATGTCCGGCTTGACGCGCGCGAGTACCTGACCGGTGTGCACCTGGTCGCCCTCGCGCACGTAGAGCTGGTCGACGACGCCGGAGATGGGTGACTTGACGACGATGCTGCGCTCGGGGGAAACGACGCCCGTCTCTTCGACGACGACGCGGACTTCTCCGCGATCGACGACGCCGACCTTGTACGGGCGGCTCGAGCCGTCGTCGGCATCGGCCTTGTTGCAAGCGGCGAGAGGAAGGCAGGACGCGACGGCTGCGAAGACGATCGCAGGCTTCATGGAGACCCTTTGGAGTATGGATCGCCTAGCCCGACGGGGACTGGCCGCAGGCAGTTTCACGCTGAAATTACAGCCCCCATGACCACGTGGCTCGGCGATTGGGCGAACCTGTTGCTTCGCTGGACGCATTTCATCGCGGGGATCGCCTGGATCGGCAGTTCCTTCTATTTCATCTGGCTGGATCGGGCGATCGCGGCGCCGGCGGCGCCGCGGGCGGGCGTCGAGGGCGACCTGTGGATGGTGCACAGCGGCGGCTTCTACCAGGTGGAGAAGCGGAGGCCTGGACCGGGCGAGGTACCGCCCGTGCTGCATTGGTTCAAGTGGGAGGCGATGCTGACCTGGATCACCGGCATCTCACTGCTCGTCCTCATCTTCTATCTCAACGGCGCGTACCTGCTCGACCCCGGTGTCTCCCGGATCGGGCGCTGGTCCGCGATCGCGCTGGGTATCGGTCTCGTACTCTTCAGCTGGCCGCTGTATGACCGGCTGTGGAGTTCACCCCTGGCGAAGCGGCCCGCCATTGCGACAGCGATTTCGCTCACGCTACTTGCCGCAGTCACGGTGTTCCTCTGCCGCCTGCTCTCGGGACGGGCCGCGTTCATGCATGTCGGATCGATCCTCGGCACCATCATGGTCGCGAACGTGTGGGAGCGGATCATACCTGCGCAAGAAAAAATGGTGGCCGCCACGCGAGCGGGACGGCCGGCGGATTTCATGTTGGGCGAGCGGGCGAAACAGCGGTCGGTCCATAACAGCTACATGACCTTCCCCCTGCTCTTCATCATGCTCTCGAATCATTTCCCCGCGACTTATGCCAATCCGCGGAACTGGCTCGTGCTGCTGCTGCTCTTTGTCGCAGGCGCGGCGGTGCGGCACGCGATGATCGGCCGTGGCGCCTCGAGCCGCTGGGCACTCGTTCCCGCCGGGCTCAGCTTAGCGGGCGCGATGTTTCTCTCGACCCCTAAGGGCGCTGCGGCGCCCGCAGCGGCGAGCGCCAATGATGCAACGCCCGATTTCGCGGCGGTGCGATCGGTGATCGTGCAGCGGTGCCAGCCGTGCCACTCGCTGTATCAGACCGATCGCACGTTCGGGCCGGCACCCAGCGGCGTGACGTTCGACACGCCCGAGAGCATTTCACGGCTCGCCGAGCGGATCAGGGTCCGCGCTGTCGAAACCCGGACGATGCCGCCCGCCAACAAAACCGGCATCACAGACGAAGAGCGCGCGGTCTTAGCGCGCTGGATCGGTGCCGGCGCTCCGCTACGCTAGAAGCTCACGGTCGGTAGGAAACGGGGCGGCCGGCGCGGCTTGGCCGCCTGCTCGTACGCGTACGCCAGTTTCAGCAGCGTGGCTTCGCTGTTCGCCTTCCCGATAAACGACATTCCCACCGGCAGCCCGAACGAATAGCCGACCGGCACGGCGACGCTGGGATAGCCGGCCACCGCTGCCGGCGTGGAGCTCGCGCCCAGGAAATGGTCGCCGTTCACAAGATCCGTCGGCCACGGCGGGCTGCCCGTCGGCGCCACGATCGCGTCGAGATTGTACTGCGTGAAGACCGCATCGAGCCCCTCCGTGCGCGACAGGCGCTGATCCTTCGCGAGCGCGTCGCGATACGCCTGGTCGGTGAGCGGTCCCTTCTCCTGCGCCTGGAGAAACAGCTCCTGTCCGAAGTAGGGCATCTCGGTCGTCTTGTGGGCATCATTGAATGCGATCACATCGGCGAGTGTCTTGACCTGGGCGTTGGGTGCCCACGTCGTGAGATACGTCGCGAGGTCGGCTTTCAATTCGTACAACAGCACGGTCAGCTCGGAATCGTCATATTCGCCGAGGTGCGGGATGTCCGCCGGGTCCACAATCACGGCGCCTTGCTGCTTCAACACCGCGATCGCCGCTTCGACGAGCACATCGGCTTCGGGGCTATAGCCGAAGACTTTTTTGCGCGCGACGCCGATGCGGGCGCCCCGTAATCCGGCGGGATCGAGACTCGCGCTGTAGTCGCGGCCCCCCGCCCCCCCCGCCCCCCCCGCCAGGACGCCGAGCAGCACGCTGGCGTCGGCGACGGTGCGCGTCATCGGGCCGGCCGTATCCTGACTGTGCGCGATAGGAATGATGCCGGCGCCTTCGAGCAGTCCCAACGTCGGTTTCACGCCGACGAGCGAGCATGCGCTGGAGGGGCACACGATGGACCCGTCGGTCTCGGTTCCGATCCCAACGGCAGCGAAGTTTGCCGCGATCGCCGCGCCCGTACCGGAGCTCGAGCCACAGGGATTGCGATCGAGCGCGTACGGGTTCGCGCATTGCCCGCCGCGCGCGCTCCAGCCACTCGATGACTGCGTGGACCGGATGTTCGCCCATTCGGAGAGATTGGTTTTCCCGAGGACGACCGCGCCGGCGGCGCGCAGCTTCGCGACGATCGGCGCATCGCGTGGCGGCGTGGCGCCAACCAGCGCCAGCGAGCCCGCCGTCGTCATCATCTTGTCAGTGGTCGCGATATTGTCTTTCACCAGGACCGGAATGCCGTGCAGCGGCCCGCGTACATGTCCTCCCTTGCGCTCGGCGTCCAGCCGGTCCGCGGCGGCGAGCGCGTCGGGATTCGTCTCGAGCACCGCATGCAGCTTGGGATCCAGCTCGGCGATCCGAGCGAGGTAGGCCGCGCAGATCGAGCGCGAGGTACGCGCGCCAGAGCGCATCGCCTCTTGTAGTTGCCCGATGGTCACTTCTTCCAGATCGAAGTCCCCCCCCACGTGCCCTCGGTTGCCGCCGTTCTTTCCCTCTCCGGCCGGTGCCGCCGGCCGGGCGCTGGGTGGGGACGTCCCAACGAGGGCGGCGAAGGTGGCACTACCATATTGAAGAAAGGAACGCCGACTCAGGCTGTCGCTCATGGATGGCTCCGTTGGGGGGGCCGGGGGGCGGGGGGGCGGGGGGCCACCAAGTCTGATTCCGTGAGCCGCAGTGCGCCAGATCAGGTGATTCTCCGCACGGTTGGCCTGTGGCACTTGCGGTAACCTGCTCGACATGAATCTTGTGGCATCCCGGGGAGGGGACGCGCCCTGACCTTGCTCCGCTTTTCCCGCCTATCCAGCATCCGCGCCAAGATGCTCATGTTTGCTGTCGTCGCGACGCTCGTGCCGTCGCTGACGACTGTGTGGATTTCCTATATCCAGAATAAGCGCGCGCTCGTCGGCAAAGCATCCGAAGAGCTGCTGGGGGTGAGCGCGCAGGCCGTGCGCGAAGCCGATCTCTGGACCAAAGAGCTGCGCTACGATCTGCGTGTCTTCTCGAGCTCCTATGAGGTCACGGAAAACCTGGAGCGCCTGCCGCTCGTGCATGGCGAACCCGTCCGGTCGGGCATTTACCACAAGCGACTGACCGACTACCTGAATTCGGTGCGCGAGAAGTTCCGTGACTACACCGAGCTGCTCGTGCTCGACGACCACGGGCATGTCGTCGCGTCGAGCGCCGATAAGGGCACGCAGGTCTCCCTCCCTCGAGATTGGTCCAGCGAACTGCGGACCAGCGGGTGGACGCAGAGCGCCCCCTATTGGGATTCCAGCGCCGCCCAGGCGTCGATTGTCGTGGCCGTGCCGATTCAGTCGGGCGTGTCGAGCCGCACCGGCGCCCGGGTCGGTGGGCGCGCCCTGGGCGCGCTCGCGGCACGCGTCAATCTGCGGACCGTCGCCGACACGTTGCGCCGCTTCGCGCCGGGGGAGTCAGGGCAGATCTACCTCATGACGCGCGACGGCAGGATCATCGTCAGCTCGCGCGGCAGCTCGGCGGCGCTCATGCAGCAAGGCTACAACCCGCGCTCCGCACACTGGCTGCTCGCTCGCGAGGGCCGCGCCGTGCAGTTCACGAGCTTTACCGATGATCGGGTGGTCGGCAGCGTGCGATTCGTTCCGTCACTCGACTGGGTTGTTATATCGGAGATTCCAACGGTTGAGGCGTTCAGCCAGGTCGCGCGGCTCCGCAACATGACGCTCGGCATCGTCACACTGCTGCTGGCGGTGGTCGGCGCATTGGCATACCTGCTCAGCCTGCTCATCGTGCGGCCGCTCGATCGCCTCACGCATGCGGCGAGTCGCGTCGCCGGTGGCGACCTCGACATCGGTCTGCCGGTCACCGGGGGCGGTGAGGTCGGATATTTGACGGAGGTCTTCAACAACATGGTCGTCCGGCTGCGCGAAGGCCGGGTGGAGCTCGAGCGCCTCTCGCTCACCGATCCCCTGACGGGCCTCTACAACCGGCTGCGCATGATGGAAGTCGTGGAAAACGAGGTGCGCCGATCACGCCGGCTGCGCCACCCGTTTGCCGTGCTGATGGCGGATCTCGATCATTTCAAGAAGTACAACGACGCGCACGGACATCAGGCCGGCGATGCCGTGCTCAAACGTGTCGGCGCGATCATGCGCGAGTCGAGTCGCGACGTGGATTTCGTGGCGCGCTACGGGGGCGAAGAGTTTCTGCTGATGATGCCGGAAACGGAGATCGACGGAGCGATCCAGGTAGCGGAGCGGATTCGCAAGAAACTCGCAGCGGAAAAGCTGCCGGTGGGGACGATCACCGTGAGCATCGGCGCTGCCGCGTTCCCGGCACAGGGCGACTCGGCGGAAGCGCTCATCGCGGCCGCGGATGCCGCGCTCTATGACGCCAAACACGCGGGCGGGAATCGCGTGATGGCCGCAGGCCGGCGCGTCTCCGCGCCGAAGACCCGCTAGCGGGACTCGCGCCGGCCGATCAGGCTCTGATGGATCCAGCCGGGCCGATTGGTCCCATCGCTGATCCGCACCCACTGGTCGACATACGAATAGCCCGTTAGCGACGCGCCGGCATCCAGCGTGTAAGCGATACGGGAATTCGCGCTGGGGCCTTCGCGCACATTGGCGCGTCCCGTGGTCTGCAGCTGTAACGGCAACGCGAACGGGACTTCGCCGCGACGCGGCTTGATCTGCTCGTCGCTGGCAAATCGTCCCTGACCGGCTGCCGCCGCGTTCTTTGCTTCCGTCGCGAGATACAGGGCGCCGCCGTAGTTCTGCTTGTCGAATTCGACGGTCGCGAGCTGCAGCAGCTGAGTGCCCTGGTTTAGCTCCGGCGGGGGCGCCGTCGAGCCGCCGCTGCCGTGGCCGGTCCGCAGCGCCTGCAGCGCGATTTCCGCCTCCGCCATTCCCGAGGCGGCCTCCGCGCGCGTCGCGAGCGATTGCAGCTTCGCCATCGCGCGCACCACTTCCCGCCGCGCGTCGTCGAGCCGTGTCTGCAGCTCGTCGACCTGCGCCCCCTGCTCCAGTACTTTCAGCTCGAGGCGCGCGGCGCGGGATTCGAGCGCGGTGTCGCGCGCGACCGCGGCGCGCGCTGAATCGCGCGGCGTCCGGACGGGCGTTGCATTTCGGGGCTGTGGATGTCCGCACGCCGCGGTCAGGAGCGCGGCCCAAAAGACGAGGGGGCGCATGGGCGACTAACTTGCAACGCGACCCCCGATCTTACAACAGTTGACTTAACTCTGCTGCTTGGTGATGCTTCGGGCGAGCGAAGGGGCCACGGCATCGGTGCCGTGCGCTGGACACCAGTGGACCGATCGAGGACCTGGGCTGTCGCCCGCGGTCCTCGTTGCGTTTCTGGTTTCGAGCTCTCACCGGGAAGGGGTCAGATGGAAGTCACGCTGAAGGAGACCGACCGGCTGGAAGCGGTATTGAAGAAATTCCGTCGTGACGTCACCAAAGCGGGCCTGTTCCAGGACATGAAGAAGAAACGCTTCTACGAGAGTCCCGCCGTTCAACGGCGTCGCAAAAGCCAGGCGGCTCGGCGCCGGAACCGTACAAGATAGGGAGTAACGAACAGATGGCACGCATCACTGGTACCGTGAAGTGGTTCAACGACGCCAAGGGCTTTGGTTTCATCACGCCCGAGAACGGCGGCAAAGACTGCTTCGTGCATCACACCGCGATTCAGGGAGAAGGGTTCAAGTCGCTGGCCGAAGGCCAGCGCGTCGAGTTCGAAATCGTGCAGGCCCAGAAGGGCCCGGCGGCGCAGAACGTCGTGAAGCTCTAACCACTCGCGGCACCTGGAAGACGGCACGGCGCTCCCGCCAGGAGCGCCGTGCTCGTTTTCGGGATTCAGCCCGCGGTGCCCTCGTCGGGAATGTGAGTCCCTTCGGGCGTCTGGTCGTCATCGGGGTCGCCGAGCAACGGTGAATGCTCGTAGACGATGGGGGTGGCGCAACTGCAGGGATCGTGCTGCGGCATCGCGAACTGCGCGCTCACGCGCGGCGGCCGGTACTCGATCGTCGCGGCGTCCTGGATGATGCCGCCACAGAAGTGGCAGTGAATCTGGGACACGGTGACACCCTCCCCTCGGGCGCCGTAGCGTTCCTACCATTCACTCCAGTGCCCCGAGTATGCAAGCGGGGGGTTAGACGGTGATTTTACTCACTCATCCCAAAGGATGAGATCGGAACCCTTCTCTGCGCTCTTGACTAATACCTCTCGAAATGACCACCCTACTCACACCATGTCGTACTCTCGTCCACCATGAGGGCCGGCTGTGTAATGACCGCGAAACGAATCCAAATCCTGGTGATCGAGGACAATCGGCTGCTCCGCGATGGCCTCGCGGCGCTGCTCGATTCACAGACCGAGTTCAAGGTCGTGGCGTGCGCGGAGGGCGCATCGGCGGCGCTGCAGCGTTTGCAGGAGCACAAGCCCAACGTCGTGCTCGTGGATGCGGCCCTCGGCCGCAACCGCAGCCAGCGGCTGGTGGAGAGCATCAAGGAAGCGGCCCCGCATGCCCGCATCATCATGATGGACATGCTGCCGGAAGAAGAGGATGTCATCGACTTCATCAAGCGCGGCGCCAACGGATTCATCGCGAAGGACGCGGCGCTCGAGGATCTCACCAACACGATCCGCCAGGTCGCCAATGGCGGCGACGTCGTCCCAGCTGCTCTGACCGGGACCTTGCTCTCTCACATCGCCAAACAGGCGTCGGTGCTGCGCAATACGGCGATGATGGCGTCGGTGCGCATGACCAAGCGCGAGCAGCAGATCACCGATCTGATCGCCGAGGGATTGAGCAACAAGGAAATCGCGCAGCGGCTCAACATCGCGACCTACACGGTCAAGAGCCACGTGCACAACATCCTCGAGAAGCTCGCGCTGCACAGCCGGCTGCAGATCGCCGCGCACGCGCACAAGAAAACGCCGCCCAAGGGCGACCGCCGCAAATTCGTCCGCTAGAAGCAATCCTGCCGCAACGAGGGGAGCATCTTCCATGAAACGCAGAACGAGGAACCGCGTTCGCGAACGGCTCGCCGTCGTCGCCGGGCTGGGGCTACTGCTGGCCGGGTGCGCGCGCAATCCCGCGACCGGAAAAAACGAGCTCATGCTCGTGAGCGAAGGACAGGAAATTCAGATGGGCGCGGCGTACGACAGTGAAGTCGTGGCCTCGATCGGCCTCTACGGCGAGCCGGCGCTGCAGAGCTACGTCGCGGATCTTGGCAGAAGACTCGCGGCGACGTCCGAGCGACCGAACCTGCCCTGGACGTTCCGCGTCGTCGATGACCCCGCCGTCAACGCGTTCGCGATCCCGGGCGGGCACGTCTACGTGACGCGCGGTATCCTGGCGCACATGACGAACGAAGCCGAGCTCGCGACGGTGATGGGTCACGAGATCGGCCACGTCACGGCGCGCCACACGGCGCATCAAATGTCGGAGCAGCAGCTCGCAGGACTGGGCCTCGCCATCGGCAGCATCGCCAGCTCTGAGATCGCGCAATATGCCGGCCTGGCGAGTCAGGCGCTCAACGTCCTGTTCCTGAAATTCTCGCGCGATAACGAGAATCAGGCCGACGCGCTGGGCGTGCGCTACTCGAGCCGCGCCAACTACGACTCGCGCCAGATGGTCAACGTCATGCAAATGCTCGACCAGCTCGGCAGCAAGAGCGGCGGCAAGCTGCCCGAGTGGCTCGCGACGCATCCGAATCCCGGCAACCGCATCGAGCACATCAACGGGCTGTTGTCACAGGCGCAGACCGACTTCTCCGGCGCGACGGTGAACCGCGACGCCTATCAGCGGCGGCTCGACGGCATGATTTTCGGCATGAATCCGCGCGAAGGATTCTTCAAGGGCAGCGAGTTCTATCACCCCGACCTCAAGTTCCGCATGTCGTTCCCCAACGGGTGGCAGACGGCGAACACCAAGCAGACGGTCGTGGCGCAGAGTCCCCAGCAGGACGCCGTGATCGAGCTGACGCTCGCGCAGGGGTCGAGCGCGGATCAGGCTGCGCGCTCGTTCCTGTCGCAGCAGGGAGTGCAAGCGGGCACGCTGACACGCGGCAACCTCAATGGGCTCGCGGCATCTTCCGCGCCCTTCGCGGCGGCCACCGAACAGGGCACGCTGCGCGGCAACGCCGTCTTCGTCGAGTATGGGAACCACGTGTACCGGCTCCTCGGGTACGGCCCCGAGGCGACATGGGCCAACAATCAAGCGCTTGCGCAGCGGTCGCTGACGAGCTTCGGACCGCTGACCGACCCGGCGATTCTCAACGTGCAGCCGCAGCATCTCACCATCTTCACGCTGGACCGACGCACGACCATCGCCGATCTAGCGCGGCAGCGCCCGTCGCCCGTTCCGGTGGCGACCTTGGCCCTGATCAACCAGATTGATGACAACGCGACGCTCGAACCCGGGCGCATCGTGAAGTGGGTCGTCGGCCAGCAGCTGCCCGTGACTCCTTAAGGAGGGAAACGATTTATGATGACGCTCGCGATTATTCTCATCGCTTTGTGGCTGCTGGGGTTCATTTCGTCGTATACCTTCGGCGGTCTGATCCATCTGCTGCTCGTGATCGCACTCGTGGTCATCGTCGTCCGTGTGATCCAGGGGCGGCGAGTCGTCTGAGGCTGCCCACCCGCGTAGAGGGGGCCGTCATCGGCGATGACGGCCCCGTGCAGCGTGTCGAGAGTGTGCAACCTTCAGTCAACCATCACTTGGAAAAATCGACTCGGGGTGCCTCGGCAGCGCCGGGCGTTTGCAATTCGAAATAGGGCCGTGGTTTTTTCCCCAGGACCTTGGCCGTGATCACCTGCGGAAAACGGCGAATGTACGCGTTGTACGTATTCACCGTTTCGTTGTAGTCCTGTCGGGCGACCGCAATACGATTCTCCGTTCCTTCGAGCTGATCCTGTAGCGCGCGGAAATTCTCGTTGGACTTGAGCTGCGGATAATTCTCCGCGATGGCCAGCAGGCGGCCGAGCGGCGCGTTGAGGGCGGCGTTCGCCACAGCCATCGAGTCGAGGTTCCCGCTTTGGACCGCGCCGGCCAGCCTGGCGCGTGCCTCGGCGACGCCGAGGAACACCGTCTGCTCTTGCTTCGCGTAGGCTTTGACGGTTTCCACCAGATTGGGAATGAGATCGGCCCGCCGCTGGAGTTGAACCTTGATCTGCGACTCGGCGGCGTTGACCTTCTCGTCGAGCGTCTGAATGGTGTTGTACCCACACCCCGCCGTCAGCACGAGCATCACGGCGAGCAGCGGCGCGGTCCGGCGTGTCGGCGCGTTCACGAAGGATTCCTTTCCATACGGTTTACATACTCCGCCGTGCGCGTCACCGCATCGAGATATGCGGCCGGCTCGGTCAATCCGTCAGCTGAAAATCCTATCAGCGCAGCGGCCTCGCGCACCAGAGCCTCGGAAGAGGCAGGAGCCGCACGACCGGCGAGCCGCACCACGGCTCGCAGCATCGTCAAGAAACCCGCCCACGTCCCGCGCACCAGCTCCGCGAGCCGCTTGGGGCGCTCCCACTCCGCTGCATAGGCCTGGCGGAGGTGGATGAGCTTGCCCATGAGCTCCTGTTCGAGCTGCCGCCGCACGTCGCCGCGCTGCACCGATATGC
Source organism: uncultured Gemmatimonadales bacterium (assembly GCA_963704805.1). Lineage (GTDB taxonomy): Bacteria > Gemmatimonadota > Gemmatimonadetes > Gemmatimonadales > GWC2-71-9 > 20CM-2-65-7. Next base: position 1,489,300 of record CAVPHS010000001.1, on the reverse strand, counting down.
CCGGCCAGGGATCGCGACCTGCCAGGACGCGATGATGGGCCCGCATGTCCTCATACTCGATCGGGAACGCATCGGTGGAGTCGCGCCACTCACGCTCCGTCAGGACGAGTGGCGGCGGATGCTGCGCCCGCATCCACTGGCGCACCGGTGTGGACAGTCGTGCGAGGAGATCGACATCGACTGTGTCGACGATCAGGAGCGTGTTGACGCGGGCGGGATCGCTCCCCGTGTCGCGCGCCGCAGAGCCATACAGCAGCAGGCTCACCAGCCGGTCGCCGAGCGCCGCGCCGATCTGCCGCGCGAAATCGTTCACGGATATATGGGCCATTAGAACCTTCCTCCTGCGCCACCGCCTGAGAAGCCGCCCCCCCCGCCAAAACCGCCAAACCCTCCCCCTCGGCCTCCCCCACCCCAACCCCCGCTACCGCCGCCCCACCCACCGCGTCCCCCACCCATGCGGCTGAGCCAGAACGGCAGGAGGAAAATCCGCCCGCGACTGAGGATGATGAGCAGCACGATCGCGGTGATGATCCACCCGATCGGGATCTGTCCGGCGGGACTCTGCTCCGGTGGCGGTTCTGCGTATGGCGGGGTCGTGAGCGTCACGCCGAACTCGGTGGCGAACGCGTGCGCGATGAGATCGACGCCGAGCGACAGCCCCGGACCGTACCGCTCTTCGGCGAGGAATGGCAGCATCGCGTCGCGAATGCGCCCGGCCGCCGCGTCGGTGAGAAACCCCTCCGCCCCGCGGCCGGTGGCGATGAAGATGTCCCCGCTGCCCGGCCGGTGATTCTTGCGCGGCACCAGCAGCACGACGACACCGAGGTTCTTGGTGCGGTCGCCTGCCTCGGCCTTGGCGCCGACCCCCCATTGCCGTCCGATCTGCACCGCGACGTCGCTCGCCGCGCGGTCGCCGATGTCGGACAGGGTGACGACGGCGATGTCGCCCTGTGTCGCGTTCCGAACTTCCGCGAGCACCTGCTCCATGTGCTGGACGGAGGCTGCGTCGAGGACGTCGGCGAAATCGTTGACGTAGCCACGCGGCGGCGGAATCGCGATCTGGGCGAGAACAACCACGAGCGCAAGCATGGCGCGCAATCTCGCGCATATTGTCACCCGAATCTACCGGCTCCCGTAAGTGGAGTCGCCCATGGATGTGCTCGCGGTTGTGCTGCTCGTCGGCCTCAGCGTCATCGGGTTGTGTCTGATCCCGCTCGGCCTCCCCGGCCTCTGGGTGATGGTCGCCGGCATTCTCGCGTACGGCTGGCTCACCGATTTTCGCTCGGTCAGTGTGCTGGTGATCGCGCTTGTCGTTGGTCTCGCGCTGCTCGGCGAGATACTCGAGAACTGGATCGGCTTTCACTTCGCCAAGCGATACGGTGGGTCGAGCCGTTCGGGGTGGGGCGCACTGGTCGGCGGGCTGGTGGGTGCCTTTGTCGGCGTTCCCGTTGCCATCGTCGGCAGCGTGATCGGCGCGTTCATCGGGTCGTTCCTGGGCGCCGCGCTGTTCGAGTATAGCTATTCCCGTCACGCCGGCGTTGCGACGCGCGCCGGGTGGGGAGCCATCGTGGGCCGTGCCGCGGCTGCCGCGGTGAAGATCGCACTCGGGGTGGTGATCGCCGCCATCGGCGTGTTTGCCGCACTATCTTGACCTGATGCAACGATCAGGTGTCGTGCTCGCAGCATTCGCGTTCGCCATCTCGGCATCACCCAGGTGAAAGGCGCGTTCGGTCAGTGGACGGTATCGGCAGCATGCGCGCTTCAGCTCGTAGTCGCATCGACCGGACATAGTCAGGACCAACCGCAGGGTCACGCTATCCGATGGTGGGAGGTGACGGCGGTCGTCGGTGGGGTCGCGCTGGCGAGTCTGGCTGATCGGAGCGTCGACAGCTGGATCCAGGATCACCGCTCATCGAGCAGCGATAAGCTCGCGGCCGCGTTGCGCAATGGCGGGGAACCGGCGGTCGTCTTTGGAGTCGGCGGCGGGATCGCGCTCGCCGGGGTCATCAGCGGTGAGGATGGGCTGCGGCGTAGCGGCGAGCGTGTGCTCGCGTCGGCGGCCGTCGCAGAGCTGACGACTCTCGCCATCAAGTTCCCAGTCGGCCGGCTGCGGCCGGCGGATACAGATAACCAATACATCTTCAAGCCATTCTCGGGGAACGACGCCTTTCCCTCAGGGCATACAACGCTCGCATTCGCCCTCGCGACGTCGCTCTCCGACGAGATTCACAAGGCCTGGGTCAGCGCCATCCTGTACACCGGCGCCGCGGGGACGGCGTGGTCGCGACTGAACGATCAGCGGCACTGGTTCTCGGACGTGCTGATGGGAGGCGCCATCGGTATTACCGGCGCCAAAGTGATGGAGGGCCGCTGGCGGATCTTCGGCCTCGGCCCTCCCAAATTCCTCGTTGATCCTGCGGACGTGCGACTCGTGTGGCACTACGAATTCTGAGGCTCAGGCGCGCTGCGTGACCTAGGGTTTAAGCCTGCGCGGGACTTCTACCAGCTCCTGTACCAGCAGCGCAAGGCGGTTCACGAGATCCTCGAGCTGTCGGACCTTCTTGTTCGTCGTGCGCCGATAGACGTAGCGTGCGGTCGCATAGGTGATGCCGAGCCAAACCGGGACGAAAAGCACGACCACGGGCCCCATGTGCAGTGCGCCGCCCAGAATGCCAAGCACGGGACCCATGCCGCCTCCACCCATCCCGCCACCGATGCCCCCGAACACGCCGCCGATCAGATTCGAGAGATTCTCCTGTACGGTGATCCGGGTCCGGCCGCTGCGAATTGAGACGGTGATCTCCAGATTGCGGCGGACACCGCTGTTCTGGCCCGCACGAGCGCTGGTCCAGGTGAATGAGCGGCCGAACTGGCTGACTTGTCCGCCGTCCTGTTGAATCTGACGGATCTCGTCCACCAACGTCTCGTACTCCGTGTCCGGCAGCTCTCCATCCACCACGCGCTCGAACAGCAGTCGCGTCGGACCCGAGATCCAGGGATTGATCTGATTGGCCGGTCCTGGCGTACTCGGGGTCGAAGGGCGGCGTAGCGACTCGGCGGCGGCACGCACCAGCTCCGGTGCCACCCCCACCTCGTCGCCCAGCGCTTCCACCCCCCCGATGGTCATCGCGCCCGACGCGGTCTTGTTGGCTTCCAGCTCGGTCGCCCGTTTGACGATTTCCTGCACCTCGTCTTTATCGTACCGCCGGCGCGGACCGGACCCGCCGCGGACGAGCTCGTCCATGAGCAAGGCCGGTGTAGCCGTGCGCTGGTCGTGGCGGATGGCCAATCCTCGCACCAGAGCCGCTTCGATTCGCGATCCCGCCGTGGTCAGCCGGGTTCGATGTCTGGGTGTCGCCTCGAGGAAGCGCCCCGCGCGGACGGCATCTTCCGTTGGCCAGCGCCCCGGGACCTCGCCGACCAGCATCTCGTAGATGACGACCGCCAAGCTGTAAACGTCGGTGCGCTCGTCCAGATCGGTCAGGCCCGCCGCCTGCTCGGGACTCATGTAGCCGGGCGTTCCCACCGGAAAGCCGGTCCGCGTCAGATTCGCTCCGCCCGCCGTGCTGACGGCCTTGGCGATGCCGAAGTCGGCGACAATCGGATGCCGCTGCGAGAAGAGGATGTTCTCCGGCTTGATGTCGCGATGCAGGACGCCCATGCGATGCGCGTAGGAGAGCGCATCGGCGACCGGCTCGGCGATCGCGAAGGCCTCCTGCTGGGAGAGCCGCCGCTCCTGCCTCCCCTCGAGCTGCTGGCGCAGTGACCCGCCCTCGATGTACGGCATCACGTAATACAGGAAGCCGCCCGCCTCGCCCGAATCGTGCAGCGCGAGGATGTGCGGGTGTGTCAGCCGCGCCGCGATCTGAATCTCCTTGAGGAAGCGCTCGGCGCCGAGGTAGGCCGCCAGCCCGGGCAGCAGTACTTTCAGGGCCACGCCGCGGTAGTGTTTCTTGTCGTCGGCGAGGTACACGGTGGCCATGCCGCCACGGCCGAGGACGCGACGCAGGGTGTAGCGGTCCGCGAGGGCCGCCTGGAGGTCGGAAGGGACTTCGGACGAAGCTGGATCCACGCGGAGAATATTAGGCGGCGAGGGCCGCCGGACGAGCTTTCGACTCGTCGTACTCCCCCTCCCAGCGGGCCATCACCACCGTCGCGAGACAGTTGCCGACCAAATTGACGGTGGTCCGCGCCATGTCCATCAGCACGTCGACGCCCAGCAGCACGACGGCGGCCTCCGCCGGGAGATGGAACGACGCCAGGGTACCGGTGAGAATGACGAGCGCGGCGCGCGGGACGCCGGCGACGCCTTTGCTCGTCAGCATCAGGGTGAGCATCATGAGCAGCTGCTGACCGAGCGTCAGCGAGACGCCGCCCGCCTGCGCCGCGAAGATCGACGCGACCGAGAGATAGAGGGTGCTGCCGTCGAGGTTGAACGAGTAGCCGGTCGGCATGACGAACGCGACGATGCGACGCGGCACCCCAATCGCCTCCATCTGCTCCATCGCCTTCGGCAACGCGGCCTCCGACGACGCGGTGGAAAACGCGATCAGCGCCGGCTCCTTCACCGCGGCGATGAACGGTTCCAGCGGGACGCGCGCGATGCGGGCGACGGGCAGCAACACGACGAGCCCAAATACGACGAGCGCGATGTATAACGTCAGGACGACGAGCCCGAGACTCCGCAGGATTTCCCAGGCGCCGGCAGGCCCTCCCTGCTTCACGACAGCTTGCCCGACCGTGAACGCCAGCGCCGCCGCGACGCCGAACGGCGCGAACTTCATGACGACACCGGTGAACTTGAACATCACTTCGGCCAACGCCTCACAGAAGCCGACCATCGTGTCCTTGGCCCGCCCGCGCACCTGGGAAAGCCCGACCGCAAACAAGACCGACCAGAAGACGACCTGCAGCATTTCGTTGCCCGCCGCGGCCTCGAAGAAACTCTGCGGCACGACATGCTCGAGGACGGTCGTGAACGTGATCGGAGTGGTCGCCACCGGGGTGGTGCCGGCGGGGGCGGCCAGCGAAACCCCCACGCCGGGCTTCACCACGTTGACCGCGAGCAGCCCGATAAACAGCGCGAGCGTCGTGACGACTTCGAAATAGATGATGGATTTGAGCGCGAGCCGTCCGACTCGCTTCATGTCGTCACCGTGTCCCGCGATTCCTACGACCAGCGTGCCGAAGATGAGTGGCACGATGATCGACTTGATCATGCGGAGGAACACGGTGGAAACCGGCCGAACCGACACGGCGAACGCCGGAAAGAAAATGCCCAGCGCCACGCCGACGACCATGGCGACGACGATCCATTGCGTGAGGGTGCGGCGGCGGAGAAAGGACCACATAGGGCGGCGTAACGATAACCGCCCTCAAACAAACCCCGCTAGCGCGTGCGGCGACGAATGCTGCGGATCAGAAATGACAACTCAGATCAGATATCAGCGCCTGATGAAGGTGCCGCGCCGCAGCTCCTCGTAAGCCTGCTGTAGCTCTTCCGCGGTATTCATCACGATCGGACCCTGCCACGCCACCGGCTCCTGGAGGGGCTGCCCTGACACGAGCAGGAACCGCATTCCCTGCTCTCCCGCCTGGACGGTGATCGCGTCGCCGGAATCGAACAGGACCAGCGAGCGGTTGCCGGTCTCGCCAGCGCTCTCGGTCCCCGCGTCGCGCCCGCCGGCCGACACGCGGTCGGTCTGCACGCCCTGCGGCGTGGAGGCGTCGCGGAACGTGCCGCTGCCTTCGAAGATGTAGGCGAACGCGTGGCGGGTCGATTCGATAGGAATCGTCTTGCGCACGTGCGGCGGGATCCAGATGTCGAGATATCGAGGATCGGCCGCCACGCCTTCCACCGGTCCGGTCTTCCCCCAGAAGTCTCCCGCGACGACACGCACGCGCGTGCCGTCGTCATCGACAACTTCGGGAATCTCCTGCGAGTGGATGTCTTGATAGCGGGGCGCCGTCATCTTGAGCGAGCGCGGCAGATTGGCCCACAGCTGGAAGCCGTGCATGCGTCCCCGCTCATCCCCTTTGGGCATTTCCTGATGCAGGATGCCGCTGCCCGCGGTCATCCACTGCACGTCACCCGCGCCCATCGTCCCGCGATTGCCGAGGCTGTCACCGTGCTGCACGCTGCCGCTCAGCACGTAGGTGATCGTCTCGATGCCGCGATGCGGGTGCCACGGGAATCCGGGGAGGTAATCCTCCGGGTGCTCGTTCCGGAAATCGTCGAGCAGCAAGAAGGGATCAAAATCGCTGGTGCGTCCAAACCCGAATGCGCGGCGCAGCTTGACGCCGGCGCCTTCGAGGGTCAGCTGGGACTGCGAGATCGATTTGACGGCGCGGATGGACATGGGGCCTCTCGGAACCTGTTGCTATCAGAACACTAACCGGTTCCCGCCGCCCCGTCTTACTCCTGGCGCTCGCTGACTCCGGCTCAGAAGCCCAGCCAGTAGCTGACTTTCACCAAGAAAATGTTTTCCGAGGGGCCCCGGAAGAGCGCCCGCGCGTCCTCCCGGAAGTCGATGTTCCCGCGGGCGAGCTCGGGGATCTGACTGGTCTGCGTCCACACGAAGTACAGCGTCGAGCCCGGTCGATACTCCCAGCGGAGCACGGCGTTGCCCCGCAGCGAGCGCAGCGTGAACGTAGGGTCAGTGAACGTATAGCGCGGCGCCCCGACCGAATCCGCGACGATCGTGTCCGCGTCGACCGTGATCATGGCCGGGTCATGCTGCGGGTCAGCCGCCGGCGTGACGTTTACGGTGCCGAAGTCTCGGCCGTACTCAATCCGCTGAGTGGTGCGTGGCGCGGCGTAAACGTTGTAGCGGCTGTATTGACCCGACGCGATCAGGGGCTGCAGAAAGAGCTCGAGCGACAACGCGGGGGAGAAGGTCCAGTTCAGCCGCGTGTCCATCGAGATGCCTTCCTGCTCGAGACGCGCGAAAATGTAGCGATGCCCATAGAACAGGTGGTCGGTCGTGTCGGCATAAGTATCGACGTACTGGAAGCCGGTCTCCTGACGGCTGATCGACGGCCCCAGCTCTATGGCGACGTTCGTGCGCGGCTGGAGCTTGAGGCCCAAGTTGATCGAGCGATCGCAATCCCCCTCACGATTGCAGCCGATGTCGGCGCCGAGCGCTACAGCGATCTTCTTGCGTTGGTCGGTTCTCACCTCCGCGAAGGCGTAGTCGATCCCCGGCCGTTTTACCACAGGTCCACCGCGGGTCTGCCGGTCATCGAGCACGTCGGGCCGGTGAATCCAATACGAGGTGATCCACCAGTACGAGAGCGTCTGCAGCTGCACGAAGGCGTGCATCTGCCGGTCGGTGAGATCACCGTCGACGTTGTACTGCTGCTGCACGCCTCCGATCAGGTACACCTGACGGTACCAGCTGCTCGGCTTGGTCCATTGGGGGAAGAGATTCGCGCCCATCCACCAGTAATCCGCCCGTGAGAAGAACGTGATGTCGTTGTTGTTGAAAGCCGGCGAGCGGAAGTTGGTCGAAGCTTCCCACAACCAGTGTCCTGATTCCTTGGAGACGCGCGCATATCCGCCGATCCCGGCCATGCCGGTGCGCGGCGCGCGCGCGTCGGCGGTGTCGGGACGATCGGGCCGCTGGAAGTAGTGCGCGGAGCCGAACCGGATGCGGCGCATCGCGGCCGTGTCGCCATGGACGTGCGATGCCGCGAATTGCGCCATGAGGCGGTACGTGCGCTTGTGCCACCAGCTGTCGACGGACATCCCACCGGCCTCGGAGTGCTCGGATAGCCGACTCGCGACGTACGGATCGTCGAGGTTGCGGTAGACGGACGTCCCCATCGCCTTGAACTGGGTCGCCCCACCGCGCAGATCTTTGGCGACGCGCGCGGTGAAATAGTTCGACAGCGGCTCGACCGTAAACGTACCGCGCGTGCTGTCGTCCAACTGCACCGGCGCCCGTTCGTGTTTGGTGACGGCCTCCAGGACGCCGAGCGACCAGCCGGACGGCGTCCGGCCGGTGAGCTTCCCCGCGCCCAGGATCGCGGAATTCTCCGGCGGATCGGCGAATGCGACGGTGTCGCCACGATACGGGGAGATCTGCGGCGCCCGACCGATGCGGCGCGTGTTGAGCATGCTGAGACTCGACACGTTGGAACAGAAGTAGCAGCTGAATCCACCGAGGCCAAAGTACCCGGCGCCTTCCACGAAAAACGGTCGCTTCTCCTCGAGGAACGTTTCAAACGCCGAAAGATTCACGACGGCGGGATCGACTTCCACCTGGCCGAAATCGGGGTTGACGGTGGCGTTGAGCGTCAGATTCGACGTGACGCGCACCGTGGCGTCGCCGCCGACCCGTCCATCGACGGCATGCGGGTCGTAGAACGGATCGGCCGCATCGCCCGGCGCTCGCGTGGTCTGACCCAGCACGTAGGGCATGACTTCGGCGCGACCGGGCGCTTTGCGAATGACGAGCCCGGTGAGGTGGCCGAACAGCGCCGGCCCGCCGCTCTCGTCCAATCGCCACCACGCCCACTGTGACAGCTCATTCAGCCGGTTTTCCTGACGCCAGATCTGCAGACCCCACCTTTGCTCGCTGGCGGTGGATGGATAGCGCAGCTGCGCAAACGGAATGCGCATCTCCGCCGTCCAGCCGAGCGAATCGATGTGGGTCTCCACCTCCCAGACTGGGTCCCATGAGGGATCGCCGCCGCCGCCGAGGCCATTGGCGTCCTGTTTGACACCCGACGGATTCACTAGGAAGAAGAGGCGCCCGATGTGATCGTGATAGGTGTCGAAGATCACCTGCACGTAATCGGTGCTGATGTCGGCATCGCGCCGGGCGAGACGCGTGCGCACGCCTGCGCCACCGGAGTCGTCGTACATGCGCGCGCCGACATAGATCGCCGCGTCGTCGTAGGTGAAGCGCACATCGGTGCGCTGCGTTGCGGAATCGCCGGAGTGCGGCTGGGCCTGTCGAAATCCCGTTGCCGCGGGTGCCGTCTTCCAGATGGGCTCGTCCAGGCGACCGTCGAGGTGAATCTCCCCCTGCAGCGGAACGGCGCGGACTTCAGGCGGGGGGGTGGGATGGATGTTCTGCGATGATAAGGAAGCGGGAAGCGTCGTCGCAACCAGAGCGGCGACGCAGACGACGGACGAGGGCGTGCTCGGCATGACGGTCACTTGGCCAGGATACCAGTTTGGACGCTTGCCCATACCAAAAGGTTGCGAGCCTGACCGGAGCCTTGCATAGCACGGACCCCGTGCGTGCGGGGCCTTCCTTCATTAGATATGGGGCACCCAATGCAACGATCCGCTGCCGCCGCCGGCGCCCCAGGCGTGCCTCCCGCCCCTGCCGCGCCTCCGACTGTTGCGCCGCCCGCGCCCCCCATTCCCCCGCTGCCCGAGCGCATCCGCCGGCTCGCCGACCTCAGCCAGAATCTGTGGTGGAGCTGGCAGCTCGATGCGCGCGAGCTGTTTCACCGGATCGATCATCGCTTGTGGGACGCGACGCGCCATAACGCCGTCGAGTTCCTGCGGCAGGTCGATCCGGAGCGGCTCCAGCAGCGCGCCGGGGATCCGGCCTTCCTCGAGCGGTACGACGCGGTCATGCGTCGTCTCGATGAGCTCTCGAACACGAACGGCACCTGGTTCGCGAGCCGGTATCCCGAACTCGTCGGCCGCTCCATGGCGTATTTCTCCGCCGAGTTCGCACTGCACCGCTCACTGCCGATTTACTCAGGCGGTCTCGGCGTGCTCGCCGGCGACCACTGCAAGGAAGCCTCCGACCTTGGCGTGCCGCTCGTCGGCATCGGGCTCTACTATCACGGCGGTTACTTCGATCAGCAATTAGGCCTCGACGGCTGGCAGCGCGACTCCGACGATCCCATCGACCCGGCGGTGAATCCCGTAGGCCGTGTCACCGGACCCGACGGCGCTCCGTGCCTCGTGCCACTCACCATTTCCGGTCGTGAAGTGCAGATCGGCGCGTGGCGGGTGATGGTGGGGCGCGTGCCGGTCTACCTGCTCGATACCGATCTCGACGTCAACAATCCGGCGGACCGCAAACTGACCGCGCGGCTGTACACCAGCGCCCCTGAGTGGCGGCTACGGCAGGAGTGGGTGCTCGGCGTCGGCGGCGTTCGCATGCTTCGCGCGCTCGGCATCAATCCCGAGATTTGGCACGCGAATGAAGGACACGCGGCGTTCATGTACGTGGAACGGCTCCGCGAAATGCTCGCGCGCGGCGTCACCCTCAAGGACGCACAGGGTCAGATCCGTTCGACGAGCGTGTTTACGACCCACACACCGGTGGCCGCGGGACACGACGTTTTCACGACCGATCAGGTCGAGCAGGTCACAGGACCGTTCTGGAACGCGATGGGAATCGCCCGCGACCAGTTCATGTCACTGGGCAACACCGGGCCGAACGATCCGCGCTTCGAGATGACCGTCATGTCGCTGCGTCTCGCGGGTCGGGTAAACGCGGTATCGGCGCGGCATCGCGAAGAGTCGCGACGTATCTGGCGCTGGGTCTGGAGCAACCGGCCCGCGGCTGAGATCCCCATTGGTCACGTGACCAACGGCGTTCATCTGGGGACCTGGATGGCACGGCCGATCCGCGATCTGCTCGCAGAGTCCCTTGGCTCAGACTGGGAATCGCGCACGGAGCCCGCCACGACGGCGGCCGCGATCCACGCGCTCGATAACGACCGACTGTGGTCCGCCCATGAGAGCCTCCGGTACTTGCTGCTGCATTACATCCGCGAGGAGGCGCGGCACCGTTGGCGGGATTACTGGAAGGACCCGGCGAAGCTTGCTGGCGCCGGCGCGCTGCTGTCCCCCAACGTGTTGACGCTTGGATTCGCCCGCCGCTTCGCGACGTACAAGCGTGCCGATCTGCTGTTTCGCGATCCCGAGCGGCTGCGGCGCCTGCTGACCGATTGGCGACGTCCGGTCCAAATCGTGTTTGCAGGCAAGGCGCATCCGGCGGACGATCCGGGGAAGCGCGTCCTGCAGCGAATCTTCACGGCGGCCCAGGATCCCTCTTTCGAGGGGCGCATCGCCTTCCTCGAGGACTACGAGATGCATCTCGCGCAGCGGATGGTGGCCGGCGTCGATTTGTGGATCAATCTGCCGCGCGTGCCGCTCGAAGCATGCGGAACCAGCGGCATGAAGGCGGCGCTCAACGGTGTGCCCCAGCTCAGTACGCTGGATGGGTGGTGGGCCGAGGGGTTCACGGGGGACAACGGCTGGGCGATTCCCCTGCCCGCGGCCGAGGCCGATGCGGAGCAGTCGGACATGGAGCACCTGTTCCGTCTGCTCGAGCAGGAAATCGTCCCGACGTTTTACGATCGCATCCCTGGAAAGGCGGCCGCGGCCTGGGTACATATGATGAAGTCCGCGATGGCCGTGACTGTCGAGCGGTTTACCACCCGACAAATGCTGCAGAACTACGTCACGCGGTACTACGTGCCCGCGGCAGCCGGCGAAGCTCCACCAGGAGATCCGCCACCGTAACACAGGGGGATTTTTGAAGACCCGGGTTCTCCACCTCACCGCTGAATTGTGGCCATACGCCCGCACCGGTGGGCTGGGTCAAGCGGTCTCCGGTCTCGCCAAGTATCAGGCAAGCAGTGGCACTGAAAGTCACGTCGTCCTCCCGCTGTATCGCGAAGCCCGCGCGCATGCGGGTCGGCTCGAGCCGCTGAGCGATCCGTTCACCGTGGAGAGCGGCGGCCGGCGTGAGGAAGTGCGCTGCTGGCGCCAGTCCGACGACACCTACCCCAAGACGCTGTTCCTCGAGCACGAGCCGTCGTTCGATCGGCCCGGCCTCTACGGCGACGCGAGTGGTGACTACGCCGACAACCCGCGGCGGTTTGCGCTCTTCGCATCCGCTGCGATCGAGATCGCCCGGCGCATCGGCGAGGGGAACCTGATCCTGCATGCGCACGACTGGCACGCCTCGCTCGTCCCGGTCTTCCTGCGGCGCGTGTATCACAACGAACCGGATCTCCAACGCCTGCCTGTCGTGCTGACCGTGCACAACGGTGGTTTCCAGGGCGTCTTTCCGTATCCGGTGCTGCGAGAGATTCACCTGCCCGAGGACCTGTGGTCGCCCGACTACATGGAGTGGTACGGCCGTCTGAACTATCTGAAGGGCGGTCTCGTGTTCGCCGACATGGTGACCACCGTGAGCCCGACGCATGCTGTCGAGCTGCTGACGGACGTCGGTGGCTTCGGGCTGCAGCACACGTTCCGGAAACTTGGTGATCGTCTCGTCGGCATCCGCAACGGTATCGACATCGATGAGTGGAATCCGAGGAGCGATCCGCACATCCCGGCTCCGTTCTGGCCGGCGGAGATGTCGGGAAAGCTGCGGTGCAAGGTCGCGGTGCAGGACGCGTGGGGGCTGCCGCGACGTCCCGACGCGCCGCTGTTCGGCATGAGCGCGCGGCTCGTGGCACAGAAGGGGCTCGATCAAATCGTCGCCTCCCAGTCGCTGCGGCAGCTCGATGCGCAATTTCTCTTTCTCGGCGCGGGTGAAGCGCAGTTCGAAAACGCGTTGCGGGCCTTGGCGGCGCGCTACCCCGACCGCATCGCCATCAACACGGCATTCACGGATCCGCTCGAGCATCAGCTGCTCGCCGGCGCTGATTTTCTCATGATGCCGTCGCTGTATGAGCCGTGCGGGCTGACGCAAATGCGCGCGCAGCTGTACGGCGCACTGCCGGTCGCCCGTCGCGTCGGCGGGCTCGCGGACACCATCGAGGATGGAGTCACGGGCGTCCTGTACGACGCGTACGGTGCCGAGCCGTTCGATCATGCGGTCCAGCGCGCCGTGACGCTCTATCAGAATCGCGCCAGGTTCATGAAGCTGGCACGCGGAGCGATGCGGAAAGATTTTTCGTGGGCGCAGCCGGCGGAAGCGTATGCGGCGGTATACAGCCGTGCGCAGGCGGCGCGCGCCATTCCAGAAGCGGCCCCGGACGCCTCAGGGACAGGCGGTGCAGGCGGAGCACGGAAGCCGCGCAAAAGACGTGGTGTGAACGCGCGCCCCTAGGGCGCGCTCCCAGGGAGTTCGTCCTCACCCTGTTCGCCAGCTACCTTCCGCTCATCAAGGTCGCAGAGGTTATCGGATGACCGTGTCAAAAAATGGTCTGGTCGTCATCCACGGGCATTTCTATCAACCGCCGCGTGAGAATCCCTGGACGGGACAGGTCGATGCGGAACCCTCCGCAGCGCCCGAGCACGATTGGAACGCCCGCATTACGAAGGAGACGTACCGCCCGCTCGGCTCGGTCGAGATCGAGGATGGCAAGGAGATTCATGTTCCTGTCTACAAGCACGTGAGCTTCGATTTCGGGCCGACGCTGCTCGACTGGATGGTACGTGAAGCGCGTGACGTCTACGATGCGGTGATCGGCGCCGATCGCGCGAGCGTGCAACGCCTGGGTCACGGCAACGCCCTCGCCATGCCCTATCACCACATCATCCTGCCGCTCGCCAGTCGCCGCGACAAACAAACAGAAGTGCGCTGGGGTATTCGGGACTTCCAAAAGCGCTTCGGGCGCGACCCCGTCGGGTTCTGGTTGCCCGAAACGGCCGTGGATCACGAGACACTCGAGGTCATTGCCGCCGAGGGCATCGCATTCACGGTGCTCGCCCCACACCAGGTCTCCAAAGCACCCGAGCGCGGGCTCCCCGGCATGGTCGAGCTCGGCGACGGGCGTTCAATCGCAATCTTCGTCTACGACGGCCGGCTGTCACACGACGTCGCCTTTGGCGGACTGCAGAGGGATCCGAATCGCTGGACCCACGCGCTGAATCACACGCCGTGGGGCGCAATCGCGAGCATCGCGGTGGACGGGGAGACGTTCGGGCATCATCACAAGGGCGCCGACAAAGCCGTCGCCACGGTTCTCCACCGCCTGGGACATTCCCACAAGGTCACGGTGACCAACTTCGCCGCGGCGCTCGCCGCATACCCGCCCGGCGACATCGTCACGCTGGTTGAGCCCAGCTCGTGGAGCTGCGCGCACGGAGTGGAGCGCTGGCGTTCCGCCTGCGGCTGCCGGATCAGCGGCGACACGCAACAGGACTGGCGCGCCCCGCTGCGGGCGGCTGTCGACTGGCTCGCCGCGGAGGTGCATGCCATCTACGAGCGGGACGGCGCGCAGCTTCCGGGTGGTCCCTGGCAATACCGCGATGCGGCCGGGGCCACCGGCACCGTGGATGGAGATGAGAATGCCGCGCGCTTGATCGAGATGGAGCGCGGCGTCTTGCGCGCCATGACGTCGTGCGGCTGGTTCTTCGACGATTTTGCCGGGCTCGAAGGGCGACAGGTGCTGCGCTACGCCGCATATGCGATCGGGCTCGCCGGTCCTGAGAGCGGACGCCTCGAGGCCGGATTCGTCGAGAAGCTGGGTGACGCAAAGAGCAATGACGTGAGCGCCGGGACCGCCGCCGAGGTGTTCCGCCAGACGATGCAGCCGACCCCCTCATGACACATCCCACGGGATCTCCGCTACGCTTCGTCTTTGGCCTGCACCTGCACCAGCCGGTGGGGAATTTCGACCACGTGATGGCGGACCACGTGCGCGACGTGTACCGCCCCATCATCGAGCGCGCCACGGCCGCCGGGCTTTTCCCTCTTACGCTGCACGTGTCGGGGCCGCTGCTCGAATGGTTGGAGCAGCACGACAGTGCATGGCTCGACATGATCGGCCGGCTTGCAGCAGAGGCGAAGCTGGAGCTGCTGCTCGCCGGCTTCGACGAGCCGATCCTTGCCTCGTTGCCAAAGCCCGACCGGCTCGAGCAGATCAGCCGGATGCGCGAGCATCTGAAGCGTCGCTTTGGCGTGGAAGCCACGGGTCTCTGGCTGACGGAGCGTGTCTGGCAGCCCGGCCTGGCCGAGGATCTGGCCGAAGCCGGCGTGGAATACGCTCTCGTCGACGACCGCCATTTCCTTGTGTGCGGATTCCGCAGCGACGAGCTGCACCGTCCCCATCTCACCGAGTCGAACGGCCGCCGCGTCGGACTGCTCGCGATCGACGAGCGGCTGCGCTACCTGATTCCCTTCCGGCCGCCGGAGGAGACGGCTGCGTATCTGCGCGAGCTCCGCAGCCACGGCCACGGGCTCGCCGTGCTGGCGGACGACGGCGAGAAGTTCGGCGGGTGGCCCGGTACGAAGGATTGGGTATATGGCTCGGGTTGGCTGGACACATTCCTGGAAACGATGGAGCGACTGACCAGCGCCGGCGAAATCAAGCTCACGACCGGCCAGGAAGCGTTCCGGCACGTCCCGTCCGGCGGACTCACCTACCTCGGCACAGCGTCCTACCGGGAAATGGAGAAATGGTCGCTTCCGCCCGCCGCCCAGCGGGCGCTCACCAAGCTCGAGGACGAGCTCGGACCCAAGCATCTCGCCACGTCCACACCGTTCGTGCGGGGCGGACACTGGCACCATTTCCTGGTCAAGTACACCGAGGCGAACCGGATGCATAAGACGATGCTGGCGCTGTCGACGCTGTCACGGAGCCGCGGCGATCCGGCTGCGGCACGCCGAGCCATCGGGCGCGCGCAGTGCAACGACGCCTATTGGCACGGCGTGTTCGGCGGTCTCTATCTGCCGCACTTGCGCAATGCGATCTGGCGCCAGCTGGCAATCGCCGAGCAGGTACTCCGCCAAGGAGAGTCGCTGGCGTACGACGAGCTCGACCTCGACTACGACGGCTACCCGGAGCTGTGGGTACACTCGTCACAGTTCTCGGCGCTGATCAGCCCGCACCGCGGCGGCGCCATCGAGGTGCTCACGCGCTTCAAGGACCTGACGAACCTCGCCGACGTGCTGACACGGCGTCGCGAGTCGTATCAGGAGATTCCCAAACACGCGCACGGAGATGGTGGCCACGGCGAGAAGAAGGGCGACGGCACGCAAAGCATTCACGACATCGAGAAGGCAGCTCGCCTCACCGAGCTCCCGCCGGTGGATGCCGAGCCGCGCGCGATTCTGGTGGAGCGGATACTCGACGCTGATGTCACACCAGCGCAGTACGCGCGAGGGGCTTACAAGGCGGTGCGGTCGTGGGCCGCCGTGCCGATGCGCGCGGCGGTGAACGTCACAGCCGATTCCATCACGGTCGTGCTGCAGGGTGACCGACTCGAGAAGCGGCTCAAGTTCGATTCGGCGGGCTCTATCGAGGTGGGCTACACCTGGGACGCGTCTGACTTGCCCGCCGATGCGATTTTCGCACCCGAGCTATCGATTGCGCGGAGCGTCGCGCTCCGTGTTCGACCTGAGGTCGAAATCTGGCGGTCCGAAATCACCACAGTGGCGCGCAGTGAAAAGGGATTTGAAGAAACCATCCAGGGCGTGTCGGTCACCCCGAGGTGGGCCGCGCAGCTCGGCGCGTGCACGCTCGAGCTCGGTGGGAGCGCCTCCCCTTGAGTGGGCAGCGCCACGCCGCCGGGGAGACGTTCGACGCGCTGGCCGAGCAGCTGGCCGAGCTGGGCCGGCAATGCTACGCCCGCGGCTGGGCGCTCGGGACCAGCGGCAATTTCAGCGCGGTCTTGACTCGCGAGCCGCTGCGGCTCGCGATCACCAGCAGTGGCGTCGATAAGGGACTGCTCGAGGCCGGCCAAATCGTAGAAATTGACGAGTCGGGACGCGTCCTTGGGGACAGCGGCAGGGGGAAGCCATCCGCCGAGGCTAGCCTGCACGTCGCCGTGGCGCGTGCCCGGGGCGTTGGGGCGGGCGCGGTGTTGCATACACACTCGATCTGGAGCACGATTCTATCGGACGCCACCCCGGACGGCGGCGTCGTGATCGACGGCTACGAGATGCTGAAAGGCTTGGGCGGAGTCAGCACGCACCAGCACCGCGAGTGGCTGCCGATCATCGAGAATACGCAGGATTGGGTGGCTGCGGCGCCAGAGGTCGAGCAGCTGCTGCGCGCCAACCCGACGACGCACGGATTCCTGATTCGCCGCCACGGCCTCTACACCTGGGGCCGCGACCTCGGCGAAGCGAAGCGGCAGCTGGAAGTCCTCGAGTTCTTGTTTGAAGCGATTGGTCGAAAGCGAGGCACGACATGGCAACAGTGAGAATCCCGGCCGAGGAAAGGACGATCACCGATCAGGGCGAGGTGACGAGTTACCTCCAGACGCTGGGTATCGATTATGAGCGCTGGCCGGGGGAGCAGCGCGTCGCCGCCGATGCGCCCGCGGAAGAGGTCCTCGCGGCCTACGCACCGGAAATCGAGCAGCTCAAGGCGCGCGGCGGGTACGTCACCGCCGATGTCATCGACGTCACATCCGCCACACCTGGTCTCGACGCGATGCTCGCGAAGTTCAACATCGAGCACTGGCACGACGAAGACGAGGTGCGGTTCATCGTTCGCGGCCGCGGCCTGTTCCACATTCACCCGCGCCAGGGGGGAGGGCCCGTCATCGCGATCGAGGTCGAATCGGGTGATCTGCTGCGCGTGCCCCGCGGCACGCAGCACTGGTTCGACCTCTGCGCCGATCGCAACATCCGGGCGATTCGTCTGTTTCAGGACAAGTCCGGTTGGACACCGCATTACACGAACAGCGGCGTCGACAAGGGTTACCAGCCGGTGTGCATGGGCCCGGCCTATATCCCCCTCGGGACCCGAGGGTGACCATGTCACACCCTAAAGGGCCTGGGCTTTAGCCTGGGAACAACGAAGGGGGAGAACCCCCGCGCGATTCTGCTGGACATCGAGGGCACCACCACGCCCATCGAGTTCGTCCATCAGGTGCTCTTCCCGTACGCGCGCGCTCGCATAGGTGCATATCTCGAGCGGAACGCGACGAACCCCGGCGTCATCGAAGATCTTGCGACGCTTCGCGCCGAGCACGACGCCGAGTCCCCGGCCGAGCCCCGTCTACCGGCCTGGAATCCCACCCACGAGCTCGCCTCCGCCGCAGCCTACGTCCATTGGTTGATGGACCGCGATAGCAAGTCGCCTGGGCTGAAATCGCTGCAGGGGAAGATTTGGCAGGAGGGTTATCTCAGCGGTGAGCTGCGCGGAAAGGCCGAGGTCTACCCCGACGTGCGGCCCGCATTCGTGCGGTGGCGCCGCGATGGCGTGCTGATCGCGATCTTTTCCTCCGGTAGCGTTCAGGCGCAGCGCAATCTGTTCGCCAACACCACCGCCGGCGATCTCTCGCCGTTTCTCTACGACTATTTCGACACGAAGACCGGCCCGAAGCGGGAACCGCGGAGCTATTGGCTCATCGCCACCGCCATGCATCAGGCGCCGCACGACGTGTTGTTCGTTTCCGACGTCACGGCGGAGCTCGACGCGGCACGCGAGGCCGGGATGCAAACCGTCCTCTGCGCGCGCGGACCGAACGATCAAGTCGACGCCAAAGGACATGCTCGCATTCGCTCCTTCGACGAGCTAGCGTAGCAACCATGACAATCGCGCTGGTAATCGGGATCGCCGTCGTGGCGTGGGGCGTGTTCACGTTCAATCGCCTGATTCGATTGCGGCAGTTGGGCGACAATGCCTGGTCCGACATCGACGTCCAGCTCAAGCGCCGGCACGATCTCATTCCCAACGTCGTCGCGGTCGTGCAGGGCCACGCCGGCTACGAGCGCGGCACGCTCGAGGCGCTGGTCGCGGCCCGCGGCCGCGCCCTACAGGCAGCCGACGGTGGTCCCGGGACCCGCGCGCGCGAAGAAGATCCGCTCGGTGGCGCACTGCAGCGCGTCTTCGCCGTTGCCGAATCGTACCCGGAGCTGCGCGCAGCCGCGAGTTTTGCAGGCTTGCAGCGGACGCTGACCGACGTCGAGGACCATCTCCAGAATGCGCGCCGCTACTACAACGCAGTGGTGCGCGACTTCAACACCGCGATCGCGCAATTCCCCTCGAGTATCGTTGCCGGGATGATGCGGCTCAGTCCCCGCGAGTTCTTCGGCCTCGACGATCCGGCGGAGCGCGCGGTGCCGCGTGTCCCGCTCGCGCTGCTGCTGTTGTTCCTGGGCGCAACCGGATCGATCACCGCGCAACAGCGTTCCTATTCCATCGAGCGCTTCGAGGCGCGCATCCGCGTCAACCGCGACGCGAGCCTCGATGTGACGGAAACGATCACGGCGCGCTTCGTGGGATCGTGGAACGGACTGTATCGGACCATTCCCGTCGACTACCACACCCTGCAAGGACTGAACTGGCGACTCGGCCTCTCGCTGCAGGGCGCGCGGGACGACGCGGGACGGGAGCTGCGCACCGAACGCAGCCGGGTGCGTCAGTACATCAAGTACAAGATCTGGGTTCCAAACGCCCGGGACGCGGTGCGCACGATCGTGTTGCGCTATCGGGCCACCAACGGACTGCGCTTCTTCGACGAGCACGACGAGCTGTACTGGAACGTGACCGGCGACGAGTGGGACGTGCCCATCGGGGAGGCTGCGGCGACCATCGAGCTGCCGGCTGCGCACGCCCGGCATCCGCGCGATCGCGTTCAACGGCGTCTACGGGTCGCGGGCGCAGGACGCGAGGGTGACGATGGGCGGTGACACGGTCCGGATCGTCATGCCGCACGCGCTCGGCTACCACGAAGGTCTGACCGCGGTCGTGGGCTGGAACAAGGGTGTCGTGGTGGCGCCGAGCACGACGGCGCGGAGTGCTCGAGACCGTGCGCTCCAATTGGCCCCTGCTCATTCCGATTCCGGTGTTGCTGTTCGCGTTCGCCGCCTGGCGGCGCTCCGGGGTCGACCCGCGGACCCGCCCCATCGCCGTGCAATACGAACCGCCGCGCGGCATGACGGCCGCCGAAGCCGGCACGCTGCTCGACAACAGCGCGGACATGCGGGACATCACGGCCACACTCGTGGACCTGGCGGTGAAAGGCTACGTACGCATCGAAGAACAGCAGAACCCGAAGTTGCTCGGCCTGTTCGGCGGTGGCACCTCCTACGTGTTGCATCGGCTCAAGTCCAGCGACGGGACTCGCCCCGCACGAGCTGGCAGTGTTCGACGGCATCTTCACGGGTCGTGGGGACGAAGTGTCGCTCGACGACCTGAAGGATGAGTTCTACAAGACGCTCGGCCAATTCGCGACGCGATGTTCGATGAGCTGACTGCGAGCGGTTACTACAAGAATCGGCCGGACAAGGTGAAGCAGAAGTGGATGGCGTGGGGCGTGGGCATCGGGATGATCGTCGGAATCGGCGGGACCTACCTCTCCAAGGCGTTCCTGCTCACACCGGTGCCGTTCATTGCGGGCGGTATCCTCAGCACCCTGATCGTCATTCTCTTTGCCCAGGTCATGCCCGCGCGCACCGAGCCCGGCGCGCGTGCCCTCGAACAGGTGATCGGTTTCGAGGAGTTTCTCCGGCGCGTCGAGGCCGAACACTTGAAACGCGTCATCATCGGGCATCCGGAGCTGTTCGATAAGTTCCTGCCGTACGCGATGGCGTTCGGTGTGGAGAAGCAGTTCGCGCGCGCGTTTGAGGGGATCTACCTCGAGCCGCCAAGATGGTACGTCGGACCCAGCGTCGTGAATTTCAACGTGAGCCACTTCTCCAGCAGCATGTCGCATCTCACGACCGTCGCGGGGACGACCATGTCGTCCTCACCGCGCAGCTCGGGAGGATCAGGGTTTAGCGGTGGTGGTGGCTCTGGTGGCGGCGGCGGGGGCGGCGGCGGCGGGGCTTTCTAAAGGTACTTAAGCCACCGGTCGTTGCGCCGAGCCTTCAGATCAGAATACCAGCGGCACGGGAAGTAGAGCATCACGACCGCGATCGCCCAGACGAGATACAACAGCCCCAGACTCCACGTGTACCCATCCGGCGGCGGTGGATTGCCCATCGGATGATTCGTAAACAGCCAGGGACTCACGACGCCCAGCCGAATCTTCGATACGACCAGTGCCAGCGCGTGGATGAGCGGGATATGCAGCACGTAATAGAAGAAGGGGACGCGGCCGAACACGGTGAGCCAACCCGCGACGCGTCCCCGCGCGCGGTCGAGTAGCGGGATCAGCGCGATCGTGGGGCCCAGCGTCATCAACAGAAAGTTGAGTGACGCCGGGTACTTGGTCGTATTCAGGAAAGAGAGCAGCCCTGGCATCTCGCCGCCCGCGCTCCACGGCCGCGGATCACCGTAGATGTTGAAGGCGCGCAGGATGACAAACAACGCGGTCGCACCGAGTCCGATCTGGAGGCAGAGCCGATTGCGCCGGACCGGCTCCAGTGTCAACACGGTTCCGAATCCGTAGCCCGCCGCCATCACGCCAATCCACGGGATAATCGAGTACAGCACGATCAGCGGCGTCCCATTCAGAGGTCCGTTGAAGAACCCGATGTACAGCACCTTCCACGATTCTCCCAGTGGAATCGTGTTGATCAGCGGGCCCATGACGGCGTTATGGAGCGCGATGATCGCGATGCCGACGATGCCGACCGTTCGGGGCCGCATGTGCACCAGGGCTGCCATGATGATCATGCACCAGCCGATAACCCAAATCACACCCGCGAGGAGGTAGTGGGAGAAGTCGAAGTTGAACGTCCATGCCACTCGAATGACCGTCAGCTCGAGGAAGACAAGCCAGATCCCGCGGATCAGGAGAAACCGCGATAGCCCCTCGTGTTTCCGGCCGTAGAAAAACGCGCTCGTTCCAGCGAGGAAAATGAACGCGGGGGCGACAAAGTGCGTAATCCAGCGCGTAAAGAAAATCCCCGCCGTTGGACCGCCGGCGGGGAGTCCGGAATACACGCGGACGTGATCGATCGCCATCAGCACCATGACGGCGCCGCGAATCAGGTCGATCGAGGCGATGCGGGCGGCCGAGGCACCTGGTGTGCTCATGCCGCGCGAAACATTCACCGCGAAACCCTCGCCGGCAACGGCCTTCATGAATGGCCGTGCGGACGATGCGGACTGCAAGCGTCTCGTCAACCTGTTTCCATTAACACGGCGGCGGTCTCTGCGTCTGCTTGAGGTCACGGGAAACCCTGTACGCTGAACCGCGTTCTCAACAGGCCGCCCCAATCGTTCCAGCCATAACCCTCCGGTAGATGTCGGTGGGCTATCCTTATGGGCGATGGAACGGTCTCTTTGGGCAGGCTAGGCTCAGCCAGCAAGTAGGGGGGTAATCCTAGTAATGAAGACCAATGCTCGCATCACCGTGCTTCTCGGCGCTGCCCTCTTCCTCGCAGCGCCGCCTCCCGCTTCGGCTCAGTACTTCGGACGCAACTCGGTCCAGTATGAGACCTTTCATTTCAAGGTACTGAAGACCCAGCACTTCGACATCTACTACTACGACAAAGAAGCCGACGCCGCAGCGCAGGCCGCGCGGATGGCCGAGCGGTGGTATACGCGGCTCTCGAACGTACTGCGCCATCAGCTGAGTGGCCGTCAGCCGCTGATCCTCTATTCGGACCACCCTGATTTCGAGCAGACGAACGTGCTTGGTACGTCACCGGGCGAGGGGACGGGCGGCGTTACTGAAAGCCTGAAACGCCGCATCATCCTGCCGATGGGTGCGTCGCTGTGGGAAACCGATCACGTCATCGGCCACGAATTGGTGCACGCATTCCAATACGACATCACCGGCGTCGGGCGCAGCAATATGAGCGCCGGGCTGAACCGGGTGCCGCTCTGGTTCATCGAGGGTATGGCGGAGTACCTCTCCCTCGGCCCCGTCGATCCCAACACCACGATGTGGATGCGGGATGCGGTGCGCCGCCACGAGCTGCCCAAGTTCAACGAGCTCGACAGTTACCGCTACTTCCCGTACCGGTGGGGCCAGTCATTCTGGGCCTATCTCGGCGGGACGTACGGGGACGACATCGTCGGGGCGCTGCTGCGCTCGGCGGGCAGGACCGGAAACGTCATGGGTGCTTTGGAGGTGATGACGCACCGGCCGGCGGACAGCATCGTCGCCGAATGGCATCGTGAGCTCATCTCGTCGACCGAGCCGGTGGCGGTCGCCACGGGCGTGGAGCTGCCGACCGATCACGCGCACGTGCTGCAGGCACGCCAGACGCCGGTGACGACCGCCGGGGCGCGACTGGTCGTCAGCCCCGGCGTGCAATCGCATTACAATGTCGCCCCCGCATTGAGCCCTGATGGCCGCCGCATGGTGTACTTCTCCGACGCGGGCCTGTTCTCGATCGATCTGTATCTCGCGGATGCCGAAACCGGCCACACGATACGCCAGCTGGTGTCGTCCACACGCGATCCTCATCTCGAGAGCATGCAGTTCATCAACTCCGCCGGCGCCTGGGATGCGACGGGGACGCGCTTCGTGTTCGGCGGTGTGGTCACGGGTCGGCCGGCGCTGCGGATCGTGAATGGCAGCAACGGCGACGTGATCAAGGAGATCAAGTTTTCCTCGCTGGGTGAGATCTTCAATCCCACGTGGTCGCCCGACGGCAAGCAGATCGCGTTCAGCTCGCAGGCCGGCGGGGTCACCGATCTCTTCATCTACGACCTCGAGAGTCGCAAGCTGACGCGCCTTACCGACGATCTGTATGCCGATCTCGAGCCGGCGTGGTCGCCGGACGGCCGGTCCATCGCGTTCGTCACCGATCGTTTCGGCACGTCCATCGACAGCCTGGCGTACGGCAATTACCAGCTGGCGCTCATCGACGTGAGCGGTGGTGCTCCCGGCCAGATTACGCCGCTCCGTCCCTTCAACGGGGCCAAGCAGATCAATCCGCAGTGGAGTCCCGACGGTCAGAGCCTGTACTTCATCGGGGATCCGGGCGGGATCAGCAACGTGTTCCGCCTCTCCCTCGCGGACGGCGGTATCACCCAGATCACGAACGTCTTCAGCGGGGTCAGTGGCATCACGGCCCTGAGTCCCGCGCTCAGCGTCGCGCAGAAAGCCCCCCGTGCCGTGTTCAGCGTGTACTCGGGCGGTGGCTACGCGATTCAGAGCATCGATAATCTGACCGCGACGCCGGGAACCGCGATCACGCCGCTCCCGCCCTCGGCCTCGGTTTTGCCGCCGATCGAAAGGGAAACCGGTGTGGTGTCGGTGATTAGCGATCCGATAACGGGATTGCCGAATGCGGATACGATCCCGGTCGAGACCGCCATCAGGCCCTACCACGCCGCACTGTCGCTCGATTTCATCGCGCAGCCAAGCCTCGCCGTGGCCGCGGACCGCTTCGGCACGTACGTCGGCGGTGGCATCTCGCTGTATTGGAGCGACATGCTCGGCGATCACAACCTCATCACGGCGGCGCAGGTCAATGGCCGCATCAGTGACTTCTCCGCCCTGGTGGGCTACCAAAACCGCAGACGCCGCCTGAACTGGAGCATCGGCGCGCAGGTCATTCCGTACATCCAGGGCGGGTTCGGGAACGGCTTCGATGACAACGGCAATTACGTCGAGGTGATCCAGCGGATCAAGCAGACGAGCCGCGAGGTCACCGGCGTGCTGGCCTATCCGTTCAACCGCTCGTTCCGGTTTGAAGCGTCGGCGGGTGTACAACAGATCTCGTTCAGCAACGAGCTTCAGAAGATCGGCTACGATCCGTTCAGCGGGCAGGTCGTCTACGATTCCACCATCCACAATCCCGTGCCCCCCGCGCTGGGACTTGGCAGCGCAACCCTCGCCTTCGTCCGCGACAACACGTTTTTCGGCGCCGTGGGGCCAATCCTCGGTGACCGGTGGCGCATCGAAGCCGATCCCACGTATGGAACGCTGCAATTCGTCACCGGGTTGGTGGACTACCGCAAGTACGTCATGCCGATGCGTCCGTTCACGATCGCGGGCCGGTTCCTGGGCATCGGGCGTTTGGGTAAGGACGGGGACGATTTTCGGATGTATCCGATGTTCCTCGGATATCCCAGTCTGGTCCGGGGCTACGACATCGGAAGCTTCAGCGCCTCAGAATGCGTACCCCCTCCCCAGAATCCCGGGGCCTGCCCCGTGGTCGACCAGCTGTTCGGCAGCCGCATCATAGTCGCGAGCGCGGAGCTGCGATTCCCACTGTTCGGACTGCTGCATGCAGGCGGTGGCTACTACGGTATTCTGCCGGTCGAGGCGGGGCTCTTCTATGACGCCGGGGCCGCGTGGACAGGGTTTGACGGCGTGCAAGGCGTCGGGGCCGGTGGTTCGCACCAGATCGTGCGCAGCGCGGGCGCAACGTTCCGCATGAACCTGTTCGGATTTGCGATCGGGCAGATGGATGTCGTGCATCCCTTCCAGCGGCCCCAGAAGGACTGGATGGTGCGGTTCAGTTTGACGCCGGCGTTCTAGCTCGGGCGGGAAATGAAGACTCGTGAGCTCGGCAGTCAGGGGCTGACCGTATCGGCGCTGGGCCTGGGTTGCATGGGCATGTCCGACTTCTACGGCGCCCGCAACGACGTCGAGTCAATCGCCACGATTCATCGGGCCCTCGAGCTCGGGATCACGTTCCTCGACACGGCGGATGTCTATGGACCGTTCACGAACGAGATCCTCGTCGGGAAGGCCATCAAGGGCAAACGGAATCGGATAACCCTCGCCACCAAGTTCGGCAACGTGCGCGCGCCCGACGGGAAGTTCATCGGGCAAAACGGCCGGCCCGAATACGTACAGGCGGCCTGCGATGCCTCACTCCAGCGACTCGGCGTCGACCATATCGATCTCTATTACCAGCACCGTGTGGATCGGGCGGTGCCGATCGAAGACACCGTGGGCACGATGGCCGATCTGATCCGGCAGGGCAAAGTACGCTTCCTCGGACTCTCGGAGGCGTCTGCCCAAACCATCCGCCGCGCTCACGCGGTTCATCCGATCACGGCGCTGCAAACGGAGTACTCGCTCTGGAGCCGCGACGTGGAGGACGAGATCCTGCCGACGGTGCGCGAATTGGGGATTGGGTTCGTCGCGTACAGTCCGCTGGGCCGCGGGTTTCTGACCGGGCAGATCAAGAGCCCCGCAGACATCGCCGAGGGCGACTGGCGCAAAAACCATCCGCGGTTTCAGGGCGAGAACTTTCAAAGGAATCTCGATCTCGTCCGCCGCGTCGAGTCACTCGCCCACACCAAGCGGTGCACGCCGGGCCAACTCGCATTGGCGTGGCTGCTCGCGAAGGGCGACGACATCGTCCCGATTCCAGGCACCAAGCAGCGCAAATACCTCGAAGAAAACGTCGGCGCCCTCAACGTGACGTTGACGGGCGCCGAGCTCGAAGAGCTGGAAGATGTGGGCACAGCGGCGGGGGCACGCTACCCCGAAGGTGGGATGCGGACCGTCAACGGCTAACCCGCCGCGGCGGCTTTGAGTTGGGCGATATCGAGCTTCCTCATTTGTAGCAGGGCCTGCATGACGCGGTTCGGCTTCTTGGGATCCTTTTGATCCATGAGCTTCCCAAGCTCTGCCGGGACGATCTGCCACGAGAAGCCGAACTTGTCCTTGAGCCAGCCGCACATGCTTTCCTGGCCACCGTCGGCCGTCAGCTTGCTCCAGTACTCGTCGATCTCCTTTTGATCCTCGCAGTGCACGACAAACGAGAAGGCTTCGCTGAACTTGAATAGCGGCCCGCCGTTCAGCGCGGTGAATTCCTGCCCCGCCAATTGAAAGTTGACCACCATGACCGAGCCCTTGGGCCCGGGGCCGGCGTCCCCGTAGCGGCTGATGTTGAGGATCTTCGAGTTCTTGAAGATCGAGGTGTAAAAGCGCGCTGCCTCCTCGGCCTGGTTATTGAACCAGAGGAAGGGAGTGATCTTTTGGTTAGCCATTGGCAGTCTCCTTCAGCAGCTCTTCCAGCCGATCGTAGCCCGCCTCCATCCCCGTCGTCATTCCGGTCTGGAGCGCCGCGTCCCGCGCTTCGCGCGATGCGTAGCGGACGGTCGTCGTGAGGGTCGTCTTGCCGCTCTGCTCCACGAGATCGGTGGTGACGAGCGTCTCTCCGCCCGTCCAATCTTCATCGAACAGCTGGGTGACGACGATGCGCGAGGGCCGCACGATTTCCGTGAATTTCCCTCCCACGCCCATCCGTTGACCATCGGCATGTTGCCAGACGTAGCGATACGTGCCGCCGACGCGGAGATCGATCTCGCAGACGGGCATCGTCCAGCCGGGTGGGCCGAGCAGCCAGCGCCGCACCAGGTCGGGTTTGGTGTGCGCGTCGAACAGCATGCCGCGCGGAGCGTCGAACACGCGGGTAATCACGACTTCGCGATCCGTCGGCGTCGAAACCTTCAAGGCAGCGGTTTTCGTCATTTGGTTTTCCTCTTCTTCGACCGGGGTTTGACGTCCTCGAGCAGCGCGCTTACGGCCTTCCTGTCC
This sequence comes from uncultured Gemmatimonadales bacterium, assembly GCA_963704805.1. Lineage (GTDB taxonomy): Bacteria > Gemmatimonadota > Gemmatimonadetes > Gemmatimonadales > GWC2-71-9 > 20CM-2-65-7. The sequence continues at coordinate 1,462,056 of CAVPHS010000001.1, read as the reverse complement.
TTGCTCTTCAGCTCCTCCAGCACGGCGTCGAGGCGTTTGAAGTTCGCCTCCCAGACCTTGCGGTGGCGCTCAATCCAATCGGTGGCTTCGGCGAGAGGCCGCGGCTCAAGCTTGCGCGGCCGGCGCTGCGCTTCGCGGCCACGCGTGATGAGGCCGGCGCGCTCCAGCACTTTGAGGTGCTTGGAAATCGCCGGCTGACTCATGTCGAACGGCGCGGCGAGCTGACTGACCGTTGCCTCGCCGTTCGCCAGACGCGCCAGAATGGCCCGGCGCGTGGGGTCGGCGAGCGCGGCAAACGTGGCATCCAGATTATAACCGATTGGTTTCATAACTGACTGGTAATATACAGTCCCGCCCTACACCGTCAAGGGCCTGATTAATCTTCTGGCCATGAAGATCGCCACCTGGAACGTGAATGGCATTCGCGCCCGGGCGGCCCAGCTCTGCGAATGGCTGCAGCGTGACCGCCCGGACATCGTCTGTCTGCAGGAGTTGAAGGCGACCACGGCGCAGATCCCCGCTGAGTGTCGCGTCGCGGATTATCATGCGTACTGGCATACCCTGAAAGGCTATTCCGGGGTGTCGTTGCACGTCCGCAAGGATCTGTTCGCCTTCGACCCGGTATTCAGTCACCCGCCGTTCGATATGGAATCCCGCATCGTGCAGGTGGAGCACGGCGACCTGGTCATCGCCTCGATCTACGTTCCCAACGGCGGGAAGGACTACCCCGCGAAGCTCGGCTTCGTCAAAAGTCTCATCGATTGGACGGCACGGCTGACGGCTGAGGGCAGACACCTGATTCTCTGCGGCGACCTGAACATCGCGCGCACGGAGATGGACGTGCACCCCAAGGAGCGCAAGCCGAACGCCGTTGGGCAACGACCCGAGGAGCGGGCGCTGTTCCAGCAGCTGCTCGACACGGGCCTGGCCGACCTGGGCCGTGACTTCGACCCCGACAACGCGAATCTGTTCACCTGGTGGGCGCCGTGGCGGAACTTGCGCGCCCGCAACATCGGCTGGCGCCTGGACTACATGCTCGCCTCAGCTCCCGTCGCCGACCGCGCCACCAGCTGCGTGGTGCAGGCCGACGTGGGCACGAGCGACCACGCGCCGGTCGTGATGACGATATAATTCGGCGTGGCGCACGCCTCCGCACTCACGGTCTTCCTGTTGTCTCCCGCCAGCTGCGGGGGCACGCGGGCGCAAATGCTGCTCAGGAGCCAGACGAGCCCGCTCACCGCGCGGCTCGTGAACGGCGGCGTCCCGCTCGGTGAAGTGTTCACCTTCATGAGCAGTCTGTATTTCCGCGGCAAGCTCGCATATGCAACCAGATTCGGACGCGCCTACGTCATTACACCGGGCCGTGGACTGCTTCCCGCCGATGTGCTGATTCGCGTAGAGGATCTGCGGAAGATGGCGGACGTCCCGGTAGACGAAGCCGTCGCAGCATTCCGCGAGCCGCTGGTGCGCGACGCCAGCACACTGGCACGCGGCATTGGACCGGAGACCCAAGTTGTATTGCTCGGCAGCGTCGCGACGGACAAATACGTGGGACCACTGCTCGAGGTCTTTGGCGAGCGGCTTTATTTCCCGCCCACCTTTGCCGGCCGCGGCGATATGAGCCGGGGTGGCCTGTTACTCCGGTGCACGCGCGCCGGGACCCCGCTCGACTACGTTCCCGTGCGGGGCGCCGTCCGCCACGGACCCAAGCCTCCCAAACTCCCGCGACTCAGATAAGCCAGCGGCGCCGAGCCTGGGCCGCGGAGCACACGTGGGCGTCAAGCCGTAAGTTCAAGCCCGTCATGGATACGGCACCCGATCTCCTCATGGAGCGACTGCAGCGGGCGGTGGGGCCCGACTACCGGGTGGAGCGCAGGCTCGGCGGTGGGGGCATGGGGGTCGTCTACCTCGCGCACGAGGTGCTGCTCAATCGCGAGGTCGCCATCAAAGTGATACGGCCCGAACTGTGCACCGCCAGCGCCGCCGAGTCGTTCCTGCGCGAGGCGCAGATCCTCGCAGGCATCACTCATCCCAACGTCATCGTGATCTTTCGAGCCGCCCCCCAGACGGACGGCCTCTACTTCTACATCATGGAGCTGATCAAGGGATCGACGCTCGAGGATCGGCTCGCAGCGGGTCCGATTCCGGTTGCCGACGTGGTTCAGATCGGCATCGACCTCCTCCGGGGATTGGAGGCCGTACATCGGCTCGGGCTGGTGCATCGGGACGTGAAGCCGAGCAACGTGTTTGTGTTGTCGGATGGCGCGAAACTCGGCGACTTCGGGATCGCGAGGGCGTCCTCCCCTGCGGAAAGGGATGTGCCGGGTGATGAAGGAACGCCGGACTACATGGCGCCCGAGCAGGTGGCCAGGAAGCCGATCACCGCACGCAGCGACATCTACTCGACCGGCGTCGTTCTGTACGAGGCGCTGACAGGACGCTCGTTCCACGAGCAAGGAAAGCAGGTCGATTGGAGCGGCGTGCCACACAAACTCGCGCGCGTGCTGCAACGCGCGGTCGAGGAGAAACCGGCAGACCGCTGGCCGGACGCAACCTCGTTCCGGAAGGGTTTGGAGCGAACTACGACGGGTCCGCGCATTCCACCGGTCGCGTTTGTCGTCGGAGGTCTGGTCATCGGCGCGCTGATTTACCGAACCCTCACCGGGAACCACCGAGCGCCGCCACCGAATCCCGACGCACCGAACGTCGTTTTCGAACAAATCGATTATGTTGGTCCGACTGCCCGCCGCCCGATTGCCGACTCACTCGTTCGTCTGGTCCGCTCTGACCTGCGCCCCCACATCAACTTCGTAGACTCGGCTTCGCTCGTGGTTCAGGCGCGAATGACCGTGACCGGCGACGACGTAGCGGTGCGCCTCACTGGTGGGATTCCGGCCTCGGAATTCCACGCCGGATTCGAGAGTTGGCCTAAGCTGCGGGATTCGATCAGTTATCAGATCGTGCTCGGCGTCTGGCGGGATCGCAGCCCACTGGCCGCATCGCTCCCGCCGCGCGCCCTGCCCCGTACATCCGATGGACTGGCTGAGTTCATGGAAGCGGAGCAGCTCGTCGCCGAGACCGAGTGGGAGAAGGCGCACGCCGCGTACGTGAAGGCCGTCGCTACTGACTCTAGCTGCTGGATCTGCTTGTGGCGGATGACCGAAGTCGAGCGCTGGCTCGGCATGGAGCCGGATCCCGAACTCGTGCGTCGTTATCTGGCCCACGCTGATTCCCTGCCACGCCCATACGCGAGTCTGATTCGCGCCGCGCAATTGCCCCTGAACGCCCGACTCGACACGCTGCGCGCTGTGACCGAGGGCTACCGAGAATTCTTCCTGGGGTGGTTCCAATTGGGCGACGAGCTATTCCACCGGGGACCGCTCGTCGGCCACCAACGCTCCGAAGCAATTCCAGCGCTCGAACGGGCGGCACGGCTGCGGCCGGACTTCGGACCCGCGTGGGAACACCTCGCGTGGGTCGCAACGGCGGAAGGAGACTCTGCCAGTGCGGCGATTGCGCTGGATTCGCTGCAAGCCCACAGCCGCGCGCCGGACCCCTTCTCCCTCGTGCTGCGCGCGCTGCTCCAGGTCGGGTTCGCGTGGCGCTTTTACCCGTCGAGCGACGCACAACAAATCACCGAACTGATCGTGAATTCACCTGAAGCGCGGAGCAGCCCGAATCTGGGCGCAGGGCCACGCATGCTCCCGACGTTCGACGTACCGCGTGGAGCGATCGTATTGGGGCAGATCCTGCAACAAAGTTCGGTTTCGGAGGTAAGGCGTTCTGGTCTAATCGGCCAGACAATGGGCTCGCTCGCGACCGGCCGGTTGGAGGATACGCGTAACCTGGCGGCCAGGCTCACGAGCGTGTGGCCTGAAGCGGATCTCCAACTGTTTACGGCGGAGCTGCAGGGGGCGCTCGCATTCCTCGATGTAGGGAGCACGCCGACGTCGGACGCTCTCAAAGGCCTTCGTCCGTGGACCGTGAGCGCAGACTCGCAGCTCCGCGATCGCGCGGTATGGATGAGCGGGCTGCTCGGCCTGCGCGTGTCGATGCGCGCGGGCGCACCCCGCGAGCTGAGGGCTCTGCTCGTGGCCGATTCGCTGGCGGCTGCCGGCCAGCCGCGCGCCGCGCTTAGGCAGCTCGATCCGATCAAGGTTGACTCCGTTGCAAGGCGGGGCGATCCGTTTGTCAGAGCCATCGTGCATTTCCAACGCGCCGCCTGGCATGCCCGGATCGGCGACATCGAAGGCGCAAGAAGCGAGCTGGTCTGGTACGAGCATCTGGACCTCGTGGGCATACCAACAGGTCTCCCCCAGGCAGCCGACGTCGACTGGGCCTTTGGGACGCTCGCGCGCTGGCGTCTGGCGCAGCTGCTCGACGCCGCAGGCCGTGCCGAACGTGGCGAGGCGTGCGAAACGTACGCCGCAGTGATCAGAAACTGGTCGGACGCTCCTGCTCCCTACGGCGCGCGCGCCGACACCGCACGCGCTCGCGCCGGTCAGCTCAACTGCGCCACTCGCATGGCTCGATGATTCGCCTCCAGACCCTGGGCACGCTCGACGTCACGATGGACGGCGCCGCCCCACCCGCCGAGCTGCTGTGGAAAAAGAACGTCGCCCTGCTGCTGTATCTCGCGCGCGCCCCAAAACACCGCTGTACGCGCGAGCAGTTGATCGGCCTGTTCTGGCCGGACAAGGACGACGACGCCTCGCGCCAATCCGTGCGCGAGGCCATCCGCATGCTGCGTCGATTCGTCGGGGACGACCGTATCACGGCGGTAGGCGATGTCATTCAACTCGTGGACGGCGCGGTGGAGCTGGACATCGACCAGTTCGAGCGGCTGGTCAAACAGCGCGACTGGGCCCACGCCACACCGCTGATCACCGGCGAGTTCCTCCACGGGTTCAAAATCCCCGACGCATCGGGGTTCGAAGATTGGCTGACCGTCGAGCGGTCACATTGGCGCGGACTCGCGATGAACGCGCTGCTCTGCCACGCCGAGGAGCGGTTGGACGCCGGCGACGAGCTCGGCGCCGACGAGCCGCTCCGGCGCGCGCAGGACATGGACCCGCTGTCGCAGCGCGCGCTCCGCGCGCGGATGCGCCGCCTGGCGAACGTGGGCGACCGGACCGGCGCGCTCCAGGCGTTCGAGCAATTCGAGAAAGGCGCGCGCCGAGAGGAAATCCCGTTGGAGCCAGAAACGAAAGCGCTAGCGGAGCGCGCGCGCAGCGGGGGGGGGCGTGCGCGGCACTTACCCCAGGAGGCGCTGTCACCCGACCACAGCGTGTCGTGGCGGCGCGCACCGCTGCTGGGCCGCGCCGCGGAGCTCGGCACCGCGCTCGCGCAGTGGCGCTACGCTCGAGCAGGCCGACTCACACTGCTCGTCGTGGAAGCGGAATCGGGCGGCGGGAAAACGCGCTTCGTGGAGGAGCTTACGACGCGCGCCGGGGTGGAGGGCAGCGTGATCGTCGCCATGCGTGCCGTACCGGCGGATCTCGACCATCCGGCAAGCGGCATCCTCAGTCTCGCACGCGGCTTGCTGGAGGTGCCCGGTGTGGTCGGCGCGAACCCCGCCGCGCTTCGGGCGCTGGCACAACACGCTCCCGAATGGGCGGAGCGCTTTCCGCAGAAGGGACCAGACTCGACCGGCTGGGATCTGGACGCCGCCATCGCCGAAGTGCTCCGCGTGACGAGCGCCGATCGACCGCATGTGCTGATCTTCGACGACGCGCAGTGGATCGACCCGGCCTCCTATCAGACGATCGAACGGCTCGCGCGCGACCTGTCACGCGCGCCCGTGCTCATCGTGCTTGCGACGACGCCGGAGCCGGCGCCACCAAAACTGGCGGAGCTGAGAAGCCGGATCGGACGTGACATTCCGGGCACCGCGATCTCGCTCGACAAGTTGACCAATGAAGCGATCCGGGAGCTGGTCCAGTGGGCGGTGCCATCGTACGCGGGGGATGCCTTGGACCGTTTGGCGCGCCGCGTCGCGGCCGACTCCGGTGGCCTGCCGCTGCTGGCCGTCGAGATCTGCCACGCGATGGCGCAAGGTCTCGACCTCGAATCCACGAATGGCGCGTGGCCACATCCGCAGCGCACGCTCGATTCCACATTCCCCGGCGATCTCCCCGACACGATCGTCGCATCGATCCGAGTCGGGTTCCGGTGTCTCACGCCGCCGGCGCAGCAGGCGCTCGTGGCGACGGCGATCCTCGGAGACCGGGTATCCGCAACGCGGATCAGCCGTGCAACCGACTTGAAAGGAGAGGCGCTGCACGCGGCTCTCGACGAGCTCGAGTGGCGCCGCTGGCTGGTCGCGGAATCGCGGGGCTACGTGTTCGTCGCGCGGATCGTCCGTGACGTCGTGGCGCGCGACATGGTCACGGAAGGCGAGCGCCAGCGAATTCTCGCGAAGCACTGTTAGCGGCGCGACCAAATGATGATCTTATGCATCAGTGTGTTCATGCCCTGAAGGTGTCTCGGCAACCATTGTCCTGAAGGATTCCGTATGAAATCGTCCGTGTTCCGCGGGTTTCTCACCGCAACGCTCATGCTCTGGCCCGCCGCACTCGTCGGCCAGGGGGGCGGATACATGCCCGGCATGGCTGCCCGCACCGACGCGCCCAAGCTTCCAGGCGTCGAGCTCGAGGGTCCGCTCGATTCCGCGAGCGCCCCCGTCGTGCTGCAACTCAATGAGGACCAGGCCCGCCGCTACGCGCAGGCGTACGACTCGTTCATGGTGGCGACACAGCCGCAACGCGACAGCGCCACGGCCGCGATCGCGAAGATGAACGAACGGTTGGAACTTGGTGACCGCGCGGCCGCGATGTTCTACGTCGATCGGCTGCAGGAGCTCGGGAGACACCTCAAAGACCGGCAGGACAAGTTCGAGGAGAACCTGAAGAAGTTCCTGACCGGCGATCAGGTCAAAGCCTATCGCCGCTGGCGTGACGGAGAGCAGCAAGCGATCGAGAAGAAACAGCGTGAGGACGCGCTGCGCTGGCAGGAGGCGGCGATGGTGGGGTTCGGCGGCCGGCCGCGGTCGCCGGGGATGCGGCGGCGCGCCGGAGATCAAGACGCCGGTCGCGCCGGCGCCCGGCGTCAGCGCACCATCGCTCGGCTCGCAGGCGGTTCGCGTCGGCAGAGCCCTCTATGTCACCGGCCAGCTCGGCTCCGACAGCACCGGAACACTGGTCGGCGCGGACCTCCGCAGCCAGGCGGTGCAGGCGTTCGCGAATCTGACGGCGGTGCTGCGTGCGTCGGGCAGCACCCCGCGCAACGTCGTTTCGCTCACGATCCTGGTGGTCAACTATCACCCCGCCGACGAGGCGACGATTCGCGACGCGGGCGCGGCGTACTTCGGCGCGAACGTCCCCGCACCGATCGTGACCGTCGTCGGTGTCCAGTCGCTCGCGCAGGAGGGAGCATTGATCTCCGTCGGTGCCACGGCGGCGACCACCGGAACGTCGTTCAGGCGAGAGCCGTAGCGTGGCGCTCCTCACGGCACTGGTGGTCCTGGCCGGGTTGCAGTCAGCGCAGGCGGATTCCGTCGTCTACATCGTGTCGCCCGCAAGCCGACTCGAGGTGCGGACCGGCAAATCGGGCTTGCTCAGTTTTGCCGGGCACGAGCATCTCATCCGGGCGCGCGCGTTCACCGGCCACATCGTCTATCATCGCGATGCGCCCGCGCGTTCCCGCGTCGAGGTTGTGATCCTCACCGACAGTCTCGAAGTGCTGACGCCGCCCGATACCGAAGAGATCCGCAAGGTGACCGCCGCGATGCGCCGTGACGTATTGGACGTGGCGAATTTTCCCGAGATTCGGCTCGTCTCCCGCAGCGTCACCTGGACCGAGGGGGGCGGGGGCGGGTTCACGTGGTGGCAGCGCTGACGATCCGGAACCAGACGCGCGATGTCTCGGTGGATGTGCCAATCGATATCGCCCGCGACACGCTGCGCGCGACGGCATCGTTCGCCATCAAGCAAACGGATTTCGGCATCAAACCCTATCGCGGCGGACCGGGAGGAACCGTGCGGGTCGCGGATCGCGTGACGTTCGACATTCGCATCGTCGCGATCCGGAAGTCGTGACACGTCTCTGACTCACCGTTTGTGGTCGGCGGCAGGCCCCTGGCCATAATTATTGCATGCTGCTGACACTATGTGTGCTGCTGCAGATGGCCGATTCGACGCCGCCCTATTCCGGCCGGGATCGGCGGCTCGACGTCGCAATACCCCGCCTCGACGCCGACATCGTGATCGACGGCAATCTCGATGAGACGCCCTGGATCCACGCCGCAACGCTGACGGGATTCTCGCAATACGCGCCCAACGACGGCACGCCCGCCGCCGATTCGACGCAGGTGCGCGTCTGGTACTCCCATACGGCGATCTACTTCGGGATCCGTGCGTTCGAGCTGCACGGCCAGCCCACGGCCACGCTTGCCGACCGCGACCAGATTTTCGGCGACGACAACGTCCAGATCCTGCTGGGCACGTTTCACGATCGGAAACAGGCACTGCTGTTCGCCGTCAACCCGCTCGGCGTGCAGGGTGATGGCGCCCTGATCGAAGGGGCCAACGTCACCGCGAGCGGATTCATCGGGGGCGCCGTCGTCGGCCGAGAGCAGCCCGACCTGAGTCCCGACTACGTCTTCCAGTCGCGTGGCCGGGTCACGGAGTGGGGCTATGAAGTGGAGGTCCGGATTCCGTTCAAGAGCCTGCGCTATCAGTCGGGCTCGTCGCAGGACTGGAGCCTCAACATCGTGCGTCAGGTCAAGCACTCCGGGTTCGAGGACTCCTGGTTTCCCGCGGAGCGCGCCAACGCCACGTTCATCGGGCAGTCCGGCAACCTCATCGGCCTGGCGGAGCTGCATCGCGGGCTCGTCGTGGACCTGAATCCCGAGGCGACGGCGCGGATGACGGGTGCGCCCGGCAGCCTCGGGTATTCGTACGACGTGAACAACCCGCAAGTCGGCGGCAACGTGCGGTGGGGCGTCACGGAGAACCTCACGCTGAACGGCACCGTCAAACCCGATTTTTCACAGATCGAGTCGGATGCCGGCCAACTCGCCTTCGATCCGCGCCAGGCGCTCTACTACGCCGAGAAGCGCCCGTTCTTTCTCGACGGCAGCGAGTTGTTTCAGGTGCCGCAGAACCTGATCTACACGCGCCGCATCGTGCAGCCGGTCGCCGCCATCAAGCTCACGGGAACGGTGGCGCGCACCGACATCGGGTTCTTGTCGGCAGTCGACCAGCAGTTCGCATCGGCCAGCGGCCGAGAGAATCCGCTTTTCAATATTCTGCGCGCGCAGCACAGCCTGGGACACGGGTCGCGGATTGGGATCGCCTATACCGATCGTGTCGAGGGCGGCGACTATAATCGGGTCGCCGACGTGGACAGTCGCTTCGTGTTCGGGGGCATCTACGGGTTGAACCTGCAGTTGGCTGGCAGCCGCACCCGCGTCGCGGGCGTCACCAAGACGGCCCCGCTCTGGCTCAGCCAGTTCACGATCCAGCACCGCGTATGGGGACTGCGCAGCCTGTTCGCCGGCATATCGGACGACTTCTACACCGGGAGCGGATTCATCGGCCGGAATGGGATCGTGCATTCCTATGTCGATCCCAGCTACACCGCCTACGGCAAGCCGGGCGCGCTGCTCGAGCGATTCACGGGGGACATCGTCGTCGACGGCATCTGGCAGTATCAGAACTTCATCCACGGGCGCGGCATCCAAGATCAGAAGCTGCATTTCAACGTGAACACGACGCTGCGTGGCGGCTGGAATGTGGGCGCCGGGTATTTCGTGGAATCATTCGGGTACGATTCCGCTCTCTACGCCAACTACCGGCTCGAGGTCCCGGATGGCGGGGGCGGAGGGGGTCTGGACACGATCCCGTTCGTGGGCCAACCGACGATTCCCAACGGCGAGTACATCATCCAGATCGGCACGCCGCAATGGCAGCATTTCAGCGGCAGTGGATTTTTCCTGCAGGGACACGACGAGAACTTCTTCGAGTGGGCGTCGGGCGATCTCCTGCTCCTCTCGGCGGAGGTGTCGTATCGTCCCACGGACCGGCTCCGTAATTCGCTCAGCTATTTCTGGCAGCAAGTGAACCGGCGCACCGACGGCAGTCTCGTGAATGTCGGGCGCGTCGCGCGCGCCAAGGTCGAGTACCAGCTGTCACGGCCGTTATTCATTCGCCTGGTGGGACAATACATCCAGGACAAGACCGATTCTTTGCGCGATGACTCACGCACGAACGCCCCGATCCTGATCGTGGGGCCGAGCGGCGTGACACGGACGGTTCCAACCGCGAATAACCTCTTCCACGTCGACGCGCTCCTCAGCTATCAGCCGATGCCGGGCACCGTCGTCTTCGCGGGCTACGGCAGCAACATGTTGGATGACGAGGCGTTTGGGTTCCATAGCCTCACGCGAACGGATGATGCCGTGTTCGTGAAACTCAGCTATCTGTTTCGACTCTAGAGTGTTGCCGGGATGTGAGGGTATTATCCACCGCATGGTGCTCTCGGCTCTCGGCGCCGTCACATGCCTCGCGCAGATCAACGCGCCCCTTATCGATTATCACCAACACCTGTTCAGCCCCGCCCTGGGCGCCCTGGTCAGCGTCGCGCCGATCGACGCGGACAGACTCATCGTGTTGCTCGATTCGGCGGGCATCCGCCGAGCGCTGGTGCTGTCGGTGGCCTACAGCTGGAGCAATCCGAGCAGAAACGTCGAGAACGACTACGAGCATGTAAAGGCCGAGAATGACTGGGTCGCTGGCCAGGTGGGGCGCTACCCGGAGCGGCTGCGGGGGTTCTGCAGCGTCAATCCCGTCCGCGACTACGCACTGGCCGAAATCGACCGCTGCGCCGCCAATCCCCTGCTCCGCACCGGCCTCAAACTGCACATCGGCAACTCCGCTGCGGACTATCACAACCCACACGATCTCGAGAAGCTGCGCCGAGTGTTTCGCGCGGCGAACGACAAGCATATGGCGATCGTGATCCATATGCGCGCCTCGATCAGTCGCAAGCTGCCCTATGGACGAGACGAGGCGCGCATCTTTTACGACTCGATCCTGCCGGAGGCTCCCGACGTGCCGGTGCAGATCGCACATCTCGCCGGCGCCGGCGGGTACGACAGTACGACGGATGCCGCCCTTTCGGTGTTTGTGGAGGGGATCGCGCGCCGAGATCGGCGGGTCAGATACCTCTGGTTCGACGTCACGTCGGCCGACATGGGCGGGACGCCGGACGATGCGAAGCTCATGGCGATACGTATTCGCGAGCTCGGCCTCGAGCGCGTACTGTTCGGGTCGGACGCGGCGACGGGACAAAATTGCGCGCCGCGCGAGTGCTGGGCCCGTTTTCTCAAGCTGCCGCTGACCGAAGCCGAGTTCCGCATCATTGCGAACAACGTCGCGCCCTACATGCGATGACCGGGCAACACATGCCAGAGTCGTGGCGCAGCAGACTGGAACGCTGGGGATTCAACTTTTTCCCGACCTATCGCAGCACCGGGGCGTGGATTACCTACATCGCACACGACTACCGCGAGATCCGGATCGAGCTTCCGCTCGGTTGGCGCACCAAGAACTACGTCGGCACGATGTTTGGCGGCTCGATGTACGCCGCCAGCGACGGCGTCTTCATGGTCATGTTGATCAAAACGCTGGGACCGGGCTTTATCATCTGGGACAAGGCCGCCACGGTGCGGTTTCGCAAGCCGGCGCGGACCACGCTGTACGGGCGATTCCTGCTCTCGCCCGAAGAAATCGAGGACATTCGCACCGGCACGGCGGGCGGCGAGGCGGTCGAACGTACCCATCGCGTCGAGCTCACCGATCAAGCCGGGACGGTGCACGCGGAAATCGAATGGTTGATCCATATCCGGCGGCGTGACGCCGCCCGCTAACCCTTCTCCTGTCAGGAACCACATGCGCTCCCTTCACCTCGCTCTCGCGGTCGCTCTGCTGTCCACTCCGGTGGCCGCGCAGCAACGCCACACGATCACCCACGAAGATGTCTTCCTCATGAAGCGGGTGGCCGCTCCGACGATCAGCCCCGATGGCCGCTGGATCGTCTTCAGCGTGACCGAGCCCTCCTATACGGACGGCGACCAGGTCAGCGATCTCTGGCTCGTGCCGGCGGATGGCAGCGCCGAGCCGCGCCGGCTCACGAACAGCAAGAGCGGTGAGAGCGGCGTCGACTGGACCAGCGACAGCCGGCGCATCGCGTTCAGTGCCCGGCGCGAGGGCGATGACGCACCACAGATCTACGTGCTGGATCTAGTGGGCGGCGGCGAAGCGCAGCGCGTCACCAACCTCTCCACAGGCGCCTCGAGCCCAGAGTGGCGCCCCGATGGCCGGGCGATCCTCTTCGCGAGCATGATCTACCCCGGCGCGGCGACCGATTCGGCCAACCGCGCGGCCGCGGCGGAGCGCAAGGCGCGTAAGTACAACGCGCGCGTGTACGACGCCTCACCGATTCGTCTCTGGGACCACTGGCTCGACGAGCGTCGACCACATCTGTTCGTGCAGTCGCTCGAGCCAAATGCCCCGGGGGGGGCGGGGGGGGCGGGGGGAGCTCGCGATCTGCTCGCGGGCACACAGCTCGTTCGGGGCGCGGGGTTTGGGGGGACAGCTTGGCACCAGCGGCGAGGACCTCGCCGCCGCGTGGACGCCCGACGGCAACGGCGTCGTCTTTGCCGCGACGACCAACCGCGGCGACTGGACACACGGTGACGTCGTGCAGGCGCTCTGGCTCGTCAGCGCGAGCGGGGCCGGCGGCGAGCCGCAGCGGCTCACCGAGGGCCGAGATGATTACGGGACGCCGCGCTTCAGCCCCGACGGCGGCACGCTGTACGCCCGGATGACGCCCACGAACGGGCACACGTTCAACAACAGCCGCCTGGTTGGCTGGTCCTGGCCCCGCGGAGAGGTGGGGGCGACCGCGGCTCGCGTGGTCACAGGCGGCCAGGATCACGACGTGGGTGCCTACGCGCCGGCGCCGGATGGCCGCACCGTGTTTTTCCTGGCGGAAGACGCCGGCCACATGCGGCTGTTTCGCGCGTCCGCGAGCGGTGGACACGAACAAGAAGTCGGAACGATGACGAGCGGAACCTTCGGCGGACTCCAGGTCGCCACCGGTACCGCCAAGGGCCCAGTGCGCATCGCCGCTGTCTGGGAGAGCGCGACAAATCCCCCGGAGATCGTTCGCATCGATCCTGCTACGGCCCGCCCGACGCCCCTCACAAGATTCAATACCGAGCGTACGGCTCGTATCGACTGGCAACCGCTGCGTGAGTTCTGGTTCACGACCAGCAAGGGCAAGCGCATTCACAGCTTCTACGCCGTGCCGCCCGGCTTCGACTCGACCAAGACGTATCCGCTGTTCGTGCTGATCCATGGCGGTGCCGCCAACATGTGGACCGACAATTTTGGTCTCCGCTGGAATCCGCACCTGCTCGGCGCGCCGGGCTACGTCGTCCTGATGACCGACTACCGCGGCTCAACGGGGTATGGCGAAAAATTCTCGCAGGACATCCAGTTCGATCCGCTCGAAGGGCCGGCCAACGACTTGAACGAGGCAGCCGACTCCGCGATCAAGCGGTTCAAATTCATCGACGCCTCAAGACAAATCGCAGGGGGTGCCAGCTATGGCGGGCATCTCACCAACTGGCTGGCGGTGACCACCACGCGCTACCGCGCTCTGGTCAGCCATGCCGGCGAGTGGGACCTCGAGTCGCAGTGGGCCACGAGCGATTACAACTACGACCGCGAGCGCAACGTGGGCGGACCGCCGTGGGAGGATCACCCGATTTGGCGCACGCAGAGCCCGATGCGCTTCGCCAAAAACCTGCATACGCCGGTCCTCGTGTCGGTCGGCGAGCGCGATTTTCGCGTGCCGATGAACAACGCGCTCGAGTTCTGGACGGCGCTACAGCGCCAGCAGGTCCCGAGCCGGCTGATCATCTGGCCGGATGAGAACCATTGGATTCTAAAAGGCGAAGACAGCCGGTTCTTCTATAAGGAGGTCGCGGCCTGGTTCGCGCGCTGGCTGAGCGAACCGGCGGCAACTGGGCAATAAGCGCTAGCCGTACATCTTGGTCGTATCAGCGTTGGCGAGGTCCACGAGAAACTCGGCGACCTTGCTGGCGACTGCCTCAACGTAGCGCTTGCCCTTCTCCGCCGTTGACCCAGCGGGATTCCCCGATCCCGTGTCATCGGTTACCTGGGTCCATTGCCGTGGGGCCCACGCCCAACCGTCACGGAACGCCGCGATCTTGAATTTCCGCGCCGCTCCGGGGCCGGCCTCGGAGAGCGGCAGCATGCGCTCTGGCGCCACGTGTTGCATCACGCTCGTCTCCATCTCGCCCGCGTGATCACCCAGATCCGAGAAGAAGCCTTTCAGGTCGAGCACCTTGTACCAATTCACGACGCAGAGAAACGAGGAGATCTGCGGTTGCAGCTCGCGGATCATCTGGCGGAAATCGTTGGCGCCGTGGCCGTTGAGGATCACGAGCTTCCCGATGCCCTGCGCCGCGAGGGATACGGCGACATCCCGGAGGACGAGCAGCTGGGTGCTCGGATTCATGTTGATGCAGAGCGGGATGTCGAGCTGCCCGGTGTTCACGCCGAAGGGCACCACGGGAAGAACGACGACCTTCGCTCCCTTCTGCCACGCGCGCTCGGCGGCACGGGCGGCAACGTCCTCGGTCAGGATGTTGTCGGTGGTGTAGGAGAGATGATAGTTGTGGGCCTCGGTGGCGCCCCATGGTAGCACGGCAACCTCGTACCGCGATTCCCGGACGGTCTTCCAGGTCAGCTCATTCAGGATGTAGGGTCGATTGGCCATGCAGCAAAAATACCCCTCGCCGCCGCAAAAACGACCTAGTGTCCGAGAGTCCCGAATTCCACGTTGGACAGAGCGTCCGCGAGGCGGTTGCTCCCCTCTTGCCTAGGCTCGGTCATGAACATCTCAACGCCGGCGGCTCGGGTTTTCGTTGCGGTTTTCACACTCGCTACTGCGCGAGTTCCGCCTGCCTGTGGCCAGAATCCTGTCCAACCACGGGCACCCGGCGGGCTCATCGTTAGCACCGCCCCGACGATCGAGCCAACGCGCGCACCGAACACGGGGCCATTTTCGGTGCCCTTTACCGTTTCAAATACCGGTACGAGCACCATCGGCGACATTACGCTCACCTGCATTTTCACGGGACCGGTAACGTGCGGGACAGTGATCCCCGGGTCGATCCCGAGCCTTGGCCCGGGGGCTTCAGCGAACGCGACGGTGACGTACACGGTCGGCGCGGTGGGGAGCGGATCGATCGGATTGCAGGCAACGCCGGACATTGGCAATTCCGCCTCGAAGAGCCGCATTGTCACAGTCGCCGACCGAGGCCAGGCCCGTCCGGCCTTTGTCAATCACAATCCCGACAACGTCGACCGAGGCATGTGTTTGACGGTTGGTGCGGGCGAAGCCGCGGGAGTGTCGTGTGGTGACCTGTTTGTCACACATACCATGCCCGCATTCCCCACTTTGGGGCGAGATCGAGCTCCCACCCTTTACTACAACTCAGCCGCCGCAGCCGGCCTCTTCTTGGTCGCGGCGAATATCGTTGAGCCGAGCAGCGTCGCGACGCCCACCAAAATTAGGGTATTCCTGACCGTCGGGACGTCGAAAGACAGCGCCGAATACTCTCCGCTGACGACCTACCCCTATGATCAGCCACAACAGGTTGTCCTGGGGAGAGGCCTGCCGCCCCAGGCCACTGGTGTTTATCCCATGACGTTGCTCGTGCGGAATGTCTATGCGGGAGGCACGTACGACACGACCATCTCGAGCACCGCGCTGATCGTTAATCGATCCACGAGCGAGTGGACGCGGTTGGTCGTTGCTCGGCGTCGAGCAGGTCCTCAGCGATCCTGCGGACTCCACACGACGCGTCTGGCTCGCGGGAGATGGCTCGGTCCGCCTGTATCGCCAGTCCACCCCCGGCAGCAATGTGTTCAAAGGCGCGGCCGGAGATGCGCCCGACAGTTTGGTCCGCTTTGATACGCTCAGCGCGAAATGGTACCGCCGAGACCTGCGCCATGGCGCCGCGGTACGGTTTGACGCGACCGGCCATCATGTCGAGACGCGCAACCGAACCGGTCAGGCCACGCTCTTCCGCTGGACGACCGTGGCCGGGCAGACTCGGCTCGCCCTGATCCGCCTTGCGCCCGATTCGACGAAAGCCTACTCGTTTTGGTGGAACTCGACGACGGCTCGCCTCGACTCGATCCAGGATCCGTACGCCCGCTCGCTGCGCACGACCATGAGTGTGGACACGCTCATTCGGCTTGTCCAGGCAAGCCCATTCCCCGGGGATGATCACGACACCACCAGCTTCGAGTACCAAGGCGGGCGAATGGTTCGGCGGGTCGCGGAGAGCTCGGCGCTGACAAGCGGTTTTGTAGGCACGAGCTACCAGTATCAAAACAACGCCCGCTTGACGAACGTGAAAATCCCCAGCGGTTGGACTGGGACTGACACTGCGGTGGTGACCGTGACGCCGTGGGATGAGAAGGGACTTGCGCTCGGGTGGGCCAGCCAAGTTGGAGTGCCCTCGGTGACCGACACAGGACTGGCGACGCGCGTCGATCGCCCGATTGCGGGCACTGGCGACGCCTCGGATTTCTGGGTGAATCGCTTTGGCCAGCCTATCAAGACCACTCAGGTTGGCCTGAACGCGACTACTCTCATCTGGCATGACAGCATCGCGACCCTGCCTGCTCTCGCCACCCGCGTGCAGTATCCCAACCTGAGAACTGTGCGCATGGCCTGGGATGCCCGCGGGAATCTCGACACGCTGCGCGATAGCTCGTTCAATGTCGACGGGCAACCCACGGCCGTCACGAAATACGCGTATGCAGACGCAAACGCCCCTGACTCGCCCCGACAGATCACGGACGCGCTCGGCCGTCATACGGACTATTCGTACACAACATTGGGATTGACCGACTCGGTGATCGCCCCGACCGGCGCCCGAACGAAGTTTTTTTATCGAGGCTCGGGTTCGCTAACCGGGGTTGTCGATAGCGTGACCAATCGCGCCGTGGAGACTTGGTGGGAGTCTACTGACACGGAGCACACTCAGGATCAGGTGAATCGATTCCAGTACGACGGAGTGGGGAACGTTACGCGGACGATCTCGCCGGTTGGTGTGGCATCCGAGTTTACCCGCGACCCGGCCGGACGAATCACGGACAGCTACGATCCGATGGGGATGCGTCGGCATTTTGCCTACGACGGCTTCAACAGGATGCTGAGCGTCGAGCAATACACCACGCAACAGACACCACCTGGCGGAAGCGCGATCGCGACTTGTGACGAGACGCAGATTCAGTGCTCTCAAACATTTAACGCGTTCCTGCCGGCGTCGCAGTTTATGTCGAGTCTTGTCACGTCGTATCAGTACAACGACGACGGCCTGCTTAAAGCCTCTGATCCCCGAGTCGTCTGGCGGTCGTTTGCGTACGATGCGCGTGGAATCAAGGTCAAAGAGATCGATCCATATGACACCGACGTGACCACGAGGGCACGGCACTGGTTCAACAGCGCTGGGCTCCTCGATTCCACCAAGACTCGCATGGCGGGGGGCTTGGTGCGCTACCGCTATGACGGGATGGGGCGTCGGACCGCCATGCTCCTATCGCGAGTTATCGACGCAGGGGATACGACATACGCCGACAGCATCAGCTACACGTACGACATCATGGGCAACCTGCTCGTGGCGAAGAACAATCAGGGAACCATCACGCGGACCTATTTTGCCAACGGCGCGTTGCGCACTCAAGTCAACACCGTCTCGACGAAGGATTCTCTCACGTTCAAGTACGACGCGAGCGGAGCCCGAACGCGTTTAGTCCGTGTGAGAGGAACCTACACCGACAGTGTGGCGTACTTCTACGGATCCACGACAGGGCTTCTTGATTCGATGTTGGTCTGGTGGGGCTCGGTCTCTGGTTCCCGCAAGATTTCCTTCACCTGGGACCAGTTGGGACGCCGGCGTCAAGTAGTCTACCCGACTGGGGTGACGGTCTCGTTCAAGCGTGATGCTAACGGTCTCGAGCGGCGGATTACGTCCGTTAATCCAGCCGATCCGACTAGCAGTGATCGGTTCGACTTCGAATTCAGGAATGACCTTGTGGGGCCGGGGAGCCAGATCCGCCACCAGGACAACATCTGCTCTGGGTGGACTGGTAACGTCAACGAAGATCCCCTCGGGATGTTGTGCGGGTCTACTGGTCAGATGCAGAAGACGAATCAGTACAATCTATTCGGCATGCTCGTCACGCAGCAAAGCATTGGGCCTGCAACGATCGCGGACTCGATGCGCTATGATCGATCCGGGAATATGAGTCATATCTGGCATAGCCAAGCCGCGACTCCTCTGTCCAGCGCGACTTGGTATCAGTATTTCAACGACGTCACCTCCAGTGGCGACTCGACGAATGTACTTGAAGACATGAAGGAGATGGTGACGGGTGTTGGGATCAAGCACTACGCCTACACTCAGGACCTTTCGCGACACAGCGAGACAATCGGGACGGTCAAGACCTACTGGTACGACGCCGCGGGCCGGGTCAGCGGTATCTCGGCGCCCGGGTATACCAGCGCGCCGAACACATGCACCTACGACCCCGATAGGCAAATGATGCGGGCGTGTGATTCAAACGCGCCAAGACTCACTTTTGAAGGGAACAACGTGGGTGCCGCGGGTGACTGGGTTTTTGTCCACGGTCCTGGTCTCGACGACCCGCTCATTGGCATTGATCGAGCGTGCGGAACGGTGGCGGAGGTGTACTGGATCACCGACGGGAACGGACGACAGCTCGCGTTTGCGACGAAGGATGGCTCTTTCAATGCAACCACACTTGGCTGCTATCGCAGTGGTGGTGGGCAGTACAGCGGCGGTACACAGAACTCGGGCAGCTTCTCGGCGGATCGCTTTGGGAGCGATCGGTTGCCAGGCTTCTCCTTCTTCCGCAATCGCGTCTATGATCAGGCAACGGGGCGCTGGACGCAGGAAGATCCAATTGGGATCGCCGGAGGTCTGAACCTCTATCAGTACGCCGGCAACAACCCGGCGTTCACAGATCCTTTCGGGTTGTGTCCGCCAAAGGACAATAATCTCTCTGACTGTCCGGCGGGCGGTGGCCAAGTCACGTTCTTCGGGATCACAGGCAATCTCGTTGTTGGAGCCGGCTTCACAGGTGGTGCCGGTCGATTGTGCAATGATATAGGCTGTGCTTGGTATGCTCGGCTCGGGATCGGGGTCGGTTTGGACGTCAATATCGGGACAGAGGGTGGCTCGTCTGATTCAGTTGCTGCATTCTCTGAGGGCGGCGAAGCTATTTGCGGCGGTGCGAGCATCGTGAATATCTGTGAAGGCAAAAACGCCTCTGGATCGACTACGAGTGCCGGCGGCCAGATTGGGCCAACCGAGATCTGGGCTAGCGGCCATACGGAGAAAACCCACACGTGGGTCTCCAAGATCGTGCCACCATCGAAGGGCCATGACTACTTGGATTGCACGCAGCCGCAGCCCCAAGCGTCTGCGTGTAATAGGTGAAGACCCATGCTGATTGGCTTGGCGCTGTTTATCGCCCCGGCGCTGCTCTACTTTGCGCTGCTTCATAAGATCTCTGCGTTTCGTAGAGATCGACTGAAAGCCAGCGCGAAGTTTGGCTTTCCTCTTGAGAGCATGACTGAGGTGCTCACGCGTAGTAACTACACAGAGGCCGGTCAGAGGCTGCTACCGTGGCTTGGTGGATCAATCGTCTTGGTGGTCCTTGGTGCGCTGGCCGCCTTGTGGGTGATCACGAGAAGTCCGTAACGGTGCACTAAGAGAGGTAGCCGTGTCTAGCGATGGCGCTCCAGGCGCGTAGGGCGTTTTCGGGCCTGACCTCGAAGGCGGTCCGCCGAGTCTAACTTGAGGCGCTCTTGGCGCTCCCGGGTTGTCCGGCGTGGCCTGCGAGAGCAACGAGCGGGGAGAGTGGCGGGGGCCTCAATGGCCGAAGCCAACGGAGCCCGGACCGAGCCGGGACGTCCCCGTTCATAGGGCGCGATCGATGCACTGATCCGCCAGCTGGGGGAAGCGGAGGCGCCTCCTGTTCCAGTCCATGATTCGCCGAGAATCGATCAGACCGACGTGACGCTGACTTCGGTCTCCGCCTGAATCGCCAGCCGCGCAAAGAGGGCGCAGGGGGTGCCGATCAGGAACGCGTGTACGGCGATGCTCAGCAATACCCACGTCAGATTTCTCGAGCCGGGATTGGCGGCCGAGAGCGGTACGACGATGTAATTCATGATGAAATACAGCAGCACGCCGTAGAGTGGACCGAACGTCCACGCTCGTTGAGCCAGCTCGGACCAGCGGCGCGCGAACAGGTAATAGGTCACCGCCATCGACGTCGCGATAAAGAAGTGTAGCCCCAGACCGAGCAGTGCGGTTGGCCAGCCGCCGGTGAAGCTCGCGTCGCCGAGCAACCCGGAGGCGACAGACTGAAAGACCCGTTTCGGCAGAACGCCTCGCTTCACGTACCAGAACGTGCAGGCGTAGGTGATGTCGAACGTGCCGGCCACGAGGCCGCCGAGGAGGACGTAGAACCATGGGCGTTTCACGAGGGATGGCTCCATGGTAACACGCGACGGCTGCGACTGCTTTCGACCGCGAGCAGCAGTCCCCGCATCACATCGAGGGACCATTCGGGCGTGACGGCGAGCGTAGCCTTGCCCAGGATCGCGTCGCGCACGTTTTCATAATAGCGCGTGAAACTGGATCGCAAGGTCGGAACGGTGCGCGTTCCGTTAGACGTAATCAGTTTGCCGTACAACTCCGGCGGCTCGCTGTCCCACTCCGGCTCGGCCGGCGTATGGCCCTGTTTCAACGCCGCTTCCTGCGGGTCCATGCCGTACTTGATGAACCCTCCCGTGCTTCCGTGCACACTCCAGGTCGGGCCGACAGGGTGCACCATGCACGACGAGCGGAGGATCGCGCGCCGGCGCGGGTAGTACAGCGTGACGTCGAACGCGTCGTCCACGACGGCGTTATCGCGCTCGACCCGAATGTCTGCACCGATCGCATCGGGGATGCCGAACAGGAGCAGCGCCTGGTCGAACAGATGCGGTCCGAGATCGTACCACACGCCCGATCCTGGCAACGCTTCCTCCCGCCACGCCCCGGCCCGCAGCTCCGGACGAAAGCGATCGAAATGGGCTTCGTAGCTCACGACCCGGCCGATCGCACCGTCAGCGACCACCTGTTGCACTGTCGCGAAGTCGCCGGTGTAGCGGCGGTCCTGGTAGACCGTGACGATGCGCTGCTGTTCCCTGGCGATGCGCACGAGGTCCTCGGCATCCACCAGCGTGATGGTGAACGGCTTGTCGACCACGACGTGATGTCCGGCGAGCAGGCACTGCTTGGCGAGGGGATAATGCGACGTATTGGGCGTCGCGACGACGATGAGATCGATCGGCCGTTGCAGCAGCTCGTCGACGTTGCGAAGGAACTCGACATCCTTGTAGAGCGGATCGGGAGCGCCGTGGCGCTGCACGATTGTCGCGAGGCGCAGTCCTTCGACCGCGCGGATCACCGGGGCGTGAAAGACTTTCCCAGCGAAACCGAACCCAATCAGGCCGACGGTGAGGGTCAATCGGGGTTCGGCGTCTTCCAGTCGCTGGTCATGATGAACAGCGGCGCCCCGTCGAACTGGTAGATCGGCCGCAGCCGCTGCGTGTTGTAGTACTTGGAGACATCCACGACTTTCTTCTCCGTCGTGACGCTCGCGAGGGGCACGCTGTCGTAAAAGCCGCGATGAATGCTGACCAGCCGGCCATACTGCTTCCGCACCACCAGATCGAGCGCGAGGTTGCCGAACGCCATCGGCACGATCGAATCGAGGGCATCGGGATCGCCCGAGCGCACGAGATAGCCGAGCCGTTGGTTGACGACGTCGATCTTGCGGCCGTTGTTGTATTTCGGCGACGACTTCCTTGAGCGCCGCGCCGATCTGGTCGCCGATCCCGCCGAGCTTGCGGTGCCCGAACATGTCGGTCTCTTCGCCCTCGAAGCTCATTCCTTCGTGGGAGGTGAGCCGCGAGCCTTCCGAGATGAGGACGACCGAGTAGCGGCTCGGGTTCTTGTTGCGGTCCTGCACGAGCAGCTCGGCCAGGTGCTCGACCTCGACCGGGTATTCGGGAATGACACAGCGGTCCGCCGCCCCCGCCATGGTCGGCAATAACGCGGTAAAACCGGCGTACCGGCCGAATACTTCGATGACGAGGAAGCGCTCGTGCGACCCGGCCGACGTGCGCAGCCGATGCGTCAGCTCGATCGTGCGCGTAACGCAGGTGCTGAAGCCGATGCAGTAGTCGGTGCCGTAGACGTCGTTGTCCATCGTCTTCGGAATCGCGACGACCTTCATGCCTTCATCGTGGAGCCGCTTGCCGTAGCTGAGCGTGTCATCGCCCCCGATGGGGATCAAGACATCGATGCCCAGATGCTCGAGATTCTTGATCACATCCTTGGTGATGTCATTGATCTTTTCGGTATACCCGCTGAGATGTGGCGGGAGGCGATCCTTCGGCAGGTGACTCGGCCGCACGCGCGAGGTGTGCAGGAATGTGCCGCCGGTGCGGCCCGGCGCGGTTCACGATCGCTTCGGTGAGCGGCAGAATCTGCTCTTTGTTGTCGGCGTCCTTCTCGCGCGAGTAATCGACGAGCCCGCCCCAGCCGTGGCGGATGCCGATGACCTTGTAGCCGTCGCGCAGCGCGCGAATCGTGATGGCGCGGATGGCGGGATTGAGTCCGGGGACGTCGCCGCCGCCCGTCAGGATGCCGATCGTGCCTTTGCTCATGGGCCAAGAAGTTAGTTAGACCCGGCGGTCCTCGCTTGCGTCGGGGGATTCGTGATGAAGCGCGCCACGTTCTGCTTCAGCTCCGCGAGCGCCGGCTCGTACAGATACATCATGTGGCCGGCGTCGTAGTACTTGAGCGTGATGTTGTCGCGCAGATCAGGTGACAGCCCCTCGAGATGATTGACGGTGTACTCCGTGGCGAAGAAGGGCGTCGCCAGGTCGTAGTACCCGTTCTCGACCTCGATCCGCAGGTGCGGGTTGGTCACGAGCGCCTGCGTGAGGTCGGAGCCGACGTAGGTCGTCGTGGCCCAGCCACGCTGCCCCGCCCCGTCACGCGCCCAGTTCCACTGGCCCTGGTTGCCGCCGCCCATCAGGTAGCGGTCCTGCGTGTCGAACTTCAGCTCGCCGCGGAGGTACGCGTTGGCGGCGGCGGTGAACGCGCCCGTCACAGCGTTCGACTGCGGATCACCCGGCGCGTTCTCGGTCAAGAGATCGGGCAGCGGGCCCGAGAAGCGTGAATCCAGCCGCCCCGTGACGAGCCCGCGGCTGCGCTGCAGCTCGGCCATGAATTGCCGCAGGTTCACCCGCAGGTTGGCCCGGATGAGATAATCCTCGGAGAGTCCGGTATACGAGGCGACCTGCTTGGCGACGGCGGCCTTGCGGTCTGCCGGCAGCGCCGCTCCGGCGGCGAGTGCCGCGGCGTAGTCACCCAGCGCATAGCGCCGGACTTCGCTCAGGAATGCGCCCATGTTGGCCGGCGCCGGGATCGCCTTGTGATACACCGCCGTCGCGGCATAACTCGGCAGGTACAGCTCATACGACAGATCGTGGCCGGGCGCGAACAGCAGCGTTTCGAAATCGAGCACCGACGAGATCAGCACGATGCCGTTGAGCGAGATGCCATCGCGCTCGAGGCGGTTGCCGAGCACCGCGGAGCGCGTCGTGCCGTAGCTCTCCCCGATGAGATACTTGGGTGAGGCCCAGCGGCCGGTGCGGCTCACGTACTGCGAGACGAATTGCGCGAGCGCCTTGGCATCCTCGTCCACGCCCCAAAAGTCCTTCCCCGTGCCCTTGCCGACCGGCTTGGAAAAACCGGTACCGATCGGATCGATGAACACCATGTCCGTGACATCGATCAGGCTGCTCGGATTATCCACCATCTGGTACGGGGGCGGCGGCGTGGGCGCCGCGTCCGTCGTCACGATGCGACGCGGGCCGAACGCGCCCATGTGCAGCCAGGCCGACGCGGATCCTGGCCCGCCATTATAGATGAAAGCGAGCGGGCGTTGGCTCACGTCTTTGGCATCGGTGCGGGTGTACGCGGTGTAGTACAGCGCGCCGATCGCCTCGTCCTTGTCGTTCTTGAGCAGCATCGTCGCGGCGGTGGCGCGATACGGCACGAGCTGCGTGCCGATGCGAATCGTGTGATCGGTGACCGATGACGCTTCCTTCGGGACCGGCGTGGGCGCCTTCGCCGCTGTGTCGCGCTCGGCCGATGCGGGCGGGGGGTTCTGTGCCGTGAGAGGGACCGCGAGCACGCACGCCGTCAGAATGATGGTGCCGACTTTCATGATGCCTCCCGACCTACGTCAGTGACTGATCGCAAAGAACCACGCCCCGATGACCGGACCGCGCGGCGGCCGCTGGCCCGGCTGCGGCGGCGGCGTCCCCGGGGGAACCGGGCCGTACTCAGGCTGGAAGAGATACGCCACGTGCTTCTGTGTGTCCACCGAGATGGTCTTGGCGCCCGCGCATCGTCGGAACGGTCGCCACCACGGTGTATTTGTCGGGCGCATCCTGGTGCACGACGGTGACGTTGCTGTCGCGCCCGGCGGGGATGTAGATCAGCTTCTGCGCCGGATCCCACCCCAGAGCGTCGACCCCGTCCCCATTGCGATCGTGGCGACGACCTTACCCGTCCGCGCGTCCAGGACCACTGAGCTGTTGCCGCACCCCGAGAAGATTCGGTCGGTCGCGCGGTCGTAGGCGATTCCCGTGGGCCCTTCGCACGGCGCGAGCGGCCACGACGCGAGCACCTTCATCGCCTTCTCGTCGATCACCTGGATCGTGTTCGTGCCCTCGTTGTTGACGAAGATCTTTCCCTTGCCGTCGCTGGCCGCTCCTTCGGGCGAGTTGTCCTCGAGCTCGACCGTGCCGACGATGTCGCCGCTCTTCGGGTCGATGGCGACCAGGGTGCCAATCGGGCGGCTGTGATTGGTGAGAATGATGCGATTGGAGAAATCGTCGTACATGATGCCGTCGAGGCCACCCGTCGGTACCGGGATCCTCTTGACCACGGCGAGGGTCGCGATGTCGAACATCGTCACAGTCGAATCGCCGGCGCTGGTGATGAATCCATGACCCGAGCTGGGCACCAGCGCGATGCCGTGATTGCGCGGCGTGTCGGGGATGTCGCCGATCACCTTGCCGGAGGCGCCGTCGATCACCATCACGTGTGTGCTGCGAGAGACGAACACCCGTCCCGTCCCCGGCTCGGCGGTCAAATAATCGGTGCCGCCGTCACCGCCGATGCTGTACTTCGCGACCTTGAACGTCTGCGCCGAGCTTGCTGCGGGCAACGCCAGAGCCACCGCGACGAGCAATAGCTTCTTCATTTGTTTCTCCTTTCGTGCGTTCAAGATCTCCGTCGGCTGGCGAGCAGGTCGTTCACAAGTACGCGGGCGCGCGCGCACGCCGCGACCTGCGCTGCCGTGGGCGTCACGTCCGCATCCTGCATCGCCATCGCCGCCGCCAGCGCCGCGTTGCTGGCGCGCTCCAGCGCCCGGGTTGCCGTGTCGGCCGGCACGTACGCGGCATGCGCGGCCAGAGCCAGATCGTACATCTCCTTGCTCAACGCCGCGAGCTGCGCCAGCCCCGCGGCTGGTGTCTTCACGCGCGGATCGAGGCGGAGCACGAGGGGCTGTGTGACCGTGCGGTCCGACACGCGCAACCGGACGGTGTAACGACCCGCCGGCGCCCATGGCGCGCGTGCCGGATGGACGCTGCGATGCGGCACCGCGCCCACGTCGTTGACATCCCCGGCGTTCAGCAGGCTGTCGCTCCCGACCGGCTGGTAGCGCATATCCCACTCGAAGCGGTGCATCCCGGCGCTCGACGAGAGCCTGATGGGCGGCGACGGCCAGTAGAGCGGCACGCCGCAGTCGGGAGCCGCAGGAGTTCTCTGGCAAATCCGGTCGTAGGCCGCCGGATCGATGGCGGGGTGCGGATCGCGTACGGGGTCGTCGCTCGAATACGAGCGCACCACGCGGCCGGCGGTATCGACGACCTCGAGCCGCACCGGTCCGGACGCGTCCGCCGGCAGGAAGTAATCGATCACCGCACCCGCGGGAGGGTTCTCGCCGGCAGGCACCTCCGGCGACCACGGTGTCGGCTCGTTCGTGCCGAAGCGAACGCGAACGGCCGTACTCGGCCGGACGAGATACGGCCCCCCCGCGGCCGCGGCTCGCCGCAGCGCGGCGACCTGCCGGAGCGGGCTCAGATCGTCGAGAATCCAAAAGCCCCGGCCGTGCGTTCCCGCGACGAGATCGCTGTCCTTCACCTGGATGTCACGCACCGAGATCGCCGGCATGTTGCGTCGGAGCGTCTGCCAGTGGTCACCGTCGTCGAACGAGACCCACACCTGCGTTTCCGTCGCCGCGTAGAGCAGTCCCGGGACGCGGGGATCTTCGCGGATCGAGTTGGCGACCGCGTTCGGCGCGAGCCCAGTGACGATTTCGGTCCAGGTGTGGCCGCCGTCGTGCGTACGCCAGAAATGCGGCCGCATGTCGTGGATGCGGAGCGTGTTGGCCGCCGCGTACGCCGTCCGCGTGTCGAAGTGCCCCGCCTCGATATTGAAGATTCGCGTCCACGGCTGAACGGCCTCGGGCGTCACGTTCGTCCACGTCGTGCCGCCATTTACCGTCACCTGAATGTGGCCGTCATCGGTGCCTGCCCAGAGAACGGCAAAGCTGCGCGGTGACGGTGACAGCGCGGTGATCGCCCCGCGCGCGGTGGGCGTGACACCACGCGCGTACTTGCCCGCGCTCGCTGGAATGGGCCAGGTCTGCCGCGCGAGGTCGGGACTGATGCGCCGCCACGTGCGCGCGTGATCGTCCGAGCGCCACACGACGTTCGACGTATAGAACAGCACGTCGGGGCGCACGGGCGACCAGACGAGCGGCATCGTGCGGACGTTGCGGCCGTACTTGTCGCCGCGCGCCGCGGAGTCGGGACCGACCTGCGCGGTCTGGCCGGTGCGCCGGTCATAGCGCGACACGGACCGCCGCGCGCTGCCGAAGACGAGATCGGGATCGCGCGGGTCGGGCGCCGCAATGCCGTATTCCTGAATGTTGGCCGGATGCCAGTCGTGGAACGTGATCTCCCCATCGTCCGAGCGGCTCTCGATGCAGATCGAGCCTGAGTCCTGCTGCCCGCTGCAGACCCGGTAGGGATACGCGTTGTCCGTCGTGACGTGATAGACCGCCGCGGTCGACTGGTTGTACCAGTCGCTCCAGGAGGCGCCGCGATTGGCCGACACCACCGCGCCTTGATCGGAGACCGCGAGGATCAGGTTCGGATCGTCGGGATGAATCCAGATCCGCTGGTAGTCGTCGCCGCCCGGCGAGCCGCGGACGGCCGACCAGGACGCGCCCGCGTCTTCGGTTCGCCACATGACGATGGACGCGCTGTAGACCACGTTTTCGTTCTTGGGATCGACCGTGATCGGCGGGACGTCACCGCCGCCAATGCGCGTGAGCGGCCGGGGATCGGTCGTGGCGGTCGTGTCGCCGGGACCGCCCCGGGCCCGGGTGCGCAGTGTCCAGTGCGCGCCACCATCGGTCGAGCGGTAGAACTGCACCGGTCCGGATCCGCCGGACGGCCGCACCGAGGCGGCCATTGCGTACAGCACGCGCGGATTGCTGGGCGCGATGGCGAGATTCGCTTCGAGCACCGTCGGCAGCCCATCGGTGAGCTGTGTCCAGGTGGTGCCGCCATCGGTGGATTTGTAGATCCCACCCGCGCCCCAATCGGTCGAATCGGGACCGAACGACGCCGCTTCCCAAAACGTCTGTTGCTGCTGCCACAGCGCCGCGTAGACGGTGTTCGGATCGCTCGGGTCGATGCGGACGTCGTTGCCGCTCGTGTACTCGTCCTTGTACAACACCTTCTCGAACGTGCGACCGCCGTCGGTCGACCGGTAGATCCCGCGCTCCGCGTTCGGTCCGTAGGGATGGCCGAGCGCCGCGACGAACAGGCGATCGGGATTCTTGGGATCGACGTCGATCATCGCGATCATCTGCGTCGAATCGAGCCCCCCCCCGAGGTGTGTCCAGGTACGCCCCGAGTCATTCGAGCGGTACATCCCGTTGCCGGTCGCAAGATCGGGGCGGATGATCCCCGCGCCTGTGCCCACGTAGATGACGCCCGAATTGGAGGGCGCGATGCCGATCGCGCCGATCGAGCCCGTGGGCTGCGCGTCGAACAGGGGCGTCCAGTTCGCGCCGTAGTCCGTCGTCCGCCAGACGCCGCCGTTATCGAAGCCGATGTACAGCGCGGTCGGGTGTCCGGGCGCGCCGATCGCGGCGCGCGCGCGACCCGCGCGAGTCGGACCGATCGAGCGCCAGCGCATTGCGGCGGATGGATCGACAGTTTGCGCGGAGAGGCCGAGTGCGACGGATGAGAGGAGGAACGCGAGCGCGGAAGTTTTCATGCGGGAGTATATCCGGCGGTGCGGGAGACTTGCGAGATATCGGAGCTTCGGCCTATGTTCGGGCCATGCGTCGCATTCTCCTCGCTGATGCCGACGCCTTTTACGTCGCCGTCGCCCGTGCGGTCGATCCCGAGGGTGCCGGCAAAGCGCCGCTCCTGATTGTCGGCGGCTCGCGCGAGAGTCGCGGTGTCGTCTGCTCCGCTTCTTACGAGACGCGCAAATTCGGCGTCCGGTCAGCGATGCCGATCGCGCGTGCGCTGCGGCTCTGCCCCGATGCCGTCTGTGTTCCCGTCCCGTTCAAAGAATGCTGGAAGAAAAGCGCCGAGATCCGGGAGGTGTTGCAGGAGTTCTCTCCCGTCGTCGAGGGCGCGAGCGTGGACGAGTGGTACATCGACCTGACAGGCACCGAGGGCGTGTACCATCACGAGCCGCTCGCCACAACGGCGCAACGGATTCGGACCAGGGTGCAGGAAAAGACGGGGCTTACATTGTCGATCGGCGGCGGGACCAACAAGCTCATCGCCAAGATGGCCGTCGATCGCGCCAAGCCGAGTCGCGACGGGAACGGCGTCATGATCGTCGAGCCGGGCACCGAAGCGACGTTTCTGCGCACCTGCACCCTCGCCGACATCCCGCTCGTCGGCCCCAAATTCCAGCAGCGCCTGGCCGCCCGCGGCCTGATCACCGTCGAGGACCTGCTGCGCCACGATCAGAAAACGTTACAGAGCTGGATGAGCAAGCGCGAGGCCGCCTGGCTGTGGAATCGCGCCCACGGCATCGACGACGGCGATGTCGCCCATCGCGTCATGAATCGGGGCCTCAGTCGCGACGAGACGTTCGGCCGAGATATGAATGCTGATGAGGACATCGAGCGCGAGCTGCTGCGCCTGGTGACGCGGGCTGCAGCCGACCTACGCGGTGAGGGATTGGCCGCGCGGACCGTGGCGGTGCGCCTGCGCGACTGGGACTTCAAAACGCGGGCGACCCAACGCACCCTCGCCGAGCCCGTGGTGTCCGACCGGGCCATCTTGCGGGTCGCGCACGACCTGCTCGGGAAGCTGCGCGATGCTCGCCGGGTCCCCGCGCGGCTGGTGGGCGTCCGGCTCTCCGGACTCACGCGGGCGGCAAGCGCGGATCAGATGGCGCTGCTGGAGTCCGACGAAACGGAGCGCGACCGCGGCCTGGCGCGGGCGATCGACCGGGTGCGTGGAAAGTACGGTCCGAAGAGCATTCTTCCGGGAGGCATCACAGCCCCACCTACCTAGTGGCAGGCTCTCTTGTCGAGCACTGACCGCAGCACGACCACAAGCGCGTGTAGGGTAAACGGCTTGTGCAGCAGGGGAGCCCCGCACTTCAGCACCGACATCAGCTTCGAGGGGTCGTCGTACCCGGACATGAAGATCACGCCCGGGTATGTCCCTTCGCTCGCCAAGCGGTCGACGAGCTCTTTGCCTCCGAGTTTGGGCATGACGACATCCGTCAGCAGCGCGTCGATGGGGGTACTGGACCCCTCGATCACCGCGATGGCGTCCTCACCATCCGGTGCAGTCAGCACCGAGAAACCGAGGCTCTTCAGCATCCGTGCCAGTGCCTTCACCAGCCTCTCATCGTCGTCGACGACGAGGACAAGCTCGCCACGACCTGGAAGAAGGAGGGAGGTGTCACTGTGCGAATTCGGGGGTCCGCCGTGCTGCGCTGCTGCCGCCACAAAGGCTCCGTTATAAGTCTTTGGGCAAATAGCCAAATACGAGCGAGTAGTTGCAAATACCTAGTGAGAAGCAATCCCATGTGGGGCGAGCATGGCCGAACTGAAGGATCTGCATTGCTTTGCCGCGGTGGCCGACACAGGAACGCTGAGCCGCGCCGCGCGGGAAGTTCACGTGGCGCAGCCTGCCCTGTCGCGCCGGATCCGCTCCCTCGAGCGTGAGCTCGGCGTCGAGTTG
Source organism: uncultured Gemmatimonadales bacterium (assembly GCA_963704805.1). Taxonomy (GTDB): domain Bacteria; phylum Gemmatimonadota; class Gemmatimonadetes; order Gemmatimonadales; family GWC2-71-9; genus 20CM-2-65-7. Next base: position 1,431,483 of record CAVPHS010000001.1, on the reverse strand, counting down.
CTGACGCGCCATGCCAAGGGCGTCACGCTCACGCCCGCGGGAGCGGCCTTCGCGCAGGGGAGCCGAGAGCTGCTGCAGGACGTCGCCGCGTCGCTGGAACGCGTCGCAGCGACCGCCCTGGGGCACCGGGGGCGAGTCCTGCTCGCGGCAACCCGCGGCGCGGTCGCGCGCGGTTTTCCGACCGACGTGCAGGAATCGCTACGGGCCGACTATCCCGAGATCACCGTCGTCGTTCAGGATTTCGAGCAGCCGGGACCAACGGAAGCCGTCGCCGACGGCCGGGCGGATCTCGGGGTCGGTGCCGAAGCGACATTGATGCCCGAAGTTCAGGCTCAGCCGTTGTGGCTCGAGACGCTCGATCGCGTCATCGTGCCGTGGCATCATCCGCTCGCGATGCGCGATTCCGTATCACTCGAGGACCTGGGCGTTCTCCCCTTTGTATTCGCGCGCGGCAACACGTCCCCGAGCGCACGCGACCGCGTCGCACAGGCGTTGCGGCGCGCCGGGCTGCGCTCGCCGCTGGTCGCGTTGGAAGGCGACCTCACGGCGCCGCATCTCGCGGTGGCGGCGGAACGGGGCTGGACACTGATCACGCGCTCGCGCGCGCAGGCGCCGCCCGAGGGAACGGTCGTCCTGAACGTCCAGGGTCTCACCGTCTCGGTTGCGGTGACAGCGGTGTGGCGGCGCGACGAGCGTCGGCCGGTTGTCCTGACGGTGCTGCAGCGGATGATCGACGTGGCACGACGCTATCCCGATTCCCAGATCGGAACAACGGTGACGTTGCCCGCACTCTCACCACCGGCGCGCCGACGACCGGCGGCGGGTCCTGCCGGCATGACCATACGCTATCTCCGCGCACTGATGACGGTCACCACTGTGCATTCGATCGGCCGCGCGGCCGAACGATTGGGGATCAGCCAACCGGCGCTGTCGCGCCAACTGCGTGAGCTCGAGCATGTGGTGGGCACCACGCTGCTCGAGCGATCGGCGCGCGGCGTGACCCTTACGGCGGCCGGTGTCATGCTCGCGACCGACGCCCCCGCCCTGCTCGCGGGAGCCGAGCATTTGGTGCGCGAGGTGAGTCGTGCGAAGCGGCGGATCGAGGGGCGTTGCGTGATCGGTACCGTCGCGACCGCATCATCGAGCGCGCTGCTCGCAGGAGTGATGGAACGTTGCGCGACGCAGCATCCCGACATCCACCTGATCGTGCAAGAGATGACGACGCCCGAGCAACGTACGTCGCTCGCGAGCGCAGACATCGATCTCGGCCTCGCCCATGCGCTGCCGACACCGGGGTGGAACCGCGGTGACCGCATCGTGGCAACACGCCTGGTCAATGACCGCCTCGATACCGCGTTGCTCGCGCGGGGGCATCCGCTCGCGACCCGGCACGAAATCGAGCCGTTCGAGCTGGCCAACGTCCCGTTCCTGTTCATGGATCGCTCGCTCCATCCCGCGTTTTACGATCGGGTGCACGGAGCGTTCGCCGCGCTCGGGCTTCATCCGCGTGTCGAGGCGACCTACGACGCCCTGCAGACCGTGTGGGCGCTGGCGGCGCAGGGAAAAGGGTGGACCGTGGGCTTTCATTCGCAGCTCGAGCGGTCACCGGTCGGGACCGTCGCCGTGCGAATCACCGGGTTCAGCCTGCCCTTTGGAATCGAGCTGCTGTCCCGCCGTGGTGAGGCCAGCCCTGCGGTGCTGACGGTGATGGCGGCGTTTCGGGAGCTGCGACAGACGCCGACCCCCAAGGTGGGCGCGCGTGGCGTCACCCCTTGATCCACGCTCGTCCGATGGGATTGGCTGTTCCCTCGATCCGAACCGCCGGTCGCTCAAATCCGCTGACGATGATGGTCGCTGCGAAAGGTCCGACCGGGGGGGGCCGCTGAACCTCGATTCGCACACTATCTCCCAGGCGCAGGCGTTGGAGCCGGGCGCGCAGGTCGGCCCACGTCGTCACCGGCGTGCCGTCCATCGACACGAGCCGGTCGCCGCTGTGCAGCCCCGCTTTGGCCCAGATGCTCGCGGGGTGCGAGATGACGAGCCGGACGCCTCCGTCGCCAGGCTCCCAGCCGAAGATGCGCAGGTCGCGCTCTGGCTCACCATTGTACACGGCCGGAGCGCTCGTCACGCTGGCGCGCAGACCGATCACGCCGAGGTAGCGGTTGTAGTCGAGCGGGGCAGCGCCGCGCACGTAAGCCTCGAAGAACGGCGTGACGTCGCAGCCGCAAACATCTTCGACGGCTCGCTCGACCGTCCGTCCATCCACGCGCGTCGTGGCGCTTCGTTCAAAGAGCAGGCGCATCACATCATCCATGGAGCGCCGCCCAGTGGTCGCGTCCCGTACAATGAGGTCGAGCATCGTGCCGAGCAGCTCGCCCTGGAGGTGTGTACTGGCGCTGTAGTCGCCGAGCGCCCCCGGCTCGGCATTGTACGCAACGCGGCTGATCGATTCGGCGGAGAAGCGCTCGTAGGCCGGGTTCCCCGCAAGGCGAGAGAGCAGCCGCTCGAGATGCGCGATACGAGTCGAATCGGTGAGCGCTATGCCGGCCCGGCGCAGCAAGAGATCAGCATAGAACATCGTCAGGCCTTCGCTGAACCAGAGGCTCGAGACCGGCGGCTGCGTGCGATAGTCGATGTCGCGATACTCGGCCGGGCGGATGGCCATCAAATTCCACGTATGCACAAACTCGTGGGCGGTTTCCTGGATTACCGCGTTGGGATCGCGTGCGAGATCGGCGCTGGAGGCGCCGAGTGTCACGGAGTTGCGGTGCTCGAGGCCACCACTGAACGCACCGTCTTCGAACTGGAAGGTGTATTCGCGGTAAGGCATCCGCCCGCCGAAGAGCGTGACGGCCTGATGTACCATCGCCCGGATTCCCGACACGAATTGGGTAGTGTCGAAAGGAGTCGCGTTCGGGAGCGGCCAGTAGACGACGTGGTGCGCCACACCGCCCTCGAGGAAACGCCAGCGCCGCAGCCGGCCAACGAGAATCGGCGAGTCTACCAGCGTCGCGGCGCTCGCGGCGGCATACCACCACTGCCGTTCATTCCCTCGCCTCGCCCCCTGCCCGCCCCGCGGCGGCGCATCCCTCAAGCCGGTCGCGACTTCCCAGCTGGGAGGCAGATCGAGCGTCACCATGACGGTGCTGTCTTCAGCTCCGAGGACATACATGAACGCGTGCGGCCCGCCTACGAGCCCGCCGCTCGGAGTGAGATAGGGACGCCATGATGCGCGCAGCCCCGGGGGGGGCTGCGCCGGCGGCAGCGCGATCCGGTAGCGCACTGTGACGAAACCGCGGGGCGCGCTGACTTGCCAAACCGCGCTATCCACCCGCGTGATCGTGCCGCTCGGCTCGACAGCGATGTCGCGCACGTGACGCCAGTACCGATCGTCGTATTCGGGGTGCGCCGCCATCGCGAGACGGAACGTGTCGCTGGCGGTGCGGATCCCGATTTCGACATCCCAACCGGACAGGTCCGTGCTGTCCACGCGCAGCGTGTATTGGATGACGGGTTTGAGCACCGGGTGTGGCTTCGGCGTAGCTAAGAGGGCAAGCAGAAGGGCAACGGTTGATTTCATGCTCATAGGATTCCGGTGGCAATGCTGGGGTTTGTACCGTGCCCTGAAGCGGAACCCATATAATAGACCGTGACCCCGTCCCTGCTCGCCCTGCTCCTGGCGAACGCCCTGCCGATCTTCGGCGTGCTGTTCCTCGGGTGGACCGTGTTTCCCCTGGTGCTGCTCTACTGGCTCGAAAACGTCGTCGTGGGGGGCTTCAACGTAGCCAAGCTACTGCTCGCGAAGCCCAACCAGCCTGAGTTTTGGGTAGCGAAGCTGTTTCTGGTCCCGTTCTTCATGGTGCATTTCGGCGGATTCACGTTCGTGCACGGCGCGCTGGTGCTCGCATTGTTCGGCCCCAACGGCACGCCCGCATTCGACCTTCTCTCGGCAGTGCCGGCGGCCGTGCGGGCCAACCAGCTCGGCTGGGGGGTGCTCAGCCTGGTATTAAGCCACGGAGTCTCCTTCTATTGGAACTACATCCGCAACGGCGAATTCCAACGCGCCTCGCTGCAGGCGCTGATGATGCAGCCATACTCGCGCGTGTTCGTGCTGCATTTCACGGTGCTGTTCGGGGGCTGGATCGTGATGCTCCTCGGCTCGCCCACCCTCGCGCTCGTGCTGCTCGTGGCCTTCAAAACCGCGGCGGATTTGCGCGGGCACCAAGCGGAGCGGAAGAAGTTTGCGGCCACCCCCGCAGAGCCCGGAGCCGTTGTCGCGAGCGACCCGGCTTGACTTTCCTGGGCTTTCCGATCATTGTTCCAACCAGAGCGAAGTGGCCAGTGACCGACACGAGGACCTGGGGCGACGTCTCCAAGGCCTCGTTTTTGTTTGCAGGTCTCGCTCGACCGGCGCCGGAATCACAGTACGCGGCGCACAGATGTGACGCCGCGCGACGCCGGGAACAGTTATTCAGGAGTTTCACAGATGGCACGTATCACCGGTACCGTGAAGTGGTTCAATGATGCGAAGGGGTTCGGTTTCATCACGCCCGAGAACGGCGAGAAGGACTGCTTCGTGCATCACACCGCGATTCAGGCCGAGGGCTACAAGTCCCTGACCGAAGGCCAGCGGGTGGAGTTCGACATCGTGCAGGGCCAAAAGGGCCCGGCGGCGCAGAACGTGGTCAAGCTGTAACCACCGCGGTACGTTGGACAGACGGCGCTCTCTTCGGAGGGCGCCGTTTTGGTTTACAAGCTTCTCTTTCGCTGATACTTTCGCCGCCTCATGTCCCCCTTCCTCGCCGAAGTCCTGGGTACCATGCTGCTCATCATCCTCGGCGACGGCGTCGTCGCGAACGTCGTGCTCAGTCAAACCAAGGGACAGAACTCGGGGTGGATCGTCATCACGACGGGGTGGGCGCTCGCCGTCACGGTCGCCGTGTACGCCGTCGGGACATTCAGCGGCGCGCATCTGAATCCCGCCGTGACCATCGGCCTCGCGGCGATCGGCAAATTCGCCTGGGGCTCCGTGCCGGTGTATATCGCGGCGCAGCTGCTCGGTGCATTCCTCGGTGCCGTCATCGTATGGATCGCGTACCTGCCCCACTGGGCGGTCACGGGCAGCCAGCCGGCGAAACTCGCCGTCTTCTGTACCGGGCCCGCCATTCGCAATCCGGTTTCGAACCTCGTCACCGAAGCCATCGGCACCGCCGTGCTGGTCCTGGGCGTGCTCGCCATCCTCACGCCGAAGAACCTGAATCCCGACTACGGTTGGAACGTGGGACTCGGCCCCGCACTGGTCGGCGTCATCGTGTGGGCGATCGGCCTGTCGCTGGGTGGACCGACCGGCTACGCGATCAATCCGGCTCGCGATCTTGGCCCACGCATCGCCCATGCGCTGCTGCCCATTCGCGGAAAAGGCGGCTCCGACTGGGGCTACGCCTGGATTCCCGTCGCCGGCCCGGTCCTCGGCGGCCTGATCGCCGCTTTCCTTTATAAGGCCGCATGGTCGCCACAATGAAATACATCCTCGCGCTCGACCAGGGCACGACGAGCTCGCGCGCGATCGTGTTCGACCACGCCGGCAGCGTGGTCGCGTCGGCGCAGCAGGAGTTCCGGCAGATCTTTCCCAAGCCGGGCTGGGTCGAGCACGATGCCAACGAGATCTGGGTCTCGCAGCTCTCCACGGCCAAGGACGCGATTGCCAAGGCGGGCCTGACGGCGTCCGACATCGCCGCGATCGGCATCACGAATCAGCGCGAAACGACCGTCGTCTGGGATCGCGACACCGGCGCGCCGATACACCATGCGATCGTGTGGCAGGACCGCCGCACGGCCGCGCGCTGCGACCAGCTGAAGGCACAGGGCAAGACATCGCTGATCAAGCGCAAGACCGGTCTCGTCATCGACGCCTATTTCTCCGGCACGAAGCTCGAGTGGATCCTCAAGAACGTTCCGGGCGCGCGGGCCAAGGCAAAGGCCGGCAAGCTCGCGTTCGGCACCATCGATACGTGGCTGCTGTGGAATCTCACCGCCGGTCGTGTGCATGCGACCGATCCGAGCAACGCGTCGCGCACCATGCTGTTCAACCTGAAGGGCGACTGGGACAACGAGCTGCTGAAAACCCTCGGCGTGCCGCGCTCCGTGCTGCCGGAGGTACGGTCCTCAAGTGAGGTCTACGGGGGAACGTCGCTGCTCGGCGGCTCGATTCCCATCGCGGGGATCGCCGGCGACCAGCAGGCGGCGCTATTCGGCCAGGCGTGTACGCAGCCCGGCTTGGTGAAGAATACGTACGGCACCGGCTGTTTCATGCTGATGAATACCGGCACCAAACCGATCGCGTCGAAACACCATCTGCTGACGACCGTGGCGTGGCGCATCGGCGACCGCACCGAGTTCGCGCTGGAAGGCAGCGTATTCATCGGCGGCGCGGTGGTGCAGTGGCTGCGCGACGGTCTCGGCATCATCAAGTCGTCCGCCGACGTCGAGGCACTCGCCGCGCAAGTGACGGACCCGGATGGCGTGTACCTCGTTCCGGCGTTCGCCGGATTAGGCGCCCCGCACTGGGATCAGTACGCGCGCGGGCTCGTCGCGGGTGTGACACGCGGCACGACCGCGGCGCACATCGCCCGCGCGGCGCTCGAGGGCATCGCGTTCCAGGTGGCCGACGTGCTGCGCGCGATGGAAGCCGACGCGAAGATCAAGCTGAAGGAGCTACGCGTGGACGGTGGCGCTTGCGCGAACAACCTGCTGATGCAGTTCCAGTCCAACCTGCTCGGCGTCCCCGTCGTGCGGCCCAAGGTTACGGAGACCACCGCGCTCGGCGCGGCCTACCTGGCAGGACTGGCCGTGGGCTACTGGAAAGATCAAAAGCAGATCGCGGCGCAGTGGCAAGTGGACCGGCGGTTCACGCCGACCATGACATCCGCGCGGCGCAAGCAGCTCGAAGCCGGGTGGCGCAAGGCTCTCGATCGCGCAAGACGATGGGAGGAAACAGCCTAGCTTCTCTTGCGTCTGCGGGCCGAAAGTGAATGTTGTTGCGTCTTTTTCAGGCGACCGCCCGTGAGCATTTGGGAAAAAATCGTCCGGTCCCTCCGCACGCTCCGCCTCGACACCATGAGGACCAGATTCGTGGTCTTCGCGGTGCTGGCGACCCTGCTGTCCACGCTCATCATGACGGTCATGTTGTACGGACGGAACAAGCGCGCCCTCAGCGATCGGCTCGGCACCGAGCTCAGCGGCTTGAGCTCCGAAGCGGCCCGCGAAATGGGTGCCTGGGTGGACCAACGCGTGTATGATTTGCGGCTGCGGGCGGCGCCCTACGTCGTGTCTGACAATCTGGCGCGCGCGACCGAGGGAGGACGTGCAGGACCGCAAGCCCTCGCGCGCCTCCGCGACTACCTGAATGCGATTCGCCAGAATCTTCCCGGACACGAAGGCCTTGCCATCCTCGATATCGACGGACAGGTCCTGACGAGCAGTGGAAACCGGACCGGCTTCCGTCTCTCCACCGATCGGTTGAGCACCCTGCGGACTCGCGGCGAGCTCGTCGGAGATCCGTTCTGGGATGCCGGCATCGGCAAGGCCGCCATCGTGGTCGTCGTACCGATCCGCCGGGATGACGGCCTATTCCTCGGTGCGATGGGCGCGAAGATCAACCTGGACGATGTGCGCGACGCGCTACAACAGCTCGCTGGAGCGGCGTCGCGCAGCATCCATATCATCACCGAGGAGGGACGGGTGGTGATCAGCTCGGCCGGCAACCCCGCCGACTTGATGAAAACCACGCTGCCGGAAGCGACGACGCGCGAGCTCGTGGAGCGCGAAGGGCGACCCGTCGTTCAGTCCCGAGCGGAAGGCTCGGAAGTCGCGGCCGTGCTGCGCCGGATCCCCCAGCTGCGTTGGGCAGCCATCGCCGAAGCGCCGAGCAGCGAAGCGACGCGAGAGGCCGTCGCCCTTCGCTCCCAGACTTTACTGCTGCTGATCCCGCTACTCCTGGGCATCAGCCTGCTCGCATTCATCGTCGGGGTGATGCTCACCAGCCCCCTCGAACGACTCACCGAGGCGGCCGCGCGCGTCGCGGCCGGGGACCTCTCGGCGGAGTTTCCCGCGGGGAGCAGCGGCGAAGTCGGCTATCTGACGCGTGCGTTCAACACCGTCGTGGCGCGACTGCGCGAGAAGGAGAGTCAGGGCGAGCTCGAGAAGCTGTCGCTCACCGATGCGCTGACCGGGCTGTACAATCGCCGCCACCTCATGGGCACTCTGGCGAGCGAGGTCCAGCGCGCCCGACGCCAGCGGCGTTCGTTCACCGTCCTGCTCGCGGATGTCGACAAGTTCAAACAGTACAACGACACGCACGGCCACCTCGCCGGCGATGCCGCGCTCGTCAAGATTGCGGAGATCTTCCGCAAGACGACCCGCGCCGTCGATTGCGTTGCCCGCTACGGCGGCGAGGAATTCGTGGTGATGCTGCTCGAATGCCCGATCTCGACGGCCGCGCTCGTCGGGGAGCGCATCCGTGCGCGCGTCGCCGAGCAAGACCTCGGCCAGGGCAGGCTCACCTTGAGCATCGGCTTGGCCGAGTACCCCGATGGCGGGGATACGCCCGAAGAGCTGATCGCCACCGCCGACGCCGCCATGTATCAGGCGAAGAGCTCAGGGCGGAACCAGGTTGTGGTCGCCGGCGTGATGCAGGAGCGCGCTCCCGAGAAGAAGGCGCGGCGCAAGGGCGAGCGGTCGGTTTAAACGGATCGACGGTCGTCTTGCCGTCTTTGTAAACGCGCGGTAACATCTCCGTAACTCCTCCTCCGAAGCCGTCGATTTATGAAAAAGACCCTATTCGCATCATTGGTACTCCTCCTCGGGAGCGCGCCGGCGTTTGGGCAACAACGGACGATCACCGGGAAGGTGACCAGTGAGCAGAACCTCCCCTTGAGCGGTGTCACGGTCACCGTCAAAGGCACGAGCACCACGACATCGAGCAACCATCAGGGCGACTACTCCATTGCCGCCGAAGCGGGCCAAACGCTGCAGTTCCGATTGATCGGAACCGCGCTCGCCGAGCGTCTGGTGGGCACTGAGGACGTCGTCAACGTCCAGCTGCGCCGCGTCGCCCTGGATCTCGATGCCGTGGTCGTGACGGCGCTGGGTGAGACCGCGACGCAACGCTCGCTCGGGACGTCGCAGCAGAGCGTCCGCGGCGCCGAAATCGCCCAGACGCAGCGGGAGAACTACTTCAATGCTCTCCCGGGACGCATCGCCGGCGTCGACGTCACCAGTACGTCGGGGGTGCCCGGCTCGTCGACGTCGATCGTCATCCGCGGCGTCAGCTCGATCAGCAGCAGCAATCAGCCGCTCATCATCGTGGATGGGCTGCCGATGGACAATCGCACCGTCAACACGGGCCTGCTCGCGTCCGATAAGAGCTCGACGACGGCGTTCAGCAACCGCAGCGTCGATTTTAGCAACCGCGCGTCGGACATGAATCCCGACGACATCGAAACGCTCACGGTGCTCAAAGGGCCCGAAGCCGCCGCCCTGTACGGCATCGATGCGGCGAACGGCGCCATCGTCATCAGGACCAAGCGCGGGACAGCGGGCGGCGGGTGGCAGCTCCGCGTCGGCACGAGGGTCGAGAAGACCGGCGTAAAACCGGAGATGCAGCGGGTCTATGGTCCGACAACGTCGATCGATGGGACGACGCAGAACTTTCTGTACTTTGGCGCCCCCTACGGGCCTGGAACCGTATTCTACGACAACGTCAGCGGCTTTCTGCAGACCGGGGTGAGCCAGAACTACAGCCTGTCCTTCAGTGGAGGGGCGGCGGATAACACGATCAATTACCGCCTGGGTACGGCCCTCGACAAAGAGGTGGGCGTCGTCCCGAATTCGGGCTACGACCGCGTCAATGTGACGGGCGCCTCCCAGGCGCGGATCAACAACTGGTTGAGCACCGATCTGTCGATGAACTACACCTTCACGACCAACGATCAGGTGTACAAGGGCGACGCCGGACCCCTGATCGGCCTGATGGTGTGGCCCCAAACCGACAACGCGAAGAACTTCCTCACGCCCGCCGGCACGCGGCGACGCTTGACCGCACTCACGGCCGCGTCGGAGAACGACAACCCGTACTTCAACGTCGAAAAGAACCCGATCACCGCCAAAACCAATCGCTTGGTGGCCAACGTCGGGTTCGTGATTTCGCCGTTTGCGTGGGGGAACATCAAGACGAACCTCGGCTCAGACAGCTACACGAATCAGAACCAGCTCGTGCGGCATCCGGAGAGCGCGATCGGGAGCACGTTCAATGGGTTGCTCGATCAAGCGGACGTGATCACCCGCAACCTGAGCGCCCTCACGCTGCTCAACGTCTATAGCCAACCCCTCACGAGCAGTCTCTCGCTCAGCGGTCTCGTGGGCAATCAAGTGACGGACTTGAGGTCGACCACGGATGCCGCGACGGGCATCGGCTGGCTCGATCCGAACTTCATCTCGATGAACAACACGTCGAGCCGGTTCACGCTGACCACTTCCGAACAACGCCGCGTGGTCAGTCTCTTTGGTCAGGCGGTCCTCGACTACCAGCATTTCTGGTACCTCACGGTCACGGGACGGAATGACTGGACGTCGACCATCCCGCACCCGCGGAATTCGTTCTTCTATCCCTCCATCTCCACCAGTTTCGTCTTCTCCGACGCGTTCCCGAGTGTCCGCCGCTATGTCACCGGGAAAGCGCGCCTCGGCTACGCGGCGGTCGGCAAGGACGCGCGGCCCTATGCCTATCGGCCGGCGCTCCAATACAAGACGACGTCGTACGGCGGCTACGGCTACGACTTCTGGGGGCCGAACCTCGCCCTGAAGCCCGAGTTCAAGCAGTCCATCGAGGGCGGCGTGGAGCTCTCGTTCCTCGACAATCGGCTGGGCCTCGATGCCACGGTCTATCGCGCCGTCACCAAGGATCAGATCGTCAACGACATCCGCGGCAGCTACGGCACGGGATTCATTCTGTTCAACCTGAACGGCGCCGAGACGCGGAGCCGCGGTCTCGAGCTGACGGTGCGCGGGACGCCCGTGTCGAAGCCCACGTTTTCGTGGGACGTCTTGATGAATTGGACGAGCTCGGGCAGCATCGTGACGTCCCTGCCCCACGATCTGCCCGAGTCCTACGTCTCGGATACGTGGCTCTATGGCAACGTGCGCAACGGGACGATGCCAGGGCTGTCCACATTGTCGCTCACCGGCTTTTACTATCTCCGGAACAATCAGGGCCAGCTGCTGATCGACCCGGCGACGGGGCTCCCGATCCGGTCCAGCGTCTTCATCGATGCCGGGTACGACCGCCAGCCGGACTTCACCATTGGGCTCTCCAACAGCTTCCGGTACAAGCGCTTCGCGCTCGATTTCCTGCTCGACATCCGCAAGGGCGGCGACGTCTTTAATGCGACGCAGCACTATCTCACGACGCACGGCCTCAGCATGGAGACGCTGGACCGCGATCAACCGCGCGTCCTCGACGGCGTGCTGCGCGACGGGAAGGAGAACAGCGCGAACCCGACGCCGAACAACATCGTCATCGTCCCAAGCGTCCAGACGTCTTATTACATCAACATGAGTGAAGAGCTGTACATCGAAAAGGACATCAACTGGCTCCGGCTCCGAGATATCACGCTCCGGTACGAGATTCCGGGGCGACTGCTCGGCGCCCGGGCGGCGAGCGTGTATCTCACCGGCACGGACCTGTTCCTGATCACCAACTATTCCGGCCTCGACCCGGTCGTGAACGGCAACACCGCTGCCGTCGGCGGTTCGGGAGCGGTGGGAATGGATTTCGGGAATTTCCCGATGCCACGTGCTGTCAATTTCGGCATCAACGTGGGATTCTGACCATGAACAAGACCTATACCGCGATGCTGATCGCCGGCCTCGCCGCCGCGAGCGCGTGCACTGACTACCTCGACGTCAACGACAATCCCAACGGGCCGCAGACCGTGTCGGCGAACCTGTACCTCCCACCGATGCTGCACTGGATGGTGACGTCGCCCCAGTTCGACGGCCGCTTCGTCGGGCACTATGCACAGGAGTGGTATTCGACCTCGACCGCCACGTCACCCGCCGGCTCGTGGGGCAAGATGGGGTACGACCCGGGCAGCGACAACGGCGCGCAGCAATGGCGCGACGTCTACTGGTCGCTCGGCCAGAACCTGATCGACATGAACACCAAGGCCGAGGCCGAGCAGCGCTGGGATCTGCTCGGCGTCGGCATGATTCTGAAGGCCTGGGGATGGCAAGTCCTGACCGATCTGCACGGCGAGATCATCGTCCAAGAGGCCATCGATCAGACGCGGACGCAATTCGACTACGACACGCAGCAATACGCGTATCAAGAGGTGGAACGACTCCTGGACAGCGCGATCGTGCTGCTCAAGCGAACAGACGGTGCCGTCGATCCGGTTTATCTCGGCGTCGGCGACAAGATCTACAATGGCGACCGGACCAGGTGGTTGAAGCTGGCGGCCGGCATGCTGGCGCTGAGCCTCAATCACTTCTCCAACAAGGCGTCATACGATCCTGGCCGCGTGGTCCGGCTCGTGGACTCATCGTTCACGGGAAACTCCGACGATCCACTGATCGCCTATCCCTGCACCTCCACCGACTTTGCGGACTGCAACTTCTGGGGACGTACGCGCAACAACGTCACCGTCTACCGGCAGACGCAGTTCATCGTGGGTTTGATGAATGGCACGCAGTTCGGCGGCGCCGTGGACCCGCGGATCAGCCGCATGCTGACGCTCGACTCCGCGAACACGACCTACCGCGGGCTCGACGTCAACCAGTTCGGATTTGGCGCGCTCACGGTCACACAGCAGCCCAGGAATTTCTTTGGGTACACCGGCTCCAACGGGTTGGGATTACCCAGCCGGTATATCTTCGCCGATCGCTCACGACTGCCGGTGATGACCTACGCGGAGCTGCAGTTCGTCAAGGCCGAGGCCGCCTTGCGCTCCGGTAATGCCGCACTCGCCAGAACCGCGTACATCAACGGCATCTCGTCGCATATCGACTTCGTCAATGCGCGCAATCTCGATGCGGGCCAGACGCCGACGCAGATCACCGCGGCCGAGAAGGCGGCGTTCCTGGCCGACACCAACGTCGTGCCCGCCACGGTGACCCTGTCGCACATCATGTCGCAGAAGTTCATCGCGCTCTGGGGCTGGGGTCATAACGAGCTGTGGATGGATATGCGCCGCTATCACTATACGGATCTGGATCCGGCCAGCGGCGTGCAGGTATTTCGCGGTTTCACGGCGCCGACCACCTTGTATGCCGACAACGTCGGGAAGATCGTGCAGCGCATCCGCCCGCGGTACAACTCCGAGTATGTCTGGAACCGGGAAGGTCTCGACGCGGTCGGCGGGCTCGCCACCGACTATCACACCAAGGTCCTGTGGATTACTGAGCCATGACTACACACACGAACCGCTCCTGGATTGTGACCGCGCTGATGGCGGCGATCATCGCTGCCGGGTGCGAGAAGAATGCGGTGCAGGTGCTTCCGGCCGATTCCCTTCAGGCATCGCGCATCAAGTTCTTCAATTTCGGCGTCAACGCGCCAGGCGTGAACTTCTACGCCAATGACACCAAGATGACCGCGATCCTTTCGGCGACCGGCAGCGAGGCCACCACGGGCGTGGCGTACGGCGGTGTCGGGAACGGCGGCGCCTACTCCAGTATCGCGCCCGGCTCGTATACGATGACCGGGCGGATCGCGGCGACGATCGACAAGGATCTGCCCATCGGGACGATCAGCACGACGATCGCCGACGGGAAGTTCTACTCGTTGTACCTGAGCGGCTTCTACACCACGGCCAAGACGATCGACGGGTTCGTTCTGGAAGACGCCTATCAAGCGTCGGTCGATTACACCGTGGCCCGGGTGCGGTTTGTGCACGCGATCGCGAATGCGAATCCGCTCACGCTGTACGCGGCCAACACGACCACGTTCGACACGCTCGTCGTCGACGCGGCTGTAGCCTACAAGAGCGGAGGCGCGTACGCTGCCCTCCCCCCCGGCATCTACAACCTGTTTGCGCGCTACCCCGACTCGACCGCGAACAAGATCGTGCGAACCGCGGTGACGCTGACGGGCGGGCGGGTGTACACGGTCGGCGCGCGAGGGGACATCACCATCACGTCGACGACGGCCACCAATCGACCGTTCCTGGATAACACGGCGAACTACTAGCAGCCCAGCCCCCAGCCCCGCGCTTCGAACGGCCCCGATGAGGGGCCGTTCTGGTTCGAGCGCGCGCTGGAGAAAAGGGCGCGGCGCAAGAAGGAGGTGCGCTAGCGCGAGGAGATCGCCGTCGGAATCGTGCTGTGCTGCGGATCCGGGTAGGCGCGCGCGATGAGCTGCGCCGCCGATTCACCGTTCCGGCGCGCCGGAACGCCGGGGTGCTGAACGCCGTACGCGATAAGTCGCGCCAGGGGTCCCAGCAAGCCGTAACTCATCGCCTCATCCAGGACCGGCGTGCCTACACTGGCACCATCACCGCTCGCCAGCGCCACCGCTTCGTCGAACAATCGCACCTCGAACGCGTCGATCCACGAGTCGTACATCGCCAGCCTGCCACCGCCGCCTAGGGTCTTGAGCGCGTCGTAGCCGCGCGTCGCGAACACGTACTGGTGCTGCAGCCTCGTATATGGTCCCCCGTCCGGCAACAACTGAGAGCGATCGCCCGCGATGTGCATCGCTTCTTCAACCGCGAGCCAGGCCAACGCGGTCTGGCCGGCCGCCAGGTGGAGATCCGCGCGGGCCATCAGCGCCGTCACCCGGTGGCGCCACAATGCCGAGCGGCGTGCGCCGTCCTCGCAACGCTCCACCGCCAATTCGGCTTCAGCCTGATTACCCAACACGAGAGCTAGCCGTACGATGTTCGAATACGCCTCGGCCCAGGCGCGCGGGGTTCGGATCGTCTCGACCATGCCAATCACCGCCCTCATGCACTCAGCTGCAGCGGCGAACCAGGCGACGTCGTGATAAATGTTGCCGAGCAACAGTTGACTCTGCAGCACCGCCCCCAGGTGTCCAGAACGCTCGGCGACCGCGACGTTATCCTGAAAGACCCTGATCGCGTCGGAGATCTGGCCCAACCCTCTATAGGAAACGCCGAGTGTGTTGAGACAGCGGCGCACTTCCAGCCAGAGACCCAGTGACCGGAGAACGGGAACCGCCGCCGTAAGCTGCCCGACAGCCGCGCCAAACTCGCCTTTTGCGAGCTCCCCCTGTCCGAGGGCGAACTGAGCCATGGCGATGCATTCCGGGCTGGCCGGTGATGCCGCAATTCTCGCCGCCAGGGCCAGGGCGTCCGCGGTGGTCGTGAGATCGCAACCGTCGAGTGCGACCTCCAACCGGAGGGAATTGGCACGGACGAGGAACGGAGTCGCGTTCGCTTGTTCGGCCAGCGCGATCGCCTGTTGCGCGGCATGGAGAATCGCGTCGTCTCCCCCTAAACGCGCACGATGCATGGCGTCGACGCGGATGAGCGCCGCGAGCGCGCGATCGGCCAGCGGTGCGGTCTCGTCACGCCACGCCGCCAGGGCGTCCAGCGCGCGCTGATACTGCCCGGCCGCATCCAACGCATGCGCAAGCAGCAGCCGGAGCCTCGATCCGGCCGGGACCTCGTAGGCGCGCAACAGCCAGTTCAGCATGCGCTCGGCCTCGCGCGGCGCCCCTTGCGCGATGGCGTTCTCCGCCGCGAGAGCCCCAAGCTCCATCGCCTGCGATTCCAGTCCCGCACCAATCGAGTGATGTACCAGCTCCAGCATCGTCTGCAGTTGCTGCGCATCGCGGGCGCCGGCCAGGCGCTTGGCGAACTGCGCGTGGTGGTAGGTGCGCCGGTCGGTACCCATCGCGTGGTAGACGAAGGCGCGGTGCAGTTCGTTCTTGAACGACAAGCGCCATGCTTCCACCCGGGCGATGCCGCGGTCGAGCAGCTCGAGCACCACCCCTTCGCTCGTCGCCTCGTTAAGCCCAACCAGGCTGGCGACGTCGTGTGGCGCCATCGCCTTCCCCGCTACCGCAAGCACTTGGAGGACGTGCCGCGCATCGTTGGAGAGACCACCTTCTCCGTACTGGCGCGCAAACGTCGTCCGGAGATCCGCCGGCGGGGTCCACGACTGCGCCACGCCATCACCGATACTCTCCGCGGCCACGAGCGAGTCCTGCTGGTGCACACGCCAATCCGCGAGCAGCATCTCGACATGGTAGGGGTTCCCCTGTGCGAGCCGCACGATCGCGTCTCGGATCTCCGCAGTGGGCTCGTTGTCATCGGTCGACAGCTCATGAATGAGCGCGACGGTGTGCGGCCGATCGAACGCCTCCAGGTCGATTTGCTCGCTCCACGCGAAGCCGCCCAATTCACCGGCGCGCGCTCCCGCGAGGAAGAGCGCAGGCACCCGTGCCAGCCGGCGGGTCACGAGGAAGAGCACTTCCTGACTCGCGGGATCGAGGAATTGCAGGTCGTCAAAGGCGAGCAGCACGGGACCATTGTCCGTCACCGCTTCGAGCATATGCCCCACGGCGTCCCCGATGCGCACCCGAATCGAGTCGGCCGGCGCCTCGGCGGGTGCCGGCACGCCGGGGAAGGTTGTGCGCAGGCCTGGGCACACGCGGCTCGCCTCTGAAAGCCAGAGCGGGTCGGTGCCGCCGGCACCCGAGTCGCGCGCCAACGCGGTGATGAGCTCCGAGACCGCCGCGTAGGGAATCCCCTGGCCGATTTCTTGACATGCCACGACAAACACCGGCCACGCGCGCGCTTCGAGTGAGGTCGCGAAGCGCCTGAGCAGTGCGCTCTTGCCGACCCCTGGTACACCGCTGACCAGACAGGACACGTAGGCCGACTTGTCGGCCACGCGATTGGCGATTGCTTCGAGCCGGCCCAATTCACGCTCACGGCCGAGGAACGGATGCGGGCGCTCCTGCACATCCTCGCGGCCTGGCTGGAGCGGCCGCTCACCTCGTTCCAGTCGGCTGAGCAGACTCCTGATCTCGGGATTCAGGTTGGATCCCAAGTCGCTGCGCGCTGTGTCGACATAGGTCTTCAGTAGTCGGACGGCGGTGACGGTGTCGCGTTCGAGGAGGGCCCGTTCGGCGAGCGCGTACACAGCTTCGGCGCAGAGCGGATCGATGTCGTACAACGCCGCCGCGAGACGCTGCGTCTTCTCGGCTGCGTTGCCGCTGGCACGTGCGGTCTGCAGCGCCGTGCGGAGCGAGTCGCGTGCCTCGATGCGGAGTCTCGCGCGCGCGCCGTCCACCCAGTGCGCGAACTCGGCGCCGCCGCAGTCTTCGAGTCCGAGGAGCGGCTCAGCAACCCGGACCTTCGTTGCCGCGCCGCGCTGGAGGTTCGAAAGGTCGGACGGCAGATCGGCGAGGAGCTGGACGTTCTGCTTTTCCTTTCCGGTGACCGCGTCATTCCCCAACCGGGACCGAATCGCCAACAACGCCTGCGAGAGGGAATGGCGTCCTTTCTCGACGGGGACCTCAGGCCATAGCAGGGCAATCAGCCGCTCGCGCGGCACTGAACGCGTGCGCCCCTCGAGGTGGAGATAGAGCAGCACGGCAAGGTGTTTCTTGGTCCGAAAGCGGACCGGCACGCCGCTACCACCGCCGCGCACCAGCTCAGGTGGACCCAGGACGTTGAGTTGAAACTCAGTAGTCACAACGTGTTGAGATCTCGTTTAAGAGGGTTCGGACAGGTTCCCCCCGTAACGTGCGCTCTGGCCACGGGACTCGGAAGGGGGTGAGAACGAATGTTTGCTGCAATTTGAGATTCTCCACCACGGGGTCGGCTGGTAAAGCCGCTTGGCCCGACGGCGCTAGCGCAACGGCCCCCAAACGGGGGCCGTTGTTTTTGAGCGCCGCCACGCTTCAGCGGGTCCGCGCTATTTCATACAGATACTCCACGTACGACCGCACTCCGCCGTCGATCCCCTGCACCTGCGGGTTTGTCGCTTCGATGACGTAATACTCGTCCGGCGCGTGTGCGCCGCTCCCGTGGCCAAGACCGAAGTGACCCGCTGCGAGCTTGAGCGGCTCGCCGGTGAAGACGTAGCCCGGCCACGACCCTGCATTCCGGGGGAGCAGAATCGGCTCGATCTTCCCGCGCCGGTAGACCGCTTCTTGCGCCCGGATCACCGCGGCGTTCCGCGGCGTGCTCGTGGGATCGTAGCCGCCTGTCATGTTGACCTCGATGTCACCGAAGCCGCGCTTGGCGAGATGCGCCTTGAGCGCCGCGAGCGCATCGGCCGCCGTCATCTCCGGGACGAGGCGCAGGTCGAGCTTCGCGGTAGCGCGATGCGGCAAAATCGTCTTCCCGCCCGGGCCGGTGTAGCCGCCGACCAGGCCCTCGATGTTGACCGTCGGACGCGACATTAGCAGCTCGAGCGCTTCGGTCCAGCTCACATCGTGCACCCAATGTTCTACACCCAGCAGCTTCTTTGCCGCGTTCTCATTCAGGCGGGCGGCCGCCGCCGCGATCATGGATTTTTCGTCCGCAGAAAGCGGCCGCGCCTTGTCGGCGAAACTCTCGATCGCAGGATCGTTGCCGTCGGACGACACGAGCGTCGCGAGCGCCTGTACGAGATGCCAGGCGGGACTGTCGACGCGCGCCTTGTTGCTCGAGTGGATGTCCGCGCGCGGTCCGCGACCCCACCGCTCGCCGCTCGAGACGAGCTCGCATTCGATGACGCCCTTGGCACCGAGCGTGATGGTCACCTGACCATCGAGACCTTGCGAGGCTGAAGGCATGAAGATGCCGACGGCGGGTTTGAGCGCCGCCTGCACCTCGGGCCGCCGCACGATCTGGGGGAAATGTGGCGAGCCGATCTCTTCCTCCCCCTCGGCGACGAGCACCAGATTGACGGGCAGCTTACGGTTCGCGCCGCGAATCGCGTGCAGCGCGGCGAGGAATGTGGCTTCGGGACCTTTTTGATTCACGGCACCGCGACCCATGACGACTTTCCCGAGCCCGGGTTTGTCCACGAGCGCAGCATCCCACGGCGGCGAGGACCATTCCGCGGGATCCACCTGTTTGACGTCGTACATGAAATAGAGGCCCAGGGTCTTGGGCGCCCCCGCGTCGAGCGTCGCGAAGATGCCGGGCTGGCCGTCGCTCGGTACCTTCGTGACCTGCTGGAAGCCGGCATCGCGCAGCATCCGCATCGTCAAGTCGCAGCCTTCCTGCATGCCACGATTCTCAGCGGCGATCGATGGCTGCCGGATCCACTCCTGGAGCCGTTGCACCGTCTCGCCGTGGCGTTTGTCGACCTCGGCGAAGATAGGGGTGAGATCGGATTGCTGGGACCGCACGTAGGGCGCCAAGGGCGGCAGAGACGGCAGGGTCAATCCGGCGACAGCGACGGTGGCATCCTGCAGGAAGGCTCGACGGTCGATCACAGGTAGCTCGTGTTTGGAGGACGTGCTAATTCTACGCTCGGGAGGCTCACCTATGCGACCCGCTTTGATCGCGATCACGTCTGTCCTGATGACATCGACGCTGGCGGCTCAAACGCGGCGCTATGCGCTCGACTCGGTGGCTGGTCTTCGATTACAGAACGTCGTCGCCGAGGCGGCCGTGCTGGACGGCAAGAAGGGTGTACTGATAACGATATCCCCCGACGGCGCACGCCGCGTGCAGGAGATGACGCCGGAGCAGCGCACTCAATTTGAGCAGCTGGCGGTCATCGAGGGGCTCGAGTTCTCGAGCGGTGTCATCGAGGCGGAGATTGCCGGTACAGTGGCGCCGGGCGTGGGGGAAGGCGCGCGCGGCTTCGTCGGGATTGCGTTCCGGCTGCAGCCGGACATGCGGACCTACGACGCCTTCTATCTGAGACCGACGAATGGCCGTGCCGAGGATCAGGAGCGGCGCAATCATACGACGCAGTACATCTCGCATCCCGATTGGCCGTGGTTCCGGCTGCGCCAGGAGACGCCCAGCAAGTATGAATCGTATGTGGATCTGGTGCCGGGCGTGTGGACCAAGATCAAGATTGAAGTGCGCGGCGACAAAGCGCGGCTCTATGTCAATGATGGTCCTCAGCCGGTACTAGTTGTCAATGACATGAAATCGGGTGCAAACTCGCGGGGTAGGGTCGCACTCTGGATCGGACCGGGAACTGTCGCGCATTTCCGTAATGTCGTTGTGACACCCCAATAAGCGGGAGTCTACTCCCCGAGGCTAGCGTCCCCCGCGGAATTGGGACAAAATCCACGCTCTTTCACTGGAGCTCACGATCCTCCTCACTGTGCTGTTGCTTGCCGTCCAGGCGCCCGTTTTGCAACAGGGCGGATTCCAATTCAAGGATCTGAACAAGAACGGCGTGCTCGATCCGTACGAGGACCGGCGCCTCTCCCCCGAGCAACGCGCGCGTGACCTGGTCGCGCGCATGACGCTCGAAGAGAAGGCCGGGACGATGATGCACGGCACCGTGCGCAGCGGCGGACCGACGGGCAACGTCGGCATGGGTGCCCAGTACGACACCGCCGCCACCCGCGCGCTCATCGACAGCGTGAAAGTCACCAACCTGATCACACGGCTCACCGCCGATCCAGCCACGATCGCTGCGCAGAACAACGCGCTCCAACGCATGGCCGAGAACACGCGGCTCGGTATCCCCATCACGATCAGTACCGATCCGCGCAACCACTTTCAGAACGTCGTCGGCGCTTCCGTGCAAACCAACAGCTTCTCGCAATGGCCAGAGGCGCTCGGCTTTGCCGCGATCGGCGACACGGCGCTGGTGCGCCGCTTCGGCGACATCGCGCGCCAGGAGTATCGCGCCGTTGGCATCCACATGGCCCTCTCCCCCCAAGCCGATCTCGCGACCGAGCCGCGGTGGGGACGGATTCAGGGCACGTTCGGTGAGGACGCAGCACTCGCCGAGCGGCTCGTGAAGGCGTACGTGACAGGTTTTCAGCATGGCGCCACGGGGCTCGATACCGGCAGCGTCTTGACCGTTGTGAAGCATTGGGTGGGTTACGGAGCCGCGAAGGACGGCTTCGACAGCCACAACTCCTACGGACGCTTCGCCGACTTCTCCGGCCACGATCTCGAGTATCACATTCGTCCGTTCCTTGGCGCCTTTGCCGCCCGTGCCGCCGGTGTGATGCCGACGTACTCGATCCTGCAAGGCGCGACGATGCGGAACGGACAGCGGATCGAGCAGGTGGGTGCGGGCTACAATCGCCAGTTGCTGACGGACATGCTCCGCAACCAGTACGGCTTCCGCGGCATCGTCGTCACCGACTGGGCGATCACCTGGGATTGCAACGAGCGCTGCCTGAACGGGGCTCCCGCGGGGGAGCGCCCGTCCTTCGCTGACCTGGGGATGCCGTGGGGCGTCGAGAACCTCACGATGCGCGGACGGTTCGTGAAAGCGGTGGACGCCGGCGTGGACGAATTCGGCGGAACGGAACGGGCCGACATGCTCGTCGTAGCCGTCAACCGGGGTGAGCTGACGGAGGCGCGGCTCGACAGCTCGGTGGTGCGGATCCTCGCGCAGAAATTCGCGCAGGGGCTGTTCGACAACCCGTACGTGGATCCCGCTGCCGCCGCACGACTCGTGGGCAACGACGCATTCGACGCCGCCGGGCTCGATGCCCAGCACCACGCCCTGGTACTGCTCGAGAACAAGGACCAGTTCCTTCCACTGCACATGCCCCAGAACAAGCCGCTGCGCGTCTATCTCCACGGCGTCGCGGCGGACGCGGTGACGGGGGAAGGATGGACCGTCGTCACAGACCCGCAGCAAGCTGACTTCGCCATCATGCGTCTCAACGCGCCGTTCGAGCGATTGCACCCGCAGTACGTCTTCGGCCAGTTCTTGCACGAGGGGAGTCTCGCGTT
This sequence comes from uncultured Gemmatimonadales bacterium, assembly GCA_963704805.1. Lineage (GTDB taxonomy): Bacteria > Gemmatimonadota > Gemmatimonadetes > Gemmatimonadales > GWC2-71-9 > 20CM-2-65-7. The sequence goes on along the minus strand of CAVPHS010000001.1, from coordinate 1,409,578 downwards.
CAAGGATGGTGATCCCGACTACGAGGCATTCAAGCGCGTCAGTGCCGCCGTGCCGACGATCGTGACCGTGTTCCTCGACCGCCCCGCGATACTGACGCCACTCCAGACTGGCGCCCGCGCGCTCATCGCGAACTTCGGGGTGAGCGATGCAGCACTGATCGACGTGCTGACCGGCCGCGCCCGTCCCGAGGGGAAGTTGCCGTTCGAGCTGCCGTCATCCATGGAAGCCGTCGCCGCACAGCGGCCGGACATGCCGCACGACAGCGCACGCCCGCTGTATCCGATCGGATTCGGGCGGAGCTACTGAGCAGTTTCCTTTATTGGAGGTGCACCATGCAGCTACGACCCTTTGCCCTGATGATTACCTGCGCCGTGCTGCCGGCGGCGCTCTCGGCCCAGGCGCCGACTGCCGCACCAGCGGCCGCGCGGTCCACGAGTCCCGTCGCCGACGCGCTGCGTCAGGCGACGCAACGCTATTCGCGCATCCTCGTGGCGGCGGCAGAAGCGATGCCGGCGGACAAATACAACTACCGGCCCACGCCGGCGCAGATGAGCTTCGCGCAGATCCAGGTGCACCTCGCGAACGAGGGCAACGACGTCCTCTGTGGCAAGACGGCGGGCATCGACGTGCCGCAGCGCCCGGCGATGGACACGACGAAGACCAAGGAGCAGCTCATCGCCCGGCTCAAAGAGACGTTCCAATTCTGCGAGCAGGCCTTCGCCAAAATGGACGACTCGAAGCTCGCCGACCCGGTCGCGATGTTCGGCATGAACCTGTCGCGCGCGTCCGCCGTCCTCATCACGGTCGGTGATTGGGCGGATCATTACAGCCAGGAGGCGAACTACCTGCGGCTGAACGGCATCCTGCCGCCCACGGCCCAACGCCAGGGCATGTAGCCTCACCGTCCTCACCCCCTGTCCCCCTCTCCCGAAGGGAGAGGGGGTCTTGGGGAAAGATCGGAGATCGATGGAAGTCATCGTTCAGCGCGGCTACGCGCAGATGAGCAAGGTCGCGGCGCAGGTCGTGGCGGAATTACTCAACACCAAGCCCAACGCCGTGCTCGGCATGGCCACGGGCTCCACGCCGCTCGGCCTGTATCAGGAGCTGGTGCGGTTGCACGAGAAGGAGCAGCTCGACTTCTCGCGCGTGACGACGTTCAATCTGGACGAATATGTCGGCCTCAATGTGAATCATCCGCAGAGCTATCACTATTTCATGCACGAGCATTTCTTCCAGCACGTCAACATCCCGCCGCAGAACATCAACATCCCCTCCGGGACGACCAGCAACTATCCAGCGTTCTGCGCGTGGTACGAAAAGCGCATCGAAGAGTGCGGGGGAATCGACCTGCAGATCCTGGGCATCGGCACCGACGGGCACATCGCCTTCAACGAGCCGACGAGCTCACTCAGCTCGCGCACGCGCCTCAAGACGCTGTCGAAGCAGACGATCGATGACAACGCGCGGTTCTTCGAACGGCGGGAGGACGTGCCGATCTACGCGATCACGATGGGGGTCGGCACGATCCTCGAGGCCCGCCGGCTGATCCTGGTGGCGAGCGGCAAGGCCAAAGCCAAAGCGATTGCCCAGGCGGTGGAAGGGCCGGTGACGAGTATGGTCACGGCGAGCGCCTTGCAGCTCCACAAAGACGCGACCGTGTTCGTGGACGAGGAGGCGGCGGCAGGTCTGACGCTGCGCGAGTACTACGACTTCATCTACGCGGCCAAACCCGCAGCACCCAAGGCTTAGGGGCTTTTTTTGCGTGCTCACGTAGGCGGCCGGTAGGATGCGTGCCAAAGGAGGACCAGTGAGACAAGTGGCACGTGTGGTCGTCGGGTTCGCTGCAGGCGTGGTTGCGCTTGCCGCGTGGCGACCCGCCGACGCGCAGCAGCTGAGCGAGCTGTTTCGCAAGGTCAGCCCATCCGTGGTTCTCGTGCGCACATTGGAACGCGGTGTCGCCCGCGATCCCTCGACCGGGCTCATGGCCATCCCCGGGCTCGGCTCCGGCGTGCTGATCAGCGCGGACGGGAAAATCATGACGGCGGCGCACGTGGTGCAGACGGCTGACAAGGTTGCCGTCCAGTTCATCGACGGGAAACTCTACCCGGCCCACGTCGTCGCGTCGTCGCTGCGAGCCGATGTGGCGTTACTCCAACTCGATCAGTTTCCGATCGCCCTGTCACCGGCGCGGCTGGGCAACTCCGACAGCCTCCAGGTGGGAGACGAGATCATCGTGATCGGCGCGCCGTATGGCCTCGGCCACAGCCTCACCGCCGGTCACGTGAGCGGCCGCATCGCCGGCGGGGACATCGTGAGCGGTGGGCCCATGGAAGTGATTCAGACGGACGCGGCGATCAACATGGGTAATTCGGGCGGTCCGATGTTCAATATGAACGGCGAGGTGGTCGGGATCGTGAGCCGCATCCTGACCCAATCGGGCGGCTTCGAGGGACTCGGCTTTGCCGTCTCGTCCAAGGTGGCGGATCGCGTGCTGCTCACGGCCAAGGCATTCTGGAGTGGCATCGACTTCGTGCTACTGCAGGACACGCTGGCCCAGGTCTTCAATTTGCCGCAGTCCGCCGGCCTCCTGGTCCAGCAGGTGGCGCAGGGTTCGCCGGCCGCCCTGCTCGGCATCCGGGCGGGAACGTGGAACGCGAAGATCGGCTCGGCGGACCTCCTCGTCGGCGGGGACATCGTCCTCGACGTCGCCGGCATCGCCATCACGCCGAATGGTGGGTCCCTGGAGCAGATACAGGGTTATCTGAGTCGGCTGCGGGTTGGGGACACGATGAAGGTGAACGTGCTCCGCGGCGGCAAAGTGGTGCATCTCGCCGCAGTCAAGCCGCGATAAGAACGTCTCGCGTTTGACGACGCCTCGGGCGTGCCGTACGTTCTTCGGCCCCGCTCGACCGGAGAAACACATTGTGGTCACGCCTCTGAGGCGCGCGCTGCTCGCCTCGCTGGTTCTCGTCGCTCCCGCATTGTCCGCACAAAATGCTCCAACTCCCGATCCGCGCGTCGGACTGCGCGCCGGGTTGACGGATGCGGCCCAGGCGGCATGGAATCTCCGCCTGGTTTCGACGACACCACCGACGCGCGAGTTCGTGCCGGCCGAGCTTGGCGATTTCAACTACATGAACTCGGATCTGGCGTTCAAGGGGAACTACGTCATCCAGGGGAACTTCCAGGGGTTCTCGGTGTGGGACGTGACCGATCCCGCCAAGCCTCGTCTCGTGCATGCGGAGGTCTGCCCGGAACAGCAGAACGACGTGTCGGTCTATCGCAACCTGCTCTTCCTGTCGGGCGAGTCGGGGAACGGGCGTGTCGATTGCGGCACACAGGGCGTGCACGAGCCCGTGAGTGCCGAGCGCATGCGTGGCATTCGCGTCCTCGACATTTCTGACTTCACACACCCCCGCACTGTCGCCAACGTGCAAACCTGCCGTGGATCGCACACCCACACCCTCGTGACCGATCCGAAGGACACGAGCGTGGTCTACATCTACGTCTCCGGCCAGGCGCCGGTGCGTCCGGCCGAGGAATTGGCCGGTTGCTCAGGTGCGCCGCCGGACCAGGATACTGCCTCGGCGAGGTTTCGGATCGACATCATTCGCGTGCCGCTCGCCCATCCGGAGCAAGCGAGTATCGTGAGCCGTCCACGGATCTTCGAGGCCCTGGTCGACCCGCGTGTTCATGGTCCCACGCCCGCGGACTCCGCGGAGGGCGCGCACGAGGCGGATTCGGCGCGGGCCGCTGGAGCGTTCGTCATCACGTTTCAAGGATTACCGCTCGTCGCGCCTTCGGGGTTCGCCGCCGAGTTGCTCGACAGCATCGTGAAGAGTCACGGACGGACGGGCCCGCCGACCGCCGCCGATAGCGCCGAGCTCCGCGGCGGCATCCAGGGCTACGTCGACAACATGTTCCTCGCTCCGATGGGTGCTGGCGGCGTGCGCCGCGGCCCCGACCAGTGCCACGACATCACCGTATATCCGGCGCTCGGCATTGCCGGAGGCGCCTGCGCCGGCTACGGGCTGCTGCTCGATATCAAGGACCCCGTTCACCCCACCCGCGTTGCGGCTGCCGCCGATTCGAACTTCGCATACTGGCACTCGGCGACGTTCAACAACGATGCGAGTAAAGTCATCTTCACCGACGAGTGGGGCGGTGGCGTGGCGCCGCGCTGCCGAACGACCGACAAGCCCGAGTGGGGTGCCGACGCCATCTTCACCGTCGCGAACGGGCGGGCGTTGACGTTCCAGGGATACTACAAGCTGCCGGCGGCACAAACGCCGGCCGAAAACTGCGTCGCGCACAATGGCAACATGATTCCCGTTCCCGGCCGCGACATCATGGTGCAGGGCTGGTATCAGGGCGGCATTTCGGTGTTCGATTTCACCGACCCCAAGCACGCGATGGAAATCGCCTATTTCGACCGTGGTCCGGTAGACTCGACCAAGCTCAGAATGGCGGGCAGCTGGTCGGCGTACTGGTACAACGGCTTGATCTACAGCTCCGAGATCGCGCGCGGGCTCGATGTGCTCGAACTCCAACCGAACGCGCTGCTCACGCAGAACGAGCTCGACGCGGCGAAGCTGGTGAAGCTCGCGTACCAGAACGTGCAGGATCAACAGCGGTTGAGCTGGCCGGCGAGCTTTGTCGTCGCGCGCGCGTATCTCGATCAGCTGGAGCGCTCGCGCGGTCTCGCGCCCGACCGCATCAGCGCCGTGCGGGCGGCACTGGGAACCGCGGAAAGCGCGCCGCTGCAAAAGCGCCGTACCACCCTGAATGCACTCGCCAGTCAGCTCACGCGTGATGCCGCGATCGCCTCGGATGGCGCGAAGGTGCGGACCCTCGCGGGTGTGGTGAAAGACCTGGCGAAGTAACAGGAGGAAACATGAGGACTCGCGGCTTGGCGTGGATCGTGACGACTGCGGTGCTGTTCACCGCGTGCGGCCGTGGCTCGGGCGCTCGCGTTACCATCGATACGCCCGCTGAGGGCGACACTGTCCGCGGAACGGGCGTGCACGTCACGCTGTCGGTGAGTGGCGTCCAGCTGGCACCGGCCGCCGACGAACGGCCGGGTACGGCACACCACCATCTGTTTCTCGACTTGGACACGGGCCCGCTTGATCAGAAGATCCCCGCTGGCGTAAGCGGGATCATTCACCTGGGGCGTGCGCAGACCGAGTACCAGTGGGACAGCGTCGCGGCCGGTCCGCACCGTATCATCGCGGTTCTCGCCGACTGGCAGCATATCCCGCTCGTCCCGCCGGCCACCGACACCGTGCGGTTCGTCGTACAGCCTCGCTAGCGCGCGGTAGTCGCCGCGCGCTCGGCCCCCTCGCCGATCACGAGGCCTGTTCCCTGCCCCTGCGCCGCGACCGCGCGACGCAGCTCGGCGATCTCCGCATCCGTGTGGCCGGCCGCGCGCAGCTTGCGGTTCATCTCGACCGTTTTCACGGCGCCCTTCAGCGTGCCGAGCGCGAGTGTAGCGCATTGAGGGCGAGACGCGGCGATGCCGCGACCGAGGAGATCCAGCATCTCCTCGTAGGAGAAGTCGAGGACCTCCGCGAACGTCGGCTGCTGCCGGTTGATTCGCTCGGCGAGGATCGACGCCGCCGCCTGGCTCAGCGTACAGCCGACCCCCTCGAAACTGACGGCCGCCACCCGATCTTCGCCGTCCTGACCTTTGAGATATATCGTGATGATGTCGCCACACCCGGGGTTGCCGCCCGGTACATGGGCGTCCGGGTCCGGCAGCTTCCCGCGGTGGCGTGGCCGTTGATAGTGATCGACCAGCCAGGCGACCCGCGTCTCCTGATCCATCAGGGCTTTTCCACCGGGGCTTTCACCAGGTTGCCCCATTCGGTCCACGAGCCGTCGTAGTTGCGGACGCTCTTGAAGCCCAGGAGATACGTCAGCGCGAACCACGTGTGCGACGAGCGCTCGCCGATGCGGCAGTAGACGACCACGTCGCTCGAGGGCTCGAGACCGTTCTCTTCCTGATACAGCGTCCGCAGCTCGCTCGCGGGCCGGAACGTGTGCGTCTCCGGGTTGATCGCTCGCCCCCACGGAATGCTGCGGGCCCCCGGAATGTGGCCGCCACGGAGCGCCCCTTCATTGGGGTACTCAGGCATGTGCAGTCGCTCGCCCCGATACTCCTCGGGACTCCTCACATCTACAAGCCGCTTCCCCCTCGTCACGTGCTCGAACACCTGCTCGCGGAACGCGCGGTGCTGCGTGTCGTCGCGACGAGCGACGGTGATGTTCCCCTCGCTATGACGCGGCACTAGGGTCACGAGCTCGCGCCCCTCCTCTGCCCAGCGCAGCCGGCCGCCATCCATCAGACGCAGGTTTTTCACGCCGAAGAGCCGAAACACCCAGAACGCGTACGTCGCCCACCAGTTGTTCTTGTCGCCGTAGAAGACGATGGTGGTGGTGTCGTTGATTCCCTTGGAGCGCAGCAGCCGCTGGAAGCGTGTGCTGTCGATGTAGTCGCGCACCAGGGGATCATTGAGGTCGGCGACCCAGTCGATTTTCACAGCACCGGGGATGTGTCCGGTCTCGTATAACAAGATGTCCTCGTCCGACTCGACAATGCGCACGTTCGCGTCGGTGAGGTGATCGGCAACCCACTGGGTCGAGACCAGGACCTCGGGGTGGGCGTACCCGCGCGTCTGGATGTCGGCGACAGGCGCCACAGTCTCAGGCATGATTCCTCCTCTACTTAAGGGTCCAAAAGCAACGCGACCGGCCACTGCCTGGTTTCCCAGGGCCGCAGCCGGTCGCGCGATTCGTGAAGCTGGTTACGCTATGACGAAACCCACGGCCTGCCGGACCCCGGTGACGGGGTCCCGCTACAGAGGCAGACCTGCATGGAGTTTGCCATCGCTTCTGGGAATTAACGACGAATTGCGCCGTCCTGTCAAGGAAGCCACTTTGTTCGGCACCATGAACCTGCTCCTGGCAATCCTGCTCGCGCAGACTCCAGCCGCGGACACCCCCGACTGGATCCAGCTGTTCAACGGCCGCAACCTCGACGGGTGGGACGTCAAGATTGCGGGCCACGATTTGGGCGACAACTTCGGCAACACATTTCGCGTCGAGGATGGGCTGCTCAAGGTGCGCTACGATCAGTACGCAACCTTCGACGATCGGTTCGGTCACATCTTTTACCGCCAGCCATTCTCCTACTACATCGTCGCGGTGGAGTACCGCTTTGTCGGCGAGCAGGTGAAAGGCGCTCCCGATTGGGCACTGCGCAACAACGGTATCATGGTGCACTCCCAATCGGCCCGCAGCATGGGGAAGGACCAGGATTTCCCGATCTCCATCGAAGTGCAGCTGCTTGGCGGGAACGGAACGGGCGAGCGGCCGACGGCCAATCTGTGCACGCCCGGCACGAACGTGGTCATGGACGGCAAGCTCTTCACACCACATTGCGTCAACTCCCGGTCCAAGACCTACAACGGTGAACAGTGGGTCCGCGTGGAGGCGCTGGTTCTGGGCGACTCCCTGATTCGTCACATCGCGAATGGCGACACCGTGCTCGAGTACGCGAAGCCACAGATCGGCGGCGGCGCCGTCAGTCATTACGATCCCGCCGTGAAACAGGACGGCAAGCTGCTCACCAGCGGCTACATCGCGCTGCAGAGCGAAAGCCATCCAACCGATTTCCGGAAAGTGGAGGTTCTCAATCTCATGGGGTGCATGGATCCGAAGTCCCCGAAATACAAGTCCTACTACGTGAGGTCCGATCCTTCCCAATGCCGCTGATACTTCTTGCCCTCCTCGTGCTCGGCGCCGCTTCCCTGTCCGCGCAGCAGGTCGTGGGGAAACGGGCGATCGTCTATACGACGGCCGACAGTTCGAGCTGGCGGCTCTCCCCCCGCGATACACTGGTTTTTCAAGCAGGGGCGCCCACGACGGAAGGCGACGTGTACGTCTTCGTCGATCCGCGGCACACGTTCCAGACGATGATCGGCATCGGCGGGGCGCTGACCGACGCGGCGGCCGAGACCTTCGCGAAGATTCCCGCGACTCAGCAGGACGAAGTGATCGCGGCATACTACAGCACCAACCGCGGGATTGGATACACGCTCGGCCGCACCAACATCAACAGCTGCGACTTCTCGAGCGACATGTACACCTACGTCACGGAGGGCGACTCGGCGCTCACGTCCTTCTCCATCGCGCACGACTTGCGCTACAAGATCCCGCTGATCAAGCGCGCAATGGCCGCGAGCGGCAACAGACTCAGACTCTTCGCCAGTCCGTGGAGTCCGCCGGCGTTCATGAAGGACAACAACGACATGCTGCACGGTGGGCATCTGCGTCCCGAGTACGCCGCGTCGTGGGCGCGCTATTACACGAAGTTCATCGAGCACTACCGGCTGGCAGGCGTGCCGGTGTGGGGCATCACGATTCAGAACGAGCCGATGGCGACGCAGACGTGGGAATCGTGCATCTACCAGGCGGCGGACGAGCGCGACTTTCTCAAAAATCATCTCGGCCCGGCGATGTGGCGGCAGGGACTGCGCGATGTGAACATCATGGTCTGGGACCATAACCGCGACCTCATCATCGAACGGGCGCTGGCGATCTTCGGTGATTCCGCCGCCGCGAAGTACGCCTGGGGGATGGCCTTCCACTGGTATGAAGATTGGTCGGGTGGTACGCAGATGTACGGCAACGTCGCGCTGGTGAACCGGCTCTACCCCAACAAGCACCTCCTTTTCACCGAAGGAACGCCGGCGAACTTCGATTCCACCGCGTACGGCCGCTGGAGTCTCGGCGAGGCGTACGGGCGCTCGATGATCAACGACTTCAATTCCGGCGCCGAGGGATGGACCGACTGGAATATTCTGCTCGATGAGCGGGGCGGACCGAATCATGTGGGCAATTACTGCTTCGCACCGATTCACGCCGACACGCGCACCGGCCAGCTGATCTACACCAACTCCTATTACTACATCGGGCACTTCTCGAAATTCATCCGGCCGGGCGCCAAGCGGATCGCGGTCGCACCAAGTCGCAGCATGCTGCTCGCGACGGGCTTTAAGAACCCGGACGGCAGCGTCGCGGTGGTTGTGATGAATCCGACCGCCCGTGCCGGCGAGTACCACCTCAGCGTGGGTACAGCCGCGGTGACCGTGCGCTCGCCGGCGCACTCGATTCAGACGGTGGTGTTCTAAGGTAGGGAGAATGGCCTTCTTTCACGGCCTCGCGCGCCACAGCGGAGGCCCCCCACGCTAGCCCCGCTGTGGAGCGATGGGCCTGGTTCAGCGGTTGACGATCCGAGCGGGAATCGTCAGGACCAGCATGCTGCCGATGGCCATGACGCCCGCGAGCGCGTAGACGCCGAAGTCTGTCGACCCCGTGCGATCGACGAGCCAGCCCATCACCCATGGGCCGAGAAACCCGGCGAGATTGCCGATCGAGTTGATCAGGGCAATTCCAGTCGCAGCGGCCGCGCCGGCGAGAATGGCGGTGGGGAGGCACCAGAACTGCGCGAGCGAGCTCGTCACGCCGGCCATCGCGAATGACATCCCTGACAGCGCGATGGCCGTGTCCCGTCCATAGCGGACCGTCACGAGCCAGCCCGCGGCTCCAACCAACGCAGGAGTGACGAGGTGCCACCGCCGCTCGCGCGTCCTGTCCGACCGGCGGCTGATCGTGACCATCGCGACCGCAGCGACGGCGTTGGGCACAACCGTGAGCATGCCGATCGCCAGCGGGCTCTCGACGCCAGTCCGCCGGATCAGTGTCGGCAGCCAGAATCCGGCGCCATACAACCCGGCGATCAGGCAGAAATAGATGACGCTCAGAAACCAGACGCGGGCGTTCGTGAAGCCGTCCCACAGTGAGTGGGTCGAGGCATGCTTCTGGTCCTCAGCGATGCGACCCGCGAGGATCTCCTTCTCGTCGGCGGCCAACCAGCGGGCTCTGACGATCCCGTCATCGAGGTAGACCAGCACCGCCAAACCCAGGACGAACGAGGGGAGCGCCTCGAGCAGGAAGAGCCATTGCCAACCCGCGAGCCCGTGCACTCCGGCCATCGCCCTCAGGATCCAGCCGGAGATCGGCCCACCGATCACCCCTGCGATAGGAATCCCGGTCATGAACAGCGCGATGATCGCGGCCCGTCGGTCGGACGGGTACCAGTAGGTCAGATACAGGATCACGCCCGGGAAGAAACCCGCCTCCGCGACACCCAGCAGAAAGCGCAGGATGTAAAACCCCGCCGGCGCAGTCACGAACAGCATCGCGGCCGAGATCACCGCCCACGTCAGCATCACGCGCGCGATCCACAGGCGCGCCCCGACCCGGTGCAGGATGATGTTGCTCGGGATTTCGAAGAGGAAGTATCCGATGAAGAAGATGCCGGCCCCCAGGCCGTAGACCGTCTCGCTGAACCGCAGATCGCTCAGCATCTGCAGTTTCGCGAAGCCGATGTTCACCCGATCGAGATAAGCCGCGACGTAGCAGGCGAACAGCAGCGGGATCACGCGCCGGGTGACGCGGGCGTAGAGGCGTGACTCCGTCACGTGCTACGGGCGCGTCTCCAGCGGTTTCTGGCCCCTCTCGTAGAACTCGTTCTGGAGCCGCAGGCTCTCCTGATCCGCTTTGACGGCGCGGATCGCCTGGACGACGCTGTTGATCCACGTCTTCGTCTCGAACTCGCCGAGCTCGCGTGACGCCACGGCACCTTCGCCGGCGTAGTGGTTCGGGAAGCGCGCATACCACCAGATGCCGGTGTACACGCCTTCCGGCAGCTTGAGGCGCCCCAGATCGGCGCCTGACTCCTGCGTCGCGCGGTCAAGATGCACGAGGTCGGGCCGAGCGATCATGCTCACCGACGTTTCGCTCTCGCCGGCGTGCATGTCGGTCTCGCGGTTCGATTTGTGCTGCGGCTCTCCCGGCGCGCTCCGCGCGATGCTCTCGATGTACACGACGTAGTCATGCGGCGTGTCGAGCTGCGTCTGCGCGAAGTACGGCAGCAGGCTGTTATTGCCGCCGTGCCCGTTCACGATAATGATCTTCTTGCAGCCGTTGCGCGCCATCTCGTCGGTCGTCTCCTGGAGCAACTCGAGCTGCAGCCGGCGGCTGTAGGCGACGGTACCCGGCTGCTGCTTCGCTTCGGCAATTTGCCCGAAGTAATACTCGGGAAAGACGATCGCGTATTCCTGCTGCGCGGCATTGAGGGCAACGTAGCGCACGTTGAGCAGATCGTTGCCGAGTGGAAGATGCGGCCCATGCTTCTCCATGATGCCAAACGGGAGCAGGCAGGTACCCTGCGCGCGGGCGATCCCGTCGCGGAACTCGGCCGCCGACAGCTCTTCCCAGTGGACCGACAGCTTGCCTTGTGTCGATGATTGCGGCTGGGCCGGGCGAGATGGTGACTGCGCGCAGAGGATCGAGACGCAAAGTGCATTGAGCAAAACCGGAAGTGATTTGGACAAAGGACCTCCCGTCAGGCGAAATGGTATGCGGGGCTTTCGGTCAGTAATCAGCGCGACGCGGGGTTCCTTTTCCGCGCTTCCTCCTCCTGCAGCTGCCGCCGCAGGATCTTGAGCGCCGCGCTCTTGGGCAGCTCCGTTCGGAACTCCACCTCCTTGGGCACCTTGTAGGGCGCGAGGCTGGCTCGGCTGTGCGCCATAATCTCTTCGGCAGTCACGCTCATTCCGGGACGCAGCACGACGAACGACTTCACCGTCTCGCCGCGCTTCACGTCTGCAACACCGATCGTCGCCGCCTCGAGCACGGCGGGATGGCTCATCAGCACACGATCCACTTCGTCGGGGTACACCTTGTAACCGCTGACGTCGATCATCTCTTTCTTGCGGCCGACGATCTTGAAGTACCCGTCCGAGTCCATGGTGGCGAGATCACCCGTGTACAGCCAGCCGTCGCGGAGCACATTCGCGGTCTCCTCGGGCTTGTTCCAGTATCCTGGCATCACCTGCGGTCCCTGGATGAGTAGCTCGCCGGCCTCTCCGGCCGGGAGATCACGTGTGCCCGACTCGATGTCCACGATGCGGCAGTCGGTACCGACGATCGGCAGTCCGATGGTGCCGATCTTCCGGAGGGCCTGGAGCGGATTGATGTGCGTGATGGGCGACGTCTCCGTTAGCCCGAAGCCCTCGCAGATCTTGCCACCCGTCAGGGCCTCGAAGCGCTGCTGCACGTCGATCGACAGCGGAGCCGAGCCCGAGACGCAAACCTTCGCGCTCGAGAGGTCGCGTCGCTCGATACCCGGGAGCTGGTTGATCGCGTTGATCAGCGCGGGGACGAGGGGCGCGATGGTTACGCGCCGCTTCTCGATTTCCTTGACGAGCATCGGGATGTCGCGCGGGTTGGGGAGCAGCACCATCGTGCCACCGATATAGACCGGCAGATTCATACACACCGTCATCCCGAACACGTGAAAGATCGGGAGGGCGGTGAGCATGACCTCTTCACCGGCCCGGAGCGTCGGCAGCCAGGCGCGTGCCTGTTGCACGTTGTATGAGAGGTTGCGATGCGTCAGCATCGCGCCTTTGGAGACGCCGGTCGTCCCGCCCGTGTACTGGAGCACGGCGAGATCGTCCATGCCGATCGTCACAGCCGGCGGCCGGGGCTCCGTCCGCGCGATCACGTCCTTGAAGAAGTGGATCCCCGGCCCCGGCGATACCTTGGCGATCGCGGGATGCGGCTTCTGCCGCTTCAGCTTGAGCGGGGCGAGCACATTGAGCGGAAACCGCAAGTAATCGGGGATGCGCGCGATCACGTAGGCGGAGATCGGCAGCTCGCTCCGCCGGTCCTTGATCTTCTGGTCGAAGGTGAAATCCGTAACGATGGCGACCTCGCAACCCGCATCCTTCCACTGGTGCGCCATCTCTTGCGTGGTGTACAGCGGATTCGTGAACACGGCCTGCGCCCCGAGCCGCACCGTGGCGTAGTAGGCGATCACGGTCTGCGGCAGGTTGGGCAGCTGAATGGCGACGCGCTTGTCCTTGCTCACGCCGAGCGCCGCCAGCGCGGTTGCCAGGCGATCGACGTGATCCTTGAGCTCGCGGTAGGTGAGCCGGCCATTCAAGAACACGAGCGCGACGACGTCGGGATGGGCCGCCGCCGCGCGTTCGAGAAACTGCGGCAGCGTCACGTCTTCGAACGCCGGCTCGCGCGGAACGCCGGGATCGTAGTGTTGCAGCCAGGGGCGATTGGGCATTGAGCTGGGGGACAAGGTGCGGTCCAACATACCCGACCACGCACGTCGCGGAAGAGCCTAGGCGCCCTTCCGCCCTCGTCCTAGCGCGAGGTCCGCCGCGGCACCAATCCGACCACAGTGACACCCGCGCCGCGCGCCGCGTCCACCGCTCGGATCACTTCCTCGTACGCCAGGTCTTCCGCCGCATCCACGAAGAGCACCTTGCGAGGCCGATCGCGGAAAACCATCCGCAGCGTGCGCTCGAGATCAGCGGCAGGCAGTGGTTGCTCATTGAGGGAATACACGGGTCCCGCACCGATGCGGAGCAGGATCTGATCGCGCGCGGTGGCCGCAGCGGCGCCCGCCGCGGCCTGTTCGGGCAGCGGGAGCTGCACGTCCAACCCCTTCTGGAGCCCGGGCTGGATCACCATCTGGAGTATCAGCAGGCAGAGCAGGATGTCCACCATTGGCGTGATGTTGATGTCCGCCATCACCGAGTCGCCGCCGGCAGACGGCTTGGCGCGCCGTTTCACGGCATCACCATCCGGCCGGAATCACCCGGCGTCGCGGGAAGACTGATGGCGCCCAGCGTGCGCACACCGGCGGCTCGCGCAGCGTCCACCGCGTCGAGCACCAGGCGGTAGGGCACACTGCGGTCGGCACGCACATAAAGCACGTGATCGCCGGGCCGAACGGCATAGATGCGCGCCAGCCGCTCGGCGAGCCGCTCCAAGGGAATCGTGTCGGCGCCGATGAAGAACGTCCCGTTGCGGTCGATCCCCAACGTGACGGCATCGTCCAGCGCGGCGGGGACCGGGTGCCGCGCCACCGGCAACGTGGCGGCGTATTCGGTGAGCACCGGGGTGACGACCATGAAGATGATCAACAACGCCAGCATGACGTCGATCATGGGCGTGATGTTAAGATCCGCGATCGAGCTCGCTCCACTCAATCCCCGAAGTGCCGGGATGTGGGATGGACCCGCTGCTCGCTTGGTCGAGAACGCCATTATGCAGCCTCGTACTTCATCACGACGCCAGCCCGGCGGAGCGAGAGCCAGTCGATCAGCTCGTCGCTGACGTACGCCAGCTCGGCGAACAGCTCCTCGAGACGGGCCGTGAAGTAGTTGTAGAGCCAAAGCGCCGGAATCGCGACCAACAATCCCACCGCGGTCGTGATCAGGGCCTCGCCGACGCCACCCGCGACGGCCTCGATGCCCCCGCCTCCCGTGCTCGCGATCCCCATGAACGAGTTGGTGATCCCGATGACGGTGCCGAGCAACCCCACGAAGGGCGCAGTAGCCCCGATGGTGGCGAGAGCCGCGAGGCCGCGCCGCAGCTCAGTGGCCAGGCGGATCTGCCCCCGCAGCACGATCCGCTCTGCGGACTCGACCGCACGCGACGCCAGGTCCGGGTCCTCGAGGAGCGGCGCCGCCCGCTCTAGCGCGTCGCCCAGGACGCGGGCCACGTGCGAGGCGGCGCTCTCGCGCGCGAGCAGGACCGCGTCGTCGACCCGGTCCTCCTGGAGCGCCTGAGCGAACTGCGGCGCGAACTCGCGCGTCGCTTTCCGCAGGGAGCGCAGCCGTTTCCATTTCACGACGGCAACCGACAGGGTCAGCACGTTCATCGTGGCCAGCAGGGTGATCACGAGCCACGGCAGCAATCCCATGCGCGCGGCGAGTTGGGCGAATGTCATCGCAAGCCTCTCGAATTCACGGTCCACTCAATCGTCATCCGGACGAGGACGGCGACGCGGTAGTCCACACCGGTCACAACCATGCGGCCGGGGCGGAAGCGAAAGCGCTCGAGCGCGGCGCGGGTCGCCGCGCTGAGCTGCGGGTGCGGCGAGTGCAGGACGCGCACCGAGCGGCGGTCCACGCGACCCGCGGGGGTTACGACGAACTCGACGGAGACCGCTCCCCCCACGCCAGCCTGTCGCAACAGCGATGGATGCAGGTCCCGCAGGATCCCGGGGAGCTCGGCGCGGTTCAGGAGCTCCGGCAACTCCTCGACCGCGGCGGCTTCGTAGACCGCCGTGGTGGAGAACGGTGGCGCGTCGGTGGGCTCGGCAACCTCCTCGGGCTTCACGCCACCCGCCACGCCACCCGCCACCCCGCGGCCTTTGAAATCCAGCTCGCTGACCGCCTGTTGGGCCATGTCGACGGGCGGGAGTCCAGCGACCCGTGCAGGCTCCAGCAGCTCCTGAAATCCCGCGAGCATGCCGGGCTGTGAGACTTCGGGAAGGACCGCGGGAATGCGAAGTCCGAGACGCACGACCGGAGGCTGCGGCGGGAGCGCCGCACGCGGCGATTCCGCAGTCGGCGGTGGCGCGATGTCCAGATACGTCACGGTTTGGGGAACCGAATCGTCCATGGGACGCGCCGGCAAAACCAGCACGAACGACAGCAGCAAGGCGACATGGGCCCCTGCGGGCGCCATGCAAGGGACGACGATGTCACGCCAGGACGATCCCCGGCGGCCGGAAGCAAACAAGTGAGCGAACAGCGAGACCCGCACACCCTGGCACATCGGCGCTCCAATCCCCTCTGCGTCAAGGAATAAGTACTAGCGGGTTGGCAAAGGGGGGATGAAGGTGGGGTGAAGCCCCCTGTCTGCTGATCGTTGGTGGGCGCCTGTCAGGGTCAGGCGTAGACCAATCGGGGGATGGTCCGGCGTAAAGTGGCGGGAGTATCGTCCCGCTCAAGGTCGACACTGAAGAGGAGGCCCAAAATGTGGTCGAGCATGCGGTTGATTCTCGTGACCGGTTTGTCTCTCGCGATCGCCGTCCGCGCTGCGCCCGCCCAGGCGCCCGCCCAGGCTTCCGCGGGCGGTCATGCGCATCGCGGATTCTGGATCGGCTTCGGATTTGGGGGTGGCATCAATATGAGCGAGGGGCTGGACGGCGAACGCCTCGGCGGGGGCAGCGGTTACTTGCGACTCGGCGGGACCGTGAGCCAGCGCGTGCTGCTGGGATTTGAGGGCAACGCCTGGGGGCGCGAGGACAACGGCGCCGTCGTGGGTCGCGGCAACGGCTCGTTCGTAATGCTGTTCTACCCGAGCGAGCGCGGCGGCGCGTTGCTCAAGGGTGGCATCGGCTTCGCAAGTATCTCGCGCGCGACGGCGTCGGGTAACTCGACGACGACGACCACGAAAGATGGATTCGGTCTTACCCTCGGCGCGGGGTGGGACGTGCGGATCGGCCGTAATCTTTATCTCACGCCAAACCTCGATTTTCTGTTCCAAGCGTTTGAGTCGGAGACCGATCCGGTGTTGGGGACAATTCCGGGCACGAACACGCTCTTGCTGTTCTCACTCGGGCTGACCTGGCATTAAACCTCCACGAACGCCTTCAACCGGCCAACCGCCGCATCCCACTGCGCACTGATTTGATCGAGGTAGCGTTTCGCCGTTTCCAGGCGCCGACGGTCCAGCTCCCAGAGCCGCTCACGCCCGCGGCGCGCATGGCGCACCAGACCCGCCGCGCCGAGGGTGTGGAGGTGCTTCGTGATCGCCTGGCGCGTGACCCCGGTGCCCTGGCTGAGCCGCGTAATCGAGAGCGGCCCGTCCACGGACAGGCGTCCGAGCAGGCGCAGCCGGGTGGCGTCTCCCAGAGCGACGAACACCGGCACGGCGTCGGTCGCCCTCGGAGCCACCGCGCCGCGGCTAGGCGACATACCGCTCCAAGCTCTTTATCTGCCCGGCCCACCCCGCGTCGTTCATGCGGAACGCCTCGGCCCGGCGGGCGAGCGGGATCCGGTCAAAGCCCGACTCTACGATCGTGAGAGCGGTGCCCCCCCCCTCAGCGTCCTCGAGCGTGAACTCGACGAGCGTGGTGGGCTCGGCCGAGTAGTCCGCCGCGGGCTCGTTCGGGTACGGATGCCAGCGGTACGAGAAATACCGTTCGGGCTCGATCCGCTCGACCTGCATCTCGACCTTGAAATGCTCGTGGCCGCCCCGAACCGTCCTGCCCTCGGCGAACGCGCCGTCGAGGTTGATTCGAAACCAGGTGCCGAACTCCTC
This sequence comes from uncultured Gemmatimonadales bacterium, assembly GCA_963704805.1. Lineage (GTDB taxonomy): Bacteria > Gemmatimonadota > Gemmatimonadetes > Gemmatimonadales > GWC2-71-9 > 20CM-2-65-7. Next base: position 1,392,369 of record CAVPHS010000001.1, on the reverse strand, counting down.
GGCATTGCTGATCGCGCGCCACACGCGCGAACGCGACGCGCGGAGCACGACACGTTTTTCGATCCGATCAGTACTCATCGTGGTATTTGAGCCAGTGCATGATGCCGTCCTCTTCCTGACGGCCGAACGGTGTGAGGTCGAGCAAGTTGTACGTGTTGAGCAGCGGGTCGAGGCCGCGCTGGTAGGTCGAGTAGGTGTGGAAGACGCGTTTGCCGTCGCGGAAGAACACGCTCAGGCCTTCCCGCTCGCCTTCGTTGGGCCGGCCCTCGGGTTGCTCGGTGACAGGCGCATAGTTGTAGGTCGTATGCTTCGCGTCCAGCGTCACTCCAAAGTCGTGGTTGAAGTCGGTCCCGTTCGACGACAGCCACGGGAATGTCCAGCCCATGCGCTTTTTGAACGGCGCGATCTTGGCGAGCGGCGCGCGCGAGATCACCGCGAACGCCGTATCGCACGCCGCGAGGTGCACGAGACTGCCCGCGAAGTTGTCGGCCACATAGGAGCAGGCATGACATCCCTCGTCCTCCCACTCGGGAGGGAGACCGAACATGAAGTGATAGACGATGAGCTGGCGCTTTTTGCCGAACAGATCCGCGAGCGTGCGGCGTCCGTCCGGCCCTTCGAACACGTACTCCTTCTCGAGCGCGACCATTGGCAGCGTACGCCGCTCTGCGCTCAGAGCATCGCGCTGGCGGGTGAGCTCCTTCTCCTTTACGAGCAACCGCTTTCGTGCGGCGGTCCATTGGTCTTGCGATACGATTTTCGGTTTCTGCATGGTCCTGTTCTTTCGTGCGTGTTCTACATCGGTGGCATGAGACCGGGAACGGACGAGGGCGCTATGAGGATCAGGAGCCCCAATGCAATGATCGCGAGCGCGAGCGGCACATCGATGGCGGCTTTGGCGGGCAGGAGCTTCTGCACAAGCACGAGGAGGGCGATCACGAGCATCCACGTGATGCTCATGACGCCGAGCGCGACGAGCATGACCATCAGGCCAATGCTCGAGCCGACACAGTAGATCCCGAATTCAAAACCGGAGCGGGTGCGCGCGCGGCAGCAGCGGCGGCAGTGTTGCTTGAACCGAGTGAGCTCGTACAGACCGGCGGCGATCACGATCAGACCAGCCGCCGCGGTGCCGTGCGGGCGATAGAGTGCGTAGACGAGAGCGCCGATGAGCGTCCAGACGACGAGGTAAGAGGCGACGAACGGCACGACGGCGCGCACGGGACCGCTCGAGCGCGTGCGAGTCAGGACGGCGGGAACGAGGCCCGGCAGCATCATCGCCGCCATCATCACCGCCCACAGCGCGAGGAAGAACGCGAACGAGCCGAGCGGGGTGGCGACGCCCATGTCCATGCCGTGCATCTGCCGGACCGTGACGACCCAGGCTACGGCGGCTACGCCGAGTGTCGCGGCAAGCGCAGTCCAGCCCCGCGCGCTCATGGATCGATATGCAACTGACATGTTGCGTATCATACCATCGAGGCCTGGCACATGCAACCCCTTTGTTGCGCATTTCAACGTGGCGCGGGCTTCTCAACCCGATCGATCGGAGAACCGGGATGCTCCCCCAGGAACTCGACCCACTCCGCCTTGGCACACGGGTAATTCTTCGCGGCTTCGGCGAGATCCATGAACCCCGCGATCGTCTGATCGAGACGGTCGGCGAGTTGCGGATCCGCAATCTTGCCCTGCGCGTCGAACGCCTGATGCGCCTGCGCCAGCGAAAACATGTCGGGATAGACACGCGAGCCCAGATGCTCGAGCGGCACGCGCAGACTCCACAGGCCGCGATTGCCGCCGGCCATGGACGGCGAAGCGGACAGCAGGAACGCGTGCTTGCCGTTGAACGGCTGCGGCCGAAACCGCGACACCCAATCGATGACGTTCTTGAGCAGTCCCGGCATCGATCCGTTGTACTCGGGCGCGGCGATGACGAAGGCGTCGTTCGCTTCGAGCCGGCGGCGCAGCTCCTCCGCACCCGGCGGAAAGCCTTTCGCCTGCGCCTCCTGACTGTAGGACGGACTGTCGAACGCGGCTAGAGCGCCAAGATCGACTGTCCCGCCATGCTGCTCGATTGCGCCAGCCGCGAGCTTGGCCAGCACGGTATTCAAGGATGCGGCGCGGAGCGACGCCGAGAAGACCAGGTAACGCACGGGCTCGTGCTTGTTCATGGCTGGTTGAGCCGCACGAAGGCGAGCGCGTTGTTGGCATTCATCGGGATCACCAACTGATTCGCGCCGGCGTCATAGCACATCGACGCGGCATTCGGGATGTTTCGGGCGATGAGCTCGGCGGGCTTCCCCGGACGAATGCGCGAGATGCCCCCATTCAGCACGCTGCTTACATACTTCGTCCCGTCCCGCATGATCACGAGACCATCGTTGCCCGCCTGCGCGGCGTTCTCAGTTTTCAGTAGCTGCCCGGCGCGAGAGAACGTCAGGACTTCCGTATTCCCGACGTTGACCACGACGATGTTGCCTTGCGGGTCGAACGCGATGCCATTCGGCTGGCGGAGCGGCGCGCCCTGCACGAACATCGACACCTGACCGTCCGGGGTGATCTTCAAAACCTGCCACGTTGTCGGGTCTTGATTGTCGCCGCGATCCCCCGTTTGCGTGGCGTACACAGTGCCGTCGTCCGCGACCTCGATGTCGTTGAGCCAGGTGGACCGTTCGACGCGCATCTCTCCCGCGGGGGCGCCCGTCTGCATGTTAAAGCGGCGAATGACGGCAACACTCGGATCGTTCGCCGTCGTGGCACCGTCGCGGTCGGCCACGTACAGCATCCCGTTGGCGATGTCGCTGCCGTAGGGCTCGTTGAGCACGAGCGGCGGCGTGAGGTTGCTGCGATCGGCCGGACTTTGCACTCCGATCCAGCGAGCCGTGTGGACCGAACCGTCGTGGTTGATGAGCGAGACCCAGGCATTGTTGGTCTGCACGTTCTGCGGCACGCCGCGGTTTGGTACGACGAGGACGCCCCGCGCGGCGTCATACGAACAACTCTCCGCGGAGTAGATGGCGCCGTAGACTTTCACATTCGACGAGATCGGCTCGAAGGTGGTATTGGGCGTCGGGGTGATCGGCAGGCCGAGAGGATTCCCGACAAAGAATGGCTGTGGGGTGGGCGGTTGCTGCGCGAGCAACGGACTAGTGACGATGCCAAGCAGCAGCGCAGCCGATGGGGAAATGAATGATTTCACGTGGTAGCCTTCGCGAGAAAGGGCTTTTCGTCGCATCACAACAGGGTCCCAAGTGATTACCATCGCGCGCCGCGGCTCGCAATCCACCATCAACGGTTCGCCGCGGACCGCGTGCGGTCGGCGTCTGAGGACGAAAGGGCGAGGGTGTCGAGACGGCTCGATGGACGGTAGTTTGGCCCGTCTAGCACGCGGCAATGTCACGTCACCTCAGCGCCGAGGGGGAAGTCATGCGTCGCCGTCCAAGGGTGAGGCTCGTGTGTCTACTGGTGGTAGGCATAGCGCTGGTGACGGCTGGTCGCGCTCCTGCGCAAGTCTCCAAAGCGCGCGACCTCCTGAGACGAATGACACTCGAGGAGAAGATCGGGCAGCTCAATCTTGCGGCGGGCGTCAGCCTGGGCGGCATGGTTACCGGTGCCTCGGACGACGACATCATCCGCGGTCGTGTTGGGGCCATCCTGTGGCTGGCAAATCCCAAAGAGATGGATCGGATGCAGCGTCTCGCGGTCGAGCAGAGTCGGCTGCACATCCCACTCCTCTTTGGGTTGGACGTGATCCACGGCTATCGCACCCTGTTCCCCATACCCCTGGGAATGGCCTCGTCGTGGGATCCCGCCGTCGAGGAGCAGGCGCAGGCCTTCGCGGCCACCGAAGCGCGACGCGTCGGGATCCGCTGGACATTCACTCCGATGGTCGACATCGCTCGCGATGCCCGGTGGGGGCGCATTCAGGAAGGCGCCGGCGAGGACCCATATCTCGGCGCCGCGATGGCGCGGGCTCAGGTGCGTGGATTCCAGGGAACCAGCCTGGGGCCGACGAGCGTGGTCGCATGCGCCAAACACTTCGCTGGATATGGCGCTGCAGAGGGAGGCCGTGACTACGACGGCGCCTACGTTCCCGAGGAACTGATGCGGAACGTCTATCTGGTTCCGTTTCACGCCGCCGTGCAGCAGGGCGTCGGCAGTCTCATGTCGGCCTACATGGACTTGAATGACGTTCCCGCCAGTGGAAATCGCTGGCTCCTGACCGACGTGCTCCGCGGGGAGTGGCGATTCCGCGGCTTCCTCGCGTCCGACGCGTTCGCCATCGCGAGCCTGCAGGTCCACGGATTCGCGTCCGATTCCGCCGATGCCACGTATAAAGCGATCACCGCGGGTGCCGGGATGGATATGGCCAGTCAGACGTTTCGGAACACGCTGGCGCAACTGGTCGCAAGCGGCAAAGTATCGCCGGCACAGATCGACTCCGCCGTCCTGCCGATCCTCGATGTCAAGTTTCGGATCGGTCTCTTCGACCATCCGTACGCGAGCGAGTCCGACTCTGGAACGGATGTCAGCGCTGAGGGTCGGTCCCTGGCCCGGCGACTCGGCGCCCGGTCCATGGTGCTCCTCAAGAACGACAATCACGCGTTACCCCTATCGACCACGATACGGAACGTCGCGGTCATCGGTGGTCTGGCCGATTCGCCAAGCGACATCACTGGAGGTCCGACGCCGGCGGGTGTCTTCGGACAAGGCCACGACGCGCCCGCCGTCACCGTCCTCGCTGCCCTGAAGAATCGCTTGGGTCCGGACGCGCATATCACGTATGTGCCCGGACCAGCGATGTCGAAGGTATTTCCGTCGATGTTCGACGCGTTCATGGGTCATACGCCGGTGCCGCCACCGACGCCGGCGGAGGTCGCGGATTGGGAGACGAAGGCGAAAGCGGCCGCCGAACAGGCCGACCTGGTCATCGCCGTCGTCGGAGAGCCCGCATTCATGAGTGGAGAAGGGGCGTCGCGCGGCACGCTCGATTTACCGGGGATCCAGGAGCGGATGGTTGAGGCCGCGGCAGCATCGGGAAAGCCGCTCGTCGTTGTCTTGGAGAATGGGCGGCCGCTCGACATCAACTGGATCGCGCAACACGCCTCCGCGATTCTCGAGTCGTGGTTCCCCGGTGTGGAAGGGGGCAACGCGATCGTGGACGTGCTATTCGGCGACGTGAATCCGGGAGGGAAACTGCCTCTCAGCTGGCCCCGCTCCGCGGGGCAGGAGCCGCTCTACTACAACCACAACCTCACGCAGGACCCGGAAAGCGCTCCGCAGTTCACGTCGCGTTACTGGGACATCTCCAGCAAACCGCTGTATCCGTTCGGATATGGGCTCAGCTACACCACCTTCCGGTTCGCCAACCTCCAGCTATCGAAGACTCGCATCAAGGCTGGCGACAGCGTCGCGGTGGTTGTGGACGTGACAAACACCGGTGCTGTGCCGGGTGATGCCGTGGCTCAGCTCTACATTCATCAGCGCTCCGGCTCCGCATCCCGTCCGGTTCGCCAGCTCGAAGGGTTTCGCCGAGTAGCATTGCAACCCGGCCAGACCACGACTCTCCGTTTCTCTTTGGGCCGAAACGAAATGCGATTCTGGAGTCCCCAGACGAAGCGTTGGGTCGTTGAGCCCAGCATCTTCGACGTTTGGGTCGGAGAAGATTCACGAGCGGATTTGCACGCGGAGCTCACAGTCGAGCCTTGAAGCCCGCCAGCGATCAGAACGCGACCGTCGCCGCCGGTTTTCTCGGCTGGATGCTCGACGCGTTCGATTTCTTCCTGGTCGTGATGACGCTGACGGCCATCGCGAAGGAATTCGGCAAGTCGGACGCCGCGATCGCGCTCTCGATCACGCTCACCCTCGCCTTCCGACCCGTCGGCGCGTTCATCTTTGGCCTCATCGCCGACCGCTACGGCCGCAAGATCCCGCTGATGGTCGATCTGGTGTTCTATTCGATCGTCGAGGTGCTGTCTGGCCTCGCGCCGAACTACACCACCTTTCTCATCCTGCGCGCGTTGTTCGGAATCGGCATGGGCGCCGAGTGGGGTGTGGGCGCGTCGCTCGTCATGGAGAAGGTGCCGCCCAAGCTCCGCGGCGTGATGTCAGGGCTGCTGCAGCAGGGCTACGCGGCCGGCTACCTGCTCGCGGCACTGTGTTATCTGCTCGTCTTCCCACGCTGGGGTTGGCGGCCGCTGTTCTTCATCGGCGGCCTCCCTGCTTTGCTCGCCCTCTTCGTGCGCGCCCGCGTGCAGGAGTCGGACGTGTGGCGCGAGACCCGGCACGAGACCTGGAGTCACCTCGGGCGCGCGATCGCATCGAACTGGAAGCTCTTCCTGTATCTCGTGGGCTTGATGGCGCTGATGAACATGGTCTCGCACGGCACGCAGGACATGTATCCCACGTTTCTCGAGCGGGATTGGGGGTGGGGGCCACAAGCGCGGGCCGCCCTCACGGCGTTCTCCCAGGTGGGCGCGCTCGTCGGCGGCGTGCTGTGCGGTCTCTATTCCGATCGGCTGGGCCGGCGGCGCACCATCGGCCTCGCGCTGATAGGCGCCCTGCTCGCGATCCCGATCTGGGCATTCGCGCCCGCCACGCCGCTGCTCATCGTCGGCGCGTTCACCATGCAGTTCTTCGTGCAGGGTGCGTGGGGCGTGATTCCGGCCCACATCAACGAACTCGCGCCGGACGGCGTCCGCGGGTTTCTGCCCGGGTTCGCCTATCAATGCGGCGTGGCGGTGGCAAGCCAAATCCCGCACGTGCAAGCGTTGTTCGCCGCACATGCCACCTACGCGCAGACCATGGCCCTCTCGGCGGCGGTCGTGTTCATTGTGTGCGCGATCGTGGCGACGCTGGGCCCCGAACGGCGAGGCGTGGCGTTCGGGCGTCAGGCTTGACAAGGTAGATCTACACCTGTAAATCTACAACTGTAGATCAACCAATCGCGAGGCCGAGAAATGACGGAGCGCCATCAACTGACGGAGCTGCAGCTTGCCATCCTGCGGGTCATCTGGGACAAAGGCGAGACAACGGTCCAAGAGATCTGGGAAGCGCTGCACCCCGATCGCGGGCTCGCGCAGACCACGGTCGCGACAATGTTGTCGCGCCTGGAGCGCCGTGGTGTGGTCACGCGGCGCGCGGAGTCCCGCCAGTACCGTTATCGCGCCGCCGTCTCCGAGCAGGAAGTGCAACACTCGATGGTCGGTGAATTGACCGAGCGCCTGTTCGACGGCGACGTCACCGCACTGGTGCAGCACCTCCTCTCGGGCGAAGACATGAGCCCGGGCGACCTCGCGAAGATCCGCGACATGATCGAGCGCGTCGAGTCGAACGCACCGGAGTCAAAATGAAGACTCTATTCACGTGGCTGCTCACCTATGCGATCCACAGCACCGTACTGCTGGGCCTCGCGTGGCTCCTGACCCGGCGTCGCCTCGAGCCCGCCGCTTCCGATCTCCTCTGGAAGGTGGCGCTGCTCGCGAGTCTCGTGACCGGCACGATCCAGTCGCGCCTCGAGCTGCGCACGCCGCCGGCGATGACATTGCCCAGCGCTTCCCTGCCCCAGGTCGCACCCGTCAATGAGCCTTCCCCCGCGGGGCCCACGCTCGACGCCGGCAAATCGAACGTTGCAGCGGTGCATGGATCCGCGGCCACGGTCACGACGCGCGCGCCGTCGCTGCCCCTCGTGGCGGTGCTGCTCTGGGGCTTGGTCGCGCTGGCCTCGTCGCTCTACTACGTCGCGCGACGCCTGATTCTGGTCGGCCGCCTCGCCGACCGCCGTCCCGTGAGCGACGGTCCCCTCGCCTCCACGCTCGCTGATCTGCAGCGCACCAGCGGCTATCGACGCCACGTGCGTCTCACGATCGCGCGGACGATCTCGAGTCCCGTGGCCCTGGGTCTCTCGGAGATCTGCGTGCCCGAGCTGGCGCTCTCGGAGCTCGGCGCCGAGCAGCAACGCAGCATGCTGGCGCACGAGCTGGCGCATCTGGCGCGACGCGATTCCCTGTGGCTCGCGGGCGCCAGCTTGATCGAGCGTGTCTTCTTCTTCCAGCCGCTCAACCGGCTCGCGCGCCGCGAGCTCGAGACGACGGCTGAATACCTGAGCGATGAGTGGGCTATGCGAAAGACCGGATCGGCAGTCTCGCTGGCAAAGTGTCTCGCCACCGTGGCCGAATGGATTCAGGCTTCTCCCCTGGGCGTGCCGGTGGCGGGCCTCGCGGAACGGCGCTCGCTCCTGGTGTCGCGGATCGCGCGACTGCTCGACGGGCGCCTGCCCTCGAGCCGCGCGTCGCGGCGCGGCTGGGCCGTCATTGCCACGCTGTGCGTGATCGCAACGGTCGCCGCTGCGCCACGCGTTTCGCAAGGCGTAGCGTCAGGGCCAACGGACGAAAGCACGGGCGCCCAGGCGCTCGCCGCCAAGCCCTCGCCTCAGGACACTGCGGTCGTCAATGCGCTGATCGCGCGTCTCAAGGACGAGAACGCAGGCGTCCGCAAGGCCGCCGCGCACTCGCTCGGCCAGCTTGGTGACTTGCGCGCGGTCGCGCCGCTCATCACCGTGCTCGCTGATTCCGACGCCGAGGTGCGGTCGACTGCGGTCGACGCACTGGCCGATCTCGAGGATACACGAGCCATTGGGCCGATCGCCAACCTCCTCAAGGATCCGGTCACCGACGTGAGACGTGACGCGTTGAGCGCGCTGTCGCACTGGGAACGGGGCGTGCCGACGGCGCAGGTCGTAGCGCTCCTGGACGACCCCGATGCCGACGTCCGGCGTGAAGCCGTGAATCTGCTGGATCATCTCGAGGTGCGTTCGGCTGCCGGCGCCATCGCACGCCTGATTCACGATCCGTCGTCCGACGTGCGTAGTAACGTCGTGCAGGCGCTGGGCAATCTGGGGGCCCAAAGCGGTGTGGCCGCCGTCACCGAAGCGTTGAGTGATCCCGACGCCGACGTACGTGAGTCAGCGCTGAGCGCGCTCAACGACCTCAAGGCGCCCATCGCCGAAGCCACGCTCCTGAGCCTGATGAAAGACGCAGACGCAGACGTCCGGCAGCGTGCGGCGCAGCTCGCGGGCGAGCGTTCGATAACCGCGGCGATCCCGTCGCTGCGGCGTCTGCTCGACGACCCGCGAGGCCAAGTGCGCGAAACCGCCGCTGAAGCCCTGGGGAACATCGCCGACCCGGCGGCACGCCAGGCGCTGCAGGCCGCGCTGCAATCGCCCGATCCCAAAGTGCGCCGCGCGGCGGCCGAAGCGTTGGGGCAGGATCCATGACGCGCGCTCTGCACGTTCTCGGCCTCGTGCTAGCCGGCGTGGGCGGCGCCACCGCCGCCGGCGTGGCGGCGCGCGCTCCGCGTGTGTCGCTGCGGACGGAAACCAATGCACGGCCCGGTGCCGACTCGGCGCGGATCGCCAGGCTGCTCAGCGCACTCGGGCGCTCCGATCCCGTCGTCTGTGATCTGATCGGCGACCAGCTCGGCAACTTCTGGATGGGCAACGATGCGTCTGTGGGCCGCTTCGAGGACGCGCCCGACGTCCAGGGCGCGAAGGATTCTCTAGCCGGGACCGTCACCGACCCCAGAGCGATCGCATTGCTGCAGGCGACACTCGGCACGGACAACGCGTGTGTACGACGCGTCGCGGCGAAACTGCTGGGTAACAGCACCGTGTCCACCGCGGTACTGGGACGTTTGCTCACCGACCTGTCGCCGCGCATCCGCGAGAGCGCGGCCTACGCCGTGGGCGTCGGCAACGGGGAGCGTCGCGAGACACGGGCCGCGCTCGAACGCGTGCTCGGCGACAGCGCCGCAGCCCCCGCGGCGATGGCGGCGTGGGCCCTCGGGGAGATCGAGGATCCCGCATCGGCGCCGGCATTGCAGAAGGCGCTGCACTCCACCTCACCCCGCGTGCGACTCGCGAGCACCTGGGCGCTCGGACAATTCGAGGACGCCAGTTTCGCGAAGGACGTGGTGCCGCTGCTGCACGATGCCGATCCGGTCATGCGGGCCATCGCCGCCGAGGCGCTGGGGCAGATGAAGAGTCCCCGCGTCGGTACGGCATTGATCGGAGCGCTCACCGACCGGAACGCGGAGGTGCGTCGCACGGCGGCCAATGCGCTCGGCAACATGCATGAGCGAGCGGCGGCCACGCCGCTCGAAGGGCTGCTGCTGAACGACCCTGACCCGGAGGTGCGGCGCGAATGCGCCAACGCCCTGGGGAACCTCAGTCTCCCGCGCTCGCTCGAGCCGCTGGCACGGGCGCTCGAGGACCAGGACGCCGACGTGCAACGCGAGGCTGCCAACGCGATCGGCAACCTCGATGACGTCACGAAGGCGCCACCGGCGTTGATTCGCGCCACGACGTCACCCGACATCGAGCTGCGCCAGCGCGCCACGGACGCCCTCGCCGACATCCACGATCCCGCCGCCGTGCAGGCGCTGCTCGACCGGCTGCGCGACGAAGACAAGGACGTCCGCCTGTCCGCCGTGAAGGGACTGGGCGATATGAACATCGCGGCCGCGATTCCCGGTCTGACCCGGGCGTTGAACGACCGCGATCCCGAGGTGCGGCAGGCGGCGGCCGAGGCTCTCGGGAAAACGCAGTGACTACTTCCTCAGGTAGGCGTCCGTCTTCTTGAGCCAGTCCTCGCGCGGCGGATAGAAGATGTCCACATCGAGCGTGTCCTCGACCGCGTGGGCCTCGTGCGGCACGTTGCTCGGCAGATGGAGCACCTCACCCGCGCGCACCATGATCTCCTCTTTGCCGTCGTCACCGACGAAGAACTTCAGCGCGCCCTCGAGGATGTAGGTGAGCTGCTCGTTCACGTGCGAGTGCTTCGGAACGACGCAGCCCTTCTTCAAGTACACGTGCGTGAGCATCAGCTGGTCACCGGTGATCAGGCGCCGCGACAGGCGCTCGTTCACCTGCTCAAGGGGAATATCGTTCCAGCGATACCACGTGGCCGTTCGTTTGGCGCTCATTGCGATAATGCTAAAGGCCGAGCTTTCGTCCCGCCACGCCGACCGATAGCTTAAAGCTTCGCATCTCTTTGCTGGTCTACCGCCATTCACTGGCTTGTGCTGTCTCACCTCTCTCCCCAGAGTGAGCATGACTACTGCGTTACGTGACTTTCTGGAAATCCCCTACGACGAGCTCGAGGACCGTAACCTCGCCGCGAAGAAGCAACGGCTCGACCGCGTGGCGGCGGACAAGATCCAGGAGGAGCGCCTCAAGTACTTGACGGACGAAAAGCGCATCAAGGCCGTCACGGTCTGCTTCACAGACCTCGAGGGCCGGTTTCACATGCTCGACTACGACAAGAAATTCCTGCTCAGCTCGGTCGACAACCTCACGTTCGACGGCTCCTCCATCCGCGGGTTCTCGCGCCAGCAGGAATCCGACCTCCGGCTGCGGGTGGACTGGCCGGCGTTCTATTGGCTTCCCGCCGACGTGTTTGGTCCCGGGAAAGTGCTCGCCATGGCCGAAGTCCTGGAGCGCGACGGCGCGCCGTACGGTGCCGACTCGCGCGGCCTGCTGAAGCAGTACAGCGAGAGGCTCTTCGCCAAGGACGGTACGACGTGCTACGCGGCCAACGAAATCGAAGGGTTTCTCTTCAAGGGACGGGATGCCGAGCGGCGCTATCACGAGACGGGAAAGTTCGAGTTCATCTCCACCGGCGGTTATTACCACTCGCTGCCGGGTGACACGCTGCGCCTGTTCATCGATACAGCGGCCGAAGTGCAGCGCGCGATGGGCTTCGCCAACGAGAAGGATCACCCCGAGGTGGCACCGTCGCAGTTCGAGATGAACTACAACTACGCCGAGGCCGTGATCGCGGCCGACCAGGTGCAGCTGTACAAGCTGCTGTCGCGCCAGGTGGCCGCGCGGATGGACATGACCGCGTGCTTCCTGCCCAAGCCGGTCACGGGCGTCAACGGGAACGGGATGCACACCAACGTCTCGGTGGCGCGCAAGGGTAAGAACCTGTTCTGGGACGAGAAGGGCCAGGACCAGTTGTCGCAGGGCGGCTGGGACTTCATCAAGCGGATCCTGTCCAACGGCGCGGAGATCTGCCTGCTACTCAACTCCAGCGTGAACAGCTATCGCCGGCTCGATCCGCATTTCGAAGCGCCGAACCAGATCAAGGCGTCGCCGATCGACCGCGGCTCGATGATCCGGATTCCGTTGGGCAACGAGCGCTCCAAGCGCGTCGAGGTGCGCTCGATTGCGCCCGACGCCAATCCGTACCTGGCGATCTACACGATCTTCAAGACCGGTCTCGAGGGTCCCGTCGATGGCGGGAAGGGCGACGGCGCAAAGTATCTGTCCGACAATATCTATGATGCCATTCGCCTGCATCAGGGCAGCCGCTTCCTGAAGGAAGCGCTGGGCGAGGATGTCCACGCCAAATTCGCCGAGCTGAAACAGATGCAGGCGGACCGCTGCCCCAAGGCGCTCGGCGCAGAGGTAAAGGCCGCCGAGATCCAGTTCCACCATGAAGTCACCAACCAGTACCTCTGGTCCAAGTTCTAGCCGGCACAAAGGGAAGCAAACGACAAACGGCGAGCCGATTGGGCTCGCCGTTTTCGCTGTAGTCCTCCGTCTGACACAGTCGTTCCACTCTCTTCCCCGCGCCAACGACCACAACGCTGATGCCTCCGTCGCGGGACGATTGCTAGCATGACCTGCGACAGCGATCGATACCCCTTCACGACGGAGAACACGATGAAACCGACACTTTATGCTCCCCTCCTGGCCCTCGCGGTTGCCATGGGGTGCAGCGACTACAAGTCGCCGACGAACGTTGCGCCACCGCCGCCCCCCCCCGCCGCCCCCACCCGCCTTCACCACGTTCCAGACGCTGGGCGACAGCATCTCGATCGCGGACAAGCTGGCCGAATTCCGGACCGCGCTCGGCGGCGTGCTGAACGCCGCCAACACGCCCCCCGCCGACAGCGGCCGGCGCGAGATCAACTGGGACGGCGTCCCCGCCGCATTGACCGACGTGGATACCTTCCCGGCGGCGTTCTTCAATGTCAATTCCAAGCGCGGCGCGGTGTACGCCACCCCGGGCACGGGATTGCGCGTGGACAGCACGGCGTTCGCGTCGATCAACCCCGATCTGGCGGCGCAGTTCAGCACGTTTTCGCCCAAGAAGCTGTTCATGCCCGTCGGCTCGAACCAGGTCGAAGTGCGCTTCAAGCTGGCCGGCACCGCGACTGACGGTCTGGTCAAGGGCTTCGGTGCGGTCTTTTCCGACGTCGATCGCGTGGGCTCCACCACGATTGCGTACTACGACGCCCGCGACGTCCTGATTGCTTCGCTCACAGCCCCCAACCACAACGACGCGCATCTCCTCTCGTTCGTCGGCGCCGTATTCACCGTACCGGTCGTGGCGCGGGTCGTGATCACGAGCGGCGACGCCTCCCTCAGCGCGACCGCCGTCGACCTGACCGCGGGCGGCACGCAAGATCTCGTGGTCATGGACGACTTCGTTTACGGTGAGCCGCAGCAGCCGTCCAGCGCTCAGGTCAACGTGGGCAACGACTTTTTCCGCAGCGTGAACGGAAGCCAGAACCCGGCCGTGGACACGATCAAGGCGGGGGGTACCGTCACCTGGACCTGGAGCGCGGCGGGCTCGCACAGCATCCGGTCCACGGGCACCCCGGGGATCTTCCGGAACAGCGTGGTCATGAGTGCGGCGGGCAGTACCTATGCGGTGACGTTCCTCAATCCCGGCACCTATGCCTACGACTGCTCGGTCCACGGCGCCGCCATGAGCGGGCGGATCGTGGTGCGGTAGATTTCACATTGCTCTGGGGCTCCGGCATGTCCGGGGCCCCCAGCTTCAATGGTCAGGAGACTAGGGTGCCCGCAGCCGTGTCAGATCCTTCGCAGTTCAATACCCCGGCCCTCCTGGAGGCTTTTTTCGAACAGTCCCAGGACGGCTTTTTTTTCATGATGCTCGATCAGCCGATCGAGTGGGGACCGCAGGTCGATCAGGATGCGGTGCTGGACTATGTCTTTTCCCATCAGCGCATGACCAAGATCAATCCCGCGATGGCGAGACAATTCCGTGCCGCACCCAAGGATCTCATCGGGCTGACGCCGAGCGACTTTTTCCGGCACGACGTGGCGGCCGGTCGCCGCGGCTGGCGGGCGCTGTTCGATGCGGGTCACAGGCACAGCGTCACCAACGAGCGGCGGCTCGACGGCTCGACGATGTGGGTCGAAGGTGACTACATGTGTTTCTATGACGCGGCCGGCCGGATCACGGGGCACTTCGGGATTCAACGGGACGTCACGGACCGCATCCGCGCCGCGGAGGAATTGGAGCAATCGCGCACGGAGTTACGCGCGCTCGCGATCCGGCTGCAGGCGATCCGCGAGGAAGAGCGGACTCGCATCGCCCGCGAGATTCATGACGAATTGGGCCAGGCGCTCACCGCCCTTAAACTCGACCTTGCCTGGATGGACTCGAACCGGCACCGGGGCGGTCGCCATTCCGGACAGATTCAGGCGATCGATCCGTCCATCACCGCGCGCATCGACGAAACGATGAACATCGTACGCCGGATCGCCAGCGAGCTACGCCCCAGTGTGCTCGACCAGCTCGGCTTGGAGGCCGCCATCGAGTATCTGGTACAGGATGCGACCCAACGAACCGGGATCGCGATCACCCTTCACGCCGAAGAGTTTCCCCAGCTCTCGGACGAAGTGGCGAGTCATGCCTTCCGAATCATTCAGGAGGCGCTGACCAACGTGACCCGGCATTCCAAGGCGACCCGCGTGGATGTGGCGGTCCGTCGTGCCGGGGGCAGCCTGATCCTCGGCGTGTCGGACAATGGAGTGGGGTTCGCGCCCGATACATTGAGCGGGCTGCGGTCGCTGGGCCTCGTGGGCATGCGGGAACGGGCGCTGGCGTGCGGTGGCGTCTTGATGGTGCAAGGCAAGCCGGGAGAGGGCACATCCATTGTCGTCACCATTCCGCTCACGCCGCGGGCGGCGTGAGCCGTTCAGGGGCGATTCGGATCTTCATCGCGGACGACCATCCGATCGTCCGGCAGGGGCTGCGCCGCATCGTGGAAGCCGACGCCGGGCTGGCCATTGCCGGCGAAGCGGGTGACGCCACGGCCCTGCTGAGCGCACTGGACCGCACGGCGGCCGATGTCGTGCTGCTCGACGTGTCGATGCCGGGTGGTCCTTTTCTCGAGACCCTACGGGAGCTGCGCGCGCGGCACCCGACCGTCCGGGTCCTGGTCTTGAGCGTGCACCCCGAGGATCAGTGGGCCGTGCGGGCGCTGCGGGCCGGGGCCTCGGGCTATCTCACGAAGGATCACTCGCCCGATCAGCTGTTGGACGCCATCCGTCGCGTCTATCGGGGCGGCAAGTACGTCAGTCCGACGCTCGCCGAGCACCTGGCCGAGCATCTCGATGGTGGCTGGCAGCGCGCCCCACATGAGCTGTTGTCCGATCGCGAGTTTGAAGTCATGCGCCGGCTGGGCAGCGGCCTCAGTGTCTCGCAGATCGCGAGCGAACTGGCCATTTCGGCCAAGACGGTGAGCACCTACCGGACCCGGATTCTCGAGAAGATGGCGGTCGCCACGAATGCCGAGTTGGTCCGCTATGCGGCGCGGTATGGGTTGATCGGGTGACGCGCACCCGGACCCTACACGATTCGCCGCCGCACCGGATCCCAGGCCACTTTGCGCCCCTCGAGATAGGAGCGCGTGGCCATATGGCAGGAGATCGCCTCTTCAAACCCGCGCTCGATGTTGCAGCTCGTGTCGCCGCCGTTCCGGATCACGTCCAGCCACTCTCCGATGTGCAGGTGATAGGCCGACACGCGGCGCCCGCCGCGATAGGTGTACAGCAAGCCGCGGCTCGCGAAGTACTCGGCCGTCGCCGAGGTCACGGCGTCGATGCCTTTTGATCCGGGCCGATAAGTGAACATCGGCCGCGACGGATCGATCGTGCCGCTTTGGATCTTGTCGGCGAAGCGCGTCGATTCGCCGTCGGCGGAGACGGTCAGCGCGCCGCTCACGCGCAACGACGCGTCGTGACCCATGAAGACAAGGCCGCGGTCGTTGCCGTTGGCGAGTGTGGCGCTGTAGACAAACGTCAGGTCGCGATCGGGATACTCGTAGACGGCCTGGAAGACGTCGGGCGCGTCGCGGCCGTCTTTGAAATAGTACACGCCGCCTGACGCGACGACCGACTTCGGAATGCCGAGCCCGAGGAT
Source organism: uncultured Gemmatimonadales bacterium (assembly GCA_963704805.1). GTDB lineage: Bacteria > Gemmatimonadota > Gemmatimonadetes > Gemmatimonadales > GWC2-71-9 > 20CM-2-65-7. Next base: position 1,376,128 of record CAVPHS010000001.1, on the reverse strand, counting down.
CATGTTGACCGCGTCGTATTCGTGCGACAGCAGATCGCCCGACAGGCCTGTCCCGTAGTCCATCCAGCAACGCCAGCGGAAGAACCGCTCCAGGCTGAACGGCACGCGCCTGGCCGCGGTCTCCTCGAACTGCGCCCAATCGATCGTCTGCGGATTCCCCTGGGGATGGATGTCCCATACCCAGGCGCCCCAGGGCGAGTTGCGGTTGGTGGTCGACTCGACCAGGGTGATCGGTCCGAGGATCTTCGCGTCCACCACCTCGCGCGCCTTCTGGTGACTCTCCGACTGCCGGTTCTGGTGGCCGAGCTGGAACACGATCTTGGAGCGTTTGACCGCGTCGTGCATCGCGATCGCTTCCGCTTCGGTCCGGGTCATGCATTTCTCGCAGTACACCGGGATACCGTGATTGGCGGCCTCGATGGTGATCGGCGCGTGCCAGTGGTCCGGCGTGGCGATAATCACCGCATCCACCTCGCCGCTCGCGAGCAGGTCGGTGTAGCGCTTGAATCGTTTCGCCGGCGGATTCGGGGCAGCGCCGCCCGGGCGCTGCGTCACCTGCGAGGCGGTGATGGCGCGCTCCGCGCGCACGTCGAACAAATCGCAGACGGCGGTCACCGCGACGTTCAGGTCATCCTGGCCCAGATAGGTCTCGAGCTCCTTGTCGCGTGGGTCCTCGTCGTGGTTCTTCCTGGCCTCGTCGATCCAGTCGGGGTGCGCGAAACCGGCGTGCCGCACCAGCGACTCCCCTTCCCCCCCGTACCCGATGATGCCGAGGCGAATCCGTTTGCCCGGGGGGCGCGAGATCGCGTTCGAGATGACGGCGGGTCCGCTCTCCGTGACGCCCAACTCCGCAAGGAGCGCGCGCCGCTTCACGTCGTCGCCGGCCTTCTTGCGGAGGAACTCCACGAAGAACACCCCGAAGACGGGGACCGACACCAGCGCCTTGAGGACGCTGCGGCGTGACATGGTCAGCCATCCGTTGCCGGTGGGTTTGTTTTGATCAGTCATGGCTGGTGCTCTCCAGGACGGCGCGCGCGAGCGGCTCGGGTGTGGAGCCGGTCCGGCGGCGGAAGATGAATCGGTCGAGCCCGAAGGTTTGCTCGGTGGGATAGGCAAGCACGACGAGCAGCGCGGCGAGCTCGATCAGGACCTTGTTCACGATGAGGTAGCTCCCCTCGGCCGGCATGGGGTAGGTGTACCCGATGAACGGGGGAGCCGCGATATAGTAGAAGGCGAGCAGCACGATGCCGCCGATTGTTGACCAGCGCGTAAAGAGCCCGAACATGAGGCCGAGGCCGATCGCGATCTGGCCCCAGATGTTGACGTAATCGACAATGGTCACCGCCCCGGGGCTCGCAGCGATGGCGACGAACACGCCCTTGAGCCACCACTGTGATTCGGCGAGGTAGCCGGCAGACGTCCAGTACGGGTTGAGCAGTTTGGAGAGCCCCTCGTACAGGAAGTGCCATCCGATGAGGACTCGCAGTGCGACCATCGTGCCGACTTGAAATTTCGGCGAGGGTGTCCAGGGCATCATGGCTCCTTGTGCCATCCGCGTGAGCGGAATTGGCGGCCAGCAGAGTCCAGAATCAGGCACTCGCAATGCGCGAGCGACTCGACGAGCGCCAGGCCGCGCGCGGCGTCGAGGACGAAGAGAGCGGTGGCCAGCGCGTCGGCGGCCATCGCGGTGGGGGCGAGTACCGAAACGCTGGTGTGATGATCGGGGGAGCGGCCGGTGGCGCCATCCACGATATGATCGCCGCGCTCGTACTTCCCCGACGTGGCCACGGCGGCGTCGGTGAGATGGATGACATCGGGGAAGACGCCGGGAGCGTCCGGGTCCCAGACGCCGACGGACCAGGGGCGGCCGTTTTCTCTCGTGCCCGCGCTGCGAATGTCGCCGCCAGCGTTGACGAGGAAGCTGCGCACGCCGCCCTGCTTGAGCGTGCGCGCGATTGCGTCCACGATGTAGCCCTTGGCGATGCCGTCGAGTGTCAGCCCCATTCCCGCTTTGCCGAACCGAATGGCGCGTTTCGATGCGGCGACGTGCTGAACGCCCACCAGGGCCAGCGCCTCGGCGATTTCGGCATCTGGCCTTAGCAGCGGCTCGACGGAGATGTCGAACGCTCCTCGCGTGAGCGCGTGGTAACGGATTGCGCGGGCGACGACGTCGGCCAGCTCGGGCGGCGGCCCGTCGAGCCGGCCAGTGTCGTTGAGCGCGGTCAGTGCCGACGCCGGTTCGAAGCGCGAGAAGATGGCGATGAGCCGATCCATCTCGACAAACGCGCGGCCGATCGCCTCGTCGAGGAGCCACTGCGTGGAGCCGAGCGCCGACACCGAGACCAGCGTGCCCATCGCGGGCCGGGCCGTAGTCACGATGACCGTGTTCCGGTCGACTTGCAGGGATTCTGTGGCGGCGGGCGTGATTGCCGCACGCTCGAAGCCGAGGTCGAGGAGCCGGTCGAGGGTCACACGAGCCCGGCGAGGTTTTCGTACAAGTGCCACCGGCGGGCGATCGCTTCATCGGCCTGCGTGAGGAGCGTCTCGGCGGCAGCCGGATTGTTCCGCGCGAGCAGGCGATAGCGCAGCTCCTGATCGGCGTATTCCCGGAAGCCCAACGTCGGCCGCGGCGAATCGAGCGTGAACGGATTCTCGCCGGTGCGGCGCAGCTCCGGGTTGTAGCGCAGCAGGGGCCAATAGCCGCAGTGTACGGCGCGCCGCTGCTGCTCGAGCCCCATCCGCAGATCGTACCCGTGGGCGATGCAGTGACTGTAGGCGAGCACGAGCGACGGGCCGGGGTACGCCTCGGCCTCACGCAAGGCGAGCAGCGTCTGCTGGGGGTTGGCGCCGATTGCGACGCGCGCCACGTACACGGTCCCGTACGCCATCGCCTGCAGCGCCAGATCCTTCTTTTCCGTGGCCTTGCCGGCGTTCGCGAACTTGGCGACCGCCGCGAGCGGCGTGGCCTTCGAGGCCTGGCCGCCGGTGTTCGAGTACACCTCGGTGTCGAGCACCAGCACGTTCACGTCACGCCCGCTCGCCAGGACGTGATCGAGACCCCCCGAGCCGATGTCGTACGCCCAGCCGTCACCGCCCACGATCCAGACGCTGCGACGCACGAGGCCGCCGATGACGGAGAGCAGCTGCCGCGCCGCCTCGTCGCCGGCGTCGGCGAGCGGCTGCAGGCGAGCGCACGCGGCCGCGACCTGGCGCCGCTGCGTGCGGATCTGTGGCTCTTCGCGCTGCGACGCCGAAAGCAGAGCGTCGGTGATATCGTCACCCAACGTGCCACGGAATGCGGCGGTGAGCCGGCGCGCCATGGCGAGCTGGCCATCGGCCGCCAGTCGCATCCCGAGCCCAAACTCCGCGTTGTCCTCGAACAGCGAATTCGACCACGCCGGCCCGCGGCCCTCGGAGTTGATCGCCCAGGGCGTCGTGGGAAGATTGCCGCCGTAAATCGACGAGCAGCCGGTGGCGTTGGCGACGAGCATGCGGTCGCCGAACAGGCGCGAGAGCAAGCCCAGATAGGGAGTCTCGCCGCATCCCGCGCACGCACCCGAGAACTCGAACGTCGGCTCCAGGAACTGGGTGCCGCGCACCGTCGAGAAATCCACCTGCGCGCGCTCCGTCACTGCCAGCGATTCGAAGAACGCCACGCTCGCCCGGGCGCGTGCCAGAAGCGGCTCGCGGTCAGCGAGATTGATCGCCTTCCGTGTTTCGACCGTCGGGCCGTCCGGCCGCCCGCCCGTCGCTACCGCCGGGCATACCTCCACGCACAGGCCGCAGCCGGTGCAGTCCTCCACATACACCTGGAGTGTGTAGCGCGTGCTGGGGAAGCCGCGTTCGTCGATCGGGGCCGATGGGAAGCCGGCGGGCGCGCTCGCGAGCCGAGCGTCTTCCACGAGCCCGGCGCGAATGGCGGCGTGCGGGCAGATCATCGCGCAGTTGCCGCATTGAATGCACGTGAGCGGATCCCACTCGGCCACACTCTCGGAGATGTTGCGCTTTTCCCAGCGCGACGTCGCGCTCGGATAGGTGCCGTCGACGGGCAGCGCGCTCACCGGGAGCGCGTCACCCCGTCCCGCCAACATCGGCCCCGTCACGCGTTGCACGAACTCGGGAGCGGCCGCCGCCACCACGGGCCGGAGGTCGATCTGGCTCGTCGCGCTGGCCGGGACGGGCATCGGGCGCAGCCGTTCCAGCGTCGCGTCCACCGCAGCGCAGTTCGCGCGCACGACGTCCTCGCCCTTGTGGCCGTACGTCTTGCGAATGGCGGCTTTGATCTTCTCGAGGGCTTGCTCGCGCGGCAGGACGCCCGAGATGCCGAAGAAGCAGGTTTGCAGCACCGTGTTGGTGCGCCCCGGGATTCCCGCCTCGCGCGCCACGGCGCTCGCGTCGATGACCCACACCGCCAGCTTCTTGCGGATGATCTGCTCCTGGACGGCGTGCGGCAGGCGGCGCCACGTCTCCGCGGGATCGTAAGGGCTGTTGAGCAGGAACGTCGCGCCCTCCGCCGCGACGTCGAGCACATCGATCGTATGCACGAACGAGAATTGATGGCACGCGACGAACTGTGCGCGATCCACGAGATACGCAGACTGGATCGGCGCGTGGCCGAACCGCAGGTGCGACACGGTGCGCGAGCCCGATTTCTTCGAATCGTAGACGAAGTAGCCCTGCACGAAGAGGTCCGCCTCCTCGCCCAGGATCTTGCAGCTGTTCTTGTTCGCGCCGACGGTGCCGTCGGCGCCGAGGCCGTAGAAGACGGCGCGGAACGTGTCGTCGGGCTCGGTGCGGAACGACGGATCGTACGGCAGGCTCGTGTGGCCCACGTCATCGTCGATCCCGACGACGAAGTGATTGCGCGGGCGCGGTGCCTTCAGCTCGTCGAGCACTGCCTTCACCATCGCCGGCGTGAACTCCTTCGAGGACAGGCCGTAGCGCCCGGCGATCACGGGGAGCCTGCGGCCGCCTTCCGCCAGCGCCGCCACGACGTCGAGGCACAACGGTTCCGCGAGCGCGCCGCTTTCCTTCGTACGGTCGAGCACGGCCACGGCGCGCGTGGTTGCCGGCAGCGCGGCGAGGAAATGCCGTACCGAGAACGGCCGGAACAGCCGCACCTGCAGCGCGCCGACCCGCTCGCCGCGCGCCACCAGCCAGTCGACGGTCTCGCGCGCGGTCGCGGCGCTCGAGCCCATCAGCACCACGACGCGCTCGGCGTCGGGCGCACCGAAATACTCGAACAATCCGTATTGCCGGCCCGTGCGCTCGGCGAAGTGCCGCATCGCGCGCTCCACGATGCCGGGCGTGCGCGCGAAGAACGGATTGGCCGCCTCGCGGCTCTGGAAGTAGACGTCGGGATTCTGCGCGGTGCCGCGGATGAACGGCGTGTCGGGATTCAGCGCGCGCGAGCGGTGCGCGCGCACCAGGTCGTCGTCGATCAGCGCGCGCAGATCGTCGTCCGACAGACCGACGATGCGCGCGAGCTCGTGCGACGTGCGAAAGCCGTCGAAGAAATGCAGGAACGGCACGCGCGCTTCGAGCGTCGCCATCTGCGCGATGAGGGCGAAGTCCTGCGCCTCCTGCACCGAGCCGGACGCCAGCAGCGCGAAGCCGGTGGGCCGCACGGCCATCACGTCCTGATGATCGCCGAAGATGCTCAGCGCGTGCGCGGCGATCGAGCGCGCGGCGACGTGCAGGACCGTGCTCGTCAGCTCGCCGGCGATCTTGTACATGTTGGGGATCATCAGCAGCAGGCCCTGCGACGCCGTGAACGTGGTCGCGAGCGCGCCGGCCTGCAGCGCGCCATGCAGGGCGCCCGCCGCGCCGCCCTCGCTCTGCATCTCCACGACCTCCGGCACCGAACCCCAGATGTTCGGGCGACCCTCGCTCGCCCACTCGTCCGCCAGCTCGGCCATCGCGGACGACGGGGTGATCGGGAAAATCGCGCACAGCTCGTTGGTGCGGTACGCGACGCTGGCGCACGCCTCGTTGCCGTCGACGATCAGCCTGGTCATGACGCGACCGCCGGTTCGGGTGTGAGCTGAATCGCGTGCGAGGGGCATTGCTCGAAGCAGACGGCGCACCCGGTGCAGCGATCGTAATCGAAGGCGTAGCGCAGGCCTGGCCCGAGCTTGGTGATCGCGCGCTCCGGACAGGCGCCGAGGCACGCGTCGCACTCGAAGCAGTTGCCGCAGGACAGACACCGCTTTGCCTCGAACAGCGCCTCGCTCGCCGTCAGCCCCTGGACCACCTCACCGAAGTCGCGCCGGCGGATCTCGAGGGGGATGCGCGCCTGCGCCTGCGGTGACACGTGTCGCGCGAACCAGAGGCGGAGCTGATCGAACGTGGCCTCGCCGCGGACCGGCGGCTTCTGGTAGACGGTTCCGCGCAGCCAGGCGTCGATGTGACGGGCGGCCTTCTTGCCGTGGCCCACGGCGACGGTGACGGAGCGCTGTGCGGGAATCATGTCGCCGCCCGCAAACAGGCCCGGCCGGCCCGTCATCATGCAGTCGTCCACTTCCACAGTGCCGTCCGGCTGGGCCACGACGCCGCCCATCCCGGCGAGAAACCGCGTGTCCGCCTCCTGCCCGACGGCAAGGACGACGGCATCGGCCTCGAGTGTTTCGTACTTCCCCGTGCCGCGCGCTTTGCCGTCGGCGCCGACCTCCATCACTTCGATGCGCAGGTCGTGACCGTCCGCCGACGCAATGCTGCGCAGCCAATGAATCCGGATGCCCTCTTCCATCGCTTCGTCGGCTTCGAAGGGTAAGGCGGGCATGTGGGCGTAATCGCGCCGGTAGATGATGAGTGGCTCATGCCCCATGCGGAGCGCGGTGCGGGCGGCGTCCATGGCGGTGTTGCCGCCCCCGTAGATGGCGACGCGCCGTCCCAGTTTCGGTGTTGCGCCGCGGCTCACGTCGTGGAGGTAGCTGAGCGCATCGACCATGCGCACCGCGTCGGTCGCGGGGATGTCGACGCGTTTGGAAAGGTGCGCCCCCACCGCCACGAATGCCGCGTCGAAGCCGCCCACCGACCACTCGCGCTCGAGGTCCTCCACGCGGTGGTGGAGCGTGATCGCGATGCCCATCCGCCGGATGCGTTGCACTTCCGCGGCCAGCACGTCGCGCGGCAGGCGATAGGCGGGGATGCCGAAGTGCATCATCCCGCCGGCCAGCGCGCCGGCGTCGCGGATCTCCACGGAGTGTCCCAGGCGGCGCAGGTGGTAGGCCGCCGACAGGCCGCTCGGGCCCGCCCCCACGATCAGGACGCGCGCGCCGGTCGGCGGCGGAACCTCGGGCGTCCAGCCTTCGGCCAGCGCGCGATCGCCCAGGAACCGCTCCACCGCGTGGATGCTGACGGCCTCATCCAGCTCGGTGCGATTGCACGAGGTTTCGCACGGGTGATAGCACACGCGCCCATGCACCGCCGGGAACGGATTGTCGTCCAGGATTCTGAGCCACGCCTCGCGGTCCTTGCCCGCCTGCGCCAGGGCGAGCCAGGCCTGGACGTTCTCGCCGGCAGGACAGGCGTTGTTGCACGGCGGACGCAGATCGACGTACTCCGGCCGTCGCGTGCGCGACGGGCCGGTGCCCCGCTTGCGTCCCAGATCCACCGGCTGTGTGAGATCGGCCATGCCCCTCCTTCCTCCAACACATCCCTGCTGCGCAGAGGGCGAGGTGAGGAAAGCGTGAGGGTTCCTTCAATCTTGGGTGGTTGCCGGCTTCTATAAATTGAATTCCGTTCTTTCAGCCAGACTGACGGCATGGGCTGGCGCCGCTCACCCGACGACGGCCGGCCCGGGTGCGGATGGAAGACCGTAGATCCACCCCACCACGCCGCCGTAGACCAGATGGCCCAGCAGGCTGCCGGCGATCAGCTCGAGATCGCCGTGGGAGAACAACCCGCCCCCTACCAGCGGCATGAAGACCAATTGCGCCATCACGAACACGATGAGGCCGTAGAGCGAGCCCCGAACCACTGGTCCATCGGGAAGCCGGCGCTCGAACACGCCCGCATACACGAGTGCGAACCCGACCCCTGCCAAGAAGTCGAGGCACCAACCCACGGCTGGCCCGACCGGGAGATATACGGGGGCGAGGCCGATCGCCGTGCTGAAGATTTGTCCGATGGCGATCTGCGGCAGGCCCACAGAGGGTTCGATCAGCAGCAAGGCCGTCATCGCGGCGGTCCCGAGGAGGCCAGCTGCAACGGCCCGAGTGGCGTTCATGTGGCTCCCGTGGACGGCGTGCTACGGCTGCGCGCGTCCGTGACTGACCGCCCAGACGTAGGTCGCGACCATGAAGGCTTGCGACGAGGTAATACGGCCTGGGCGTGGCGTCATGACGGTTCCCGCCATCCCATTCACGATGCGATCGAGGATGGCGCCGAAGCTGCCGTCAATATGGCGCCATTGGGGACCCGTGAGGGCCGGGGCGATCGGGCCACCCTGCAGCTTGTCACCGTGACATGCGTGGCACGATCCCCGGCCGTGAAAGACCAGTCGCCCCTCATCAACCGTGGCCGGCGTCGCCAACGCGGAATCGGGTGGTGTTTCCTGCTTCGTCGTACCGACCGCCTGGGCCGTCGCTCGGCCCACCCCCAGGACCAGCGAGATCGCCGCGACCAGAGCAGCCACGCGAGTCGTCGTTGTCATGGCACTGGCCCGAGGCATGCCGCAGCTTGAGGGAGCGGGTGTGACGGGAGTGTGAGGGGGTAATGAAGAAACGGAACTCGTGGAGGAACGATGAGACGAGCAATTGTCGCGCTCGCGCTGCTGAGCGCGGGGTGCCATCACACAGCGAAGCCGGACGCGGCCGAGCCGCCGGTACCGGCGACGACCGTGAAGGTGGAGAATCAGAGCTTCTTCGACGTGGATGTGTTTGTCGTACAGCATGGGATGAGCATGCGGTTGGGGCGCGCCGCTTCGCTCAAGACGCAAGTTTTTACGATCCCCGCGGACTTCGTGGTCAACTCGACAGAGCTCCGATTCGAGCTTCGTCCGATCGGCGCCGCAGGGGCCGCAGGTAACACGCGCACCGAAACGACCCCGGTGCAGCCCGGGGACCAGGTCGTATTGATGATCCCGCCGTCGTGAGCCTTTCGCGCAGCGAACTACCTGATCGTCGCTCCGGCAAGGCCGGCGAGCGCCCCAGGGTCGTTTGCGCCGCAATTCAGCCCGAGCCGGAAGTCCTCGTCGTGATAGGTCGCATAGAGATCGGTAGGCTGGTGCCAGTTCGGGTCCCACCCTGCTCCGATCTGCGTGCCGCGTTCGTTTTCGCGCAGGCTGATCGCCGGCACGGGATCCTGAATGGCGCCGAAGGGATCAAGTCTCGTCAAAGCTGGTAGATTAGGTGACAATGTTGCGTCGCCGTTTCGGTCGTTTCGCTCTCATCGCGCTCGCCGCCGGCATCAGCGGCTGCGCACGTGACAGCAGTCCGACGCAACCCCCACCACCGCCCCCGCCTCAACCAGTGAGCTTCTTGAAGTTCGGCGCCGTGAGTCCCGGGGACGCGCACACCTGCGGGATCGCCATCGACGGCACGAGCTACTGCTGGGGCGACAACTTCGACGGCCGGCTCGGCACTGAGACGCCCAGCGACCGGTTGACGCCGACACGCATCGCGGGCGGGCTCAGCTTCATCATGCTGGACGCCGGTGTCCGTCACACCTGCGCCGTCACGGTCACGGGCGCGCCCTACTGCTGGGGCCATAACGCCGAAGGCGAGCTCGGCGACGGCACGACGACCGATCGCTCGACGCCCACCGCGGCGCTGGGGGGACTGGAGCTGGTTTCCGTGAGCGCATCGTATACGCACACCTGCGGGCTCACGACGCGCGGCGCGGTCTACTGCTGGGGCAACAACACGACCGGCCAGCTGGGCGACGGGACCACGACCCGGCGCTCGAGCCCGGTCCCGGTCGCGGGCGGACTCAGATTCGCAGCGGTGAGCACCGGGTACCTGCACACCTGCGGCATCACCGTCGGGGGTACGGCCTACTGCTGGGGCTACAACTTCGACGGCCAGCTCGGCGACGGCACAACGACAGCTCAGTCCAGTCCGGTGGCAGTCCAGGGCGGGCTCACATTCGAGAGGGTGCGCGCCGGGTACCTGCACACCTGCGGCGTCACGACGGCGGGCGCAGCCTACTGCTGGGGCGACAATCGCAGCGGGCAGCTCGGCGATGGCACCACGATCAATCAGACGAGCCCAGTCGCGGTCCAGTATGGACTCAAGTTCGAGCTGGTGAGCGCCGGATATGCGTCGAGCTGCGGTGTCACGACCGACGGCACGGCCTATTGCTGGGGCCGCAACTCGCGCGGCGAGCTGGGCAACGGCACAACGACGGATCGGTTGGGGCCGACGCTGGTGCAGACGGCGCCCGGCGTCCCCACCCTCACGATGTTGAACACCGGCGCTGGTCACACCTGCGTGATCACGTTGGAATCCGCGGCTTACTGCTGGGGCCTCAACGGCAATGGTCAGCTCGGCGACGGAACGACGATGGATCGGTCAACGCCGGTGCGAGTGGCTCCGTAGGAACGGTCAAGTTCATGACCTCGCATACGCAGAGCCACGCTCGTGTGCCTTGGTCATGACGATGAACGGTCTCTGCATGAGTGTCCTCGGTCTCATTTGGCAACGATCGATTTCGGAATCATGACGTGCACCCCGACGTTGCCATCCACCAGTTCGGTGACGCGCACATCTATCCTCCCGTGGACCTCGTGATTCGACCCGCTGCGCGAGGCGACCTGCCGCGCCTCGGCACCCTCGGCACCCTGCTCGTCGCGGAGCACCATGCGTTCGACCCGCAGCGCTTCTTCGCTGCGAGCGACCGTACGCTTGCCGGCTACGCGGCATTCATCAGCTCGCAGCTCGATGAGCCCGATGCCGTCGTGCTGGTGGCCGAGGATCAGGGCAACGTGATCGGCTACGCGTACGGCACCGTCGAGGGCTATGACTACATGGCGCTGCGCGGACCGGCCGGCGTCCTGCAGGACATCATCGTGGATCCCGCATACCGCGGCCGCGGCATCGGCCGGCGGCTGCTCGACGCGATCCTGGCGAAGCTGAAATCGCGTGATGTCCCGCGCGTGGTGCTGTCGACCGCCGCAGGGAACGAGGGCGCGCAGCGCCTGTTCGCCAAGGCGGGGTTCCGGCGGACGATGATCGAGATGACACGCGAGCTCTAGAGGCTCTATCTTCCGCCCCATGCCGGACGTCCTGGAGCGACTGCGCGGAGCGCTCGCCGACCGCTACGCGATCGAGCGCGAAGTCGGTCGCGGCGGCATGGCGACCGTCTACCGCGCCCAGGACCTGAAGCATCGCCGTCCCGTCGCCATCAAGGTCCTGAAACCCGAGCTCGCCGCCGAAGTCGGACCCGAGCGCTTCCTGCGAGAGATCGAGATCGCGGCCGGCCTGACCCATCCCCACATCCTGCCGCTCTACGATTCGGGCGACGCCGCCGGCCTCCTCTATTACGTCATGCCCTTCGTCGAGGGGGAAAACCTGCGGGACCGCCTGGACCGTGAAAAACAGATCGCGCTCGACGAGGCGCTGCGCATCACCCGCGAGATCGCGGACGCCCTGCACTACGCCCACGGCCAGGGCCTGGTGCACCGCGACGTCAAACCGGAGAACGTGCTGTTCGTCACCGGCCACGCGGTGCTGAGCGATTTCGGCGTCGCCCGCGCGGTGACCGCCGCGACCGGCGGCCAGCGACTCACCGCGACGGGCCTCGGCCTCGGCACGCCGAGCTACATGAGCCCCGAGCAGGCGTTCGGTGCCGCCGACGTCGACGGCCGCAGCGACGTCTACAGCCTGGGCTGCGTGCTCTACGAGATGCTCGCGGGACGACCGCCGTTCACCGGGGCCACCGCGCAAGCCATCATCGCCCAAACCGTCACCAGCGCACCACCGCAGCTCCACGACGGCGTGCCGGAATGGGCGGCGCAAGTCGTGCAGCGCGCCCTCGCCAAGGAAGCGGGCGACCGCTTCCCCACCGCGGCGCAGCTCTCGCAGGCGCTGAAGGCGCCAGGGTCCGGCACCGCACAAGCGGCTGGTGGGGCGAAGTCGATCGCCGTGCTGCCGTTCGTGAACATGAGCGCCGATCCGGAGAACGAGTATTTCACCGACGGGATCGCGGAAGAGATCATCAACGCGCTGAGCAAGGTGCAGGCCCTGCGCGTCGCGGCGCGCACCTCGGCGTTCGCGTTCAAGGGCAAGAACCTGGACATCCGCAAGGTCGGCGAGCAGCTGTCGGTCGGGACGATCCTCGAAGGCAGCGTGCGGAAGGCCGGCAACCGCCTGCGCGTGACCGCGCAGCTGATCAACGTGGCCGACGGCTATCACCTCTGGTCCGAGCGCTACGATCGTGAGCTGCAGGACGTGTTCGAGATTCAGGACGAGATCGCGGGCAACATCGTGCGGGCCTTGCGGGTGGTGCTGAGCGACGCCGAGAAGCGCGCGATCGAGCAGGCGCCGGCCGCCACGGCCAAGGTCGAAGCGTACGACTACTACCTGCGCGGCCGGCAGTTCTTCCATCAGTTCCGGCGTACCGGTATGCAGTTCGCGCGCCGCATGTTCGATCGCGCGATCGAGATCGATCCGCAGTACGCGCTGGCGTACACCGGCGTCGCCGACTGCTGCTCCCTCCTTTATATGTACTGGGACGGCAGCAAGACCAACCTTGATGGCGCGGAGTCGGCCAGCGCCCGCGCCCTGGAGCTCGCCCCCGAGCTGTCGGAGGCGCATGCATCACGCGGCTTCGCGCTGTCGCTGCGGCGGCAATACGCGCCCGCGCGCGAGCATTTCGAGACCGCGCTGCGCCTCAATCCGAATTTCTTCTGGGCGCACTACTTCTACGCCCGCACCTGCTTTCAGGAAGGCCGGATGGAGGAGGCCGTGCGCCACTACCAGGACGCGGCGCGGGTGCGGCCCGAAGACTTCCAGAGCCTCTTGCTGATGTCGACCGTGTTGAAGGGGCTTGGCCGCCAGGCGGAGGGAGAAGAGGCGCAGCGGCAGGGCCTGCGGGTCGCCGAGCGCCACCTGGAGCTCAACCCGGACGACGCGCGCGCCCTGTATCTGGGGGCGGGTGCGCTCGTGCAGGCCGGCCAGCGAGCGCGCGCGCTCGAATGGACGCGGCGCGCGCTGGCGATCGACCCCGAAGACCCGAGCGTCCTCTACAACGTCGCGTGCAACTATGCCACGCTGCGACTGCTCGACGACGCGATCGCGTGCGTCGAGAAGGCCGTGCAAAACGGATTCGGGCACAAAGAATGGCTCGAAAATGACGGCGATCTCAACCCGATCCGCGACAACCCGCGATTTCAGGCCGTGCTCAAGAAGGTGTGAGCGCCTCCACCGCGCGACGCTGCACCTCGTCGGCGGTCACCGCGGTGACGGCGGCGACGTCCACCTCGCCGGTGCGGATCCGGATCACCCGCTCGAGCGGTTGGACGAAGATCTTCCCGTCCCCGACTTGGCCGGTGCGAGCGGCGGAGATGATCGCCTGAATGGTCGGCTCCACGAACGGCTCGGAGACCGCCATCTCGAGCCGTACCTTCTCACGAAATTCGAGCACGATGGTCGAGCCGCGATACTGCTCCTGCCGTTCCAGCTCGCCGCCGTGGCCGGTCACGCGGCTGATGGTGATGCCGGTAACGCCCGCTCGGAACAGCGCCGCCTTCACCTGCGGCAGTCGCTCGGGGCGAACCACTGTGGTGATGAGCTTCATGGTTTCTCCTCCTGATCAGATAGTGGTCCGCCGCCGTCAGATCGCTTCCGGCTCGGGTGCGAGTGTTCCTGCGCCGCGCGATACCGAGGCCGTTTCGCTCAGAATCACCGCCGACGCCACGTCCGGTGTGTCGGGGTAGCCCAGCGCGCCCATCTCCGGCAAGTCGAGTCCCAACTCCTCCACCTCGGCCGGCACGCGGTGACCACCGGTGACCAGCGCGGTGACCTTGTAGGCGGCCCAAGTCATGGCGCCGACCGCCACGACGTTCGCTACGCCGCCGACGAATTGCGCGACGAACTGGCTCGCATCGCCGTAGAACAGGCCTCGCACGGCGCCGTTCACGCCGTTCCACCCCTCGCCGTAGGTGCCATCCGCGAGCAGGCCGAGCGACAGGATGCCCCAGAGCCCGTTCACGCCGTGCACCGAGATCGCGCCGACGGGGTCGTCGATCTTGAGGTTGCGCTCGACGAAGAACACGGAGACGCACACCAGCACGCCCGCGATGCCGCCGATCAGCACGGCGGACGGCGCGGTAACGAACGCGCATGGCGCCGTGATCGCGACGAGCCCCGCAAGCGCCCCGTTCGCCAACATCGATGGATCGGGTTTGCCGTACTTGATCCACATGTACAGCATCGCCGTCACTGCTCCTGCCGCCCCAGCCAGCATCGTGTTGACCGCGATCACCCCGATGCGCAAATCCGACCCTGCGAGTGTCGAGCCCGCGTTGAAGCCGAACCATCCGAACGCCAGAATGAATGTCCCGACCAGCGCCATCGGGATGTTGTGGCCCGGGATGGCATTCGCCGAACCGTCCGCGTTGTACTTGCCGCGCCGGGGACCGAGCAGACTCGCCCCGACGAACGCCATGACGCCGCCGGTCATGTGCACGACGGAGGATCCCGCAAAGTCGACGTGACCGTGTCCCAGACCGAGGTTCTTGCCGAGCATCGCGAGCCACCCGCCGCCCCAGGTCCAGTTCGCGTAGATCGGATAGATGAACGCTCCGACGAACAGGCTGAACACCACGAATGCCGAGAACTTCCACCGCTCGGCGAGCGCGCCGGTGGGAATCGTCGCGGCCGTGTCCATGAAAACCATCTGGAAAAGGAAGTAGGCGAACACGGGTGCCGCGTACGCCACGCCGGTCAGAAAGAATCCGGTCCTGCCGAACAGCCCCCACTCGTTACCGCCGATCGTGATCGACACTTCGTGGGACAGCTTGTCGTAGCCGCCCAGCGTGCCGAGCGCGCCTACACCACCTGCCTGCAGCGCGAAGCCGATCGCCCAATAGGCGAGCATCGCGATGCCGTACACCATGAAGTTCATCGTCATGGTGTGGGCGGCGTTCTTCGCTCGCGTGAAGCCCGTCTCGACCAGCGCGAAGCCCGTCTGCATGAACATCACGAGGAACCCCGCAACGAGCGTCCACACGAAGTTGATCGCGACTGTATTCGCCGTTGCGGCGGCGTTCGCCGTTTGCGCGAGGGAATCCGCCGCCACGACTCCTTGTGCCGTGAGGGCCACCGGGCACAGCACCGTCAACAACACGCCAAGACCAACCGCGCGCCTGCCATCCGCCGTCATACGCGTGCTCCCGTTCAGGGGTGGAACGTGCAATGTGTACGTGAATGTGTGCACAATATGCACATCCAGAACGACACTTGGCTAGTAGCTGTGCTTAGCTAGTGCAAACTGTCGATCAAGACTTGCACGAAATGCACGATTCCGTTGACACAGTGCAATGTTCATGCCCAGCACGAGATGGCGGCTGGTCCAACCGAACAGCGCGCCGATGTCGGCGCGCGCTGTCCGCGGTCGGAGGTGTTCGGATGCCGGTGCCCGGCGGGCGCGGGAGAACGCGGCGATCGACACGCAGTCCCGCTGGACCGATCAGCGACGAGCAGATCGGAACGGTGGCGCAGAGCGAAACGGTTCGAGACCGCGAGCGCGAAGCGTGGGGTTGGCCTAAGGTACACTCGACTACCGGACCTTCTCGCCCGAACATGTGACCTTCTCGCTTGAGCATGTCTTGCGTAGTCACCCACGCCTTGGGGAGCGAAATGAACGTGCGAATCAGTGTGATTGTCGCGGGCGTCCTGTTCACAGCAGCCTCAGGCGCGTCGGCGCAGGGCATCATTCAAGGGTTGACGGCCGGCGCGACGTACAGCGACTTCCAGTACCCCGACACGAAATCCCGGTGGGGCTTCAGCGGTGGCCTGTTCGTCGGCGCGGCGAGCCATCGCAGTCTCACCACGCTCGAAGTGAACTACACGCAAAAAGGCGGCGAGGGGGCGCGCATTGACTACGTCGAGACCGGCATAAACGCCGGCGGGGTCGTCGGTCGGCCAGGCGGCTCGCGAGCTCGGTTCTACGGGGGCATCATGGTGTCATTTCCCGTGAGTTGCGACGCCCCCAACTTCCCGGTGGCCAGCTTCTGCGACAACACGGGGACCGAGTGGGGTTCGCCCCTGGGGCTCATGTTCGGCAAGTGGAATACCAAAGGCGGTTTCGTGGGCCTCGACGTCCGGTACACGTTTCCGTGGTCGGATGCCAGCCTGGGGGTCAACAACCAGGTGTGGAGGTTCAGCGTCATCCTTGGGCGGGCCAAGGGCTCGGTTCACCCCAGGTAACAAAGCGACACCCTGACGCAAAACGGCGAGCCGATTTGGCTCGCCGTTTTTGCGTCGGCACGGCGGGATACGCCGTCATGGTGAGGCCCGGAAGCGGCTACGAGCGGACGGACGCGAACCCGCGCTCGTGCGCCTTGGTCATCGCGATCAACACGTCCGGCACGATCGTCGCCTCAGGCAACGCATGCGCCGTCAGATCGGCGTGAATGTCGGCAGCGTTCCCCAAGCCCTGTTTCTCGAGCCGGCCGGACCACCGCTTGAGCGCATTATTGCACAACGCGAACACGACGCCACGCCGCCGCAGTGATTCGATCGAGCTTGCCGGTGTGCCATCCGCGACGGCATCACCGGGCTGCGGGTGCGCGAACCAATTGCGCACGAGCGGCGCATTGGTCGTGGGATCCGTCAGGTTCAGGTTCGCCGCCGAGCCGAGCTGGTACTTCGCCCACATCGCATCCTGAAGGCCCAACGGAGTGGTCCGCCCGTAGAGGGCGACGATGACGCTCACGTCGCGCTCGGGGACCCCGTAGTCATCGCGCCAGCCGTCGAGATAACTGCGCACGTGTCGCAGGATCGTACCACCATCCGGATCAGGAGCATCGAACAACTGCCGATGTTTGCCCTTGAGCTGATCGAGCCAGGCGTCTGACGCGGGGGGCGCGGGGGGCCCGACGAGCGTCCGTGCATGACCATCGGTACGGAGGACCGCCCCGGCACCGAGGGCGGTGACTGCAGTCAGGAAGGCGCGGCGGTCGGTCATTGTTCTTGCCTCCAGGTCGTGGGATTCAACGGAGGCTCTAATAGTACCAAAGGCCCATAAGGGATGACAGCTGTAGCGCGCTGTTGAAACAAGAGATAGATGGTAGGCTCTATGCGGGACATCCGTGTGGCGACCGTCCAGGTTCAACACGCTGCGGGCGACAAGGCGTACAACTTTGGCCGCATCCGCCACTTCGTGACGGAGGCCGCCCGCGCGCGCGTGGAGATGATCGCGTTCCCGGAGATGTGCCTCACGGGATACTGGCACGTGCGCAAGCTCTCGCGCGCGGCATTCGAGGCACTGGCCGAGCCGGTCCCCGACGGTCCGTCGTCGCGGGACCTCCTGGACCTGTCCCGGAAACACGGGATGACCATCGGCGCGGGGTTGCTGGAGCAGGCGCCAGATGGCGGCGTCTACAACGCCTATGTCGTCGCCATGCCGGACGGGACGTGGGCGGTCCACCGCAAGCTGCACGTCTTTGAGCACCCGAACATTTGCGCCGGGAACCGTTACACCGTGTTCGACACGCCGCACGGTTGCCGCGTAGGCGTGCTGATCTGCTACGACAACAACATCGTCGAGAACGCCCGCGCCACGGCGCTGCTGGGCGCCGAGATCCTGCTCGCGCCGCACCAGACGGGCGGGTGTAACTCGCTGAGTCCGCGCGGCATGAAGCCGATCGATCCCGCTGTGTGGGCCCGTCGCCATGAGGATCCCGCGGCGTGCGAGGAGGAGCTGTGCGGGCCCAAGGGCCGGGCGTGGCTGATGCGCTGGCTCCCGAGTCGGGCGCACGACAACGGCCTGTTCCTGTTGTTCAGCAACGGCATCGGCCCTGACGACGATGAGATCCGCACCGGCAACGCGATGGTGCTCGACCCCTATGGTGACGTCCTCGCGGAGTCGCGGGCGTTGGGTGACGACATGGTCGTAGCGGATCTCGACGCGTCGGTCCTGCCCATGTCATCCGGCAGGCGCTGGTTGCGGGCGCGCCGGCCCGAGCTGTACGAGTCGCTGACGCGTCCCACAGGCCAGGAGCAGGAGACCTGGCGTGTGCGATTCGGCGAGTAACCTCACCCCCTGTTGTTAGAGGTACGTTTTTCCCTCCTCTTTTCTCCTAACAGCGAGCGCACTTGGAGGCGCGCTTTTATGAAAAAAAGGATAGGATGTCATCCCATGATCACCGCACTGCTACTCGCCCTCCAGCTAGGCACGCCCCCCGTCTACGACCGCGTGGTCCTCGGCGGACACGTTATGGATCCGGCCTCCAACTTGGATGCGGTCCGCAATATCGGGCTCATGGGCGGACGTATCGCCGTCATCACGACCGAAGCCATACGTGGCCGGGACACGGTCGACGCCCGCGGCCTCGTCGTCGCCCCGGGCTTCATCGACCTGCACGCGCACGGACAGACGGCCGAGACCTATCGGTTCTATGCGCTGGACGGTGTGACGACGGCGCTGGAGCTCGAGCTCGGCACAGCGGACGTCGCTTCCTGGTACCGCGAGCGCAGCACGGGGGGGGGCCAACGCATCAACTACGGCGTCAGCATCGGTCACATCAAAGTCCGCATGGCGGTGATGCACGATTCCGGGACGGTCTGGCCAGTGAGCGCTGGAGCCCACAGCGCTGCGTCCGCGGTGCAGATCGAGGAGATCGCGCAGCGTATCGAAGCCGGACTGCGTGAGGGCGCCGTCGCCATTGGCGCGGGATTTCCGTACACACCAGCGGCAACGCGAGATGAGCTGCTGGCCGTTTTCCGCGTCGCCGCGAGGACGCAGACGCCAGTGCACGCACACATTCGCTCCGGGGTTGCGGGCCTGAAAGAGGCGCTCGCGCTCGCCAACGAAGCCCATGCCTCGTTGCACGTGGTCCACATCAACAGTTCAGCACTCGCGGATACACCGGTGATGCTCGAGATGATCAGCGATGCGCGAGCACAGGGACAGGACGTGACAACGGAGGCGTATCCGTATGCGGCCGGTATGACCGAGATTCAGTCCGCGACCATACAGGACGCCTATCGATCAGCTCCCGATACGCGACTCGCCGATATTGAATGGCCGCCGACGGGTGAGCAGTTGAATCGCGAGAGCTTCGAGCGGTATACACGGATCGGCGGACCCATTGTCATACACAGCAACACTGAGCCGATGGTCACTGCCGCAATCAGCAGCCCGCTCACCATCATTGCGAGTGACGCATACTGGCAGAACGGTACGGGACATCCGCGGACCACGGGAACGTACGCGCGGGTACTCGGCCGCTACGTCCGCGAGGCAGGGGGTCATGGGGTGAGGCTGATGGATGCACTCCGCAAGATGACGCTGATGCCGGCGCAGCGACTCGAAACGCGAGTTCCGGCGATGAAGCAGAAAGGGCGCCTGAGTGTGGGTGCGGACGCGGACATCACGATCTTTGACGCCGCGACGGTGCTCGATCGGTCGACGTACCGCGAGCCGTCCCTGCCACCCGTCGGTATTCAGCACGTGATCGTGAACGGCGTCTCAGTGGTCGCGGACGGGAAAGCTGTCGAGGGGGTCACACCAGGGAAGGCGGTACGAGCACCGTGACCGAGGCTCGAACGGATCCTGATCTCTTCTACGTGGGGACATATACCGAAAGCACCCGGCCCTTAGGCATCTATCTGGTCCGGATGGACCGGAGTTCCGGGGAGCTGGTGCGGGTCGGCGCGGTGGACGCCGGGCCGAGCCCGTCGTTTCTCGCCATCCACCCCAATGGGCGCGTGCTCTACGCCGTCAACGAGCTCGAGAATTACAACGGGAGAGCGACGGGTGCGGTGAGCG
The DNA here is from genome assembly GCA_963704805.1 of uncultured Gemmatimonadales bacterium. Lineage (GTDB taxonomy): Bacteria > Gemmatimonadota > Gemmatimonadetes > Gemmatimonadales > GWC2-71-9 > 20CM-2-65-7. Next base: position 1,356,190 of record CAVPHS010000001.1, on the reverse strand, counting down.
CCTTTTCGATCGACCGAGGGAGCGGCGCGCTCAGCCGACTGAACGAGCAGCCGTCCGAAGGCGGCGCGCCGTGCTACGTGAGCGTGGACAAGAGCGGCCGCGCCGCGCTCGTCGCCAACTACTCAGGCGGCAACGTCGCGCTGCTGCCGATCGAGGCGAACGGCGCACTCGGGCGAGCCGCGAGCCTGGTGCAGCACACGGGGAAGGGCCCGAACGCCGACCGCCAGGAAGCGCCGCACGCGCACTGTATCCTTCCCGACCCCACGGGCCACTTCGCACTCGCCGCGGATCTCGGCGCCGACCGCGTGTTCGTACATCGTCTCGACCTCGACGGCAAATCGCTCCGCCATGTCGGAGGCGGCGACGCTGTCATGCGGCCCGGCGCCGGCCCGCGCCACCTCGCGTTCCACCCTACCCTGCCGCTGGTGTTCGTCGCCAATGAGCTCGATTCCACAGTCGCCACGCTGCGCTTCGACTCGGCGCGCGGCGCACTTTCTCCGCAAGGGACAATTTCGACTCTACCGGCTGGCTGGACCGGCACGAATTACCCGGCCGATATCCACGTCGCCGCAAATGGGCGCACACTCTATGTGTCGAACCGCGGACACAACAGCATCGCGGTGTTCTCCGTGACAAAATCAACGGGCGCGCTCGCGCTCGAGCAGGTGGTCTCCACCGAGGGCGACTGGCCGCGCAATTTCAGCCTCGATCCGACCGGGCGCTGGTTGCTCGTCGCTAATCAGCGGTCCGACTCCGTTGTCGTGTTCGGTCGCGATCCCGACACCGGCAGGCTCACACCAACGCACCAGCGGCTAGCGATACCGAACCCCGTCTGCCTGCGGTTCGCTTGACTGACAACAGCAGGTCATCCTGAGCGCCGAAGGCGCGAAGGACCTGCTTTTGCAGTCGCCGGATCTGCGCCGAGTCATCGGGCTCGCTGGCGGAACGGCGCTGATCGTCGGCATCACCATCGGCAGCGGGATCTTCCGCACACCGCCCACCATCGCCGGGCTCGTCCCCAATCCGCTCGTCATCATGGGACTCTGGACAGCCTTCGGCCTGATCAGCATTTGCGGCGCGCTCGCGGTCGCGGAGCTGAGCACGCTGCTGCCGCAGGCGGGCGGCGTCTACGTGTTTCTGCGCGAGGCCTACGGCGACGCCGCCGCGTTCGTCTTCGGCTGGTTGTACGTCCTGATCACCACGCCCACCACAATTGCCGCGCTGTCGGTCGTGTTCGCGGAATTCCTGCTCAACCTGCTCGGCAAGTCGACCGACGCCACCACCGTCCAACTGATCGCGATCGCCGCCGTCATCACGCTGACGGGCGCCAACGTGGTGGGGGCGCGCGTCGGGGCAGCGGTGAGCGAAGTGACCACCCTGGTCAAGGTGACCGCGCTGGCGGCGATCATCCTCGGCGCCTTTCTGCTCGGCCACGGCAGTCTTACCAACATCACCGAAGGCGGCACCGTGCAGGGCGGCGGCCTCGCGCGCGCGATGGCGGCCGTCATCTGGACCTACGACGGCTGGATTGCCGTCAGCATGATCGCGGGCGAGGTAGTGACACCCGAGCGATTGATGAAGCGGATCATCATCGTCGGGATGCTGGTCATCGTCACGCTGTACGTCGGCGCGAACCTCGCCTACCTGTACATGATGCCGGTCAGCGTCATGGCCCAGCAAAAGGAGGCGATCGCGCGGACGGTCATGACGGCGATTGCGGGACCCGCGGGCGGCGTCCTGATCATGCTCGCGATCATGACGAGCGTGTACGGCGCGCTCAACGGCAACCTGCTCGCCAAGCCGCGCGTCCCCTACGCGATGGCGCGCGACGGGCTGATCTTCTCCTTTTTGGGGAAGACGCATCCGCGCTGGGGGACGCCGTGGGCCGCGGTGCTGATCCAGGGTGCGGTCGGGATCATCATGGTCCTCGCGCTCGAGGATTACGATTCGCTCACGACGTACTTCGTGGTCGTCGAGTGGGCCGCCCTGATTTTTGCCGTCGGCGCGGTGTTCGTACTGCGACGGAAGATTGGCGAATGCGCCGCGGCCGTTCCGCACGCCTGCGTATCCGTGGGTGCCGCTCCTGTTTGTGGTTGGCACCGTGGTCGGTCTGTCGGCGATCGTCTGGGGACAAATACAGGTCGGCAACTATTCGCCGATCTACGGTCTGGCCATTGCGGCGGCAGGATTTCCCGTTCATCACCTGTGGAAACGACTAAAAAGGGTCTGAACACTCCAATGTCGGAGGTTCAGACCCTTAGAAGCTTGTGCTGCGACGACGAACTACGGCTGCGTTACGGCCGTGGCGTTGAGTGTCACTGCAGTCTGCGCCAGGGCCCGGCCCGTAATCGACGCGCCGGTGTTGAACACAATCGTCGTCTTGGAAAGAATGATGCCCTTGAAATTGGACGTCGTGCCCAGCGTTGCCTGACCCGCGACTTGCCAGAACACATTCTTGGCCTGTGCACCGCCGCTCAAGGTGACGATCGCGCCGTTGCCCACCGTGAGATTCTGTGCGATCTGAAAGATCCAGACGTCATTCGCGCCACCCGAAAGCGTGACCGCGCTGGTGATGGAAACGCCCGTTCCCCACTTGTACAGCCCGGGGGCGAGGGTCATCCCCGAGATGTTGCCGGCACCGAGCTCGGTGTAGCCGGGCGACGTGCGGCCCGCTGCGTCCGTATAGGCGTTCTGCATGTTGTTGATAGCGGTGGTCAGATTCGCCGGCGTCGGCACCGCGTAGTCGGCGGCCCACACCTTGCCGGTGACCTGCGCGGACGTCGTAAACGTCGTCGCGGGAGACGACAGAGCAAACCCGGTGACGAACGACGCGGCGGCCGGGCTCAGCCCGATATCGCCGACAACGGCCGTGACACCAATGGTGGACACGCCGGACTTGGCCAGAATGACGTAACTGCCGGCGGTGCCGAGGCTCACGGCTTTCGGACCGAGACCGTTCGGATTGGGCGGGTTGTTCTGATTGCCCGTGGAATCGCTGTTGCCGCAGGCCGCGCTCAGCACGGCGAGCGACGTGAGGAGGATCGTGAAGCGTTTCATAATAGGCTTTCTTGACGAGGGTTATCGGGTGTCGAGGGGAACCGACAATCGATGAAGAGTCCTGTGCCCGCAGATCCAGCCCTTGGCACCCAGCAGCCGACTTACCCATCGCCGGTTTCGTACACGCAATTAAGCCCGCACAAAGTGGCACTGATATCGCACGAAAGCATGAAAAGGTAGGTAGGCCCCGACCCGCGACTGACTAGCGTGCGCTGCTTTCCGGCGCGTACTTTCCAACGTGGCCAAGACAGCAACACGCCCAGCCCCGGTTCAGCCCGTCCCCAAATCTCCGACGGGCATTCGGGGGTTGGACGAGATCACTGGCGGTGGGTTGCCGCGCGGCCGCCCGACGCTGGTCTGCGGCGGTCCAGGATGCGGCAAGACGATTCTCTCGATGGAGTTCTTGATCAACGGGGCGCGCCAGTTCGACGAACCGGGCGTGTTCCTGTCGTTCGAGGAATCCGTCGAAGATCTGTCGCTGAATTTCGCCTCGCTCGGGCTCGACCCGCGTCCGCTCGCGGCCCGCAAGAAGCTCGCGTTGGACTACGTCCGCATCGAGCCCAATGAGATCCAGGAGACCGGCGTCTACGACCTCGACGGCCTCTTCATCCGGCTGAACCACGCGATCGACTCCATCCACGCGAAGCGCGTGGTGCTCGACACGATCGAAACGCTGTTCTCCGGACTGTCCGACACGCGAGTGCTGCGCGCCGAGCTGCGCCGGCTCTTCAACTGGCTTAGGACGAAGGGCGTCACCGCCGTCGTGACGGGGGAACGCGGCGACAGTGGAATAACGCGCCACGGCCTGGAAGAGTACATCACCGATTGCGTCATCGTGCTGGACCACCGGGTGGTGGATCAGAACGCGACGCGGCGGCTGCGCGTCGTGAAGTATCGCGGCTCCACGCACGGTGCCAATGAGTCGCCGTTCTTCATCGACGAGTCGGGCCTCTCGGTCCTGCCGATCACCTCGTTGGGACTGCAACATCGCGTCTCGCGTGACCGTCTCTCGACCGGCGTGGCGGATCTCGACGAGATGCTGGGAAAGAAGGGCTACTTCCGGGGCAGCAGCATCTTGATTTCCGGCAGCGCGGGCACGGGGAAGACCAGCCTGGCAGGCTACTTCGTCGACGCCGCGTGCCAGCGACGCGAGTCCGCCTTGTACTTCGCGTTCGAAGAGTCGGCTGCCCAGATCGTGCGCAACCTCCGGTCGATCGGCCTCAATCTCGAGCACTGGCTCCGCAAAGGACTGCTCCAGATCCACGCGGCCCGCCCCACCACCAGCGGGCTGGAAGGGCACCTCAGCGCGATGCACCGGTTGATCGAGGAGAAAAAGCCGCGTGTGGTCGTGGTGGACCCGATCAGCAACCTGATCTCCGTGGGCACGTCGATCGAGGTGAAGGCGATGCTCGCCCGCCTGATCGATTTCATGAAAGTGAAAGAGATGACCGCGCTGTTTACCTCGCTGACGATCAACGACAGCCATCCCGAGGGAGCGGACGTCGGCATTTCCTCATTCATGGACACCTGGCTGGTGGTCCGGAACCCCGAAGAGAACGGTGAGCGGACCCGCATGCTCGACGTGGTGAAATCGCGGGGCATGGCCCACTCGAATCAGGTGCGGGAGTTTGTCCTGACGAGCGACGGCCTGAAGCTGCTCCACGTGGTGCGGCATGATGGACGGGTGCTCATCGGGTCGCAGCGGGCGGCCTACGCCACGGACGGACTGGTCGCGCCACGGCGCTCCGGGAAGCGCGCCGCGCGTCGATGAGCGCGAAATCGGCACGGCGGACGGGCAAGCCACGCAAGACCAAGGCGAGCCGGGAGTTCTTCGATCTCCGCCTCTATATCGCGGGTCAGACCGCGCGGTCCCTCGCCGCCATGGCAAACCTGCAACGCATTTGCGACGAGCACTTGGAGGGACGCTATCGCCTCGAGGTGATCGATCTCCTGGAGCGCCCACAATTGGCGCGCGGCGATCAGATCTTCGCGCTGCCCACCCTGGTCCGGAAACTTCCCGAACCGATTCGCAGACTGGTCGGCGATCTTTCCGACACCGAGCGCGCGTTGGTCGGGCTGGACCTGCGCCCCCGAACATCTAGCAGGTCATGAGGCGCAAGCGCATCTCGGGCAAGCGCCGCAGTCCCACGCAGCGACTCCGCGCTCGCTTGCACGACGCCGAAGCCACGCTCGAAGCCATCCGCAGCGGCGCGGTGGACGCGGTGGTCGTGTCGGGTCCCCACGGCGATGAGACGCGCGCCTTCGAGGGCGCGACGCATCCGTACCACGTGCTGCTCAACGCCATGAGCGACGGCGCCGCACTCTTGAGTCCGGATGGGACGGTTCTGTTCGGTAACCGCCGCCTCGCAGAAATCGCACACGCACCACTCGAGAGCTTGCGTGGCTCGCGGCTCCCGCAGTTCGCAACGCCCGCCGAGCGCCACCGCCTCGAGGCATTCGTACGGGAAGGTCGAAAAGGCGGGCGTGAGTTCGCCATCCGGGGTGAAGACGGGTCGGCGACGCCGGTGTGGATCGCGCTTTCGCGGGTGCCGCTCGGCGCGTCCCTAGGGGACGACGGGACGGCAGGAAACGGGGCCACCGTTCTCATGGCGATCATCACGGACCTGACCGACGGCAAGCGCGCCGATGCCACACGGGTTGGGCTGCTAAAGCGCTTGCTCTCCGCGGAGGATCAAGAACGGCGGCGGATCGCACGAGAGCTACATGACGAGACCGGGCAGTCGCTCACCACGCTGTTGGTGGGCCTCCGTGCCATCGGGGACATCACGGGACTCGGGGAAGTCCGCTCGATGGCGGAGCGGCTGCGGGATGTGGCGGCACACACCGTCGACGACGTCGGGCGATTGGCCCGCGGGCTGCATCCCGCCGTCCTGGACGACAAGGGGCTCGTGGCGGCCGCCCGGCGACACGCGAGCGACTTTGCCAAAGCGTTTGGTGTCGTCGTCGACCTACGCGTGCACGGCAGCGTCCCGCGCCGGCTGGCCCCGCTCGCGCAATCCACCATGTATCGGATCCTGCAAGAGGCGCTGACCAACGTGGCTCGGCACGCCCGAGCGCATGTGGTTGGTGTCGTGCTGAAACACAAGGACGCGATGCTCGAGCTCGTGATCCGCGACGACGGCGTCGGATTTTACCCGGCGGCCGCCTTGAGTGCAGCGTCAGGTCTCGGCCTGCACGGGATGCAGGAGCGCGTCGCGCTGCTGGGTGGATCGGTGGAGATCGAGTCGCGGCCCGGACATGGGACGACGATCCGCGCGCGTATTCCCGCCGGAATCGCGGCTCCCCCCCCCCCCCCCCCCCCCCCCCCGAAAACGCCGAGCCGGTCTCAGGCTTAGGGAGATCCGTTAGGAATCGCCGCCGTGACTCCAATTAGACTCCTCATCGCCGACGATCATGCCGTCCTGCGGGCTGGACTCCGCATGTTGCTCGAACTCCAGCGCGACATGGCGGTCGCCGGGGAAGCCGGCGATGGCGTGGAGGTCGTGCGGAAGGCCCGCGAGCTGCAGCCCGACGTCGTCTTGATGGACCTGTCGATGCCCGGACCAGGCAGCGGTGAAGTGATTCGCCAGGTCCTGCGAGCCTCCCCGAAGACCCGGGTGCTAGTCCTCACTATGCATGACGATCCCGCGTATCTGGCCTCCGCGATGGCGGCCGGGGCGGCCGGGTATGTGGTCAAGAAGGTCGCCGATTCGGAGTTGGCGACCGCAATCCGGGCCGTCCACGCGGGGCGTACGTTTGTCGATCTCACGCAGTCGCTGGACACGCCGTCGCGCGCAGGCCCGGGCGGCGCTCCCGCCAAGGGAGCGCGTCCGAAGGACTTGAGCCGGCGAGAGCGCGAGGTGCTCCGGCTGCTGGCGCAGGGCCACTCCAATCAGCAGATCGCCACTCAAATCAAGGTGAGCGTGAAAACCGTCGAGACCTACCGTACTCGGCTGAGCGAGAAGCTCGGTCTCAAGGGTCGTGCGGAGCTGTATCGCTTTGCCGTCGAGTCCGGAATCCTCGCTTCCGATCCATAACCCGCTGTAGGGTTTTCCCCGACACTCCGCATGCATTGAGGGAGTTCCCCGCTGCGCGGATTGCGGCAGGGTCTCCATATTCGTTTCGGGTAGGAATCTCGGAGGTTGGTATCGCGGGGGCCGCAGTGATTTCAGTAGCGCTAATAGAAGACAATCGTTTAGTGCGGGAAGGGATTACCGCGCTGTTGAGTCAGCTCCCGGACCTGAAAGTCGTCGCCGGGACGTCCGCCGCCGATACATCCGTGCTGCGAGAAGCGAGGCCGCAGGTGGTCCTCCTGGATCTCGGATTGGGACACGGGGACAGCCTGCGCGTCGCGGAGAATGTCAAGAAGGAGTTCCCGGAGTCCAAGGTGATCCTGATGGACCTCCTCCCGGTGCACGAAGACATCGTGGAATTCGTCAACGTGGGTGTGTCCGGCTTCATTATGAAGGATGCGACCCTGGACGATCTGGTGAAGACGATCCGATCGGTGGCGGAGGGAGCCCACGTCCTGCCGCCCCAGATGACTGGAACGCTCTTCTCGCAGATCGCGAAGGACGCGATTGCCAGGGGTCGCCCGGAAGCGCTGGATTCGGTGCGCATGACGCCGCGCGAACGACAGGTGATCAACCACATCGCTGACGGCATGAGCAACAAGGAGATTGCCGGACAGCTCAATGTCGCGACCCACACCGTCAAGAGCCACGTGCGCAACATCATGGAGAAACTGATGCTGCACACGCGGTTGCAGATCGCCGCCTACGCCCACCGCGACGAGCGTCACGCGTAAGCGGACCTGCACAAAAGGCTGTCCCTCGTTTTTCACCCGTTCGTGCGATACCTGCCGCAGGCGACGCAACCTAGTCTCTGTATCGCATATGGCCAGCAAGAAGCGTCGTCGGTCAGACAAGACCGTGTGGGCATACGCCTATCAGATCCTGCCGCCACAATCCGCGGATCGCCTTCGTGCAATTCAAAAACTCCTTGACCATGAGCACGCAAACGCCCACCGCGAGTCGCGGAGTTGGGCGGGCAGGATCGTCCTCGAGGAGAAGGTCACATTGATCCTGATCGTGAGCGACAGCCCCGAACAGAATCGCGAGATAAACGGGGCGCTGGCGGCGGAGGTGGAGCAGCTGCAGGCGGCCTTGTTGATCACGACACCCCTCGCTGTTGCGGACGATGCCCCGCTGATACCTCAAGTGCCGTAGCCTCGTTGAGCGATAGCTGCAGCAAGTCCACTCCGCTATACCTCGTACCAGCATCATTAGCCCTCAACAATGGAGACGTATCATGAAATCGAAATATTGGACTAGCCTCGCCACTGGACTGAGCCTCGCGGCCCTCGCCGCCTGCCAGCCATCGAGCCAGGCAGCGGAGCTCGCCAAGAAGGAACCGGCCAAGGCTCCCGCGACGAGCACCACCCGCACGCTGGAAGCATTCCGGCAGTTTCCCATCGCAACGACGGCAACCATCAGCTCACGCACCGCGAAGCCGGGCGACTCGTTCACCGCCACGGTCGTGTCCGACGTCCAGGACGCCGCGGGCCGGGTTGCGATCCCAGCAGGCTCATTGGTCTCCGGGACGATCACGGACGTCAAGCCCGCGCCGAACCCGAACAGCCCGGGCACGCTGACGCTCGCCGTAAATAGTGTCGCTGTGAACGGCCGGAGCTATCCGCTCAACGCCAGCATCGATTCGGTCGCGACCGAGCTCCACTCACGTCCGGTTAGCGGGGGCGATGCCGTGAAGGTAGGCGTCGGCGCGGCCGCAGGCGCGGCTGTCGGTCAGATCATCAGCAAGAATTCCAAGGGAACCATCATCGGCGCCGTGGTCGGCGCGGCGGCCGGCGGTGCGTATGCGGCGGCCACGAAGGACGGCGACATCGTCCTTCCCTCGGGAACACACATTCTCCTCACCATCGAACAGCGGCTCAACATCGTGAGGAATTGAACATGCCCACGCATCGCACCACACATCGCAGCAGCGCGGGCAAGAAGCTCTATGCCGTCCGCGATGCCGAGGGACGGTTCCTCGACATCCAGACCTATGAGCGCGCACATCGCGCCGATCTATCCAAGAAGAGCAGGGCGGAGAAGTCGCAGGACCGCAAGAGCCGAGCATGAGGGCCCAGCTGATTGTGGGCATCCTGCTCGCGGTCATCGGCGGCTTCATCGTGTTCCGTGGCCTCAGCTACGGCTCGGAGAACAGCGCGATCCAGGTCGGCGACTTCCACGCTTCCGTTCAAGCGCGGCGCTCCATTCCGACCTGGGTCGGTGTCGCCGCGATCGTTGGTGGCGTGCTGCTCGTGGGCGCCGGCCTGCCAAGGAGGTCTCGTGGCGCGTAAAGGAGACCGGTTGCTCTGGACCGTGGTGATCGTGCTGCTGGTGCTGTGGGCCCTCGGCACGGTCAGCGCAGTGGGCGGACTGATTCACCTGCTGTTGGTTATCGCCGTAATCGTGATCGTGATCCGTCTGATCCAAGGTCGCAGGATTGTATGAAGGGCTCGCGACTACTGTGGTACGTGGGCACCGTGTTCACCACGCTGGCGATGCTGGCGGCGTCCACGACCGCGGTGGCGCAGCAGCAAGCTCGCACCATACAGGTGCGTTCCACCGTCGAGAGCTCGCGGGTCGAGCGGTAGAGGCCCCGAATCTCAAGGCGTTCCGGCGGCATCCCAACATACGCCAATAGAGGGACTTCATGAGCGATCCCAAGAAGAATCTGATGTTGTATGGCCTGATGTTCGTCACGGGCTTGGTCGCGGCGTCGCTGTCCGCGTTCGTCTCTGCGGGCAGCCCCAAACCGGCCGGGCCATCCCTGGGCCGGGCCGCGAGCTTCGCGGTGCTGGGCGGCTCGACGGTTACCAACACCGGCGCGACGGCCATCACCGGCGATCTGGGTGTCTCGAGCCCGGGCCTGTCGGTCACCGGTTTTCCTCCGGGCACGATGGCACGAGGAGCGCAACACGTCGGTGATCCGGTCGCGAACCAGGCGCAAGCCGATGCCCAAAGCGCGTACGCTGTTCTCGCCGGCAAGCCCTGCACCACTGCCCTCACCGGTCAGGATCTGGGTGGTAAGACCCTCGCGCCAGGCGTCTACTGTTTCACGTCATCGGCGCAGTTGACGGGTCAGCTCGTTCTCGACGGGCAGGGCAAGGGCGACAAGGGGGTCTGGATTTTTCAGATCGCCAGCACGCTCACGACCGCCATCAACTCGTCGGTGCTGATGAGGAAGGGCGCTCACGCGGGCAACGTGTTCTGGCAGGTCGGCAGCGCTGCCACGCTCGGCACCGGCACCGCGTTCGTGGGAAATATCCTTGCCTACTCGAGCATTACGATGAATACCGCCGCCAACCTGTCGGGCAGAGCCCTGGCGCGCGAGGCGGTGACGATGGATAACAATAACATCCAGGCGCCGAAGTAGGATCGGTCTGTACCTCCCCGAGCGCTACTTCAAACGTCGTACGTCGCCGTCAATCCCCCTACTCCATGCGGATCACGAATCCGGGTTGTTCGTACCGCGTCCGCCTGTCAATCACCTTTCACCTCGTTGTGCGATACCAACTGAGTCGAGTCTGATGCGATTTTCACTTTGCAGTTACGGTGTCTGACGCCCCACGCTGCGTCTTTACAGGTGACACGAAGACCGGTCTCGACACACGAAATGTGAGGAGGAGTCCAATGTTGCGAACGCTCACTGCCCGCCCACTCGCGCGGCTCATGGTCATCGTCCCGTTCGCGGCACTGCTTGCCGCCGCGTGCGAGCATAACGAAGGCCCACCGGACTTCGTTGCGGGTCAACTGATGACCATCACCGTCACACCCAACCCGGGGACTGCCGTAGTCGGTGGCACCATCCAATACACTGCCACGGGCCGGGACGTGACCAACGCCGTTGTTGCGATTCCTCCACCGCTCGTCTGGGCCAATCTGAACGCCACGGCCGGAACGATCAACAGCAGCTCGGGCCTGTTCACCGCGGGCGCGACGCCCGGGACGTACTCCAATACGATCCGGGCAAGCAGTGGCAATCTTTCGGGCTTCGCCACTGCGATCGTGACCGCCTTCGCGCCGCTCGTATCACTGGGTGCGGCGGCGCCCTACGGGATCCTGGCAGGCTCGGCGGTGACTTGTGCCAGTCCTCCGGGCACCATCAACGCCGATGTGGGCGTCTGGCCGGGCACCTCGACCACTGGGTTTGGGCCTGGACTATGCACGATCACCGGAGCGACACACGCCGGTGATGCGACTGCGCAAACGGCGCAAGGTGACCTCACCGTGGCGTACATCGCGCTGCGCGACCTCACGGGCTGTACCACCGTGGTCCCCGCTGATCTGGGTGGAAGGACGCTCCCGCCGGGGGTCTACTGCACCCCGTCGTCGACGCTGCTAGTGACGGGAACGGTCACGCTCGACGGCGGCGGCAACGCCAACGCGGAGTGGGTGTTCCAGGTGGGGTCCACGCTCACGACCAGCACCAGCGCGAATATCGCGCTGATCGGTGGCGCCCAGGCGAAGAACGTGTGGTGGCAGGTCGGCAGCTCCGCGACCCTCGGTACCAGCACGACGTTCCGGGGCAATATCCTCGCGCTCACGAGCATTACCCTTGAGGGCAGCGTCACTATGATCGGGAGAGCCTTGGCGCGAAACGGCTGCCGTGGATTTGAACGGCACCGGTAACACCATTACCCTGCCGTAAGCGTACGCTCGCACGCTGGCGCGGGAGCCGGAGACCATTCCGGTCTCCGCCTCCCCCGCCCGCGGAAACGATGACTCTAGAGAGATTGAGGAGAGCACATGCGCGACCAGATTCTGAAGAGCGTGCGAACGCTGGCGGCACTGCTGCCGCTGCTGGCGCTGGCGCAGCCGGTGGCGGCCCAGAGCGAGGGCCAGCAGCGCGAAGGTAGCTGGGAGTGGAGCGCGGGTGCCGGTCTCTGGTACACGGACGGTGCCCTCAACAGCTTCCTCGGGAGCAGTGGCTTCGGCACCAGCGGTGACCCGAGTCGCCTCGCGCCCCTCGCGGCGGTGCGCGTGGGCTACAACGTGAGCAACCACTGGGGGTTCAGCGTCGGCACCTCAGGCGCCAAGACTTCCGGCATCAAGTTTCTCACGCCCTTCGCCGCGGCCACGTACACGGCGAACCTGAACGCGAAGTTCAGCCCGTTCTTCACGGGAGGGACGCAGTTCACCCGGATCACCGGCGAGAACAGTCGGAAGACCCACCCGACCTGGGGCGCGCACCTCGGCCTCGGCATCCGCAACATGCTCAGCCCGAACGTCGCGCTGCGGCTCGAGGGTCGGATCGCGGCTGAGCACTACGCGGAGCTGCCCGGAGCCAAGACCGCGTACAACAGCGTCCTCACGCTCGGCCTCTCCTACTTCACCGCCGGGCGCCGCGAGGCGGCAGCGGCACCGCCATGTCCGGTGTGTCAGCTGACGCGCGTGGACACGGTGCGCCTCTACGTCCAGCCGCCGCCGCCCGCGCCGCACAAGTGTCTGCACGGGGTCGCGCCGGCGGGAGCCCCGCTCGACCAGTACGGCTGTCTGGTGCTGCGCGACACGCTGCTGCTGGAAGGCGTCCACTTCGACTTCGACAAGAGCGACCTCACGTCCACGGCCAGGCCGATTTTGGACCGCGTGGCCGAGTCGATGCTGGCGTACCCCGAGGCCGTCTTCGAGATCGCCGGTCATACCGATAGCGTCGGCACGTTCGCCTACAACTTCCTGCTGTCGGCGCGCCGGGCTGCGGCGGTCCGGAACTATCTCATCGGGCAAGGCGTGCCGGCATCCAAGATGACGGCGGTGGGCTACGGCGAAGGGTTCCCGATCGCCCCGAACGCCACGGTCGAGGGACGTGCCCTGAACCGGCGCGGGATCGAGTTGCGCGTGAAGAAGCCGTAGAAGCGAAGCGAAGGGGCATGGCGCGTAGGGTCCGCGGCGCAGGCCGCGGCCCTACGCACGATGTGACCCGCAGCCATTCACAGTTTCCGAATAGGAGCATTCACATGAAGGTCACACGGTTGATATCGTCCACGACGGTGCTTGCTGTGCTGTTCGTGCTCGTGGCGTACACGACGGCGGCGGCGCAGCAGGCAGCATCCGCAGCCCAGCAGGCCCCCGATGCAGCGGGCGTAACCGTACCGGCGAGATCGTCAGGCGTAAGCTCTCCAAACGCGTTGCCCGGACCGCGCCTGCAACCGGAGTGGCCGTCGGTGCAGCCGGCGTTCGCGGACGTCAGCGCATCGTCCGCGGCGGTGGCCGGCTCCAATACCATCACTGTCAGCACCATCGTGCTCGTGCTTGTGGCGATTATCGTCGTCCTGCTGATCGTGAACTAAGCGACGGCTCACAAGGAGATTCGCATGTCCATCATCGCCTGGATCGTCGTCGGCATCATCGGCGGCTTTATCGGCAGCCTGGTCGTGAACAAGCGGGGTCAAGGGATCCTGGGAGACCTGTTCCTTGGCGTCATCGGAGCGGTCGTCGCGGGGTGGGCGTTCAATCAGTTCGGCCGCTCGGGCGTCACCGGCATCAATCTCTACAGCATACTGGTGTCGGCCGCCGGCGCGATCGTGCTCCTGGTGTTGTATCACGCCCTCCGGGGTTCCCCGGCTTCGCGCGTAACCTGAGAGGAGTGATAGCCACATGTCACGAATGACATTGCTTGCGCGAGGCCGCGCACGCGGCCTGGTGTGGCTGTTCGCCGCCATCGCCGCGAGCGGCTGCGCCGTCAATCCGGCCACTGGCAAAAATCAACTCATGCTGGTCAGCGAAGATCAAGAAATCGCGATGGGACGGCAGGCCGATACGGCGGTCATCACGAGCATCGGGCTGTATGCGGATCCCGTCTGGCAGAGCTACATCCAGCAGTTCGGCGCGCGGATCGCCGCCACGTCGGAGCGCCCCGGTCTCCCCTGGACGTTCCGCGTCGTGGACGACCCGGCCGTGAACGCGTTCGCGCTTCCCGGCGGCTTCATCTATGTCACGCGCGGATTGCTCGCGCATTTGACCTCCGAGGCAGAGCTGGCGTCCGTCGTGGGCCACGAAATCGGCCACGTCACCGCCCGGCACACGGCCGCCGAGATGAGCAAGCAGGAGCTCATCGGGCTCGGTCTGGCGGCCGGCAGTATGGCGAGCTCGCAGGTCGCGAAGTACGCCAGCACGGCGAACCAGGCGCTCGGTATCCTGTACCTCAAGTTTTCGCGCGACGACGAAAGTCAGGCTGACCAGCTTGGCCTGCGCTACATGCGACAGGCGAGCTACGACCCGCGCCAGATGCCCGAGGTGTTCCGCATGCTCGAGCGGCTGAGCGCGGCAGAGGGCGGCGGCCAGCTTCCGACCTGGCTCGAGACACATCCCAGCCCGGCGAACCGCGTCGCCGCCATCAACGCACAGATCGCGGCGCTGCCGCAGGACTTTTCGGGGACGAGCGTCAACCGCGATGCGTACCAACGGCGGCTGGACGGTCTCGTGTTCGGGCTCAATCCGCGTCAGGGATACTTCACGGGCAGCCAGTTCTCTCACCCCGACCTGCGGTTCCGTATCACGTTTCCCGCCGGCTGGACGACGCAGAATGGGCCGCAGGCTGTGGTCGCCGTCAGCTCTGCGCAGGATGCGGTGATCGAGTTGTCACAAGCGAGCGAGGCGAACGCCGATGCCGCGGCCCGCGCATTCCAGGGGCAACAGGGGATCACGAGCAGTTCGTCGGCGCGCCTGAGCCTCACCGGCGGACTCCCCGCGGTCAGCGCACCGTTCGCAGCCGCGACGGACGGGGGCACGCTCCGAGGCACCGTGTTGTTTGTGGAGCACGGCGGCGCGGTGTACCGCATCGTCGGCTACTCACCCGAAGCGCAGTGGCCCAGCTATCAGGGCGTAGCCGAGCGCGCGGAGCAGACCTTTCAGCGTCTGACCGATCCCGCGGCGTTGAACGTCCAGCCGCAGCACGTGGACATCGTGACCCTCGTCCAGGCCACGACGATCGCGCAGCTCGCCCGCGAGCGCGCTTCGCCGGCTGCCGCTTCGACGCTCGCCCTCATCAATCAGGTCGAGGTGGACACGCCGTTGGCATCTGGGCGGCTTGTGAAGTGGGTGATCGGACTCGCTCCACCGATTCCCTGATCCGCGAGGTTGCATACATGAGGAGGCCCGCATGCCATCGCATGCGGGCCTTACGTCAAGCGGGGTAGTTCGTCCGACTTCTCCTAGTTCTTTCGTGTCACTACCGCACGTCAGCTCATACCACATCGGGCTGTGACTCGCCTTTCACCTCGTTGTGTGATACCTGCCCGAAGACTTCCGGACTAGCCTTTTCCAAGAATCTCTCATTCCGCTTTGTACGGAGGAATTAAGTCGAGAACGCTGCTCGCATGTTCGCGTTCTCGGGACGGACTCACCCAGACGAACCCAAGGAGAAGGAGATCCGAACATGTCCACGCACCATCGACCCATGCGAACGGCCGGAGTTGGTCTTCTCGCCGCTATCGCGCTGCTGACGGCGTGTAATGACCCGTCGTCCAGCAATCCCGCATCCAGCAGCTCGGCGCTCTTCCACAGGTCGGGCGGCGGCGGATCGTCCGGCGCGGGCGGTTTCTCCGTGCTCGCCCAAGAGGCGGTGACCTGCACGGGTGATAGCATCATCGGAGACGTGGGAACTTTCCGGACCTCCCCCCCCGGCGCGATCACCCTGACTGAAGGTTGCTTTGTTACTGGGGCGGTTGACACCGGCGGCCCCGCCGCGGTGGCGGCGTACAATGCCTTCGTCGTGCAGTATGACGCGCTCGCGCCCACGGTGGGCGAGTGCCCCCTCGACCATACCTTGCCTAGTACGCTCGGGGTCGACACGACGCTGTCCCCCGGTGTCTACTGCACAGGTGCAGCATTGACGGCGTCGACCGTCACGTTGACCCTCGACGCGGCTGGCGATGCCAACGCGGTCTGGATTTTCAAGATCGGGACCCCGGGCGCCTCCGGCACGGGCGCTCTCTCGGGCACCGACTTCTCCGTGGTCTTGGCCAACGGCGCGCAGGCATGCAATGTGACATGGTGGGTCTCCCAAGCCGTGACGATGACCAGGGCGGTCTTCCAAGGCAACATCCTGGCCGGGGCGGCTATCACGATGACCGGTGGAACCTTGAACGGGAACGCGTGGGCGGGAGCCAAACTTCCAGCTAATCTCATGCGAGTTGGAGACGTGACGTTCACAGGCACCGCGGTCACCGGCTGCGGTTCGTCAGGATCCCAGATCTGCAAAGTCTCCAAGGATAAAGTGACCGGCGGGGGATGGATTCGTGCGCGGTCCGGCGACAAAGGGACCTTCGGCGTCTCCGGGGGAATCAAGCGCGGCGCGTTCTGGGGCAGCCTTGAGTTCGACGACCATGGTCACAACGGACCGACGGTCAAGAGTATGAATGTGACCGCGTATAGCGTGATCGATGCCGTGACGCGTAGTATCGAAGGCACGGCCAGGATCAACGGTCGGCGTGGTTTCACGTACCGGGTAGAGGTGAGCGACAACGGCGAATCAGGCCGGAACGACACGTTCCGCCTCTGGCTGTCGAACGGGTATAGCGCGTCGGGCACGCTCAAAGGCGGCAACATCCAGCTGCACAAGGCACACGGGCGCCGGTGCAACGGGGGTGGTGGTCACGAGGGTGACGACGAAGAGGACGAAGGTCATGGCAATGGGCATGATGGCAATGGGCATGATGGCAATGGGCATGATGGCAATGGGCATGATGGATGGTGACGATGACGATGACCATGATCACGACGATGTGATCACGACAACGGGCACGGCCCATTGAGTAATTGAGGAGAAAGGGGGCGGCCACATCGCCCTCTTTCTTCTTCAAGATGAAAGGCTTGAGGCATGAAGATGCCGGCGCAGACTACCACCCTCGTCCGCTTCGAGATCTCTCCACGCTCGATCGCGTGGATCCTGGCGACGATCGTGGGCGTGTGGTTGTTCCTGCAGCTGCGGGCGATCGTCGTGCTGCTGGTCGTGGCGCTCGTGTTCGCAGGCACCTTCAATCCGCTCGTCGAGTGGCTGGAGCGGCGCGGCATCAAGCGCCTGTACGCGCTCACCCTGCTGTTTGTCGGACTGCTCCTCGCGACGTCCCTGCTGATCTTCCTAACCGTCCCCCCTTTTCTCGAGCAGCTCGCGCAGATCGTGAGCGACGCGCCGCAGCATCGCGAGGAATTGATCGCCCTGCTCCAGCAGCGTGATTTCACGGCGCCACTGTCGCGGGCGTTACAGCACGCGGGGTTGGAGCAGACGATCACCCGCATCGAGAACAGCCTGGTGGGCTACACGCCCGAGGCCCTGAAAGCGCTCGCCTGGGCCGTGACCACCTTGTTCCTCTCGTTCTACCTGCTCGCCGACGGCAAGCGGACGCAGGGTGCGCTCTATGCCATCGTGCCGCGCGACTACCACATGCGGCTGGCGCGTATCCTCCAGAAACTGGAGGCGATCGTCGGCGGCTATATGCGCGGCCAGCTCATCACGTCGGTGGCGGTCGGCGTGTTCACCTATCTGCTGCTGGTCATTTGCGGCGTCCCGAACGCCCTCTCGCTCGCCCTGTTCGCGGCGGTCGTGGACGTGATTCCGTTCATCGGGGCGTTGCTGGCGACTGCCCCCGCCGTGCTCGTTGCGTTCTCAAAGGGAATGTCCACGGGCCTCGTGGTGTTGGTGGCCCTCTTCATCTATCAGGAGATCGAGAATCGCCTCCTGGTTCCGAAGATCTACGGGCGCGCGTTACGCCTCTCTCCAGTCACCGTGGTCACTGGCGCTGCTCGCCGGCGGCCTCCTGCTCGGCGTGATCGGGGCGCTGCTGGCGCTCCCGATCGCCGCGGGGCTGCAGATGATGCTGGCGGAGCTGCGGGTGGACCTGCCGGGGGACGACAGCGATGACCGCTCGGCACAGGCCCGCAACGCCAAGACCGAGGCCACCTACGAGCGGATGAGTGCCGGGGCGAGCGCCCCGGAAGCGGGACAGATCGCGAAGCACCTCGCGCACGACATCCGAGACGCGGACGTCGAGGATGCCGAGAAGGCCTCAACGGGAGTCGAGCGATGATCACCACACGCCGCGCCTCGCGTGCCGCGACCGCCCCGACGGTGGAGGCCGTCACCACGCTGAAGACCGGAGCCCTCCAGAACGCGATCCTCAACAGCGCCAACTTCTCGAGTATCGCCACGGACGCGAAGGGCGTGATCCAGATCTTCAACGTCGGCGCCGAGCGGATGCTGGGCTACGCGGCCGCCGAGGTGATGAACAAGATCACGCCGGCCGACATCTCCGATCCGCAGGAAGTGATCGCGCGCGCCAAGGCGCTGAGCGTCGAGCTGGGCACCCCGATCACGCCGGGCTTCGAGGCGTTGGTGTTCAAGGCCTCGCGCGGCATCGAGGACATCTACGAGCTGACCTACATCCGCAAGGACGGCAGCCGCTTCCCGGCGGTCGTGTCGGTCACGGCGCTGCGCGACGCGCAGGACGCCATCATCGGCTATCTGCTGATCGGCACCGACAACACCGCGCGCAAGCAGGTCGAAGAGAAGCTGCGGTGGACCGAGGAAGGGTTCCGGCTCATGGTGGAGAGCGTGACCGACGGCGCCATCGTCATGCTGGATTCCGAAGGTCGAGTGGTGAGCTGGAATACCGGCGTGCAGCGGATCCAGGGCTACTCCGCGGAAGAGATCGTGGGCCAGCATTTCTCCCGGTTCTATCCCCCGGACGACATCGCGCGCGGCGCGCCGCAGCACGACCTGGATTCGGCGGCGGCCCAGGGACGATGCG
Organism: uncultured Gemmatimonadales bacterium; assembly: GCA_963704805.1. GTDB lineage: Bacteria > Gemmatimonadota > Gemmatimonadetes > Gemmatimonadales > GWC2-71-9 > 20CM-2-65-7. The sequence continues at coordinate 1,337,319 of CAVPHS010000001.1, read as the reverse complement.
AGGTCGAGGGTTGGCGGGTGCGCAAGGACGGATCGCACGTTTCTCGCGAACGTGGTGTTCACGGCTATTCGCGATCCAGCGGGCAACGCTCGCGGGTTCGCCCAATTGACCCGGGACCTGACCGAGCGGCGGCAGGTGGAGCAAGCCCTGACCTTGGCGAAGCGAGCCGCGGAAAAGGCCAACCTCGCGAAATCGGAGTTCCTGTCCAGCATGAGCCACGAGCTGCGCTCACCGCTCAATGCGATCCTCGGGTTCGCTCAGTTGATGGAATCCGACGCCACGCCGCCGACACCGTCCCAGAAGGCGAGCATCGACGAGATTCTGCGCGCGGGATGGTATCTCCTGGAGCTGATCAACGAGATTCTCGATCTGGCGCAGATCGAGTCCGGGAAGCTGTCGCTGTCGCCGGAGCCGACGTCACTGGCGCGACGTCATGCTCGAATGTCAGGCCATGATCGAACCGCAGGCGCAACAAGCACGGCATCCGCATGACCTTCCCGCAGTTCGACGTCCCGTGGTTCGTCGCACGCCGATCGCACGCGGCTGAAGCAGGTGCTCATCAACCTGCTGTCCAACGCGATCAAGTACAACAAGACGGGAGGAACGGTCGTGCGTGGACTGCGCCGGCAGCACTCCGGACCGGATTCGCATCAACGTGAGGGACACGGGCGCCGGGATTGTCGCCGGAGAAGCTGGCGCAGCTGTTCCAGCCATTCAATCGTCTGGGGCAGGAGCGCGGCGCCGAGCAGGGCACCGGCATCGGGCTCGTGATGAGCAAGCGACTGGTCGAGTTGATGGGCGGCGTCCTCGGGGTGGAGAGCAGCGTCGGGGTGGGCAGCGTCTTCTGGTGCGAGCTGGCCGCGGCTGAGGCGCCAAGGCTCGACGCCAAGACAACCGCACCCGAGGCCGTTGCCCGCGCGGAGGCGCAACCGGGCGCGCCGCTCTCCACGCTGCTCTATGTGGAAGACAATCCGGCGAACCTGAAGCTGGTCGAGCAGCTGATCGCGCGCCGTCCCACCATCCGCCTGCTGACGGCCGTGGACGGCAATCAGGGCATCCAGCTGGCGCGCGCCCATCAGCCCGATGTGATCCTGATGGACATCAATCTGCCCGGCATCAGCGGCATCGAAGCCCTGAAGATCCTGCGCGACGACCCGGCGACCGCGCGCATCCCGATCGTGGCCCTCAGCGCCAATGCGATGCCACGCGACATCGAGAAGGGCCTCGACGGCGGGATTCTTCTCGTATCTCACCAAGCCGATCAAGGTCAAGGAATTCATGGAAGCGCTGGACGCCGCGCTGGAGTCGGGGCAAGCACATGGTTGAGGCCGCCGAGATCCTCAAGGCCAAGGTCCTGATCGTCGACGATCTGCCGGCCAACGTCCTGCTGCTCGAGCGCATGCTGGCCGGCGCCGGGTATACGTCCGTCACGTCCACGCTCGATCCGCACGCGGTGCATGCGCTGCACGAGAAGAATCCTACGACCTGATCGTGCTCGATCTCCAGATGCCCGGCATGGACGGATTCGCGGTAATGGAAGGGCTGAAGGACCTCGAACAGGACGGATACCTGCCGGTCCTGGTGATCACCGCCCAGCCGGATCACAAGCTCCGCGCCCTCCGGGCCGGCGCGAAGGACTTCATCAGCAAGCCGTTCGATGTCGCCGAGGTATTGATGCGCGTCCACAACATGCTCGAGGTGCGCCTGTTGCACGTCGAGATCCGCCGCAAGAACGCCGAGCTGAAGACGCTGTTCGATCAAGTCGTGGCGGAACGGAAGCTGTCGGAGCGGCTGGCTCTGCACGTACCGCCGGATTCCATTGCCGCGCGGCTGCAGGCGCGCCCGGACGTCACGCCCGACAGCTTTGCGGACGTGACCGTGGTGATCGCGGACATCGTCGGGCTCGCCGAGCTGACACCCACAGCGAGCCCTGAGCAACTGGCGCTCTTCGTCGATGAGATCTTCACCCATTTCGACGGTCTCGCGCAGGCGCGCGGCGTGAAGAAGATCAAGACACTCGGGAACTCGTACATGGCCGTCGCGGGTGTACCCGGCCCCGCGGGCGATCATGCGACGCGGGCAGCGCACCTGTCGCTGGACATGGTCGATGCGCTGGACCGCTTCAACGAGCGGAGCGGGCATGCGCTCCAGGTGCGCGTCGGCGTCGCGAGCGGCGCGGTGGTGGCAGGCGTGATCGGCAAGCGCCTGTACGTCTACGACGTGTGGGGTGACGCTGTGACCATCGCCAGCCGGATGGAATCCCATGGCGTGGCCGGACGCGTCCAGGTATCGGACCGCACGCGACAGCTGCTGGGTAAGCCGTTCCTGCTCGAGAAGCGCGGCGCGCTCGCAGTCGAGGGGAAGGGCGAGATGACGACGTGGTTCGTCGCCGGGCGAAATAGCACAATGGAATCGACTGCGGCAATCCACTGAGGAGGCACGAGTCATGGCCACACGAACAATTCGCTTCATGGGTGCGACGCTACGGGCGGCAAGGCGGGCGAAACAATGGGCGCTGGTCGCGGCGCGCGAGGCCGATCGGCTGCTGCAGGAAGCCCGGAAGCGGGTCGAATCCGAAGCCCGCCGGCGCCGGCTCAAGCAGACCCTCCGGAAGACGGGGCGGGTGCTGATGATTGCCGGGCGCGCGGCTCTCGTCGCCGCGGTGGCTGCAGGGATCGCGGAAGCTCGTGCCGAACGCATTGGCCGGCTCCCGAAAGGTCGCGAGCGCTAGCTCCCTGGTGGACAGGATCCGTCGCGTTAAGTCGGCACACCCAGCCGACCTACGCCAAAAGGATGAGTCGGCCTACCTCGCGAGCATGACTCTTCCCGTGAAACCTGTTAGTATGCGACCATGGCACGAAAGCGTAGGATCGCATACTCGGCGCTGGCGCTCGGCGCGCTCACCGTCGTCGCCGCGGCTCGACCTGCGAAGGAGCTTGCGGGGGTGCCGCCTGGATTCACGGTCCGGTACCGGAACGTGCTCTCGCCCGACCGGGTGAGAGCGTTGACGGTGCTCCCGGGCGAGACCGTGACTCTCGAGGTGGTGGACCGCAACCCGGGATCGGGGTTCGTCGCGCGGCCGGCGGCTGGCCGGCTCGTGCCGCTAGGCACCGGGCGCTGGGCGTGGACAGCGCCGCCCGCGCCTGGCCTCTACCCCATCCAGGTCGTCGCCCCAGACGGGGGCGACACGGTGACTGTGCAGGCGTTTGTCGTGGTCCCGTACGACCGGCTCGAGGGCGAGCTCCTGAACGGTTATCGGATCGGCCGCTATCCCGCGAAGCCACTCCGCGGGCACGCCGGCTACGGGCCGCCCGCCGGGTTCGTCGAGGTCACGCGGGAGAACGAAGACGTTCTGGTCTCCCCCCACTTCCAACTCAAACAGTTCCTGTGCAAGCAGCCGGCCGGCTCCCGGAGGTACGTCGTGCTGAACGAGCGACTGCTCGCCGCCCTCGAGTATGTCCTCGAACGGGTGCACGCCGCCGGCTATCGGGCGACCTCATTGCACGTCATGAGCGGGTACCGTACCCCGGCCTACAACCAGTCGCTCGGCAATGTGCGCTACAGCCAGCACCAGTGGGGCGCGGCTGCGGACATCTTCATTGACGAGAACGGGGACGGCAGGATGGACGACCTCACTGGCGACGGACGTAGCGACATTCGCGACGCGGAAGTGCTCTATCGCCTGATCGATGCCGCGGCTGTCCGACCCGAGGGGCAAGGCCTGATCGGGGGGATCGGCAAATACCCCCCGACATCCGCGCACGGACCCTTCGTGCACGTTGACGTGCGGGACCGCAAGGCCCGGTGGTGAGAGGTCAGTTCCCCGAGCCGCCGCCAGCTGCCGCCGTCGCGTAGATCGCGATCTCCACGCGGCGATTCTGCCGCCGGCCATCGTCAGACGAGTTCGTGGCGATCGGCTCGGTCTCGCCGCGGCCCGCCGTGGTGACGCGGACGCGATCGACTCCCTCCCCGCAGACGAAATTCGCTGCTGCCAGCGCGCGCCGGTCCGACAGATCCATGTTGTACTGGTCGCTGCCGTCCGAATCCGTGTGACCCACGATCAGGGTGCTCGTCTTCGGATACTTCTTCAGGCTTGCCGCAAACTGGCGTAGATGGTCGCGCGCCGCGGGCGTGAGCTGATCGGAGTCGAACCCGAACAGCAGCCCATCGGGAAACGTCACCGCAATGCCCTCGCCGATGCGCTGCACCGTGGCCCCGGGCAGATCGTACGCCAGCTCCTCGGCCTGCTTGTCCATCTCATGCCCGATGATCGCACCGGCGGCGCCGCCGACGGCTGCACCGATGATCGCCCCGCGCACCGTCGAGCCCGTGGCCTTGCCGATGACGGCGCCCGCGGCGCCACCCGCCCCCGCGCCGATAATCGCGCCGGTTTGTGACTTCGTGGCGCAGCCGGCCGCCAGCGGCACCAGGGCGGCCAACATGAGTACGCGTGCCAGGGACCGTTTCATGGGGAGTATCCTCGCTGGGTGTGGTTCTACCTCACGCCGATCTCAACGTGATGCAGAATGGGCCAGATTGCGCCCGGCCGGTATCGTTCGGAGGGATGGAAGGAGAAGTACTCCTTCCTTATTACTACGTATGGCCCGCGACTGTACCTCCCCCCTCGTTCCTTCGAGTCATCAATCCGGATGGTTCATACCGCATCGGGCTATACCCCCGCTTTCACATCGTTGTGCGATACCTCCCGGACGTCCCCTGTCCTATACCTCCTGACCAGAGCGCACGTGCAAGCGTCCTAGTCCCGCGCCATGCCCAAGGCAGGACGTCGACGGTAATGGCCGTGAGGAGCTACAGTGACAGGATCTCGGGGCAAACGCTGGATGGTCACCGTGGCGCCGATCCTGTTGATGCTGTTGGCGCTGCTCGGTCTCGCCGCACGCGACGAGGCGCGCGCGTCGTGGCTTCAGGCGCGCTACTTCACGCACCAGGCATCGCAGTTGACCAGCGCGCTCGGCGACGGTCCGAGCGATCGGATCCGGTTCCCGGGCGACGGGCCGCACGACCGCCGCTTCGGCTATTCGCGCTTGCCGGCCGCGCTGCAGGCGGCGTCCGAGCGGGACTTCCACATCGTCGCGCAGGTCCGCGTCTCGGAACGGTTCGCCGAGCTGGTGGACCGCGGTGTGTCGCCGATCTTCCGTGAAAAGACACAGGCGGGGCTCCGCATTCTGGATCGACGCGGCGCGACGCTCTTCGTCTCCCGCTACCCCGGTCGGATCTACTCCTCCCTCGACTTCGTCCCTCCCCTCGTGTGGCAGACGCTGCTGTTCCTCGAGAACCGGGCGTTACTCGACCCGCGCTTTCCGAACCGCAACCCATCGGTCGATTGGCCGCGCATGGCGCACGCGGGGGGCGCGTTGGCCCTGAGCTGGCTGGGCAGCGACCGCTCGGTGCCCGGCGCGAGCACGCTGGCCACGCAGCTCGAGAAGCTCCGGCACTCGACGGATGGCCGGACGCGCACGACGCGGGAGAAGCTGCTCCAGATGGAGGCCGCCGCGCTGCGCGGTTACCTCACCGGCGAGAACACGGAGGCTGTGCGTCGCCAGATCGTCGTGGACTACCTCAACTCGGTGCCGCTCGCGGCCATCGCCGGACACGGTGAGGTCACCGGTCTGAACGACGGACTGTGGGCATGGTACGGGGCTGATCCAGACGAGGTGAATCGGCTCCTGGCCTCCGACTCTGCGGTCGCTGCGCGACGCGCCATCGCCTACCGCCAAGTGCTCACCCTATTGCTGGCGCACCGCCGGCCGTCCTACCTGCTCCTGCAGCCGGACGGACGCGACGAGCTACGGAAGCTGACGGATCAACACCTCCGCCGCATAGCTCGCGAGGGAATCATCTCCGCGCAGCTGCGTGACGCTGCATTGGCTGTGGACCTCACGCTCCGCAGCCGCGCGCCGGACGTCCCCCGGATCTCATTCACCGAGCGAAAAGGCGCGGACGCAGTGCGCAGCGAGCTGCTCGGCGTGACGGGCGTGCGCACGCTCTATGAGCTGGACCGCTTTGACTTGACGGTGCGAACGACGCTGGACCTTCGGGCGCAGGAGGAAGTCACCAACCTTCTCGCCCGGCTGACCGATCCGTCTTTCCGCGGGCTCGACCGCGGCAACCCGACACGCGTCATCTACGCGGTCGTAGTGCGCGAGCGCGCCCTGAACGGGAACGTGGTCCGCGTCCAGGTGGACAACTTCGACTCGCCGTTCAATGTGAACGAGGGCAGCAAGCTCGAGCTCGGCTCTACCGCCAAGCTGCGCACGCTGATCAGCTACTTGGAAATCGTGGAGCAACTCTACCTTCGGAACGCCGGCCGGCCGGCTGTGAACCTTCGCGCGGAGCCGGTCGGCGCCGGCGACTGGATTACGGCGTGGACGTTGGCGTATCTGGCCGCCAACCCGGGCGTCTCGCTCGATCGAATACTAGATGCCGCGATGTCGCGCCCCTACTCGGCCAGTCCCAGCGACAGCTTGACGGGCGGCGATCATCACATGTTCCGGAACGTCGACAGCACCGACGACGACCAGACGCTCTCCGTGCGCGACGCGTTCGTCCGGTCGGTGAACCTGCCGTTCATTCGCATCATGCGGGACATCGTGCACTACTACATGTGCCGGTTACCGGGCGGTGTCTATCTGCTGCGGGATCTTCATCCGGCGGACGTGAGCTGGGACCGTGACGACCGCATGGCCGACGGCGATGGCCGCGAGATGATCGAGCAGCTCTATCAGAAGTATGCGGACGCGGACTCCGGAGCGGTGCTGGACTCCTTGAGGCGCGGGCGGTCCGTAACCCAGCTCGCGTGGGCGTACCGCTCCGTCGCGCCGGAGGCCGGATTGGCCGAGTTCGGCGCGTTCTTTCGGCTTTCCGGCGCCAGCATCGCGGAGCGGTACGACGGGTCCGACCCGATCGGGTTCTCGATTTCCAACCGTGGGCGCCTCGCCGGCATGGACCCGCGGGAGCTCTGGCTGGCGGCGTACTTGTACCGCCATCCGGGCGCACTCGAGCAGGATGTGCTCGACGCCAGCGCCTCCGTTCGTCAGGAGATCTATGGCGAGCTGTTTCCGCCCGCGCGCCCCGCGGCGCCAGACCGGCGGATCGGCTCGATCGCAGAGACGGAGGCTTTCCGCGAGATCCACCGCGCGTGGCGGCGCCTGGGCTACCCGTTCGAGACGCTCGTGCCGTCCTACGCGACCGCGATTGGCAGCTCCGCCGACCGGCCCGACGATCTCACTGAGCTGGTGGGCATCTTGCTCAACGATGGGATTCGTTACCCGGTCCAGCGGGTGGAGGAGCTCCACTTCGCCGCGGGCACGCCTTACGAGACGGTGCTGCGTCGGTCGCCACCCCGCGGCGAACGCGTACTCTCGTCCGAAATCGCGGCGGTCGTGCGGGCCGCCATGGTCGCTGGAGTCACGCGCGGCACGGCGCGACGCGCGTTCGGCGCCGTGCGCGCGACCGCCGGCTCGCCCCTCCTGATCGGGGCGAAGACCGGGACCGGCGACAATCGGCTCCGCGTGGTGGGGCGGGACGGGCTCGTCAGGTACCGGGTGATCGACCGGACCGCGACGGTCGTCTTTTTCATTGGCGACCGCTTGTATGGGACAATTACCGCGTACGTCTCCGGGGCGGGCGTCGACCGCTACACGTTCACGAGCGCGCTCCCACTTCAGATCCTGAAGATGCTGGGCCCGGCACTCGAGGGACTGCTCGCGGAGGGGGACCAGCCGCAGGGTAACGAGCGCGATTAAGGATGCAATACGCGCCTTCGATGCTCGCCGTGCTGCTGGTCATGGCGTCGCCGAGTTCGGCTCTGGCCCAGTGTGATGGGAAGATCGTTTCGGCCATCGACATTGTCGTGCACGATCCGTCGTTCATTCGGTTTCCCCGCTTGCTGCGACCGTTCGCCCGCGCCGTCGGCCTGCATCACACGACGACGAAGGCGGACGTGATCCGTCGCTTTCTGCTGTTGTCCGCGGGACAGCCTTGCACCGAGCGATTGCGGGCGGAGTCGGAGCGCATTCTCCGCTTCCAGCCGTTCCTCGCCGACGCGACGGTGCGCGCATTGCCCGACGACGTCGGGGGCGTGCGGATCGAAGTCGAGACCATCGACGAAATCCCTACCGTCTTCACCTTGCGCTTTCGGGACGGGCGTCCCGTGGCGCTGCGTGTCGGGAACGGCAACGTCGCTGGCCGCGGCGTATTCCTCGCGATCCGCGGGGAGCGAGGGTTGGCCTATCGCGACGGGATGGGCGTGCAGCTCGTCGCGTATCAGGCGTTCAGTCGGCCCTACACACTCGAGTTCGTGGCCGACCGCACTCCGCTGGGCAGCACGGTGAGCCTCGCCCTCGGGCACACGTTCATCACCGACCTGCAGCGGAACGCCTGGCACGTCGGCTTCCGCGACCTGCACGACTACACGGTGTTCCTGAGGTCCGATGGCCAAGCCATCGCGCTCGGCGCGCGGCGCCGCTTCGCGGACGTCGGCGCCGTGGTCCGCATCGGCGACCGCGGGCGGAGCGCGTTCCTTGGTGCCCTCGTTACCGAAGAACGGATGACCGTGGCAGCGCAGCCCGTGATCGTGTCTGACTCCGGCCTGGTCGCGGACACGAGCGCGCCACTCGCCGGCCCGTTCGCTGCCGTCCACAACGTGCGGCTCAACGCGGTCGTCGGTGTGCGCTCGGTCGCGTTCCTGACGGTCCGCGGTTTCGACGCCCTCAACGGGGCCCAGGACGTCGCCAGGGGCGTGCACGTCGGCGCCATCGCCGGCCGGAGCGTCCCGTGGTTCGGCGCGCGCGACCACGACCTGTTTTTCGCCGCCGATTTCTATGCCGGGCTTGGTTCGGCCAGGTCCTTCGCCGCGTTACGGGTCGAGGGAGAGACGCGCCGGGATCAGAACACGGATCGCTGGGGCTCCATGATCGGCAGCGGCCGGATGGCCTGGTACTTCAAGCCATCCGCCGCGTCCGTCCTCATCAGCAGCGGCGAGTTCGCCGGCGGGCGGCTCATGCGGTTCCCTTTCCAACTCCGGCTCGGGGACCGCGAAGGAGGAGTAGGGGGCTACGCCGCTTCACGCGTCGCCGGCGGAGTGCGGACCGTCGCTCACCTCGAGGCGCGCCAGTCGATCGGTCAGCTCAGTCACCACGTCGCGCTGGGGCTCGCGAGCTTTGCCGCCGCGGGCAGAGTATGGGCAGCCGACGCGCCATTCGGCGTCGATAGCCCAGTCAAAGTGGGTGTGGGCGTGGGACTGCTGGCGGCCATGCCACCGCAGTCCCGCCTGTTGTGGCGCCTGGACGTCGCGGTTCCCGTGAGTGCGGACGCTCACGCCGGCTGGGAGCTCCGTTTGACGGTCACGCGGGCGCGCGACCTCTGGCGCGAGCCGAGCGCGGTCGCGCGGGCACGGGCCGGCGCCGCGCCCTCGACGATCTTCACCTGGCCGTGATGCACCGCGTGCGGCGCGGGTGCTCGCAGCGCCTTCCACAGTGGTGTGTCCCGATCGTGGATGTCGCGGCGAAACTGGATCGTGCCGTCCTGATCGGCCCAGGCGGTCCAATAGAGCAAGTGGATCGGCATCGGCTCCGGCAGCGGCACACTGCGGTCCACGGCGTCGTCCAGCGCCGTGCAGGAGTGCGTCGCGATTCCACCGCGGATCGTTGCGCAGCAGATACACGGCGAGCTCGATCGGGTGCTGGATGCGGATGCATCCGTGGCTGAAGTCCCGCTGCGTTTCCTCGAACAGCGGGCGCGCGGGCGTGTCGTGCAGATAGACGTTGATACTTGTTGAGGAACATGAACTTGATGCGTCCGAGCGCGTTCATCGGCCCCGGATCCTGGCGCAGCAGGAAGGGAAAGTGGGCGGCGCTGATCGCCGACCAATTGACCGTCGTGGGATCGACCTCCTGGGCGTCGAGGCCTGAGCTCGGGAAGACCCGCAGCTTGTATCGCGCCAGATAGGACGGGTCGCGCTTGAGTTTCGGGAGCAGCTCGGTCGCTGCGATGTTGCTCGGCACGTGCCAGTAGGGATTCAGCACGAGGTACCGCATCGTGTCGCTGAGCACGGGTGTGCGGTCAAATGGGCGCCCCACGACCACCCGCATGGACATCACCAGCGAGTCCCCATCCATCACCTCCAGCTCGAACGCCGCGATGTTCACGATGATGTGACGGCGTCCCAGATCCTTCGGCAGCCAGCGCCAGCGCTCGAGGTTCAGCTCCAACTGCTCCACGCGACGTTCCACGCGCACGTTGAGCTCCGCTCGTGTCGCGGCGCTCACCACGCCATCTGCCGTCAGGCCGTGGCGCCCCTGGAACTTCTTCACGGCCTGCTCGACCAGCTCGTCGAACAGCTCGGCGTCCTGTGTCTCCACCGGCCCGAGGTCGTCCTCGAGGCGTAGCCGCTCGCGCAGCGCCGCCACCGAGCTGCTGCGCTCGCCCCAGTGCAGCGTGGCCTCTTCCGGGATCGCGGGCCAGCCGCCAGCTGCCGCCACCGCGCGATAGCGCGCCAGCGCCTCGCGCAGGCGCCGGTAGCCAACTTCAGGTGGGTCCAGCGACGCCAGCGTGCCAGCGATGTTCCCCGACGCCAAGGCCGCCTCCAGCACGACGGCGATATCGGCCGTGCGCCGGTTCGACACCCACTCCGGACGGAGGGTTTCGGGATTCACCCGCCCCGCCAGGAGATGGGCCCCGTAGACCAGGAACGCGTCCGTCAGCAGGAGATCGAGCTCCGCCCATCGATCGGGGGGGGGCGCCAATGCGGGGCCGCGCTTGGCATCGGCGCGCACCGCCGCGAGCACGGCCTCGATGCTGGCCAAATGGTAGTCCTCGGACCGCAGCCCCTCCAGATCCGCCCGGCGCAGCGCATCTACGAGGTCGTCGGCCAGCCGTGTGGGGCCGCGCTCGTCACTCCAGGCGGGGCGGTAGAGCCGCCGCTCGTAGAAGCTGGGGAGGACCAGACTGGCGTAGACCGGCTCGCCAGCCGCCCGCAGCTCCATTGCGACGCCGGCGGCCTCGATGCGAGTCCTGATTCGCTCCGCGACGAGCTCGGCGGAGCGGAGGTCAACCTGCCCCGCCGCGGACGTGCATCCCGCGATGACCGCGCCGATGAGCAATACTCGATGGAGCATATCTATGCCCTCCGCCGGCGATATCCACGAACCGGCGCTAGATCGATCGCGAGCGCCACGACAATGCCCACCACCGGTCCGAGCGTCCACTGTCCCCCGAACCAATGCTGGACTGCTGTATACCAGAGCAGCGTCGTGGGCAGGAAGATGAAGCCCACGACAAGCCAGAGCAGGGACGAGAACATTCCCTCGAACCAGCGGGTCGAAAACCAGAGCAGCGCCACGACCAGCCGCGGCGTAACGAGCGCGAAGACGACGAGAAAACACGGCATAGACGTTATTCCTTTACAACCGCCAGGAGCCCGTCGCGGACGGCCGCCCACAGAAACGCCGGGAGCGTCTGGTCCGCGGTGAAGGTGTGGTGGATCGTACCGCTGCGCGGCGTCGCCCCCACATCGTCGGGATTGTTGGCGCGCACCTTCATCCAGTTGCCCAAGAACGACGCGATGCCGCGCGCCGCGCCCCCAAAGATTCCGCCGCGGCCCATGATCCCCGATGAGCCACGTTGGGTCACCGCCACTGCCAAGTCGTTGTAAAGCGGTGTGACCGAACCGCGCGCGACACCATCCGTTACCGTCGCGTGGAAGGTGATGCCCACCACGCGGCCGTCCGTCAGACGCAGGGCCATGGTCTCCTGGATGAACGGATTGAAGCTGGACACGGGCATGGCGCCTAGCGAACCACGGAAAGTCATGTCGAACCGCGGAGCGTCCAGGGGCACCACGAACTGCGCGTCCAGCCTCCCGACGTTCTGCAGATGTGTCGTTGCGCTGATGGTCATCGGGTCGCCGCTGGTCCGCCGGCCAACGAAGTGGCGTACGTTGAGTGCGACGGCTTCGAGGCGCGCGAAGGTCATCACCCCGGCCTGCGCATGATCCGCGCGGCGCTCGCGATACACGATCTCTCCATGCGTGATCACCACCGAGTCCACGCTCACCGTCCGGTCAAGGCCGGCGATCCACCCCTGGGGCGTGCGGCGACGCGGGCGCTGCGGATTGGAGGCTCGGCGCCGGTCGCTCAAGACGTCCAGCCGCATCGAGTCCAGCTCGACCCGCCGGGCGCGCAACCCCTGGCCGAGTACAAAAGCACCGACGTCGATCCCCTGCACCGCGATGCGGCCGACCGTGGTTTTGATCAGGCCGCGGCGATAGCGCTGCGACCGGCCGAACGCGGCGTCGCTCACCGGCGGCGCGAAGGCGACGCCGCGCATGTCGAGTGTCGAGTCGGTGAGGCTCGCCTGGAGTGCGCCGACGCGCACCGCGGTGGTGCTGTCGAGATGGCCCACAAAGTTGCCAGTCGCCAGCTCGACGGTCCGGCTGAACAGCGGGCGGGCTGCCGCCGCCGTGTCGGCGGGATCGATCGCGAACCCGCCGATGCGCCAGCGCAGATCTCCCAGCTGGAGGCGGGTGTCGCCGCCGCGCACGCGCTGGAGACGGAAGTCGAGCGAAACGCGCGGGAAGTCGCTGCGCGCGATTCGGACCCGAGGGGCGAAAGACGGAAGCCGGAGACTCTGTTGGACGGCAAGAAAGGCGCGCCGGGCGGCGCGCGGTTGTCCCACCGTGTCGGGAAGGCCGTCGGAGGCGGGCACCACGACCGCGACGCTCACCGCGCGGCAGCCGAACGATTCGGCGATGAGCCCCCCGTTGAGGATGAGCGTGGTGAGATGGACGCCGCGGATGGTGCATTGGTGAAACGCGAAGCGCAGGCCCGCCAGCGGTCGGGGGCGCAGCGCGTTCAGTGTACGGTTCGTGGTCACCAGGACGGAATCGACGGCGACGCGCCGGAGCGCCAAATTGAACCGTACGCGACCGACATCGAGCCGGTACACGTCACCAGACTTCTCCGCGACGGTCGCCTCGGCCCACGAGCCCAACAGCTGATTGACGATCCAGGCGGCGCGCCACCACGCGCCACAGGCGATGAGCGCCGTGAGCACGGCGAGCCCGATGACCGATCGCCGCCGCGTCAGGATGCTCGTCACAGAGGAATGTTGACTGCACACCGCGGGCGCAGCTATCCCACAAACGTCTTACTACTGCAAAGACACGGCGCGCCGTACGTTTCGTCCCCGAGGTACTCAGGGAGGGTCTCTTGAGAAAAGCGATTGTTACCGACAAGGCGCCAAAGCCGGTTGGTCCGTATTCACAGGCAATCATCGAGGGAGATTTCATTTTCGTTGCCGGACAGGGACCCATCAATCCGCTCACCGGAATGCTGGAGCTGGGGGACGCGCGGTCGGAGACGAAACGGGTATTCGAGAACCTGCGGGCGATCCTCGAGGCAGCGGGCTCGTCGCTCGATCACGTGGTCAAGTGCAACGTGTATCTGCGCGATATCAACGATTTCGCCGCGATGAACGAGGTGTACGAGGGCGCCTTCACGGCGCCGTTCCCGGCCCGCACCACCATCCAGGCGGGCGCGCTGCCGGGCGGCATCGCCGTCGAGATCGAGTGCATCGCGAAGAAGGCGCGCTAGTGGACGCGCTCGACCTCGACACCCCTGCCCTCTACGTCGACCTCGACGTGCTCGAGCGCAACATCGCGCGGATGCAGGAGCAATGCCGGGCGTGGGGCGTCGCGCTCCGGCCGCACGTGAAGACCCATAAGATCCCGGAGATTGCGCAAATGCAGCTCGATGCCGGCGCCATCGGGATCACGGTCGCCAAGGTGGGCGAGGCGGAGGTGTTGCCCGGCGACGATGTGCTCGTTGCCTACCCGCTGCTCAAGGCGAAGCTGCCCAGATTGCGAGACCTGGCGAAAACGCGACGCGTGAAGGTCGCGGTCGATTCTGTCGAAGTTGCTCGTGACCTCCAGGGAATCGAAACACTGGTCGAAATCGACGTCGGCGTAGGCCGCACCGGTGCGCAGTCGCCCGAACAGGCGGTCGAGATCGCCAAGGCATGCACTGATTTCCAGGGCATCTTCTATTGGCCGTCGTGGCTCGACGAGGCAGGCTTCCGCGCGGCATGCGTCAAAGTCGACGCCGTCCTCGAGGCGCTCGCCGCGGCGGGGTTCGAGGCAAAGATCGTCTCGGGAGGCTCGACGCCGGGTGCCGCTAAGACGCCGCTGATTCCGCAAACCACGGAGATCCGGCCCGGCACCTACGTCTTTTATGATGCGAGCAGCCTGCACGCGCAGCTCTGCACCGAGGCGGACTGCGCGCTGCGCGTGCTCACCACGGTCGTCAGCACCGCGGTGCCGGGCCAGTGCGTGATCGACGCCGGGTCAAAGACGTTCTCGAGTGATGCAACGGTCGGTGCCGGAACGTTCGGGCACTTCATCGAGCAATCGTGGACGATGCGCAAGATGAATGAAGAGCACGGCTACGTGGAGATCGATGGACAGGCGCGCGTGGGAGCGAAGATCTGGGTGGTGCCCAGCCACTGTTGCGCGACGGTCAACTTGCACGACGAAATCGCGTACGGCCGCCGCGGCCGAGTGGAAGGCCGCTGGAAGGTCGCTGCCCGTGGAAAGGTGCGGTAGAGAGGCCACCAGGATCGTAGTACCTCGCCTAACACACATAGCGAGATAGCGCGGCGGGTCGTAAGTTCATCGGCGCTGGCCTCCGGCCTGCTGTCGCATCGACGCCGCCTCCTAAGACGCCCCTCCGACAACTCCACCGCCCGCCAGGTTTGGGGGTGCCTCTCAAGTAGGGAGCCGCCCATACGTGCGCGCACCTAGTAAGGAGGAGTCATGGGCGGAACCAATTCCATGCCGGGCTGTCAATCGTCGCCCTCGGAACCCTGCTCACCGCCTGTGGGGAAGCAGCGGCGCCGCTCGACGCCGCGCTCGATGCGCCTCAGTTCAACGTTGCTTCGGGACATGGCCTCCACGGCGCCATCGCCTTCCACCGAGGCGCAACATTCACTGGCGACTTTGAGATCTATGTGATGAACGCAGACGGGAGCAACGTCACCCAGGTCACGCACAACGACTTCGATGAATACGATCCGATTTGGTCTCCTAACGGAAGGCAGCTCGCGTTCGGCAGATGTCAGGCCACGTGCGACGTCATCGTGATCAACGCCGATGGAAGCGGTGAGAGGGTACTTGTCAACGATGGTTTCCCGAGTGCCTGGTCACCCAACGGGAAGCAAATCGTATTCGGCAGCTCCCGCGACGGGGACAATGAGGTGTTCATCATGAATGCCGATGGGAGCAACGTCACCCAGGTTACCCACAACGAGTTCGTGAGCGATTTCCCCACCGCCTGGTCCCCCAATGGAAAGAAGATCTTGTTTGGAAGCGACCGCGACGGTAACCCTGAGTTGTACGTCATGAATGTGAACGGGACCGGCGTCATTCGGCTCACCAACAACCCGGCCAGCGACGAAGGCGACCGCGCGGGCTGGTCGCCCGATGGCAGGCGGATCGTGTTCAGCAGCATGCGGGACGGGGACGACCTCGACATCTTCGTGATGAACGCGGACGGGAGCGGAGTCACGCAGCTCACGCAGAATGATTTCATTCTTGATGACGACCCTGTCTGGTCGCCCGACGGCAGGCATATTGCCTTTCAGAGCACGCGGGACGGCGACGAGGAGATCTTTGTCATGAACGCGGACGGGAGTAACCCAGTGCAGCAGACGTTCAACGAGGGGATCTTCGATGCGGTGCCAGCGTGGAGGGCCAGGCCCCTCCATTAAGGCCGGCATGACCGAGGGCGGAGCGCGCAATTGCGCCCGCCCCCGGCTGGTGTTCCAATCAGTTTGACCGCCGGTTGACAGCCGCATATAAGAGATACATACATATGCATATGCGTACGACTCTCATTCTCGACGACGCGCTGGTCGAGCGGGCGCGGCGCATCACCGGCATCGCCGAGAAGACCGCGCTCGTCCATGCCGGCCTCGAAGCCCTGATCGCCCGGGAGGCAGCGCGGCGCCTGGCGGCGCTCGGCGGCACCATGCCGGATGCCACTGCCCCCTCGCGGCGGCGCAGTCGCCCCCGCCGGTGACGGTCCTCGCGGACACCTCCGTCTGGATCGACCACTGGCGCCATGGGAATCGGCGGCTCGCCCAGCTCCTCGAGCGCAACAGCCTCGTCGTGCATCCGTTCGTGCTGGGGGAGATCGCCCTGGGGCAGATGACGTCACGGACCGAGGTTCTCGCTGACCTCGCCACGCTCGACTCGCCCCGCGTCGCGGAGCACGCCGAAGTGCTCGCCCTGATCGAACGCACGCGGCTGTGGGGCCGTGGCATCGGGTGGGTCGACGCCCACCTGGTTGCCTCGGCCTTGCTCGACCGCATCCGGCTGTGGAGTCTCGATCAACGACTGGCGCGTGTGGCCCGCGACCTCGGCATCGCTGCCTAGCGAGACGGTCGCCCTGCACCGCTGACTATTGCGTCAAGAGCCTCGTGAATGAGAGCGAGCCCAACTTCCACTTCCCATTCTGCTGTACGTAGATCTCCGTCACCATAAAAGGATTGCTGACCTCGTTGCCGCCGACCACGGCATCCAGGCGAATCCTGTTCAGCACAATGGCCGTCGTCCCGATGAACCGTACCGACGTTTCGAAGATCTCCGCGTGCTTGTAGTGGATTCCACCACTTTTGATGATCTCGAGTTCCCGATCTGTGCCCCAGGTTCCGCCCATATGGACAAAGACGGCCTGCTTGTCGAAGAGCGCAGCCAATGAATCGACGTTGCGGTCGGCCATCCAGGTCCACTTCGTCTTCGAAAGCGCCAGGAGTTCCTGCTCCGAATTCTGTGCCCTGGCCGGCGCCGAGGCGACCAGCAAGAGCGCGACGAGCGTGACGATGATCCGTTTCATGTTCAGTCCCATCCTTATCGTGTGGAGGAAGTCTTGGCGGCGAGTTCGGTCACGTCCAGCCGCGCTTTCCAGGGGTCGGGGCCGGCGACCGGCGAGCCGTCTGGCCGGAACTCGAGGATCTCGTTCTTGCGCGGATCGTGACGCGGCCATGTTGGCAGGCCAGGACCATTCGGGTCGCCCGTCTTGGCGAAGTTAGCCCAGTAGGTGTTGGCCATCCGAGCGACCGCCTGGTCCTGGGGCGTCACCGTAGCCCCCGGGCGGGTGCCCAACATGTCGAACACAAAAGGGATTTCGGAGCCGTGCGGAGCTCCGTTCCGCCACTGCTCCCGCATCGCGGCAGGGACGTAGGAGAAGCGATAGACGTAGGCCGGCGCGCCGTTGGTAACGAAGGCCGTCGCGGTGAAGCGGGCGGGCTCGGTCTGGACCCGATCGGTGCCGGCCATTGCGAGCAGCGTCCCGAGCTCAGTGGTTCCGGTGGGGTCATAAGCCGCGATCGCGTCGGCTTTCCCTTCTCCGAACTGGGAGAACAGCGCCTCTTTTGTGTCCGCGCTTATGAAACCAACAAAATCAGCGCTATTGGCTCCAATCATCAGCGGAACTCGCATCTGATGTCCGGCCTCGTAGGCGCGCTGGGCTGTCTCCACCATCAACTGACCGTCGAGAATCGGACCGGAGTAGGTGGCCGGACCTCCTTGACCTGCACTCTCCTGACCTCCGTCCACAATCTCGGCGACGCTGAGAGCGCGCAGCTTGGCCAGAGCGGCCGCATCCGTGCCCTCGATACCGTACCGGCGCGCGAAGCTCGCGCCGATTGTCTCTGCCGACACCGGATAATGAGAATCGACACCGTCCTCGCGTATCGGCCGCCCCGTGAGCACGCCGTCCCGGCCCCCGCCGGACTCGATGATCGCTTTTTGGAAAAGGCCACGCGAACGTGGGGAAGTGAGGTGGATATGCACCGAGACGCCTCCGGCGGACTCGCCGAAGATCGTGACATTTTTCGGATCGCCTCCAAACGCGGCGATGTTCTGCTGCACCCACGTGAGGGCAGCGATCTGGTCCATGTACGCGTAGTTGCCCTTGGGCTCTTCCGGATGCTCGCGGCTCAGCGCGGGAAACGCAAAGAAGCCGAGGCGCCCGAGACGGTAGTTGAAGTTGACAAGGATGACGCCGTGCTTGGCGAACTGGACACCGGAAAAGTCCGGCTGGGAGCCGCTGCCGAACACGAAGGCACCGCCGTGGATCCACACCATGACCGGCAGCTTTGCCCCCGACGCGGCCCCGGCAGGTCGCCACACATTGATGAAGAGGCAATCTTCGGAAGAGGTTGGCGAGATCGCTGCAGAGCCGCGTGGAAAGCCCGCCTGGGCGCAATCCGCGCCGAACTTGCTCGCATCACGCTCTCCGCGCCACGCGGGCACGGGTCGCGGCGGGCGCCAGCGATTGGCGCCGAGCGGCGCAGCAGCATAGGGAATCCCCTTGAAGCTGGAGACATCCGCTTCCGTCACGCCACGTACGATTCCTGACGCCGTACGAACGGTCTGCGCCGGTGCGGGTGCCGGATAGGCCACTGAGACCGCGAAGAGCGCGACCAAGACTCGCGTGTTCATTCGATGTGCTTCTCCCAGAAGGTGAGGGCCGCAGCGATCCATCCCTCGGCGCTCGTACCGACCCCCAGACCGAACCCATGTCCGACGCCCCGATACTTGTGGTACTCCACGTCGGTCCCCGCCCTTCGCAACGCCGCAACGCGTCTTTCCATCACCGCTTGGGGTGCTATTCCGTCAGTCTCACCGACAGCAACGAAGGTCGGCGGTTCCGCCTGAGCGACGTCGGAATGGCCGCTGTACAGGAGCACGACCGCGGCGGGCCGCGGCAGGGTCGCGCCACCGAATCGTGCCGAACCGTAGGAACCGATCGTTGCAGCCATCCTCGCCCCAGCGGAGCTTCCCCACAGCAAGTAGTCGGTCCTCGTCACACCGAGCGCATCGGCATTCCGGAAGATGTACGTCAGCGCCGCCGCCAGATCCTCCGTGGCGATCCGGCCGCCCTGTCCGGCGCGGTACTTGAGGACGAAGGCGTTGAACCCGCGCTTGCTGATCTCGACGGCGAACGGGAAGCCCTCGTGCACGGAGGCCACGTAGGCGAACCCGCCACCGGGCACAATCACCGCGAACGGAGCGCCGGGCTTGCCGCGAAAGAAGAAGAGGCCGGTGTTCCGGCGCGATGGTTCCGCCTCCTTCTCGTCGGCGGTGTAGAAGTCGTGGAAGACCGTTCGACCCGCGGTCGCGTCGTCGATCATCCGGTTGAGCGACGACACGACGACAGCGGGATCCACGTGGGTATGGTAGGGGAGGAGCGAGCCGACCTTGCTCAGCCGCATGCTCGTGTCGACGCGACGGTCATCCCACGCCAGGAGCAGACGAGCGAAGCCGGCGAACGCGTGATGCGCAAGGAGGTCACCGACCGTGTGGTCGACGCGCAGGTGTACCGCGGGTGGCTTGCTCGCCACCTTCATGTTCTCTCCTTGTGCACTCACGTCACATGACGCCACGGCCGCGTACCACACGGCCCCAGCCGTGCGACGAGTCAAGTGAGTGATCACTTCTTCGGCGGTGCCTCCACGCCTGAGAACACCAGCACCTGGTCCGGCAGACGCTGCCCCCGGATCTCGATCGCTCGAACAGCCGCATTCAGATCGGCCAGCTCACTTGACGTGAGTTGCACGTCCGCTGCCCCGCTGTTTTCGATCATGTGAGCCATCTGCGTCGTCCCCGGAATCGGCACGATCCACGGCTTCTGCCCGAGCAGCCACGCGAGCGCGATCTGCGCGGGCGTGGCGCGCTTCTGCTCGGCCCAACGCTTCACCAGCGCGACGAGCTGCAGGTTGTGCGGCAGGTTCTCCGGCGAGAAGCGCGACTCGGCGCCGCGAATGTCACCGGGAGCGAAGCGCGTGTTTGCGTCGATCCAGCCGGTGAGGAACTGCACGCCGAGCGGACTCCACGGCACGAACCCGATGCCCAACTCCTCACAGAGTGGCAGAACTTCCCGTTCAGGACCGCGCCATAACATCGAGTATTCGTTCTGCACGGCGGTGACCGGCAACGCGGCGTGCGCGCGGCGCAGCGTGTTGAGCCCCATCTCCGAGAGGCCCCAGTGCAGGACCTTCCCCTGCTGCATCAGCTCCTGAACCGCGCCGGCGACGTCCTCGATCGGGACCTGCGGATCGACACGGTGCTGGTAGAGGAGGTCGATACGGTCGGTGCGAAGGCGCCTGAGCATCCCGTCGACGACACGCTTGATGTGGTCGGGCGTGCTGTTGAGGCCCGGGCGGCGCTCGCCGGTTTCGAGGTCGATGTTCCAACCGAACTTGGACGTGATGACGACCTTGTCGCGGAAAGCCTGGATGGCTTCGCCGAGGATGCGCTCGCACTCGTGCGGCCCATAGGCTTCCGCCGTATCGAAGAAGGTGACGCCACTGTCGAAGGCCCGCCGGATGATGTTGACCATCTCCGGGCGGTAGGGCACCGTCGTTTCGTACTTGCGCCTCATGTTCTGGACGCCGAGTCCGACGCTTGACACTTCGAGCCTGCCGAGCCGGCGCCGGCCAATCGTCTGGGCGGCAGGCGTCCCGTTCGACGATGCCGTCTGTGTGTGCGCCTGCGTGGCGAGGCCGCCGAGAAGCGGCGCGGCGGCCAAGGCGCCCGCGGACTGCAGGAAGGTGCGGCGCGCGATTCTCTGTTTCATGGGTCCGTCCTTTATCGTGGGCGATAGGGGACGACGACGGCTCTGGCGAGCTCGACCAGCACGAGGGCGGTGTTGCCGACCACGGTCACACCGGAGGCGCGCGTGAGCCCGTCCTGCACCACCCGCACCTCCGCGCGATCGCCACTGATCGTCAGCTCGGCGACACGTCCCTGTTGCTCGGCCTGTAGCAACGTCCGGGGACCCACACTCCGCAATCCGTCGGGCCGAACCAGTGGCATGGACGTCTCGATCGGCACGATCGAGCCTGCGCTGCCGTCCGGGTTCACCGGAATGCGAAACAGCTTGCCGGTCGCGAAGTTGTTCACGTACAGCGACCCATCGGCGAGGAAGGCGAGACCGTCGATGACGTTCAACTGCTCATCGCTCGCCCACACTTCCAGCGCGGTCGCTCCGGTCTTCAGCCGGTGCACGCGGCCGCCAAACGACTCGGATGCGTAGACCGTACCCTCGGCCGATAGCGCGATGTCGTTGCACACGCCGCTGTTGGGGGGGAATGGGTACGTGCCTTTGGCGGCGCCGCTCCTCAGGTCGAAGGATCGGAGCGCGGTCTGCCCGGCCACGGGTGTCCCGTCACGGCCCCCTGTGGAATTCTGGCAGACCCAAAGCGTGTTGGTGTTGTCGTCCGCGAGCACGCCGAGCACCCTCGTCAGGCCGGCGGTCGACGCGAGAATCCACGGCTCGGCTCGAGCGGCGCCCGGCGCGGCACGGTAGATCGTTCCTTTCGCCATGTTGCCGAAATACACCGTGCCGTCTCGACTCGATGTGAGATTTTCCGCCACGACGCCGGTGTCGCTGATCGTCACCTGCGTGCGGTCCTGCGCTCGCGCTAGCGGCGCGAACGACGTGAGCGTGACGACTGCGACGACCAGGGAACCGGCTCCTTTATCGAGCATAGCTGACCCGGAGGATACGATTGCCGGTGTCGTCGCTGATCAGGACAGAGCCGTCCGGCATCTGCAGGACGTCGACCGGCCGGCCGAGTGCAGCCGCCCCGGCAGCCCGGCCACCTGCCGCGTTCGATCTGCCGGGCAGGAAGCCGCCGTCCAGGAACGTTTCGTAGCTCGTCACGCGGCGTCCATCCGTGCGCGCCACCATGACGCGATAGCCGCTCGGAACCGATCGGTTCCACGAACCATGCTGTGCGATGATCACCGCGTTCTGGTAGCTCGCCGGGAACATGCTGCCCGTGTAGAACGTGAAGCCGAGCGCCGCCACATGGGCGTCGAGCTTCAGCACCGGTGGTTCCGTCGTCGAGCAAGCACGCTGCGCGCCGAACTCCGGGTCGCGTACGTCGCCCTGATGGCAGAACGGAAAGCCGAAGTGCAGGCCACGCCTTCCAGGCGACGTTGAGCTCGTCGCTCGGCACGTCGTCGCCGAGCAAGTCGCGACCGTTGTCGGTGAACCACAGCTCTTTTGACACCGGGTGCCAATCGAAACCGACGCTGTTGCGCACGCCCTCGGCGAACACTTCGAGGTTCGATCCGTCGGGCCTCATCCGCACAATCGTGGACACCATGGGAGGGGACAGACAGACGTTGCAGGGAGCGCCGACTGACATGTACAGCAAGTTGTCGGGTCCGAATGCGATGAACTTCCACGTGTGGCCGGTCATCGAATTCGGCAAGCTATCGCGGACGACGACCGGGGGAGGAGGCGAGTCGAGGTGCCGTTCGATGTCATCGTACCGGAGCAGCTTGCTCATGGTCGCGACATACAGCGCGCCGTTGCGTATCGCGACCCCGTTGGGCAGATCGAGGCCGCTGGCGATCAGCACCACTCGATCGGCCTTGTGGTCGCCGTCACGATCGATGACCGCGTGCACCTTGCCGGCCCTGAACGATCCGACGAAGACGGTCCCTTGCGGACCAAGCGCCATCTCTCGGGCGTTCTCGACGCTGTCGGCGAACACCGTGATCTGGAATCCCGCGGGGAGCACCCACTGAGGTTGTTGGGTCAGGCCTGCCGCGATCATAAGGACCTTCGTGATCATGATCTTCCCCTCAGCCGTTGGTGAACTTCAGCACTGCCTCCGGCAGCCGCTCGCCCTGCACGTGGATCCGAGACGCGGCCCCCTCGATGTCGCGCATGTCCGCAGCCGTGAGTTGCACGTTCACCGAGCCAAGATTCTCCTCGAGGCGCGACAGTTTCTTGGTGCCCGGGATCGGGACAATCCAGGGCTTCTGCGCGAGCAGCCACGCGAGCGCGATCTGCGCCGGTGTCGCGCCCTTTCGCTCCGCGACGCGCTTCACCAGGTCGACGAGTGCCATGTTTGCTGCACGGGCGTCCGGGGCGAAGCGCGGCGAGATACTGCGAAAGTCTTTCGGATCGAGCTGGGTCGTCGTGTCGATCTTCCCGGTGAGAAAGCCGGCGCCCAGCGGGCTGAAGGGAACGAACCCGATGCCGAGCGCTTCGCACGTCGCGAGGACGTCATTTCGCTCGGGGTCGCGGGTCCACAGCGAGTACTCGCTCTGCACGGCAGCCACGGGCTGCACCGCGTGCGCGCGGCGGATAGTCGGCGCGCTTGCCTCCGAGAGACCGAAGTACCGCACCTTCCCCTGCTGGATCAGCTCCTTAACGGTGCCCGCGACGTCTTCGATCGGGACGTTCCGGTCGACGCGGTGCTGGTACAGGAGGTCGATGGTCTCGACGCGCAGCCGCTTGCGCGCGACATCCGTCACCTGCCGGATGTGCTCGGGCCGTGAGTCGAGCCCGTAGCGGCTGCCATCCGGGTTGATCCCGAAGCCGAACTTGGTGGCGATGACCACCTGGTCGCGCACTGGCGCGAGCGCCTCGCCGACGAGCTCCTCGTTCGTGAACGGACCGTACGCTTCGGCGGTATCGAACAGCGTCACGCCGCGCTCGACGGCGGCGCGAATGATCGCAATCCCTTCCAACCGACCGGCCCCCGGCCCGTACACATTTTCGAGGCCCATGCAGCCGTAGCCGAGGGCAGAAACGACCAGACTGCCGCTGCCGAGTCTTCGCGTCTGCATAGCATCGAATCAAGCAATTCGGCTACGGTCGATCTACTTGCCAACGGTGTCCAAACTGGTAAGCATCTATTACCAATGGCTGAAGAACTCGACGGCATGGCGACCTTCGTTGCGGTCGCGGAAACGAAGGGATTTCGGGCGGCCGGGGATCGCCTCGGCGTCACCCACTCGGCCGTGAGCCAGGCCGTGCGCCGGCTCGAAGCACGCCTTGGCGTGGCCCTCGTGCGCCGCACGACGCGGAGCATTCACCTCACCGACGCGGGCGAGCGCCTCTATGGCGTGTTGCGTCCGGCGCTCGACGAAGTGCGCGCCGCCGTGGCGGAAGTCCGCGAGACAGGTACTGAACCTCGCGGAACGCTGCGCCTCCATTCATCGCGGGCCGCGGAAACGATGTTCGGCGAGTCGCTCCTCTCCGGGTTTCTCGCGGCACACCCGCAGATCCAGCTCGACCTGGTCGTGAGTGATGTGCCGGTGGACATCGTCGCGGATGGCTACGATGCGGGCATCCAGCTTGGCGAAGTCATCGACAAGGATATGGTCGCTGTTCCGGTGACTGACGACCTGCGTCTCGTGGTTGTCGGTTCGCCGTCCTATTTCGCTCGCCGCGGCGTTCCCCTGCATCCCCGCGATCTTACCCGGCACGAGTGCCTCAATTGGCATCCGACCGCCGAGGCCGCGCCCTACCGGTGGGAATTCACAGAGAACGGCCGTGACTTCTCGGTCACGGTTTCGGCACGGGTGCTCTCAACAGATGCGGCGCTCAACCGTCGTCTCGTCACCGCGGGAATCGGCGTCACGATGGCGTACAAGGCGCACGTCCGGGATGCACTCGAACGCGGAGACCTTGTTGCGGTGCTCGAAAAGTTCTGCGCGCCCTTCCCCGGCTACTATTTGTACTATCCACAGTATCGCCACGCGTCGCGCGTGTTGCGCGCGCTGATCGATCACATCCGCGTCTGGCGACGTAACACGCGCAGCGGGACACAGATCCGCTGAGCTGACGCACCACGTCTAGCGAGTTTTGGTGGTGCCAAGCCGTTCTCGGTGCGCTAGAGGACCGTCGCGACGGAGCAGGAAAAGCCGGGGAGGACTTCCTCACCGTCGAGCACATCGTTCTCAGCCTGAACCGATTCGGTGCCGTCTTGGCGGTAGATTCGCGCCACGCGGCGAGCAGGATCGATAATCCAGACGAGACGAGCGCCGCCCTCGAGCCAGTCGCCGACTTTGGCGAGTATCGCGCCGGGGCGGTCCCTCGGCGAGAGTACTTCCACCACGAGGTCCGGTCCCAGCACCGGGAAGCCGTGCGTGTGGGGGTCCGGGACACGATCTGCTCTAATGAAAGCGAGGTCCGGACCACGGACGGTGTCCGGATCGGTGGCAACATGGAATCCGGTATCGCCGACGACGAGCTGACCTGAACCCTTCTCTTTGATGTATTTCCCAAGGATGATTGCGAGCTCGGCCGTGATTCGACCGTGCTCGTAGCCCGGCGGTTCGTGCACAACCAGCACGCCGCGCACTAGCTCGACGCGCTTGTTCGGCACGTGGATGTCGAGGAGCTCCTCAGCGGTCATGAGCTTCGCGGCCACGCTCGGAAGGTAGGTTCGCTCAGCGGGCATGGCAACAATCTGCGGGCTAAGATCACCGAGCGTTCAACTCGGAGAAGCTCAGCCGCGTTGGTCGCCTCCCGTAGGAAGGTACGGTAACATTGCGCATGGATCTCGTCACCTTCGGCGAAGCGATGGTGCGGTTCTCACCGCCGTCCTTGCAGCGGCTCGAGCAGGCTAGGGCCCTCGAGGCTACCGTAGGCGGGAGCGAGTTGAACGTCGCCGTGCTCGCCGCGCGGCTCGGCGTCACGTCGCGCTGGGTCTCTCGACTTCCCGACAACGCGCTGGGCCGCATGATCGCAGGCCAAGCCCGCGAGCAGGGCGTGGACGCGCGCGTCGAGTGGACCGCGGACGGGGGGGGGGAGGCCGGGTGGGTCTCTATTTCGTGGAGATCGGCGGTGCGCGCGTCAGCAGTGTGCTGTACGATCGTGCGGGATCGGCGATCAGCCGCGTCACTCCCGGCAGTGTCGACTGGGCGTCCATTTTTGCCGGCGCGCACTGGTACCACGTCAGCGGCATCACGCCGGCGTTGAGCGATGGCGCGGCAAAAGTCACCGCCGAGTCACTCGCCCTGGCGAAGCGGGCCGGCCTCACGGTGAGCTACGACCTGAATTACCGCAGCAAGCTGTGGAGCGCGAAGCAGGCGTGCACGGTGCAGGAGCCGTTGATGGAACACGTGGATGTGCTCACCACGACGGCGGAAGACGCGCGTGTCGTCTTTGGCATTGGTGGCGACGACCCCGCCGAAGTCGCACGCGCGCTGCAAGAACGGTTCGAGGTCAGCGCGGTGGCGATTACCCTGCGGGACAATCCGCTCGCGGCGGTCATCGTGGCGGACGGGAAGGTCTACAGCGCGCCGCGCTTCGAGGTTGAGTCCGTGGATCCGATAGGCGCCGGCGACGCATTCAGTGGCGGGCTGATCGTGAGCCGCCTCGAGCAGCACGGCTGGGACGAGGCCCTCCGGTTCGCGGCCGCGACGTCCGCGCTCAAGCACCGCATCCCGGGCGATTTCTGCCTGGTGTCCCGCAGCGACGTCGAACACCTCCTGCGCGGCACAACCTCGCGAGTGTCACGTTGAGGGAAAGGATTGTCGCGAGGCTGCGCGAGGTGGGCATTATCCCAATCATCCGCGCGTCGAGCGCTGACGTCGCAATGCCGGTGGCAGAAGCCTTGCTCCAGGCAGGACTCCCAGTCGCGGAAATCACCATGACAGTCCCCAATGCGATCGATGCGATCGGCGCCGTCGCGAAGCGCTTTGCCGGCACGATGCTCGTCGGGGCGGGGACGGTGACTGACGCCGAGACGGCCAAACGCGCGGTCGATGCCGGTGCGGAGTTCATCGTGACGCCGTGCCTCATACCGGCAGTGATCGATGCCGCGCATCGCTCAAATGTCGCCGTGCTCCCGGGCGCGCTCACGCCGGGCGAAGTCTTCGAGGCGTTTCGCGCGGGCGGCGACATGGTGAAGGTATTTCCGGCGCAGAGCGTCGGCGGCGCGGCGTATCTGCGGGCACTGCGCGGGCCGTTTCCCGACATTCCGCTCGTCCCGACTGGCGGCGTGACGCTCGCGAACATGGCCGAGATGTTCAAGGCGGGCGCCGCGGCCGTCGGTGTCGGCAGTGAGCTCATCTCACAGGACGCTTTGGCCCGGCGCGACTACGCCGCGATCGGTGCGCTCGCGAAGCAATTCCTGGCCGTGGCGCGGCAAGCACGCGCTGGGTGATCCTTCGCTCGCGCCCAACAGCAGATCCCTCGGTGGCATTCGTCGGCGCGCGGCCCAACAGCAGGTCCTTCGCTCGCGCGCGTTCGCGCGTTCGCGCGCTCGCTCAGGATGACAGCTCGGTGCGCCTTTTACAAAAAAGAACGGAAGGTGGAAGCCACACTCAACTCCTTCCGTTGCGTTTTTTTGACACGACCGGCGGGATTTTGAGACTCAGGTACTGTCGGTTTTCGGCTATGGTGCACCATGGCGGCGTACGAAGATCTCGACGCGTTCAAAGCCTGCCATGAGCTCACCTTGGCGGTCCACAAGGTTGTGGAAGGGTTCGAAGAGAACGACCCGGAGCTCAGCGTGCAGCTGTGGGCTGCCGCGCTGTGTGCCTCGAGTCGCATCGCACGCGGCTCAGGGTTCCGGAATCGCAAGATGGCCTGGGCAGCCGTCGATCGTTCGGTATCGGCATTGGCCGAGATGTCATACGACTTGGAGATGGCCTATGGACCGTGACCCGTCGCGTGGCTCGGATCGTGACAAGATCTTTCGCGACCCGAGACGGTCTCACTACCTCTGGTGCTTGCATTGCCAGCGGACGTACGAGCACGGCAAGTGGCGCGTGATCGACGGGCTTCAGATGTGCCCGTATTTGGAATGCGATGGGGATGTGGTGATTGACGCGATCGACTGGGCGGTGATTCGGGACAGTCACCCAGAGTATCCGGAGCAACCGGTGTGGGGCAGGATGTACGCCTGGGAATCGCGTCACGAGGAATGGTAGAAAAGAGTTGGAAGAATTCTCTCCCCCTCTTTCCGACGAGCATGAGCGAGCCTGTCATCCTGAGCGCCGCAGGCGCGAAGGCGGCGGGCTCATCACTCGAGCGCCACGGCCGTCGGAGTCGGTACGGAGCTTACGCCGCGGTCAGACCGACGTAAGCCCCCGCCCGCCCCCCGACCCGATTCAACGAGGGGATGCGGCCGCAGCACCAGCCGGCCACTGGCCGTCGAAGAATGCCTGCAAGGGAGCGTTGACCGCGTCCGGCTTCTCGAACAACGCGAGATGGCCGACTCCGGGGATGGTCAGGAGCCGCGCGCCGGGGATCGCCGCCGCCCACGCTGTTGCTCCTTCCGGATTCGCGAAATAGTCGCGCTCGGCCTGCACCACCAGGGTCTGCGCCTTGATCGAGCGTGCCGCAGTGGTGAAGTCCCACGACCCGGACGTGCTGCCGAGATAGCCGAGCCATAACAGTGAAGCGTCGAGGTTCTCGTTCGGGAGCGCACACCAGGCCGCATCGATCCGGGACGCTGCCGCGCGATCGCCGACGAACCAGCCCCCGCTTGCTTTCCAGAACTGACGGCAGATCGCTTCGCGACTCCCCCCGGTCTCACGCAACCGCATGAGCTCGCGTTGCGCGGTCGAATCGATTCGAGTCGTACGTTCGGCCGGGTGGTAGTTGCTCTGGGCTTCGCGGGTCGGGGCAATCGCATTGACCAGAGCGAGGCGTGCCACGTGGTCGGGATGCGCGGCGGCGTACACGGCAGTTAAAAGGCCGTTTACCGAGACGCCGACGAGACTCATCCGCTCCACGCGGAAGAACTTCCGCAGGGTTTCGAGGTCGGCGACAATCGAGTCGATGACGATCCGCGACACGGCCGCCGTGTCGGACCGGCCTCGGCCGAGGAGGTCATAGAAGATGACCGTGTGGTTTCGCGCGAGCGGCGCGAGCGCGGCGGACCAGAATACCGCACCGGGAACGACGATGGTGTCGCCCCTGCCCTGCAGCTCGTAATACAGGCGGCTTCCGGAAGGCAGAGGGACCCAGCCCTTGCCCGTCCCCGGCTTCTCCTGCGCGGCACCGGCGGAGCACAACGTCGTGACCAACACGAACAGTGGGACTGACAATCGGTGCATGCTATCCCTCGCCTTCCAAGGTTGCGGCCTGGTTCCTCCCCCCTCTAGGATCGGCCGAACACACCGATCTGATATTGGGCTTTGGTAGCACAGGGCTGGTGCGCTTATCGTTCTGGGAACGACAGGAGGTTTCCATGAGCCCGAGGAAGTCCGCGACCGGCAAGAAGCTCAAGGGATTCACGGCTGAGGAACGAGCCGCGATGAAGGAGCGCGTCCAGGAGTTGAAGGCGGGCAAGGGGGATGGGGAAAGCGCCGTGCTCGCGAAGATCGCTGGGATGGGAGAACCGGATCGCTCGATGGGCAAGCGGCTCCATGCCATCATCAGGGCCAGCGCGCCAGGCCTCACTCCGAAGCTCTGGTACGGAATGCCCGCCTACGCCAAGAACGACAAGGTCGTCTGCTTCTTCCAAAGCGCGCAGAAGTTCAAGACGAGGTACGCGACGTTCGGCTTCAGCGACAAGGCGAACCTCGACGAAGGCCACCTGTGGCCGACCGCTTTCGCGCTGAAGGAGTTGACTGCTGCTGAAGAGGCAAAGATCGGAGCACTAGTGAAGAAAGCGGCGAGCTGAGGACGGGGCGGGACAAAGAAAAAGCCCCACTGTGCCCGTTCTCACGCCCGCTTACTTCTACCTCGCAGACGGCAGATTGCGTATGTCTGAGGCGACCACCTCCGGCACGGGTTCCTTCCCCGCGAGCCACTCCCGGACTTCCGTTGGCCACACTCCAAGCTTATGGGCGAGTCGCGCTTGTCCCCAAGCGATGCGCCGTAACTCACGCTTCAGTTGTGCAGGAGTCATTATCCCCTCCGATTGTTGGGACGGCGCAAACCTTCCATCGAGTCCGTCCCCCTCTCGACGAGCACTGCTAGCTCGGTCCGCGACGCGCAGATCAGCCGCGCGTTGTCGTGACGGCGCGCCTCAAAAGGTACTCGAACCACCCAGATAAAGGGCTCTTAACGCCGGGCTGAACCTTGTAAACCCCTACCTCAGGTTGATTAACTATATAGGTTGATTAACTATATTTGTGAAGTGAACTCTCCAAATGAGAAGATTACTTGACAAACTTGGTACAACTACCGTATCTTGCAATGGTTAGAAGCCACGACAGTTCGTTGCAATCGACTCACAAGAGCAAAAGAGGACCATATGGTCGGTATGATGACGAGGAACCCGATGCTGGATCTGCTACATCAGCTGGAACACCGAATGGGCCGGAACTTCAACGGTGAGCTGTTAAGCGCGTCCGAGTGGCCTGTACCCGAGGCCGCGACAACCGCCTGGCTGCCGCTGGTGGACATCTTCGAGGAGCCCGATGTCATCCGCCTGGTGGCGGAAGTACCCGGAGTGAAGCCCGAGGACGTGAAGATCTCGGTCGAGGGCAACCTGCTGACGATCAGGGGGATAAAGGAGCAGGTGGCGGAGGAGAAGGCCGAGAAGGTCCATCGCTATGAGCGGACCTATGGCGCCTTCGAGCGGACGTTCAGGCTGTCGGCCTCGATCGATCCCAAGAAGATCAAGGCGACCTACGACCTCGGCGTGCTGACGATCACGCTGCCGAAGGCGGAAACGGCCAAGCCCCATTTGATCCAGGTGGAACTCACGCCGCAGAAGGCGTTGAACGCCTGACCGGGGTCTGTTCGAGGAGGAGGAGCGTCGCGGGTTGCTCGCACCCCTCCTTCTCGCCCGGAGATGCTAACACACTGACGGAGTACATACCTTATGGAAGGGCTGCTCACACACATCGCCACGGCCGACTGTTTCATCACTCCACCTGATCCGGCGCTGGATTGCGGGATCGTCACAGAGTGGTGGCACTACCAGGTGAAGGGGACAGGGCCACACCACGGCAGCACGAGCAACGGCGGCGGCAACCTCAGGGACGACGATAGCGTCGAGATCAAACCCGTAGAGGGCTAGACATGAGTCGGACCCCGGGGATCGACCCGAATCGTAGCGGAATCACAACAAGACTCACAGCACGCGACCCCCTAAAGGTCATCAGGGGGTTGTCGTTTTTCGTGGCGCCCTAGCTAGCGCCGCCGGAAGGGGAGGTCCACAAAGCTGCCGCCGAGCCACTGGATCCGCAGTGGCTCTTTGGCGTCCTCGATCGTTTCGTCGCTGACGTCCCGTCCCGTGCCATAGTTGATTTGCTCGCCCGGCTGCTTGATCACCCCGACCACCACGACCAGTCGACTGCCGACCTCGCATAGGCGGCTCGTCAGACGGCCGCTCACGAATTCCAGTCGCCGGCGCTCACCGGGCACGAGCAGCCGCCGCCGGCTGCGGTCTCCCACGTGGCTCGCGCGCGCCCAGTAATACGAGAGCTGCACGTACTCGCCGCGCGGGGTGCGCTCGAACAGCGTGACGCTGAAGTCGAAATCGCGCTTGTTGATGATCACATCAAGCCGGCCTGAGAAGAGGCCGCTCACCTCGGTCGCCGCCTGCAGCGGGTCGCTGACGAAGACGAGGCCGTGCCCGATGCGTGGAACGGAATCCACGATGCTCCAGGTGTCCAGCGCCTGGTCAATGAGCTCCCCGGACAGGAAGCGCGTCACGTCACTGCGGTCGGCTAGATCTACTTCCTGCCGGATCGTGCCGCTCCCGGGTTGCTGCCCGCTCAAGCGATGCCCTTCCCGGGTGGGCTCGCTGGTCAGATAGAGTCTCGACCGCTTGCCCATCGCGTCGAGCGACGGCGCGTGCCGCCAGACGTTGGCACCCATCACTTGGTAGTTGACCTTGTCCTTCAGGATCGAGGGCTTTGGCGCGCCCCTGAAGACGTAGTCGAACCATTGGTAGCGCAGCGCACCGATATCGATGTGCGCCACGGAATCGAGGGTGTAGCCCCGCAGCACGTTCGTCCTCGTGCCGAGCGGGCTGATTGTGCCGCGCTGGCCCCCGATGTGGTCGTACGGACCGATCACCAGATAGTGCTCGGCGGCCGGATTGTACTGGTAATGCTGGCGGAAGTAATGCAGCGCGCCGATCTGGCCGCTGTCGTAGTAGCCCGTGGTGGTCAGGACCGGGATGTCGATCCGCGCGAAATCACGTTGATACGGCATCACCCGCTGCCAGTAGGCATCGTATGTCGGGTGCTCGAGCCAGCGGCGGAAGATCGGGTTGGGTGTGCCATCGGTGCTGTCCAAGCTCCGGTATCTCCGACCGCTGACGTACCACTCGCGATTCAGGCGCTCCCAGCGCGCCGCGTCGAAATAGGTCGTGGCATCGAGTGTCTTGCCGTTCGCGGTGTAGAAGGGCCACGGATAGGCGTAGTTCATGAAGATGTTGCCGTCCATCGGGAAATCCACGCCGGGCGCGAACGTCACTGAGGGCATGAAGGCCTTCAAGGCAGGCGGCATCTGCTTCGCTGCGGCCCACTGCGTGAAGCCTTCGTAGCTGCCTCCGTACATCCCTACCCGCCCGTCGCTCCACGGCTGCCGGCTGATCCACTCAATCACCGTACGGGCGTCCGCACCGTCATGCTCGATGGGGACGGGCTGGTCGGGACTGCAGCCTTTGCCGCGCGTCAGGCCTTCCACGCCGGCGTAGCCGTGGGCGGCCGTGCGGCGCGCTTCGTACAAGTTCTGCTCGGCATCGGCGTAGATGGTGAAGTTGAGCAGCGCCGGCACACGCCCGGTGCCCCTGCGCGGCCGCATCACCAGCGCACAGATCGTGGCGCCATCCGGCGCGCGCACGGGGATGTTGCGCTCGATGATGTAGCGGCGCTGGTCGTCTTGCTCGAGCAGCTCGCCGAGCAGGGGCTGGAAGCTCTCATAGACATGCACGGCGACATGCCGTCGCACGAGGTCGACCGCGTCGGGCAGGGGGATGGCCGTCTTGCCCTGCTGTCGCTCGCGCGCGGCGCGCAAGCCACGGCGTAGGAAGTTGATCGAGGTACCGAAGATCCAGCGGACCTCGTAGGAGGCGGTCGTGTCGTCGAGCGCGCCGACGATCGTCCGAAAAGCCTCCGGAAGGGCCTGCTGCCGCGACCTGGCGTGCAGGTAGATCTCGTAGGGGAGGGTGGCATGCGGCGACAGGGGCGCGTGCGGGGCCCGGCGCAGATCGCGCAGCGCGGTCAACGTCTCGATGGCCTCTGGATATCGGCCGGTGACGAGCTGCAGGCGGAACCGGTTGTCGAGGTAGCGGTCGCGATCATCTTCGCGGTACACCGCCATCACCTGCTCCGCCATCCCGGGCATGGCCGCGGCGAGCGCCGAGTCGCTCGTCCAGGCGGCGGCCGGCACCGTGATCTCCTGCGCGAGCGCCGCCGGCGCGGCGAGGAGACTCAGCAACAGAACATTCCTCATGGCGTGGATCATGGCTAGAAACTGACGATGATTGTAAACTATTGTCAATAGTTTTACTTTCTAGGTATGCCACGCCCCTACGTCGTCACCTCCCTGAAACAGCTGCTGGTGATTGCCTCTCCCGGACGGGACGAGATCATCGACGCGGTCGCCGCCATCGGCCCTTGCACCGTGCCGGAGCTGGCCCGCTTTGTGGGCCGGTCGCGGCACGCCCTCTATTACCATGTACAGGCCCTGCGCGACGGCGGCCTGCTCGTGGAGAGCCATCATTCAGGGGAAGGCAAGAAGACGACGGCCCGCTATGATCTGCCGGGCCGTCCCCTCGTGGTCCGCTACGATCTTGGTAGCGAGCGGGCGCGGCGCGCGGTCATCGCGCTGGCGCGCACGCGGTTGCGGAGCGCGGCCCGTGGCTTCGTGCGCGCCTGCCGGCCGGACGTCGCCAAGACCCACGGCCGGCGCAGAAACCTGTGGGTGGGCCGGTGGAAGGGGTGGCTCTCGGAGCGGGAGCTCGAGCAGGCGAACAAGCACTTGATGGAACTCGTCCGCCTGCTGCGTCATGGCGCGGGGGCGCCCCGAGCGCGCCGCAAGCTGCACGAGTTCACATTCGCGAGCGCGCCGATCGTCTCATAATTGACGATGGCCTCGGCCGTCGTCTTTGTCCTCTCCCCCCCCCCGGCCAGCTGTGCCGGCAAGCGCGCCCAGATGCTTAAGACTCTCACCACCGGCCGGCCTCCTGGACCAACTTCGGGAGGTCGTCCTCTTGTTGACCAGACCGATTGACCAGATCGACCACGCCAGACCTCTCATCCCGAGTTAAGGTGTTTTTCATGCCCGTTGAGTCTTAATTGTTAGGAGCACGCGAGTGTTCCTATTCATGTTAATCTCGGCGTGCAAGCCTGGTGGAAAGGAGCTGGCGTATGTGGCAGTCGAAAAGCGATAAGGACCTTGAGCGGGACGTCAGAGATGAATTGACGTTCGATCCGAGGGTGGACGTGAAAGCAATCGGCGTCTCGGCGAAAGCTGGGGTTGTCACGCTGAGTGGGTCGGTGCCGACGTATGCCGCGAAGATCGGGGCCTACCACGACGCCGAGCGTGTGAGTGGTGTCCGCGCCGTCGTGGAACACATGGACGTATCGTTGCCCGACACGCACTCCCGCAGCGACGCTGACCTCGCCAAAGCTGTGGCTGACTCGCTCAGCTGGGACGTTGAGGTGCCCCATAGCAAGATCAAGACGTCGGTTCGCGACGGATGGGTCACGCTCGAAGGGACAGTGGATTGGGCGTTTCAACGTTTCGCAGCCCAAGGTGCACTTCGGTACCTCACCGGGATCAAAGGAATCAGAGATCTGATCGCGG
The DNA here is from genome assembly GCA_963704805.1 of uncultured Gemmatimonadales bacterium. GTDB lineage: Bacteria > Gemmatimonadota > Gemmatimonadetes > Gemmatimonadales > GWC2-71-9 > 20CM-2-65-7. The sequence continues at coordinate 1,302,760 of CAVPHS010000001.1, read as the reverse complement.
TCTCGCCCACACCGGCGAGCTCGATCGATGTGAAGCAACACATCAAGGCAGCGCTGACGCGGAGTGCGGAGGCTGATGCACAGGGAATCACGGTTGATATTGCGGATGGTGGCGGCGTCACGCTCCGTGGCACAGTGCACTCATGGGCAGAACGGGAAGAGGCGGTGCGAGCGGCGTGGGCCACTTCAGGCGTTCGAGAGGTTCAGGACGAGTTGACCTACGCCTAGCGCCGCTGCGAAGGACGGTAACGAGACGAGAACGGGTCACTTGGCTGAGTGACCCGTTCTCGATAACGTCTTTCCGCTCAACCTCCTAAACACAGTCGGGACGGCGGGATGTGAATTCAACGGCCTCCGTGCGGGGCCGTTGTTTTATCGGCACTTACGTGCGCGCAATGACCGCATCGGTAAGCATAGGCAGGTATGGAACGGACGGCGCCGTCGCCAGACCACGACGCCGAGCAAGAGACGATTAACGCACGAGCTGCACGACTCCGTGAAGCCGCTCGGCAGGATCGCCGGTGGGGGCCGCTGCATTGGGATGGACGTCCGCGGAGGCTCGCCTCTGGCTTGCGTACGCCGCGATCTGCAACCGCGTGTGCAGCGTGAGCTTTTCCATGATGTTGCGTACGTGACTCTTGACGGTGTGGGTCGCAACATTGAGCCGCGTGGCAATTTCCTTGTTCCCGAATCCCTGCGCAATAAGGTGGATCACCTCGCGTTCGCGCCGCGTCATGAGCACAGTGTCGAGCGTTTCCGCCGGGCCCTTCGCTGCCGCATGCTTCGCAATCTGGGAAAAGAGTGTGCCCGTCATCTGCGGCGGCAAGACGTGCGCGCCGTTCGCGACCGAACGGATGGTGTTCACGAGATCGTCGGGGGTAGCCTCCTTCATAACGAAGCCGGACACGCCCACATGGACGAATTCCACGATGTCTTCGTGCACCGGGAGGAGGTCCATCACGATCACCTTGGAATCCGGGAACTCCTTCTTGACCTGCTCCGCGATACGCAGGCTGTCTTTGTGTCCCAGTCGAAGGTCGAGTAGGACGACTTGCGGCTTCGCCTTTTTCAGCTCCGACGTGGCGGCCCCAGAGGCGCCAGCGACAACCTCGAGGTCTGGATGCTGATTCAGTAGCGCCGCGATTCCTTGGCGGATCAGACGGTTCGCTTCGATCAGGGCGATTGAAATCATGTCCAGGCGCTCGTGGCGAGGAGCTGCGCGCATCGGCGGGCATGAAGCGTTGTTCGCAACACGGAACTCCCCCTGGAGTGCTTGTATCGACGTTCTGACATTCCCGTGCCTCGGAAAAACTATTTTTTTGCAAGTGAATGTTGGATGAAGAGCGAGCGAAGGGCTCTTGCGCTGGCGGACGCGAAGACGTACCCGATCCTGCGCGGGAAGTGAGCTGCTCAGGTCAGGCCGTTTTGTCCTTGGCGCGCCCGTGCGTCACTGCTTTCATCATCCCGATGCCGAGCAAGATGACGCACGTGATCGACACGTAGACAGTGGACACCCCGGCGGTGACGAGAGCCCACGCCACGCCGCCGATGAAGATCAGGAATCCGACGATGTAGAGCGCGAAGGACATAGGGCGAAGCATGACCCTAGGACCGTCCCGCCGGTATCCCTCGAACGGGTGTCGCCCCGAGTCCCTCTTATGAGGGACGGACTTCTCCACCGGTTCTGGGTATCGTGTTTCTTCACCGACACGAAAGAGCACCAATGACACGCATTCGATTTGGCATTTTGGCTCTGGCAGCGGGGCTGTGCGCGACGTCCGCGCTCCAGGCGCAGCATCCCCAACCGACGGAAGGCATCAGTTTCGGCGTAGGGGGTGGCCTGACCCTGCCCACCGGCGACTACGCGACGTCCGACAAGTCCGGCTGGCACTTGCTGGGACTGATCCAGCTCCCGATCGCGCAGTCGCCGATCCACCTGCGGTTCGACGTGCTGTACGGCGAGACCTCACACAAGAGCGGCGCCGGTAGCACCAAGCTGACTGGCGCGACAGCCGACCTCCTCTATCATCTCGGGGAGCGGGCGTCCAGCGTGCGGCCGTACGTCTTGGGTGGCCTCGGATATTACAACGTGTCGGACGGGTCCTCGACGTCCGAATTCGCCTTCGGGCTCGGCGGCGGCATCCTGTTCGGCGTCGGCTCGCTGCACGCCTTCCTGGAAGCGCGTTACCTGAGCGTGCAGACCAGTTCGTCGCTGAACTTCGTGCCAATCACCGTGGGCGTGATGCTGCGGTAGGCGGTCACGCTACTCGCTCAGTCGCTTCGGTGCGCCGTCCCCCAGGAGGGGTTTGGGGGACGGCGCCGGGGCTGCCGGAGCTGACTCGCCAGCCCTTGCCCTTACTGGAGTATCGATTCGATCGTGCAGGCGAATCCCGGAAGCACGTCGTCCCCGGCCAAAGACTCGGTCTCATTCAGCACAGATTCGGTTCCATCCTGCCGATAGACCCGGGCGAGACGGCGTTCGGGATCGATGACCCAGATGAGGCGCGTGCCGGCCTCGAGCCAGTCGCCCACCTTGGCGAGGATTTCCCCGGGGCGGTCGTGGGGCGAGAGCACTTCCACAACCAGAGTGGGGGCGAAGCTCGCATAACCGACGGGTCGGGGCTCCGGGACGCGGTCGCGAGCGATGAACGCGATATCGGGCCCGCGAACGGTGTCGGGGTCCGTGGCGATCTTGAAACCGGCGTCACCGACGAGTATGCGGCCGGCCTGATGGTCGGCGCAGTAGTCCATGAGCACCTTCGCGAGTCGAGCCGTCACGTCGCCGTGCAGATATCCCGGGGGCTCCTTGACCACCAGGCGCCCGCGGACCAGTTCGATCTGTTTGCCGGGGATGTGCATGCGCAGCAGCTCTTCGGCGGTAATCGGCGCAGGGGGGGGGGCGGCAGGTGAGGCCGGCATGGCCGGAACGTAGGCGGGCTCGGCGGGCATGGCAAGCAATCTGCCGGCCGGGATCAACGGTGATTCAAACGCGACAGAGGAGCCTAGCTCGCCCGGAGTAACATGACCGCGAGCAAGGAGCCTGTCCCTCGCCGCACCTCGAGTCGATACTCCCCCGCGGCGGCCGGCGTGAACTCGAAGTCGTACGTCTCCCCGATACTGACCACCTGACTGGCCCGGCGCGTGAGCTGGCGCGCCGCGGGCAGCTCGCTGCCGTCTTTGGCCAGCGCGCGCCAGGACAGCAACGTCGTGTCGCGGCGAACCTCCAGCCGGAGTGTGGGACGCCCGAGCGTAACGTTGACGAGGCGCAGGCGGTGCGGCACGCCGACGCGAACGTCGAGGGGCGCCGGCGGCCGGCGTCCATTGATGACCACCGTCTGCGTCACCTCTACCGAATCGCGTGGCGTGGTGATGAGGACCGCGATGTCGGTCGCCGGGTCATAACGCTGCCCGGAATCGAGAACAATGAGCGCGCCGGACAAACCGGCCGGCTGCTGGCGCAGCTCGTCCACGTGGGTGTGGTAGATGAACGTCCCGGCGCGCGGCGGGGTGAACCGTGCCTCGAACGAATCACCCGGCGCGATCAGCGGCGACAGACGCTGGGCGTTTCCACTGAAGCCGGCGACGCCGTCGAAGTAGCTCTCGAGCTCGATGCCGTGCCAGTGAATGGACGTCGCTTCGGGAGTCTGGTTCACGACCGTGATCGCGACTGGAACATCGCGCGTCAGCACTAGCCGCGGGCCAGCGTGGACCGTCGAGTCAGTCGGCGTCTCGGCGCCCGCCTCATCCAGCTCGATGGTGTAGGCGGGTGCGCGCTCGGTTCCGCCGGCCCCCGGACGCAGCAGGAGCCGCATCCGGCGCGGGGCCACATTGGGCGTAGACGGCGCTGACGTCGTGCGGCCGGGCGTGACGGTGATCCCGACCACGAGGCCGCTCATCCCGTGACGGGCATGCGTGAGGTCGACCGGGTCGTCGAGTCGGATGCCGAGGGGAGCGCGCGGCGAGAAGTGTGACGTGAAGTGGCAGTGAAAGAGCCAGTTCCCTGCTCGCTCCGGCACCCACGTGATCCGCATGGTCTGGCGGTTCCCCATCCGCTCCGTCACGACGCGGTCGCGGCGGTCTTCGGCGTACGTCGTGTCGCCGGTGCCGTCGCCGCGACTGTCCACGCGGAAGTAAAACCCGTGCAGGTGCATCGGATGCACGTTGGCCGAGGCGTTGATCACGCGCCACTGGACGGAGTCGCCGACGACGTACGAGAGACGCTCGGTGTGCGGCCACGACCGGCCGTTCACCACGAGGAGCAGTCGCCGCATGAGGGCGTCCGGATTCGCCTCGGACGGCGTCGTATCGGCCCATTGACCGATGACGAGAATGCGATCGCGGCGGGCGTGTCATGCCGGGTTCGTCGACGACGATGGCGCCGGAGAGTTGCGCGTCCGCTCCGGTGCGCGCCAGCCAGCTCCGGCCTGTGGTCGTGCCCCAGTAGAAGTAGGTACCGGGCGCGTCGAGCCGGAAGTGGACTTCGCGCGACGTGCCGGGGGCGACTTGCACGCTGTCCGGAGCGCCAGGCGGCAGCGGGCGCGACGCGAGGCCGTGCAGTGTGAGCACGCTGTCGGGGAGGGAGTTCGTCACGGTCAGGACGACGTCGGTGCCGGCGGGGACGCGGATGAGCGGACCGGGGATCTGGAGCGCTCGCCCGACCTCCGCGAACGCCGGCACCGATCGCGCCGGGCGCGTCGTCGCCGTCCGGCTGCCAGATCCCGACGCGCGTGTCGAGGCGAAGGTGCAGGACGCCGTCGCGCAGGGTTCCGGCCGGGTGGAGATTGTCGTTCGTGTGGATCTGCTCCGTCACACGCGGGGACGTGGCAGCGAGCAAGACCACGAGGGCTCGGCCCAGCGATGCGTTGAAGGGCACGGCCACCTCCGTCAGGGCGTGAGGACCGCGGCAGCAGGTGCCGGTCCCGCATCCACGAGTTGTTTGGTGACGGGCTCGATGCGCACGTTCAGCCCCTCCAGCGTGCGCGAGCCGAGCAACACGAGGTCACCGGGTTCCCCGAAGACGACGTCGTCGGCGGTGCGCTTGCCTGCCAGGTAGATCAAGGCGTGTCCGGTCCACCGCTCCAGGACCGTACCGTTGGCCTGGCGGAATCGCCGCTGCTCGTAGCGCTCGATCCCGAGCGGATCGAGGACAGTGGCGGGGATCCAGGACAGCTCGGCACCGGTATCGACGAGGACGGCGTTGACCGGGCGCCGCTCGCCTGGGCGCGCGGGATTCTCGACTGCGATGTCGACTCGAAAGAGTCCCATATCGTCCGTCATGATCGCTCCTGGTAACCTGCCGAGTTGTACCATGCCAGCGCACTCGGTGTCAACTCTTCGCAAACGCTCCGTTGTGCGGGTGTACGCCTCCGGTACGCGCCGATACGGGTCCGTTTTGCGAGAACAGGCGTTCAGAGTGTGCTCTCGTGATTCCTGCGATCAGCGATGCGCGTCGGCTCAGCGCTGCCAGGTCGCCGTTATGTGGGCGCGAGCGCTGTTCGTTGGGGAAACCGACGACGTTTTGCAGGCGTCAGCTTTCCTCGACCTCCACAACGCCGGCCTTGAGCACCGATGCGCCGCCCGGTTGCCGGCGACGATGTGTGTCGATCCGGCGCGCGCCTGCGTAACGCAAGAAGACATCGAGATCATTCAACGCACGGCTGTCCTTGCGCGCGAAAACGGGAGCGTTGAGCGGGCTACGGCGCTCCCCTGCCCTCGGATTGCGTCCTCGACGCAGGACACAGCGGAGTGGGACAATGCGTGCGCGAGCACGGAGCGGCGTGGCGCGATTATTCCACAACCATACGGCTGTCGGGGTCCTCACCCCCTGACCCCCTCTCCCGTCGGGAGAGGGGGGAACCTCACCCCCTGACCCCCTCTCCCGTCGGGAGAGGGGGGACGATATGAAAGGAAGGAGGAACAATGAACGCGGTATTGCGGCGGCGCTTCGACATGGCTGAGCGGGTGCGCGATTTCCTGCGGGCCCATCGGACCGACGGAGACAGCACGACGACGCTGGGGCGGCTCGAGGGGTTACTCGAGCGGGTGGATGTGCTCGCGCTACAGCAGCGCTCGGGGCTGGTCGCGATGCGCGCGTCTACGGTCCGGCGCGCGGCGGTGCGGCGCGAGTTGCAGAGCACGCTGCTGCACTATCTGTCTGGGGTGGCGAGGTTGGCGGTGAAGGACCACGCGGGGCTCGCGGCGCATTTCAAGCTGCCGCGTGTTCGTGTCCCCGATCTCGCGTTCCTCACACTGGCGCGCGGGATACTCGAGAAGGCGACAGAGCTGAAGGAGCTGTTCGTGAGCCACGGGATGTCGGCCGAGCTGCTGGGCGATCTCGCGGCAACGGTGGTCGTGTTCGAGCAGACGTTGGAGGCGACGCGGGCGGCGCGGCGCGAGCACGTCGGGGCGACGGCGGATTTGTGGGCTGTGGCCGCGCAGATCAGCGCGCGTGTGCGGGTGCTCGACGGGCTGGTGCGGTACCGGTTCTGGGACAGCGCCGACCTGAGGGCGGCGTGGTTGGGCGCACGGAAGGTGGGGGGGCCGGGTCGGGCGAAGACCGAGATGGAGACGGTGGTGGGGGAGATTCGGGGCGTTGGGGCGGAGGCGGCGTGAGACGATGAGAGGTGGTACCCGAAGCTGTCGCCGAGGGGACGTTGCCCGCCGGTTGAACGAAGATGCGCTCGACCCGCGCGGGGGTGAGCGCCGAGATCCAGCGGATGTGCTCAGGGACGAGCGTGCCCGGACCGCGGACCTCACGCACCATCGTGCCGCGGCGCACGCCGTCGAGCGAGACGACTTCGCGGTCCACGCTGGGCGCCGCGGGTTTCAAGCTGGCGAGGAGAATCGTGAAGAGGATCAGACCGCCGGCGGCGATCCCCGCCTGGACGTACCGCTTGCGGTTCTTGGTTGGAGCGCGTGGGATGTCCACGCCTGCTCACGTAGGCACGGAGTGTACCAAGCGGCGGGGGTTCTTAGGCCGCTACCGGCGAATGAATTGGAGTTGGGCGTCCGTCTCAATGCGAGACTCGGTAGCGCGGCACGCAGCGCAGCGAGCAGCGATTCGAGATGGTAGCTACAGTCGTGCCGCCAAAATCAGCGGTCGCGATCGTGTGAGTGATGGCGTGGGCGAGGCGGCCTATACCTGGTCCCCGGGGCGACCTCGTCGAGGTCTGCGGCAAGCGCGAGCGCGGCAGCACGACGGCCCAGCTCGAGCCCGGCCTCCATGTCGAATCGATAGTGAATTCCTGCGTAGAGCCGCGACAGGCTTGCCTCTTCGGCCATGGCCGCCAAGCGAGCCCGCTCGCGTGGGAATGCGGCGGTGAGTACGTCGCTCAACGCGCCCGAGAAACAGGAGTGAGCGGACGGGTACGACGGGTGCTGCGGCGTCGGGAACACGGTCACGATTGCCGTGTTCGCCTGGGGGGGCCGGATGAACCAGTAGTAGAACTTGGCATCGGAGCATCCGATGTTCGCGTCGAAGGCTGCCGCACTCATAAGGAACAGAATCCGCGCGGCCTCCGCGTCGTTGCGGTGGTGCGCAACGATCAGCTCGCGCGCGACTCCCATGAAGGCGGCCTGGGAGCGCGGCGACTGGTTCACGTTCCAGTAGTTCGCGATGTCGATCTGCTCCTGGGTCCGGTGGACCGAGACCTGATAAACCTCATCCAGTGCTGCGTTGAAAGCAGCGCTTCCGAACGCGGGTGGCGGAGCCGGCCGCAGCTGATCCTGGGACGTAAGAAAGAACGGACGCGCGCCGAGGTTGCCGCGTGAGACCAGGGGAGGAGGAGCGTAGATCCAGTGGCCCGGTCCGACGGGTGGCGGCCCGATAGGTGGGACCAGTGGATTCGTGAGCCCAACGAGGTCGCCCTGCGCGAAGGTGAGCACCAGCGCCCCGGCCGCCCGACCGATCGCTTCACCGGCGGCGAAATTCGCATGTTTCGCGCCGCGCCGCGGGTCGGAAGCCTGTTGCGCGTCGAGCGCCGCTTCGAGCTGAGCGACGCTGCTGGGGAAGAACGAGCCCAGCACGGCGACCGAAGCGCCACCGATAGCCGCCGCGATCGGGTGGTGCGCCCCATGGGCTGCCTGTGCCGCCTCAGCAGCGCGGAACTGCGCGAGCGAGAGGTAGGCGTACAGGCGCGTCGAGTTGATTCCTGGCGCTGGCGCCGCTGCTGCGAGGTCGGTGGCCAACTGGTTCCAGCTGACCGCTGCGCCGGCGTCCCGGAACTTGACCGCGGAGAAGGCCAGGCTCGCGTTGGACGCGGTCGGGTCGCTCGGGAGGGGGCGGTCAATGCCGCACGCGACGGCAAGGAGCGCGGCCGGGCCGAGCACGAGCATTCGTTTGAACATGATTCGTTACCTCTGTGAGATGGTGGATACGCCGATATGGTAGAGTAGGCGGACGCCCCCGAGCGCTCCATGGCGCGCACCTGACTCGTGGCAGACCCGATGCTGACTCGCTAAATGGCTGGAGGACCGACGATTACGGCGGCAGCTGATCCGGCGCGGCGCTTCGAATGAATCGGTACATTAGGCTGCGGTCCTAGTAGGAGATTTCGTGGAGAATCCCCAGCGATCTGCTCGACGAGTCGTCCGGTTCGGCGTGTTCCAAGTCGACCTTCATGCGGGCGAGCTCTTCAAGCAGGGGATCAAAATCAAGCTGCAGCAGCAGCCGTTTCGGATCTTGGCGCTCCTCCTGGAGCATCCCGGCGAAGTGGTGACGCGGGAGGACCTGCGCCAGACGATTTGGCCCGCCGGCACGTTTGTGGAATTCGATGTCGGCCTCGACAAAGCGATTCACAGACTCCGCAGCGCCCTGGGCGACTCGGCCGAGAACCCGCGACTGGTGGAGACGCTGCCGCGTCGCGGGTACCGGTTCATCGCGCCGATCGATGCCGTGGTCGCCTCGGAAGCGGTGCCGAGTGTCCGTTCTGAGGAGCACCCGTCCAGGGCAGCCACGGTTGCCGTCATCGCGGGTGCGGTCGCCCTCGCATCCATCGCCGGCCTGTGGCATCCCTGGAGCCGTCCCCAGGCAACTGCGCCGGGGGCCGATGTCGCGAACGGAGTCGCCGTGCTGTATTTCGCAGCACGCGACACGGCCGACGCCTATCTGGCCGACGGCTTGACGGAAGACCTCACGAGCCTCCTCGGCAGCGTGGCAAGTGTGCAGGTGAAGTCGCCCGGCGTGGTGCGGCGCGCGCAGCGGGCGTCGCCGGGCGACGTGCCGGCGATCGCCCGTGCGCTCGGTGTGCGCTACCTGGTGGACGGCAATGTGCGGCGCGTGGGCGCGCGCGTCCGGGTGTCGATCCGGCTCCTGAATGGGACGACGGCGCTTGCGGCGTGGGGCGACGTGTTCGATCGGTCGCCGGACGAGCTGCTCGCGTTGCCCTCGGTCATCGCCCGGGAGGTGGCGCTGCACGTGGGCGGCTCGGCCTCGTCGTGGGAAACCGTGCTAGGCGCGGTGCGCACCCAGAGCCCGGCTGCCTACGACCATTTTCTGCGAGGCAACTTCTTTCTGGCGCGCCGGTCACCGGATGGGACCGCCCGGGCCCTCGCTGAGTATCGGGAAGCCGAGCGGCTCGACTCCGGGTTTGCCGCGGCGATCGGACGAGCGGCCTACGCGCACGCGATCGCGCGCGGCAACCACTATCGGCTGCCTGACACACCGATCGAGAGCCTGGCAATCCGCGGGCTCGCCGTCGCCGACCGCGCGCTGCGCCGCGATTCGACCTGCTCCGACGCCTGGATGGCACGCGGCTACCTCCTCGCCTTCGCCCACCCCCGCACCTTGGACGGCTCGGTGCAGGCGTTCGAGCAGTCCATCGCCCTCGACCCCAAGAACGCAGAGGCGCACCATCAATACGGCTCGATCCTCAACTGGCTCGGGCGGTCCGATGAGGCCGATCGGGAGCAGCGCCTGGCGCTCGCGCTCGATCCGGGACGCGCGATCTCCTTCGTCGATCTGGCGTGGACGCACGTTCGCGAAACCGCGCTCGCCGTGGCGCTGACCGACAGCGCCGTCGCGCTCGACCCTGGCTCGGCTTTCTCGCGGCGGTGGCGGGCGTTAGCCCGCCTTCGGGCGGGCGACGTGCGCGGAGCTCAGGAGGACGCTGAGCTGGCCAACCAGCTGCAGCCTGGGGACATGGTTATGGAAAGCGTGCTCGCCACTGTCCTCGCCCGCGCGGGAGACAGCACCCGAGCTCGGGCCCTGACTGCGCACTGGCCGGGGCGGACCGAGCATTGGCTCGTCATGGCGGCGTTGGTGGCGGTGGGCGATACAGCGGCCGCACTGGATCGGTTGGAGCGCGCGTCACCCGTCCCCTACCTCTGGGCCGCGCTGCGTCGGCCGGAGTTCGACGCCCTGCATGGCAATCCGCGTTATGAGCGCCTTTTGGCGGGGCTGCGGCCGGCGGGGGCGGTGGGGCTCGAGTCTAGCTGAACGCACGGCTCGACCGTCAAGCGACGATCGCGCCGTTGGTTTACTCGAGTCGGGACGGCGGGATTTGAATGCAACGGCCTCCATGCGGGGCCGTTGTTTTATATGCACTTACATGCGCGCAGTGACCATATTGGTAGGCATTGGCGGACATGGAACGGCAAACATTACGGCAAACATGCTCAGCGATTATGATGATCGAGGAAGTGGTGAATAGGCAGGTCTTTCTAGTTCACCGGGCGGCCACGGTCTCCAAAACATCTCTATGGATTCAGACATCCTGGCAGGCGGAATCCTTGCCATCCTTGCTGCCGGCTTAGGTTATCTCGCCGCTCGGTATCAGGGCTGGGTAGAACGCCGGCTTCGCTCCACTGCGGCGGGTCTATGCCGAGGTCTCCGGTCATCACCACCTTTACCTCAGGGCACCCTGGCAGCGCAGTGAGCGCGTCGAATACCCGGACGCAGTTCGCCGCGTCATACACACAACCATCCCTTTACCGTCGAGCGTTGCAATCCGGCTTTGGAAATGCGCGAGGAGATCCTTCGCCAACTCGGCGACGCGGTCCTTGGCCCCGGCGGCCTTGGCGAGAGCTGCCCAGCCGAAGTGATGCGGGAGCTGCACCAACGAGGCCGGATTAACTTCATATCGATGGCCATACCCGACGTCGCAATCCAGACCACCCAGGCCCCGGCCTCGCCCCCCCTCCGCGACCCCGGCGCGATCGTCCTGCTTTCCTGCTACGAGCTCGGCCACCAGCCTCTCGGCATCGCCTGGCCCAAAGCCTTCCTCGAGCGCGCCGGCTTCGCGCCCGACTCCCTCGACCTCGCGCTCGAGCCCTGGGACGACACCAAGATCCGCCGCGCCCAACTGGTCGCCATCGCGGTCCCGATGCACACCGCGCTGCGCCTGGGCGTCCGCGCCGCCGAGCGGATCCGCCGCGAAAACCCGCGCTGCCGCATCGTGTTTCACGGCCTCTACGCCCTGCTCAACGCGGACTACCTCCTGGGCGGGTTGGCTGATGAGGTTTTCGGAGGGGAATTCGAGGAGGAGTTCGTCGAGCACGTCGATCGCCTCGAACGTGGTGAATCGCCACGCCACACGCCGCACGCCGCACGCAAACGCCTCGACTTTCCAGCTCCCAGTCGCGCCTCGCTGCCAGGGCTCACCAGGTATGTCAAACTCCAGCGCAATGAAGTCGAGATTCCAGCGGGTTACGTCGAGGCAAGTCGAGGGTGTCTGCACCACTGCCTCCACTGCCCCATTCCTCCCGTCTACGACGGGCGATTCTTTGTCGTGCCGCCCGAGATCGTCCTTGCTGATATCCGCCGCCTAGTCGCCGCCGGCGCGGGACACATCACCTTCGGCGACCCCGACTTCCTGAACGGCCCCGGCCACGCGCTGAAGCTGGTCCGCGCGCTGCACGCCGAATTCCCCGGCGTCACCTACGACTTCACGGCCAAGATCGAGCACCTGCTCCGCCACCGCGCGCATCTCCCGGAATTCGCCCGGACGGGCTGCGCGTTCATCGTGTCGGCCGTCGAGTCGCTGAGCGACGTCGTGCTCTCGGAATTAGAGAAAGGCCACACCCGCGCCGACGCGCTTACCGCGTTCGACCTGACGCGCCGCGCCGGCATCCCGCTGCGCCCCTCGCTGATCCCGTTCACGCCGTGGGAAACACTCGACAGCTACCGCGATCTGGTGGACTTCTTTCACGCGAGGGACCTCGTAGATCAAGTGGACCCGGTGCAGCTGACCATCCGCCTGCTCATCCCCCCAGGCTCGGCGCTGCTCACCCGCCCCGCCATCCAGCCCTTCCTCGGCGCGCTCGACCCCGCGGCGTTCACCTACCGCTGGACCCACCCCGACCCGCGCATGGACGCGCTGCACGCCGAAGTCAGCGCGCAACAACGAGCAGGGGGCGTGCGACGCCCGCCCCCCGAGCGGCCGATCCCCGCACGGCTCACCGAGCCGTGGTTCTGCTGAGCGGAGCCCAGCGAGAGCCAGTTGGGCTCTATGGCAGATCCTTCCCTTCGCTGATCTTTTTTTGTTGCGACAGCGAGCGCGCTTGTCATCCTGAGCGGAGCGCGCCGCAGGCGCGCGTAGCGAAGGACCTGCTTTGGGATTGGGGAGCGCCACAGGCGCGAGGGACCTCCTGAGTGCGCAGCACGAAGGATCTGCTTCTCGCGCTCGCGCACCTGTCAAAAGCAGGTCCTTCGCTTCGCTCAGGATGACATGCCGCGCGCGTCTTTGTGTAAGAGAAAAGGGAGCGAAGGGAAGGACCTGCTTGCAAAAGCCCCACAACGAGGGAACTCGTTGTAGGGGTTGAAGCTCCTTACGAGTCGGGACGGCGGGATTTGAATTCAACGGCCCCCATGCGGGGCCGTTGTTTTTCCGGCACTTACGTGCGCGAACAGACCGCATTGGTAGGCATCGGCGGGTATGGACCGGCAGACATTACGGCAAACAAAACGCGAACTAGGAAGCGGCCGTCCCGTCCCCCGTCGATTCTCTGACTAGCGATCCGCTGATGGCGGCTCGAGCCCGTCTTTCCCTTCGCGCATCAACAAATACGTTATGCCCAAGGCGAGGAGCAGGCCGGCTTCGGCCCCCAGCGTTGCCGGCGGCAGTGCCGAGACATCCGACACGATGATCTTGCGCACCTGAGCCAGCACCGCGATCAGAATGACGATCTTTGCCTGGATGATCCCCCAGCCCCGGGTGACGACGTAGCGCAGCGTGTGGTTGAACTCCAATGCAATCAATAGGGTCAGGATTTCCCCGAAGACGGCCTGAAACACATTGTGCTCCAGCGGGTTCAGGCTTTGGAGCAACAACTTATCCACCACGCTAACGATGAGACGCCACAGGGCGACCACGATGACGATGGTGATAACCGCCGTGAGCACCAACGCCACGAGCGCTTCGAAGCGCTCGTAGAAGCTCATTACGGCCCAATCGTGTAGGCGGCGCCTGGTCATCGAAGGCTGGCCCCCGGCTGCGTCGTAGCCCGCCTCATTTGTTTCCCTCCTGTGAATGGGGGACCGGGGATGAACCCGGTCCCCCTTTTTTCGCGCCGTCAGACGTCAACGTACACGCCCGCGTCGATCGTAAGATCGTTCTCCACTTCGGTGACACCGGGGGCATCGCGGGCGGCGCGCTCCGCATCCTTCATCTCGGCGTACGAGCGCACGGTGCCGCGCAGGATCGCCCTATTACCCTGGATCTCGACACTGATGCGCTCAGCATCGAACTGGGCGCCCCGTTGCAACGCCTGCCGGATCCGCTGCTTCACGTCGGTCGGGGTCGGCCGCGCCCGCACGGTGATCAGGTTCGACACACCGCTGATGCCCGTGAGGTCGCGGACCGCACGCTGGGCGGCCTCCTTCTGGTAGTACCAGTCTACTTCCCCTTCGAGTACGAGCCAGCCGTTCTTGACCTTCACCTGAATGCGGTCCTGCGGCACGGCGACGCTCCACTTGAGGGCGTCGACGGCGGCGTGGGCGAGGTCGGGGTCCGGCCGCGTCGAGCTCGACGGAAGTTTCACCGCGAGATCGTTTGCGAGGGCCTTCACTCCTTTGACCTTGCTGGCCACCCGCTCGGCGGTCAGCTTGTCGGCGTAGCTGTCGACGAAGCCCGCGAGCGTGACTACGCCATCCCGCACACCCACGGCGATGTCGTCATCCCGGAGGCTCGGCTCCCACTTGAGCGCCGCGACGACGTCCTTCTGAATGTCCATATCGGTACGCATAACATCCTCCTCTGACAGTGGCGCTCTGCCTCCCGGCAACCGGCGTGCCAGAACCTGAAGGGGGTGGCTTGTCGGGCTGACAAACGCCGATGGTCAGTGTGACAGGAGGCCGGTCAGTCTGACTGCAGACCCCCTCGAATACCGACGCCGCGATGGCGATCGCGATCACCCGGCAATCCTGACAGGGTGACTGCCAGAGTTCGATCCCCCGGTTGTCAAAACGGCAAGAGAAAGGCCCCGGAATGTGGCATGCGGGTTGCTGCCCCCGAGGACGCAACCTTTTCCCTTGGAGGGAGACATGTATGTGACGAGAACTAACCCGCGGGAATCGGCAGGCGCATTGCCGGCCCTGACCGACAGGATTCAGCGAGTCCTGAACGAAACGCTGGGCGGGTCGGACTGGATGTACCGCGACAGCGCGGCGGCGGCGTGGGTCCCTGCCGTCGATGTCGTGGAAGAGCCCGATGCGATCCGCATTACGGCCGAGATTCCGGGCGTACGACCCGAGGACATGAGAATCTCGCTCGAAGGCAATGTCCTGACGATTCAGGGGACGAAGCAGGACGAGCGCGAAGAGAACACGAAGCGCGTCCACCGCTATGAGCGGATGTACGGCGTGTTCGAGCGGTCGTTCACGCTGCCGTCGTCGGTCGAGCCGAAGGACATCAAGGCCAACTACGACAACGGCGTGCTGACGATCACGCTCCCCAAGACCGAAAAGGCGAAGCCGCGCCAGATCGAAGTGAAAACTGGAAACGGCGGCGAGTCCAAACGGTCCGTCGAAGTCGAACAGCAGTCGCGATAGCAATTCCGGGGCCTCGCCATAGCGAGGCCCTTATCGTTTAACCTCGCCTGAAAAGAGGCCCTGCAACCAGCAACGTTGCAGGGCTTCACTCAGTCGGGACGGCGGGATTTGACGCGTCCGGCGCGAAGCGCCGGTGACCGGCTGCAGCCGGTCAAGCGGAGCGAGGCCGCGAAGCGGCCGCAGCTCAACCCGCGACCCCCGGATGACGAGCCGGTTGCTGAAGGCGTAGCAGGCCACGACGACGTCGTCGCGGCCGTCCCCGTCGAGATCCCCCACGGCCAGCGCGGTCGTGCCGTCGGTTGTGCGGGGATCGGGCGAGAGCGTCGGCAGTACGAGCGGCGCGGCGAACTCCCCCGTCCCCTGTCCGCGGAACACCAACACCGCGGCGCGGTTGTCGCCGACGGCGACTGCGACGTCGGTCTTGCCGTCGGCGTCGAAGTCGCCGGCGGCGAGCCCCATCGAGGTGAAGTAGGTCGTGCCCATCTCCCACACCGGCTGCAGCGCTCCGCTCGCGGAGCCGAGGTAGGCCGTGACGTACACCGGGTTCCCCGAGCCGTCGTGCACGGCCACGACATCGTCGAACGCGTCCCCGTTGAGATCGGCGACGAGGATGAAGTTCCCGTGGTTGCGGAGGGGGTACTTCACCCCATCGGCGAAGCGGCCGCTGCCCAGGCCGAGCCGCACGATGAACACGTTGTCGTGCCCGATTACGAGCAGGTCGGGGACGCCGTCGCCGTTCACATCTCCGGCGGTCGCCCGGCGGGCGTCGTTTCCCGCCGTGAGGGCGAGCGGCGCCGCGAAGGTACCCGCGGTGTCGCCCGGCAGGATGCGGATTGTCAGGTCACCGCGGGCGACGGCGACGAGGTCGCGGCGGGTGTCACCGAGCACATCCAGCGCCGCAAGACTCGTGAGCATGGTGCTGCCGACCGGGTAGACGCCCGGCTCGCCTTCCGGCGAAACCAGGGGTTCACCGCGACAGCCAAGCAGTCCGAGGAACGCGACCGCCCACGGTCGCAAGGCATTTCTCACGTCGCAGGTCCGAGTCGAAAGAGTGTTGTAGAAAACAGTGGAGGACGCCTGCGGTTCCGCGCGGCATTGGGTCAGCGTGTCAGAAAGTCGTCCTAGGGTCGAGGGCAGTTTTCATACGTCTTAAGTCCTGCGGACACGGCTTAACGAGACTGCGGAACTATTGAGCCGACTATTGATCAGTCGGCTTGGAAGATGCCTAACTCCAATCGGGACGGCGGGATTTGAATTCAACGGCTCCCATGCGGAGCCGTTGTTTTATTCGCACGTATGGGTGTCTTAACGACCGCATTGGTAGTCACTGGCGATCATGGACCGGCAAACATTCCGGCAAACACCTTTCATCGCACCACGTCGAAGTGCCCCATCATCCCGGACGCGTGATGCTCGAGGACGTCGCCGATCTGGCCCTCGAGCACCGGACCTGGGATCTTGCCGCTCCGGCACGTTGGCGAGCGACACGCCCAGGGTCAGACCGTCATCCAAATTGCAGGCTAGGACCACGAAGACAATCGGGATGGCTGGGTTTGACTGGCGGGATTCGAGAGCGGGAGAGAGAATATCCATCACCACCACCTCCACCGAAGGATCGCTATGTCTTCCCGCCTCACGGTGCTCATGTTCGCCGCCTTCGTCCTCGGCGCCTCCATCGCGCAGGCGCAACTCCCCAGCCTCCGTCGGAAGGCGAAAGACGCCGGCCGTCAGGCCGTCACCCCCCAGCAGCCACAGCAGCGTGGCGCGCCGCCCAAGTTCGACAACACCATGCTCGAGTTGAATCCGCAGGTCGTCGCGCGGCTCATCACAGGCCTCGAGGCCCGCAGCACCACGCGCGGGGCAGGCGGCCACACCGCCGGCGAATTACGACGGCGCTCGTCCGCCGCCGCTGACGAAGCGGCGAACATCAACGGCCAGCACAGCGACGACCGCGCCCAGTGGGTGAACGCAAACGGCGAGGCCGAGAACTGCGTGAGCGAAGAGCTCCACACCATGGAGCAGCGGCACTACCAGGAAATGCAGCAGCGCTTCATGGGCATGACGGGCGTGAACACGCCCGCCAAGACGAAATTCATGCAGGATTTCACGGCGGCGTCGCAGGAAATGCAGCAGGCGACGGCGGCGAACGACACGGCAGCGCTGCGACGCGCGCAGGAAAAGATGAATACCCTGATGGGGGTGGACCCGCAGGCCGACAGTGCCAAGGCGCGCGCCACGTGCCATGTGCCACCGATGCCGGCCTGGATGCGGCGCGCCGATTCGCTCGCCGCGATTTCCGATACGCTGCTCGTTCAGGCGCGGGCAGCGGAAGGGGCGGCAGACACCGCTGCCGCTCGCGCGGCGGCGATGACAGCCGAGCAATTTGCGATGGCGGCTGAGCGCGCTGAGGGGTTCGTGGCGCTCCAGGCTGCCGGGAACGTCGGGGCTCGCTGGGTGTTCACCTCGATCGAAGAGCAGGCGCTCACGGCGCGGCTCGTTGACCTGAAGAAATACCTCGGGTGATCGGACACCGTTATTAGAAGACTCCGGGCGGCCAGCGTCATGGCGGTCGCGCTGTTCGCGGCGGCTGCGGGGTCCCCCACGGCTCGTCGCGACGACGCCACGCTGGCCGTTCGGCTACCCTCCGGGTCGTGGCGCGTGGTGTGGCGCGCGTCGCGCGCGCCCGCGCGCTGGACTGCGGCGGATGCAACGCTCAGCGGACTGGTCACCTGGCAGCCCGGGCAGCCGGGCGTCGAGTGGGCCACGCTGCCGATCGAGGGGCAAGGCGAAGCGCACGCACTCACGCTCGTGCTCGCGCGCATCGATCTTCGGGCGGTCTCCTTTGATTTAGTGTGGCGCATGGAGCGCGATCGGCCCGCCTGGACGATCGATCGGGCGGGCGACGCGGCCCTCGCCCTCAACGCCGGGATGTTCGTGGACCGGCTGCCGTGGGGTTGGGTGGTGATGGATGGCCACGAGCGTCTCCCCCCTGGTGACGGACCGCTTTCATCGGCACTGATCGGCCTTGCGGACGGCCGGCTCGTGTGGGTGGACGGTGACGATGTTTCGACCTGGCGCGGCCGAGCCCTGGGAGACGTGCGCTTCGCGTTTCAATCGTACCCCGCTCTGCTCGCGGGCGACGGCGCGTTGCCGGCAGCGCTGCGCAACAGGACCATCAATGTCACGCATCGCGACGCGCGACTGGCGGTCGGTCTCGATCGTCAGGGGCGCTTGCTCGTCGCCATGACACGGCTCGACGTTCCAATCCCCGGCGCAGACCGTCTGCCGTTCGGGCTCACGGTTGTCGAGATGGCGGCGGTGATGGGCGAGCTTGGCGCACAGCATGCGATGCTGCTCGACGGCGGAATCTCGGCGCAACTGACGATCGTCGACTCGACCGGTCAGGCGAGAGCCTGGAAGGGACTACGCAAGGTGCCGCTGGCACTCGTGGCCCGCGCCGGGCCGGAGTAGGCTACATGGTCGAGTAGGAGTGGTTGGCGGGGGCTAGGACAACTTAGAAAAAACGGGCTGCTGATACTTTATGGGCATGACAAAACTCGATCGAACGTACGACGCCATCGTCATCGGCTCCGGAATTTCCGGGGGTTGGGCCGCGAAGGAGCTTTGCGACCACGGCCTCAAGACCCTCGTGCTCGAGCGCGGCCGCGACGTGCAGCACATCAAGGATTACCCCACGGCGAACATGGCACCATGGGATCTGCCGCACCGGGGCTACAACCCGCGCAAGCTGACGACCGAGAATCCGCTCATCAGTAAGGCGGCCGGCTACGGCGAAGACACCGCCCATTTCTTCGTGAAGGACGCCGACCACCCGTACGTGCAGGAAAAGCCCTTCGACTGGATCCGCGGTTATCAGGTCGGCGGGAAGTCGCTCATCTGGGGACGAGCGACGCAGCGCTGGAGCAAGTACGAGTTCGTCGCCCCCGAGAAGCTCGGCTACGGGATGAACTGGCCGATCACGTACGACGACATCGCGCCGTGGTACACGCATGTCGAGCGGTTCATCGGAGTCTGCGGCAACTACGACCATCTCGACGCGATGCCGGACGGCGACTTCCTCCCGCCCTTCGACTTCAACTGCGTCGAGAAGCACATGAGTCAGGCGATTCACGCGAAGTACAAGAACCGGTGGGTCGTGCAGGGACGCTGGGCGCACCTCTCGCAGCCGAAGCCGATCCACCTCCAGCAGGGGCGGGGCAGCTGTCAGGCGCGCAATCTCTGCATGCGCGGGTGCCCGTACGGGGGATACTTTAGCTCCAACTCATCGACGCTGCCCTGGGCAGCGAAGACGGGCAACCTCACGCTGCGGCCGCACTCGGTCGTGCACTCGATTGTGTACGACGACAAGTCCGGCAAGGCGTCCGGCGTACGCGTCGTCGATGCCAATACGCACGAACAGTTGGAGTTCGCCGCGCGTATCATTTTCGTGAACGGGTCAGCGCTCAACTCCACGCTCGTGCTGCTCAACTCTACGTCGTCGCGCTTCCCCCAGGGGCTCGGCAACGACAGCGGGCTGCTCGGCAAGTACGTGATGCACCACAACTATCGCGTCGAAGGACACGGACGCATCGACGGGTACACCGACAAGTACTTCTTCGGCCGCAACCCGACGGAGTGCATCCTCGTGAACTTCCGGAACCTCGGGAGGCAGGACACCGACTTCGTTGGCGGTTATACCACGTTCACCGGCGCCTATCGCGAGCGCGGAGTGGCGACCGAGACCCTAGCGGGCGAAGCATTCAAGAACGCTCAGACCGAGCCGGGGCCGTGGGGGATCTACATGTATATGCAGGGTGAGACGATCCCCAAGGAGTCGAACCACGTGCGTCTCCATGAGACGAAGAAGGACCAATGGGGGATCCCCTTGCTGGTGATGAACGTGGACTACGACGACAACGACGCGCGGATGATCGCGGACTGGCGCACGCAGGCAGCCGAGATGCTCGAGGCCGCGGGGTGCAAAGACGTCGAAACACACGACAAGGGATGGGCGCCGGGGCTCGACATCCACGAGATGGGCGGCGCGCGCATGGGGAAGGATCCGAGGGCGTCTGTCCTCAATCAATGGAACCAGGTGCATGGCTGCCCGAACGTGTTCGTCACCGACGGCGCGTGCATGACGTCGACCGGGAACCAGAGTCCTTCCATCCTTTATATGGCGTTGACCGCGCGCGCGGCGAACCACGCCGTGGCTGAGCTGAAGCGGAGGAATCTGTGAATCGACGCGACGCCCTCAAGGCGGGGGCCGCGCTCATCGCGTCCAGTGGCATCCTGGCGGCATGTCGCACGCGCCGCGCTTCGAGCGCACGCGTGCTCTCGGACGAGGATCAGGTGCTGGCGGAGGAAATCGCCGACACCTTGCTCCCCACGACTGCCGGGGGGGGCTCACCAGGCGCGAAGGCGGCGGGCACGGGCGCGGCGATGAACTTGATTCTCAGCGACTGCTACAAGCCGGCGGAGCAGCGCATGGTCCGTGAGGGGCTCGCGCGCTTTCGCGCCGAGAACTTCCTCGAGCTCTCGCGTGCGGATCGTGAGACGTTCGTGCGCTCGGTTGGCAGGCAAGCGTGGTTCGAGCCGGTGCGTGATCTCGCACTCGGCGCGTACTTCTCGTCCGAGACCGGAATGACGAAGGCGCTCCGCTACGTGCGGGTGCCGGGAAAGTACGTAGGCTGCATGCCGCTGGCGCTCGGCCAGCCTGCTTGGGGCTAGGGAAGATGGCTGACCAACCACGCGGGCATACCTGGAAATCACGAATCGCCGGACTCCTCGCGGGCGCCGGCCTGACGGTGCTGACCATCAGCCTCCTGATGATGTACGTGGGCCGGGTGCTGGTGCGCGAGGACACGTTCGCCGATAGGGTGAGCGCCAGTCTCCAGGATCCGCGCGTGGGCGAGTTCGTCGCCCTCAAGATGACTGATGCCGTCATCGCGCAGAAGCCCGACCTCACCGCGCTGCGACCGATCCTCGTCGTGGTGACGCGCGGCGTGGTGACCTCCAAGCCGTTCGGCGCGCTGGTGCGCCCCGCCGTGCGGCAGGCCCACCGCGCCGTGACCTCATCCACCACCGAGAACATCTTGCTCGCGCTCCCCGACGCGCGAGTCCTGATCCACGAGGCCCTGAAGAACGTCGGCGCGGGCGCCGCGGATCGGCTGCCGCCGCGGCTCCAGCCCGTGCTGCAGTCGCGCCCCGGTGCAGCGTGGAGGGGCGCCGCCCGCGCGGGGCTCGGAATCGCGGGCGCGTTGCGGCCGTTCGGCCGGCTCGGCTTGGTGGCCGCGATCCTCGTCCTCGCGGCAGCGGTCGTGCTGTCGCCACACAAGCGCTCGGCGCTGCTCACGGCCGGCGTGGGGATCGCCACCGTGGGCGCGGTCCTCGCACTCACCGTCCCGGCGGGTCGCGTCCTCGTGTCGTCCGTGATCGCCGATCACGCCGCCTCGGACGCCGCGGCAGGCCTGTGGGATGCGTTCTTCGGCCCGCTGCGCATCGCGGGTATCGTGGTGGCGCTCGTCGGCGCGACCGTCGCGCTGATCGCCCAGCCCGGCGACTCGGTGGACCCCGCGGCGCTGCGTGACCGTATCTGGACCTTCGTGACTCAGCGGCGCCAGAACCCCTGGGCGGAGGCCGGTCGCCTGCTCGGGCTCGGCATCGCCGGTCTGGCGGCGTTTCTCGCGCCGAGCGCCGCGGGGACGGTCGTGGTCGTCGCCGCCGGCGCGGCGCTCCTCCTGCTGAGTCTGGCGGAGGTGCGACGCCTCGTGCAGCCGTACCTGCCCACGACCATGGGGGGGGGTGCGGCTGGCGAGACGCGCGTGGCGACTCCCGTCCTGGTGGGGGTGCGCGTGGTCGCGCTGCTGGCGCTGGGCGTCGGCGCGGCGGCCGTACTCCTCCGCCTGCGCCCGCCACAAGCGGTGGCCGCAACCGAGAGTGACGCATGCAACGGCGCCGTCGAGCTGTGCGCGCGGCGGTTCAACCGGGTCGTGTTCCCCGCCGCCCACAACGCGATGGGCGCGGCCACCAACCCGACCTGGCTGTTCCCCAATCAGGACTTGGACATCGGGCCACTGCTCGACCGCGGTGTGCGCGCGTTCCTGCTCGACCCCTATCGGGGCAACGCCATGGGCGACCGCGTGCGCACCGACTTCGACGCCGTTCCGCACGCCAACCGCAAGATCGCCGAGGTCATCGGCAACGCGGCGTGGCAGGCGGGAATGCGCGTGCGCGAGCGGCTGACGGGTGCGCCCGGGGCGAGCGCCGGGTACTTCTGCCACGGGTTCTGCGAGCTCGGCGCCATTCCCATGGTGCCCACGCTGCGCACGTTCGTGGAGTTCCTCGTCCTGCACCCCGGCGAAGTCGTCATCATCTCGTTCGAGGACTACGCGCCGCCGGCGGACATCGCGGCCGCGTTCGAGGAGAGCGGGCTGATCGACTTCGTGTATCGCGGGCCGCTGGGACCCACGTGGCCCACCCTGGGCGAGATGATCGCCAGCGGCGGCCGTGTGGTCGTGCTGGGCGACACCGACGTGGGCGACGTGCCGTGGTATCACCACTCGATGGGCGGGCTGGTGACGGAAACGCCCTACACGTTCCACACGCCGCAGGAGTTCAACTGCCGGCCCAACCGGGGCACGCCCACAGGCGAGCTGTTCCTCATTAACCACTGGATCGAGACCACGCCCACCCCGCGACCGAGCAACGCCGAGATCGTGAATCAGCGGGACGTGCTGGTGCGGCGGGCGCGGCAGTGCCAGCGCGAGCGGCACATGCTGCCGACCATGCTCGCCGTGGACTTCGCCGGGATCGGGGATGTGGTGGGGGCGGCGCGCGAGTTGAACGGCCTGCCGCCGGTCGAGGCGGTGCACACACAGCAATGACTTCGCTAATCGGGACGGCGGGATTTGAATTCAACGGCTCCCATGCGGGGCCGTTGTTTTTATTGGCACATATGTGCGCGGAATGACCGCATCGGTAGGCATTGGCGGGCATGGACCGGCAAACATTACGGCAAAGCCCCGTCGGGATGAGACGCGCGTTATCCGACCGATATGACAGTTCCGCGTCGAGCGAGATGGGCGAGCGGCGCCCCGATCACGAGTCCGACGACGTAGCCATACGGCAGGAAGGCGGCACACAGCGCGACCAGAGCCGCGATGAAAAAGTCCGACCGCTCGGCGGCGAGGTCGCGCACCAACACGATCAGCGCGAGACCCTCGAACAGGAGCAGCACGCCTAGCATCGGCAGCGGGAACACGTTCACGACGCGCGCAAATCCGCTGCTGAAGAACAGCCCGAGCACCATAAACAGCGCACCGTAAATGACGACGGAGCCGCCGGTGCGCCCGCCGAATGCGTAGTGCCCGGCGAACCCACCCGATCCGTGGCACACCGGGACGCCACTCAAGAACGGACTTACGAGATTCATCAGGGCGTAGGTGTACCCGATCTTGCGCACAGGGAGCGGGACGTCGGGATACAGGTCTTTGACGATCTGCTGCGTCGCGAGGATCGAGTTGCCGAGCGACAGGGGCAGCTGTGGCAGAGCCAGTATGACGAATCCTGTCGCCACGTCGGCTACGGTTGGGACGTGGAGCCGGGGAAGGTCGAGGCCGACGCTCTGAACGAGCGCGGCGGGCGGGAGTTTGAACACCAGCGCATACACGACGCCCAGCGCCACGACCGGGAGCGCTGCGGGCAGACGCCGGTTCCGGATCAGCGCGATCACGATCGCGAACGCGATTGCGGCGAAGACATAGCCAGGAAGCCGATCGGCGCCGACGTATTCGCGCAGCGCGAGCGACGCGAGCTGGATGCCGAGCCCGAGCTGGATGCCGCGGACGACGCTCTTGGGAATCGCCCAGGCAAGCCAATCGATCAGTCGGAACGCGGTGATGAGCAGCATCGCGAGACCGATCGCGAGACCCGCCCCGTAGATAGTGTTGGCGGCGATGTGCTGCGTGATGACGAGCGCCGCGACGGCTTTGAGCGGCTGGACCGGCATCGGGAGGCGATAGACGAACCCGGTGAGCAGCTGCATGACGCCGTAGGCGATGAGGACACTGGCGCTGTCGAGCTTGGCGGCGAGGACCATGCCCACGATGAGGGGCAGATCGGTGCCGAGGTCGCCAAAGGCGCCGGCGAGCTCGTTGCGGTCGAACCGTAGGGGGCGTTTCTCCATCGCTGTACTCGCGAGGGGCGCGGGGGACGTGACCATTGAAGTCGTTAGAATAGCATGGGATTGTGCGCGGGTTGAGGGCAGAGTTTTGAGTCGGCCTGAGCAGTCGCTTAGAGCCATGCAGTCACAACAAGATTCACAACAGCGCCAGACCTTCAGCCGCTCGCAGCTTGCGACCCCATGCAAGGTCATCAGGGGGTCGCAACCGAAGAAAAAGCCCCACAGTCGAAAACCACTGTGAGGCTTGATCTTCACTCAGTCGGGACGGCGGGATTTGAATGCAACGGCCTCCATGCGGGGCCGTTGTTTTATTGGCACGTACGTGCGTCCAAGGACCGTATTGGCACGCATCGGTAGCGATGGACCGGCAAACATTACGGCAAACAAGCGCGAGCTATGCGCAAGAAGAAGCCCCACCGCGACAATTGCAGTGAGGCTTGATCTTTCACTCATTCGGGACGGCGTTGGAGTTCAGCGAGACGCCGTTTCGATCTTGCTCGCAGCCTGTTCGATCAGCGCAGCAACCGACGCCGGACGCGACACGTAGACTGCATGACTGCCCGGCGACTCGATCACGGTCGAACCTGCCCGCTTGGACATCGCGCGCTGAGCTGCCGGCGGAATCATCCGATCGTCAGTGGCGACGAGGTACCAGCTCGGCTTGGTCCGCCAGGATGCTTGCGTGACCTCGCCGTTGAGGGCATTGAGGCCCCAAGGCACCTGGGATTGCGCCATGAACTCCGCCGTTGGCGCATCGACATCAGCGGCAAACGACGCCGCGAACTTGGCCTTGTCGAGGAAGAGGAATCCGTCCTGTGGCGGCAGAATCGGAGGCACGGGCGCGCCCGGCGCGGGATTCGCGATCAACTTCGCGACCGATTCCCCGTTGTCGGGGGCGAAGGCCGCGATGTAGACGAGTCCCACGACCTTGGGGTCGTTGCCGGCTTCAGTGATCACGACGCCGCCGTACGAATGACCAACCAGGATCACCGAACCGCTACTCGCCGCGATGGCCTGACGCGTGGCGGCAACGTCGTCGCTCAAAGAGGTGGTGGGGTTCTGAACGATGGTGACGTTGTAGCCGTTCTTCCGCAGACGCTTGAACACACCTTCCCAGCCGGAACCGTCCACGAAGCCGCCATGCACGAGCACGATCGTGGGACGCTGCGTCGACTGCTGTGTCTGGCCGTGGACCGGGGCCGCGGCGCCCAGCGCCAACGCCGCCATGAGTGCCTGCTGTGTCATACGAGTCTCCAGGAGCGAGGGTCGAGCGCGAGCCGCCGCGAGTCGGTGACCGGCATCGACCGTTGTCGTACCCACACGCTAGCGCCCGGGAGGGTCACGTCGCGTCCCCAACGCCAGTAGTCTTTTCCTAACTCGCTAGAGGGAGGAGTTACGAGAGGCGAATGAATCCGCGCCGCACCGCTTGCGTGACCGCTTCGGTGCGGTCCTGCGCGTCGAGCTTCTGCAGGATGTTCTTCACGTGAACCTTGACCGTTTCCTCGG
Organism: uncultured Gemmatimonadales bacterium; assembly: GCA_963704805.1. Taxonomy (GTDB): domain Bacteria; phylum Gemmatimonadota; class Gemmatimonadetes; order Gemmatimonadales; family GWC2-71-9; genus 20CM-2-65-7. The sequence goes on along the minus strand of CAVPHS010000001.1, from coordinate 1,277,085 downwards.
TCCGTCCGATGCGTTGCGCGACTTGCGCGTTGGTGAGTCCCGTCGCGATCAGCGAGATCACTTCCGTCTCTCGCGGCGTCAGCGCGACGCGCGGCGTGTGCTGGGCCAACGTTGCGGCGATGGCCGGCGGAATACCGCGGCGCCCGGCGACGACCGATCGGATGACTTTGAGGATATCGGCGACCAACATGTCCTTGAGCAGGTAGCCCAATGCGCCGGCATCGAGGGCCCGGTGAACGTCTTCGTCCCCCGCATAGGTGGTCAGCACGATGATGCGCGCGTCCGGAAACTCCTCGAGGATCGCTCGGGTCGCCTCCAGGCCATCCATGACCGGCATGCTGAGGTCCATGAGAACAAGATCCGGACGGAGCTCACGATACTTCTCGAGGGCTTCCTCGCCATTGGCGGCCTCCGCCACCACCTGCAACCCGGGCTCGGTCGCGAGGAAGGACGCGACTCCCGCCCGCATCAGGGGATGATCGTCTACGGTGAGGATTCGAATCGCCGTAACCATGCAGAGAACAGTATCAGGTGCTGCGCGCGGCGGCATACCTCTTCCGAGGAAGGCCCCTGCCCTTCATCATCTCCTTTCCATGTGGCCCTGCCTCTCAACTCTGCTGATCGCGCTGTCCGCGATCGACTCCACGCCTCGTCCCATCCACGAGCTGGTACACACGCGGTGGACGCCAGACGACGGCGCGCCTACCGAGATCCGCGCCCTGGCGCAAACGGGGGACGGCTACCTCTGGCTGGGAACTGTGTCCGGCTTAGTCCGCTTCGATGGGGTCCGGTTCGTCCCGTTCTCAGCGCCGAGTGGCGACACGATTCCGATTGGCGGAGTCCGGACCCTGCTGGGGGCGCGTGACGGCAGTCTCTGGATCGCGTGGGCCAGTGGTGTGGTCAGCCACCTCAACGGGGCTCACCTGAGCTCCTATGGCGCAGATGACGATCTGCCACCGACGATGCAACTGACCGAGTCCAGCACTGGCATGCTGGTGGCCGGGACTGCGCGGGGTTTGTCCCGCTTCGTCGCCGGCAGATGGGAATCGTTCGGCCGCGAATTGGGCTTTCGTGGTACCAAGGCCGACGGCGTGTGGTTCGACCGTGGGGATACGCTGTGGGTGGAGACTGAAGACCGGGTGGTCTATCTCCCGACGAACGCACACCGGTTCATCGATCCGGGCGTGCGACTCTTGGCGCAATCGGCGCAGACGGTGTTTGCCCAGGCCAGGGATGGCGCGATCTGGATGGCGGAGTTCTACCGATCCGCGCACACCATTCCCCGGTTCGGCGACCGGGCTCCGATCACCGAAGTGAGAGTCGGCGCTTGGACGCTACTGATCGACAAGAAGGGGAGTCTCTGGATCGGTTCGCTCGGCGACGGCTTGCGCCGCGTCCTCGATCCGACCCGGATCCGCGGACGACGCATCGAGCAGTTCGGTCACGAGGCGGAGCACTTCACTGAGAAGGACGGACTGTTGTCCGACATCGTCTATGCGCTACTGGAAGATGATGAGGGCAACATTTGGGTCAGCACGGCACGGGGCCTGGAACGGTTCCGGGAAGGCGCCTTCACACCGAGCGCTACGCCCGGTGGAGTTCGTCAACGGTTCGTCTTCGCCACGCGGGACTCATCGGTCTGGACCGGCGCTTACAACACGTTTGAGCTCATCCGGATTGGCCCTCGCAGTCGGGACACGATCCACATACCCGACGCCCTGACAAATCTCGCTGAGGATACCACCGGGACCCTCTGGTCGGTTGACGCGAAAGAGGTACTCCGAATCCAGGGAGGGCGCCTCAGCCGTGTCCCGCTAAGCGGCCGCGATGCGCAGCATCTGGCGGAGGTTGCGGTTGACTCGCAGGGAACCATCTGGTTCTTCGATGAGGAGTTGGGGTTGCTTCGCTTTACGCCGAGTGGGCTGGTTCGGGTGGCACCCCTGGGCCAACCGGCGCATGGACAGGCGGCGGTGATGTTCAGTGACCGCGAAGGAAGAATCTGGGTTGGCCAGTCGAACCGTGTGGCGCTCTACGATCACGGGCAGGTGAGCCTGTTCACTCCGGCGCAGGGAATGACGCTCGGCGAGGTCCGCGCCTTCTTTCAGGATCGCAGCGGCCAGGTCTGGGCTTCCGGCGACGGCGGTCTGAGCAGATTCGAGGACGGCCGCTTCCGAACCTTGCCGGAGCGCCAAGGCGTGCCGGGGCGGTCGGTGTATGGAATCGCCGCCGACGACGCGGGCGCGTGGTGGATCGTGACCCGCGACGGCGTGCTGCTGCTGCCACCTGGAGCGATCGATCGTGCCCTGTCGGACTCCGATTATGTCGCTCCGTATCGCCTTTTTGATCGGCGGGACGGCCTGGGCGGCATGATCCCACGCTGGACCTACGGTCAGTGGGTGACCCGGTCCATGGACGGCAGAATCTGGGTGGCGACAGACGGTGGCGTGGCCAATGTCGATCCGCGCGAGCTTCCACCTAACGTCCCGCCTCCGGTACTCATCGAGACGGTACGGATCGATGGCCGAGAGACTGCGCCTTCAGACGGAACAAGCATTCGCCCCGAGAGCCGCAATCTTGAGATCGATTACACGGCGACTACGCTGTCGACGCCTGAGCGGGTTCAGTTCCGCTATCAATTGGAAGGCGAAGATCCGACGTGGCACGACGCGGGCACGCGGCGTCGGGCTTATTACACCAGCCTGGCGCCCGGCCGGTACAGCTTCCGCGTGATCGCCAGCAATGGTGACGGGGTCTGGAACGAGGCGGCGACTGGAGCGGCTTGGCACTTCCGTGTCCTGCCCGCTTGGTACCAGACCCTGGTGTTCCGGATTGGTGTCGTCGTCCTGATCGGGGTGCTCGGCGCCGCCGCGGCGGTGCTGGTGCAGCGGCGGCGTCAGCGGCTCGCGCAGGAGACGCTGAAGGGTCAGTACGAAGCTGCGCTGGGGGAGCGGGCTCGGATCGCGCAGGAGCTGCACGACACCCTGCTCCAGGGGTTCACCGGCATCACGATTCAGCTGCGCGCGATTCAGCGCACCATCGCCGTGCGGCCGCAGGAGGGAGTCGCGGCACTCGACGGCGCGTTGTCCGCGGCCGATACCGCGCTGCGAGACGCCCGGAATTCGATCTGGGACATGCGCGCGGTGGAGCTCGAGGGTCACGATCTGCCGGCGGCCCTTGAGGGAGCCGTGCGTTCGGTCACCGCGCAGGCACCGGTGGCTCTTGAGTTCACGGTGCAGGGTGACCGTCGGCCGCTCACGCCGCAGGTGGCCACGACGGCGCTGCGCATTGGTCGCGAGGCTGTGCTCAACGCGCTGAAGCATGCGGATGCACAGAAGATTCAGGTTCAGCTCGACTACGGGCCGCGCGTGCTCACGCTCCAGGTCCGGGATGATGGCCGAGGGATGCCTCCGGGCGCCGCCGAGGCGGCGGCGACCGACGGGCACCTTGGTTTGGCAGGGATGCGCGCCCGGGCGGATCGCGTCGCAGGCAGTCTGCACATCACGAGCGAGCCGGGACAGGGCACAATCGTTCGGGCTACGCTACCGATTGACTAAGGTCGCCGGAACGACAAAGCCCCCGCGTCTTCGCGGAGGCCGAGTCGGGACGGCGGGATTTGAACCCGCGACCCCCTGAACCCCATCCGTCGCCGGTGGCGCCGGATTCGCGCATCGTGCGCGGGTTCGTGCTCAACGATGCGCGCCATACGCGCGCGCCGCACGCTAGACACGCAGGATGCGCGCAAGACTTGGCGGAGGAAATAGCGGAGCGCGCTCACGCGTGCGCTTCCCGCAATTCGGCTGGCTCGGACACGACGCGGTAGAGCGTCGCCTCGTCGGGCTGCTGGTAAATCGTCTCCAGCGTCGCCGTGTTTTTCCATCCGCCCGCCTGCGCCACGTCCTGGACCGGCAGGTGCTTCCGCTCCGTGCCCCACTTCCGCCGGTAGGCGTGCCAGAGTGAGCCGTGGTGCTTCGGCACTTTGGCGAGCCGCTCGGCGCGGCGCAGCAGCTTCGAGGCGAACCACCGGTCCATCGGCTGCGCCGGGTCCATCGGCGACGGAAACAGGTACGCCCCGCCGAGTCCGGGCCGCGCGGCGAGCACTGCGTCGAGCGTCGCGCGCACCGCGGCGTTGATCGGCGCGGCCCACGCCTTCCCCATCTTGTCCGACTCCCCCGGCCACTGAATCGCGCCGTAGGGCGCGCCCGCCGTCTTGGCGAGCCGCACGTCCTCGTAGCGAAGCTGGAGCACCGCGGAGATGCGGCGGCCCGCGCCGTTCACGATGGCGAGCAGAGGCACGAGGTACGGGTGCACGGTCGCCGCCTTGGCCACGATGGCCTCGTAGCGGTCCTGCGTCGCGACCGGCCGACGCGGGTTCTGCTCGTGCGGCACGGCGTCGCGGAAGCGCTCCCGCTTGAGCGGATGCTCGCGGAGGAGCGGCTGGCCGGTCTCGCGGTCCTCCCACTCGGTCGCCCAGTTGCAGACAATCGCGAGCCACTCGCAGTCGGCCTCCACCGTGCGGGCGCGGACCGGTCGCCGCTTCGCGTCCTCGGGCGTCACCGGGGCGGGCACGTCCCGGCCCCACGCGTCCACGGCGCCGGTCAGCCGCTGGCGGATGAAGTGCTGCCACTCGCCGAGCGTGAGCTTGGAGAGGTCGCGGCCCGCGCCGAGCACGCGGGCGAACAGGCCGGGGTCGCCTGCGTCGCCGGGCACCTTGGGATCGGGCAGGCGGCCGCCGCACCGCTCGTCCACGTACCGCGACGTGGCGGAGAGGTCCTGCTCCGCGCGCGCCGCGAGGTACGCCGCGAACACCTTGGCGACGGTCGGCGTCGGGTCGGCCGCGGTCGCGAGCCCGTCGCGGAGCTGCTTCTCCTGATCCTTCGCCCACGTCTTCGCCCGGTCGCGGTCCTTGTGGCCAAGCGCGACGCGGCGGCCGCGAATCTGGCCGTACAGGCGCCCGTTCCGCTCCTCGAACACGAGGACGCGCTCGCCGTACTCTCCGACCGACCACGACCAGCGCGTGCGGCGTCGAGTCTTGGCGGTGGGGAGCTGTGCTGCTGTCGTGGTCATTCTGCCCTCCCTGTCGAACCCCGCAACGCCGTCCGAATCCGCGAGGAGGACCGCGCACACTTCTCGGCATCGCGCGCGTGCTCGGCCGCCCAGGCATCAAGCACCTGGGCGAGCTTTGCGGCGACGCGCGCACTCGCTGGCTCGTCCCCATCGCGAATACGCATCAGGGTGACGTGCGAGATACCGGCGGCCTTGGCCAACGCCCGCAACGAACGCAAAGAGCGCGGGGCGTCGGCAATCGCTTGGCGGACAACATTCTGTAGGGTCATCGTCCCTATAACCTACCACCATGGTAGGTCCCTCGCAAGACGGCCCCCGCCAGGTCCGGCCCACCGTGCCGCCCCTTCCGGGGCAGGTCCGCCCGGCGGATTGTCCGCTGGCCCGGGAACCGCCGCCGGAGCTGCGAGGCGCTGTAACCGCTCTCCGCCGCCGCCTGCGCCACCGTCAACTCCTCCAGGCCGAGGCCCCGCACCGCCTCGTCCAGCTCGGTGGCCACTCTGCGGAGCAAGGCCGTGCCGGGCTGGCCGTCTTGTTCGTAGGCGGCGGCCTGCTCGCGCCAGAACGCGACCAGCTTGGTCAGCTCGGCCAGCTCGGCACTCGTCACACAATGCTCAGGCCGGGAAGTTTTTCAGGGCATCGCGCAGCGCCTTGAACCCGGCCAGAAACTCCGGAGCCGTCCAGCCAGCGACGATCTCGGCATCTGCTTCGCCTCCGTTCTCGGCGATCGTCGCGTCCAGGTTGGCGAGGTGCTGCGTGACGGCTCTCTTGTACGCGCGGAGTCGCCGGTCCAAATGCCACATCGCCCGGCGAACAGGTTTCGTGAATGCCATGACTCGCTCCTCTGTTTCAGGTTCACTACTTCAGCGTGACAATCCCAGCCGACGCGACGCCTCAGCGACGGTCGAGTGCAGCCGTAGCCGCCGGTCCAACTCAGTCTCTGGCCGGTCCGACTCGGCAGGCTGCGACCGGTCGAGCTGCGTCGGCCGGCCGTGTGCCCACTCGCATAGGACGATGAGTTGCTGCATGAGCAGCCGCGTGTCGCGGATGAAGCGGTCCCGCGCCGTCCAGCCGCGGGCGCGGCGGCCGTTCAGTTGGTCTACCTCATGCTCGTCCCGCCCCAGGTGCTCCAGGCGGCTGAGTAACTCCGTCGCACGCGGCCCGTAGACCGCGAGCACGTCACGACCGAATTCCTCCGCGAACGCGAGCCCGTCCGCAATGAGCGCGCGCTCGTCCGCCGCGAGCTGCGCGCCCCCCACCTGGAGGCGGGCCGCGTGCAACTCGGCGCGCGCTTCGGCGAGCTGCTGCTCCAAGAGCGGCAGGACGGCCGCGAGGTCGCGCTGGCGCTGCAGCCGCTGCGCACGCTCGGCCTCCAGCACCGTGACCGCCTCGCCCGCGGCGTCCGCGGTGACGAGCTGCTCGTCCAGCGCCGCGATGTCGTCGGTGAGTGTCGCGTGCTCGCGCCGCCGCTCCGCGCGGCGCGCTTCCAGCGCGGCCACCTTCGCAGCCGCGGCGTCGCGATGTTTGATCAGCGATTTCAGGTTGTTGGGCATCGGCATCAATCCTCCCTCGGGAAGTCAAACGACGTGTCCGCCGGACCGTCGGGCTCGGCGGCATCGCCAGAATTCGCGTCACGGATTGTGTCCTGGGGCGACGCGGTTGCCGGATTAACGGGACACGAGGAAGTGGCAGAAGCGCGGGACGTTTCGCCCGTTTGCGACGTCGTGTCCGCGTGTCCCGGTATAGGCCCGGACACAGGGACACGCGGACACGAGAACAGGTAAGGGTCGCCCGGCCTCCCGCCGCCGGTCCGCGTCACCTTGTCGTCCCGCACGAGTTGGTACAGCGCCCCGCGGACCAGCTCGGCGCGACCCTCGACGGTTTCCTCGACGGCCTTTCGGGTCACCGGCTCGGTCTGCGTGCGGAGCCACGCGAGCACGCGTTCCCCGGCCTGTTGCGTGTCGTATGCCTCTTTCGCGGGGCCGAGCTGAGGCTCCTGCTGATCGTTGAGCGTTACGACGCGCTCGGGCAGGTCCTCGCCGGTGCGTTGCAGCGAGGTCAGGGTGCGGACGTTGTCCGCTCCGCGCTTGAGCAAGAGCGCCACGTCCACGGTCCCGACAATCGCCGTGGAACCGAGAATTGCGTCGAAGCCCGTGCGGTCACCCTTGCCGGCGTGGTGAATCAGCAGCATGTGCGCCCGGCGTGGCCGCACGAGCGCCAACACTGGACCGAGCGCGGCGACGACCCGCGCGTAGTCGTTGAGGTCGCTCACGCCGAGCAGATGCTGGAGCGTGTCAACTACGACGAGCACCGGGTCCACCGTCGCCAGAACATCTTCCAGCCACAGCACCGCCTCGTCGGGACGGTGCCCCGTGAACACGTACAGATCGTCGTCGGGTCGAGCGCCAAGCGTGCGCAAATGATTCTTCGTCACGCGGCGCGGGTCCTCGATGCCCAAGTAAATCACCGGCCCTGCCGTCGTGATGCGGCCCAGGATTGGCTCACCCCGGCAGACCCGGAGGACCATCGCGCGCGCGAGCGTGCTCTTGCCGCCCTTCGGCTTTCCAGCGAGCACCGACATCCCGCCCGCGGGCAGCAGGCCGTCCACGATCCACGACACCGGGTCGTCAGGCTCGGCGAGAAAGTGGCGGATATGCGTCAAGCGGTCAGGCACGCGCGCGGGTCTCCGGGGCGCATCCGCACGGTGATTCGTGTCCGCCGCTGTCGGCGCGACGTGTACGGGCACATCGAGCAGGTGGGCGAGCGCGGGTCCGGCAGCGCTACCGCAGGTCGGACACGCGACGAACGCGCTCCGGTCGGGACCACGGCGGACCACGAGCCGATGATCACCTGCCGGACACTGTGCTGTGAAGTGGCCGTTGTTCTCGCCCTCCACGCTTCCAAGAGCTTCGCGCAGCGCGAGAAACAAGTCGCCGTCAGGCACGTCAGGCCTGCCGGCTCGGCTCGGCGCGGCGACCGTTCACCGGTGCCGGGTCGAGTTCGAGCTGCGCATGACGCAGCAACGCCGCGCGCGCCCACTCGGCGAACGACAATCCCTGACGCCCGGCGACGACCTTGACGAGCTGCGCCTCTTGCCCACGAAACCGAATGGTCAGACGATGTAGGCGCGTTGCGGGCATTGTCCCCCCAAAAACGAAAGCCACCCGGAGCAGTTGGCTCCAAGTGGCAGTCACTGAGGTCTTGCGGCTGTGTCCTCGCTCCGCCGGAGCGAGGGGTCCGCCAGTCACGCGGCCGATGCCGCTATGGTAAGACGCAATTTAGTGAGCAGCCGAACGGCTGCAAGTAGAAGATTCTCCGATTTTGTAGTGCCAAAACTACCAAAAGTCTCGGCGTCGCTGGTCAGCCTTCCAACGACAGGTTGAGCCAGACGCCGAATTGGCCTTGGTCCTCCGGGCCGCGATCCCAACCGCCTTTGATCCTAGCCTTACACGGCAACGCTGTTCCTTCGGGTTGGCCAGCTGCAACCTGTTGGCGGAAGGCGCGGGCGGTAGGTCGGCTCAGGTAGCCCACTGTCTTGCCGTCGATGTCGACACGAACCGCCTGCGGATCGTAGGGGTTGGAGCCTTCCAGCACGAGCGACGCGTTCACGACGCGGTCAACGCCATCGTCGTCCCGCTCGCCGCAGATTGCTTCCAGCGCGTCCTGATAGTGTGATTCACCGACAATTGCGAGCGAGAACATCTTGTCCAGGTCGGTGCCGGTGCTTCTTCCTCAATTTCCACCCGAGCGGGAATAAACTTCCGGGCGCGTCGCTCCACGTTCGACGGCTCCTCTGTTTCCATGCTGGCGAGGTTTGTGACCAGATTGTAAATGAACCACCCGTCGCCAGTGAGCAACGCCTGGGGCTTCGCCGTCAACGCGTCTCGCTGAAAGCCGATTCCGTCGGAATACGGCGTAAACGACACGATCTTGTCGAACCGCACTCGAAAACTTTTCAACGGCCCGGCAAAGTAGAGGTGCTTCTGCGTCACACCGAGCGTTCCCGTGTCCACCAACACGGTCTCGGGATTCTGTATGGCCTCGCCCCGAAAACCTCCGACCCGGTAATAGACGCCGCGCGCAACCCGCACGCTGAATCCTTGCGAACCGCCGACGAACGTCCGTCGCATCCGCGTTTCGAAGTACTTCACGCCGGGGAACGCCCAGAGCAATTCCTCGCCTTTTTGGAAGTTGAATGGTAGCTGTCCTTTGACTTCAAACCTCGCAGGAAGTTTTCCCTCCATGAGGTCCCGCAACACACCTGCCTGCACGAGCTTCACGAACGCGCCGTTAGTGTAGAAGTCTTCTTGTTTCCAGCCGAGGTGCTCCGCCGCCCGAACGAGTGCTTTTTCCTCGTCGGCTGTGACTACGTTATCCTCCAACGCGCTTTGCACGGCGTTCTCCCACGCCGTCAGCCACAACTTGGGCAGTTCATCCGGGGGGACGAAGGCGGTTGCCGCCAGTCGCCCGACCTCGCTCTGAACGGCGGTCAGGTCGCTCCCGTCTCTGACGGCCCGCTGAGCGAGCGCGACGATCTGTTCGCGGCCTATCTGGTTTTTGGTCTCGCACTCTTTGTGCTTTGAGCGGAACCAACCGGCGGGTTTCCCGCAATACAGACAGTCTCCCACTAATGCCTCCTCGCGGAGTAGCTACTCAAATGACCACCCCTGCCCGGTCACAAACTCCTCCAGTGTTTGGTGAGGCACACTCAACGCACTACAGATGTACGGGATTTTGGGGCGTTGCGCGCTACCGGGCTTCTCCCTGCTCACAACCGTCGCCTTCCGCGCTATGCCAACCGCCACAACGAACGGGTCTGCCGAGTTGTCGGTCGAGGCGTTCTTTACGACGTTGGGAATCACAACGACGGTTTTGACCGCCGCTTCAATCTCGGCGTCCATTGGGACAAAGAGGCCGTTCTGAGCCTTCGCCCATTTGAGCAAGTCATCGTCCTGGCGCTCCAGCTCGTGGAGCACCTCCTCCGAACAGCGCAGCTCACCCTCGGCGATCATCGCTTCCAGCTTTCGCCACAGACCGGGGAACGTCTGCGGCCGATACAACTCGTTATGTGCGCCAATAAGTGCGCTGGTATCGAATGAGAACAGCGTTACTCACCAGCGCCCAGGGTAAGGCGCTCCTGTACCGCGCCGATCTGCGGAACGCGGACGCGGAGGTACTCCGATACGTCCGAGGCGGTAATGACGCGGCTCTTGTACGCATCGAGCACGGTTCCGGTGAAGGCTCGGCCCAAGTCGGCGACGACCATAACGGGCCGCGGCGGTCCGCCTTCCTGCGGCGGGCGCTCGGCGCGGTGTCGTTCCGCCCGCGCGATGACCTGCGTTTGAAAGCTCTCATAGAAGCGTGTTGTGGTCCGGCCGAGCATGAGCAGCCGGCGGAGGATGACGAGCGAGCTAACGGCGAAGTCGCGCGCGAGCCGGTCGAGCGTCGCCTCCGTCCATCCCTCGGGCTCCTCGTTCGATTGCACCAGACCATGATTGACCAGCGCCGCCGCGGGCACGAGCGCCGCCCCCGCGACGTGGTTGCAGAACACTTCGACGCGGCTGTTGCGAGAGCGGCCACGGGCAACATGTGCGTACGGATCGCAGATGCCGCCGAGATGCAGCATGAGGTGCACAAACTCATGCAGGAGCGTGAACGTCTTGGCGTTGGGGAAATCCGAACCGTTGACGACGATGGCGGGCAACGGGTGCTCGGCAATCGAAAACCCGCGCGCCTCGCGAAAGGACACGCCGCGCGCCTGGAACACGAGCACCCCGTGCGCCTCAACGAGCGCCTTCCACTCGTTGAAGGCGCTCCCCTCGCGCCACCGCTCTTGATCCGCGAGCCGAGCGCCGAGCGCGTGGCGGACACGTCGGCCCGTCTCCTCCTCGTCGTCGTCAAGCTGCGCGCGCAGTTGGAAGCGCGGCGGTCGGCGTTCGAGGTCCTCGTGCAGCTCTAGCGCGAGTTGACGGCGATAGTGCGCGCGCCGCAGCTCGACGAGTAACTCGGGACTAAGCTCCTCGGCTTCCCGGTCGGAAACTGTCCGAAAGTCATGCGGGGGAGCCGGGTCTGCGGGCGGTGTCGGCAGAAAGAATACGCCGAGCGGCCGGCGGTACTTCTCGGCGGCGTTGCGGAGTTGCGCGATTGTGGGGAGCGGATCGCCTTTCTCCCACCCGCGCAAGATGTCGAGCGACACGCCTACCCGCGTCGCCGCCTGTTCCTCGGTGAGGTTCAGCGAGCGGCGCGCCCAGACGAGCAGGGCCGGATTGATCGTCGGGCGATGCGTGGGCATGGGGCATATCATGATAACGCCCGGGCCCGGGGTTTAGGGCGATTTTGCGGCATTGAGAGGCGAAGTTGCGGCGTTCTCAGCTCCGGGGCGGGCTAGATGCCGCAGCCCCCTACGCCCCGCCGGTGATCAGCCCGGACCGAGACCCCTGACTGACTGCCGCCCTACCAGGCTGGTCCTTTCGACAGTAGGCCGCATTGATTGGCGCATCGTGGCGGGAGTTGTAGACTCAATCGACATGCGGTGCCTTTCGCGTCGATACATCACCCTCCTGGCCACGGCCATCTTGTCCCCGATGGGGAACCGGGACGCGGGCGCACAGTGGATGTGTGTACCACCGCTGGCAGGTTCAACCACACCAGCTGGCTTCACGGCACTTTATGTTGCCAGTCTGCGGCATGCGAAAGCTGCCGTGGACAATGAACCAACCCGCGACGACACGACAACGAATCCGACTGATTTACTCTACAAATTCAGAGTGACGGCAAGCGAGTACGACTGCGCAGCGAGCTTGCTGCGCCGTTCCATGAGCACCGCCAAGGACAGCGGCTTCTACAGAAGTGCCTCGTGGGCGGCTGAGGCGTTTGACGGCCTCGCGAGAATCACCCGCGCCAAAGCCGACATGTTCAAGCGCGGGCTCGATGCCATCGATCAGCTCGCCCCCATGATGGGCTCCGGCACTATGGCCGATAGCTTGGCCTCCCTTTCGCAAAAAGAGCACGCGAACGGCGAGATGCTTCTCGTCGCCACTGCGGAGGCTGCGGACGGGATCGTGACCTCCAACCCTGCGACGCATCGGCTCGAATTCATCAAGCTGACGACTACCGAAAGGGATTCGCTCGCTAATCTGTTGAGGGTCACGTTTGGCGTTATGCTGGTCAAAACGAACTGGCCGAAGGACGGCGCGGATTGGCCCACCGCCGCCGCATCGATGCTCTACGGTTACCTCACCGACCCGGCTTGGAAGCCAAAGGAACGGTGGTGATCAACCAGAGCTTAGGCGCATCTCGTTATGCCGCTCACCCACGCCGTCCACTCAAATCCCTACTGGCAGAGCGCCGCTGTGCCTTGCCGAAGGAGGCCCATGATGACCGCCATATTCCGTGCAGCGCTCGTCGCCGCGTTTACGGCCGCCTCCATCCCGACCGTCGCGGTCGGACAGAACGTGTCAGCCGACAGCCTTCTGCGCCGGATCGATTCTCTCCAGCGCAGGACTGCCGACCTCGAACGACGCGTCAGTGAACTGGAGGCCCTCATCAGGGTTGAGCCATCGGGAAGCCGGGCAGTCCCAACGTCGCTTGCGAACTGGCGCCGACTGCGCCGCGGGATGAAGATGGATGAGGTCCGCAAATTGCTCGGCGAGCCCGAGAGCGTGGATGCCGGATACCTCACCATCTGGCACTATCCCGGCGCCAGGGTCACGTTCGTTGACGAGAAGGTTGACGGTTGGTCGGAACCTAGGCAGTAGCCCGGCCCCGGGGCGGGCTGGAGTCCGTAGCCCCTTACGCCCCGCCGGTGACTAGCCGGACAGGGACCCCGAGCGGTTTAGAACTGCAGCACCGGCCAGTCCTCCGGCTCGTACGCCCCGTGCTGCTCGGCCCACCACACCGCGAGCAGCAGCGCCACCGCGAGCGGCCCCGGGCGCGCGCCGACGCGCCGCAACTGCTCAACGACGACCGGCGCGTCCGGCAACGCCGCCGCGATTTTCAGGCGGCCCGCTTCCAGCAAGACGAGCAGCAGGCCCGCGAGGTCCGCGGCCGGGACGCGCCGGATGCCGTCGTCGCCCAGGCCCGCCGGTCCGCTGTCTGTAACGAGGAGGTGCCGCGGGTCCAAGCCCCGCGCCCGCAGCTCCTCGACGACCGGCGCGCCGACGGCGCTCCCATCCGCCACGAGGTCCGCGCGCGCGAGCCCGGCCACACGCTTCAGCCGCAGGATTTCGCCCGCGACGGTCGCCACTGAACTGTCGGACGCGAGCTGGCCGAGGTGCACCACATCAAAGCAGGACACGCGCCGCTGCACGCCTCGCCGCAGCAGGGCGGGCTCCGCGCGCAGTAGCAGCGCCTGCTCGACGGCCCGCTGCTCGTCGCGCTCGTCCGCGCGGATGGTCTGCTCGCGCCGCTGCACCACGGCGAGTGCCGCCGCATCCCCGCCCGGGCCGGGCAAATGCACGCCAATAACCGGCGCGCTCATGCCGGCAGCTCCAAGGGCGGCAGCGCAGCCGACACCGCGCGCTCCAGCAACGCCGCGAGCAGCGGCGACGGCGTGCCCGCTGCGAAGGCGAGCGCCCCGGCCGCGGCGTTCGCCACGTCGTCCCGGCCCCCGGGCGGATGGTCCACGCTGTCCCGCCCGCCGCGCGCGACCCGGCGCTCGAGCCCGACGAGCTGGCCGTAGAGGCGCGGCAGGTCGAGCAGCTCGACCCGCGCGCCGTTCACCAGCGGCACCAGCTCGCGGTAGAGGTCACTCTTGGACAGCTCGCTCGGCACGTAGCGGAGGCCGTGCACGGCGAAGCGCTCGCGCGGCCACTCGCCCGCGTAGCGGTCGCCGCACACCTCGGTCACGCCGTACGCGCGGAGCACCGCCGCAAACTCCTCGACGACGGCCTCCGGCGAAAACGGCGGCTGCACCTCGCGCAGGCAGTCGAGCACGGCGCGCTCGCCCGCCCGGTGCGCGACGGCGAGCGTCATGGCGTCCTGGCTGCCGCCGCTCGGGTCCGTGAACGCGACGTAGGACACACCGCCAACGGGTGGCAGCTCGCGCCGGCCGGGAACCATCGCCGCCCGCACGGCCTCCGCATCGAGCAGCGCCTGCACGTCGCGGCGGAACTGCACGCGGCCGTCCTCGCCGTATTCCGCCGCGGCACGCGCCGGGTCCTCCTCGAACGCCTCGCGGATCGCGCCCGCGTCGGCGCCGGGGTTCATGCTGCGCGTGTCGGCATTCCACACGAGCACGCGCGGATCGTCGCGGCCGAAATACCGCTCGTGCGCCCGGTACAGCTCGCCGCGGCACGCGTACGGCGTGGACATGGCGAGCAGCAGCGCGCCGGGAATGGTGAGCATGCCGGGCCGCAGCGCCGCGAGCACTTCGCTGTCCGGGTTGACGCCCTCGTCGTCGGACCGCCAGAACGCGATTTCGTCGGCGACGAGGCCGACGACGGTGTAGCCGCGCGTGGTCCGGTAGCTCGCCGTGTGCACGCGCACCGTGACACCGGTCCGGAATTCCACGGCTTCCTTGAGGATGCGCGCCACGTGCGGCGCGAACTGCTCGCGGCGCGCCAGTCCTTTGAGATAGCCGAGCACTTGGCCCGCCTGTGTGCGATCGGCCGCGAGAATCGGAATGACGCCGCGCTCGCCGGGCGCGAGCAGCGGCGCGTAGTCCTGGCGCACTGCGAGGAACGCGGCGGCAACCGCCGCGTTGCGGCTCTTGCCGCCGCGCCGCCCGACGATCTGCCACGCCTCGCGCACCGGCGCGGGCGGCGCGGCACTGCGCGCGGTATGCCGCTCGAACACAGCGCGCTCGGCGTCGCCCAGCGGCAACGCGAACACGGCGCGCCAGAACGTGCGCCACGCCGCCCAGCTCGGTCCACTGAGCCCCGCGGCGTCCATGGCGTCGAGCATCGTGCCCGCGAACGGCTCGGCGTGCGTGCCGCTGCGCGGGACGTGCACGCGTCCCACACGCTGCTCCAGTGCGTCGAGCCGCCTGTCCCGGCCACTCACTGGACCCTCCGAGAATCGTGTCCCGTGGATCGGCCGCCCTGCCCCGATCCCCAGACCAGCGGGACACGAGAACGTGGCGCGGTGACGGCCTTCCGAGGCCGAGTCGAGACTCGTGTCCGCGTGTCCCGGCACTCATGGGACACAGGGACACGACTACGGTCCGCGGTCACGGGAGTCTCCCCCTCTGAGGACGCTGCGCCAGCTCGGCCTCCAGCTCACGTACTCGGTGCTCCAGCGCTTTCATCCGCTGCCGGTCCAGCTCGTGCTCGTGGAGCTTGAGCCACGCCTCCGCGGCGCGCACGCAGGCGCCCGCGACGGTGCCCGCGAGCATCCCCGCGGCGGCCCACCGTTGGACGGTTTGCAGTCCCGCGCGCACATGCTCGGGCGTGTCCATCGGCGGTAACTCCCGCTCGACGCGGTCGAGCGTGAGCCGCCGACGCGCGCGGGCATGCCCCCCAGCGCTCGCGTAGTCTCGCAAATTCGGGTTACCCGGCACGGTGCGCACGCAGCGGTAGGTGACGGGCAGGCAACGCGCGAGGCGCACGCGGGGCGCAGGTTTGCGGCCACTTTCGGCGGAGAAGATGGCGGAGCGCTTCGCTAAGACGCTGCGCCGTCAACGTGTTGCGGTGAGCGACCCCCTGATTTGGAAGCAGAGACCGAGCGCGCGCAGTCCATCGCGCGTTTTTCGGTCGTTCGCGAGCAATTCGAAAATCGCGAGCCAAATGGGAGGAAAAAACGCGTTCCCTCGACGCGTTTTTCGACCGAATTCGTCGATTACACCCGCGCGGAGCCGATCGAAAACGAAAATTCGAAACGTGGCGCCGTTTCGGATCGGCTCTCAGCGTGCGATGCCCAGCTCCCCACCCTCGACGGGTTACGACCGCCGGTATCCAAGGAAATAGCGATACTTGGCGTACGTCCCGCAGATCGTACAGCGGGGCTTGCGAAAGCTGGCCGCGGCGAGAATCCACACGATGATCCACGCCCCCGCGGTGAGCACCGACAGCAGCAGGTGCAGCAGGTGGTTCGTCTGGTCCTCGATGTGCAGCGTCGCCTTGCCGCACGTCCGGCAGTAATACAGGTCCTGTCCTTTCATCGGTTCGTCTCCCGCAGTCGCGTGACCCGACCCAGTAGCAGTTTCGATGAATGTAGCGGAGAAGGGAGCGGAGGCATTTCGGAGCGCGCGGACGCGCGCCCCGGAGTTGCAGCGGAGACAACGACTTCGACAATCGGGACGGCGGGATTTGAACCCGCGACCCCCTGAACCCCATTCAGGTGCGCTACCGGGCTGCGCTACGTCCCGTTCTTTCCCTTCCCGGATCCATCA
This sequence comes from uncultured Gemmatimonadales bacterium, assembly GCA_963704805.1. Taxonomy (GTDB): domain Bacteria; phylum Gemmatimonadota; class Gemmatimonadetes; order Gemmatimonadales; family GWC2-71-9; genus 20CM-2-65-7. The sequence continues at coordinate 1,260,695 of CAVPHS010000001.1, read as the reverse complement.
CACCGCCTTGGCGTCTTTCACTTGCAACCCACTTGCGGCTCTCCCGCATGCATTGCCGGCGGCGCGTTGCACCAACTTACCCAGGCTCACGTCTCGGGGGTAGGTTGAAGAATGCAAACACGCGCTCTCGGCAAATCCGGCCTGAACGTCTCCGCCCTCGGCCTCGGCTGCATGGGCATGAGCCAGAGCTACGGCATCCCACCGGACAAACAGGCCATGATCTCGCTGATCCGCACGGCCGTCGAACGCGGGATCACCTTCTTCGATACGGCCGAGATCTACGGTCCCCATACTAATGAAGAGCTGGTCGGTGAGGCGCTGGCGCCATTGCGCGGGCAGGTGGTGATCGCCACCAAATTCGGCATCAAGTACGAAAACGGGCAGCAGATGCAGGACAGCCGCCCCGAGCGCATCAAGCAGAGCATCGACGGGTCGCTCAAACGGCTTCGAACCGATGCCGTGGATCTCTACTATCAGCACCGGGTCGATCCGACCGTCCCGATCGAAGACGTGGCGGGCACGGTCAAGGGATTGATTGCGCAAGGCAAGGTGAAGCATTTCGGCATGTCGGAAGCCGGCGTCAAAACGATCCGCCGCGCCCACGCCGTCCAGCCGGTCACCGCTGTCCAGAGCGAATACTCCCTGTGGTGGCGACGCCCGGACGAAGAGCTGATTCCAACCCTCGAAGAGCTCGGCATCGGGTTCGTGCCATTCAGTCCCCTCGGTAAGGGCTTCTTGACCGGCACGATCGACGAGAAGACGACGTTCGTGAGCACTGATTTCCGAAACACCATCCCGCGCTTTACGTCCGAGGCGCGCAAGGCAAACCAGGCCATCGTGGATGTCCTCCGCCGCATCGCCGAAAAGAAGCGGGCGACTCCGGCGCAGATCGCGCTCGCCTGGCTGCTCGCCCAAAAACCGTGGATCGTACCGATCCCGGGCACCACGAAGCTCGAGCGTCTGGAGGAGAACATCGGCGCCGGCGCGATCAAGCTGACGCCCGATGATTTGCGCGAGATCGAAAACGCTGCCTCCCAGATCACGATCCAGGGCGCGCGCTATCCCGAAGCCCTGGAGCAACGGACGGGCCTCTAGATGCGAATCGGCATCCTGGGTTCCGGCCTGATGGGCGGCAAGCTCGGCACGATCTTCGCGCGCGCGGGCCACGAGGTGGTGTTCAGCTATGCCCGCACCCGACAGAAGCTCGAGAAGCTCGCGCGCGAGGCGAAGGGCAAGGCGCGCGCCGGCACACCGGCCGAGGCCGCGCAAGATGCGGATGCGCTTCTCCTGGCCGTGCACTGGTCACGTGTCGATGACGTCCTGAAACAGGCGGGTGACCTGACCGGCAAAGTCATCGTGACCTGCTCACTGCCGATGAACGCCGACGATACTGATCTCGTCGTCGCCCACACCTCATCCGGCGCGGAGGAGTTGGCAAAGAAGGTCCCGAAAGCGCGGGTCGTCTCCGCATTCGGCACCGTGCCGAGCGAAGTGCTGTTCGGTGTCTTCGCGGCTCGGCGCAAAGCCACCAAGCCCAGCCTCGTGTATTGCGGGGACGATTCCAAGGGCAAAAAGATTGCCGCTGAGTTGATCCGCGATGTGGGGTTCGATCCCGTGGACGCGGGGCCACTCCGGATCGCGCGCTACACCGAGCCGTTCACACTGCTCATCGCGCAGCTTGCGTATGAGGGCGAAGACGGTCCAGAATTGGCGTATCGATTCGAACGGTTTCTCCCCCCTTCCCTTTAGTCGGAGAGATTAGATGCGCGCCCACAGCTATTTCGCCATTCTCGTGACCGCCGCCTTCGCCTGCCAGCCGGCCGACACCACGGCCGATGCGAAGCACGCGATCGACGCCGCCAACGCCCAATGGCCCCGGCTCACGAGCACCGGCCATGCCGATTCGATCGCGGAGTTTTACGCGGCCGACGCGGTGATCATGCCGCCGAACATGGCGACGATGAAAGGCAAGGACGCCGTTCGCGCGTTCTTCGCGACCATCAATACGATCGACCCACGACCGACCCTGACGCTGCGGTCCGAGCGCGTGGTGGCCACCGGACCCGTCGCCATCGAGGTAGGCCGTTGGCACTGGGCCTACGCTCCCGGTGCCAAGCTGCCGCCGGGCACGACCGCGGTGGACTCGGGGAAGTACATCGCCCGCTGGGCCCAACAGAACGGGAAGTGGGTGATGGTGGACGACATCTGGAACAGCGACTTGCCGCTGCCCATGGCACCGGCGCCGCCGCCCGCACCTGCGCCGCGACGGAGCCGCTAGGGCATCCTCCCATAGGACGGCGTCGGATCGTTCGGCAGGGGCGTCGCTGATCATGGGTGGACGTCGAATCGTTAGGTAGGGACGCAGGGGATGTAGGTAGGGGCGCAGCATGCTGCGCCCCTACATCATTCAGACGTCGCGCTGTTTCGACCCAACCGAGCGCGCCGTTTGCGATCCCACCTGACCGGATTATCCCGAATATACCGTCGCACACGATCGAGATCTGTACGACTGCGAATGATTTGATCGAAATAATTCCGCTGCCAGATCCCACCAGGGCAAGCGCCGCGCTCGGAATTGATCCGCGCCGTAACCGCTGATTTGAACGATCTAACGACGGCGCCGAGCGATCCGGGGCCTATTCGTCCTACCGCGGACGCACGTCCAGAGCGACGGCCCAGGACCAGAATGCCATGCATATGGTCAGGCATGACAACGAATGCGTCTAAACGGACGTGCGAGAAATGATTTGCAAGGTCCGTCCAACACTCACGGGCGATCTCACCAAATCGACTCAGGATCATCGCGCCAGTTTGCACACGACCAAACAAGTGAGAGCATGCGCAGATCGTCAGCAGATAGGTGCCGGGAGCTGAATAGTCGCGTCCACGTAGTCTGATCGACCGGCGGTGCATGCTGACGCCGGGATGCCATCGCCCGTCCATTGGTACACGATGTGATTCGGTGGGCACGCACGGATAACCATTTTCGCGCAGATAGCGGTCCGCGAATGACGTAGGGGCGCAGCATGCTGCGCCCCTACATCGAAACCCGTCAGCATCCCTGCCTTATGGAAAGATCTAGGCCGATTTTATGGTCGGCCGCTCCTGCGACCGCCGCTCCTCGCGCAGATGCGACACGGCAGTCCGCACGTTATCCGTGATCTCGCGCTCCCGCCGCAGCGCCGCGATCACCGTCTCCGCCTGCTTGGTATGGAACTCGAGCGCGCTCGCCTGGGTCACCGCTTGATCGAATAGCGCTTTCTGGCCATGCAGGCGCTCCAAGCCGGCCTGCACCTCCGCGAGCATCGCCTCGGCGCGCGCCAGCCGCTCCTCGGCTTGCTCGACCTGGCGCTTGCGATGATCGAGGCCGTTCGCCGCATCGTGGACGTGCGTCACCATACTCAGCACCGTCTCCAACATCGCGCGGGTCTGGCCAATCTCTTCCTTTGCGCCCGCGATCGAGCGCACGTCATCGGTCGTCTTCTCGGCGACCTCGTACAAGCGGTGCATGTCGGCCTGCACGGCATCGACTGTGGCCTGACGCTGATTCATCTGCTCGAGCGCGCTCGTCAAGTGCGATTCGACGGCTTCCCATTTGGCGAGGCGTTCCTCGAACTTCGCCATGCGCTTCTGGGCGAAGCGCAGGCCGCCGGCACGATTGTCGAGGTCGTCCACCATGGCCGTCAGCTCGAGCATCCGGTTGCTCGCGGTGGTGACCGCGGTGCTCAGCTGGGACGAGCGCTCTTCGAGCTGCTGGGCGGCAGTCGCCGCTTGCTCGCGCAGCTGGGCCACCCGGTCCAGATGCTCCGACGCTTTGTCCAGCGCGCTCTGCCTGAGCTCGAGCTCCTGACCCAGCGCGCGGGTGCGCTCGGCCAGGCCTTCGAGGTTGTGGGCGCGCGATTCGATCGCCGTCACGGCCGAGTCGACTTCCCCGACGCGCCGCTCCGCACGTTCGACGGTCGTGACCGCCGCCGGGACGAGCTTCTCGATCCGTGCCGCTTCATCGGCACGAGCGGCGAGCTCACCGAAGCGCTCGTCCGCGCCCTGCATCCGCGTCAGCAGCTCACGACTCCGCTCATCGAGCTGCGTGCCGAGTGTCGCGAGATCGGAGAGTCGCTTGTTGAGATCGTCCACCATGCGGCTGCGGGCGTCGATCTGCCCCATGGCCTGTGACACCCGATCGGCTTCGCCGCGCACCGATTCAACGGTCGGCTTCAACTCCTCGATTGCGGCCAGCTCGCCGCGCAGCGCCTTGATCTGGTCGGTCACGCCGGAGAGCCATGCCTTGGTGCCTGATTGCTGCTCGAGTACGCGCGCCATCTCGCTGGCGGCACCCTCCACATGCTCCAGCGCGCCCCTGACCGATTCGTGCGTGCCCCGGAGCATCGCGATATCCTCCAGCGCCGCCTTCACGCCGGGGTGGGCCTTTTCCAGCTGCGCCACCCGCTGCGTCATCTCTTCTACTGTATTCCCGAGCCGCCCGGTGCTCGCTTCCATCGTGCGCACCCGCTCGGCCTGTGTGCCCAGAGTCGCCACGCTCTCGGCAATGCTCTCGAGCTGCGTGGCCAGACTGTCCGCCTTGGTGTTGACATCCGTGATCGTGCGGCTCGACTCCTCCATGGACTTGAACCGGCCTTCCATCGCGGTGAGTCCGCCGCGCAGATCGACGATCCGCTGGCCGACGGCGTCCAGCCCCTGGTTCTCGAGCTCAAACCGCTTCACGGCCCGCTGCACGTCGTCGCGCAGCGCGGCGAGACGGACGCGCAGCTCATCATCGGCTTGCTTCACAGCAGTGTGATTGGCCGTGATCTCGGTCGAGCGCTCCAGGACTTCAGCATGCAGCTCCTTGAGCTCGCCAACTTTCGACTCGAGGTCTTTGAGCCCCTTTGCGCTCTCCTCATGCCGGCGGATCTTGGCATCGACGTCGCGCATCAGCTCATGGAGCCTGCCCACTTCGGCCGTGGCGCGCTCGACCACGTCGCGCTGCGACTCAAGCGCAGCGACTTTCTCCGAGACGCCGTCGGCCAACGCTTTCAGTGTCGTGAGCTGGCGTTTGGTTTGCAGGGCCTCGGCCGCTGCCGCCGACAGGTCCTTCAGCGTCTGTCCGACCGCGGTGGTGCGCGACTCGGTCTCGGCGACGCTGCGCTGTACGTCGTGCTGGCGGTCTTCAAACGCGCTGAACCGCGCCGCAACGGCATCGCCCGTTTTGCGCAGCTCCTCCTGGCGCGCGCGCACCTGGTCGAACCCTTGAGTCAGCTCGCGCACTGCGCCGCTCAGCGTGTCGGCGTCCATGCGCAACGCCTTGAACCCGCCGCCAAGCTCGAGGAAGCCGGCGACGTCGTTCTTGAGCGCCAGCGCTTGCTCGAGCACGCCGCGCAGCTCGTCGATCTCGGTGCGCAGCTGCTTGGCACTCTCGGAGTTCTGGGTGAGCTGGGTTTCGGTGCGGCGCTGAGTCTTCGAGACGGTCTCGGTCTGCTCGTCGAGCGTCGCCAGGACGGGGACCAGCCGCTCGAGCGATTTGACGCGCGCCTGCAGCTCGCCCATGACCTTCTGCGCTTCCGTGATCGGCTGCATGAGCTGTGACAGGCTTTGACCGGAGTCGCGGGCGGCGTTGGTCAGTGCTTCGAACGCCACGCGCTCGCGCTTCATCTCGGCGAGGATCGCGCGGAGCTCGGCAGGGAGCTGTTCGGGCGTGGTGTCGCGACCGAAGATATTCCAGGCGGCCATGGTCCGATCCCTCACAAAAGGGCTCCGCGAGCGAGCGCGGGAGCCGAGTGCGCGGCACCTACAGATGAAGCGAGGGAGGGGGGGGCGAGGTCCCGCCTTACGACGGCAGATGCGTGCCGCGGTCAAATGTGGGGGGGAGTAGCAGAGCGGGGCGTGACGGTTGTCACGCCCCGATTGCGCCTAGGAAGGTGTCAGATTGTCCCTACTCAGTCCTCTGGGTGCGCGAGCGGCTTGCCGTCGGGACCAACCTGGATCTCTGAGCGCTTGTCGCCCGTCTTCACGTGGGCTTCGTACGCCACGAGCGTGCCCCGCTTGGTCAGCGACTCCACCTTCCCGATGGTGCCGGACCCGGCGAGTTGCTTGAGTCCCGTCCGCACGGCCGCGGGCAGTGAGTCGAGCGCGACTTCCTCCTCGATTTCCAGCACGGTCCCATCGGCGCCAATGAGCACGTCGCGCCCGTGGCCGCGCATGGTCATTTCGACCTCATAGACGACCTGGCCGTTGTCCTCCTCGATCGAATAACCCTTGACCGTTGCGCCGGCGCTCTGTTCGTCAGCAGTCCGCTGTACGGCCGCCGGCAGGTCGGACCGTTTGACCTTCTTTTCCTTTTCCGTCTCTTGCGCGGAAGCCTGCGACCCTAGAACCGTCAGAAATAGAGCGACGGCTGCTACCGTCCCGAGTTGCATGTCGACCTCCAGATCAAGAGATCTTGACCCAAAATATCCGATAAATACATTCGGGTATATCCCGACAATTTCTCTCAACTTTAAACAGGAGTCTTTGCACCCCATGTGTCGACCCCTGATCGGCCTTATCGCGGCTGCGCTCGTTGCCCTCCCGCTCCGGCCCACCGTCGCCCAGGAATCCACCACGCTCGGAGGATACGGCGAAATCCACTATACGAATCTGTCGGGGCCAAACACGCCTGCTGTAATCAACCTCCGCCGTTTCGTCGTCTACCTCGCCCACACGTTCAACGACAAGCTGAGCTTCCGTTCCGAGCTCGAAATCGAAGACGCAAAGATCGAAGCCGGCGGGTCGGGCGGCGAAGTCGGCCTCGAGCAGGCATTCCTCGATTATCGTATCTCCGATCGCACGACCATCCGCACGGGTCTCGTGCTCATGCCGGTCGGCATCATCAACGAAACACACGAGCCGCCGACGTTCAACGGCGTCGATCGGCCGGCATTCGATAACGATGTCATTCCCACCACCTGGCGCGAGCTCGGCATCGGTCTGGTGGGCACGCTCCCGATGGAAGGATGGAGCTACCGCGTGTACCTCGTAAATGGTCTCAAGGCGAGTGGGTTCTCGGCAGAGGAGGGCATTCGCGAGGGGCGGCAGGAGGGACAGAACGCGACGTTCGCCAATCCGTCGCTCACCGGCCGGCTCGAATGGGCACGTCCGGGGCTCAAACTGGGTGGGTCGTTCTGGTACGGCGGCACGAGCGCCGGTGACACGCTACTCGGCACCGGCACGTTCACCGCACCAGTCGCGGTGGTGTCGGCAGACGGACGATATGAACGCGGCGCGCTCGCGGTGCGTGGCGTCTTCGCCACGATCAGCGTCAGCGACGCCGACACGATCAACGCGCTGTACGGTGGCGGCGTGGGAAGCCGTATCACGGGCGCATATGTCGAGGGGGCGTATAACCTGCTGCGACTGCTTGCCGCAAGCAGCAAGCAGCGCCTGACTGCATTCGTCCGCTATGAACACTACGATACCCACGCCGCCGTCCCGGCGGGAACGCCACGCGACCCAGAGCTCGCGCGGCGGATCACGACGTTCGGATTGACCTACAAGCCGACCTGGAATACGGCCTTCAAGGGTGACTACGAGATTCGGCGCACCGCGGCTGGTGGCGGCACCGGCGAGACGTTGCGCCTGGGCGTGGGGTACCAGTTCTGATGCCGTTGATGGCACTGATCCTGGCGCAGATCAGCGTGGCCGCGCCGCCGAAGGTGGCGGCGTCGGTCACGCGCATTTTTGGCCGCGGCGCGATCGCGACACCGGTGCCGGTCAACGCCGACACCGCCTTTCGTGTGACCCGCGGCGACTCGGTGCTCGGCTTCGCGGTGGTCCGCAACGTCATTGGCAAGGATCAACCGATCACATTTCTGGTTGCCACGGATACGGCGGACCACCTGAAGGACATCGACATCCTCGTCTATCGAGAACCCTACGGCGGCGAAGTCGCCTATGAATCGTGGCGCCGGCAATTCCGCGGCAAGACAGCACAGGATACCCTCGACGTGGGGCGCCAGATTCGCAGCATTTCCGGCGCGACGATCAGCGTGAACGCGGTGACCAACGGGGTGCGGCGCGCGTTGGCGGATCTCACGACGTGGCACCGCACGGGAGCGATCAAGTGACGTGGTCCTGGCGCACATTGCCCGCGCCGTGGCGCACGCTCGCACGCTGGCTGACCATCGTGCAGCTCGTGGGCTACACCACGTCGCTCATCTTCGTGTGGCACACGACGCACCTCACTCCGCCGGGTATCGCCTCCCGCTACCGGGGCGCGATCGTCGACACGACGGCAACCGCGCCAATGCAGTTCCCCAAGTCGATCGGAGAGATGCTCACGATCACGCACACACACCTGCTCAGCATGGCGGTGATCTTCGCCTTTACGGGGATCGGCGTGGCACTGTGTGAGCGACTCTCCCAGCGGTTGCGGCGTTTCCTCATTGCGGAGCCCTTTGTTACGCTGCTCGTCTCGTTCACCGCCATGTGGCTGATGCGCTACGTCGACGCGCGCTTCGCGTGGCTGCTCGAAGCATCGAGCGCGACGCTTGCCGTCACGTTCTACGTGCAGTCCTTCCTCATTCTGCGGGAGCTGGGAGCCGGGAGCGGGGAGCAGGCGTGAAACGGCGCGAGTTCGTTGCCACGGCTATGGGAATCTGGGTACCGCTGCGCTTCCGGACCGAGCGATTTGTCGAGCGCTGGTCGTGGGCGATGGGGCAGGCAGTCCACGTTATGGTGTTCGCGGATTCGGAGGACGCGGGGCAGGAAGCGTGCGCGGGCGCACTCGCCGAGCTGCGGCGCGTCGAGGCGCGCCTCTCGCTATTTGATGACGCCAGCGACCTGTGCGAGCTGAACCGGCACGCGGGCCGGCGTCCCATGCGGGCCGACCGCGATCTGCGCGACATCCTCGGCGCCGCGGAGGCGTTCCGGAACGCGACCGCGCGGGCGTTCGACCCCGCCGTCGAGCCGCTGATGCGCGCGTGGGGGTTTCACCGGCCGCGCCGCGCTCTGCCGACCGACGCCGAGATCGCAGAGGCGCGCGCGGCGGTTGCAGCGGCGGTGGTACGGCTGGACGGTGACCTCGTCTCGCTGCCCAGCTCGCACACGCAGCTCGATTTCGGCGGCATCGGCGTCGGGTATGGAATCGACCGCGCCGTCCGAGTCCTGCGCTCGCTGGGGATTCGGCGCGCCTTCGTAGACGTGAGTGGCGACTGCTACGGACTCGGCGCCCCGCCGGGTGAACCCGAAGGGTGGCGGGTGGACATCGCCGGGACGTCACAAACCGCGCGCCTGCGAGACGCCGGCCTCGCCACCTCATCGAATGCCGTCTCGGTGATCCGCCTGGGGGGCCAGGTCCTCGGCCACGTCATGGACCCGGCGACGGGGCGGCCGGCCAGCGGCCGGCGACAGATGACCGTGGTGGCGCGTACCGCGATCGCCGCCGACGCGCGTTCCACCGCCGCGCTCGTCACCCCTTCCCTTCGCACTTCAATGGCTGCAGGTTCGGCACTCCACAACCTCTCATCTTGAGGCCGTCATGTTCGTCATGCTGCTCGCCGCATTGATCCAGGCACCAACGCAACCAACGCTTCCCCCGCCTCAACGTCAGCCGCCGCAGAACGTCACGGTGACGACGGGCGTGCTCGACTCGACGCTCCTCGCCGGCTTCCGCTGGCGCAACCTCGGCCCGGCCAACATGCAGGGTCGAGTCTCGAGCGTCGTCGGCATCCCGAGCCCGTCGCGCACGTTCTTTGTCGCGGCCGCCGCGGGTGGAATCTGGAAGACGACCAACGCGGGCACGACGTTCCGCCCGGTGTTCGACAACTAGCCCTGCATCTCGATGGGCGAGCTGGCCATCGCGCCGTCCGACACGATGCAGGTCTGGGCCGGCACCGGTGAGGAGGACTCGCGCAACACGATCTCGCCGGGCTGCGGCATCTTCAAATCGACCGACGGCGGGCTCACCTGGAAGCGCGATCGGGCCTCGAGAAGGCGGGGCGATCGGCCGCATCGTCGTGCATCCGACCAATCCCAACATCGTCTACGTCGCGGCGCTGGGCAGCCGTGGACGGCCAACCCCGAGCGCGGACTCTACAAGACGACCGACGGCGGCCAGACCTGGCAGCTCATCAAGTTCATCTGCGACCAGGCCGGCTTCGTCGACGTCGCGATGGATCCGTCGAATCCGGAAGTACTGTTCGCCGCGAGCTGGCAGCGGGTGCGCGGTCCCTACTTCCTGAACAGCGGTGGCCCCGGCAGCGCACTCTGGAAGACGACCGACGGCGGCAAGACGTGGACCGAGGTCAAGGGCGGCGGTCTCCCCGAAACGACCAAGGGCCGCATCGGTCTCGCGATCGCGCGCCTCCGACCCGAAGGTCATCTACCCGATGGTCGAAGCCGACACGACGGCCAACGCGAAAGGTGGCGCGGGCAAGGCCCCGCAGACGCGGCCCTCCGGACTGTATCGCTCCACCGACGGCGGCGCGACGTGGGCAAAGATGAACGGCACGACGTGCGTCCCTTCTACTACTCGCAGGTGCGCGTCGATCCGAAGAACCCGAATCGCGTCTACTGGTCGTCGACGCCGGTGAATTACTCGAATGACGGCGGCAAGACGGTCGGCAACGCGACGGTCGGGCATCCACGTCGACCATCACTGCGATGTGGATCGATCCCAACGATCCCGAATCACATCATCGTCGGCAACGACGGCGGCGTGGCGCAGACCTGGGACAGGGGCGGCAACTGGGACTTCCTGAACACGTTCGCGATCGGACAGTTCTACAACGTCAGCTACGACATGGACGTCCCCTACAGCGTCTGCGCGGGCTTGCAGGACAACGGCTCCTGGTGCGGGCCGAGCGCCGGCGCCAGGGCGACATCACCAACGCCGACTGGTTCGACGATCGGCGGCGGCGACGGCTTCCACACGGCGCAGGACCCCACCGATCCGAACATCGATCTACGTCGAGTCGCAGGGCGGCAACATGTCGCGGCTCAACCTCGCGACCGGCGAGCGCACCGTCGCTGCAGAAGCCGCAGTGGCGGCCGCGCTACACGACTGTACGAGGACTCGATCGTCATCGAGCGCCCCGACACCGACCAAGCCGCGAGACAGCGGCACAGAAGCGCCGCATCGCCGAGCTGAAGCGTGCGGCAGACAGCACCGACTCCGACGAACCGATCTGCGCTGGAACTGGAACACGCCCTTCCTCATCTCGGCGCACAATCCGGAGACGTTCTACGCCGGCGCGAACCAGGTGATGAAGTCCACGCAGCGCGGGGACGACCTGTATCCGATCTCGCCGGACCTGACCACGAAGACACGATGAAGATCCGGGTGAGCACGCGCACGACCGGCGGCGTCACGCCCGACGTCACGGGCGCCGAGACCTACTGCACAATCGTGTCGCTGGCCGAGTCGCCGCTCCGGCCCGGCCTGCTGTACGCCGGCACCGACGACGGCAACGTGTGGCTGACCCGGAACGACGGCGGCACCTGGGAGAATCTGACGGCGGGCCGCTTCCCCGGCGTCCCGGCCGGAACCTACGTGAGCCGCATCGAGCCGTCGCAGTTCGACACGGCGACGTTCTACGTCACGTTCGACAACCACCGCAACGGCGACTTCACGCCGTACGTGTTCGTGACGACCGATTTCGGCAAGACGTTCCGCTCGATCGTGAACAACCTGCCCGCCGAGCGACGCTGCCGAACTACGTGCACGTGATTCGCGAGGACGTGGCGAACCGCGACCTGCTGTTCGTGGGCACCGATGTCGGCGCTCTACGTCTCGTTCGATCGCGGCAAATCGTGGCAGCGGTTCATGAACGGCCTGCCGACCGTGCCGGTGCACGATCTCACGATTCATCCGCGCGAGCGCGAGCTGATCGCGGCGACGCACGGCCGCGCGCTCTGGATCGTGGACATCGCGCCGCTCGAGCAGCTCACTGACAGCGCGCTGACCGCCGATGCCTACCTCTTCCAGCCGAAGACGGCGTACCAGTACGGTCAGCCGCCGCTCGGCGGTGGCAACGCAGGCCAGAAAGCGTTCCGCTCCCCGAGTCCCCAATACGGTGCCGAGATCGTGTACCGGCTCACCAAGGGCAATCCGGATCGGCGGGCGCGGACGCAGATCGTCATTCGTGACGTTCGGGGCGATACGGTGCGCACGGTGCAGGGACCGGCCGGCGCCGGCCTGCATCGGGTCGTCTGGAATTTCCAGGGTCGGACCCCGCCGCCGGTAGCGCTTTCGCCCTCGCAGAAACGGGATAGCGCGTGGCTCGTGGCGCGGATCAACGTGGTGTTCGATTCGCTGACCAAAGCGGGCGGCAATGCCGAGCAGCTCGACCCCATCAAGAAGCTGCTGCTGGCCGGTGACGTGCAGGGGATCGCGCAGCGGTTTGGATTCGGTGGGGGGGGCGGTGGGGGCGGTGGTGGTGGCGGCGGATCGCCGTTTACGGCCACCGGCCGGTTCAACGAACGCCCCGGCGAGACGACGGCGCGCACTCCGACGCCCGGTGGGTCCCTGCCGGCCGCAGGCAGCGAGAGCGGTGGTGAATCCGGTGATGCACCGCCCGACGCGAGCTTTTTGCAGACCCTCGGCAACCTGCTGCGCCGGCCCGGCCAACAAGGGGGCGGCGGTGGCGGTGGCTTCGGTGCGCTCGGCTTCGTGGCCCAAGCGTTCGGGCGCGCGCCCGCCGGTGGGGGGGGGGGCGGATTCGGAGGCTTCGGCGGCGGCGCACCGCCGGTCGCGACGGGCGATTATCTCGTCACGATCACCGTCGATGGGAAGACACTGACTCGCGTGCTGCGTGTCGAACGCGGGCGGTAGCCTGTCTTTCCTAGACACCAAGCATCAACGCGCCGCGTTCATCGTCATCGCGTTAGGCGTGATAACGGTCTATTTCCTGGCGCCCTACGCTACCGGAATCATTGGCATCCCGGTGCTCGCGGTACTGTTCGGGTCGCTGCACGACTGGCTCGTGAAGCATGGCGCGCCGGCGGGATTCGCCGCGCTGGGGGTGACGCTGTTCGGGGCGGTGCTGCTCATCGTCCCCGGCCTCCTATTCGCCGGTTTGCTGATCAACGAAGCACAGCAGGTGACCGGGAGCGTGCTGCAAAGTCCGATTCTCGAGCGCCTTCAGAGCCTCCAGATTCGCGGCATTCCGATTGGCCCGCGGCTGGCGGAAGCGGGAGGCCGGCTCGTGACGATGATCGGCACCAGCGCGTTCGGGCTGGTCGGCACCGCGACGCGGCTCACGTTGAATCTCACGATTTCGTTCTTCGGGCTCTACTACGTCCTGAAGCATCCAGGTGGCGTGTGGCTCGACGCCCAGCCCTACATCCCGTTCTCGCCCGAGAACACCGAGAAGCTCGGCCAGCGCTTCAAGGACGTCACGGTATCGACCGTGATCGGAACGGGTGTGGTCGCCGCGCTGCAGGGAGCGCTGCTCGGCATGGCGTTCTGGATCGCGGGACTGCCCAATGTGCTGTTCTGGAGCGTCGTCACGATGGTGCTCGCGATCCTGCCCGTTGTCGGCAGCGGTCTGGTGTGGGGTCCGGCGGCGGTGGTGCTCATCATGCAGGGACGGCCGGTGGCCGGCGTGTTGCTCATCGTCTGGGGGATCGTCGTTGTCGGCAGCGTAGACAACTTCATCCGGCCGCTGATCTACCGGCGCTTCTCCACGATTCACCCACTCATCACCCTGATCGGCGCGATCGCGGGCGTGAGCTACTTCGGCCTGCTCGGACTGCTGATCGGACCGCTCGCGCTCAGCTATTTCTTCGAGCTCGGTCGCATGTACCGCCAGGAGTATCTCGAGCGGGAAGTGGCCTAGCGCAGCGCCTCTCGCGCGCGCGCGATCTCCACGCGGGCCCCGTCGCCTTCCTGCATCTGCGCCAGAAATGCCAGAAAGTGTTGTCGAGCTCCGGCTGAGTCGCCGGCCAGCTGCGCGGCCCGCCCCGCGCCATACAGGCTGCGCGCGCGGTTGGGCTCGCGTCTCAACGCGGCTTCATACGCGGCGCGCGCTTCGGAGTACTGGCGCGACGCGAGCAGCATGTCGGCCTCGAGCTCGCGCGCGGGGAGCGGCTCGCCCGGCGTAATCGGCTGTTTCTCCGTGACATCCTCCAGATCAGCGGCCGCTTTGACTTGCTGAAGCGCGCGTGCCGTGTCACCGACGGCGAACGTGGACCAGGCCGTCACGAGCTGCCGTTTGATCGTGACCACCCGGCCCCAATCGCTGTCCCCGCGCCGGGTCATGTCGGCTTCGATGGCGGCGAGGGCCGCGACTTCCACGTTGGCGCGCGCGGTGTCGAGCACGCGGGCGGCTCCGATGCCGCGCGTGAAGTGGCCCAGCGCCGCGCCGATCGTCATCGCGCTGCCGCGCACCGGCAGCTGAGACGCCGCCGACCAGTCACTGCGCTCGAGCGGCAGTCGCACTTCCATGGCGACCCGGTTGTAGTTCGCCACCAGCGCGTCCTGCGTGAGCGTCGTCTGGAGCTCGAGCCCGTGCGCGATCGTGCGTCGCGCCTCGCTGTCTCGGCCTTGTTGCAGATACGCGTACACCATGTAGTCCAGGGCATGCAGCTGCTCGGGTGCGACACCAATTTGGTGGGCGGTTGCGTACGCGACGCCGGCGTCGAACGCGCGCTGGTTGGCCGCGATCGTTTCATCCCAGAGGCCGCGCCGAATGAAGATGTGCGACGGCATGTGCTGGGCGTGGGGGGCGGCCGGCGCTACTTGCGCGTAGCGGCGCGCCGCATCGAGACCGAGCTCGGCGAGCTGAGGCGAGTCGTAGGCGTGGATGATGTAATGCGCGAGACCGGGATGATCGGGGAAGCGCGCAAACAGCGGGTTCAGGATTTGCGCCGCGTGTTTCTGACGTGAGAACGTCGTGTCGGTCTTGGGCGCGGTCACGACGAGCGACAACGCATAGTAAATGGCGACTTCGGTGTCGTTCGGCTGGTCGCGGTAGAGACGCGCCAGCGTATCGGAATACGCCTGCAGGCGCCGGCCATTGGGGACCGAATCGGAGCCGCGATACAGTGCCGCGGCGGCGGCCAGAAATCCCTGCTCGCGCGGTGTCGGCGCGCCGAGGGCTACAGCCCGCACAGTCGCAGTGGCACCGCGCCGCAATGCTTCCCCCTTCCCCGCCATGCCGCCCGGACCGCCTGCCACGGGATTTCCCCACGCGTTCAGCGCGAGGCCCCAGTAGCCCATCGCGCACGTCGAGTCCGCCGTGATGACCGCTTGAAAGGCAGTCTGCCCCTGCTCCCACCAGAAGGAGTGCAGCATCGTCATCGCGCGCTCGAATTGCTGCTGCGCTGCCTGATTACATGAGACGGGAAACACGACATGCCCCAGCTGCTCGTGGTCGTGCTGGGCTGACAACCTGGGGGCAAGCGAGATCGTTAACAGGATCGGCAGCAGGACGGCACGTTTCATGAGCGGCTCCGCCAATAGAGGAACGCTGGAATCCCCAAGACAATCAGTCCGGTGCCGATTGCCGCATTCCGGGGATTCGAGACAATCGCGCTGCAAACGACGAAACCCGCGGCGACCACGAACAGCGCCGGTGTCACGGGATAGCCAGGCACGCCGAAGCCGGTCCAGCGACCCTGGTCGCGCGCGCGGTACACGTATAGCCCAGCAACCGTCGAGCCAAAAAAGATCCAATCGCCAAAGGTCACGTAGTCCACCAGTTGCCCGAACGTGCCGGTGAGCGTCAATGTGACCGCGAAAACTGCGAGCGCGACGATCGCCGCCGTCGGTGCTTGATACGTTGGGTGGAGGATCGCGAAGCGCTGAAAGAACGCTCCGTCGGCCGCCATGGCTTGGAGCACCCGCGGCGTCACCAAAATCACCAGGTTCAGAAAACCGAATGTCGAGAGGGCGATGCCGGCAGCGATGATCTTGCCGCCAGCGGGACCGAGCAGGCGCTGCATTGTCTCGGCCGCCGGCGCCGTGCTCGCTCCCAGCGCGTCCACGCCCAATACGTGCAGATACACGTAATTCGTGAGAATATAGACCGTCACCACGATGCCGACACCGAGCGCCAGGGCGCGCGGCAGGTTGCGCTGCGCATCGATGATCTCTTCGGCAATGAAGTTGGTCTGTTGCCAGCCGCCATACGTGAAGAGAACCGGAACGAGAGCTGGACCAAGGGCGGCGAGGTGAGGCGGCGGCGAGGAGGCGGCAGAGGGCGGCGCAGGAGCGGCAACGACGAGACCCACCCCTATGAGCACCGCAAGCGCAACCAGTTTCAGCACCGTGAAGATGTTCGTGGTGATCGCGGCTGGTCGAACCCCGATGTAATTGATTCCGCTGAGAAGAACGATCGCTGCAACGGCGAGGGGCACCGAGAACCGGTGCGGCAGGCCCAGCAACGCGAGCGTGTAGTCGGCAAACGTGACCGCCACCGCGGCGATCGCGCCGGTCGCAATCACGAGCACGAGGGTCCAGCCGTACAGAAATGCAGGCAGCGCACCCCACGTCTCGCGCAAGTACACATACCCGCCACCGGCGCGCGGCCGGCGTTGGCCTAATTCACCGAAACAGAAAGCGCCAATCAACGCCACAACGCCGCCAATTCCCCATGCCACGAGCACCAGTCCCGGCGATCGCAGCCGCTCGGCGACGGTCGCCGGTGTGCGGAAGATGCCGCCGCCGATGATTCCACCCACGACCGCCATCGTTGCGGAAAAGACACCGAGGCGCCGTGCATAAGTCGTCATGGGGGACTCTAACTAGCGCCTTCCCGGTTTCCTCGCCACGTTTGAGCTACTCTCCAACCGAGGCGCCTCATGCCGCCCTACTCGCTCCTCGTGAATGGCCAAAGCCGCACCGTCGACGTAGCGGCCAACACGCCGCTCTTGTGGGTGCTCCGCGATAACCTTGGCCTGACCGGCACAAAGTTCGGATGCGGCATCGCCCAGTGCGGTGCCTGCACGGTGCACGTCGGCGGCCAGGCGATTCGCTCCTGCCTGCTGCCGGTCGCCGCGGTCGGTAGCATGCCGATTACGACAATCGAGGGTCTCAGTCCGACCGCAACGCATCGCGTACAGAAAGCGTGGATCGCCGAGGACGTGCCGCAATGCGGCTACTGCCAGCCGGGACAGATCATGGCCGCCGCCGCGCTGCTGGGCCACGCCCCGCAGCCGACCGACGCCGAGATCGATGGCGCGATGACGAACATCTGCCGCTGCGGGACCTACCAGCGCATCCGGGCCGCGATTCATCGCGCGGCGAAGGAGGCCTGATGGAACGGCGCGCCTTTCTCCAGGTCACCGGCACCGTCAGTGCCGGATTGGTGATCGGTTTCAGAATTCCCGATCGTCGTGGCATCGTCCCGTTTGCGCCGAACGCCTGGCTCCAGATCGATCCGACGGGCGCCGTTACGGTGACCATCGACAAGTCTGAAATGGGCGAGGGCAATCACACGGCCCTCGCGATGATCGTCGCCGAGGAGCTCGACGCCGATTGGTCGAAGGTGAAGGTTGGACCGCTGCCGGACAATCCGGCGGCTTGGTCGCGCCGGATGTCGACTGGCGGCAGCACGAGCGTGCGCACGTCGTGGGACATTTTGCGCAAGGCCGGCGCGAGCGCGCGCGCGATGCTCGTCACCGCCGCGGCGCAAACGTGGGGCGTCGAGCCGAGCGCATGTCGCACCGAGAACGGGGTGGTGACGCACGCCAGCCATCGGCTCGAGTTTGGCAAGCTCGCAGCGAAAGCGGCAACGGTTGCAGTTCCCGAGAATCCGCCGCTCAAAGATCCGAAAGACTTCCGGCTCATCGGCCACCGCACGCAGAGGCTGGACACTCCGTCCAAGGTGAACGGGACCGCGCAATTCGGCATCGACGTCCGTGTGCCGGGCATGCTCGTCGCGAGTATCGAGCGCTCACCGGTGTTCGGCGGCAAGGTAAAGAGCTTCGACGCCGCGCGCGCCAAGACGACGCCGGGCGTACGGCACGTCGTGCAGCTCGACGGCACGCCGTGGCTGGGAACCGGCGGGGCGTGGGGGATTGGCAGCGAGAGTGGCGTCGCCGTCGTCGCCGACACCTACTGGCAGGCTGTCACAGGCCGTGACGCGCTGCAGATCACGTGGGACGAAGGACCCAACGCCACGCTCGGCGACATCCCCGGGAAGCTGGCGGCACTCGCGACACAAGCAGGTGTCAGCGCGCGCAAAGATGGTGACGCGGCCGCAGCGCTCGCCGGTGCCGCGAAGAAGATCGACGCGGTCTACACAGTCCCGTTCCAGCATCACGCGACGATGGAGCCGATGAACTGCACCGCGCATGTGCGGGCGGATGGCTGCGACGTGTGGGCCCCGACACAGAACCAGAGCCGCGCCCAGGAGGTCGCCGCGGAAGCTGCGGGACTACCCAAGGAGAAAGTCCGCATCCATACCACTCTGCTGGGGGGCGGCTTTGGACGGCGACTCGAGTCTGACTTTGTGTTCGAAGCGGTACGCCTGTCGAAAGCGGTGAACGCGCCGGTCAAAGTCATCTGGTCGCGCGAGGACGACACGAAGCACGGCTTCTATCGGCCGGCGACTTACAACCATCTGACCGCGGGACTCGACGCTCAGAATAAGCCGATCGCGTGGACGCATCACATCGTGGCGCCGCCGATTCTCCTCAAGTTCGGCCCGCTACAAGACGGTATCGATAGGACGTCGATCGACGGCGCCGCCGCTGACCTACCGTACGCGTTCCCCAACGTCTCCGTGGATCAAGTCGCGGCAGACCTGTCCGGGATCCCGCTGGGATTCTGGCGCTCGGTCGGTGCATCACAAAATGCGTTCGTCGTCGAATCGTTCGTAGATGAGCTCGCGGTGCTGGCCGGCCGCGATCCCTATGAGTTCCGGCGGGAGCTGCTGCAGGCCAAGCCGCGTCATCTTCGTACCCTGGAGCTCGCCGCGACCAAAGCGGGCTGGGGGACGCCGCTGCCGCCGGGACGCGGCCGGGGCATTGCGATCGCCGAGTGGGAGCCGACGACGTGCGCCGAGGTTGCCGAGGTGTCGGTTGCGCCGGACGGGTCGGTGCGGGTGCATCGCGTGGTGTGCGCCGTCGACTGCGGCCCCGTCGTCAATCCCTACACGATCGAGGCACAGCTGCAGGGCGGCGTGGTATACGGGTTATCGGCCGCGCTGTACGGCGAGATCACGATCGACCAGGGCCGGGTCCAGCAGGGCAACTTCCACGATTACCCGTTGCCCCGGATTGGGGATATGCCGGTGGTGGAGGTCCACATCGTGCCCAGCACCGACGCGTTGGGGGGGATCGGTGAACCGTCCGTCCCACCCATCGCGCCGGCGGTGTGCAACGCGATCTTTGCGGCGACCGGCAAACGGATCCGAAAGCTGCCGGTTGGAAAAGTGAGTTAGAACCAGGTGTCGAACGACTTCAAGGCCGCGAGTAATCCCGCGTGATCTGACGGCCAAATCGGATACTCCGGCCCGGCCACCCGGTCGGCCGGTACGTCGCCGAACCGGTCCACCACGCCCTTCACCTTGCCGTGGTCTCGGCTGAAGCCGCGCGTCCAGATGTAGTCGATGCGCTGGTCGAAGTGGGCGACCCGATCTGAAAGATCGGCCGGATGGCAACAGGTGAGTCCTGCGGCGCCCGGCCGCAGCGCGCGCCATGCGTCGGTATACCCCGAGTTCGTCAAGACGGTGTACATCGGCGACCCCGGCGTGTCGTTCAGATCGCCCAGCAAGATCACACGCTCGCTCGAGGCGAGCGTGGCGACTATCTCGCCCACCTGCGCCGCGCGAATCTGCTCCAGCATCCCGGGAGGCGCACCTGCCAGGTTTGCTTCGGTGTGCGCGCTCGCAAACGTGACGGCTTGGCGGCCAATCGTCGTGCGCGCGTAAACCCAGCCGCGAATCAACACCACGCCATCGGCCACCTGGCCCAGATTGACCGCGAAGTTCTGGCCGCTCGCGGCCTCGACGCTCACGCGATCGGCGTCGACCAGGAGCGCGTCGTGGTCCCGCAACCGGACGAGCCCCGACACGAGGGACACGTTGATGTTGTCGGACATCGCGGCGACCTGGTAATGCAGACCGCGGGCCGCAAGCGCGCTCTGCAACAGCTCGAGGAAATTCTGGTCCACGACCGCATTCACGCCCAGTGGCCGGAGATCGATGTTGATCTCCGAGACCTCCTGGAGGCCAACCGCGTGTGGCCGGGAGCGCGCGATCTTGTCGGCAATCGCCTCGGCGCGCGCGGGAAAATCGGTCTTGTTCACAGTTTCGATCGCAAACAGGAGCGCGGGGAAGTCATCGGCGGGATCCGGCGTCCCGAGCGCCTGAATTACGAGATCGACGTCCGCACCGACGTAGAGGTTCTGGGTCATGACGCGGATCCCTGATTCCCGATCCGAGCTCACGCGGTGTTCGGTTATCGGCGCGAACGAGCCCTCGGGGGGTTCGAAGGGGTAGTCGTTGCAGGCGGCGGCGAGCGCGAGGAGTAAACAGGCCAATGCATGACGCATAACGGGCTCCGGGTTGACGTGCGGTACGTTGACTTCGACGTACCAGCATTCCCGACGCCCGTCAAGCGCCCGTCAAGCTCCGGGTCACCGAGCCGTGGTCCCCGTCCGCGGATCGATGTCGCGCACGCCCTTCAGGACCATGCGCCGGAAATGGATGCGATGGATCTTGGTCCAGTAGGCCTCGAGGGCGCGCGAATCGAGCGCGATCGCGCCCGAGCGCGTGACTCCTGGAGGGGGGGGGGCGGCAACAGCGCCGCCAGGCGATCATAGACCGTCGCGCGCAGCGTGGGATCGACGCGTTGCAGTAAGTGCCAGAGCGACATCGCATCCTGCGGCCGGGCGAGCGCCAGCACGTTGCGCGCGGCACGCGCCCCGCCCTTCTCGAAGTCGAATGCCGTCAGCGCCCGCACCAGTGGCGCCGGCGCATCCTCGACGTAGGGAATGCCGGGACCGATGGTCGGCCGTGTCCCAATGATGGCGCCGAGCAGTACGCGGGAGGACCGTGACCCCGTTGCGAACTCCACCTCACCCTTCGTGACGTGGAGCCGGCCGGTGCCGAGGGAGTCGGTCTCGAGCGTGTAGGCGCAGCCGAGATCGATGGCAGTCCCCGCGGGAGTCTCCACGAAGAAGAGACGCGGCACGGCATCCACCGTGGCCTCGATCGCGCCGCGTGCGAGTGCAAGGCGGTGATCGGTGGGGCGCGCAGCCACGAGCTGCAGTCGCGTGCCGGGCTTCACCTCGACCCGACCGATATGGCCGACGGCGACCAGCGCACGCGAGGAATCGTCCGTCTGCAACCAGTCCCCGACACGCAGGCGACCGGACGCGGTAAGTGGATTGCTGCCCAGCAGCGGCCGCCCCGCGAGCATCGTCACGTCCCACGCCGCCTGCGTCTCCATCGACCGGCCGATCAGCACGATGGCGAGCACCGCGGCCGCCGCGAGCGGGAGCCAGTACCAGACCCGCCTTCTCCCCAGCCGCGCCGCAATGCCGGGCCAGAGATCGCGCCGTGGTTCGATACTCTTGGGCAGTCGGCTGACCGCCCGTTCCAGCTCCTGCTCGTTCATGCGTCCAGCTTCTCCCGTAATAGCTGCCGTGCCCGAAACAATTGCGCCTTCGACGTTCCTTCGGCAATTCCCACGAGCTGCGCGATCTCGGCGTGTGCGTAGCCCTCGATGTCGAACAGCACGAACACCTCGCGCGCTCCGTCCGGCAGCTCGGCAATCGCCCGCTCGAGATCGATGCTCAAACCCTCAGTCGATGTCCTGTTGCTCTTCTCGAGCACCGCCGGGTCCTCCGCCAGGGCGACGCGCTGCTCCCGGCGATACGTCGTGCGACGCTCGTTCAACACCACATTGACGGCCAGGCGATGCAGCCAGGAAGAGAACGCGCTTTCACCCCGAAAGCTGCGGACCTTGTCCCACAGTCGCACGAACACATCCTGGGTTCGTTCCTCGGCGTCGCCGGCGTTGCCGGTGAGGCGCAGGCAGAGCGCGTAGACCCGCCCCACGTGCTGGCGGTACAGCTCCCGGAAGGCCGTCTGGTCGCCAGCCTGCGCTCGGGCGACGAGATCGTCCGGACTCGGCACAGACTTAAGATGCCGTTGGGGGCTGCAGCGTTTGAAGTCGTTCGCTCACGGCAGGCGAATGCCGCGCGTGAGGCTTCGAAGCTGCTGCTCGAGCTGCTTCTGCAGCTCGCCGATGCGGGCGCGTTGCTGCGCAATCTGTGTCTGCGCCTGCGCCTGCAGCTCGTTCACATGCGCACGCACGGGCGTGACCTTGTCGTTGACGAGCGAGTCGACACGCGCACGCACCTGCTTCTCCGCCGCGGCGATTTGATCACCGAGCACGGCCCGGACTCGCGACGCGATGGCCTGGTCGAGATTGGAACGGACGGCGAGCGTCGGATTGTGAAGCGCACCCGAGACGCGCGCTTCGAGATCGAGGTTCGAGATGCCGGACACGACCTGCCAGATCAGGCTGCCCATCGTCGAATTGGTGAGACCGGAGTCGCGCGCCCAGCGAGCATTCAACGAACGCAGCGCAAAGCGCGCGTGAATCGTGTCACCGTTGAGACGGAAGCCCAGCTGGGTGCTACCGGCGCCCGGATCGATCCGCAACCCCACGCCCGGCACGTCGAGCGCCGGCAGGGGAATGCCACCGACGATCGCGCCCGCGGTGTCCAGGGGGACCGAGCGCACATGGTTCATCATCGCGCCCGCGCTGAACTGCGGCCCCGTGGCACTCGCCAGCGTCGGCCGCCCGTAGAGCGCCGGGTCGCTCGTCAAACCCGTCAGGCTGCCCGCGTACCGCTGCGGCTGATCCGACGTCGGCTTCAGGACGAACGACAGCTCGGCAGTGCGGAGGAGGAACGCGGGCAAAGCGCGCTCCTTGGGGAAGCGCACGTCCTCACCGGCGCGGCGCACCCGCGCCGGCCCCGTCGTCGCTCTCGGCAAGAGACCGGGAGGCATATACCGGCGCGCGAGCTGCGCCCAGTACAGTACGCGCTCGAACGGCTTGACTGCGCCCGCACCGAACAGAGCCGCCCCCACGTTGGGTGCGTCGAGACTCGGCAGATGCAGCAGGCTGCGCGCGAACGCGTAGTCGCGCTGCTTTGCGCTGTCCAGCCCGACCAGGCCTGCCTGGAGCCTGGCGACGCCCGACTTGACGCCACGTTCGAGCGTCGTGACGCGTTGCTCCGCGCGTTTCAGGCGCTCGATGGCTTGCCGCGCTTCGTTGATCGTCGCGAGGTCGGTGGCGCGCGCATGCCGCAGCTTCTCGAGCGTGGCGCTGGCCGAATCGAGCGTCGGGCCGATGCGCAGCGTATCGAACGCCGCCTTCCAGGCACGTTGGCTCGAGTCGGCCTGCGCGCCGAGCGCCTCGGCGGCTGGAATGGTCGAGAGCCGGCGTGGATCGAGTGAATCGATGTTGATCTTGCCGGTGGCGAGCTGCAGTGCGGGAAACTGGAATTGACTCGCCCACTCCCGCGTCTCGGCGAGCACCTGGCCCGCGATCCCCTCCCCCGATTTCGTGGCCACACGACCGTCCGTCTCCCGCGGCGTGCCGAAGCGGAGGCCGTTCGCGGCGAGGCGGTTGATGATGATCTTCTTTTCGGTGAGCGGCACCACGTCGAGGTCCGCGACCAGCTCGTCGGCCTGCAGGAGATTGCGGAGCGCCTCGTGGGGGCTCGCGACGGTCAGGCCGCGGATCATCACCTTGCCGTGGGGCAAATCCAGATGGAGATCGTTGATCTCGACCTTCGCGCCGAGCACCTGCGTGCCGACCTTTTGCGTCTCGTGCCGCGCGATTGTATCGGCAAAGATGAGCCACAGGATCACACCGATCACGAAGAGCACCAGCAGCGGCCCGATCGCGCGCCAGCGAAAGATCTTCAATCTGGGGGCCGCGGCGGGCGCGCTCATGGACGGAACATCTTGTAGACGTTGTAGGCCTTGGACGCCATGACCGCGCGATAAAAGCGCGACTGACGCACGCGCTCTCCGACGGTGGCGCGATAGCGCCTGACGGCCCAGCGCGTTGCGAAGAAGAATGGGATGGCGAAGAGCGCCGCGAAGACGACGCTGCCGAGGACCACGGTGTTGTTGAAGTTGGTGAGCGGCACGATCGGCATGTTGTAGAGCGACGTCCACAACGGCCGCAGCCCCGGCGCGACCAGCAGGCTGTGGCCGATCCAGTCGAACAGCGGGTCGAGCAGGAAACCGAAGGGGATGAACAGCGCCCATCCGAGCATCCCGCCCGCAAACGAGACGTTGAGCAGCATCAGCGCCCCGAAGATCACCGCGTTATGAAGGTTGATCAGCGGCGTGAGGCCAAGGAACGAACCCAGCACGATTCCCGCGGCGAACTGTCCCGGCGTGCCCTCGGAGTGCAGGGCGCCGAACAGCGACTGGATCAGCTTGATGAGTGCGAACATTCGCTAGTCGATTTGCGGCCGGCGCGTGTGCCAGTCGGTGCGCGACTGATAGGCCTTAGCCAGTGCCACGAGCTTCCCCTCATCGAAGGCCCGCGCCGTGAAGCTCAGGCCAGTGGGTAAACCTTGGACCCCGAATCCGTTCGGAACCGATACACCGGGGACGCCGACGACGTTCGTCGGGCCGATCACATTCGCACCGCCGGTGACGCCCGGCCACCCGTCGCGGAACGGCTTATCGAGCGGGGTCGCCACCGTGGTCCGCGTCGGGACCGCCAGGGCATCGAACTTCTTCAGGAAGTCATCGAGGGCGCGTTGCATCGGGCGGCGCACCCGCAGCGCGCGCAGATAGTCCGGCGCCGAGACGGCGAGGGCAGGATACCCGCCGGTGCGGTCTTCGGGCGCGGTGAGCTGTGACAGGCGGCCGTCTTTCAGCAGGTCGTCGAACGCGCTGGCGCCTTCGGCGGCGATGATCATGCCGGCGACGGCGCCATAGGGCAGATCGGGCAGCTCGACATCCTCGACGAGCTCCACCTGATCCTCGAGCACTTTCAGCGCGGCCCGGAAGTTTGTCGCGACCTCAGGCTGGATGTCCTTGTCGGCGCCTTTAGGGATCCCAATTCTCCATTTCGTCACCCCTCTCCCGAAGGGAGAGGGGGTTAGGGGGTGAGGACGATCCACCGACGATGGATCGTTCGGATCTTTCCCGGCGATGACCGCGAGCACGTTCGCGCAATCCTCGGCGGTGCGAGCCATCGGTCCCAGCTTGTCCATCGTCCACGCGAGCGCCATCGCGCCATGGCGGCTGACGAGACCGTACGTCGGGCGCAGCCCGGTGACGCCGCAGTACGCCGCGGGCGTGAGAATCGAGCCCGACGTTTCCGAGCCGATGGCGAAAGGCACGAGTCCCGCGGCGACGGCCGCTCCCGGCCCACTCGAGGAGCCGCCGCTCCAGTAATTCGTATTCCACGGGGTCTTGCCCGGCCCTGTGAACGATGCGTTCGCCTGATTGTAGCCCATGCCACCGGCCAATTCGACCATCGCGAGCTTGGCGACGAGCACCGCTCCAGCCGCGCCAAGCCGCTCGACCACCGTCGCGTCCGCTTCGAATCGCTGCAGCCGATACGGCTCCGCGCCCCACGTGGTCGGATAGCCCTTGGTCGCGATCAGGTCTTTTACGCCGTAGGGGATTCCGTGCAGCGGTCCGCGCCACTTCCCCTGACGAATCTCGCGATCGGCCTGCGCAGCCTCGGCCAGTGCGCGCTCGCGGGTCACGGTGACGACGGCGTTGAAGCGAGGGCCGAGACGTTCCAGGCGGTCGAGGAAGTGATTCGCGAGCTCGGTAGCCGACGTTTTCTTGTGGCGCAGCAGACGTCCCAACTCGACCGCAGGCGCGAACGCAAAATCGTCAGGCATCAGTCCGCCCCACGATAGACCGAGTACACAAAATCGGGCTCGTCGGCATTCGTGAGCACCGTTTGATACAGCCGCTCGATCTGCCGCAGCCGGCTGTCGATTCCGCGCGTGATCGTGGCGATGTCGTCGGCAGAAAAACGATCGGGGTAACGGAGGCGGACGCCCTCGGCGAGGGCTTTGGCGAGCGCAGAGGGTTCTTGTTGTTGCTGGACCTCACCCCCTGGCCCCCTCTCCCTGCGGGAGAGGGGGGACTCATCGACGAAGTACGGGGCCGCTACCGCGAGGGCCAACTGCTCCGCGAACATCCTCCGCGAGATACCGTCCATCAAGCTTCCTCCTGTTTCAAGCGGTCTTCCGCGATGGCCAGAATCTCCCGCAGCGCCGTGCGCAGCTCCTCCTCCCGCGAGCCGCGCAGCCGAGCCTCGAGCACCGGTACGATCGCCTCCTTGGGCCGGCGGTTAACGAACACCACAAACCGAAAGCCGAACTTCTGCTCGTATTCGTCGTTGAGATTGGCGAGCCGCAGAAAGACTTCTGGCGGCGTGGTGTCGCGGTCATAGCCCTGCTCCTGAAACGACAGGGCGGACTGGACTCTCACGCGTTCCCGCCGCTCGCCGATGCGCGGATGCGCGTTGACCACCGCGATTTGCTCACGCTCAGAAAGCTGAGGGAGAATCTCGCGAGCCCGCGCCAGCATCTCGCGGCCCGACGCATAGGGACCTCCGGCACGAAGCCGTTCGATGAGCGGGCCAGCGCCCTCGAACAGATGCGGCGGCAGATCTTCCCACGCACGGCTCATCGCGTACCGCGCACGCTGGTCAGCTGCCCCGATAGCTCACGCAGGAATACGGCGACATCAGGAGCGGAATATGATAGGCGCGGCGCGCATCCGTGATCTCGACATCGAGCGTGAAGCGCTGCACAAACGGCGGCGCGTCCCCTTTCTTCTTGTAGTAGGCCCCGACCTCGAATGATATCCGGTATGTGCCGGCCGCCAGAGGGCCGTCCATTGCGTCGGCGATCCGCCCGTCCTTATCGGTTTCGCGCCTCCCCTGCGCGATCTGCTGTTTGTGGTCCAGGCGCCATACCATCACTTCGACACCGGCCGCGGGCTCGCCCCGCGTCGTGTCGAGTACGTGCGTCGAAATCGTCGGACGGTTAGTGTTGGGCATGCTCAAGATCCGTGTGGGAAGCCTGACGTTCACGGCGCGGCTGGAAGAAGGGGCGGCGCCTAAAACGGTGGCTGTGATTCGGAAAATGCTGCCGTTGAAATCCAAAATAGTCCACTGCCGCTGGAGCGGCGAGTCGACGTGGATTCCCATGGGCGACCGAAAACTCGGCCTCGACTTCGAAAATCACACGAGCCACCCCGCCCCGGGGATGCTCTTGCTGTACCCCGGAGGGATCAGCGAGACCGAGCTGCTGTTTCCCTATGGATCGACGATGTTTGCGAGCAAGGTCGGCCAACTTGCGGGCAACCACTTCGCCACGATTACTCAGGGGCAAGAACAGCTTCCGGAGATCGGCAGGCTCACGCTTTGGGAAGGAGCGCAGGAGATCATTATAGAAGAAGAGCGGTGAGCCCCAAGAGCAACTCGCGCGTCATCCGTGGCGGTCTCGTAGTCCTCCCGACAGGCCAGCGACCGGTGGACCTCGGGGTCAAGGATGGCGTGATCTCTGCGGTCGGCAGTGAGATCTGTGACGCAGACGAATCGATCGATGCCACCGGGCTCGTTGTCTTGCCCGGCCTAGTGGACGCTCACGTCCATTTCAACGAGCCCGGGCGCGCCGACTGGGAAGGGTGGGAAGCCGGCACGCGCGGCGCCGCGGCGGGTGGCGTCACCACGGTTCTCGAAATGCCCCTCAACGCACACCCGCCCACGACGACCGTCGAAGCCTTCGATGCGAAATGCGCCGTCGCCTCCAAGAAAGCGCTGGTAGACTTCGGACTCTGGGGCGGCATGGTCCCCGAGAACCTCGGGGACCTCGAAGCACTCCACCGACGGGGCGTCGTCGGGTTCAAAGCCTTCATGAGCGATAGCGGGATCGATGACTTCCATCGTGTGCCCGACGGCGTCCTCGCGATCGGACTCAAGACGGCGGCGCGGCTCAACGCCATCGTCGGCGTGCACGCCGAGAGTCAGGAGCTGGTGGAACGCCTGAGCGGGGCAGAGCGCGCCCACGGAACGGATCGGCTGTCGTGGTGTCGCGCGCGACCACCCGGCGCCGAAGTGGAAGCAATTCGCCGGCTGCTCGTGTGCATGCGTGGCGCGGGCCGCAACGCGCGCGTCCACGTCGTGCATGTGAGCTGCGCGGAGGGCCTCGCCGAAGTGGACGCGGCGCGGCGCAAGGGATTCGCGATCACCGCCGAGACATGCCCGCACTATCTCGCGTTCACGGAAGACGACTTCGCGCGGATCGGTCCCGCGCTCAAGTGTGCACCGCCGATCCGCGACGAGGCGACGCGCAGCGCGCTGTGGCAGGAGGTGCTCGCGGGACGCGTCGATCTCATCGGCTCGGACCATTCGCCCTGCCCTGCGGCCGACAAGGAAAAGGGGAACGACGACGTGTGGAAAGCCTGGGGCGGTGTCGCCGGCATCCAGGCCACGCTGCCCGTGCTCATGACGGATGGAGTCCAGGCGCGCGGGTTGTCCTTCGAGCGCATTGCGCACCTGACGGCGACCGCGCCGGCGCAGGTGTTCGGGCTGTATCCACGCAAAGGCGCCATCGCGGTCGGTGCCGATGCCGACTTCGCGCTCGTGGATCCGACCCAGCAATGGACCTTCGATTCGGACCAGCTGCAGACACGCAGCGGCGTCAGCGCGTATCTCGGGCGGAAATTCACGGGCCGGGTCGTGAGAACGATCGTGCGGGGGAAAACGGTGTTTGCTGACGGCGAAATCGTCGGCGCCGCGGGCTGGGGCCGGTTCGTGCGGCCCTCCCCCCGCTCTCCCGACATATCGACAATTGTGTCCAATGCCAATTGACCGCGCGTTGCTCGAGCGCCGGCTCGACGAGCTCTACGCCATCGGCGCGGAGCCCGATGGTGGCGCGTACCGGCCGCTCTACGGCAGCGCCTGGGCCACGGCGGTGGACCGTGTTGAACGCTGGTTGAAAGACGCTGGCCTCGAGACGCGCCGTGATGCCGTCGGCAACCTCTGGGGTCGAGCGGAAGGTACAGATAAAGGAAAGAGCGTCGTCACCGGCTCGCACATCGATACCGTCCGCCGCGGCGGCCGGCTCGACGGAGCCCTTGGGATCGTTGCAGGCCTCACTGCGGTCGAGACTTTACTAAAGGACAAGGGCAAACCGCGGCGGACGCTCGAAGTGGTCGCGATCTGCGAGGAAGAGGGCTCACGCTTCACCACGAACTTCTGGGGCTCTCGAGCCATCACGGGCGCCATCGACAGTGTCGATCCGGAGATCGCGGTCGCGATGCGCGAGCGTGGCCTCGATCCGGGCAGGATTGCGACCGCTGCGCGCGACGACATCGACTTGTTTCTCGAGCTGCACATCGAGCAGGGCGCGGTGCTCGAATCATCGGGCACGCCACTCGCCGTCGTCAGCGCGATCGTGGGGACGGCCCATCTCGAGATCACGGTGACCGGCCGGCCCGACCATGCTGGTACGACCCCGATGGAATTGCGGCACGATGCGCTCGCCGGCACGGCGGCGATGATCCACGCGATCGAATCCCTGGCGCGCTCGCTCGGCAGACCGGCCGTGGCGACGGTGGGCCGACTGCGCGTCGAGCCCGATCAGATCAACGTGGTCCCAGGACGCGCCGTCTTTACCGTGGACCTCCGCCATGCCGATCTCAACGCGCGCCGGGCGTTCGAGGAGCGCATCCGCTCGCTCTGCACCACCATCGCGGGCGAGCGCTCACTCGGTGCCGACATTCGAACGCTCCAGGAGCGCCCGCCGGTGCCTATGGATCGAGAGGTCCGCGCGCTGCTGGCGCGGGCTGCGCTCGACTGCGGTGTGGAGGCGCCGGAAATGGTCAGCGGCGCCGGGCATGATGCGCAGATTCTCGCGGCCCGCTGCAAGGTGGGAATGCTCTTTGTGCCGAGTATTGGCGGGCGTTCCCACTGTCCCGAGGAGGCCACGAGTCCGCGGCATGTGGAGCTCGGGACGAGAGTCCTAGCGAGGGTGCTGGAGTTGCTGGCGTACTAGATAAACCTGGCTAGCTCCGGCCCCGCCGCCGCGATCCGCTCCGCAACATCTGGCCAATCGATCGCCAGTGAAAAATCGGCAAACTCAAAACCGGGCCCGACGCTGCAGGCGCAAAGCGTGTAGGCTCCGGTGGTGCGCGCGGCCTGCCAGGTCTGCCCGGGAACGATGACGGTCGGACGAGTCTCGCGCGCGACGGGCCCGAGCCGCGTGCGGCGCAGGCCCCCCCCCTGGTCATCGAACAGCAGCAGCTCGATCGCGTCGCCTTCGTGATAATGCCAGATCTCATCGGACATGACGCGGTGCCAGCGACTGAACTCGCCGGACACGAGGAGGAAATAGATCGACGTAATGGCGCTGCGCTGGACTGTGCGCTCGAGCACCTCCACGCGCTCCGCCGACCGGTGCAGCTCGACGTAATGGCCGCCCTCGGGATGCGGACGCATGCCGAGGATCGTGAGTAGCTCAGCAGCGCGCGGGTGCATCTGCCTCGCTTGACGCCCACTTGCGGTCGCAGCGTGACACTACGTGCCCACACGTCCTGGAGGACGCATGCGGCACGTAATGGCGGTTCTGTCCACGCTCTCGCTGGGCCTCCCTTCGGTCTTGCACGCGCAATTGCCGATCACCACGGGGCAGCGCGTCCGCGTTACCTCGATCCGGAACGACGTTCACGCGCAAGTCGGCACTGTGCTGTCGACGAGCGGGGACAGCGTCGTCGTCCTTGTGAAGGGCGTACAGACCGAGCGCTACCGGCAAGTGTACAGGGTCGATACGATTGCGCTTGCCGTCACCACAATCGATCGATTGGAAGTGAGCAAGCCCGGCCCGAGCGCAACCAAGCGCGGATTGCGGACAGGAGCAGTCGTCGGGACGCTCGGCGGCTTCATGATCGGGATCGCCAGTTACCACGAGTGTACGCCTGCCGGGGAGTTCATCGAAGGCCTGAATTGCCTCATGTACCCATCCCAAATCGAGTACGGCGCCGGCATGTCCCTGGTGGGCGCGGTGATCGGAGCGGGCATCGGGGCGTTCATTGGCAGCACTCGGCACGAGGTCCGCTGGCTGGAGGTCCCGATCAATCATGTGTCGCTGTCCGAGCTGAAGCTCCACGCGGGCGGCACCGGTATTGGACTGACGATCGCGTTCTGACCGCTCATCTGCGGAGGAGCTCAGCGAGCACGTTCTGGGTCACCGCCCGGCGGTACGTCGCGGTCGAGCGCACATCATCGATCGGCCGGATGTCAGCGGCGACGGCGGCGAGCGCGCCTGCGACATCACCGCGGGCGAGAGCCGCCTCCGCGCTCGTCGCACGCAGCGGGATCTCCGCCACCGAGCCAATGGCCACACGCGCCGGCTGACGGCAGACGGCGATGACGACTTTGGAGATCGCCTGCGCGGCGCGCGTGCCGACCTTGCGAAAGTGCACCTGCCGCTCGAGCGGAAAGCGCACCGCCGTGATCAGCTCGTCCGATTCCAGCGCAGTCTTGCGATAGCCGGTGAAGAAACGATCGATCGCAATCGAGCGGCGATCAGTGACGACCACGGCGTCGTAGGCCAGCAGGACCGGCAGCGTATCACCCGCGGGCGATGCGTTCGCCAGATTGCCGCCCAAGGTGCCGCGGTTCTGGATTTGCGCGGCACCGATCGTGCGCGCCGCAGCCGCCAGCGCGGGCAGATGCTGCTGTACGTCCGCCGATCGCATGATCGCCGTGTACGGCTCGGCGGCGCCGATTTCCACCATGCCGTCCACGCGACGCACACCTTTGAGTTCGCGCAACGACCACAGATCGAGAATGGCCTGGGGGGCGGGCCGCAGCGTTCGCGCGTGGAGCATCACCATGAGATCCGTGCCGCCGGCGAGAGGGCGACATCCTGGAGTCGTTCGATATAACTGCACTGCGTCCTGCACGTCCCTGGGGCGGAGATACGTCACTTCGCGCACGACAACACCGCCTCGATGATCTTCGTGTAGCCCGTGCACCGGCAGAGATTGCCGGCCAGCGCTTCCCGAACGTCGTCAGCGCTCGGTCGTCTGGTGCGTTGTACCAAGACGTGGGCCGCGAGCAGCATCCCCGGCGTGCAGATCCCGCATTGGGCCGCCCCGTATTCGATGAACGCCTGTTGGAGCGGTGACGAAAGTCCTTCGACCGTGAGGACATCGCATCCTTCGACCTGGCCCGCTGCCACCAAACAACTGTTCACGACTGCGCCATCGATGAGCACCGAGCACGCGCCACACTCTCCTTCGCCGCAGCCTTCTTTGGTGCCGGTCGCACGAAAATCCTCACGCAATACATCCAGCAGACGACGCATCTTCGATCCGGCGAATGAGACTGGCCGTCCGTTCAGCGTGAAGCGCACGCCGCGAGCACCTTTTCGGGAGTTGCCGGGATCTCGTCGAGCCAGACGCCGGTCGCGTCATGAATTGCCGCAATGATCGCGGGTGCGGGGCCATCCATCGGGAGCTCACCGATACCTTTTGCCCCGAACGGGCCTCGCGAATAGGGGTTCTCGACCAGGATGGTGCGAATGCGCGGTGCATCGAGCGCGGTGGGAATCAGGTACGTCGCCAGGCGGTCATTCTGGTAGCCGCCGTCTTGCATCTTGATTTCTTCGATCGTCGCCCAGCCGACGGCCTGCAGGCAGCCGCCTTCGATCTGGCCCTCGGCGAGCACTGGGTGTAACGCCTTGCCGCAGTCGACGGCGGTGACGAGATCGGTGACGCGGACTATGCCCGTGCTCAAGTCGACTTCCACATCGGCGATCGTGCACGCCCAGGCATAGATCGGGTACGCATCCCCACGATAGGTCGTCTCATCCCAGTGCAGTGAATCGGGCTGGATGTAGGACTTCTCGACACGCAGTGGGAGGCGCGCCTTGTCCTTCTGCAGGCGTTCCCGGATCTCGGTTGCCGCTTCCTGCACCAGCCGGCCGACGATCATCGCGGTGCGCGAGGCGACCGTGGGTCCCGAGTCGGGGACGATGGACGTGTCTTGCGGGGCGACTCGAACGCGCTCGAGCGCTACACCCAAAGCATCAGCCGCGAGCTGGCAGAAGATCGTCCTGGTTCCCTGCCCGATCTCGGTCGACGCGGTGAGGATCTGAAACGTCCCGTCCGCCATTGCTTCCATGGCGACCGTGCCGCTGAGCTTTTTCTCACCGCTGCCGGTGAAGCCCGAGCCGTGGAAGACGAGGGAGAGGCCGCGACCACGGCGGATGGGCGGATCGGCGGATCGGCGGATCGGCGGTGCTGCACTGAGCGCCGCATCCAGGACCAAATCCGAGCTCACGCTCTCGGTGAGCTTCTGGCCCGTCGCCGTCGTGTCGCCCAGACGCAACATCCATTTGCGGCGCAGATCGATGCTGGACATCCCGAGCTCTTCGGCGACATGCTCGACCATCAGCTCAGCCGCAAACAGGGACTGCGGCGCGCCAAAGCCGCGAAAGGCCCCGTTGGGGGGGGTGTTGGTCGCCACGGCCCGAGCCCGAATCCGGACGTTGGGACAGGAATAAGGCCCAGTCGCGTGAATCGCGGCCCGCGAGAGCACGACGGGCGTCAGGGTGCAGTAGCCACCCCCGTCCAGAACGATTTCGATGTCTTGCGAGAGGAGTGTTCCATCTTTCTTGACACCGGTGCGGTGGGTGATGACGCCGGGATGACGCTTGGTCGTAGCGGCGATGTCTTCGTGACGATCGTAGATCAACCGGACCGGTCCCCCGGCCTTCCGCGCGAGCAAGGCGGCATGAATCGCCACCATGGACGGGTACTCTTCCTTGCCGCCAAACCCGCCGCCCGTCTCCGCCTGTATGACGACCGCCTGCTGATCCGTCAGGTTCAGCGCTCGCTTGAGGGCCCGATGCACGTAGTAGGGGCATTGTAGCGAGCCCACGACAGTCACCCCGCCATCGGCATTCAGGGAGGCGATGGCTCCCTGCGGTTCGATGTAGAGCTGCTCCTGCAACCCCACCCTGAAAGTGCGTTCCTCGACCAGCTCCACACCCTCGATCACCTCGACGTCCTTGCCTTTCCGGATCTCGATCGTGCAATAGACCTCGGTAGCGTGCTCCAGTTCGAATACCGGTTCCGCAGCGTCATAGCGGATTTTGATGTGTTCCGCGGCCGCCTCGAGGGTAGAACGGTCCTCAGCCGCGAGGAGCAGGATCGGTTCTTCTTTATGGCGTATGTCCCCGCCAAGCCGCGCCAGCACTGGCTGGTCGTCCCGGATGAGCTGCACCACGTTGTCCCCGGGGATGTCGTCTGCCGTCACGACGACGAGCCGGGACCAGTCGAACGCCGGGTCGAGCTCGATGGACTTGATGGTCCCACGAGCAATGGTCGAGCGGATGGTTTTGCCGTACCATGCGCCGGGCACCACCAGGTCGTCGGTATAACGGGCTTCCCCCGTGACCTTGGAGGCCCCATCCCGGCGCGGGACCGAACGGCCGACAGCAGTTACCATGTTGGGTAATTTGCTCGACCGCCGCGTTGAAATCACCGGGCCCGTCGGGCGTCGGCTACTTCGACGAGATCACGCAGATCGTGCATGGCGGCCGCAGCTCGACCGTCGCACTCGAGGGGTCGACCGAGAAAGAGCAGTTTTCCATCCGGCACTGATTTTGCTGGATAGCGGAGTAGCGTAAGTAGTACGGGAGGTTCAAGCCGGCAAAGACGGGCCCGATTGTGCTCACCCGGGCCTGTGCCGGTCGCCGGAAGGGGGTGCACCCCCACCGGAAACCTCCTCACCTGTTGCAGGTCGTGGACATAAGGGTAGCAGGAACCGGACACCCGCCGGTTTGTTATGGTGCCGGTTCTTGCTTGCCCTGCATCGTCTCCGCGTTGGTTGACAAGCTCCTGCCCGTTCATAGGTTACGTTGAAACCGGCCTCCGACACTCGTCGTGGCCGGTTTCTTCACTTCTGGACGGTGCCATGGCAACGACCCTGCGCAACTTCATCGGCGGGGAGTGGGTCGCCCCCTCCTCAGCCGACTATCTCGAGCTCACCAATCCTGCCACTGGCGAACCGCTCGGCAAGGTGCCGCTGTCCGGGGCGCGCGATGTGGACGCCGCAGTGGCGGCGGCCCAGGCCGCGTTCCTCAAATGGCGCCAAGTGCCGCCCGTGGTGCGGGCACGCTACCTCTTCAAACTGAAGTATCTGATGGAAGAGCACTTCGACGAGATCGCGACGACGGTGACGCGCGAGCACGGCAAGACGCTCGATGAGGCGCGCGGGTCGGTCCGGCGCGGCATCGAGAACGTCGAGCATGCCTGCGGAATCCCAACCCTCATGATGGGCAAGACCCTCGAGGACGTCGCCAGCGGGATCGACTGCGAGTACGTGCGACAGCCGCTGGGCGTGTTCGCCGCGGTCACACCATTCAATTTCCCGGCAATGGTGCCCTTCTGGTTCTGGCCCTACGCGATTGCCACCGGGAACACCTTCATCCTCAAGCCGAGCGAGCAGGTTCCGTTCTCATCCACACGCATTCTCGAGCTGGCGCAGGAAGCCGGCATCCCAGCCGGCGTCCTGAACATGGTGCACGGTGCCAAGGACGTTGTGAATGCGCTGCTCGCCCACCCTGGCATCGCCGGCATCTCGTTCGTCGGCTCGTCGCCGGTGGCCAAGTACGTCTATCAAGAAGGCGCGAAGCACGGCAAGCGGGTGCAGGCGCTGGGCGGCGCCAAGAACCACGTCATCGTGATGCCCGATGCCGACATGGACCGCGCCGTTGTGAACATCAGCGAATCGCTGTTTGGCTGCGCCGGCCAGCGCTGCCTCGCGGGCAGCGTCGTCGTCGCGGCCGGCAAAGCCTACGAGCCCTTCCGCGACAAGCTCCTGAGCGCAGCGAAGGAGCTGCGTTTGGGCTACGGCCTCGAGCCGGGCGTCACGATGGGACCGGTGATCTCAGCGAAGCACAAGGAAAAAGTGCTCGCCTACGTCGAGGCCGGCCGCAAAGACGGCGCCACCCTGCTGCTCGACGGCCGCGCAACGAAGGTCGACAAGCATCCACGCGGCCATTTCATCGGTCCCACCGTGTTCGACGGCGTCCAGCCCGACATGACGATCGGCAAAGAGGAGATTTTCGGCCCCGTCGCTGCAGTCTCCCACGTCAGCAACCTCGACGAAGGAATCGAGATGGTGCAGCGGTCCGGGTTCGCGAATGCGACGTCGATCTTTACACAGAGCGGCAAGGCGGCGCGTGAGTTTCGCTACCGCGTCGGCGTGAGTATGATCGGCGTGAATATCGGGGTTGCGGCACCGATGGCGTTCTTTCCATTCGGCGGAACCAAGGGGTCGTTCTTTGGAGACCTCAAGGCCCACGGCCACGACTCGATCGAGTTCTACACCGACAAGAAAGTGGTCATATCTCGCTGGTAAACCGTGCAGGTCTGGGTGGGGTGCCCCGCGGCCATGCCGCGGGGAAACCAACCAAGAACAGTTGGATTGGTTTTTGTTTGCCCCGGGCCACGGGCCCGGGGCTCGCCACCCGCTCAAGGAGTCGGTGAATGCGTAAGGTCGTCGGCGGCTTGATTCAGATGTCGAACCCGATCAATGACCCCAGCGCCCCCATCGCCAAGATCAGCAAGGCGATGCTCGACAAACACCTTCCTTATATAGAGGAAGCGGGCAAGAAAGGCGTGCAGATCCTTTGCCTGCAGGAAGTCTTCAACGGCCCCTACTTCTGCCCCAGCCAGGACGCGAAGTGGTGCGACATCGCCGAGCCGATTCCCGGGCCGACGGTCGAGCTGATGCAGAAGCTCGCCAAGAAACACGAGATGGCGATCATCGTGCCGATCTATGAGCGCGAGATGGCGGGCGTCTACTACAACACCGCGGCGGTGATCGACGCCGACGGCAGCTACCTCGGCAAGTACCGCAAGAACCACATCCCCCACACCGCGGGCTTCTGGGAGAAGTTTTTCTTCAAGCCGGGCAACCTCGGCTACCCCGTCTTCAAGACGCGCTTCGCGACGATCGGGGTCTACATCTGCTATGATCGCCACTTCCCCGAGGGTGCGCGTTTGCTCGGCCTGCACGGCGCCGAAATCGTGTTCAATCCGTCGGCGACGGTGAAAGGGCTGTCGCAGTATCTCTGGAAGCTCGAGCAGCCGGCCCACGCCGTGGCGAACGGATATTTCATGGGCTGCATCAATCGGGTGGGAACGGAGCCGCCCTGGAACGTCGGGCAATTCTACGGCTCGAGCTACTTCGTGGATCCGCGGGGCAATTTTCTCGCGCAGGGGAGCGAGGACAAGGACGAGCTGGTCGTCGCGGAGATGAACCTCGACATGATCGAGGAGGTCCGCCGCACGTGGCAGTTCTTCCGCGACCGCCGGCCGGAGACATACGACGACATGGTCAGGCAGCTGCCGTAAATGCTGGTACTGCTGCGTGGAATCACCTATGCCACGCTGTTCGTTGCCCTTTTCCTTGTGTTCGTACCGCAGCGCATTCTGACGGTCGTAGGGGTCGTGCCGACCGACGTTATCGGTCCGTTCCAGTACGTCGGGCTCACACTCATTGGGCTGGGGGCGGCGTTGGTGGTCTGGTGCGTCTTGACATTCGCCTTGGTGGGCAAGGGGACGCCGGCACTCTTCGACCCGCCACGCAAGCTTGTGGTCGCGGGGCCGTACCGCTTCGTACGGAATCCGATGTACATCGGGGCGGCGACCGCGATGCTTGGTGCCGCGCTGCTGTATGGGTCTAGCGCGCTCGCGCTGTACGCCGTCGTCGTGCTTGTCGTGACGCA
The DNA here is from genome assembly GCA_963704805.1 of uncultured Gemmatimonadales bacterium. Taxonomy (GTDB): domain Bacteria; phylum Gemmatimonadota; class Gemmatimonadetes; order Gemmatimonadales; family GWC2-71-9; genus 20CM-2-65-7. The sequence continues at coordinate 1,222,954 of CAVPHS010000001.1, read as the reverse complement.
TCTGCTGGTCACATTCTACGAGGAGCCTCATCTGCGGCGTGTTTTTGGACAGTCCTACGATGAGTACCTGCGCACCGTCCATCGCTGGTTGCCGACATGGCGCTCCTGATTCAGGGCGGCCGGATCATCACGGCCACGGACGACTTCACCGGCGACATCTACGCCGAAGACGAGCGCATCACGCGCATCGAGCCGCACATCGATCCGAAAATCGTCGCGCCCGGCGCCGAGATCATCGATGCACGCGGGAAATACGTTTTCCCCGGATTCATCGATCCGCACGTCCACATCTACCTGCCGTTCATGGGCACGTTTGCGGCCGACGACTACGAGTCGACGAGCAAGGCGGCGCTCGTGGGCGGGACCACGACGCTGATCGAGATGATCTGTCCCGCCGCCGGCGACGAGCCGGTCGCGGCGTTCGAGCTGTGGAAGTCGAAGGCCGAGGGGCTCGCCGCCGTGGATTACACGTTTCACATGTCGGTGGTGCGATTTGAGGAGCACATCCGCGATCAATTCCGGCAGATCGTCAAGGCCGGGGTCGCATCCTTCAAAGTGTTCCTGGCGTATAAGGGCGCTCTCAATCTGTCCGACGAGCACTTGTTTGCGGCCATGAAGCTCGCCAAGGACCTGGGCGTGATCGTGACCGCGCACTGCGAGAACGCCGATGCGATCGACGCGCTCCAGAAGTCACTGCTCGCCGCCGGCAAGACGGGTCCCGAATGGCACGAGCCGTCGCGCCCGCCGGTCGTCGAGGCCGACGGCGTGCATCACCTCTGCACCTTCGCGGAGCTACTCGGCACGCACGTGTACGTCGTCCACACCTCGTGCGAGCCGGCGGTCCGCGCCGCGCTGGCCGCGCGCCAGCGGGGCGTCAACGTGTGGATCGAATCCGTCATTCCCCATTTTGTCCTGGACAAGACGTACGCAGAGCGACCCGGGTTCGACGGAGCGAAGTTCGTGATGTCGCCACCCCTGCGTGACAAGGCGAACCAGGCCGTGCTGTGGAACGGGGTGAAATCGCGCGACATCAGCACCATCGCGACCGATCACGCGCCGTTCCGCTTCGCCGATCAGAAGCAGATGGGCCGGGATGCCTTCACGAAGATCCCCAACGGCATTCCCTCGGTTCAGGAGCGCGTCGATCTGGTCCACACCTACGGTGTCACCGCGAACCGGCTGGGACTCCAGACGATGGTTGACGCGTGCTCGACGCAAGCGGCCAAGCTCTTCGGGCTGTATCCGCGCAAAGGGGCGATCCAGCTCGGCAGCGACGCTGATCTCGTGGTCTACGATCCGGGCTATCGCGGGACGTTCTCCAAAGAGTGCAGCTACTCGAAGGTCGACTACAACGCCTACGAAGGCTGGGAGCAAAAGGGCCGGGCGAGCGCCGTCACCGTACGGGGCAAGATTCAGGCGCGCGACGGCGAATTCGTCGGAACAATCGGACGTGGCGCGTTTCTCAAGAGAGATCCTACACATTGATAGGTGTCAGGTGCTTGGTGTTAGGGTTTCCCCCTGACACCTGACACCAAACACCTATCCTGGAGAACGAACTTGGATTCCCAATCGGTCCGACAGAAGCACAAAGAGTTCTTGTTTCCGTGCGTGGCGAACTATTACGCCGAGCCGGTCGTGATCACCGAGGCGCACGGCTCCAGCGTGAAGGACCTGGACGGTCGTGAATACCTCGATTTCTTCGGCGGCATTCTCACCGCCGGCATCGGTCATTCGCACCCCGAGTTCGTGAAGCGCATTCAGGATCAGGTGGCGCGCCTGGTGCACACCTCCAGCGTCTATCCCACCGTCGAGCAAGTCACGGTCGCCGAAAAGCTCACGCAGATCACGCCGGGCAAGCTGAAGAAGAGCTTTTTCACGACGAGCGGCACGGAAGCTGACGAAACCGCGGTCATGCTGGCGAAGATCTATACCGGCCAGCAGGAGATCATCGCGCTGCGCCACAGCTACGCGGGCCGCAGTCAGGGCGCGATCGCCATCACCGGTCAGCAGCCGTGGCGTGTGCTGCCGACGCAGATCGCCGGGGTCAAGCACGCGCTCTCCCCGTACTGCTACCGCTGCCCGCTGGGGCTGGAATACCCCGACTGCGGCATCCGCTGCGCACAAGACATCGAAGATCTGATCAAAACCACAACCAATGGCCGTCCCGCCGCCTTCATGGCGGAACCGATTCAGGGCGCGGGTGGGTTCATCACGCCGCCCAAGGAGTACTTTGAGATCGCGGTGGGCATCATTCGCAAGTACGGCGGGGTGTTCATCTGCGATGAAGTCCAAACTGGATGGGGCCGCACCGGCGACAAGTGGTGCGGCATCGAGCATTGGGGAGTGGAGCCCGACATCATGACCTTCGCGAAGTCGGTCGCCAACGGATTCCCTGTCGGCGTGACGATCGCGACCGAGCAAGTCGCCAACGCGTTCACCGGGCTCTCCTTGTCGACGTTCGGAGGGAATCCCATCTCCATGGCGGCGGTGGACGTCACGATGGACGTCATGCAGCGCGAGAACACGCCGAAACGGTCGGCCGAGCGCGGCAAGCAGCTGCGCGATGCGCTCGAGGAGTTCAAGAAGCGCTTTGCCTTCATCGGCGATGTGCGCGGCATGGGTCTGATGCAAGGCGTCGAGCTGGTCGAAGATCGCAAGACCAAAGAGCCGTCGCCGAAGAAAACGTTCGCGCTGCTCGAGGCCGCCAAGAAGCAGGGTCTGCTGATCGGCAAGGGCGGCCTTCACGGCAACGTCCTCCGGATCGCGCCGTCGCTGTTGATCAGCAAGTCGGAGATCGACGACGGCTGTAAACGGTTGGAGCGCGCGCTCGCCGACGTGAAATGACGCTCCCTGCTCGCACGCCGCTTGCCAACGAAGATCTGCTCCCGGTGCCGCCGGATCGGCGCACCTGGACCTGGTGGAACATCGCTTCACTCTGGATCGGGATGGCGATCTGCATTCCGACCTACACGCTGGCCTCGGGACTCGTCGATCAAGGATGGACGTGGCAGGCCGCGGTCGGGGCAGTGGTACTGGGCAACGTCGTGGTGTTGCTGCCGATCGCGCTCAACTCGCACGCCGGCACGCGCTACGGCATCCCCTTCCCCGTGCTCGCGCGCGCCTCCTTCGGCGTCCTCGGCGCGAATGCCCCCGCGATCTTGCGGGCGCTCGTCGCCTGCGGGTGGTTCGGCATCCAGACGTGGATCGGCGGGTGGGCGATCTACAAGCTCTTCGAGGTCATCTGGCCCGGCATCGCGACCCTGCCCCAGATCCTGCCGGCGTTCGTCGGGCTGAATACGGGAGAGCTGCTCTGTTTCATGCTGTTCTGGGCGATGAACGTGTGGATCGTGTTGCGTGGGATGGACTCGATCAAGTTCCTTGAAACCTGGGGCTCACCGTTCCTGCTTGCCGTTGGAGCCGCGCTTTTCATTTGGGCCTGGTCGCGGGCCGGCAGTCTCGGAGCGATGCTTCAGAATCCGGCCGTCGGGCCGTCCGGGGGGGGCCGTCCGGCAGTCGGGAACGTGTGGGGGGCGGGACTCACCTCCGCAGTCGCGTTCTGGGGCACCATGGCGCTCTCCATCCCGGACTTCTCACGCTACGCGCGGTCGCAACGGGACCAGGTGATCGGCCAGGCAGTTGGATTGCCCGCGACGATGGCGCTGTTCGCGTTCATCGGCGCCGCCGTCACGAGCGCGACCGTCGTGATTTTCGGAACGCGCATTTCCGACCCGGTGGCGCTGCTCGCGCGGATCGGCGGCCCGCTCATGATCATGCTCTCGATGGCGGGACTCGTGGTGGCGACCCTCACGACGAACATCGCGGCCAATGTCGTCGCGCCGGCGAACGCGTTTTCCAACATTGCGCCGCACAAGATCACGTTCAAACAGGGCGCAATGATCACGGCGATCATCGGCATCGTGATGATGCCGTGGCGGCTCTACAACGATGCGGCCGCGTACCTCTTCACGTGGCTCATTGGCTACGGCGCCCTCCTCGGCCCCGTCGCGGGCATCATGATCGCCGATTACTTCGTGCTCCGCCGCGGCCACTTGATCGTCAACGATCTCTACCGCCGGGACGGCATCTACGAGTACACGGACGGCGTGAACTGGCTGGCCGGCGCCGCGCTCGCGCTCGGTATCGCGCCCAGTCTTCCGGGGTTCATCGCGGCGCTGCACGGCACCCCGGCTGCGGGATTCTTCGGCACGGTCTATAACTGGGCCTGGTTCGTCGGATTCCTCATCGCGGCCGCCGTCTATGTGGCGGGGATGCGCGCGACCCATCCGGCCATGCGCGACATCGAGGCGGGAGTTCGCGGGTGACCGAGCAGCGAGCGTTGCTGAGCGACGAAGAGCTCGAGCGCAACTTTGCCGACATCGCGCCGCCGCTCACGAGCGACGCGGCGCTGCTCGAGGCGAACAAGTGTCTGTTCTGCCACGACGCCCCCTGCACCATCGCCTGTCCCACGCACATCGACGTCCCCGCGTTCATCAGGAAAATCGCCAGCGGGAATCTGCGAGGGTCCGCCCGGGTCATTCTGCACCCGAATCCGTTCGGGCATTCGTGCGCACGGGCGTGCCCGGTCGAGGTGCTGTGCGAGGGCGCGTGCGTCCTGAACGATCGGGACGAAGCGCCGATCAAGATCGCGCTGCTGCAGCGGCATGCGACCGACAAGGTGCTGGAGCACAAGTGGAAGCTGTTTGAGCCCGGCCGACCGACCGGAAAGCGCGTGGCGATCGTCGGCGCGGGCCCAGCCGGGTTATCGTGCGCGCGCGATCTGCGGCGCTGCGGTCACGATGTCACGGTGTTCGAGACGAAGCCCCAGCCGGGCGGCCTCAATACCTACGGCATCGCGGAGTACAAGCTCAAGGCCGACGTCGCCCTGGCGGAAGTGCAGGATATCCTCGACCTCGGCGTTGAATTGAAGAGCGGGGTGACGGTCGGGAAGGACGTGCCGTTCGAGAACGTCCTCGCCGAGTATGACGCGGTGTTCATCGGCATCGGGCTGGGCGATACCAAGCCGCTCGGCATCCCGGGCGAAGATTTGCCCGGCGTCGTCGACGCGCTGACGTTCATCGAGCATCTGAAGACGCATCCATATCGGGAGACGCCGGTCGGGCGCCAGGTCGTCGTGATCGGCGCCGGCAACACCGCGATCGACGCCGTGACACATGCCAAACGGCTGGGGGCCACCACCGCAACGATCGTCTACCGGCGCGGGGAGGCCGACATGCCGTGCTACGACTACGAATACGAGCTGGCGAAACGCGACGGGTGTGGCTTTCGATTCCACGCGGTCCCGCAGCGCGTCATCGCGAGCGGCAGCGGCGACGTGTCGGCGCTCGAAGTGCAGACCCCGGCCGGTACCGAGACCATTCCCTGCGACATGGTGATCGTGGCGATCGGTCAGACCGAACGCACCCCGTTCTCGGCGCCCGAAGGCCACCCTCGCGTGTTCATCGGCGGCGATTGCGCCAATGGCGGTGCCGAGATCGTCAACGCGGCAGCGGAAGGCATCACCGCGGCCCAGCGCATCCACGAGTTTCTGGGCGGCATCGTGCGGTAGGAGGAGGGGGGCCATATGGCTGATCTTCGCACCAACTTCGCAGGCATCGAATCGCCCAATCCGTTCTGGCTGGCGTCCGGGCCGCCGACCAACACGTACGGCCAGGTTGCGAAGGCGTTCGATCAGGGCTGGGGCGGCGCCGTCTGGAAGACGATCGGTGAGCCCATCATCAACGTGTTCTCGCGCTACGGTTCCGTGGACCTCGGCCAGCATCGGATGATGGGGTTCAACAATATCGAGCTGATCAGCGACCGGCCGATCGCCGACAACCTCAAGGAAATTGCCGAGGTCAAGCGGAATTACCCGAAGCACGCAATCATCGCGTCGCTCATGGTCGAATCGAAGCGCGAGTCGTGGCACGCGATCGTGAAGCAGACGGTGGATACGGGTGCCGACGGGATCGAGCTGAACTTCGGGTGTCCGCACGGCATGAGCGAGCGCGGCATGGGGAGCGCCGTGGGTCAGGTCCCGGACTACACCTGCCAGATCGTGGAGTGGGTCAAGGAGGTCGCCACCATTCCGGTGATTGTGAAGCTCACGCCCAACGTCACCGACATCACGTTCATCGCGCGCGCCGCGGTCAAAGGTGGTGCCGATGCCTTGTCGCTCATCAACACAATCAACTCGATCGTGGGCGTCGATCTCGCGACCTTCGAGCCTCAACCCTCGGTGGCCGGAAAGTCGAGCCACGGCGGCTACTGCGGCCCCGCCGTCAAGCCGATCGCGCTCCACCTGGTCTCGGCGGTGGCGGGCGACCCCAAGGTGCAGATCCCGATCTCGGGGATCGGCGGCATCGCCTCCTGGCGCGACGCGGCGGAATTCATCGCCCTCGGCGCCGGGACGCTGCAGGTCTGTACCGCCGTGATGCACTACGGCTTCCGCATCGTCGAAGACCTGATCGATGGCCTGTCGAACTGGATGGATGAGCGCGGCCACCGCACCCTCGCCGACATCCGCGGTCGCGCCCTCCCCCGCGTCACGAAGTGGGAAGAGCTCGATCTCAATTACCATCTGCTTGCCCACATCGATCAGGACAAATGCATCAAATGCGAGCTCTGCTGGACGGCCTGCGAGGACGGCGCGCACCAGGCCATTCGGCGACTGCCGCGAAACAACGGCGGTCCGGTGGTCGAGATCATCGAGGAGGCGTGCGTCGGGTGCAATCTGTGCGCGGCCGTGTGTCCGGTCCAAGACTGCATTACGATGCGGCAGGTGCCGAACGCATACCCTTCTGTAAGTTGGAAGGACTACGCCGCGGGGAAAGGAAAGCTGGCGCCGCGCTCTTCGCAGTTCCACACGGCAGCTTGGGCTTCTAGTCGCAAGTAGGCAGACACAAGCGACATGCACTTAGAGCTTGAAACTACTTGCAACTTGGCGTCTTACACCTGTCTTGGACCTTGCGCCTGACGACTTGGACGTCTAGAGCCGCCCCGGCGGTGCAACCGGGGGCACCGCGACCTGCTCGGGTTCAGGAGTGAAGTCCTCGCCCGGATTGATGAATCGATCGCGTTCGAAGTGGTACTGCTTGTCATAGAGCTGCTTGTACCTGCCGTTCGCGACGAGCAACGCTTCGTGCGTTCCCCGCTCGACAATCTGCCCACCCTCCAGCACCAGAATCTGATCGGCGCTGCGAATCGTCGAGAGCCGGTGCGCAATCACGAACGTCGTCCGTCCGCGCCGCAGCGCGCGCAAGCCGTCCTGAATCTTGGCTTCGCTCTCCGAATCGAGACTCGACGTCGCCTCGTCGAGCACCAGAATACGGGGATCGGCCAGAATGGCTCGGGCGATCGAAATGCGCTGCCGCTGGCCGCCCGACAGCTTCACGCCGCGCTCACCCACGACGGTGTCGTACTTCTCCTCGAACTGCTCGACGAACTCGTCGCAGTGCGCGATGCGCGCCACCGCTTCGATCTCGGCGCGCGTCGCGTGCGGCCGCGCAAAGGCGATGTTCTCGGCGATCGTCCCATCGAACAGGAAGTTGTCCTGCAAGACGACGCCGAGCTGGGTGCGATAGTCGGATAGACGCACGCTGCCGAGATCGCGCCCGTCCACGAGCACCCGCCCCTGCTCCGGGCGGTTGAACGCCAGCACCAGACTGACCAGCGTGCTCTTTCCCGATCCCGAGGAACCCACCAGCGCCGTCGTCGACCCGGCCGGCGCCCGGAACGACACGTCCTTGAGGACCGGCACGCCCGGCTTGTACGCAAACGTCACATGGTCGAACACGACATCGCCACGAACGCCTGCGAGCGGCACCCGCGTCGCATCCTCGGCGTCCTCCGTAATCATGCCCCGCAGCTCGTAAATCCGGTCCAGACCGGCGAACGCTTCGGTGATCTGCGTACCGATGGACGCGATGTTGATGAGGGGTAGCGCAACCAGGCCGACGAAAATGATGTACTGGGCGAGTTGGCCGAGGGTCATCGATTGCGTCAGGACGGCCCGACCACCGACCAGAATCATGATGACCGCGATCGCACCAATCACGAGCTGCGCAAAGGCTCCCACGCCCGACACGCCCGTCATCGTCGTCGCGACATTGCGAAACAGGCTGTGCGCGCCACGCGCGAACACGAGCCGCTCGCTACGCTCCGAGCGATAGGCCTTCACAATCCGGATCCCGCCCAGTGTCTCCGCGAGACGGCCCGTCACGTCGGCATTGAGCTTTCCCCGCTCGCGAAACAACGGGCGCAGTTTCGAGAACGCGTACGCCATGCCGCCGCCGAACAGCGCGAGTACGAGAATCGACAGCGACGTGAGCTTCCAGTTCAGCCAGAACAGGACGCCGAGCGCGATAGTCCCCGTAACGAGCCCGCCCAGCAGTTGCACGAGACCGGTCCCGACCAGGTTCCGGATGCCCTCGGCGTCGGTCATGATGCGGGAGATGAGGATTCCGGTTTTCGTCGAGTCGAAATACGCGATCGGGAGGCGCAACACGAATGCCTGGATGGACTTGCGCATATCGGTAATGGCCCGCTGCGCGGCTACTCCCAGAATCTGGGACAGCCCGAACGAGGTCACCGATTGAACGATGGTCGCCGCCCCGACGGCCGCGGCGATCAGACCCAGCAGGTCCGCCCGTCTGTGCCCGATGACATCGTCGATCAGATAGCGGGACGACCCGGGCAACACGAGGCCCGAGAGCCGGTTGATCAGCATCAACGCCAATCCGAGCGCGAGCCGGCGGCGATGCTGCCAGATCAGCCCCCGTGCTTCGCGCCAGGCGTTCGAATAGTTGGGTTTCGGTTTCTTATCAGTCACGGCGAGAAGGTTACCTGGTCACGACCGGCCTCACCAGGAGTCCCGTGGTGGAGACGCGCACCTCGTAAGTCGCGCCGCCCGGGGCCGTTGCGCCGATGAACGTGGCGGAGCCGTATTCGGCATCGACCAGCGGGCGCAGCAGCCAGTAGCGGTGCGCCAGGTCGTAGGCGTCGAACGGTTTGGCCGTCGCGAGCGAATACACGGTACGCTCGCGGTTCTGCTCGTCGCTCAACCGCTGATAGCGGCCCGCAATGCGATCGAGCTCGTAGGCAGTGGTCAGTCCGAGCAGGTTGCCGATGGCATGCCACTTCAGGACGTGCGCATCCACGTAGACCGCATCGCCGGCTAGATCGAACATGTGGACGCTCTTGTCGGGAAGCGTGACGGTCGCGCGGAACCGCTGCGGACCGATCGGCTCCGTGGTGATCGTGGCGGCGACGACTTCCTGCGTAAGCGCGCGATAACCCCGGATTCCGACGCTGATCGAAGCGCACACAAGGCCGATCGAGAGACATACCGCGGCGGCGAGCAACCCGACGGCGGCGCTCACCCGACGGCGATGACGCCACGCGGACCTGGCGACGATGATGAGCATCACAGCCAGCAAGTCGAACCCGAGCATTACTATCTTTACGGTGCCAGTCATTCCCTACAGGATAAATGCTGTCTGGCTCTGGCGCGAATTCATCGTGTTCGACACCTTGTTCGCTCACCGAGAGAAGGCTATGAAGCGCTCGACCTTGCTCACCCTGGTGGTCATCGCGGCGGTCCTCGCGCTGTTCTTCTATATGTCCACCGCGCGCGCGACCGAGCAGTGTACCGTGTGCATGGAATTCAACGGCCGCTCCAACTGCGCGACCGCCGCCGGCCGCACGGCAGAGGAGGCAACGGAGACGGCGCACACGACCGCCTGCGGGCCCATCGCGAACGGGATGAATGAAACGATCGCGTGTGGCAATCGCGCGCCACTCAGTGTCCAGTGCAGAACCCCGTGACGTCGACGGGTTATGTGCTTCCGCGCGTCGCGCTGCCCGCATTGCTGCGGCTGACTGGTGGGGGCACGCGAACCGGCGAGATTTACGTGATGGAACGGGTCCCGCAACACGTCGGTCACGAGACTCCCTTGGACATGCTCAACCGACCCGAAGGCTTCTTCCCGTTTCATGCCACGGATGACAGCAACGACATCCTGCTCGTCAGCAAGGCGCGCACGGTGACGCTGACCGTGCCGCGCAACACCACGCCGGAGGATCCCGAGCGGGTTTCTGCCGCACGCACGGGACGGTTGGAGCTCACGCTTGCGGACGGATCGCGGGTCAGCGGCTCCGCCACGATCGAAATGCCCCGGCACCACTCGCGGCTGCTCGACTATCTCAACGCGTCCCCCGAGCCGTTCTTCGCCATTACGACTCCGGACGAGATTCACCTTGTGAACCGCGCGCACGTCCTGTACGCGCGGCCTGAGGATTGATCAATGCCGTCTCGACTCGATCCCTTTGTCGAGGTTCTGCTGCGCGAGCGCGCCGACCAGCTCTATCTGCTGCCCGACGAGCCGGTGACGATTATCAAAGACGGCAAGCCGCGGAAGGTCTCCAAGCAGCCGCTGACCGACCAGCACATCTACTCGATGATGGTCGAAGTTGCTCCGCCCGAGGCCGCCGACAAGATCGACCATCAGGCCGAGACGGAGTTCGAGTACGCGGCCAACACGGGCCTCGTACGGGTCAGGATCGTCCCGGAAATGGGACGCCTGACCGCGGTGATCTCCGCGGTGCGCGGTGCGCGGGGAGCGCAAAATGGCACAGCGCAACCGGCCTCCTCCCCCTCCCCCTCCCCCTCCCGATCCCCTTCCCCGGCTGCACCCAGCGCCTCCTCGCCGGCCAGCGCGGCGCCGCCGATCACCGCCAGGCGCGTGGCGGCTGCGCCGACGGAAACGCCCACCGCCCCTAGCGAGCTGCCGGTCGAATTCGCCGCGTCCCAGTTCCAGGCGGCCGAGCATAAGCTCGCCAAGCTCTTGAAGAGCCTGGTGCAATCGGACAGCTCCGACCTGCATTTGCGCGTCGGGGAGCCGCCGCTGTTCCGCACGCACGGCGAGATCAAGCGTCAGAGCGGCGAGTCGTTGAGCGTCAATGACCTCGAGCTGCTCGTGCTGTCGATCATGCCGGAGCGGAACCGCGGCGAATGGAAGCAGACCGGAGACACCGATTTCGCGTACGAAATCACGGGACTGGCCCGCTTTCGCGTGAATGCCGCGCGGGACCGCAGGGGCCCCGTGGCGGTGTTCCGCGTGATCCCCGCGAAGGTCGTGACGGTCGAGGAGATGGGTCTGAGCGAGGAAGTGCAGCGGCTCTGCTATCTCACGAAAGGACTCGTGCTGATTACGGGGCCGACGGGCTCGGGGAAATCGACGACGCTGTGCGCGCTGATCGATCTGATCAACCGCACCCGCACCGACCACATCATCACGATCGAAGATCCGATCGAATTCGTGCACGAGAACAAGCGGTGCCTGATCACCCAGCGCCAGGTGCACGTGCACACCGGGAGCTTCAAGGCCGCGCTGCGGGCAGCACTGCGCGAGGATCCCGACATCGTGCTGGTCGGCGAGATGCGCGATCTCGAGACGATTGCGATCGCCATCGAGACCGCGGAGACGGGCCACCTGGTCTTCGGGACCCTGCACACCACGACGGCCGCGTCGACCGTCGACCGGATGATCGATCAGTTCCCCGCCGACCGGCAGGCGCAGATCCGCGTGATGTTGTCGGAGTCGCTCAAAGGCGTGATCTCGCAGACGCTCTGCAAGAAGGCGGCGGGCGGCCGCGTGGCCGCCCGCGAGATCCTGCTCACCACCCCCGCGATTTCCAACCTCATTCGCGAAGGCAAGACGTTCCAGATTCCGTCCATCATTCAGACCAGCAAGAAGCTGGGAATGACGACGCTCAACGACGCGCTGCTCGAGCTGGTCGAGAAGAGGGTGGTCGAGCCGGATGAGGCCTACATGAAGTCGGTCGAGAAGGCGGGCCTCCTGGCCAGCCTGAAAGCGAAAGGGTTCAAGGTCTCGCTGACACCCGAGGCTTAGTCTCTCTCCTCACCCCTTGATCGTCTTCGTCGCCTCGTCCCACGTCACGGCCGCGCGCCGGAAGTACGCCTCATTGGCCATGTGACATGCCAGCGCCGCGTTGTGGCCGAACACGACATCCTCCACCACCGGTTTCCGCGTGCGCACGGCCTCGAAGAAATTCCACAGGTGCGGGGCCGTGTCGTCGAAGTCGGGCGTCGAGAACGTCACCGCTTGGCGGAGTGGTGGCTGTTCGCCGGCTTTGAGATCGTGGTCGCGATGCCACTGCTCCAGGTACGCCTGGCGCAGCTTGCCCGGGTAGCTGCCGGTGTAGTAGCTGGGCCAGTTGTCTTTGCCATCCTGCGGCGTGAACGTGAGCGTGCTGCCCGACACCTCGAGCACTCCCTTCGAGCCCTGAATGCGGTACTGCTCCGGCATCTCGGTACCCAGATTGAGTCGCATGTAGACGGGTAGGTTGTCGGCCCCATAGTAGTAGATCGTGGCGTGCACGTCCGGCATATTGCGCCCGTCCTTCCAGCGCCGGATGCCGCCGACCGACGCCGCCTGCTTCGGCGGCTCGTTGATACCGAGCATGAACTGCATGCCGCTGATCAGATGGACGAGGAGGTCGCCGGCGACGCCGGTACCGTACTCCTTCCAGCAGCGCCAGCGCGCGAAGATGTTCCCATCGAGCGGGCGCTTGGGCACGTCGTTCTGCCAGGTGTCCCAGTCGAGCGTCTGCGGGGAGAGATCGGGCGGCGGAGGATACTCCCACGCCCCCGTCGGATCGTTCCGGCCGAGCCACCCTTCGACGAGTGTCAGGTCACCCAGCATGCCCTGCGCGATCATGTCTTTGGCCTTCGCGCAGATCGCTGAGCTCACGCGCTGCGAGCCGACCTGCAGGATCCGCCCGCTCTTTTTTACGGCGTCCACCATCGCCACGCCGTCCGCGGGGGTGTGCGACATCGGCTTCTCGATGTAGATGTCCTTCCCCGCGCTGACCGCTTCCACGACCATGCGCTTGTGCCAGTGATCGGGCACCGCGGCGACGATGCAGTCGATGTTCTTGTCGTCGAGCAGGCGACGGTATTCGCGCGTCGTGGGAAGGTTCGCTCCGGCGATCTCTTTGGCGAGGATATGCCGGCCGTCATACAGGTCCGCTGCCGCCGCGCACGTGACCCCGGGCAGCTGAATGGATGTGCCCAGCAAGCCGTTGCCTTGCATGCCCACGCCCACCATCCCGAAGCGAACTGTGTCGCTTGGGGCGACGGAGCGGAATCTGAAGGGGTTGGCGGCGAGCGAGACGCCGGCGGCGGCGGTGCTGATTTCGAGGAATTCACGGCGTGACCAGGTGGATGCGGGCTTCATTGGCTCTCCCAGGGATGGTTTCCACCTCAAGATGTGCTCTGCATCACGCCACCGCGACCCGCCTTTTCATTAGCCTTGTCAGCCTTTTCGGATCGGCGCCCTTCGCCGCGGGTTTCGCGCCCCCCCCGCGAGATGGATGCCGCCTACGTCTTTGCAGGCGGGGCATGCATGCATCTCCGCAGTTCCGTCGCCGCCACGCGGCGCGCAACGTGGCGACTGGCTGTCTCGGCGCTAGTCCTGTCCAGCGCCGCGTTCGCGTGCGCCCTGTCCGACGCGTTGAGCGGCCCGAAGACCTCCGACATTCAACTCCGGTATAGCGGCGACAGCGTCGTCGTGGTCGGCGATACCCTCACCTTCGCGCTGACCGCAGAGATCGACGGCGCCGAGCTTCCCGCGCCACACTTCCGGTACACCATCGCGGACACGGCCGTAGTCGCGCCGATTGCCGCGGGTAATGCACTCGTTGGCCGGCGCCGGGGTCACACCCAAGTCATCGTGTCATTGATCAGTCCGATGGTGGCCACGCCGCCCACCCTGTCCGTCCCGCTCGACGTCGTGGTCGGCGCCGTGACCGTCGTGCCGTCGAGCGACACGCTGAGCAGCATCGACGATACGCTCCAGCTCATCGCGCCCGTCTTCGATGCCCACAATGCGCCCATCGCCGGCGTGACGCCCGTGTGGACATCGTCGGATACGACAGTGGCCGCCTTTGTCGCACCCGGCCGGTTGGTCGCCCGCCGCAACGGCCAGGTCATCGTGCGGGCTTTCGTCGACAATGACACGGGGCTCGGCAGCGTCGTCGTCACGCAGCGCCTGGCGCGCGTCGCGGCTTCACCAAACACGCTCGTCTTGAGCTCGCTGACCGCGGAATCGACGGTCGTGGCCGTGGGGCTCGACGCCCGGGGTCATGCACTCGGCGCCGTTCCAGTCACCTGGACGAGTGAGGCTGCGACAATCGCGTCGGTCACGTCGGGCGGTCGCATCCGCGCGGTCGACAACGGCACCACCCGCGTTCTGGCGCGGAGCGGCGTCCTGCAGGACACCGTGACCGTCACCGTCGAGCAGCGGGCAGAGCGCGTCGTGATCTCGCCAGACCCGGTCCCCGCGATCGTGTCCCTCGGCGATCAAGCATTGCTGTCAGCGAGCGCGACCGATAGCCTCGGGTTCCTCGTGGCCGTGCCGAACAAGAGTCCGGGGTGGGCCACCCTCGATCCGACGATCGCAACCGTTGACCACAACGGGCTGGTGACGGGAGTCGGCGTGGGCAGCGGGCGCGTGGTGGCGGTGATGGACGCCGCGCGCGACACGGTAACGGTCGATGTCGTCGACCGGCCGGCGAGCGTGGACATCCAGCCCGCCAGCGCGACGCTCGAGAGCCTCAACGACACCCTGCTGCTGTCGGCCACGGTCCGCAACAGTCGCGGCAATCTGATCCAGAATCCGGTGATCAGCTGGCGAGCGACGGATACCGCGATCACGCGGGTGGACACCGTGCCGCAACCGGTGGCGGTCGCGGTCGGCGTCGGTACGGTGCGGATCATCGCGGTGGCGAGCGGCGTGGCGGACACGACCCTCGTGACGGTGACGAACGCACCCGCGTTCATCGACATCGCGGGAGCGGCAGATACGCTCACCAGTATCTGGGACTCGCTGCCACTTGCCGCCGTGATCCTGAACGCACGGGGCGCCACGCTCCCCGCCACATCGGTGCAATGGTCGAGCGATGCACCACTGATCGGCAGTGTGACCGGTGCCGGGCTCGTTGTCGCACGAGACACCGGCGCGACGGTCGTCCGCGCGCGGTACGTGAGGGCCGCAGGCGACACGGTCCGGGATACGATCGCGATTCGCGTGTTCAACCTGCCGGCATCGATCATACTGAGCGATACCCGGGATACGCTGACGGCAGTGGGACAATCGCTCAGCTACGGGGGGGGCGGCACGGTCCGTAACGCGCGTGGCGCTCTCATCCCGGGATATCCGATCGCGTGGTCATCGTCCAACCCCGCCGCGGTCTCGGTCTCGGCCGGTGGCGTCGCTACCGCCGCGGGGATCGGGTCCGCGTTCGTGATCGGCCAGGCCGGCGCATTCACCGACACCGTGGTGGATGTCGTCGTGAACCCGACGCGCTTGATCGTCGACAACGGGGTCGCGATTGCCCCGCGGTTTGGAACGCGGAAGCGGCCCTATGCCCGCATCAGCGACGCGGTGAGTGCCGCCGATGTGGACGATACCGTGTTCGTCCGTAAGGGTACGGCTCCCTACGCCGAGACCGTCGCTCTCTCACGCCGCGTGACGCTGCGCGGCGACGATTCAGCGTTCGTGCTGAGCATGCCGAGGAATCCGCTGCTGCTGCCGCTGCTGTCGCATGACACGGGCACCGCTGGCATCACGGCGTACACGGCGGCCACGGTCGTCATCCAGAACCTGGCGCTGCGGCATACGATCGCCGGCCCCGCGATCGATGCGCGTCAGACGGATCTCCGTGTCGCGCGCTTCTACGTCAATCCGCCCGGAACAGCGGCGGGCCGAATCGGGCGTGGCATCGCGCTCGATAGCTCCGCGTCGGCGGCCGCCAGAATCACAAGCAGCGACATTCGGTCCGTCCGCGGCTACGGTATTCGCGTGCGCGACGGCGCCGGCGTCGTCATCGACACCGTGTACATCGAATCGGTGGACTCCCTGCCCGGCGTCGAGGTCGGCGCGGGCATCCGCCTCCTCCGCGGCAGCGCCAATGCCGTGCGTCACGCGACGATTCGCGGCACCCAGGGCCCTGCCGTGCTCGTCGACTCGAGCGCGGGTGCGACGATCGCCGCGAACGATCTCGCGGGCCGCCAGCGACTCGTTCTCGTGCGTTGGAGCACGGGCTCGACGGTTCAGGGCAATCTGCTCGACACCAGGCCCCTGGGGCTGAACGGGGAAGTCTATTCGGCCGGGACGCTCTCCGAATGGGCTGCACTCGAAATGCAGGCGTCGTGGCAGGCGGTCGTCACGGGGAACACGCTCCGCGACGTGGCGCGCACCGACCAGGATCCTTTCAATGCCATGCGGTTCGTGCTGGTGCGCAATCCTTCGTTCCCCAGCCAGGTGGGGGCGCAGGTGAGCAGCAACATCGTGATCGGCGCGCGGGCCGGTATCCGATCGGAGAACGCGAGTCTCAGCGTGCAGGGATCGCGCTTCGACAGTACGCTGTCGGGCATCGTCGCGACTGGTAGCGACTCGCTGACGCTGCAAAACGACACCATCAACGTGACACTCCAGGGAGCCTGCGTTCAGGCGACGAGCGCGAGCTCGGTCGCGCTGACCAGCAGCCGCATCCAGCGCTGTACGGGGGGCGGGGGCACCGCGTACGCAGTGTCGGTGACCGGCGGACCTTTGCGCGTGCAGCAGTCGACGTTCCTGAACAACCGCGCCGCGGTGTCGTTTGCGGGGACGAGTTTCACGGCAACGGGGAACACCGTCGCGGGGGCCGGATTCATTCCGGCGCCCGGTGATAGCGCGGTGGCGCGCGCGGCGCTCGATGCAACTGCGCCGCTGATCAGCATCGTGCAGAACACCGTCACTGGACATCCTTTCAACGCGGGGATACGGGTCGAAGGCGGAGCGTCCAGCGTTCGTCTCGACTCGAACTTCGTTTCGACCAACAATGTGGGCGTCCTGCTCGGCTTGGTGTCAAACCTCAGCACGCGCGACAACGATATCTTCGACAATTCCGCCGCGGGGGTCAGGGACGAAGTGGGGCAGAGTGTGAGCGCGCTGCAGACCTGGTGGGGCGATCCACGCGGCCCGCGGGGTCTGGCCGACTCTACGGCGACCGGGGACAGTGTCGGCAGCGTGACCGTGTCCACCTGGAATGGCGCGCCGCTGGCGAGCGGTACCGTTGACGCCGCCCAGCGCGGCGTCCGCGGCGATGGGCAAACCGGCGTCCACGGCACCGCGTTATCAAACGCATTCACGGTGCGAGTCGTCGACGCAAGCGGGCGGCCAGTCGCCGGCGTGCAAGTCACCTTCAAGGTGACTGGCGGGGGCGGCAGATTCGGCGGCGCTAACCAGGTCAAGGTGACGACGAACGCCAGCGGCCTCGCGGAGGCAACGTTGACGTTGGGTGCAGCCCCCGGCCTGAACACGGCGACGGCAAGCGTGCCCGGTCTGAATACGCTCACCTTCACCGCGACCGGAACGTGACCCGCTGCCCTCGCTGCGCCGCCCAGGTGCCCGTCGGCATCCGGTTCTGCGGCTCTTGTGGCGGCGAAGTCGCCGATCCCACGACGGCGACCGTCGCCTTCTTGGCGCAGAACGCCGATCCGTTGCTGGCACAGATCCGCGTCGTCCTCGGTGGTGAGTATGAGATCGAGCGCGAATGCGGCCGCGGCGGGATGGCCGCAGTCTTCAAGGCGCTCGAAATGTCGCTCCGGCGGCTCGTCGCGCTCAAAGTGATGCTGCCGAGCGCGTCGACGGGTGGTGCGGTCGCGGACCGCCTGCGTCGCGAAGCACGCCGCGCCGCCGCACTCGATCATCCGAACATCGTTCCGATCTACCAGGTCGGTGAATCGGGCGGCATGCACTACATAGTGATGAAGTTCATCGAAGGACGCCCCCTCGCCACGATCATCGAGGACCAGGGTGCGCTGCCCATCCCGGTCGTGGTTGCGGTCCTGCGCGCCATCGCGAGTGCCCTGGCCTATGCGCACGAGCGCGGCACGGTGCACCGCGACATCAAGAGCTCGAATATCCTGATCGATCAAGAAGGGCGGGTCTACGTATCGGACTTCGGACTTGCCCGGGCAGCCGAAGACACCACGTTGACGCCGAGTGGCGCCGTCATGGGGACGCCCCAGTTCATGAGCCCTGAGCAATGCGCCGGCGCCGTTGTGGGTCCGCAAGGCGATCAGTACTCCCTGGGTATCGTCGGATTTCAGATGCTGGCCGGAGCGGCGCCGTTCGAGGGCAGCTCGGTTCTGGCAGTCGTCCAGCACCAGTACTTCACGCCACCGCCCGACCTTCGCACCGTGCGCGCCGATACGCCCGAGGCGCTGCTCGCCATCATCAATCGCCTGGTCGCGAAAGATCCGGCGCATCGTTACATCAATACTTCCGACCTCGTGACCGCGCTCGAAAGCCTTCCCTTCCATACCGAGGACCAGCGGCATGCGAAGGAGATCCTGCGCCGGCTGGCGCGCGGCTATCACGTCCCGATCGTCGAAACCGGAGAGCTGCCGCCATTGCCGGACGCCCGCATTTCAACCGCGGCCGCGAGCGCGAATGGGCGAAGGCCGCTGCGACCTCGGAACATCGTGAGCGTCGGCATCGGGGCCCTCCTGCTGTTGTCGGCTTCCTGGCTTGCATTTCGGTCGAAAGCTGCAGCGCCGCCTCCCAGCAGCGCCGCGACGCCGGCGGCCAGGGCCGAGTCGACTGCTGTGGTTGCGGCGCCCCCGCCCCCTTCCCCGCCGGTGTCCCGGCCTGCCGCGAGTCGGCCGCGCCCGCCGGTGGCCGGCCCGCCGGGCCGCGTGCGCTTGCGCACCGAGCCGCCTGACGCCGTCATCTTCATCGATGGCCGGCAGGTGGGGATCGGAACCGTGTTCGATCTCGAAGTGCCGTCCGGGACACGACGGCTGCGGATCAAGGCGCCGGGTTCGGCGACCCTCGACACCACGTTCCAGGTGGTCGCTGGCAACACGACGCGGCTGGGGCTCATCACGCTCCGAGATGAGCCGTGAGGCACGCCGGCGTAACCGCACTGCTGCTCCTCGTGATGGCGGCAACGGCTGCGGCGCAGGGGAATACAGAAGAGCAACTGCAACAGGCGGCGCGCTATCACGCGGCGCTCGATGTGGAGCGTGAGCTCGTCATCTTGCGCCGCGTCATTTCGCCCAATTCGCCATTCGTCGTCACCCTCGAACAGCGCGTCTTCGCCTACAAATACCTGGGCGCTGCGCTCGTCGTCCTCGGCCAACGCGACTCCGGCCTGGTGTACTTTCGCGCGGCGTTGGAACGCGATCCGTTCGTCGACCTCGAGCCCCAAAAATTCACGCCCGCGGAGCTGGCAGTGTTCAGCGAGGCGCGGCGGTTGACCTTCGGCCTGGGCATCCGGCCCATCGCATTCGACACGATCGATCCGCGTACCGAACGACTGAGCTTCACGGTGCTGACGACTCACGCCGCGGACCTGCGCGTCGAGCTGCGGAGCGCCGGTGGTCCGGCGGGCGTGGTCCTGTTCGATGGGCTGAGCGACGGACTCAGAGAACTCCGCTGGGATGGCTTGCTCGCCGACGGCCATGTGGCCGCTGCGGGCCGCTACGAGCTGCTCCTCGCCGGAACCAGCCAGGTCACGCACCGTGCCGACTCCGTCCGGTTGTATTTCAGCATTCAGCAGGATCATCCGTCGCTCGAGGACACAATGGCCGCGCTCCGCCCGGAGGATCTGCTGCCGGAGCAGCATCCCGCTTCGGTGGCGCGGTCGGAGCTACTCAAGGGCGCCGGCGTGGCGGCCGCGGCGCTGCTCGTTCCGACGGCGGTGGCGAATGGCGAGCTGGACGGCGGAGGTCGCGCGGCGGCGGTCGGCATCGCGGTGACTGCCTCAGTCCTCGGTGTTGCGGGTTTTATCTCCCACCAGAATCATCGGGAGATTCCGGCAAACATCGCGGCCAATGCGGAGCGCCGTGCCCAACGAACCGCCACGAATGCGGCGATCCGCAGTCGCAATCAGGAGCGTCTCGCCCAGACGCGGTTGATTGTAGCGCCAGCCGCGGGGATCGGTCCGTGACGAGGAGGATCATTGTGCCCGTGTCGATCCTGCTCGCCGCGGTCCCCACGTTCGGGGCCGCGCAGATATCTGTGCGCGCCGGCGCGGTCTTCGGGCGCGGCGAGCATCGGGTGCACGACGACGGCGTGCTCGTCGCATCGTCGGGAACGCTCGCAGGTGGCGCATTGGCGCTGTCGCTGCGGGGGCGGTTTCAGATCCGTGGCGAGGCGGTGAGCGGTCAGCTGTCAGCGACGGGCGCGTCCCTTGAAGACCACGATCTTGCCGAGGCGCAAATCCTCGCCGGAATGAAAGTGCAACCGTGGCTCGTAGTCGAGAGCGGCTTGAGTGTGCGTAATTTTTCCAATTCACTCGCGACGCAACACTGGAGCGCTTGGCAGGTCGGCGCCGAGGCACGCGTGCCGCTCGGATTTGAAACCGTGGAGGCCGTGCTGCGCGGGTACTGGCTGCCGATCGTCTCGGTGAGTGGGCTGCCGCACCCGGATGTTGCGCTCGCGACCGGCGTCGGTGTCGACTGGCGCGGACGACGGCTGGGCGTCAGCGCGCTCTACAGCTTCGAACGGTATGATTTCCCGGCCACCACCACCACGCAGCGCCTCGAGGAGCTGTCGACCTTCCGGGTACGGCTCGAACTCTGGTGGCCGCCGGCCCGCTCACCGTAGGTCCTGCTTGCCTCGCGTCTCGGCCACAAACGTGACCGTGTCCCAGGCGTTGCGGATCGAGACCAGGAGCAGGAACAGCGTCACTCCCGCGATCGCGCGAAGCGCGCCCGCATGCCCACGATACAACGCCACTCCGGCGCCGAAGAGTCCGAGGTAGCCCAGCGCCGGCAGCAGCTGGTACCAGATCAAATCCTCGAGGACCGGCTTGTAGGCACCGGGAACCTGGCTTTGCTTGCGCACCCGCCGGCGCGTCACACCCGCGTAGATCAACCCCGCAAAGCCGATGAGCATGATCCACGTTGCAGGATCCGAGACCGCGTGCCAGGGCGCGCTCAATATCGCCGAGATGAGGAGCACAACGGCAAAGTGCAGGACGATCGGCGTGCCGAATGCGTTGATCTCGCGCTGCGAGTGTCGTATGGGCGCGTCGGCAATCAGCGTGATGACGACGAATTGCAAACCGGTCAACGCGGCTGCGGACGAACCCACGATGACATAGAACGATTCCCAGCCACTGAGTACGGAGGGGGCAGCGGCTTCCATGGCCTACAAAGCTGTCCCCTTCGAGGATGCCGCAACAGCACCCCTCAATGCAGCAAAAACGCCCTACAGCTCAGGATGGGCCAGGCCTATCTTGGGGACCGATGCCGACCGAATCCGGTCAGGACGTGGTGGACGGAGCGCATGCCTACGAGCGCGAAGTGCTGCGCCAGGCCGGAATTGCGCTGCACGGACGCGTCGTGACGCTGTGGGAAATCTCACCAGATGCAGAAGCCACTTGCCTGCTCAGCAGTAGCCCCGACGCCCCACGACATGAAATCGAGCTGGACCTCGACCACACACTGCGGCAGTGGGGCGCTCCCCTCATCCAGCACAGTCGCTGGGTCGGGTGCCGCATCGCCAACGGCGGTCGCTGGTGCGTGGCGCCGGTGCGACTGCGGCCCGCGGCTCCCCCGCCCCGCGGCCTCGAGCGCCGCAGCCGCGAACGGATGGTACTCGAGCTCACCGGACTGAGCCTGGGTGTGCTCGGCGCCGCGGCGGGTGCAGCACATTCCCGCCTCCCACCGGCGGACACGTTGCGCGAGCTCGCGCGCCAGCCCAGCGTGATCGCCCATGAGGTGGGCAATCCGCTGGCCGTGGCCCTCGGGAATCTCGATCTGAGCGTCGATGCTCTGCGCGATGCGACGACGCTCGACCCTGCCTTTCGCGCCCAGCTGCTCGAGGACCTCGCCCACGTCGCCGAGGGAATCGAGCAGGCGGCGGACTACTTACGGTCCATCCAGGATCGGCCGTTCGGAGCCACGGGAGGACAGCTCGCGCGCTTCGACGTGATCCCGGTGGTGCGCTCGTGCGTGACGCTGGAACGGCCGCTTGCGCGCAAGCACGGCATCGCGCTCAAGTGGAAGACGTCGCTGGAGTCGGTCTACCTGTACGGCGATGCGGGCGGCTTATATCAGGTAATCACCAACCTCATCCGCAACGCGGTGGATGCCAGTCTCGCGCACGAGGGGATCGTCACGATCACGGTGGAACGCACGGGCGACATTGTGAATCTCGCGGTCCGGGATCACGGGGTGGGCATCACGCCGGAGCACATGCCGCGGATCTTCGAGCCGGGGTTCACGACGAAGCCGCCCGGCAAAGGATCAGGCATCGGCCTCGCGGTCGTCAGAGAGATCACGCGAAACATGTTTGGCGGAACGATCGACGTGCAGTCGAAGCCCGGGAGCGGCAGCACTTTCACCCTCTGGTTGCCGATACCGCCGCAGCGCCGGTGAGCGCGGCATCAGCCCGCGGCGAGCACCGCGTCCACCTCCTGTCCCAGCTCGACGATCTCCTGCCGAATCGCGCGCCGCTCCGCGGCCAGACGCAAGAACGCGCGCCGGCGCAGGAGGAGAATCGCGAGCGCCCGCGTCGCGCCGGCCACGCGGTCGAGTCGTTCCGAAAAATGCATTGCGACGTAGCCGCTCAGCGGCAGCGCCGGCGCCACGAGCGCCGCCGCCCAGGGCCCGCGCCACAGCCATATCCCCATCAGAATGGCGGCCCAGGTCAACGGGAATAACAGCGCCGCGGCCAGCACTTTGACCGTGGCCAGCGCGTCTTCCTCACCCTTGATGACACCCGTCGCCACCCAGCCAACTGCACGATAGGCCGGGTAGTGCACCACCAGACCGATGAGCGCAGCCGGCAGTCCCACCACCAGAAACAGCGCGCTCTTCAGGGCGTAGGTGATGACCCGTTTCCAGCCGTAGCTGCGCGGTGCGAGCTGTTTTGCGTCCAGGCCGGCCGCGGCCAGCTCGGCGGCATAGCGTTCGAGCCGGCCGCGCAGTGCGGCGACGCGTTCCGGCCAGTGACGATGCGCCACGTCGTACCCCGCGAGCAACCGGCGACGCAGCGCGAACTCATCCGCGAGCGACACGGGGGCTGGCGCATCGGCTGGCTCGTCCGTGGCGCTGAAGACACGCTGCGCTCGCGCGACCAATGCGTGCACTTCGCTTTCTTCGGTCTCGAGAGTGACGGCGCGCAGTTTGTTCGCCAGCTGCTCGGTCAGGCGCCGCACCGGTTCCGGCGGCGGCTCGGCTCCCGGCGCGAGCGGAATGCGTTCCACGGGGAAGGGCTCGCCGAAGTGCAGCAGCGCGGCGCTGCGGAATGTCTGCTTCGCGCGGTAGTACAGCCCCGCGGGCACGATCTGGAGCGACAGATCCGGCGGCAGCGCCGCGGCGGCGCCGAGGGCGATCCGTGCCGCACCCGTCTTCAGGGGGCGCAACTTGGGATCGCTATGCGACGCGCCCTCTGGAAAGATCGCGATGGTCCCCCCGCGGACCAGCACCGCCCGAGCCGCTTCGAACGTGCGCGCGTTCTGCGCCGGATCGGAGCCTGCGTCCTGACGGCGATGCACCGGGATCGCGTCGAAGGCGCGCGCGATCGGGCCGATGATCGGCATGCGGAACAGCGGCGCCTTCGCCAGAAGGGAGACGCGCCGCGGCGCGAGCGCCAACAGGAACGCGGGATCGATCAGGCCGTTCGGGTGATTGAGCACGAAGATCACGGGGCCTTTCGCCGGCACGCGTTCGGCCCCCGTGACCTCGATACGGCGGAAGAAGATTCGCAACACGAGGCGGAGCAACGGGACCAGCAGTGTCCTCATGTCGTCTGCGCTGCCGGCGCTCGCGACCCGTGCCACGCGCCGTAGGTCCAAATCAGGCCACCCACCAGCACGGCGGCCGGAATGATCAGCATCGCCTGATCGAGCGAGCGGGCATCCGATATCAGACCGACCAACGACGGCGAGGGAACGTCGCCCAGAATGTGGATCGTGAAGATGCTGAGGGCGACTGCCGTAGCCCGCATATGTGGCGAGACGACGTTGACGATCGCGGAGTTGACGGGGCCCGTCGATGCGAAGAGGCACAGCTCGGCGGCCACGATCGCAGGCCAGTACAAGGCGGGTTGCCGAGCCGCCAGCGCAACGAAGGTCAGCGGTGCCGCGATGAGCGTGGCCACGCCTGACAACCAGAGATACGCCTGCCGCGAGACTGACAGCAGGCGGTCACCCAGCCACCCGCCGACGTACGTTCCCACGAATCCGGTGACCACCACGATCGCCCCGAACTGGACCGTTGCCTGCGCCTTGGGGATGCCGCGAGCCCGCTCCAGAAACGTCGGGGTCCAGAACGCCAGCGCCCCGATCGCGAAGGTGTAGGCAGCGTATCCCAGCACCGTGAGCAGATAGGGTCGATTGCGCAGCAGCATTGCGTAGGCGCGCCGCGTGACGGACTGGGGGACCGCTTCTTCCGGATCCTGGCTGCCACGCGGCGGGTCATACAAGCGCAGTGCGAGGGCCGCGAGCACCAGACCGGGCACACCAGCGATGAAGAACGCCTGGCGCCAGCCGAAATAGTGATCCGCCAGGCCGCCTACGATGTAGCCGAGTGCCGAGCCGATCGGGATGGCCGCGAAGAAGACGGCAAACACGCGCCCCCGCCGCTCGCGCGGATAGTAATCAGCGAGGAGCGCGGGAGAGATCGTCCCGTAGGCCGCCTCGCCGATCCCGACCGCCGCGCGCGCGGCGAACAGCCCGGCATAATTGCGAGCCAATCCCGCCAGCGCGGTCGCGACGCTCCACAGACCGACCCCGAGGCTCAAGAGGCGGGTACGGGACCGCGTGTCGCCGAGGGTCCCGAACACCGGCGCGGCCAGCATGTACACGATGAGGAAGCCAGTCATGAGCGACCCGAGCTGCGCATCGGACAGCTGCAGCTCCGAGTGCTTCATGCTCTCCGCCAACGCCGCGACGATCCACCGGTCGAGGTAGTTGAACAGATTGATCAGGGTGAGGACGACGAGCCCGGTTCGGGCTGAGCGCGATACGGTGGCGGAGGCGGTCATGGGGAACGGAACGGCGCAGAGCCACCGGTCGGATTTGAACCGACGACCGCTCGATTACGAATCGAGAGCTCTACCACTGAGCTACGGTGGCGACGCCCTAACTTAGCGAGGTGCGGCTCGACACGGTACTTCCCGTCACGTGTCTGCTCCTTCGCTAGCCTCCCCGCGCCATGCCTCCAGTCCCTCGCGCACGATCAGCGGCAGCATCGCCACGGCCGCCACGGGATCAGCCCACCACCAGCCCAACGCCGCGTTGAGGCCCAGACCGAGAAGCGTCGTGGCGGACAGCCAGGCGCAGACGATCGTCTCATGCGCATCCGCGCGAAGCGCGCGGCTCCCAAGGGTGGCCGCAACGCCTAGCTTGGCGCGAGCGAGCAGTGGCATCACGATCAGGGAAAGCGCGGTGAGCACGATGCCAAGCGTGCTTGATTCGGGCCGGCTGCCCGTCAGCAGGATCCGAGCAGAGTCCGTGACGATGTAGACTCCGAGCGCGAGCAACAGAAAACCCGCCCCGCGCGCAGCGCGGCGCTCGACGGCTGGCCCCAAGGGTGCGGAACCCAGCTCGGCTCGCAGCCGCCACCACAACAGCGCCCCGCTGGTCACCTCGATGACCGAGTCGATTCCAAATCCGGTCAAGGCGACCGAGGCTGCAGCGAGACCGGCCGCGATTGCGACCAGTCCCTCGAGGGTGTTGTAGACCACGGTCACGCCCTCGAGCGTGATTCCCCGGCGGAGTGCCGTGGTGCGCGCGACGTCTAGGCCCATCGCGGCGTGATGCGCGTGTGCCGGAGCCGGGGACGGAGCGCGTTGATGATGCTGATGGTTCACTGGCGTCTCATCCTCGAATGCATGTCCATCATCCGGCTTTCCGCGTCAGCTGCCAACTGCGCCACAGGTAATAGACAGCGGGAATGACGACGAGGGTTAACACAGTCGCCGTGACCATGCCACCAACCATCGGCGCGGCAATGCGCTTCATAACGTCGGCCCCTGTGCCTGCGCTCCAGAGGATCGGCGCAAGGCCAGCGATGACTGCCGTCACGGTCATCATCACGGGGCGCAGGCGTTGCACCGCTCCGTCGGCAACGGCGGCACCGACGTCGGCGGGCCCGTGCAACGCGCCTTCTTTGCGTCGTCGCTCGAACGCCTCATCGAGGTAGATCAACATCACCACGCCGGTCTCAGCGGCAAGGCCGGCGAGCGCGATGAGACCAACCCAGACCGCTACGCTCGTGTTGTAGCCGAGCGCCCACAGCGACCAGATGCCACCCACCAGGGCGAACGGCAGCGCCAACATGACAAGCAGCGTCTCTTCAACGCCGCGGAAGTTGAAGTAGAGCAGGAGAAAGATGATCCCGAGCGTGAGCGGCACGACGAGTCTGAGCCTCTTGGCTACGCGCTCCATGAACTCGAATTGTCCGCTCCAAGTCAGGCTGTAGCCGGGTGGGAGTTTGAGCTGGGCGGCCACGACGCGCTGCGCCTCCCGCACATATCCTCCCAAGTCCCGGCCTTCGATGTCGACGTAAACAGTCGTGACAGGAAACGCATCGTCCGTTTTTACCGCCATTGGTCCCTGCACGACGCTGACCTGCGCCACTTGGCCAAGCGGGATCTGAAGGCCTGACATGGTCGGCACGACGATTTCACGGAGCTTCTGCGCGTTGTCCCTGAGCTCGCGTGGGTAGCGCACGTTGACCTCGTAGCGCTCGCGGCCCTCGACCGTGATCGCGGCGGTCATACCACCGGCCGTCGCCATGACGACATCGTGGAGATCGCCGGCGTTGAGGCCAAAGCGGGCTGCCTGCGCGCGATCCGTCCTCACATCCACGTAATAGCCGGACACGTTGCGCTCGGCGAAGATGTTCCGCGTTCCCCGCACCGATTTGACGATGCGTTCCACCTCGATACCCAGCTGCTGCAGCGTGTCGAGATTCGGCCCGTAGACTTTGATGCCGATTGGCGTGCGGACCCCCGTGGCGAGCATGTCGATCCTGTTCTTGATGGGCATCGTCCAGGCGTTCGTGACACCCGGCAGGCGCACGGCACGATCCATTTCGCTTACGAGCCGCTCTGTCGTCATGCCAGGGCGCCACTCGGTGTGTGGTTTGAGGACGACCGTGGTCTCGTACATGTCGAGGGGCGCGGGATCCGTGGCCGTGTTCGCCCGCCCTACCTTCCCGAAGACGCTCGCGACCTCGGGGAAACCCGCGAGCACGCTGTCCTGATAGCGCATAATGTCGCGCGCTTGTCCAATCGACACGCCCGGGACTGTCGTCGGCATGAACAACAGCGATCCCTCATCGAGCGGCGGCATGAATTCGCTGCCCAGACGACTCCACGGCAACACGGTCGCAATGAGCACGAGGGCTGCGCCCGCCACGACAGGCCACGGATAGCGCAGCACGCCGGCGATCACCGGTCGATAGACGCGCATGAGCCAGCGGTTGACGGGATTTGCCTCCTGGGGACGAATGCGTCCCTGCACGAGATAGCCCATGAGCACCGGCACCAGGGTGATGGAGAGCAAGGCAGCCCCAGCCATAGCAAACGTCTTGGTGAACGCGAGCGGCTTGAAGAGGCGCCCCTCCTGCTGCTCGAGGGAAAAGACCGGAAGAAACGACACCGTGATGATGAGCAGCGAAAAGAAGAGCGGCGGCCCCACCTGGATCGCGCTCTCTCGCACAATGTCCCAACGAGTTCGGCCGGTCGGCGTCTGGGCTTCGCGCTCCAGATGTTTGTGCATGTTCTCGATCATCACGATCGCCGCGTCCACCATCGCCCCCATCGCAATGGCGATCCCGCCAAGACTCATGATGTTCGCGCCGACGCCCATCGACCGCATGACGAAGAACGAGATCAGGATGCCCAGCGGCAGGGTGAGAATGGCGACCAGCGCAGACCGGAAATGCAAGAGAAACAGGACCGACACGAGCGCGACAATGATCGACTCTTCGATCAAGGTGCGATTCAGATTCTTGATTGCGCGGTGGATGAGGTCCGAGCGGTCGTATACAGGCACGAGTCGCACGCCAGCGGGCAGCGTGCGCTGGACCTCCGCGATGCGCGTCTTGATCGCCTCGATCGTCTTGAGCGCGTCGCTGCCGAACCGCATGATCACGATCCCAGCCACAACCTCGCCCCGCCCGTTCCAGTCCGCGGCGCCGCGGCGTGGCGCGGGGCCTACCTGCACCGTCGCCACGTCACCCACGCGGATGGGCGTGCCGTCCATGGTGGCGCCTAGCGCGACGTTCTCGATGTCCTCCACGCCGCGCAGATAGCCAAGCCCGCGGATCATGTACTCGCGGCCGCCCATCTCGATCACGCGCGCGCCGACATCGGCGTTGTGGGTGCCGATTGCCTCCACGACGCGTATAACCGGAATGCGGAACGCCCGGAGCCGCTCGGGATTTACTTCGACTTGGTACTGCTTCACGTACCCACCCAGGCTGGCCACTTCCGACACCCCGGAGACCGCGGTGAGCTGATACCGGATGTACCAATCCTGCAAGCTGCGCAGCTGCGCGAGATTGAGCGAATCGCTCTGCAGGACATACTCGAACACCCATCCCACCCCGGTCGCGTCCGGGCCAAGCGTCGGCTCGACCCCCTGCGGGAGTCGCTGGCGCAAGCCGTTCATGTACTCGAGCACCCGCGACCGCGCCCAGTACAGATCGGTGCCGTCTTCGAACAGCACATAGACCAGCGATAGTCCGAAGAAGGAGTACGCTCGCACGACGCGCGCACCTGGCACCTTCAACATCTCGGAAGCGATCGGGTAGGTGACCTGGTCCTCGACGATCTGTGGTGCCTGCTCGCTGAACTCGGTCTGAATCACGACTTGCACGTCAGACAGGTCGGGCAACGCATCGATGGGTGTTGTGGCAAGGGCCCAGATGCCGCCGACGACGAGCGCGGCGGTGCCCAGTCCGACGAGGAATCGATTCCGGAGCGACCAGGCGATCACGGCGCGAATCATGGCCGCTTCTCCGTGTTCATTCCCGGCATGTCCGCCATTCCGGCGCCCCTCACGAGCCGCGATTCCGCGTCTACGAGGAAATTGGCGGACGCCACAATCCGTTCACCGGCTGCGAGGCCACTGTCGATCTGGAAGCGCTCGCCCGCGCGCACCCCAAGCACGACTTCACGCGGTTCGAGCGCTCCACTTTGCCCGACGACAAATACGAGGTTGCGTTCGCCCGTCTGCACCACCGCCTCGGCGGGAACACTCACCGCATCGCGGTCCACCACGGCCTCAAAGCGCAGCGTGGCGTACATCCCTGGCCGCAATCGCCCGTCCGGATTACTGAACGCCACCCGGACCCGACCGCTGCGGCTTGCCTCGTCCACCGTCGGCCACACGAAGCTCACGCGACCGTCGAAGCGCTGACCCGGGTACGCCGCGAGCTCTGCGCTCACGCGCGCGCCCACGCGCACAGCCGCCAAATCCTGCTCGAATACCGCGCCCTCGATCCACAGCGTGGAGAGATCGGCAATGCGGTACAGCTTCATGCCGGGCATGACCGATTGTCCGGCCACAACCATCTTCTCGAGCACGATGCCGTCCACCGGCGCGTTGAGTGCCAGCGTCTTCGTCACCTCACCGGCGCGCTCGAGCCGGGCGATCTGTTCTGCCGAGATATCCCAGTAGGCGAGGCGCCGGCGTGAGGCGTCGAGCAATGTCTGGCCATTACGCCACGCCTCCGTGTTATTCGAATCCACGGCGGCCGCCAAGTGCTTTGCAGCTAGCAACTCCTCCTGCGCCGCGACGAGCATCGGACTGTACAGCGTGAGCAATGGCTGTCCACGGCGCACCGTCATTCCGGTGGCGTTCACGAAGAGCTGATCGACAAATCCATCGATCTTCGTCGTGATCTCGGCGATGTTGGGCTCGGCCGGCACCACCTGCCCGACACTGCGGATCGTGCGCGTGAGCGGCCCGCGCTGGACAACCGTGAACGTGACGCCAACCGCGCGCGCCTGCTCGGCCGTGAGATGCACCGGCGCGCGTTCAGCGGTGGCGGAACCGACAGCTGCGGTATCGCTCATGTCCATGCCGGCCATTGCATCCGCTTGGGCCGGTTTCCGACATGCCGCGACAGTGCCGAGTCCTACAACGGCGATCAGCGTGAGCGCGCGCTTCATGGCTGCACCTCCCGGCCGACCAGCGCTTCGAGCTCGCCCACGGCCTGGTGATAATCGGCAAGCAGCCGATAGGTCTCGGTTTCGTAGCGGTTCACGGTCATTTGATTGTCCACCAGCGTCATGAAGGTCACGCGGCCGACGCGGTAGCTGGACAGGGATGCCTGCACCGCCGCGCGCGCCTGAGGCACGACGCTGCTGCGGTACAGTTTGATCAGATTCTGGTCCTGGACCGCGCGTGCCCGCGTCTCGACGATCCGCGCCACGGTCTCGTTCTGCAGATTGGCCAGCTCGGCGCTCGCCATGTCCCGCATCGCCGCCATTTCTCGGCGCATGGGGAGCTGCTTGCCGCCCGCGAAGATCGGCAGATTGATGCCGACCATCAGGCTCACCATCGCCGGAAACTGCGGTCGCTGCTGGTATGCGAATCCGAGCGTGAAGTCGGGGTACAGCTCGCGTCTTGTGGCCGACAGCGATGCTTCCGCCGCAGCGACCCGTTCGGCGCCGGCAATCAGCGCCGGACGCTGGAGCACCGCCCAGGCAAGCAGCGAATCCACGACCGGCAGCTCCCCCTCCCCTGTTTCGGGAAGTTCGAGTGCCGCGACTGGACTCGTTGCGGGCCGGCCCAGCAGCGCGTTGAGTCGGGCGCCCATCGCTACGCGCTCCTGGGCCATGCGGGTGATCTCCTCGCTCATTCGCGCGACTTCGACTTGGGCCCGCAACACATCCTGCTGCACCGCCGAGCCGACGGCGTACATCGTCGTACTGACGTTCAGAAAGTTTCGCAGCAGGCCCCGTGTACGTTCCATCACCTCGAGCGCGCGGTCGGCAAACGCGGTCTGGTAGTACACGATGCGGACCTGGGCCGCGAGCATACGGTCCTGCTCGTCTGCGTCGGCAGCGGTGGCCGCGGCGCTGTGACGTGCGGCGCCCTTCGCACCGCCGAGCTTGCCAGGCCAGGGCAGCATCTGCATCAGCTGCACCTGATTCATCGTCATCGGATCCATCGTCGAGCCGAAATCGGAAGCCATCCGATTCATGAGCCCGAACTGCAATTGGGGATCCGGCAGCGCACCGGCGGGACCGACGCGCTCGCGAGCTGCGGCGGCCGAGGCACGCGCGGCGCGCAGCATCGGGTTTGCTTCGCGCGCGATGCGGACTGCTTCGGCCACTCTGAGGGTATCGGCCTGCGTAACAGCGCGGCTCGCCGTTACGGCGAGCAGCGCTGTTGTCAAGGAAAGCACGCGCACGAGAGCCTTGATGTTCCGGTGCGTGTTCATCTGATCCTCCCTGTCCGGCGAAATACCGGACGACACGTGCGACCAAGCCCCGGCGTGGTGCCGTGGCGTGTTGTGCGTCGCCGTTAGGCGACGAGGATCAGATCTGGTTCGGTGGGGGGGTGGGCGGGCCGGCCCGGTACAAATCTCCGAGCCGCGGCGTCGCACCGATTCCGACCGAGATCAGCTCGGCGGGAACGAGCAGCGATGTGGGCACGAGGGCGATAGCGGGCGCCGCCGTGACACAACCGAGCGCTCCCACGCATGGGCCAGCATCGGTATGGTCACACGCGCCGTTGGGCATTGCGCTTAACAGAGCGGCATGCGAGTCGATCGGAGATCCGAGCGGACAATCACGAGTCCGTGCCAAACGCACACTCAGTGAGGGAGCGACAAGCGACAGCGCCAGTGTCGCGAGCATCGCGCTTGCGAACAGTCGCCGGAGCATCGGTTGCTGCCGCAGTATCCTCACAGGTTGCTCTCCGATCCCTCTGTGGGATCGAATCCTATCCGGTGTGACAGTCACTATTCCTGAAGTCTTACTGAAGGAGCCTTCACACCCTCGCTGGAAGAATCGCTCACGAGAACCTCAGGTTCACACCCTCGGACGGTGTTCATCTTTACGACAACCTGAAGAGGACCCCGTGAGTGCGAAGACTGCAGACCGGAAGCGGTATGGGATTGGGAAGTCTGTCCCGCTGCCCTACGAGCAGGCGGTCGAGCGCACTCGCGCCGCTCTACAGGAGCAGGGGTTCGGTGTGCTCACCGAGATCGACGTCCGAGCCACGCTCAAGAAGAAGCTCGACGTGGACTTCAAGAAGTACGTGATCCTGGGTGCTTGCAACCCGCCGCTCGCGTGGCAGGGCTTTCAGGCCGAGGCCGAT
Source organism: uncultured Gemmatimonadales bacterium (assembly GCA_963704805.1). Taxonomy (GTDB): domain Bacteria; phylum Gemmatimonadota; class Gemmatimonadetes; order Gemmatimonadales; family GWC2-71-9; genus 20CM-2-65-7. Next base: position 1,190,587 of record CAVPHS010000001.1, on the reverse strand, counting down.
ATCGGGCTTCTGCTCCCGTGCAACGTCATCGTCTACGAGGAGAATCCGCAGCGCAGCCGGGTGGCGGTGCTCGATCCGCTCGTGCAGCTCGGGATCACGGGGCGAAAGGACATCGAGCCGCTGGCACGTGAAGCACGCAAGCGGCTGGAGCGAGCGCTGAGCGGGCTGCCAACCGCCTGAGGTGGGAAGCGGGGCTCGAGAAAGTCGCTACCACTCCAATTCGAGGTTGCGGTCGCACGGGCCTGCGCCCCGCTTGAACGATTCCCGCTCCCGAGTCTAATTAGGAGCCATGACACCTCTATCGCGTTTCCCCCTGACGGCCCTGCTGTCGCTCCTCTGCGCCACCGCCGCCGCGCAGGAGCGGCCCGCGGCTCCCGATTCGGCCGCGCTCACCCGGGCGGCCCAGCTCGACCGGGATGGCAACACCGCAGGTGCCCGGAGCATCTTCCAGACGCTGATCGACTCCGCCCCAAACCCCGCCGCCAAGATCCGGGCGCAGCGCGCCATGGCGATGTCCTACGCCTTCGACCGCGACTGCGCCAACGTCCTGAAATACGAGGGGCTGGTCATCGCCTACTGGGCCACGCGCGAGCAGGCAGAGCCGCAAAACGCGTTCTTCCAGCAGGGCGAGTTGGCGAACGAGGCGGCACGCGTCTGTCTCGATGCGGGCGACATCGCCGCCGCCGAGGAGTGGTACCGGCGGGGCTATGAGCTGGGCACGAAGGAGCCCGCTCCACAGACCCATCCCCGCTCCCTATGGCAGTACCGCCTGTCCCACGCCCTGGGGCGGATCGCGGCGCGCCGCGGAGACGCCACCGAAGCCCACCGCCGCATCCTCGACGCCCGTAAGGCCCTCGACGAAGACACCGTCATGGGCCGGCAACAGGAGCGCTTCTTCCCCTACCTCGTGGGCTACGTGGCGCTCTACACGGGCGATCTCGCCGCCGCCGAGGCGAATCTCCGCAAGGCCGTCGCGATGCAGGGTAACGAGCGCGATCCGTTCATGCACTGCCTTCTCGCCATGACCCTGGAGCGGCTGGGACGGCGGGACGAAGCGAAGGCGACCTACCAGAAGGCGTACGACCTCGCGACCGGGCATAATCCACCCGCAGCCTTCGTGCGACCGTTCGCGCGGGAGAAACTGAGACTGGCGGGGTCGCGCTAGTCTTCTGTTGCGCTACGGTGGCTCAAGGCTCCGAAAGTCAGTACTATAGGCCCTCAAACCACAACGAGGAGCCGGCCATGGCGGAAGCGTCACTCAAGAATCAAGAGCGGATCATCGGGAACCAGAAGAGGATCCTCGTCAACCAGCGCCGTCTGCTGCGCATTCTCGACAACGAGACGAAGATCATCCGAAACCAGCAGGCGATCATCAGAAATCAGAAGAAGATTCTCGCCAATCAGAGCAGGATCCTCGCGAAATAACCCCTTAGCCCACTAGCCCCCTAGCACCAGGTCCACCGCCCCGGCGAAGCGGCGCCAGCGGGCGGTCTCATGCGCGATCGCCCGTTTTCCCGCTGGCGTGAGATCGTAGTACCGCGCCAGGCGATTGTTCTCCGTAGCCCGCCAATACGACGTCACCCACCCCCGCCGCTCGCAGCGATGGAGGGCGGGATACAACGAGCCCTGGCCGATCTGGAAGCTGTCCTGCGACATCTCCTGAATCCGGCTCGTGATGCCCCACCCGTGCATGGGGCGGAGCGCCAGCGCTTTGAGGATGAGCAGGTCCAGCGTGCCGGGCATGACATTCGTGATGCTCTTCACCACCACTCCTGTCGGATTGACGAGGAAGTATAGAGCACTACTCCTGTCGGAGCAACAAGGGAACGCCCGCCACTCTAGCGGCCGAACGGAGTCACGCGTATATCATCTCCCTCGGCTCTGACACTGAGGGACATGATGCGGACATCCAGCATGCTCCTGCTCCTGATCGTCCCGGCGACTATGCAGGCACAAACGCTCGAGGACGGTCTGCTCATCCCGCGGCGCGCATTGGGCGTGCGCGTCCTCTACACGGCCGAAGGTTGGTCCGAGTACTGGGAGGGTGCGCTCCTGCGGGAGAACGGCAACGTCGGAACGGTCACTACGCAGAGCGTCAGCTGGGCCCTGGGCTACGGCGTGACGGACCGGCTCAGTCTGATGGCGATGCTGCCCTACGTCTGGACCCAGGCGAGCCAGGGCCCCCTCCACGGCATGAGCGGCGTCCAGGACTTCACGCTGGCGGCCAAGTACCAACTGCTCGCGACGCCGTTCACGGAACAGGGCACCGTGCGCGCCCTGCTTGTGGCAGCCGCCGGCCTGCCGGCCAGCAAGTACACGCCCGACTTTCTGCCGCTCTCCATCGGCCTGGCCAGCCGAACGTTCTCCACCCGCTTCACGCTGAATTTCCAGGCCCACCAGGGATGGTTTCTCAACGGCTCCGCCGCGCACACGTGGCGCTCGAACGTGAAGCTCGACCGCCCGGCGTACTACACCAACGGCCAGCTCTTCCTGACGAATGAAGTGGAGATGCCCAACGTTGTGGACTACACCGTGAGCGCCGGATACCAGAAGGACCGCCTCTGCATCCCGGTCTCGCTGTCGCAGCAACGCACCCTGGGGGGAGGCGACATCCGCCGGCAGGACGCGCCGTTCGTCTCCAACCGCATGAATTTCGGCAAGCTCGAGGGATTCGTGATGTACACCTTGCCCGCTCCGCGGGAGTTGGGCTTTCGCCTCGGCATGAGCCGAATCGTGAGCGGACGCAACGTCGGTGAGGCGACGGCGGTCACGGGCGGTCTACAGTACACCTTTCACCTCTAGCCGCTGAGGTATCCGTTGCGAACCTTGCGTCGTCAGTCCCTGCTCGCCCTCGCGGTTGCATGCGGCGCCGTCCTGTCCGGTTCGAGCTGCGATAATACAATTACGTCCTCCGAGGTGCTCCCGCCGCTCGATGCGGCGAGCGTCGACAGCGGCGCCGGCAGTTGGCGCATGATCGTGTTGAGCGGCCCCACGCAATTCACCGTCCCCGCTCCAACGGCCGAGACGTCCGCGGCGTTTGCGACCGAGCTGGCCGCCATCAATTACGCGCAAGCCCACCTGACCGCGGCGCAGCGGCACACCATCGAGTATTGGAGCGCCGGCGGCGTGCTGCGATGGAATGAGATCGTCCGCGGCCTCGTGGCGCGGTTCAATCTGCCACCGGCACCGCGCGCCGACGGCACGTATCCCGTGCCGGACCCGGAGAATCCGTTCGCCGATCCGCAGTTCCCCTTCGCCAACCCGCCGTACGCTGCGCGCGCGTACAGCTATGTCGCGGTCGCACAATTCGAAGCACTCAAGACCGCGTGGTATTGGAAGTATCAGTACCGTCGGCGCTCGCCCGCCCAGGTGGACACCGGCATCGCGGCACTGCGGCCGCTGAGCGACCTCCCGGCCTACCCCTCCGAAGACGCGGTGCTGTCAGGCGTCACGGTCGAGATGCTGAAGGTTCTGTTTCCGGCGGCGGTGGAGGAGATCACCCAGCGCGCCGCGGAGCAGCGCAACGCCGCGTTGTGGTCTGGCAAGGCCGCGGCCAGCGACCTCACCGCCGGCCTCGCGCTGGGAAAAGCGGTTGCCGCGGTGTTTGTCGCACGTGCCGGAGCGGATGGAATGAGAACCGCCGGTGGCAATCCGGCCCAGTGGCAAGCCTTCGCGGACAGTGCGATCGCGCGCGGCGAGATTCCCTGGAAGAGTCAGGAGTCACCACCCCGCCCTCCAATGTTGCCCAATTTTGGCCTGGTGCAGACCTGGCTCATGACCCCGACGGACGTCGTGAATGAGCGCCCACCGGCTCCTCCATCCACGTCGTCCGACCAGATGCAGCAGGAAGTCGCCGAGGTGGGCCGGACGGTCGACCACCTCAGCGAGACGCAGCGAGCCATCGCCTACAAGTGGAATGATGGGGCGGGAACCTATACCCCGCCGGGTCATTGGAACGACATCGCCGCCGAGTACATTCGCGATGCGCGGATGAGTGAGGTCCGCGCCGCTCGGACCTATGCGCTGCTCAACATGGCGATGCACGATGCCGCAGTAGGCTGCTGGGGCGTGAAATTCCTGTACTTCAATCCTCGACCTGTGCAAATGGATCCGAACATCAAGACGGTGATCGGACTGCCGAATTTCCCGGCGTACCCTTCAGGCCACTCTACCTTCTCGGCCGCGGCAGCGGTGGTCTTGTCATATGCCTTCCCGCAGGCATCTTCTGAGTTCGACGCCATGAAGGACGAGGCGAGTATCTCTCGACTCTATGGCGCCATTCACTATCGCAGCGATATCGAGCGTGGCAAGGAGCACGGCGCCCGCATCGGGGGCTACGCCGTGCGGTTTGCGCAGCAAGACGGAGCAAACTGAGTATGAAAGGCTTCATCGCAAAGCTGAACGGGCCGTGGCATGCGTGGGCATTGCGGACATTCACCCTGATCGTCCTCGCGCACTGGGCCGAGCATTTGGTCCAGGCTTATCAGGTGTACGCGTTGGGGTGGCCGCTCCACCAGGCGCGGGGAGTCCTGGGCCAGGCGTTCCCGTGGCTCGTGCACTCCGAGGTACTCCACTACGGATATGCCGTGATCATGCTGGCGGGAATTTGGATGTTGCTGCCGGGCTTTGTGGGGCAATCGCGGACCTGGTGGCTCGTGGCGCTCGTGATCCAGTTCTGGCATCACATCGAGCACGCGCTGCTGCAGGGCCAGGCTATCGCGGGGCGGACGTTGTTTGGGGCTGCTGCGCCCACGAGCATCCTGCAGCTGTTGGTCCCGCGGCTCGAGCTACATCTGTTCTACAACACCGTGGTCTTCGTCCCGATGGTCGTGGCGATGTACTATCATCTCCTGCCCAGTTCGTCCGATGCCCAAGGGATGCGGTGTAGCTGCGCCCTGCATCGGCACCTCGCGACGACCTGACCTGAGCTGGTAGGGATCCCTTACACGGCGGCGCCGCGCAACGCTTCCTCGTCGGGCTTGACCGCGTCGTCGAGCGCGACGTGGTTGCGATCGTTACGCACAATGCGGGAAAACAGGGTGATGTTGCGATCGAAGAGGAACCGCCACAGCAAGCGCGCCCACGACCGATGTGCAGACAGCGTGGCGTACACCTCGGGAGCGGCGGCGCGGATCTGCGGCAACCGGTTCCAGGCCACCGACGGGAAATCGTGATGCTCGTTGTGGTAGCCCACGTTGAACGCGAGCCGGTTGAGCGCCCCGTAATAGCTGAACGTCTCCTGCTCGCCTCCCTCCGTGAGGTAGTGTCGCTGGATCCAGCGCGCGCCTAGCGGGTGCAGGCCGATCGAGAAGAACAACGACAGCGCGAAGTAGAGCACCGCCTTGGGCCCGAAGAAGACCCAGGCGGCCGCATTGACCGCCACCTGTACGATCAGGTTGGCCACGGTCCAGCGGTCCCACAGAGGGACTTCCTTCACCCGCCACGGGCGGATCGCCTGAAAGATCGGGAACAGCAGCAGCCAGAGCGCCTTGCCGAGCGGTGACCGCCCGACCAGTCGGGCCTCCCATCGAAACGGGAGGTCACCGTCGAGCTCGTACACGCCCTGAAACGCGTGGTGCTTGAGGTGGTATTTCGAGAACGACATGGCGCCCGGGGCGAACAGCGGCAGGTTGGCGAGCAGCGCGGTCAGGATATTCGGAACTCGTCGTTTGAAGACCAGCCGGTGTGCGGTTTCATGGATCATCACGAACAGCGCGTGGTTCGCGAACGCGCCGACCGTATACGCCACAACGACCACGACCCACCATGGCTGCGGCGCCACCAGCCACGCGACCACGATCTGCAGCGCGACGATGCCCGCCGTCCACCAGAAGGTGACCGGGTTGGGACCGATCAGCTCCCGGATCTCGGGATGACGCTGTAACAGCTGCTTCGTGCGGAGCCGGTGGGGCTCTGGCGCCGCCGAAAACACGAATTCGTCACGAGGATTCGTCACGATATGAAACTGGCGAGGGCGTCGCCAAAACACAACGGCCAGCGCGCCCGCTTCACTCGAGGTGGATGCTCTTGACGTCGACCGCCGGCGGCGGGAACCGCATGTCCAGCGCCTCCAGCGTGTCGACGAGGATCTGTGACACAGCGAGGTTGCGAAACCATTTCCTGTCGGCCGGGACGACGTACCACGGCGCTTCCTTCGAGTTGCACTCCCTGAGGGCATCCTCGTAGGCGCGCATGTAGTCCCTCCAGCGTTTGCGGTCCTCGAAGTCGCTCAACGCGATTTTCCACTGCCGCGTCGGGTCGTCGAGTCGGCGCTGCAGGCGCCGTTTCTGTTCGTCCTTGCTGATGTGCAGGAAGAATTTCACGATCACGACATCGTTGTCGGCCAGAAAATGTTCGAAATTGTTGATCTCGTCGTACCGCCGCTTCCACACACGCACGGGCACGAGGCCGCGCACCCGCACGGTAACGACGTCCTCGTAGTGCGACCGGCTGAAGATGGCCACATCGCCCTTCCCGGGGACCACGCGATGCACCCGCCACAGGAAGTCGTGCGCGAGCTCATCCGGGGTTGGCGTCTTGAAGGGCGTGACGTGACAGCCCTGCGGATTGAACCCGGTAATGACGTGGCGAATCGTGCCGTCCTTGCCCGATGCATCCACCCCCTGCAGCACCACGAGGAGCGCCCGCTGATGCTCGGCATACAGCAGGTATTGCAGCTCGTCGAGCCGGGCAATGTTCTTGGCGAGCGCCACCTCGATCTCCGGCCCCTTCTCGAAACCGTGGGTCTCGTCCGGATCGATGTCGGTCAGCTTGACCGTGTCGCCCGCTTTCACGCGGAGTTGTTGAGCTAGCGTCATGCGTGAACTTACACCGTGAGCACGCGCGGGGTGATCAGGGGCACAGCAGGCTCAGCACACGCGCCGAAGGTTTTGGGGATGAAGCTGCTCTGGGTCTTTGTGCCGATTTTCCTGGCGGGCTGTGGCGCTGCGCGCGAACTGGGGAGTGGCGATTGCGCATTCCCTGCATTGCCGGCCACCGATTGCAGTCCCTGGCTGCCGCCCGCCGCCGTGGGACGCACCTGGCAGCTCAGCTTCTCGGAAGAGTTCGCAGGGACGGGGTACGATCCCGCGAAGCTGACGCCTTGTTTCGATTGGAATTACGGCGGCTGCACGGGGTCATTCAATCAGGGCCGGGAGTATTACGCCGCGTCCCAGATCCGCGTCAGCGGCGGCGCCGCGCAACTCGTCGCGGAACCCACGAGCCCGCCGATCGCTTCCGGCGCCTGCCAGAACGGAACGTGCACCTACCTGTCCGGGCTGCTCTCCACCGCGCGGCCGCGTGCCGACAACGGATCCGACTACCTCTTCAAGTTCACCTATGGGTATGTCGAAGCCCGCCTGAAACTGATCGGGACCCAAGGTTTCTTCACGGCTTTGTGGATGCTGCCGACCGACACGACCTACGTGTATCGGACCGAGATCGACATCCTCGAGCACCTCGGGCACGACCCGGCGACCATGTTCATGACCTATCACTACAACGACCGCAGCACATCCTTCGCGGTCAATAGCGGTGTCGGCAACAACGGCGCGTGCCCCGTTCAGGACTACACGACCGACTTTCATCGCTTCGGCGTGGACTGGCAGCCCGACCACGTCGCGTGGTACATCGACGGCATCAAATGCGCGCAATTCGACGGAAACGCTTCGACCGTAGAGAACGGCCCGATGCAGATCATCCTCGACGTGATGGTCGACAACACCTGGCAACGCGACTGGAACAAGGGGCTGCTCGACTCCACGCTCGTTCGTCAGCTCGACGTCGATTACATCCGCGTCTTTCAGCAGCGCTGAGGCCTGCCTACGCGTGTCCCGTCCACGTCGTCTCCCCCGGCGTGTACGGCGCGCACGGATCGAACCGCCCCGGTGTCTCCCGGTAGCGCATCGCCTGCGTGCAGCCGATCTCCGAGGTGAAATAGCCGAACAGTGTGAGCTCCTTCATCTGACGGAAATAGTGCGGCGGCGCGCCCTGCGCGCGGCTGTCCATGTACGCCTTCTGCTCCCGGTCCAGCTGCTCGAGCAGCGCCAGCCGCTCGGCCGGCGTCTTGGTCATGAACGACGCCTCGTTCAGTTTCCGGATCCCGTCGCGGAAGACCGCTTGCTGTCCCTCGTCGTACGTATCGGTGACCATCAGCGCCATGAAGGGGCCGACATGCGCCGCCTTGGCCCCGGGGGTCTTGGTCGCGGGAAGAATCGTGTCGGCCACCTCATCCAGCAGCGCGACGTCCTGCGCCGTGAAGCTTCCCACCTGCGCGTGCGACGTCGCTGCGCGAGCGTGCGCGTGCTCGATGGCGGTGAGGAGGTCGCTGTGACCGACATACACCACGCCGCCGAGCAGCACTGTGACCCGCCGAATCGCCTCGCGCCGGTCGATCCCCGGCACTTCCTTCATCTCAGCCATGTTCTGCCTCGTGCCTAAAGGTTATGGCGCTTCAGCTCGTTCACGGCGAAGTCCGCCGCGCGAGCCGTGAGCGCCATGTACGTGAGCGATGGGTTCGGACAGGCCGTGGACACCATGCAAGAGCCGTCCGTCACAAAGACATTCGGCGCGTCCCACACCTGGTTGTGGGCGTTCAGGACCGACGTCTTGGGATCCCGGCCCATGCGCGCCGTCCCCATTTCGTGGATCCCCATCCCCGGCCAGGACCCAGTGTCGTAGGTCCGGACGTCCTTCACCCCGGCCGCCTCGAGCATCTCCGCCATGTCGTTCATCATGTCCTTGCGCATCAGCCGTTCATTCTCGCCCGTGGCGCAGTCGATCGCGAGCACGGGAAGCCCCCATTTGTCCTTCTTGGTCGTGTCGATGGTGACACGGTTCGCTGGATTCGGGAGCATCTCGCCGAACGCGGTGCCGCCAATCGTCCAGGAGCCCGGCTGCGCCGCGGCGTCCTTGAACGCGCCGCCCACGCCCAGCTCCGCAACCGCGCGGGACCAGCCCTGCCGGCTGGCGCCGCCCTGGTAGCCGAAGCCCCGCAGGTATTCGCGCTTTTCGCCGAACAGATTGCGATAGCGCGGGATGTAAAATCCCGTGGGGCGCCGGCCGTAATAGTACTTGTCGTCAAGGCCTGCGATTGTCCCCGACGCGCCGGCGCGGAAGTGGTGATCCATCAGATTCCGTCCCAGCGCATCCGAGCTCGAGCCGAGGCCGCCAGGCCAGACGTCCGTTGCCGAGCGTAGCAGCAGCCACGTGGAGTTCAACGTCGACGCGCACAGGAAGATGATGCGGGCTGAGTAGTCCCTCGTCTTGTTGGTAAGCGCGTCGAGCACCCGCACGCCGGTCGCGCGCTTCTTGGTGCGGTCATAGAGAACTTCGGTCACGATTGCGAATGGCTGGAGCGTCAGACGCCCCGTCGCCATTGCCGCCGGCAACGTGGAGGATTGGGTACTGAAGTAGGCTCCGAAGGGACACCCCAGCCAGCAGGCGTTCCGATACTGGCATGGGGCGCGTCCCGGCAGCGCCTGCGTGAGGTTCGCAACCCGACCCGGGATGATGCGTCGCTTCCCGTCGAACTGCTGCTTGAGCCGGCCCGCGATCAATTCCTCGCCACAGTTGAGTGGCATGGCCGGCTGGAATTGTCCGTCGGGAAGTTGGGGCATCCCCTCCCGGGATCCCGCGATGCCGGCGAACCGTTCGACGTAATCGTACCAGGGGGAGATATCCGCGTAGCGAATCGGCCAGTCGACAGCGATGCCTTCCTTCGCGTTGGCCTCGAAATCGAAGTCGCTCCAGCGATAGCTCTGACGCCCCCACATGAGCGAGCGGCCACCGACCTGATAGCCGCGGTACCAGTCGAACCGTTTGACCTCCGTATAGGGAGAGTCCTTATCCGATGCCCACCAGTCGAGGTTTTTCTCGTTGAGTGGATAGTCCCGCTTCAGGACCGGGTAGTCGCGCTCCATCGCCTGCGTGTGCCCCCCGCGATGTGGATACTGCCACGGCGCCTTGGTGGCGTTCACGTAGTCTCTGACGTGCTCGATGTTCTTGCCGCGCTCGAGCAGCAGAACACGGAGCCCTTTCTCTGCCAGCTCTTTGGCGGCCCACCCGCCCGAGATCCCGGACCCGACCACGATCGCGTCGTAACTCTGAGACTGCATTTACGCCCCCCCGGCTAGCGTTCGAATCTCGCGAAGCACCGTATCGATTTCTTCCGGCCTGTTCATGACACCGCCCGAGACGCGAGCGTACGAGACTTTGTACGGTGACGTCGTCGTCCGAATCTTCTTCTCGGCCAACCTTCCCACAACCTGCGCCGGCGTCAACCCGCGTACCTCATAGCAGGAGATTCCTCCGCTCAACGCCGGGTCGCGTGGCGTGTGCAGCGTGACGCCGGCAATGCGCGCGGCGCCCTCACGGAAGGCCGCGTTGAGCTCGGCGATCCGTGCCGCGATCAGGTCGCGGCCAATCGAGCGGTGCAGCTGCACGGCGGCAGGAATGGCGAGCAGATGCTCGTATGCGACAAAGCCGCCGGGCGACACGAAGGCCGCCTGCGTCGGCGGGAGCTCCCTGCGCTCGGCCCAGGCCCCGAACGTCGTGTCGACAGCGTCGGGATCGAAGCTCGGAATCGTGGGACGCAGCTCCGGCCAGGCATCGCTTCTCCCCCACAGGAACCCCGTCCCGCGCGGCGCGAACAGCCATTTGTGCGTGCCGCTGGCGAAGAAATCAGCACCCAGCCGAGCGACATCCACGTCCTGGTTCGCAAAACCATGCACGCCGTCCACAATGAGCAGGCAGCGATCGGCGGGTGTGCGCCCGCGATTGGCTCGCGCCACGACCTCGGCAATTTGTGCGATCGGCAGCTTGATGCCCGTCGAGGATTGCACCCATGTCACGCCCACGGCGCGCGTGGCGGGCGTGATCGCCCGCGCGACTCTTTCGACGATCTGGTCCGCGCGTGCCGCAGCCGGCGCGTCGAACAGCGCGATGTAGCGCACGCTCGCGCCTGAACGCGCCGCCGCGTACCGGATCGATTCGTGGTGGGAATAGTGGTCATGCTCGGTTGTGACGATTTCCTGATCACCGCGGATCCGCAGCCCGTGGTACGCCATCGCCAGCGCGGTAGTCGTGTTGGACGTCAGCGCAATCTCCGCTGGATCGCCGCCGGTGTAATCGGCGAGCGCGCGCTTGACCGCGGTGAACGGCCGGCCCTCGGCATCGCTGAAGGCCGCCCGCTCGATCCAGAACGCGTCACTGTCGAGCTTCCGGCGAAACTGATCGATGGCCTCGGCCACCGGCCTGGGATGCGAGACAAAGAGGAAGCTCGAGAGATGGGTCCAGTCGGGAGCGAGGGGGAAGAGCGCGCGGACGGCCGCCCAGTCCACGGTGCCGACGCCCGAGCGCACCGATCTGAAGCGGCGGACGCGCGGCTGCGCCTCCAGCGCGGCGGGAAAGACCAAACCGGCGACGAGCGTCCTGAGCATCTCGCGGCGCTGCAGCGTCATGCGGGTCTCCTGAAGGGGGCCGGGGGGGCCGGGGGGCCGGGGGGCCGGGGGGCCACCGCCTAGAACCTGAAGCGGCAAGGCTGATGTTGCCAGTCCTTCCGCTCCCAATCAGGCGGCGCAACTTTCGAGGCGTGTCGGGTCTCGAGCGCTGGATCACACGCGAGGCTGAGGCCAACGGTGGTCGCTCCGCGTTTCGGCTGCTACCGACTGGCCTCGACGCCTTCGTGGCGCGCGCGGTGCTCATCGACACCGCCGAGCGAACGCTCGATCTGCAGTACTACATCTTCAATCGTGACAAGACCGGCTCCCTCATTACCAACCGCCTCGTCGCCGCCGCCGACCGGGGCGTCCACGTGCGGGTGCTGCTCGACGACTGGGGGACGCTCGACAAGAACGATGAATCGGTCGCCGATCTCAACGCGCATCCGAACGTCGAGGTGCGCCTCTTCAACCCGTACACCCATCGCTCGGGACTCCATCGCCTCGGCGAGCTGCTGACCGACTTCCACCGCGTCAATCGCCGCATGCACAACAAGCTGTTCGTGGCCGACGACATCGCCACCATCCTCGGTGGCCGTAATATCGGCGACGAGTATTTCGGCGCCGGGGAGTTGGACTTTCAGGATGTGGACGTCCTCGCCGCCGGCCCCATCGCATCGCAGTCGACCGCGAGCTTCGAGACCTACTGGCACAGCCGGTTCGCAGTTCCCATCGGCGAGCTCGGCACCTTCGCCCCCGATCCGGCGACGTTCCCTGCCAAGCGCCAGGAGATGAGCGAGCGCTGCGCTCTCCTCCATGACTCGGCGTACGTCCAGGCGCTCGCCGGGTCCCCCCTCGCCCGGGAGTTGCGCGCCGATCAGCTCCGCGTGCACTGGGCCGAGGCGCGGGTAATCGCCGATCCACCCGCGAAGCTCGCGCAGCCCGCAGGCACCCAAAACGATTGCTTTCTCGGCGCCCAGCTCTCGCCCTATGCCGGCGCTGCCCGATCGGATCTGCGCGTCGTGTCGCCCTATTTCGTGCCGGGCAAAGAAGGGGTGGAATTCCTCGGTCGCCGCGAGCGGGACGGTGTCAGCGTTCGGGTGTTGACCAACTCGCTGGCGGCGACCGACGTGTGGCTCGTGCATGCCGGCTACATGAAGTACCGCCGGACGCTGATCCGTGAAGGCGTGCGGCTGTTCGAGCTGCGTCCCGAAGCGGCCGGTGCCAAGCGCGCCCGCGCCTCGAAGGCGTTCCCCGGTGGCTCGCGAGCGAGCCTGCACGGCAAGACGTTCGTCTTCGATCGCACGTCGGTGTTCATCGGATCGCTGAATCTCGATCCGCGGTCGCTCGAGCAAAACACCGAAGTGGGTGTGCTGGTCAACAGTCCCGCATTGGCGGGGGAGGTCGCTGCCCTGTTCGATCGCTGGTCGAGCCCCGAGCTGGCGTACGAGGTCACGCCGGGGGCGAGTGGTGGCCTGCGATGGACCGGCGGCTTCACCGACGAGCCGGGGGCTGGGTTCTGGCGTCGCCTGGGCGTAAAGTTCTTCTCGCATCTCCCGATCGATTCACTGATCTAACTGGAGATCTATGCTCACACTGCTGCTCTTGTTGCAGGCCGCGCCTGCCGCTCAGCGCCCAGCTCAGTTGACGCAATTTCTCGAACACAGCATTGGCTTGGACACCCAGCAGCTGGCGGCCGTCGAGCGCGGCGAGCCGGTCGTGAAGGTACTCGAGACTCACGACCATCGTGACATCGCCGTATTCGGGATCATCACGGTGCCGCTCGATCGTGAGCAGTACGTGCGCGCGTTACGGGACTTTCCCAAGTCGCTCCGCACACCGAACCGCACCCAGCTCGGCATTTTCAGTGATCCCGCAGTCGCAGGCGACGTCGCGGCCCTGACGGTCAGCAGCCGCGACGTCGAGGAAATGAAAGACTGCAAGCCCGGCGACTGCGTCGCGAAGCTGCCCGCTACCGACATGCAGCGCATTCACGAGCAGATCAACTGGTCGGCGCCGGACGTTCAGGCCCAGCTGAGCGCGTACGCCCGGCGCCGTGTGGTCGAGTACGTCACTGACTATCGTCGGCGCGGCGATTCGGCGATGGCCGTCTACGACGATCGCGGCAACGTGACCGTGCGCTCGAGCGAAGCGTTCGCCGGGCAGCTGGCGGAATCCCCGTACGTCTACCAGACGGTCCCCTCCCTTCAGGCTTATCTGGCCAACTATCCGCGTGGGCCGCTGCCCGCCGGCGCGACGGAGATCCTCTTCTGGTCTGAAGACGTGTTGCCGCGCCTGCGCCCGATCCTGAGCGTGACGCATCTGGTCGTCTACACGCCGCCCGAGCTCCCCGGTATGACGTTGATGGTCGCGAAACAGCTCTACGCGAACCACTACTTCGAGACCGCCGTCGACCTGACGGCCGCGGTCGACCGCGGACCCGGCAGCATCTATCTGGTGGAGTTGCGGCGCTATCGCTTCGACAGTCTGCCGGGAGGCATCCTCAACATCCGCGGCAAAGCGATCGGCGCGCTGCGCGATCAGCTCGCGACCGACCTGAAGCGCCAACAGCATCAATGATCATTGATCATTGATGAGGGTCCATCTCCTCGACGGCACGTACGAGCTGTTCCGGCATTTCTACGCCGTGCCCAAGCAGGCGGACACCCAGGGCAACGAGGCGGGCGCGATCATCGGCGTGCTCGGCTCAGTGCTCGGCATGCTGGAAGGCGGCGCCACCCACCTCGGGGTTGCGACCGATCACGTCATCGAGTCGTTCCGCAACGATCTCTGGCCCGGCTATAAGACCAGCGAGGGCATCGAGCCGGCGCTGCTGGCCCAGTTCCATCCGCTCGAGGACGCGCTCCGCGCCATGGGTGTCATGGTTTGGGCGATGGTGGAGTTCGAAGCGGATGATGCACTCGCCGCCGCGGCGCAGCACGCCGCCGCATCGGCCGAGGTCGAGCAAATCATCATTTGTACTCCCGACAAAGACCTGAGCCAGTGCGTTGTCGACGAGCGGATCGTCCAGTTTGACCGGCGCAAGCGTGAGACTCGGAACGAGCAGGGCGTCGTGGCTCGCTTCGGCGTCGGCCCGAAGTCGATCCCCGACTATCTCGCACTCGTCGGCGATTCCGCGGATGGATTCCCCGGGATTCGCGGGTGGGGAGAAAAAGCGTCGGGCGCGGTGCTGGGACGCTACCAGCATTTGGAACAGATCCCCAGGGCGGTGACCGCGTGGCAGGTGTCGGTTCGCGGTGCGGCACGGCTGTCCGCCGCGCTCGAGGAGAATCGCTCGCTGGCAGTGCTGTTTCGGACGCTCGCCACGCTGCGCACCGACGTGCCGGTGTTCACCACCGTGGACGAGCTGCGCTGGCGTGGGCCCACACCCGATTTCGAGCGTGTCGCGCAGCAGCTCGCCGCACCGGGGCTCTGGGACCGCGCGCGCCGTATCGCTTAGTGACTGGGTGATTCTCCGATGCTCACGGCGATCTGCCGCCACTTGCCCTGATTGAAGCGGAGCACGCTGAGCACGCAGCGAGTCACGTGACCCGCGAGAATCGCCAGCCAGATGTCGATCGCATCGAGCTTCCCTGTTTGCTGAATCACGAAGCAGATGCCGAGCGGCACCACGATCTGTGAAATGATCGAGATGTAGAGCGGGCTCTTCGTGTCGCCCGTGCCCTGCAATCCGCCCGTATAGGCGAGCGCCGTCGTGATGAAGAGTCCCGAGACGCTCAACACCCGCAGCAGCTGGACACCGATGGTGACGACATCCGGATCGTGCATGCCGAAGACCGCGAGCAGCTGTCGCGGCAAGAACAGGAAGAACAGGCCGACGAACACGGCGACCGACAGGCCGTAGCGTGCGGCAATGTGGACGGCTTGCTCCGAGCGATCGGGATGTCCCGCCCCGAGGTTCTGCCCTGCGACCGCGGCCGCTGAGCCCATCAATCCCACCGATGTCCAGGTAATCAGCGAGAACAACTCCGTGTAGGAGACGGCGAACGCCCCCTGCGCCGCTGCGCTCTGGGCGAGCGACCCGATAAACGAGAGCATCAGCACGCCGCCGATGTTCATCATGATTCCTTGAATCCCGGTCGGCAGGCCGAATCGGAACAGCTCTCTAATGATGGTCCAGTCAGGACCGAACCCCCGGCCGCGCGGGAAGGCGATTACCCACCCGCCGCTCCAGAGCTTCCACAGCGCGTAAATCGCCACGATACCGGCGGTGATACACGTGCCCATTGCCGAGCCCCGCGTCCCGAACGCTGGAATGGGCCCGAGCCCCCGGATCAAGACCACGTTGAGCACGAGATTCACGACTGTCATCACGATGCCGAGGACCATCGGGGTTCGCGCGTCCCCTGCCGACCGGAGCGCGCCACCCAGCATGAAGAAGACCATCATGCCGCTCGAAAAGCCGAACATGATGCGCAGGTACGGCTGGGCCTCCGCCTGCACGGCGGGCGCCGCGTTCACGATGTGCAGCAGCCAGGGAGTCACGAAGTATCCAACGGGCGCCATGATGCCGATGGAAATACCGATCGCCGTGAGAAACGCCTGGTAGACGACTCGGTCGACCTTGTCCGACTCGCCGGCCCCCGCAAACCGGGCCACCAGCACACTCATCCCCGTGAACAGCGACGAAATGAACACGATGACGACCAGAAAGATCTGCCAGCTGACGCCGATCGCCGCATTGGCCTGATAGCCGACGAGGTTTCCGACGAGCACGTGATCGACCATGCCCTGTAGGCCGCCGATCGCGTTCGTGAGCATCGTCGGCCACGCGATTTTCCAAACGGCGGCGCGGAGCGGCCCCTCGACGATCGAGCGGTCGTAGCGGGGCTTCGCTGCCGGTGTAGCCGCGATCTCCGTCATCTACCTGACAGCGCCTCCATTTTCTTGAGCAGGAGCGCCCGCTCGCGAACGTTGTGCGTCAGCTCCGCGGCATGCTTCAACTCCGCACGCGCTTCCTCCACACGGCCCAGCTTTGCCAGCAGATCCCCGCGTACGCTCGGCAGCAGATGATAGCTCTCCATCGCGGGATCTGATCGCAGCGCGTCGATGACTTCGAGTCCCGCCGCGGGGCCGAATGCCATGCTGAGTGCGACGCCGCGATTGAGCTCGACGACCGGCGACGGCATCAGCTGCGCCAACGCGTCATACAACGCCACGATGCGTGTCCAATCTGTTTCCTCGGCGGTGCGCGCGCGCGCGTGACACGCGGCAATCGCCGCCTGCAGCGCATACGGCCCATATACCCCGCCGAGCGCTTCCGCGCGAGCCAGCGCCGCCAGCCCGCGCGTAATCAACAGGCGATCCCACCGCCCCCGATCCTGTTGCAGCAGCAGGATCGGCTCGCCAGCGGGGCTCACCCGGGCCCGGATGCGCGACGCCTGAATCTCCATCAGAGCCACCAGGCCGTGGACTTCCGCTTCCACGGGCGCCAGCTCGGCCAAAATGCGGCCCAGCCGCAGCGCATCCTCGCACAGCGCCGGCCGAACCCAGTCTTCACCGGCCGTCGCGGAATAGCCCTCGTTGAAAACGAGGTAGATCACCTCGAGCACCGATTCCAGCCGCGCGGCCAGCTCGGCCCGGGCGGGCACCTCGAACGGCACGCGCGCGGCCGCGAGCGTCCGCTTCGCGCGCACGATGCGCTGCTGAATGGTGGACTTGGGCTGGAGGAACGCGCGCGCGATTTCGTCGGTCGTGAGCCCGCCGAGCAGACGCAGCGTGAGCGCGACGCGCGCTTCCGTCGTGAGGACCGGATGACAGGTCGTGAAAATCAGTCGCAGCAGGTCGTCGCCGACGTGGTCGTCGATCGCCTCGGCAAGGTCCGATTCCGGACTGACCTGCCGTGAGTCCATTTCGCGACCCAGATGCTCGTGTTTCCGGTCGAGCATTTTGCGCCTGCGCAGCTGGTCGATCGCCCGATGTTTGGCCGTCGCCATGAGCCAGGCGCCCGGATTGTCCGGTACGCCCGACGCGGGCCACTGCTCGAGCGCGGCGACAAGCGCGTCCTGCGCCAGGTCCTCGGCGAGCCCGATGTCGCCGACCATGCGCGCGAGACCGGCGATGAGTCTGGCGGATTCGATCCGCCAGACCGCATCGATGGCTTCAGCAGCCTGTTGGTGGGGCATCGTACATCTGGCGCACTTCCACCTCCATTTCGCCGCCCTTCCAATGCTCGACGTGCAGCTGCAGGAAGCGCCGCGTCCACTCGATGGCTTCCTGTAGCGACGAGACGTCGTAGATTGCAAAACCGCCGATCACCTCTTTGGCTTCGCTGAACGGACCGTCAGTCACCGTGATTTTCCCACCGACGAGCCGGGCACGCGCGCCCGTGGCCGTCGGCATGAGCCCTCCCATCCCCACCATCACACCCTGTTTGGACGCTTCCTCACCGAGCCTGCCGACCGCGTCAATGAGAGCCTGCGGCGGCGGCGGAGTGATAGGCTCGCGCGCTTTGACAATGGTCATGAATCGCATGGCTATTTCCTCGCGCGTTGCTTGTTCTGTTCGATGGCCGCGCGCTGCCGCCGTTCCTCTCCGCGCAGCTCGGGCGTGAACTCCGTACCGAAGTCTTCTTCCTCGAACACCTGGCGAATCTCGACTTCACCTTCCATGAACGGGATGCGCTTCGCCCACTCGATCGCCTCGGCCTTGTTCTTCACCTGCCAGATCCAGAATCCGGCCACCAGCTCCTTGGTTTCCGTGAACGGGCCATCCCGCACCGTGCGCTTGGAGCCGGAGTAGGTGATGCGCGCACCCTTGGACGAATCCTGCAATCCTTCGCCCGCAAGCATCACACCTGCTTTGACCAGCTCGTCATTGAACTTGCCCATGTCCCTGAGCTGTTCCTCAGTCGGCAGCACCCCGGCCTCAGAGTCCTTGTTGGCCTTGACCATCACGATGAATCGCATTGCCGTCTCACTTTCAGTTGAAGTCGCCGTCGGTTCTGCATTCACCTAAGCGACGAATGACCTGGGGGGAAATCGACACACGCTAATCCCATTGTGGTAGGCCTACTTAGGGGATAGACTCGGGAACGACCCTTGCAACCGTAGAGGACCTGTCATGTGCAGAAACATCAAGACGCTGGCCAATTTCCAGCCGCCGGCCACCGACGACGAGATTCGCGCATCGGCGCTGCAATTCGTCCGCAAGCTCAGCGGCACCACGCGTCCCTCGCACACCAATGAGCACGCGTTTAACGCCGCGGTCGATGAGGTGACCGTGATCGCCCGCCGGTTGGTCGATTCGCTGACGACGAAAACCCCTCCACGCAACCGCGAAGAGGAAGCCCGCAAAGCGCGCGCGCGCGCCGCGAAACGCTTCGGCAAACCCAGTGCAGAACGTCTTGAGCAGACCGGATAGTTCTGATCGGCTGGGGAAGCTAGACTGCGCTTTCGAACTGCGGATGCCCTGGCTCGGATTCGAACCGAGACGCCTTGCGGCACTGCCCCCTCAAGACAGCGTGTCTACCAGTTCCACCACCAGGGCGGGCGCAGAAAAATAGGAAGGTCGACGGATGATGTACAGGATCGCCGCTTTTGGCCTGTGAAGGGTGGACGGGCGCGTGCGGTCGTTGTACGCCTTCCCGTGACGGCGGTCGCGGCGCGGCCGTGATGGGGCCGGCTCGCGCAAATCAGCGCGGCGCATAGCTTTTCGACATGGAGCTCTGGGTCGCGTTCGGGTTCGGTGCGGCCGTCGGCGCCCTCGTCGGCTACCTGTTGGGGCGCCAGCGAAACGTGCCGGCGCCACTCGCGCGCCCAGCACCGCCATCACAGCCACCACCACCTGCCAAACCCCCCAGCAGCGCTTCGCCCGTCAAGCACGTTGTTCTCGATGAAGGCTCGGCCAACGTTCTCAACGCACTGAACAATCGTCTCTCCGCGATCGGCGGCCTCGCTGATCTGCTGCACGGCAGTCCGCTCGACCCCGAACGCGCGCGCGCCCTCGTTCTGTTGCACGGTGAAGTCCGGCGCGCCGCCGAGATCACCAGCCACTTTCTGGAGCTCGCCGCGCATCCTGCGGGGGCTGCCGAGCCGTGCGATGCGGCCGTCGTGATCAACGGCGTCCTCGCGGAGCGCGAGTCCACGTTCCGCGAGCTGGGCGTGAAAATCGTGCGAAACGTTCCGACTGACCTTCCTATGGTCTCCTGCCCGATGGCGCAGCTCACGGAGATGATGACGAAACTGCTCGACTTCTCGCTGCGCCGTTTGCGCGCCTCCCCCCCCCCAGCCGCCGCGTGAGCTGCGTCTCGATGCGGTGGCGACCGGCCCCTCGGTCATCGTCTCCCTGTGGGATTCCGGCACGCCCCTCTCCGTCGAAGCCGAGCAACGCCTCGTGTCGCCGTTCCGGTTCACGCAATCGGGTGGCGGGGGCGAGGTGGAGTTCGCGCTCGCGCGCGCGCTCGCGCAATCGGCGGGCGGCAGTCTGCGGCTCCGCCCGCGCGGCGGCGGCAGCGGCGCCGAAGTCGTCGCAACCTTGCCACGGAGCCTGCTCGGAGCGCAAACGCCCCTCGCGGCGCCGGCGGAGAATCTGCCGCGGATGCGCATCCTCGTCGTCGACGATGACTCCGTGAACCGCCAGGCGATGGTGCTGTTGCTCGAGCGCGAAGGCCATCAGGTCATCGCGGTAGAGGATGGCCTGGAAGCGATGGAGCGCATCGGTGACCGCGACGGGACTTTCGACGCGATCGTCACGGACTTGCAGATGCCCCGCCTGGGCGGACGCGCCATGTACGAGCAGCTGGTCAACAGCCGGCCCCTCGTGGCGAAGCGATTCGTGTTCGTGACCGGCGATCAGGCGCGCGGCGAGACGCGGTCGTTTCTGGAGAACTGCGGGCAACCGTCCGTGATGAAGCCCTACGATTTGGGCGATCTGATCAACGCGATCGGGACGGTGTCGCGAAAGAAGTAGACCTGTTGTGCAGATCTCAATTCGGCGCGTGCACTCTCGGCCCGCTGTAATCCCGATTCCCCCCGATACCGGGTCCCTCGAGTTCCAACCCACCCCGATCGTTGTTGATCGGCGCGATCAGCTGACGGATTGACCCGGGGAATGGCGTCGTGCGGCCATGCCTGCCGAAGGGGTCCGTGTACCACACCTCCGAGCCCGACTTGTTGGAGATGAAGTTGGAATTGACGTCTACCACGCGGTCGGTGCCGTCGAACTCCGAGCGCGGATCGTCGAACGTGACGCCGAGGATCGTGCCGTTGTTCGTCGAGCGCGCGCATGGCCCCCCCCCGCCCCGTGCAGCCTCCCCCGTCGCCGTCACCTCGTAGCAGACGTCGATCGGCCGGCCTGTGATTCCCGGCAGCGCCGGATCGTAGAACCGGCTGGGCAGCGCGACCTGGAAATACGGATTGATGAAGGCCAGCGTATGCCCATCCTCGCGACGGATGGAGATGGATGTCTGCCAACTCTCGTGCAGCGCACCAAAATCGGATGACTGCCCGGCGGGCACGAGGATCTCCTGATCGACGCAGGTGCGATCGGGGATGATGCGCTGACCGCCGCCGTCTGGCGAGTTGACCGGTGACGCGGGCCCGACGGCGATCGTTGCGCCGTCGCAGCTGCGCACGAACTGCCCCGGCGTGCCGATTGCCGCGAGGATCGTGATGTGCATCTCGGTCCCGTCGGTGCAGCGGATGTGGTAGACCAGCTCGTGCAGGTTATTCGTGAACGCGTCTTTGGAGTGCGTGCCCTGATGCAGCTTGGTCAGCACGTCGCAGCGTACGTCGAACAGCTGATCGGCGGCGTCGCTGCCGAAGTGCATCGGCACGTCGTTCTGCCACTCGACCTTGTGCCCGAAGTGATCTTCATGCCGCGTCGTGAGCGGATCGTACACGTCGAGCTGCTCGTTGGCGTAGCCGAACGGAATCGGCCCGATCTCGTCGTACAGCGCGGAGCCGCGCGGATCGCGGCCGTGATCGTGGCCGAAGGAACAGCCTGTCACGGGGTCAATCGGCGGGTGCCACGTCGGATAGCGTTTGTGATCGGGGCCGACCACGGAATAGGCATCGTGCTGAACCGCCGTGCAGTCGTCGTTGGCACCAGGCGTCCAGATACCAAAGGACGCGGCATTGCCGGTAGCCGGACCGTAATCAGGGGCCGATAGGCCGTCCTTGCAGCCGACTAGTACCGTCAGCACCAATGCGAGCGTGCCCGCCTTCGGAATGTTCAAGGTCCAATGATCACTGGTCAATGATCACTGATCATTGATCATTGATAATTCTTCAGTCGTGACGCCTGTCACGCCCAAATGGGCCACACTGATTGAGTTATAGTGACGTCATGCTCAAACGCGGTGTTCTGCTGTCGGCGGTCTTGCTGGCAGGCGCGAGCGGCGCATTAGCACAGCGCTCCCCCCGCGTGACGTCGGGCGCGAGTGCCGGTGGATTTTGGTACAGTCTCGGGGTCGCGCCGGGATGGACGCGCATCACGTGCGCGATCTGCGCCGGCGCGCGCGAGAGTGGCCTTTCCGCCTACATCGGATTGGGTGGTCGCACTAGCCGCGCCCTGCGCATCGGCGGCGAGCTCGCCGCGTGGCGTGAGCACGACGCGGGTGTCACGCAAACACTCATGTCCATTGGTGCCGCGGCGTACTGGTATCCGAACCTGCGCCGCCGGCTCTATCTCCGGGGAGGCGTCGCACTCAACATGCACCGCGCCAGCGACGGCACCGATGCCGTCACATCCTCGGGAATCGGACCGCAGCTCGGCGTCGGTCTCGAGTGGCCCTTCGCCAAGAACTGGCTCGTGGGGCCGTTCTTTCATTATTCAGTCGGCGTGGCTGGCGGTGACGTGAAATTCAACGGCGGCGAAGCCGCGAGCAGCGCGACCGTCAGCTTCTTTCAGTTGGGACTGAGCCTTACGCGGCGCTGAGGCGCCGCTGACGCGGCGAATGATCATTGATCATTGGACATTGATCATTGGACATTCCGCAGGATGGGCCGACTCGGAATCGAACCGAGAACCTACTGATTAAGAGTCAGTTGCTCTGCCAGTTGAGCTATCGGCCCTCACGGTGGCGGCGGAAAAATCATCAGGGCCAGGGGCAGAGGCAAGGGAACGACTCGGCAAGCCGATCCGCGTACCCCAGTCATCCGTCAGCTTGAACGTCTCGCTCATCGGAAACCGGAGCACCCAGAGCCGCCGCGCCAAGTCCTTCAACGACCAGACCAGCGTCCGCTGCACTTCGACTGACGACCATTGCCCGAAATCGTTGTGACCGAGATCGGCCGCGAGCGCCTGCGCGATGCTCTCGGCGATCTGCCGGTACTGCGCCTGCGGCTCTTCATTCGGCCCGGAAATATGTTGTGGGACCTTTTTGGTGCCCTTTTGGGGACCATTCCCCTCCCCCCAGAGAACCCACTCGAGTGTAACATCTGAAACGCCAAGCTCTTTCGCCTTCGTCACGATCTGACGGGCGACATCGCTGGGGAATTTCTTGCGGTGGGGCCATTTCTTTATGGCTGCTTCAGTTACAGAGCCGCCCAGCGCCGCGGCGAACTGCCGATAGCTCAAGGAGATCCCATCCCAGGGGCTGAAGACATCAAGCAGCACGGCGAGGCGGTCAGCGAGGGGTACCCTTTTCGGGCCAGTTTCGGGCTTGACAGGTACCAAAATACACCTACTTTCGGTGACGTGATTATAGCGGCACAGGGACAGATTCAGTCCCAATACTGCCGCATATGATCACCGCAGTCAAGCCAGCTACAAACCCTGGAGCCGCGGAGACCCAATGCTCGTTCGTCGTTCCCTTCTCGTACTCGCGCTAGCACTGATGGTGGTGCGCTGCGCGGACCAGCCCACTGGGGTGAAAGCGCCCGCTTCACCGCAGTTCTTGCAGTGGGCAGGGAACGTCGCCCCGCAATTTTCCGCGACGTCGTCCCAACATCACAGCGGTCGCGGACGCGCCGCGAACATGGCGCCTCCGCTCAGCCTGGATAATTACCAAGTCTCGTTCTGGGCTGTCCGCGGTGAGGCGCGCTCGATTCAGATCAACTATCAAAGCAGCATCGACGATTCGACCCATCCGTTCCTGCGCCTGACGACCTTCGATCCGCAGTTCGTCCAGGGTGTCGGCACGCTCGCGGTGGGCGACTCGGTTCTCATCACCGTCTCGGTCGATACGACCAAGATCGGTGTCTCGCTTGAACCCTCTGGCTTGCAATTCGGCCAGCCCTCCGAATTCCAGCTTTGGTACGGCGGGGCGGGCGGCGACCTGAACGGCGACGGCGTCGCGGACAGCAGCGATGCCCGAGTCGAGCAGCAGCTGCTCGGCCTCTGGTACCGGGAAGGTGAGGGCGATGAGTGGACGTACCTGTCGGCATCGCAGGACGTTGCCGGCAAGTCGTTCACCTACGCGTTACCGCATTTCTGCGAGTACGCGATCGCCGAGTTGCTGGATCTGGTGGTGAGCTGGTAGCGCCGTGAGCATCCCCATGCCCAACGACCGGTCGCGCGAGCAAACGCTCGAAGCGGAGACCGTCGTCGCCAAAGCTCGTGCTCTCGCTGCCGCCGGCCAACACGCCGCCGTCGTCGAGTTCCTCGGCAGCCGCGAGCGTAACGAGCTCACCGGATCGCCCACGCTGGCGCTGTTGTACGGCATCGCGCAGGCCCGGCTCGGCCGCCATGACCAGGGTCTCGAATGGCTCGAGCAGGCGCGCGCGCAAGCCCGCCAGCAGGGTGAGCATGCCGTCGAGCGTCATGCGCTGAGCGCTCGCGGCGCCCTCGCCTTCGTTAGTGGCGACCTCTCCGAAGCCGCCGACTACTGCACCCAGGCCCTCATGGCGTCCAGCCGGGATGGCGATCATGCCACCACCGGCCGCGCGTCCAACAATCTTGGCAACGTCGGCTATCTCCACGGGCGCTTCGCCGAAGCGATCGCGTCGTGGGAGATTGCCGCCGCCGCCTTCCATCGCGCCGGACTCCAGGGAGGCGTCGCCGAGTGCCATCTCAACCTGGCGCACGCCTACCGCGAACGGGGCTCGTTCGACAAAGCCCTGACTGAGGCCGATCAGGCGTTTGCCATCGCCGAAAGCCTTGGCGATGAGACGCTGTTCGCGCTCGCGTTGCGTGCCCGCGCAGAAATCCGGATCGGGCGCAGCGAGCCCGAGATCGCGCGTCGCGACCTCGAGCGGGTCCGTGAAATCCGCAGCCGTGTCCCCGACCCCGTCAGCAGCGCCGAGGACCTGCGGGTCATGGCCCTCATCTCGGTCCTGGAAAACCAGCTGAGTCGCGCTGAGAAGTCGCTGCGCGAGGCGATTGGCCGCGCCGAGCTGCATGGCCGGACGTTGTTGGTCGCCATGGCCACGCGCGATCTGGCGCTGGTGCTGCGTCGCGCCGGCCGTCAGGACGAGGCTGCCGCGGCCGCCCAGTCCGCCAAGGCGGCGTTCGCCCGCATTGGCGCCGAAGGCGAAATTCGCAAGTTGGCCGATCAGGGTTGGGACGAGGCGTTCGCGGCAGAGCTGCGCGGTCCGCTCGCCCCGCTCCACATCGCGCAGCAGTACGCCGACGCCGGCCGGTATGCCGAGCTGCTCACGTACCTCGAGCAGCGCTCCAAGGATGAGCTGGAAGAATCCGCCATGCTCACCCTGCTCTGCGGTATCGCCCATAGCCGCCTGGGCCGTCTTGAAGTCGGCCAGCAGTGGGCCATGGTCGCGCAGCTGCGGGCGCGGGCAACGAAGGACCGGATGATGGAGGTGCGCGCCCTGAACGTGTGCGGCGCGATCGCATTGGAGCGTGGTGGTATCGATGAAGCCACCTACTTCTTCTCGCGCGCCCAGGAAGAAGCGACGGACGACAACGACATGGCGACGGTGGGCCGTTGCGCCAACAACCTCGGCATCATCGCGAGCATGCAGGGCGACTACAAGCGCGCGGTCATCGCCTATACGCGCGCCATCGCCGCGTACGAGAAGGCGCATTTCGATCGTGGTGTAGCCGAAGCGCGCCACAACCTGGGCATCGTCTGCCGCGAGCAGGGCGAGCTGGATCGCGCCCTCGACATCGCCAACCAGGCCATCCGCGATACGGAGCGCCTGGGCGACCGGCAGCTCACCGCGCAGGCGGTTGCCGGGCTGGCGGAGATCCACGTGGCCCGCGGCGAGAGCAAGCTCGCGAAACAGGAAGTCGAGCGCGCCCTGGCCGTACACCGCGAGCTCAAGGATCCGGTGCGCGAAGCGGAAGATCTGCGCATCCTGGCCAGCGCCCTGGCCGTCTCCGGCCAGACGCAGGATGCGGCGGCGATGCTGAACGACGTCATCGACCGCGCCACACAGCACGGCCGACCGCTACTCCTCGCCAGTGCGGAGCGCGATCTGGCGCAGCTGATGCTGAAGACCGGCGACGTCGCGTCAGGCAAAGCTGCCGCGCAGCGGGCCCGGGCGATTTTCCAGCGGCTCTCCGCGCGCGTGGAAATCGACAAGCTCGACGCCCTGCTGGAGGCGCAATGAGCCTGCAGGGGCTAAGCCTCTCAAACTTCGCGATCGGGTGGTAGGCGACATGAAACAGACGCCCGACGAGAAACAGTCACTGACCCTGCAGCGCGTCTTCCCGCACGCACGTTTCAGCGAGCGCGAAGCGGCCGATCGCGCGGCGGCGATTGAAGAGCACCGCCGCCAGCTCGGCACACGCCTGGGCCGCAATGTCGGCGCCGTCGTCGCGGCCGTCGACTACATGCTCAACATCAGCGGGGATCTCATCGCCCCGACGATCGTGGAGCATGACGAACTCACGCTGCTCGAGCACCGCTCCATCACCGATCCCCTCACGGGATTGTTCAATCGGTACCACTTCGAGGCGATGCTGAAGCGGGAGATCGCCCGCTGCTCCCGCTATGAAGTGTCGCTCTCGCTCCTGCTCGTGGACGTCGACCGGCTCAAGCCGCTGAACGATCGCTGGGGCCATCAGGCGGGCGACCGCGCCTTGAGCCGCGTGGCCGCCGCCATTCAGAAGAGCCTGCGCGGCACCGACATCGGGGCCCGGATCGGCGGCGATGAGTTCGCCATCATCCTGCCCGACACCGATGCCGTCGCCGGTCTCATCGTTGCCACCCGGATTCGCCGCGCCCTAGTGGAGGACGGCTCGACCATGGTCACCGTGAGTGGTGGCCTGGTCGAGCTGCCGCGCGGGATCGCCGACGCCTCGAGCGCGCAGCTCATGGCGGGGGCCGATTTGGCGCTGTATGCAGCGAAGAAGGCCGGCGGGAATTCCGTGGTGCAGCGGGAGTATCAGCCAGGGTCTGACGAAGGGTAATGCCTCCAAGGGGAATCGAACCCCTGTTCCCACCTTGAAAGAGTGGTGTCCTAGCCGTTAGACGATGGAGGCGGGGCCCACATAGCGGTAACGGGATTCGAACCCGTGTTTGAGCCTTGAGAGGGCTCCGTCCTGGTCCCCTAGACGATACCGCCACATCCGGGAGGCGGGTGAATATCGCCAGCCCGCGCCGGGGCGGTCAACCCAGCGGCAGTTGACCTTCCGACGCTGGTACGTACCGTTACTGGCCCGATGAAACGCATTTTCTCCGTGCTCGTCCCCGAAGCGCTCATCCTGATCGCCGTAGCGCTGCTCGTGACCCAGCCCGCCCTGCGCGGCACGGCAAACGCGCTCGCCACGGTCTTCCCCTTCACCGTACTCGCCGCAGCCTTGCTGCTCGGCTGGCGCTTCAATCGCTCCCGGCTCGTCTTTGCCGTCGCCCTGCTCGCGCTTACCGCGTATGTCCTGCTCAACGGTCTCAATACCCCCCGGGACCGCCTGTTTTTTCATGCTCTGACGTTCTTGCTGCCGATCAACCTGGCGCTCGTGGCGCTGCTCCCCGAGCGCGGTACGCTTACGCCGGCCGGCCTGCTGCGGTGGGTCATGCTGGCGGTAGAGGTGGTGATCGTCGGCTTTCTGGCCCAGGCGTTTTCGGATCAGAGTCTCAGATTCCTCACGACCCGCTTCCTCCCCGCGCGATTCTTCGCATGGACTTCGGTGCAGCAGCCGGCGATCATCGCGTTCCTCGCGATCGGCGTGCTGCTCGTCATGGCCTCGCTGCGCGAGCCGCAGTCGCCGGTACGCGGGTACGCGTACGCGCTCGTCGCCGTGTTCGCGTCACTCTCGTGGCGGTCCGCGGGCTCCGGCCAGGAGATATGGCTCGCGACCGCGGGGCTGATCCTCGTCGTGGCCGTCATCGAAGCGTCGTACATGATGGCATATCGCGACGGATTGACGGAGCTGCCTGGCCGGCGCGCGTTGAACGAGGCACTCCCCAGACTGAGTGGGCAATTCACCGTCGCCATGATCGATGTCGATCATTTCAAGCGCTTCAACGACACCTATGGCCACGATGCCGGTGATCACGTGCTGCGGCTCGTCGCGGTCCGTTTGGCGCATGCCCCGGGGGGTGGAACGGCCTATCGCTACGGCGGCGAGGAGTTCGCCCTCGTGTTCCCCGGCAAAGGGGCCGAGGAGTGCCTCCCTCATCTCGAAGAGCTCCGCGAGACCGTCGAAACGAGTCGCTTCACCATGCGGCGCCGGTTTCGGCCACGCAACAAGGCCAGGGCGGACAAAGGCCGCAAGCCGAAGCAACCGATCACCATTACCGTGAGCATCGGCGTGGCGGAGCGGAATCATCGTCACGCGTCGCCCGATCAGGTGGTCCAGGCGGCCGACAAAGCATTGTATCGCGCGAAGGAGGCAGGCAGGAATCGGGTGGCCATGTAGCGGGGGCCGTCAGCGCGCCGTAGCTTCGGCCCCATGCACGCCGGAGTCTTGGGTCTCCTTCCCTTCCTCTATATGTCTGCCAGCGCACAGGCGCCCTCCCCCGCGCCGACAGCGCCGGTCCCAGCAGCTCCTGCCCCGTTATTCCAGACGCGCACGCCTCTCGTCCTGCAAATCCAGACCGACATGCACGCGCTGCTGCGTGATCGCGGCGAGAAGCGCGTCGAGCACCCGGGGACACTGCATTTCCAGGACGGCGCGGACAGCGGATCGATCAAGATTGAGCTCCGTACGCGCGGGATTTTTCGGCTGAAGCAATGCGCGTTCCCCCCCATCCGCATCGATCTGCCCGCCAAGAAGCTCGAGCACACCCCCTTCGCCGGGCAGGACAAGCTCAAGCTGGTCACGCATTGTCTGAGCGCCCGAGCGTATGAGCGCAATCTGCTGCGCGAGTATGCGCTGTACCGCGCCTTCAATGCGCTTACCGATACCAGTTTTCGCGTGCGACTCGCCCACGTCACGTACATCGACTCCGCGCGCACCGACACGGTGATCCGGTACGGATTCCTGATCGAGTCGGATGCCGCGCTCGCCGGCCGCATCGGCGCTGAGGTCTTCGAGGGCAACAGCGTGCACGATCTCCTCACGGACCCGGAGTACATGACGCTGGTCGCGATGTTTCAGTATCTGATCGGCAACACCGATTGGTCGGTGTGGGGGCGGCACAACATCGCCCTCGTGCGCGCCACATCAGCGCCGCACACTATTTTCGCCGTGCCGTACGACTATGATTTCTCCGGTGCCGTGGGCGCGCCCTACGCGACGCCGCCACCCCAGCTCCCGATTCACACCGTCCGCGAGCGCTACTATCGCGGCTTTTGCCGGCCCGACACCATGTTGGCGTCGGTGTTGCAGCGATTTCGCACCGCCAAGGACTCGATGTACGCCGCGGTTCAGGCCGTGACCGAGCTGCCCGAGGGCGACCGGCGCAGCCTGCTCGGCTACTTCAAAGAGTTTTACGACGCGATCGAGAATCGCGGCATCGTGCAGCGCGAATTCGTGCGCGGCTGCCGGAGCGTCTCACAGTGAACGGCCGCCGTCTTCTCGGTTTGCTGCTGCCCTTGAGCGGCTACTATGCCATCCTCGCCGTCGTCGCGTGGCTCGTAGCGCGTTGGGTCATTCCTCAATCGGGCGACCTGCTCGGTCCGAGGACGCCAGGCGGCGCGGCTGTGGCGTTGCTGGGCGGACTCGCACTCATGTGTCCGGTCGCCTGGATGTACATGCGCACCAAACCGAAAGCGCGCTACGACTCCTCTCTGGTGCAGACCATCATCGTGCTGCCGATCGTGATCTCTGGCGTCGTCATCATCGTGCGAGACAGCCTCGCACTGGCGTTCAGCCTGGCCGGTGTCGTGGCGGCCGTGCGGTTCCGCAATACGCTGCGCGATACGAAAGACGCGGTCTACATTTTTCTCGCGATCGCCGTTGGTCTCGCCGCCGGAGTGCAGGCGCTCCCCATCGCATTCGTCGTCACCGTCATCTTCGTGCTCGTCGTACTCGTCCTCTGGCGCTTCGACGTCGGCACTGAGCCCCTCGCTGACAACTTTCGCGGCCGCTTGATCGTCGAAGCCGCATGGGCCCCCGGCGTGGAAATGGCCGTGGGCGCAATCCTCGAGCGGTACACGCGACGCTGGAAGCTCGTGCGCACGGAGCCGACGGCGTTGACGTTCGCGGTTCAGATTCTCCGCACCACCAGCCCCGATGCGCTGGTGGCGGCAGTGCGCGACGAGCCGTCCAAGCAGATCACCGGCGTCCGGTTCGACCCCCTCGTGCAATGACGCAGCGCTGGGATGCTCCGGATGAGGCTCTCCTCCGGCGCATTTTAGCCGACCCACCGCGTTCACTCGGCGCGGCGCACTCGGTCCTGTTTCGCGACGTCTACTTCGATACGGGCGCGGGCGACCTGCGTCAGCGCGGCCTGCGCTGCCGGCTGCGCTTCGTCGCGAACGGCGACTGCTCCCTGACGCTTTGGTTCCCCGACGGTACGCGCCTGCAATCGCCCGTGCGCGAAAATGACGCCGCTGCTGCCCTCGTCGGTGATTCCCCCGCGGCCGCACGGCTCCGCGCCCTGACCGATCCGACACGTTTGGCGTCGTGGATCGAGCGCGACGTCGAGCGCATCTGGCGCACACGCCGAGCGCCGCTCGTCCCGCTGCCGCTCTATGATCTCGCGGGGGACATCATCACCGCGCGCCGCGGAGATCTCTCGGCGCGCCTCGCGGAGCTGAAGATTTGCCCGCGCCCCTGGGGGCAAGCAGCCGCGCGCCATTTGGCCGCTGCTCTCGAATCCGCCCATTCGCTCCGCCCAGCCGGGGGCGATCCGGTGCTGCGCGCGCAGGCGGCGTTGGACGCCGTCGAGGGTGAATCCATCGCGCGCGAGCTGCGCGGTGAGCGGGAAGTCGCCATCGTCGCGGTGGAACATGGCCGTATCGGACTGTGGCGCTCCGGCGCCGAGCTGCGGATCCCGGTGCATCGGGGCAGCGGCGAGGACGCGTGTCGTGCCGCCCTCCGTCAGGTCGTGGGCACGGGCGAGGGCCAGCTCCGCCTGCTCGGCGTCGTACCGCGCTCCGGTGACCGCGTCCCTCTGGAAGTCTGGACCGTGCGGCGTCTGCATCAGAGCTCGACCAATGGCGAGCGGCTGCAGTGGTTCGCTCCCGCCGAGCTGCTCGCGCGGGTCGGATCGCCGCTGCTGCGCGATCCGGGGACACTCGCCGCACTGACTGTCGCCGCGCGGTCTCCGCTGCTCCCCGAGTGGTCGGGCGCGCCGTTCGGGGAGGTCGAGTCGGCCGGCTCCGACACGGCGCCAGACGCGGTCGCACGCGCGAGCCGCGTCACACTGACAGAGCTGCGCGCGGCGGTGATTTCAGACGACACCAAGGATCCTGCCCGCGAGACGCCCGACCAGTTTCTCAATCCCGAGCTTTCCTGGCTCGAGTTCAACAGCCGAGTCCTCGCGCTCGCCGAGGATCCCGACACACCTCTAGCGGCGCGACTCCGCTTTCTCGGGATCTTTTCGACGAACCTCGATCAGTTCGTGATGACGCGGATCGGGGCGCTGAAGCAATTGGTTGCCGCGGGACGCAATGCGCGATCGCCACACGGCGGAGGACTCCGCCCCCAGGAGACGCTCGACGCCATCGCGATCCGGCTGCGCCCGCTCATCGACCGGCAATACCGCGCGTTTCACGCGCTCGAGCCCTTGCTGCACATCCGGCGCTGGGACCAGCTCGCCGATGATGAGCGGGACGGGCTGCGCGCCCGGTGCGCCGATGAAGTGCTGCCATTCGTCAGTCCGAAGGCGCTGACGCGCGCGCCCGGCCATCCCTTCCCGCTGGTCGGGGACCAGCGGCTGTCGTTGCTGGTCGCGCTGCGGGACCGGGAGGGGTCGCCGACGCACTATACGATCGTCGAGATCTCGCCGGAGCTGCCGCGCTTCGTGCCGCTCACTGACGCCGGTGGAATCATGCTGGTCGAAGACCTCATTCGCGCCAACCTCGACCTGCTTTTTCCCGGCCGCATCATCGCCGGGGCGCATGCGTTTCGGCTCACGCGCAGCGGCGACCTGCAGCTCGATGAGACCACAACGGCGAACTTCCTCCAGGCGATCGAAGAGGAGCTCGCCCGACGCGCACACCAGCCGGTCCTGCGTATCGAGCTCGAGGCGACGACTCCCCCGGCGTTGCGCGATCTGCTGCAGCGGGAGCTGCGGTTCGAGGAGAGCGATCGCGACAGCACGCTGAGTCCGGCCGACGTCTACATCGCCGAGGGGCCAGTAGACCTCGGCGGGCTGCAGGAAGTCGCGATCGCCGGGCAGCCGGACTACCCGCCGCTTGCACCGGCGGCGGTGTTCGCCTACGATCGGCCGATCGTCGCGCAGCTCGAGACGCGCGACGTGCTCGTCTATCACCCACACGACTCGTTCCCGGCGAGCGTCGAGCGGTTCATCAGCGAAGCAGCCGATGACCCCGACGTGCAGGCCATCAAGCTCACGCTCTACCGGCTCGGCGCCTCCTCCCCGATCGCTGACGCGCTGCGGCGCGCAGCAGCGAGCGGCAAGGATGTGTCGGTCATCCTGGAGCTCAAGGCCCGATTCGATGAGGCCCGGAACATCGCCTGGGCGCGCAGCCTGGAGCGGGACGGCATCCACGTCGTCACGGGGCTGGTGAGTCTCAAGACGCACGCGAAGCTGGCGTTAGTGGTGCGCCGCGCGAAAGGTCGCCGTGTCCGTCGCTACGCGCATATCGGTAGCGGCAACTACAATCCCGCCACCGCGCTGGTGTACACGGACGTCGGCTTGTTCACCGCCGATCCGCGTATCACCGCCGACGTCCACGCGCTGTTCAACGAGCTGACCGGATCGAGTCACGCGCCGCAGGTTCGACTGCGTCAGCTCCTGGTGGCGCCCACCGACTTGTTGGAGCGACTCCTGGCGTTAATCGAACGGGAAGCCGAGCACGCGCGCGCGGGCCGGCCTGCGCGCATCCGCGCCAAGATGAATGCGTTGTCCGATTCGACGGTCATCCAGGCGCTATACAAAGCGTCGCGAGACGGTGTTGTGATCGAACTCTTGGTACGCGGTATTTGTACCCTGCGCCCCGGCGTGCCCGGTCTCTCCGACCACATTCGCGTGGTGAGCATCCTGGGCCGCTTCCTCGAGCATGCGCGGATTTACCACTTCGCCAACGGCGGTAGTGAGGAGTACTACATTGGGTCCGCGGACTGGCGTCCACGCAATCTGCGGCGTCGAGTCGAGGTGATGTGCCCCGTCTACGACTCCGCGGCACGCGTCAAACTCGACGGCCTACTGACGGCGGAGCTGGCGAATCAGGTCGCCTGGTTGTTGCGCCCAGATGGAGGGTACGAAGGTCATCAAACGCTTTAGAGTGCTCGGAATGTTGGTAGCCATCGCGTGTCACGACACGGCGACTGCTCCACTGGAGTTAGACCCGGTGCTTTCTGCGCGGGCCTTATGGAGCGGCGGCGAATTGCTGATCACGGACGCGGCGTTTGCTGGTCAGACCGTTCGTGTAGTGCTCGATAACGACACCCTGCCCACGCAATCGCTCAACGACACAACCGTGGCGGTCCGCCTGCCGCGCCGCGTCGGCACGTTCCCCGTTCGAGTCATCGCCGGATCGTCCACCGCAGCCGCCGGCGATGTCACGCTCCACGGCTTTCAAAGCGCGATGCTCGGACCGTTCATGTCGGGCCAGCCTTACTGGCTTCCCGGGAGCGGCGCGCCGTTGGTGTTCGCAGGCGCGGATCCCGGGGCGGCCGTTGTCGATTTGCACACCGCAACGCAGGTCCTGACCTTCCCCGAGTCGCTGTACTCCCCTGATTGCATCTGGACGCCGTCGCCGAGTTATCGCTCTGACCGCTTCGTGCTCATGGGCCAGAAGACCGGCGGCGGATGTCGCGCCCCAAAACTCTGGACGCTGTCGTCCCCTCCGCAGCTCATCGATAGTATGCCGCTGTCCTTTTCACTCAGCTGGTATACGAGTGGTTATCCGAGCGACCGACGTTGGATCTTCAATTGGAACAACAACAACCAGTTTTACCAGTGCGACAGCGAGTGTGTCCCGACATCCTTCCAGTCGGCGGACGGCCCCTACGGTGTCAGAATCTCGCCGGACCGTGACCGGTTTCTCTGGCGGCCTGCCGATGCGGCCGTGGTATATGACGCGCAGACATTCGACACGGCTTTCGTGTGGCCCCAGTTCCACGGAGTCGACGCTGCCTTCTCGCCCGACGGAGACACGATTGTCGCTGCAGCGCACGATGCGTCAGCGACGCCGCGGTTGCATTTTGTGCAGGCGCGCGCCAGTGACGGCGCCATCCTCAACGATCTTTCAATCGATTCGCTCCTGCCGTCCCCTCACTTCCCGCTCGGTGACGTAGTCGAGAACGACCCGGTGAACCCGTGGTTTTACGCCCTCATCTGGAGGCTCACCGACAGTGTATACCGACCGACGCTGGTGGTGCTGGACCGGAGGACATGGTCAGGGATCGGCGTGCTGGAGGTGACGGAGGATGTCCCGTTGAGAGTCTTTAGCACCGCAAATGCCATTGTCCCCAGCCCGCTGGAGCACCTGGTGTACGTCGTCGGTGCGTCCTCCCATTACAACGTGCGCGGCTCCCATGGCGTGATCATGCGGTTCAGCACGCCCTAGCGGGAACCAAGGCGAGTCACTTTAGGACAATAGGCCGGGGGCCCGTCTGCGAAGAATTTCACCCAGCAGCGTGCTCGTAGGGCACCAACGATCACCCTCCGGGAGGTTGCTTTGAGACGATGGCTCGGTGTTGGACTGCTCGCGGGCGCCCTCTGCACCGGCGTCCCGCTCGAGGCGCAGCGCGTGCGCCAACTTCCCTGTCCCGACTGCAATCCGCCCAAACGGTTCTGGCCGGCTGCCGGCGAGCTGATGATCGTGCAGCTCATTCCGTGGTCTATCAACCATTTTGCGCGGGATGCCGAATGGGCCGACATCAGTCCGTCCACCTGGGCCACAAACATCGAGAACCCGTGGGTGTGGGACAACAACAAGTTCCTGAACAACCAGTTCTCCCACCCCTATCACGGCAATCTCTACTTCAACGCCGCCCGCACGAACGGCTACAACTTCTGGCAATCGGTACCGTGGGCGTTCGGCGGGAGCTTGATGTGGGAGGAGATGGGAGAGGCCTGGGCGCCGTCGCCCAATGACTGGTTCAACACGAGCCTGGGCGGCATCACGCTGGGCGAGATGCTCTTCAAGGTGTCGTCTCTCACGCTCGACAATAGGGCCACCGGAAGCGAGCGCACCTTCCGCGAGATCGGCGCAGGTTTGCTGAACCCGGTGCGCGGGTTCAACCGGCTGGTTCGTGGTGAGACCAACGACATCGTCGCCAATCCGCCCGACTGGCGGCCCGGCCGGATCTTCGCGTCGTTCGACGCCGGCTATCGCTCGGCAACGGGCGGCGACAATCGGGGGAACGCGGGCACGACCGAGGTCGGCTTCCTCCAATCCGTGCTGTTCTACGGTGACCAGGTGGCCGATCTTGGCAAGGCACCGTTCTCGGCTTTCTCCGTCGGCTTCGAGATCGCGACCGAGAAGCAGGGCGAGCGCGGCCGCTTCGCCAAACTCGAGGCGCGCGGCAACCTTGGAGCGCGCGAGCTGAGCAAGAGTGCACACACCGAGCATCAGCTGGCGGCGTTCATGGTCTACGAGTTTCTCAGTACCGAGGCAGTGGAGTTCGGAGGCCAGGGGTTCCAGGGCGGTCTGGTGTCGCGTTGGGGCGACCCGCACGGCTTTCGGATCCAAAGCGAGCTCCTCGCCGCCGCGTATCCGATCGCCGCGACACAGTCCGACTACTTCGTCACGCTCGAGGGCCGCGACTACGACTACGGCCTCGGGTTCGGCGGCAATGCCAGGGTCATGGCGATCTGGGAAGGAGTCGCCGCCATCCAGGCGCGGGGCCGGATGCTGTGGGAGCCGATCCTGAGCGGCTTCAACGGCGACCACTATCAGTACCTCGCCTCGCTCGAGGGCCGGTTGTACCTCAAAGGCCGCCTGGGCGTCGGCGCGTCGATCACCGGCTACCACCGCCATAGCGTCTACGACGACTTCGCCGACGTCTCGGCCGACGGAACCCAGATCCGCGCGTACGCGAGCTACGCGAGCCCAAGGTGGCTGCCATGAAACCGCGCATCCTTTTGACCGCGCTCAGCGCGGCCGCGCTGCTCGCCTGCCAGGACACGATCGTGAAGTATCTCGGCCCCGAGAACCGGGAAGCCGAAACCGTGGTGACCGACAGCCTGCGCTTCCAGGCCTGGGACCTGGACAACGTCACTGACTCGCGCGTCTGGACCTGGACCAACACGGGGACGGTGGCGCTGGTGCACCATTCGAGCTTCGTGCATCACGGCGTTGGCCGGCTCACAATCCTGGACGCCGCGGGCGACACGGTCTACCGCTTCGTACCCCTCGAGTACCAGCTGGACAACGAGACAGCGGCGGGCGTCGCAGGCGCCTGGACGGTGACGATGGAGCTGTTCGGGGCCCGGGGGCGCGTGGATTTCTCGCTGACCGCGAAGCCGTAGCACCGCCCCCCGCCTTCGGGGGCTGCCTAACGGATCGCCCTTGAGCTGCGGTGCGCTGAAGAAAGATTCATTCCCTGCTCCCTCGGGATGGCATCACACCGCGCGGGCGAAATGGCCCCGCGTATACTCTCGACCCGTTACCGCCCGCACTTCTCCGAGATCGGGCGCGCGACCTTCGGCCAGCGCATCGAGCGACGCGCGATACGCGGCCGTCACCCGCGCGACGGGATCGCCCGGGACGTTGAACACCAGCCGGTACGTGCGAAAACCGGCCCGCCACAGTTCTGGCAGGTACGCGGAGCCGTCCACCGGACGTGAATGCAGCAGGCGGTTGCGGCAGGCGTAATCGGTGGCCACCGGGAAGACGTAACCCGCGGGATCGGTGAGCTCGACGTTGGGATGTTTCTGCACGCAGAGATCCCGGCAGGTGGCGACCTGGCGGTCGAACGCCGCCGACAGGACGCAGTGCTCGATCGTCATTCCTTCGGGGCGACCGTAAGCGAACACCTCGAAACCGCGCCCCTCCCACGGCGCCGCCACCTGCGCCATCTCAGCGCCGGTCAGCTCGACCGACAGCACGATGCGACGGGCGCCCAGCCGGAAGACCTCGGCCGCGCTGTGCTGGTTGAAGACATTGACCGCGTAATCCGCGACCACGTCGCGTCCCTGGGGGGGGGCCGCCAGCTCGGCGACCATCCCCAGGTGCCCACTGACGAGCGGTGTGCCGAGGGCCAGCCACTTCTCGACGTGCTTCCGGTCTTCGGGTCGGACGATGGTAGGCGTGCGGAGTCGGAGTGTGACTCCCCGCCCCGACAGCTCGGTGGCGAGACGCCTGACGCGCGCGACCGGAGGCATCGGATGACGGAGGAACAGGTCGAGCGAGATCTCGTCGGCCCCTGCGTCTGCCGCCAGCAGCGCATCCTCGAGACGCCAGACCTCGGCGACGAGCCGCGCTTCCCCAGACCCGGGGCCGACGTTCCCAAGCTCCACGCCGGCGATCGCTGCGGCGATCGCGCGGTCTCGGTTCTGGTGGCGGACACGACTGTCCCGTTCCAGGTGCCCGCTGAGGATCTGCACTGCCTTGCGCCTCAGATCGTTGAGGACGCTGACCGGAACGAAGAGATCCTTCGCGAGGCCGGAAACATCGAGGTCGCCCAGGGTGAAGGAGGTCTCGCCGAGGCGGCCGAGCTGGGCGCGGAGGCGCGCTTCGTCCAGCCCGTGGCGGGTAGCAGGCGCGAGTGCGGTCGTGCTCTTCACTGTCACCTGGTCGGCGCCCCCCCCGCCCCGCCCAGTGCGGCAGATGAGCGTGAGTGGCTCCCCGGCGGCACCGAGTGCCGTGACATCCATGCGAGCGCGCTCGGGCTCTCCCGTGGAGGGAACGGCGGCAAAGCTTTCCCGTGCGCGGGTGAGCAGAGCAGCCTCGGCGGAGCGTACCACGGTCCAGCCGGCCGGAATATCCTCCGCCGGCTGGATCGCCTGCCGGACCTTCCCGTGCTGCCGGCCGAGAGTCCGGACGCTCCGGACCCCGAAGCCGCGGTTGCCTTTGGCGGGGCCGTCGGGATGCTCGAAGCCGAGCCCGTCGCCGCGCTGGATCGGCTGCGAGACCGAAATGATCAGCTCGTCCTTTTCGCGCCCGAGTACTTCACCCAATACGGCGCCGCGGTTGTCGGCCTGGGTGCGGGTGACGTAGTCGCGCCCCGCGCGGCCGCCGTACATCCCGCCGGTGAAGCCGCGCGAGAAGATCTGCACCAGGGGCTGGACTTCGGCGGGGGTGGGCGGATGCCAGTCGCCCGCGGCAAGTCGGTCGAGAAAGTCCCGGTAGCCGTGCGTCACGGTCGCCACGTATTCGGGTTTCTTCTTGCGGCCTTCGACCTTGAGCGTATGGATGCCGGCGTCGGCGATCTCGGCGAGATGCTCCCACGCGCCGAGGTCCCGGGCGGAGATCAGGTAGCCGCGGTCCAGCTCCGCGCCCCCCCCGCCCCCCCCGCTCGCGGCATCCGTCAGGACGTAGTCCTTGCGGCACGACTGGGCGCAGGATCCCCGGTTGGCGCTGCGTTCCGAAATCATGCCGGACATGTAGCACTGTCCCGAGTACGCGATGCAGAGCGCGCCGTGGACGAAGCTCTCCAGCACGAGCTCCGGGACCGCGCGCCGGATGGTGCGGATGTCGTCCAGCGTATTCTCACGCGCGAGCACCACGCGGTCGCATCCCAGGTCGCGCAGGACGCGGGCGCCGCGCTCGTCGTGCACGGTCATCTGGGTCGAGCCGTGAATTTCCAGTCCGGGGTACATCTTGTGGATGAGCCGCACGGCGCCGAGGTCCTGCACGATGGCGGCGTCGATTCCGCGGTCGATGCACTCGCCGAGATGATGCAGCGCGTCGTTCAGCTCGGCCGGCTTGAAGAGGATGTTGAACGTCAGATAGATCCTGGCCCCGTACGCGTGCGCCAGGCGGCAGGACTGCTCCAGGTCATCCAGGGTCAGCTGCGCCCCCTCGTCCCGGGCATTGAATCTGTCCACGCCGAGGTAGATCGCATCGGCGCCGTTGCCGAGCGCGGCACGAACGGCGTCGAGGCTCCCGGCGGGGGCGAGGAGCTCAGGGACGGGGCGGGGCATGAAGGAAAGCTAGCTGTGGGGTGTGGTTACGCGCGCCGAGCCGACGCAGCTAGCGCGGCCCCGCCTGCGTCATGCGGGGGTTAGGCAGCGAATAGCCTGACCTTACGGGCTGCCCGAAACACACCGGAGGAGCACCGTACCAGACGAGAACGTGCGGGTTTCGATGGGCCGAAGTCGAACCCTGTCTTGGATCTGGGAGAAGGCTGCCTTGCCCGCGCCCAGAAGGACCGGCACGTAGTAGAGACGGTACTCATCGATGAGCCCCGCTGACGCTAGACAGGACGCCAGCACGAGGCCGCCGACCCCAATGCTCTGGCCCGTTTGCGTCTTCAGCTTGGCAACCTCAGCGATCGGGTCGCCTCTCACTAGGCGGGAGTTCCAGGCGACGGTCGCGAGGGTTGAGGAGAAGACGACCTTTTCGACGGGCTTCCAAATCTGAGCATACTCGACGATGAAGCTTGGCGCCGAAGGGTCCTGGTCGGCCATGGGCCAAAAGCCCGTCATGAGTTCGTACATTCGGCGGCCGTATAGCAGTGTATCGATTTGCCGTTCAAGGTCGTTGAAATGCCTGTGGAGCTCCTCGTCGGGAACGACCCAGGACGGGTCTCCGGTCGCGGCCGCGATGTAGCCATCGAGAGAAAGGGAGGTTGAGTATACGAGTTGTCGCATCAGGCCTCTCGTGGGGATGGGATAGGCATCGCGCTGCCTAACGGATCGCGCTTAAGCTGGTTAGGCCGCATCTGGTGTGGGAATCTCGAGATCACCGCAGAGCTTCCGAGCCAAGAAGTCGTCCCGATGTCGAAGGTCGCGTGAGGCCTAACGGAACGCTTCAGCTTACTGCACAAGCTGAACCCTGTTCTCGGTTTCCTTCAGAATCACGTAGCCGTTCTGGGGAATCACGCTCTTTCCATTCAACAGCACGCGCCTGTAAGTGCCGACAGACAACCTCACGGTCCAATTGGGCTTCGCAGTCTTGACGGTATACTCGGCACCAGACGATGACTTTCCGTACGTCATGGACAGCAGGTTGTCCCCGACAATCACATCCGTGACGGACGCATGTGCCCATGCAGTCGGGAAATTCGGCCGTAGCGTAATCTCCTTTCTGTACGCCAGGGGATCGATACCGAAGAAATAGTGGATCAGTGGCGTGTGAATGCCCCGGATGTTCCATCCCTGCACGAACATTCCGTAGTCCGGCGACACCTCGTATGTCGTTCCCGGCGACGCGAAACTGAATGAATTCAGGAGTTTGTGCATATATAGCAGGGCCGAATCCACGCTACCGTACCGGCATTCAGCAATGATCAGGTTGGCAGTCGCAATGGGCATGATGGCCCGGTTGTAGTTGAACACGGTGTCATGTTGAAACG
Source organism: uncultured Gemmatimonadales bacterium (assembly GCA_963704805.1). Lineage (GTDB taxonomy): Bacteria > Gemmatimonadota > Gemmatimonadetes > Gemmatimonadales > GWC2-71-9 > 20CM-2-65-7. Next base: position 1,150,301 of record CAVPHS010000001.1, on the reverse strand, counting down.
AGCCTTCGTCGGCGCGGATGTCATCTGGCCGCTCGATGCCGGAGATGTACAATCCAAATCTGTTGGTGAAGAAACCGATGCGTTTCAACGCCTCGACGGCCTTCGCCGAATCAGCGACGCCTTCTTCCAGCGGACTGACACCGGCGTTGTAGTACACGACATACGCGTCGTTGGTATAGGTACCGTCCAGAATGGCTGCTCTCAACGTCGTGAGTTTCTCCCGGGCCCAGGCATTCCTTCCCGGCTGCACTCGTGTCGCCAGCGCCGTGTCGATGATGCTGATCGCTTTCTCCTTCGTGGCGATGAAATCGGCAAACCGACTCTCCTGTGGCACCCACCAATCACGGTTGATGTTCCGTCGGAGTTGGTCGGCCTTCTGCCGATACATGCGTGCAGCTGTCGTGTCATCGAACGTCATTGCCATGTGCCCCATCACTTCCAGGAATACTTGCGTTGCCACCTGCACGTCGAGCATTTCCGCATTGAGGCCCTGAATCTCGACACCGCCGTAGCCCTCGATATAGCCATTCTGGTTCGTGTCATGCTGTTGCAGCCATGTCCAGGTCTTCTGCCCGTAGACATAGTTGTCCCGCAGGAATGCGGTGTCGCCTGTCCACCGAAAAATGTTCCAGGCCGTGATGACATGCAGCTGCGACTCCTCCATTCTGCCGTTGTCATACACGGCGCCATTGGTCGAGAACTCGTGCACGATCCTGCCGATGTCGCCATTCGCCTTCAGCGACACTCGCTTGTGCATGTTCCACGCACTGAAGAAGATGTCAGGCTCGACCGTCCCGAACAGTGCATCGAATGTGTACGCATGGTCGTTGTTGAAGAACCATGGATAGTCAGGAAGGCCTGCACTCATGGATCGTCCCAGACCTGGTACATCCCGGACGAGCCAGTCGCTCGTGTACTTGCCCCATTCGTACGCTTCCATGACACCCCTGTCAGGAATATCGATGGAGGCATTCCTTGCCAGCTGGAGATAGCGCTGCTGCTTCGATAGAAATAATTGTGGCAGTTCTGTCCGTGCACGGGCGATGTTCGCGTTGATCTCCGCGATGTTCCGGTCAGACCCCGACACGTAGAAACGCACCAGGGCGCTCTTGCCACGTGCAACCTGGATCACGCCAGACAACACTCCGGTGATGCCTTTCCCCTTGTGCGGTGACTGCTGGATTCCAGTAAGGTCGACGGGAAGACCCTCGACGGCGATTCCAACATACCAAGGGTTCCGATTGTCTTTGAAGAACGCAGTGCCGGTTTTCTGGTCGAATAGGAGAAAGGTGTCGGTGCTGTCCGTCATGCCGGATCTTTCACCGAGCCATACCGGCATCAGGTTGACATCGGCTGCGAGTTGAACTGCAATCTCATTGTCGACGGTGTCCTTGTTCTCAATCACATATTCCACGGAGAGCACAGGTATACCGTCGGGCACGAACTGTGTCCGGCGCACTGACAGGTGCTGTTGTGGAATGTCGTACAGGAACTGCGTGGTGAATGGGTAGGTGATGAAGCTACCACTCTTGTCCAGCTGTTGAGCAACCCCGGTCTCTCTGTCTGTCAATGTCAGGCGAAAGCCATCCAGCAATTTGATCGGATGCTGCCAGATCCCACCCATTTCTCCTGGTATGTGAAAACCGATCGCGGGAAACCTTCCTGCTTGGTCGGCGATGGCGTAGAGGCGATCACCTGCGGTGACGCTGAGGTAATTGGCATTCTCCTGTTTCCCGGGGAGGTGGGGTAGAGGAGTGCTCGCCGTCGCCAATGAGAATGGCGTCTGTCCCGTATCCATTCCTCGGTCGACGCGCATGCCCGCTTCTTCGAGCAAACAGACGTACGGTCGCATCGGCGGCATCCCCGCCGCGGACCGCCGGGCGTCGAGACCCGCGGTATCGGACGCAGGAGCGAACCGAAAGACGCCGTCGGGCCCCGTATTGAATTGCGTGCCGAAACGTTGCGGCTTGCCTCGATGCACTAGAACCCGGTCTTCGAGCATCCCTCGTTTCTCTGGTGAGATCTCGCCTGGAGGCATGGCCTTGGCCAACGCCAGAACCCGTTCTTGGAGCGGCCAGCTGTGCTGGACAATCAGCATCGCCGCATCCGATCCTGCTGGCCCGACCATGGACTTCGTCGGCAGGCCAAAGTGGTCCAGAATCACAACCATCTCGGCGGCCAACGTCGAGTCCAAGTTCATAAGTTGTCGACCATAGAGCGTGTCCCCGACTCGGGCACCGAACTCCGCTCGGGGCGCCTGATCTCGATCGCGGAGCATGAGCAACGCCTGGCGGAGAGAATCGTTGCTCCAACGCAAACCCGATTCATTGGACCAAGCCCGGTTGGCCAGGGCCCAGGCGGCGGTCGTATCGAGGGGAGGACAAGGAGGTGACTGGCCGGCCGCACGATTCCACGGTACCAAAAGCCCAACTAGGAGAAGGAAGCGTGACCGATTCGGAAGCGACAGAGCCGAGCGCGAGGGAGGCGGCATCAACGAGCGGCCTAACGGGGTGCGCCTACGCTGCGGCGCCCACAGTGAAGAATCACAAATGGAATTCTACCATAGACGCCGAGCGCCGACAGCTTCAGGCGCGTGTTAGCCAGCACGACGCGAACTCGTGATCATCTTCCCCTTCCGTTCAGATGAAGCCTCCAATCGCGAGCGCGGCCGATCAGGCCGAGGGGTCCTTGGGACGATCCTTGGAGCGCGTGTGGGTCACCGCGCTCACGATACCGATGCCGAGCAGTATGACGCACGCGATCATCACGTAGAGGGTGGACACCCCAGCGGTAACGAGAGCCCAGGCCACGCCACCGATGAGGATCAGAAACCCGAGGATATAGAGCGCGAAGGACATAGACCAGTCTCCTGGTTGACATGCGGGTTGGATGTCGCCGGCCGCTGCTAGTCTCGCAGCACGAAGGTTGAATTAGCGGCGCACATTTGGGAATACTGCCTTCCAAGACGCCAGAGCACTATCATCAAAGCGCTTGACGAAATCCTGCAATTGCGACACCGCCACGTGGTTCTGGTGAAAATCCCCACAGGCCATCCACAGACGCCCCGTCGAGTCAGCAAAGATGCGGTAGATCACCGTGTCGCTCGAGCCCTCGGCAGCGAAGCGAGTGCGCTGGGGTCCGACGATAGGCGGGTCGCCCAACCAGACACGACCGACCACCTCATAGATGACTTGGACGAGCGCCGAATCGCCTACCGGTTGCACGGGCCGCACATGAAACGCCGTCGTGACCGGAAAGAAGTCGGTCGTCGGCTCTCGATCGCAGTTGCGCCACGCAACCAGCGAGTCTGCCGCCCACCAGTTGCCGACGGACTCGGCGACGATGAAGCGATTCACGAGACGCAAAGCCGTGTCTGCGTTGGGAGGGGAGGTTGGGGAGGGCGCACTGGTCTCTGACGCGGTCGTGGATGGGATGTCTGGTGTACGAGCGGTATTCTCATGCTTGCAGGCAGCCAGCACGAGAGCGAGTGCGGCACAGAGCGAGACGAGACGAGTGCGTACCATGGAGGATTCGCGGGATTAGTGTCGACGTCAATCAACACTCACCCATAGATCATTGTGGGTGGCTGCCTAACGGAATGCGCTTAAGCTGCGCCGCATTTCAACCGAGCGCCAGCGCGCGCAGAGTATGCGGCGCCTGCTTCAAGCGCTGGTTAGGCCGCGACCGACGTTGGACCCGAGTGACGAGCAGAGGGCGTCCTCGCAGTTCACTGCGCCGTGATCTTGGCGAGTAACCACCGGCGCGGATCGATGAGTATCCGTGTCGGCTCGAACGCGGACCAGAATCGGAAGTCTCGGGCGGCCCCATCCAGTTGTACGCGTTCAACGCTCAGCCGTTGCGCAGACTCAATGCCGATCTCGAGGGGGAGGTGGTAGAGTGCGCCCGTCTGGCGAAGCGAGATGGCTACCCGGTAGCCGCCGGAGTCCGGCGTGATGCCGGCGTGCCAGGTTAGCTCCGGCACGCCGCCCCGCTCTAGCCAGTCGCGCCGCCACCAATCCAGAGACTGCTGCGTTCCCTCGGCCAGCGTGGCTGTGAACTCCTCGAGCGTGAATGACCGGAAGCGCCAGCGAGTGAAGAGCAGCCGCACGCCGCGGTCGAATGCGCTGTCGCCTACCGCGAAACGCAACAGGTGCATTACCCAAGGCAGACGGCCATGGACGAAGTTGCCGGCGAGCGGCCCGCGCGGGGCCGTCATCGGTGGCTCGGCCGGCGTGCCCGCTATGCGGAGGTAGCCACGGCGATAGGACTCGAAGTCGGGTGGGACCGGCAGCCCCCGCGCTTCGTCGTAGAGCATCTCGGCGTAGTCACCGAATCCTTCAGTCCATTGATAGCTGCCGGGGCCGCGGCCTGCGATCGTGTAGAACCACCACAGCAGCGCCGTCTCGTGCGCATCGTGACCGGTCGTTCGGAGCTCATCGGCAAGATAGTGAGCGTCGTATATGACCCCAGCGGCCACGGCGCGCCGCGCGAAGATCCCCTCGACCGTAGCGAAGGTGAATTGATCGAAGGCGTAGGGTCCGAAGCGCGAGGAATAGAAGTCCAGTACGTCGGCACTCGTCCTGAAGATCTGCTGAGCGTAAGGCTGCGAGGCGGGATAGAGGAGCAAGCGCATCCGCCGACCGCCAACCGTGCGTTCAGTCTCCACCCAGCGGGGGTCGGCAATCACGCTGGCTGCGCGAATCGGCTCCGACGTTTCGAACCTTTCCGTATGCACGGCGCCGCTATCGGAGGCGCGAATGCGACGTCCCGGGGCGAAGACGCGGAATCCGCGCGGGACCTCGACCTGCATGGAAACGATGGCCCAGTCGTCGAAGTCCACGGGGTAGAAGCGGTCGGACCAGAGGAGGTAGAGGCTGCTATCCCCGATGACGGGGCGATCGTCACCCGCGCTCTTGCCAGGCGTTCCGGAGAGCGTGAAGACCAGCCGTTCCTGCGCGGATGCACTCGGGACGCGGACCGTCACCATCTGCCCAGTCCGCTCGACTGCGGCAGGGCCGGCCCGGCACCGTACGGCGACCGCGTCGTACCAACCGGCCAGCAGGAACGTGAACTCCGTCTCGCGTGATTGATTGGCGATGTCGACCGTCGCCGTGAGCTGGAGGCGGCGGGTCGCGAAATGCGGCCGGATCACCAGGTCGTAGCGCTGGATGTCAGGGGGCGCCGGGGGCACTTGGGGCTGAGCGCGGGAGGCCTGAAGCAGTGCCACGGTCCCGGACCCCAGCAGGAGCATTCCGATCGCCACGATCCGCATTCAGATATCTCGGTCAACCATGCTCCATCCTCGAAGGCACGTGAGCTTGGGAGCAGCTTCGATGCTCGGACCTTGAGATTGGAGGGTCGAGTACCCGCAGAGGTTGCTCGCCCGCCAGCATCACACCTGCGCTCTCACGAATCTCCGGGCAGGAACCGAAACGCGCCCGCGGCCTAACGAGGAGCGGCTGAGCTGCGCCGCCGTGTCTTGTCTTTCACAAATGCAATTCTACTACGACGGGCGGCGTCAGCTCCAGCCGCTTGTTAGGCGGCGTCCTCACGAAACGTCCACTCGACATGTCGTCGCCGCGCAGTGACCGCTTAGACGAACCGCTTAACGAAGTCGAGCGACGTCTGGGCGACCTCGCGCCAGCCGTGGTCGATCGTGAGGGAGTGGCCCCGGTTCGGCATCTTCACGATCTCCGTCACGGCGGGGTTGCGCCTCTGCCGCTTGTAGGCGGCGTTCGCGATCGCCCACGGTACGGTGTGGTCCTTCTCGCCGTCAATGATCAGCAGGGGACCGCGCTTGGGGTTCTTCGTGTTCACCTTCGCCTCCGTCCACGGGTTGAGGTTCGCGTTACCCATCTGCACGAGAGAGATCCCGGAGGCGGCGACGTGGAACGTGTCGTAGAGCTCCCTCGCCTCCTTTTCGTCCAAGGCGTTCACCCAGCCGTACTTGAACTGGTCGAACGTGAGCGTGATCGCGCGGCCGCGCGTGAGCGGGTTGATCAGGAACGGACCTACGCCTTTGAGCACCGAGCCGGGCAGAGGCAGAACGCCGCGGAAGACTCCCGGATCGATCGCCACCGTGGTCGCCGAGAGGCCCCGGCCCGCGAGCATCTGCGCCAGCAGGCCCCCGGTCGAGTGCCCCACTACTACTGGCTTCTTGTTCAAGGCATTGATGATCTCCGTGGTGTGATCAGCGACCTGCTTCAACGTCTTCTTGGCGAGGACGGACGGGTTCGCCCGGGCCTGTTCAACCGTTTCCGGATCGTCCGGCCAGTCCGGCGTCAGCGGCGTGTAGCCGGCCTGCTTGAAGAAGTCCGCCCAGTTGGCCCAGCTGCTCGGCAGCAGCCAGAGGCCGTGGATGAAGGCGACTGGGGTGTTGCCAGAGGCATTGGCCGCCTCGATCTCCCGGTTCTCCCGCTCGGAAATTGACGCCATGACGAACTCCCCTCCGGTGTGGTAAATGTCACACCCGACCGTATGGTTGTGGAGGAACTTCGCCCGCCTAACGAACTGCGCCTAAGCTGCGGCGCGCCACTGGAACGTTCACAAACGCAATTCTACCATAGACGACGGGCGCCGCCAGCTCCAGGCGCATGTTAGGCAGCACGGCCAGGGAACCATGCTTCGTGCGCACGGACGTCTTGACCGAAACCGGCGGCCACGAGGACATCGCGGCTGTCGATCTGCGCCTGCTCGATCACATTCCGTAGTTCGGCCAGGTCACCATTGCTGAGCTTCAGCGCGGCGAACCGGATGCGCTCAAGACCTCGGGCATCTGCGTTTTCATTGAACGGGAGATTGCTTCCACATTGACCGATAAGGAGGTCCGCAGCCAACGTGCGCGCTGCTCCCTCGAACATCGCATCGAGCCGACGCTGCGTTTCAGGACTCAGCGGGACTCCGGAATGTGTACTTCGGACCGGTGTGGCTCGGTCGGTTTCACGAAGCGGTCGGCCGGATCGTCGATCAGTTAGGCCGACCGATGCGCCGCAGCGGAGACAACCATAAAGGAAGGAACTACCGAAAAGTGTTACCCATCACCTGAGCACAAACTGTCACCTATCACTTGGACCGTTCAGGCGGTAAACCACGAGCGCGACGATAGGCCCGCACCGCCCTAAGTAGCTGAAGCCGATTACGAGCGGCACCTTCGTTCGTCATAAACCGAGCTTGCCTCATCCGTTCGTAGAGATCGTCGTTGACGAGTGCGAGGAGCGCCAGATGGGTCTCGCCCAGCCGGAGCAACAAGTCCCGGACGTCCGGTAGCTCCGATTCAGGAATAGGCTCTCGTCGCGCGCTATAACATCAGGTGCATCCCATTGAGCTGGCACGTCTACCGGCGCCCGTGGTTCGATTTCTCGAGGCGGTCCCCACGTCGACCGATGCACGTACCGTCCGCCTGTGCCCGAATCGCCCCCTATGGTTTCAAACCACTCCTTGGCTAAGAGCTCCGCTTCTGTGGCGGGCAGAAGAAGCGCGAAGGCAGCTGTTAACTCGTCCCGAGAGAAACTCAAGGTAGATGGCATCGGATCGCCGGCGGTCTAACGAAATGCGCCTAAGCTGCGGCGCGATGCTCGAACGCTCACAAACAGATGGCCTCCACAGAAGAACGGCGCCGCCAGCTTCAGGCGCTTGTTAGGCAGGGCGCCGCGAGCGTTTCCCGCGAGATTTGAGGACTTTGCGGAGCGCATCGTTGACGGCGGCGGAATCCTTGAACTCGGCGGCTACATCGGGTTCTAGCACGACGATATTCGTGCCCTCCCGAAACCGCTGGACATACTTGCCACGCACGCCTCCGCTAAAGTCATACTCGGCGCGCATGTCGTCGCTGGATTCAGAAACCTTGCGGTTCTTCTTCATAGAGTTGTCGTTCGCGGCGCGTGGCCGCTCGAGCGTTGATTATCCGAATCTCGTTACCGCGCTCTGTGTGCGCAATCACTAGCAGCTGCCCGGTCTTGCTCTGCCCTACCAGCAGGAACCGTTCCTCGCCCTCAGAATGATCAGGATCTGGGATCGTGATTGAGAGCGGATCATCGAAGGCGATCGCGGCATCCTCGAAATCAACACCGTGTTTTGCAAGATTCGCCGCGGCTTTCTCACGGTCCCAGACGAACTCAAGCATGCGGCGAATCTATAGGGCCATCAGCGACAATTGGCGCCCCTGCCTAACGAACTGCGCCTAAGCTGCGGCGCCACACTGTACGGTTCACAAACGCAATTCTACCATAGACGACGGGCGCCGTCAGCTTCAGGCGCATGTTAGGCGGCACGCTAGCTGACCCGCCGCATGAAGAACACGCCGCGCTCAGCGCACGGGCGGAAACAGCTGGGCTCCCACGTACCAGAAATCACACCGCGCTTCGAGCGCCGGCCGACCCCGTGAACTGAATGGTCATCAAAGACGAACCCGTTCTGTGGAGCGTTGAGATACACCCTGACTTCGCCCTGAACACTGATGAGTGTCCCGGAACCGACGGGGCCCGACCCCGGCTCCTTACCGAGCATTGATGCAAAGCGAAGATCATGATCAAAATGAAGAAACGCATCAAGCTTGACGCTATCGTCGCCCGCTGGGAGGTACAAAGGAGTTTTTCCAGCGGCTGGGCGCACGGTAACTCCCCCACACGTCATGCGTGTTGACACGGGAGCCCGCGTGACAGCGCTATCAAGGACAAAGCACACACGCCAGTCCCCGATAAGGGAGTCTGATGGGATGGAAGGAGTCTGCGCGAACGCGCCCCGCGCGAGCACTGTTACGATTGCAGCGGTAATCAACTTCGACATCGAAGTGCCGCCTAACGAGATGCGGCTGAGCTGCGCCGCCGAACGAGACCATTCACAAATGGAAGACTACCGTAGAAAAACGGGCGGCGTCAGCTCCAGCCGCTTGTTAGGCGCCCGCGCAGATCGAACCCTCAATGCCGACGGTAAGTGTAAACCCAGTAACCGTCACCGGCCAAGTTGAATAAAGGTGAATACATAGGCCGTCGCCGCGGACACGGTATCTGGAACGAATCGAATCGCACCTCCGACGAGGAGGTCGCTGATGAGGACATAAGCCGCACAGCCGGTGCATGGCCAGGCGCTCGGCGCGTAAGCACCGGAGTCCGTCACCTGCCAGTCAGTATGGTTCCCTGCCCGGCTCAATCGTCCATGCACAACAATGCGATATCGCTCTCGGGCATTATACCAACTGACTTCGCCACCCAAGATCCAATTCGTGTCGCTTCCAGCGACTTGCACATAGGGCACATCGCCGCCTTCCGCCGGGTTCACAGGAACGCGCACCCCAACAAGGTCGTACGTGGCTGGCTTCTGACCAGGAGAAGTGCCTTGAGCACAGCCAAAGAGACCGAGCGCTAAAGTGGCAATTAAGATCCGTGTCATTGTTCCTCGCGGTGCGCCTAACGAAATGCGCTTAAGCTGCGGCGCGAGCTAGACGATTTCACAAATGGAAGGCCTCCACAGCAAGACGGCGCCGCCAGCTTCAAGCGCGTGTTAGGCCGCGTCGCATATGAACCCCGCGCCGTGTCCCGAGTCCGAGTCATCGCTGCCACGTCGGATCCATCAAGCCGACCGTGACCGCGAGCGGCAACTGTAGGCCTGTTGCCACTTGGACGAGCACCAGCCGATCGGACGTGTGGTAGAGAATCCACTGGCCGTCCGGTGACCACGTAAAAAGGTTCGAGGGGTACCAGACATCGCCTCGGTCAACCAATGCTTGATGTCCTGTCCCATCGGGGTGGATCAGGATGCAGGGTGCCGAGGCTATCGTACGCGATCCACGTGCCGGTTGGCGACCAGCGCGGCACATCTCCCACGACACCGAGACTAGTATCAGCTCCCGTTGCAAGGGTTCGAATTCTCAGCGTGCGGCTGACGTAAACGAGCTGAGTTCCGTCCGGTGATAGCGACGTTGCGTAACTAGGTGACGGAGCACCGGTGTAAGAGTATTGACCGCAATCGAGCGTATCGGCGACTACCTGCTCAAGCGCCGTGCCGTCGGAATGAATGCGCCACACCCCATAGCACGTGCTGAGGGAGTCGTTTCCGGTGAAGTAGATGTACGAGCCGTCCGGCGAGTAGCGGGGATAGAACTCGCTGCGCATGAGCGAGTTCGTCACGACTCGATGACTGTGACCAAGCGGATCCATCTCAACAAAGTATTCCTCCCAAACACATCCATGGCGAACCTGTGTTTCACCGGAGACCAGTCCATAGAGCGCGGCGGAGGAACAGTGGGCACCTATTGAGTCCTTGCTCGAGCCATCGAGGTCCATGATCAGCACCAGGTCCCACCGGCTAGCCTGTGCAGCGATCCGACCTGCAGGGATGACGCTTGCATGGACGGTGTCGCTGAAGCCCAAAGTAGACACGGTAAGCACGCCGCGGCCAATCGCAGTGGCCGTGGCCTGAGCAGAGCCTGTGATGGCGAGCGATGGGTTCAAACTCTGATACTGATACGCGGGTGTATCAGTCCGTCGATCTCCATATGCATCCGTGATGAACGGTCGGAGAGTCACTACCCCGCCTACATACAGCGTCGTATCAACCGGCTCGGCTCGCACGTACGCCGGGGCCCCGGGCAGCACCTGGTAATTGACTCTGAGGTCCTGTCCGTTGGCCGAAACCACAACGTTCCCGGGACCAGCGGCCATCAGGAACTGCACCCATGCCGCAGCCTGTCCGCTTGCATCGGTGATCACTGGCAAACGGTTTATGACGAAGCTTGGGTCATCGAGCGCGGCCACGAGCACAGGCCCGCCCGTGCCGAAGTAGACCGTCGCGCCCGGAACCGGATTCCGATGCGAGTCGAGCAGTACAACGGTCAGCGGCGGATTGAGCCTCGTGCCGACCGTGTCGGATGCAGCGCCCCCTTGCACGAGATTCAAGCCCGCACGCGGTCCGCTCGGGTCGCCACAGCTGCAGCACAGCGCTACCATGAGGGCAGCAACTGTTGCGTATCCCGGCGTGGTGAAGGCTCTGAGGCGAACACCCTTGGCGAAACCTCAACATCGCGCGGCGATCCGTGACGCGGCCTAACGAAACGCGCCTAAGCTGCGGCGCCACACTGTACGGTTCACAAACGCAATTCTACCACCGAGGACGGGCGCCGTCAGCTTCAGGCGCATGTTAGGCCGCGTCATCGCGATGAAGGGGCGGCATCCATCATCGCTGCCACGTAGGATCGACCAAACCGATCGTGACCGCGAGTGGCAGCTGTAACCCGGTTGCCACCTGGACGAGCACGAGTCGATCGGAGGTGTGATAGAGAAGCCACTGGCCGTCCGGTGACCACGTGAACAGGTTCGAGGGGTACTAGACATCGCCTCGGTCGACCAATGTCTGATGTCCGGTCCCGTCGGGGTGGATCAGCATGAGCGTGCCGAGACTATCGTACGCAATCCACTCCCCGTTGGCGACCAGCGCGGCACATCGCCCACGACGCCAAGACTAGTATCGACTCCGGTCGCGAGCGTTCGGACTCGGAGAGTGCGACGGGCATACACGAGCTGAGTCTCGTCCGGTGATAGCGACGAAGCGTAAGATGGTGACGGTCCGCCGATGTACGCGTACGGCCCACAATCGAGTGTGTCGGCCACCACTTGCTGAAGTGCTGTGCCGTCTGGACGAAGCCGCCACACGCCGTAGCAGGTGCTGAGGGAGTCGTTGCCGGTGAAATAAATGTACGAACCATCTGGGGAGTAGCGCGGGTAGAACTCGCTGCGCATGAGCGAGCCTGTGACGATTCGGTGAAAGTGGCCGATCGTGTCCATTGCAATTAGTATTCCGGCCCATCAACGTCCATCACGAACGTGTGGTTCAGCGAGGACCAGTCGAGGGATCGTCCCGGGGACTAGGTATCGAGTCCACCCTCGACCCGTCGAGGTTCATGGCGATGATGTAAAAGCCGAAAAGGCTTCAGCAGCGATCCGACCTGTCGGGACGACGCTCGCGCCGACGGTGTCCGTGAAGCCCAGGGCAGTGACGGTCACCACTCCACGACCAATCGCAGTGCCCGTGGCCTGATCCGACGCGGTGACGGCAAGTGCTGAGTTCAGACTCTGGTATTGATATGGGGGCGTATCAGGCCGTCGATTTCCATAGGCATCGGTGATGAACGGTCGGAATCTCACTGTCCCGCCGACAAACAGTGTCGTATCAGCCGGCTCGCCCCGCACGTGTGCCGGCGCGCCAGGAAGCACCTGGTAATGAAGTCTGAGCTCCTGCCCATTGGCGGAAACCACGACGTCACCCGGGCCAGCGCCCATCTTGAACTGCACCCATGCCGCCGCCTGTCCACTGGCATCAGTGATCACGGGCAAACGGTTTATGAGGAAACCTGGATCATCGAGTGCGGCTACGAGCACGGGACCGCCCGTTCCGAAGTATACCGTCACGCCCGGAATCGGGTCGCGGTGCGAGTCGAGCACACTCACGGTCAGCGGCGGGTGGAGTCTCGTGCCGACCGTGTCCGAGGCGTCGCCTCCCTGCACGAGATTCAGCCCCGGACGAGGTCCGCTCGGGTCGCTACAGGTGCAGCAGAGTGCCACCGCCAGGCCAGCGAATGCGATCTGACCCTTCATGATGAAGGCTTCGGGGGGAACAACTTGGCGAGTCCTCAGCATCGCACGGAGCTCGTGACGCGGCCTAACGAATCGCGCTTAAGCTGCGGCGCCGAGCTGAAGTGCACACAAACGGAATCCTAGCATACCGGAACTCGAAGCGACAACCGAAGACATTGGGAAGCGGGCGCCGGCAGCTCCTCAAGCGCATGTTAGGCGGCTCCCTCTGCGTTGGGTGAGATAGGGCTTCCAATCCACAGCCCGAGCAGGCTGCTTGCAAGACCCCTTGCACTTGAGGGACCGATGGGTACAAGCATCGCAGCGCAGGCGAGATCGTTGATCCCCAGAAGAAAGGCGCCGGCCCCGGCGCTGCACATGGCAACCCACCAGTCTCCGGGCGGGGTTGGTGCAAAGAGTGCTGTCGGCGCGATCGCATCCCGCTGTAAGCTGAGAAACCGCCCGGCTAGTTCACCAGCAAACGGCATCGTGTCCGCGGCTTCAACCTGGAGTCTTTGACCGACAGGCGGTTTCGGACCAAGGAGTGTGGTGATCAACGGAATGGGCGAGCTTTCCCTCACTGCCGAGAAGGATCCCGTAACAGCCGCACCATCCTTGCTCGTGTTACCCGTGGCGAGGATGAGCTGGCTGGTGCTTTTCCCAAGGTGGCACTGAGCCCGCCAGGTGCGAAGCGCTGCGTGGCGAGATGTCACGGTATCGAGTGAGAACTCACGACACCCAGCGAATGATCAGAACTCATGTGGAGGGAGCCGCCTAACGAGAATTGGACATACCTGTCTAACATAACCTGCTCACGAGTCTTCGCTGTCTAACCGAGCCATTCGACCTGGGGTTCGTGAGTTAGACTGGTCAGCCTAAACGGTTTATTACAGCGTGTCGGCTGGATTGCTTATCCTGCGAGGGGCCAGAGAGCTGTGGGTCGTTGGAACAGCCGATCCGCCGGGCGTGCAAAGGGCCGCCACGCATGTGGCGGCCCGAACAGGCCCGGCAGGAATCGAACCTGCAACCCCCGGTTTTGGAGACCGGTGCTCTACCAATTGAGCTACGGACCTAAAGACTAGACGGCTAGACGTCGAGACGCTCAGCCGCCGAGGCAATCAACGACAAAACTAATCTCGGCTGCTCCTAAGACAACAAGGCGCGGCTACCAACACCGCGCCTCGCTGTCTTACGCTCCCCCTCTCCCGAAGGGAGAGGGGGCCGGGGGGTGAGGTCACGCCGCCTTCGGCGCCTGATCCTTGGGCTTGGACGGGCCCAGCACGTTGCGCGCGCTGGCCCACGCGCCCATCAGCTCGGCATCATCGCCGAACCGATACTGCACCACCCCGTCGAGCAACTGCAGCTGCTCGCTAATCTCGGCGCCCACCACCTCGAGATCGGCGCTCGCACCGACATGCTCGCGGAGCCCCTCTCGGCTCGCCTCGAGCGTCCGCTCGAATTCGCCCAGCGCTGCGGCCAGATCGTCGAGCACCGTCTGCGTCATCCCGAGACTCACGAGCGCCTACGGAACTGGGCCCGCATAAGACCTCCTTTTCCCGTCGTGTTCCCCCCTCTCCCAGCGGGAGAGGGGCTCAGGGGGTGAGGACGGCACCGCGTCGGGCTCCGTGCCGGACTTTGGAAATCTCCCGACGCTGGCGACGGAATGAGCAATTATCTCGTCGGATTGGTCCGAAATGTCGCCGGTCTCCGCAACGGAGCACGCGGAATGCGCAAAACAGTCGCCGGATCGGTCAATCGCCTCAGCGGTTTGGTGAATTACGGTAGCTGACGCCGATCCCACCCCTTCTAACCCATCAAAAGGAAGCAAGCCATGTCATCCCGAGCGGAGCGCGCGTAGCGAGGGACCTGCTTTGCGTCAGCGCGCGACGCGAGGGACCTGCTTATGTGCGGTAGAGCATCAGGCGGTAGGATTTGTACTTCTTGAAGTTCACGCCGTTGCGCCGCCCGCTGAAGTGCTTGTCCTCGTAGCGCTGCATCTTTTTCTTGAATTTCCACTTCACGAGCCTCATCACCCACGGATGCTTTGCCTCGAGCCGCGAGAGGATCAGCTTGTAGGCCGGCTCGATCGCTTCGCGGTAAGCGGCGTCGAGCATATCGAACGTGGGCGCGATACCGTCGGTCATGTCGAAATCGAGCGACGGGACGAGGGGGAAGCGGGCGATCGTCTCCCGGAAGCGTGGCAGCTCGTGGCCACCGCCAATGGGACTCTTTCCTTGCGCCGGTACCCGAAAGATGTCGGTGATCAGCACGTGCCCGCCGGGATTGAGCAGCGCGAGTGCCTTGGTGAACGCCTCCTCGAGCGGAATGAACAACAGACTCTCGCTGAACAAAATGAGATCGTAACGCCGCTCGGTCTGGAGATCCTGGAAGCGCGTCTCGAAAATGTCGCCGCGTCCCTGCAGCACCTGTCTCGCCACCCCGCTCAGCACGCCGTTCGGTGAGACACAGTCGACCGTGAATCCGCGCTCGAGCAGCTTCCGAGCGGTGTTTCCCGCTCCGCAGCCCACGTCGAGCACTGATTTCACGCCGGCGGGAATGTGCGACATCAGAAAGTCGGTGTAGTTCGCCTGCGCCTGCGCCAGGTTCTGGGGTACCCGCGGCAGTCCCTCGGGCCAGTAGCCGTAATGCAGGTCCTGCATGTTGAGAAAGTGGTGCCCGATCACGAAGCCCAGCGCGAGGCCGAACTCGCTCGACGGCAAATGACCATTCGTAGGGATGGACACGCTCTTGGACGATTGCTGTGGGGCGACGGCCGTATCTCCTCCTTGGTTGCCCATAACCTGCCAGGCCTATATGCAACAGATCGAGATGACAAAGTAATAAACACGACGCGGAGAGGCGGCCACTACACCTCAATTTTCGAGAACCGCCACGCCCCGGCCGCCACAAACAGCACTCCCACCGCCAGGAGCACGCCGACATCCCATGCGACGCCAAAATGCGTGTTCCCGATCATGGTCCCGCGCACGCCGTCGATGCCGTATGTCAGTGGATCGAGCCGCGTCAGCACCGCCAGGGCAGTTGGCAGCCCCTTCAACGGATACAGGGCCCCCGACAGAAACCACAGCGGCATCACCAGGAAATTCATCACCATCTGAAACCCCTGCATTTCCTTCAGGCCCGATCCGATCGCGGTGGCGAGCGCCGAGAAGACGAAGGCGATCAGCGCGATGATGAGGAACGCCACCGGCACGGCCAAAACGCTCGCCGGACGGAATCCCGCAACCAGCGTCACGACGAAAATGATGAGACCCTGCAGCACCGCGACCGTCGCACCGCCGAGCGTCCGGCCCATCATGATCTGCACGCGAGGCACCGGCGCGACCAGGGTCTCCTTCAAGAAGCCGAATTGCCGGTCCCACAACATCGCGATCCCGGAAAACATCGCCGTGAACAGCACCGTCATCCCAATGACCCCGGGCGCCATGAACTGGAGGTAGCTCCCCTCCCCCGCGCGCCGGAACACAGGCCCAAGCCCGAATCCCAGGACGGCGAGATACATCAGCGGCGTGCCGAGCGACGCGATGATCTGGGCACGCGAGCGCAGATACTTCTTCACCTCCCGCAGCCACAAGACATAAATCACGCCCATCGACCTATCTCCTCCATACCCGCGACACCTGGCGCATGCGGTCCTCGGCGCTGAACGTCTCGTCGCGGATCGTCGTGCCGGTGAGTTTCAGGAATGCCGCTTCGAGCGAGTCCGTGCCCGTTTGCTGTTTCAGCTCGGCGGACGAGCCCGTGGCGACGATGCGCCCGTGATCGATGACCGCGATCCGGTCGGCGACGCGATCGGCCTCGTCCATGTAATGCGTGGTGAGAAAGACCGTCACGCCCTCGGTCGCATTCAGGTTCTTGACGATCGTCCACATCTGATTGCGACTCTGCGGATCGAGTCCCTGCGTGGGCTCGTCGAGGAACAGGACCCTGGGCGTGTGCAGCAGCCCACGCGCGATCTCGAGCCGCCGCCGCATGCCGCCCGAGAAGGTCTTCACAAGATCGTTCCGCCGATCCCACAGCTCGAACAGCTTGAGCAAAATCTCGCCGCGCTCGCGCCGGACATGGCGCGGGACGTGATACAGGACGCCGTGAATGTCCACGTTCTCCCACGCCGTCAGCTCGCTGTCGAGACTGGGATCCTGGAACACGACCCCGAAGCGCTTCCGGACTTCCGTCGAGTCGGTCACGGGATTCAAGCCGTCGAGCTCGAGCGTGCCGCTCGTCGGGCGCAGCACCGTCGTCAGCATCTTGATGGTGGTGGTCTTGCCGGCGCCGTTCGGGCCGAGAAACGCGAACGTCTCGCCCTTGCGCACGTCGAACGAGACATCGTTGACGGCCGTCACGGTCCCGAAGGACCGGACGAGGTGCTGCACTCTGATTATGGGAGCGATTTCGGTCAGAAGTCCTCTATCACTGGCGTCTTGGCGTCTAGACGTCTAGACGTCTAGCAGGGTGGCTGACGGGGATTGAACCCGCAACCTCCGGAGCCACAGTCCGGCGCTCTAACCAATTGAGCTACAGCCACCATGCTACTAGACGTCTAGACATCTAGACGTCTAGACGTCTAGTAGACTCCAAACCTAATCTGGCCAGAACGCGGCTGAAAGCTCGGCAGTTCGGGGATCGGGGGGAACGCGCTCTCCGTCAAAAGAGCCAATCTCCACAACCCCTCGCACAGAGTTAGCCAGGAAGAGAGAGCGCCCCCGCAGCGCCGGCGGCGGCACCTGCTCTTCTCGCACCGGCGTCAACTCCATCACGCGCTGGCGTCCCACCCCCGGGAGGATGCCCAGATCCGCGGCCGGCGTACACAGGGTCCCATTGTCCCACCAAAACAGATTCCACGCCGTGCCCTCGGCGACAAACCCGGCAGCCGTCAGCAGTACGGCATCGTCTACGCCGCTGCGACGCGCACCCGCCAGTGCCCGACCGAATGGCTCGCGTTGCGTCGTCTTGTGATAGTAGGGCCGGTGCAGCTCATCAGAAACGATGATCGACAGCGGTCGATCGTCTCTGATTTCGCGCGTGGTGATCTCGGCGTGGCCAGCGCGCAGCTCGAGACGGATGACGCGGTCACCCGGTCCCGCGGCCGTCCGAATCAAGTCGCCGAGATCAGCCACCGGCGGAGTGAGGCCCAGCTCCGCAACGGAGGAATGCAGTCGCTCGAGATGACGGCCTAGCCAGGGAAGCCGCCCGCGGCGGGCCCGAATCGTCTCTATGAGCCCGACCTGCACCGCCCCTACGCTGGTCATGGGGGGAAATACTACATTGTGTCCGACCTTTCCCGGGAGAGGGGCCCCCATGAGATGGATCGTCGCCGCAGCGGTCGTGCTCACCACAGCCTGCGGGCCGAAGCGGCCCCCTCCGACATTCGCGCCCGAACCGGGACTCGTCGAGCAGATTCGCGAGATCCGCATGTCCACGAGCATGCGCGCGTGTCCAGGAGAATCGTTCGCCGCCACCTACACCGCCGTCCTGAACGATGGCTCGCTCGTGCCGTTCGAGTCACGCTACGACGAGGATCACCCGCCGCGGCTGCATGTCGTCTTCCTCAACCGCTCGAGCGCTGACGCGACGCCACTCGAGGGCGGCGGCTGGAGCCCCGCGCCCGATCCGCTGGCGACCGCGATCACCGGCTTTCGCCTCACCGCGAGCATGTACGCGAAGCCGAGCTTGACCACGTCCACCGTTCTCACCCCTGACTACACCTGCCTGCAGCATTCCTTCAGCTTCCGCGGGTCCGGCGCGGGCGCCAGCGGCCCACAAGTCACCGTGCGGCTTGGCATACTGCGCTCACCGTACTACGACCGCCTGCTCGTCGCTGGCATCGAGGTGGAAGAGGCGCCGCCCTACTACGTGCTCGCTGATGCGCGCGCCGTGCCGCCGTCCGACTGGCTCGTGATTCACGCTCAAGGCGCAAGCGGCTCGAGCGGCGCCGACGGCGCAAACGGTGTCGCAGGAACGAACGGCCAACCCGGGTGTCCGGGCGGCGCCGGCGGCCCTGGAGGCGCTGGCGGGAACGGCAGTGCGGGCGGACCCGGCGGCCGGGGCGGGCAGATAACGATCATCGCTCCGGTTGAAGAGCCCTTCCTCGCCGGGCTCGTGGATGCGCAGGTGCCGGGGGGCGAAGGAGGAGGCGGCGGATCAGGCGGTAAGGGCGGCGCGGGCGGCAAGGGTGGAGCCGCCAATCCCGCGAACGATCCGCGCTGCGTCGCCGGCCAGGCGGGGGCAGCGGGACCGGCCGGGGCTAAGGGCCCCGATGGTCGCGACGGTCAGCCGGGCACCCGGCCCCAGATCGTCACGGTGCCGATGCGCGATGTCTGGGGGACGCGAATTCCGCCATCACTGGCGGAGCTGATTGACTACCGACGCTCCGCTCCAGCGCGTCGCCAGTAGAAGTAGCCGGGGAGCCCCAGCAGAATCAGACCGGCGCCGATGGCCGAGTCCTTCGGCGTCGCGACGATGGTGTTGAGCACGAGCCAGATCGCGAACGCGATGAAGATGATCGGCGTCAGCGGATAACCCCACGTTCGATAGGGCCTCGGCACCGCGGGCGCTTTCCGCCGCAGCCGGAGCACCGCCCCCGCCGAGAGCGCGTAGAACACGAACTGCGCGAACACGACGTACGTGGCCAGCTGATCGTATAACGGGCGTGGTGAACAGATCGAGAAAACCCCCGGAATGGTCACACAGTTCGGGACCAGCGTCAGCGCCGACGCGATCACACCTTGCGTGAGCAGCGCGACCACCGGCGTGGCGTAGCGCCGATGCAACGTCCCCTGTGATACGAAGAAGGCGCCCTGCCGAGCCATGGCGTACGGAATGCGCGCCGCGGTCATGATGATCCCGTGGCTGGCCCCCAGGGTCGAAATCAGAATCGCGACGACGACGAACCCGGCTCCGAGCGATCCCATCGTCATCTTGGCCGCGTCCGACGCGACGAGGTCCGACGCACCCATCCCGCTCGGCGACAGCACGTACATGTACGCGATGCTCGCCAGCGTGTAGAGTGCGATGACGATAAGGGTTGAGAGAATGATCGAGCGCGGCAGGTTCTTGCCGGGATTCATGACTTCACTGCCGACATAGGTCGTCTCGATCCAGCCATCATACGCCCACAGAACGGCCACCATCGCCACGCCGAACGGCGTGATCCACTGACTAAAACCCTGTGGCGACCACAGGGGCTGCAGGTTCGCAGCAGAGCCGCCCGGCAGGATGAATGACGCCACGATCAGCGCGAACAGCGCGCCCATCTTGAGGATCGTAAAGACGTTCTGCGTGGTCGCCCCAAGTCGGACACCACGGCAGTTGAGCAATGTCAGGGCGATGATCGACAGGATCGCGATCACGCGGATGGCGGTTTCGGACAGGGGCGCGAAGAAACCGATGTAGCGGGCGAAGGCGACGGAAATCGCGGCAATCGACGCCGTGTTGATGACGGAGAAGTTGGCCCAGCCGTACAGGAACGCCCACATCTTGCCATACGATTCGCGCAGGTAGGGGTACTGGCCGCCGGCCTCGGGATACATCGCGGCCAGCTCCGCGACCGACAGCGCGCCCAGCAACGACACCATCCCACCGACGACCCAGACCGCCGTGATCAGAACGGATCCGTGAACCGCGGCCGCGACGGTGGCGGGAACGATGAAGATCGCCGACGCGATCGTCGTCCCGACATTGATCATCGTCGCGTCGAAAAGAGTGAGCTGGCGTTTGAGATCGACGGCGGCCGTCGTTGCTTGCGGAGGTGTCGTCATATTGGGCGGCACAACGATGCGGTGTGCCGCCCGGCGCCGCAATTACAGCGCAGCGTCGCTATAGATATCGAGCCGCCATCCGGTAGGAGTCCTGATGGCGCGCGCGAGGTCGATGCGGAACAGGCCGTCGATGAAGCTCACTCCAACGCCCACGCTGGCGAGCGGATGCGCGAGCGACAACCGCTCGCGCAAGTCGGCGCGCGCGACGTCGGAAAACAACACGAGGCGCGCCGCCGGCCAGCGATTCGCGAGCTCGGCGCGCGCGCGCCAGTATGCGTCGCCCGTCGTCGCGGCGCCGTCATAGCCGCGTAGCGTGCCGGGGCCGCCCAGGTACCAGTAGCTCTGGATCGGTACGTGCCCGGTCGACGTTCCCCCGGCCAGCTCGATCGCACCCGCCACGCGCGGCCCGAGCGGCGCGTTGACGCGCAGCGTCGCACTCGCACGACCAAAATCGTACGTCCCCGCCCCGCCCTCGATCGTGACGTCGGTCGACACCAGCGTTCGCGCGGGATCGATCCCGCGCTGAGCCCGGAACATGACGACCGCGCCAACCTGGTCGGCCGAGTCCGCCGTGACGTTGGGACGAAACACGTTGAGATCGTTGATGAGATTGGGAATCGAAAAATCGGTGCGCTTGATCGCGCGGCGCTGGCGTTCGGCGTACAGGCGGACCGCGAAATTCTGCGGCAGCGTCAGGGCGGGCTTGATCGTCAGCTCCGCGCCGGTCGCCCGGAAGTAGTCCCCATCGTCACGGCCCAAGAACAGGGCGTTGAGCGAGTTGCCGATGCCGAGCGAGCGGGCGGTCGGATCGACGGCGGAGAGCCGGTAATAGCCGGCGAGGCGGAACTGCGCGTTGCCGGTCTCGCGCAACACCCCTCCCTCGACGTCGAGTGTGGCGTCGGTCGTCGCGATGCGTCCCGTCCCGTCGAGCGTGAGCCGGCCGAGGTCCAGCTGGCCCTTGGCCCCGATCGCCAGCCCCTCGATGCGGTTGTAGCGCCCCAATCCCCAGCGCGGCGGGCGGGCGTGCAGTTGCCACGGTGCCTGCGGCAAGTCGCCAAGACCCTGCGTCAGTGCCTGCATCTCGCCTTGCGAGATCAACGTATCGTTGGCGGAGCCGAACGGCGGAGGGAGCGCCGTGCTCGCGAGCAGCGCGTTCGTGTCGGTCGGGATGTACACGGTGAAGGCCTCGCAGCGGCCGTTGTCGCACTTACACGAGATCTTCTCGCGTTCCTCGCGCTCGTGACACGCCGCGCGAGCAATCGAGTCCTCCGCGGCGCTCGCCACCGGCGGCCGCGGCGCGAGCGGCGCTGCTGTATCGCCGCTCACGTCGTAGTCGTCATACAGCCGCTCGTATCGCATCGGCATCTGCACGATCGACCCGGCCGTCGCGACGGCGTCCATGGCGATGAGCCGCGGCAACCACCAGCGTCCGGTCCAGAGGCCGTAATCGATGGTGAGAAAACGGACTTCGATGCGGATCGGCTTGATGAAACCGGGGATGTCCTCGGCGTCCTCGTCGCTGACGTCCTGCTCGAAGTCGAACGGCCGCGCCGGGCGGATCAACGCCCGTACGACCGCATGCGACTCTTCGTCGATCCAAAAGGAACCCGACATCAGCCGGAACTCGAGCCGCCGCGGAATGACCTTCAGCTCACGCAGGCGAATCGTGCGCCCATTCGCGAACGCGACGACGCTCGAATCGCCGATTGCAAAGCGATAGTCGGCTTCGCTGCCCGGCGCGAGCGGGTGCTTGAACTCGATGTCGTCGTGATGTTTGGTCGAATCCTGCGTGCTGTCGTGTCGCGCCTGGCCGAAACCCACGGTGAGACGATCGTCCGCGGGATCGAAGGCATAGTCCCCCGCGTCGCGCTTCAGGTCTTCCGGCAATTGCGGCTTGGGAACCGCGGCGGGTACGCTTTGACGGGCGCCGACGACCTCGATCCGCGTCACGGAATCCCGCCGCCAGTCAATGCGCAGCGCGAGCTCGCGCCGGTAGAGCATGCGGTCGCGGCGCAGCGCGCGGATCCCCACCCCGATGCGCTCGCGCATCGTCGTCCGATAACCCGTGATCGACCGGTCGATCGTCTCCCGGCGCGAGCGGGCCGCCGCGACCAGGCGTCGCGCCTCGGCATCGAGATAGGCGCCGGCGGTGTCACGCGGCGCGGTGGGAGCTTGCGCGGCGAGGACGGCAGTAACGAGAAGCGTGAGCATCGCGTAGGGCTCTGTACGGACCCCGGTGAAGGATAAGATTCAAGAATGATCAGCACATACTGGCAGGCGAGTCGCGCACCCCGCTATAGCCTGCTCTTTGCTCTACCCCTCCTCATCTTCTACCAGGTTCTCGCGGCGCTCGCTCCTCCCGGGCCCGGCGGCGTCACGATTCGCAGCGGCGCCGATGTGGTGCTGCAGTCGGTTTTCGTCTGGCTGGCCGGCGCGTGGGGTCCGCGGATCTTCCTGCTGTGCCTGATCGGGGTCGGCGCCTGGCTCATCGCCAGAGACATCCGCACTAATCGCGCATCAATCCGCCCAGCGTTGCTCGCCGGCATGCTGTTGGAGGCGATCTGCCTCGCGCTCGTCTTCGGCATCGTTGTGGGCGGCCTCACCGCCGCGTTACTCGGCGGACCAGCGCCCGCTATGGCCATCGGCCTCACGTTGCAACGAATCAATCGCTGGACGCTGCTCATGATTTCCCTGGGCGCCGGAATCTACGAGGAGCTGTTGTTCCGCGTGCTGCTCGTGGGACTGATTGCCTGGACCGCACACAAGGTGCTCGGATTCCGCCCGTTGGTGGCCGGCATCGCGGCCACGGTGCTCGGCGCAGTGATCTTCTCCGCATTCCACTACATCGGCCCGTTTGGCGACCCGTGGGACGTCTATTCCTTTGTCTTTCGGACGATCGCCGGGCTGTTCTTCAGTGGCCTGTACCTGCTGCGCGGCTTCGGCATAACAGCTTGGACCCACGCACTTTACGACGTTTTCCTGCTACTGCGCTGACGGCGTTTTATCTTAGGGCCCCATGAGAACCCATCGCTGGAGCCTAGTGGCGCTGTTGGCGGCCGTCGCGTTGGCAGGCGCCTGTGGGAAAAAGCGGAATCAACGTAGCGACATCGTCGAGTGCAGCTCGATCTCGCTCGATGCCAAAGGCACGACCCAATGTCTCGTGCAGCTGCACGGGTGGAAGGTCGCCGAGGCTCAGCGCGCGGCGACAGAGCGGCAGCGTGAGCTCGATTCCATCAAGACGTGGCGCGAAGACTCGGCATGGGCCATCGAGTCGGCAAAGCACAAACGCGACCTGCAGAACTGTCGCAAGGCTCCCGATCAGATCACCAATTGCTTGCTCGTCGCCGGCTGGCCGCTGCCTCGCGTCGAGGCGACCGGCGACTCGTTGTGGAACGCCGAGCGTTCAACGCATCATCGCGAGCTGCAGACGTGCATGAGCAAGCGGGACGTGAACCTCTCGTCCTGCCTGACTCTCTACTACAAGTGGGAATCGGACCGCGCGATCGCGACCGCCGACTCGGTCACGCGTGCGCGGCTCGGCGGACACCGCTAGGGCTGGCTGACGATTCGAAAAACCGCGCCGGCGCCCTGATCGGACGTAACGAACAGCGAGCCATCCGGTCCCACTGCGACGCCGGTGGGGCGATAGCGTGCGCCGTTCGGCGTCACCTCCTGCCCCGCAAAACCGTCAGCGAAGACTTCCGCCGGTCCCGTGGCGACTCCACCCGCGATGGGCACGAACATCACTTTGTAGCCGGCTTGAGGCAGTGGCGCGCGATTCCATGACCCGTGGAACGCGATGAACAGACCGCCGCGATATTTCAACGGAAAGCGTCTGTTGGTGTAGAAGGCCATTCCGTCAGGCGCCCAATGACCCGGAAAAGCGACGACCGGTCGCGGCGTCGACTCGCACCGCCCCGCCGTCTTGCCATCGCCGCCGTACTCCGGTTGCAGCACAGTCTGGCGACGACGCCAATCGTAGTAGCAGTAGGGCCAGCCATAGTCGCCCCCCGGCTCGAGCCGGAAGACAACTTCAGCCGGCAGCTCGGCGCTCAACGCATCGTTGTACAGCTTCGGCCAGTTGGCGGCGAGCATATCGCGTCCGTGCTGCGCAGCAAACAACGACCCTGTCCCTGGATCGACGGCGAGGGCGACGGCATTGCGGAGGCCGGTGGCAAACCGCAGACCGTCCAGCTGTGTTTGGCCGCCGCGGCGCGGATCGAATCGCCAGATGCCGCCGGCGATATCGAGCAGCGGGCAGGGATCCTGCCCGGGCGATTCCGGCGTACGATCCTGCACCTGACAGGAATTGGACGGCGCGCCGATGTTGACGTAGAGCAGGCCGTCCGAACCGACCGCAAGGCTCTTGGCGGCGTGCTGGCGCCGGTTCGTGAGCCCGCTTACCACGGTATCCGGCGCACTCGGCGGCTCGAGCTGGCCGACATTCCAGTGCCAGCGCACGACCGCGTCGTTGGTGGCGAAATAGAGGTACTCGCCGGCAAACGCGATCCCCGTGCCGCCGCCAACCCCGAACGAGCGCACGATGTCGGCTTTGCCGTCGCCGGTCGTGTCCCGCAGCAGCCGCACGCCACCGCGCGGCCCCGCCACGGCGACCAGTATGTCGCCGTTCTCGAGGATGACCAGATGTCGCGACGGCCCGATCGATTCCGCCACGAGCAGCGCGCAGAAACCGGGTTGCAGCGTGAGACCCACGTTGTCCGGCGCACACACCGGCTTGGCTGCCTGTGGGGTCGATGCCATCAGCATCACGGTGAGCGCCACGAAAACAAATCGCGTCATCGAGTATCCCGCTGGACGTGAGTTGCGGGAATATACAGCTTTCTCGCCAACTCTCGTTTCCCCCTCTCCCGAAGGGAGAGGGGGTCAGGGGGTGAGGACAACCGCTCTGGAGGCAATCGTGCCGTCGCTCAACACCCTGCTGCTGGTTTTACAGGCTGCAACGTCCCCCGCACCTCCGCCGCCGCCCCCGCCCCCCCGGCTCGCAGCGCTCAAGCAGGAGGCGATGCGCGATGTCGCGAGTCGCGCGCAGTTCACCCAGCAAATGGTGGATCAGATTTTCAGCTTCGCCGAGCTGGGCTTTCAGGAAACCGAGACGTCGCGCTATCTCGTCGATGTGCTCCGCAAGAACGGGTTCACCGTCCGCGAGGGAATCGCCGGGATCCCGACCGCCTGGGTGGCAACGTGGGGACGGGGGAAACCCGTCATCTCGCTTGGCTCGGACATCGACGACATTCCCCAGGCGTCGCAGAAGCCTGGCGTCGCCTGTCACGCGCCGATGATCGAAGGCGCTCCAGGGCACGGCGAGGGTCACAACTCGGGGCAAGCGGTGAACATCACCGCGGCGCTCGCCGTGAAGCAGATCATGGAACGCGAGCGCCTGCCCGGCACGATCCAGATCTGGCCTGGCGTCGCCGAGGAGCTCGTCGGCACCAAGGCGTACTATGTGCGCGACGGGCTTTTCCAAGACGTCGACCTGGTGCTGTTCTCACACGTGGACGACAACCTCTCGACATCGTGGGGCGACGTCACCGGAAACGGGCTCGTCTCGGTGCTGTTCAGCTTTCAGGGCAGGAGCGCGCATGCCGCCGGAGGGCCGTGGCGTGGGCGCAGCGCCCTCGACGCCGTCGAGCTGATGGATATCGGCTGGAATTACCGGCGGGAGCACCTGCGACTGCAGCAGCGCTCCCACTACGTCATCCCCGACGGCGGCGATCAACCGAACGTCGTGCCGCCCACCGCGTCTGTCTGGTATTATCTTCGCGAGCTCGACTATCCGCACATCCAGGAGCTCTACGCGCTCGCGGACACGATCGCCCGCGCGGCCGCCATGATGACGAGCACCACGCTGCTTCCGCCGCGAATCCTCGGCTCCGCGTGGCCCGGGCACTTCAATCGCGTGATCGCCGAGGCGATGTACGAGAACATCAAGCAGGTCGGGCTGCCGGAGTGGAGTGAGGCGGACCAGCGTCTCGCCAAGGCTCTGCAGCGGGAGCTCGGCGTGGCCGACTCGGGGCTCGCGACGAAGCTCGATACGCTGCGCCCAGCGCTCAAGCCGAGCGAACGCACGGGAGGCGGATCGGATGACATCGGCGACGTGTCGTGGAACGTTCCCACGGTGACGCTGCGCTTCCCGTCGAACATTCCGAGATTGCCGGGACACAACTGGGCCAACGCGATCTCGATGGCAACGCCGATCGCGCACAAAGGCGCGACCGCCGGCGCCAAGGTCATGGCGATGACGATGCTCGATTTCCTCATGCGCCCCGAGCTGGGGACTCAGGCGTGGGACTACTTCCGCACCGTGCAAACGAAAGAGATCAAGTACCAGCCGCTGATACGCCCGCAGGATCGTCCCGCCATCGAGTTGAATCGTGACGTGATGGCCCGATACCGCCCGGAGATGCGGCGCTTCTACTACGATTCCAAGAAGTACCGCACGTATCTTGAGCAGTTAGGCATCACCTACCCGATCGAGCGCGCACCGGATGGCAGCTGCGCCGGCAGTGCCGCGCCGTGAGGAGCCGCCGTGGATAAGAAGAAATTCCTGTTCGTCTCGCTGGAGGCGCTGATCGCCGACATCGCGTGGCAAGTCGTCAAGGAAGGCCACGAGGTGAAGCTGTTCGTCGAGTCGAAGGAGGAGCGGGAGATCGGCGACGGCTTCGTCCCCAAGACCGACGACTGGGTGCACGAGGTACCGTGGGCCGACGTCATCGTGTTCGATGACGTCCTTGGCCAGGGGGCCAAAGCGCAACAGCTGCGGCAGACGGGAAAGCTGGTCGTCGGCGGGACGCCGTACACCGACCAGCTCGAAGACGATCGCGCCTTTGGGCAGCAGGAGCTTAAGAAGGCGGGCGTCTCGATCATCTCCCAGGAGAACTTTCATTCCTTCGAGGACGCGCTCACATTCGTGCGCGCCAACCCCAATCGCTATGTCATCAAGCCCAGCGGCGAGGCGCAGAACATCAAGCAGCTGCTCTACGTGGGCGAGGATGAGGACGGCAAGGACGTGATCCAGGTGCTGGAAGATTACCAGCGCGCCTGGGCGGATCGGGTGAAGGCGTTCCAGCTGCAACGACGCATCGTCGGCGTCGAAGTGGCGGCTGGCGCCTTCTTCAACGGCAAGGAATTCGTGCTGCCCGTCAACATCAATTTCGAGCACAAGAAGCTGTATCCGGGGGACATCGGTCCGTCCACCGGCGAGATGGGCACGACGATGTTCTGGAGCGAGCCCACGCGGCTGTTCAACGCGACGCTCAAGAAGATGGAGCAGCGCCTGCGGGAGGAGCATTACGTCGGCTACATCGACGTGAACTGCATGGTGAACTCGAACGGGATCTATCCGCTCGAGTTCACGTCGCGCTTTGGCTATCCCACGATCAGCATCCAGCAGGAAGGGATGCTCACGCCCATCGGTGAGTTTTTCTATCGACTGGCGGAGGGATCGATCACGACGTTCAAGGCGCGCAGCGGCTTCCAGGTCGGCGTCCGCATCATGGTCCCGCCGTTCCCCTACACCGACCCGGAAACCTTCGCCAAGACGTCGAAGGACGCCGTCATCATCTTCAAGAAGCCGACCCGTGACGGCGTCCATATCGAGGACGTCAAGCAGATCAACAACGAGTGGGTCGTCACCGGCACGTCAGGCGTCGTGCTGATCGTCGTCGGCACCGGCACCACCATGAAAGCCGCCCAGAAGCAGGCGTACAACCGCATCGACAACATCATGATCCCCAACATGTACTACCGCAAAGACATCGGGGACCGCTGGTTCGAAGACTTCGACCGGCTGCACACCTGGGGCTACTTGCGCCCCTAAAAGGCGTCAGGACCGATAGAACAGCCGGTAGGCGGCGTTGGCGTGCATCACGCCTTTATCGATTAATTCCGCCATGTAGCCCGGCATCGCTCCAACGTGAGGTTTCACCTTCGCGGCTCCCGCTGGTGCCGCAGTGACCGCCATTCCTCGATAATCGGCTGTCAGCCCTGCCCGCAGGGCTTCCACTATCCAGGGTTTCATCTCGACCGTCGCCTTGGTGACTTCGACGGCGCGGATCGCGCCACGCGAATCGTAGCCGATCGCGAGTTCGATCGGGCCGTGCTGGCAGTCTACGCGCATGAATGCCAGGACACCGGTGACCTGGTCCTGCTTCTTGCCGAGGTAGAAGGTGACAACGCCGTCGGGCGGCTCCCACCCAACCGCATCATGTATCCGCTTGGAGTCTGCGCTGCTGAGATGCAGCTCGCGCGCGACAAACTGGTCGGCGCCGGGCAACAGCCGGGCGACGGCCTCCTCGCGCCTCATCAAGATCACCGTCGGTGTGATATGCAGGACCGCGGCCAGCGCCGCGCCCAGTAGGAGCGTCTTCATGATTTCAAGTCTCCTGATTTCAAGGACTGTTGACGACCTGGTCGCCACATCTGCCAGATGGCCAATGCGGCCACAATCGTATAACCGAGCGCCATTGCCCATCCGCCGGCGAGGGTGACGATCGCAAAGCGGGGCGACGCAAGTTTCGTAAGCCACATCCCGGCAAAATCGAGCCAGGGTGCCGCAAACAGCAGTGCGATGATCGCAAACCCGCTCCATCTCGGCACGCTGAGACCGAGGGTAATGACCGAAAGGCAGGCGGCGATCATCGCATACATCGGCATGTGCACATGGGTATCTTGCACGAGGAGGTCACGATCCACGTGATGCTGCTCCTCCCCCATCTCAGCCATCGAAATGGGCCGCTCCGTCACCATGGTGGTGTCCGGCGGCATCTGCAT
This sequence comes from uncultured Gemmatimonadales bacterium, assembly GCA_963704805.1. GTDB lineage: Bacteria > Gemmatimonadota > Gemmatimonadetes > Gemmatimonadales > GWC2-71-9 > 20CM-2-65-7. The sequence continues at coordinate 1,121,170 of CAVPHS010000001.1, read as the reverse complement.
CATCATCCGCATTTCCCCGGCGGGACCATATGTCTCAGCGACAGCGCGCGTGCTAAACCCCGCGTAGAGGCCCACCATCCACGCACCGAAGAGATACGAAGTGCCGAGCGTGGCGAGCAGCAGTGTGACCAGCCAACGCACCCGCACATCGCTATGCCGCAGATCGTAGAGCACGCGCTCTCCTCAGAAGACGTACACCAGCTCGACCAACGCGGTCACATTGGACTGCTTCAGCGTACCATCCTTCATTTCGAACACCGGCTGCGTGGAGTGATCGAAGCGCACGGCCGGCCGGAGCGAGAACGCCGGGAGACGAAACGACGTGAACTCGATGTTCGAGAACACGCCCTCCTGCGCTTCTCTATAGAAATACCAGGGCGAGATCGTGAGCGAGCTCAGGGTTTGCACCGTGCCCGTCCGAGCGCCATCGGGGTCATCGAAGATGTCGCCCCGAACCGTCAACCCTGTCGATCGGCCCAGGCGCAAGAACGTCTGACCGACCACGCCCGTCCAGTTGGTCGATTGCTGCGATCCGTAGTGACCTTCGGCCTGAACGATCAGCCGTTGTGATGGTTGCCAGGTAAGGTCACCAGTGAGCAAGGTGCGCTGGCCGCTGTTGGTCAAATCCTCCTCCGGTCCGTACAGCGCCCCAGCCGCAATGGCGAGGCCGGATGAAGGGAAAACCTGGAGTTTCAGGCCTGCGGTCTTGCCACTGTTGTTGTCCAGCTCCACTTCCCACCCGTTGGCGACGACGCCGAGCACGCTCACCTTGGGGCTGATCGCATAGCGCGCGAGCAGCCCCGTCATCTTCACGGGCCGCGCGTTCTCGAACGTAAACGAATTGGTAGGAACGAGGTTTAGCGGCTCATCATCGCGCTCGAAGCCGATCGGCGCGTCGAACCGTCCGAACGACAACGAGAGCGCCGAAAGGCTCGGCGGCGTCCAATTGATGATGAGGTTATCGATCTCGATCGCCGTTTCAGGCGGACCACTGTCGGCTGCCTCGAGATGTGTCGTGAGCTGGCCAAAAATGTAGAGGTGATCCGACCACGGCCGGAACAGGCTGAGCGCGATCTTCGAAGCGAGAGCGGTGCCCTGCGCGAGATTGCGATCATATCCAGCGTCGCCGACGGCGAATCCCGAGACGGCGAGCGGTGGCTGCGCACCGAACGTAACAGTCGAGTCCTGCGCGAATGCGTCGCGCGTCAGCGCCGCGCACATGACCACGGCGCAGCACGCGAGTCTCCCAATAGACATATGGCCCCTCCACAAGGGGTGTAGATGGTCGTTCGTGTTGCTGAGAGCGAGCGCTTAGGCGAGCGCGAGTGGAGGGGCCTGCGCCAGAGGACGAAGGTGTTTACGAGCTGGAAGGACAACCGAAGTCGCATGATCGGCGGCGACCAGACTGACCCGCGGGATCTGCACCGTCCATACGGCCGCCGAGGAAGGCAACGCAACAATGGCACCGGCCGGGCAACAGGCCTGCGGGCAGGTGCAATGCGTTGCCTTCTGATGGTCGCTGTTGTTCTGGTGATGCGAGGCTGGAACGCCGGGTGCTGCGGGGACGCCGCTGTGAATCGGACAGGCATGCGTTTCCGGCCCCGCCATTGCGAGGGAAAAGGCCAGGGCCAGCAGCACGCGAATCATGGGCTGAATAATAGCGCTAGACGCGCTTTTCCTTCCAGCGGCCGCGCCGAAACAGCACGGCGCTGGCAACGGCGAGCGTCGAGAACGCGATCGTCACCGCCCACGCGACGCCCTGCGGGCCCAGCTCGAAATGCCGCGCCAGCAGCCACGCGAGGGGAATCTCCCACAACCAGAAGCAGAACAGGTTCAGCCACGTCGGGGTCCACGTATCGCCGGCGCCATTGAACGAGTTCGTCAGCACCATTCCGTGGGCGTAGAACACATAACCGTAGCTGATGATCCGCAAGCAGCTCGCGGCGATCGACGCCACGACGGAATCCGTCGTGAACAGATGCGCTATCGGATTCGCGAACACGATGAAAACGAGACCCGCGGCACCCAGAAACACCAGGTTGTAGAACGCCGCGCGCCACACCGCCTGCTCGCCGCGCTCCGGCTTCCCCGCCCCCAGCGCCTGACCAACCATCGTCGCCGCTGCGTTGGCCAGACCCCACGACGGCAGCAGCGCGAAGATGATGATGCGAATCGCGATCTGGTACCCCGCGAGCGCCTCGGTGCCGAATGACGCATTGATGCGCGTGAGGCCGATCCAGCTCGCCATACCCACGAAGACCTGGAACGTCCCCGAGCCCGATAGCCGGAGCAGAGTCTTCATGACGGCGGGTTTCAGCTTGATTTGCTCACGGTGAATTGCCACGCGACCGTCGCGTCGCCACAGACGGTACACTTGATAGAGCACGCCCGTGCCGCGTCCGATCGTCGTCGCGATCGCCGCGCCGGTCACGCCCAGCTTCGGGAATGGCCCGACGCCGAAAATGAGCAATGGGCCGAGGATGATGTTGATCCAGTTCGCGAGCCACAGCACGCGCATCGCGATCGCCGCATCACCGGCTCCCCGGAAGATCGCGTTGATGAGGAAGAGCAACAGAATGACGACGTTGCCGCCGAGCATGATGCGCGTGTAGGTCTGGCCGCTGGCGATCACCTCGGGTGACGCGCCCATGAGGCCGAGCAGCGTGGGCCCGAGCAGTACGCCGGCCACGCCGATGATTGCCGCGGTAATTACGCCGAGCGCGATGCCCTGCACGGCCACTTCTGCCGCTCCCGCCGGATCCTTCTCGCCGATGCGGCGCGCCACCATGGCGGTCACGCCGATCGACAACCCCATCGCCGCGGTGTAGGCCACCGTGAGCATCGACTCCGTGAGCCCGACCGTGGCCACTGCGTTCGCGCTGACATGGCCGAGCCAGAAAATGTCGGCCACGGCGAACAACGACTCCATTAGCATCTCGAGCACCATCGGCACGGCGAGCAGGATGATCGCGCGGCCGATGGGCCCGGACGTGTAGTCGTGATGGGTGCCGCGAATCGCTTCGCGCACCGTTTGCCAGAAGCCGGTTGGCGTGTCGACGTGCAATTGCGTGTCGGTCATGGAGCCTGTAATCTCGCCCTTGCCTCGACCGCTGGCCACGGAGGCCGATCGTGATCGACAGAGGGGGACCATGACTGCGCCTCAACTCGCCGCCAAGGACCTGCGACGTGTGGTCATCGCCGCGGCGGTAGGGAACGTGATCGAGTGGTACGACTTCTACATCTTCGGGAGCCTGGCGGCGCTCCTATCGGTCAAGTTTTTCGCGGCAGGCGCCGCTGGGAGCGCGCTCATCAAGACAGTCGGCACGTTCACCGCCGGGTTCCTGATCCGCCCCTTCGGAGCGTTCGTCTTCGGCCGCATCGGCGACATCGTGGGCCGCAAGTACACATTCCTCGTTACGCTGAGCGGCATGGGTCTGGCGACAGCGCTCATCGGCCTCGTGCCGAGCTATGCGCAGATCGGCGCCGCGGCAGGGATTGTCCTGCTGTTCCTTCGCCTCATTCAGGGCTTGTGCCTGGGCGGCGAGTATGGCGGCGCCATCACGTACGTCGCCGAGCATGCGCCGGACGACAAGCGGGGCTACTACACGGGCTGGCTCCAGACGTCGCCGACGCTCGGGATCGTGGTGTCCCTGCTCGTCATCATCACAACGCGCGAGGTGCTGGGGACCGAAGCGTTCAACGCGTGGGGATGGCGCATCCCGTTCCTGCTTTCGCTGCTCATGGTCGCGATCGCCATCTACATCCGGCTGCAGCTCCAGGAAACGCCGATCTTCCAGGCGATCAAGGCGAAGGGTCAGACGTCGGCCAATCCGTGGCGCGAGGCGTTCTGGAGCCAGAACATCAGATATGTGTTGATCGCCAGCGTCGTCGTGATCGGCGAGGGAGTCGTGTGGTACAGCAGCCAGTTCTGGGCGCTCTATTTCATCCAGCAGGTGCAGAAGCCGGATGTCCTCACTCCGGCTATCATCACCGGCGTCGCGCTCCTGCTCGCCGCGCCATCGCTCATCTTTTTCGGGTGGCTGTCGGACCGGATTGGCCGCAAGCCGATCATCCTCGCGGGCTTCTTCCTCGCGGCCGTCACGTACTACCCGCTCTATAACGCGCTCGGCCACGCCGCCAATCCAGCGAACATCAATTATCCGTTGGCGATCCTGATCGTCGCGATCATGGTGTCCTACGTGGGAATGGTGTACGGCCCGATCGGCGCGTTCCTCGCCGAGTATTTCCCGGGGCGGATCCGGTATTCGTCCGTGTCGGTGCCCTATCACATCGGCAACGGGTGGGGCGGAGGACTGGTGCCGGTCATCACGACCGCGGCGTATGTGTCCGCGCAGGCGGCAGGGCTGACCATGTCCCAGAGCCTGGGCCGCGCGCTCGTATATCCCATCGCCGTGCCGGCCGTGGCGTTCCTGCTGAGCCTGTTCCTGATGCCGGAGACCCGCAAGATCAGCATCTGGCAACCGGCGGAGGTGCGCGCGAGCGCCAGGGGCTGAATGGAACCGTGTAGGGGGTAATCGGCCTGATGGTATTGATAGAAGGTAGGGGCGCAGCATGCTGCGCCCCTACCGTGCATCCGGGTATCACCTCTTATTGCTGATGCGCCTCCACGAACCAGAGCCACTTATCCGTCCCGCGCGAGATCTCGGTCAGGATGTCGGCGCTATCTGCATCCTCCAGCTCGTTCATCTCCTCGATCCCGACTCGGACTGCACGGCCAAACGCGCCGAGCGCATCGGATAGCGCCGCAACGTGCTCGGGTCCGGTGCTGAGTCCCAGCGGATAGTCGACGAGCGTCGACCGGCTTGCCACCACGCCCACCGTGCCTTCCGCCACGCCGCCCAGCTGCACGACACGCTCGGCGATGAGATCGACGTAATTCGCGACGTCCACGTTGATCTCGTCGAACAGCTTGTGCAGCGCGATGAACGCGGGCCCCTTCACGTTCCAGTGCGCCTGCTTGCACTGCGTCTGGAGATCGATCGCGTCGGCCAGTCGCTGATTGAGCAGCGTAATCACCTCCGTACGCGTGTCTTCCCTCAAATCGTTCTTCGTCGGATACAGCTTGGTGACGGTGGGCGTCCGTGAGGGGTTTTCGAGGATGCTCGGAGTATCCGGAGCGCTGGAGGCGCTTTGGGCGCGGCGTGCGGCGGTGGTGCGCTGCCGCGATTTTTTCACATCGCGACGCGGTGTGAGAGTGCGAGTCATGCTTGTCTCCTGTTGTTACGCGGTGGCGATTGCCTTCGTCAACGACCGAACGCGGAATGCCACCACAAGGTTCACCACTCCGATGGCGACGGCGAACCAGGCGATCAGCCCGACCACGCTGACCACGGTAAGCCCGGGATACGCCAGCGCCAGGACCGCGAGCACAACGCACGCCCCTCCGGCGAGCGTCGCCCAGAGGGCCGACCCTCCCATGGCCCGCTGCGCGCGTCCCAGCATGAAGAACGCGCCGCTCGCGAATACCATCCAGAGCGCCACCGAAATCACGATGTAGAGGAGCGACAAGCGCGGATTCATGAATGCAAGCACGCCAAACGCGATGCTGATCAAACCCTGAACCAGCAGCAACCACCACCGATCGAACACCGCGCGCATCCGGAAGGCGGATCCCACGGAAACGATCCCGTCCACCAGCGCGTACGCCGCAATGAATGCGGTGAGCAGCACGATCGTCGCTCCGGGCCTCGTCAAGACGAGCGCCGCGAATGCCAGCGCAACGATGCCGCGTAGCAAGAACAGCCACCAGTGGTGGCGGACCGCAGTGGCAACTTGGTCGGCAAGCATGGTAAAACCTCCTCGGGTGGGATCAGAAGCTGCGCGAACCGCGGGAACGTGACCCGGCGCACCGGCCTTGCATATAGCCTGAAAGCTGTAGGAAGAGCTAGAATCCCCACAGGACCTAATTCGCCATGAAACGCCGGGGTTTTCTCGCGAAGGCTGTCGGCGACCGATGGAACGACGCGAGCTGATTCAGTGGCTGGTCGCGACGGTGGGGCTTCGCGGCGACCTCCTTACTCTCGGCCGCGACGTCCATCGACGCGCGAGGCCGCGCCTCGCCCCCTCCCCTGCCACGCAGGTGCAACGGACAGTCGCGATCGCCGCGGAACGCATCCTCCCCGGCGCTACTGACGCCAACGTCGGACCCTTCATCGAGAAAATCCTCGCGGATTGGCACACAGAAGAAGCCCGCCAACGATTCCTCGCCGGTCTGCGAGACCTCGACGCACGATGCCAGGCGAGGGCAAAACGGGACTTCGTCGATTGTGCGGAGGCCGAGCAGCTGGCGGTGCTCACAGCGCTCGACGGTGAGGTCGTCGCTCTACGCACCACCGCCGGCAACGAGCAGGCCAATCAGCACTGGTTCGCGATGCTCAAGTTCTTGACGGTGTATGGATGGTCGACCTCCGAGACGGGAATGCGCGCGCTCCGGTTGTACCCGCTTCCCTGGCGCTATGACGGCTGCGCAACGGTATGACGCAATCTGATTTCGACGCAATCGTCGTCGGTTCCGGGATGACGGGTGGCTGGGCCGCGAAGGAATTGACCGAACTCGGGTTGCGCACACTCGTGCTCGAAGCGGGCCGGCCCATTATCCCCGAGCAGGACTACGTCGAGCACACCCCGCCGTGGGAAATGCCCTTCCGGGGACTCGGCGATCGCCGCACCTCCCTGGCCCGCCAGCCGGTTCAGCGGAACTCGGTCTCGTTCGATGAGTTGAGTCACGTGTTCTGGACCGACGACGTCGACAACCCCTACAGCACGCCCTCGGACCAGCCGTTCTTCTGGTTTCGGGCAAGACAGGTCGGCGGCAAGTCGATCATCTGGGGCCGGCAGGTCTACCGCTGGAGCGACCTCGATTTCGAAGCCAATCAGCGCGACGGGACCGCCGTCGATTGGCCCATTCGCTACGCCGACATCGCGCCGTGGTACGACCACGTGGAACGCTTCATCGGCGTGAGCGGGCAGGTCGAAGGGCTGGCGCATCTGCCGGACGGCCCATTCCTCCCGCCGATGGCACTGAACTGCGTCGAGCAGCACGTCCGTCAACGCATGGCTGAGAAGTTCGGACGGGGGCGCGTCCTCACCATCGGGCGCGTCGCCAACCTTACCGTGCCGCACAACGGTCGCGCGCCGTGCCATTACTGCGGGCCCTGCCACCGCGGGTGCATCACACGGTCGTATTTCAGCAGTGTGAACGCGACCTTGCCGGCGGCGCATTCGACAGGCCGAATGACGCTGCGCCCGTTCAGCATCGTCCGCGGTCTTGTCGCCGACGGCAACCGCGTCACCGGCGTTCGCGTGATCGACGCCAAGACAAAGGCTGAACGTACGTATACGGCGCGCCTGGTGTTCCTCTGCGCTTCCGCGCTGGAGAGTGCGAGAATTCTCCTCAATTCGGGGCTTGCCAACTCGAGCGGCCAGGTCGGCCGCAACATCATGGATCACATCAAGTGGGGCGGCGCGAGCGGCGACATCGATGGCTGGACGGATCGCCGCGAGATCGGCGACCGCCCCAACGGGATCTATGTGCCGCGCTTCCGCAACGTCAGCTCACGGCATCCCGACTTCACCCGCGGCTACGGATTTCAGGGCGGCGCCGACCGGGCCGGTTGGCGAGCAGCTCTGCGCGCGCCGGGGATCGGGGCGGCGCTCAAGGCGCGGGTCACCGAGCTGGGCCCCTGGTCGATGACTTTCGAGGGCTTCGGTGAAATGCTGCCGCGCGAGGAGAATCGGGCGACCGTGCATCCGACGCTTGCCGATGCCTGGGGCATTCCGTCGTTGCACATCGAGTGCCGCTGGAGTGAGAACGAGTTGGCGATCCATCGGGATATGAACATCACGGCTGCCGAGCTGCTCGAAGCTGCCGGAGCCAGGAACATCGAGCCTTCAACGCGTGGGCCCAGTACCCCCGGCGGGACCAACCACGAGATGGGAACGGCTCGCATGGGGCGGGATCCGAAGACGTCGGTGCTCAACCAGTGGAATCAATCGTGGGACGTGGCGAACCTCTTTGTGACGGACGGCGCGGCGATGACGTCGAGCGGCTGCCAGAACCCGTCGCTGACCTACATGGCGTTGACCGCGCGTGCCTGCCATTACGCGGTCGAGCAGCTGAAGCGGCGCGAGCTCTAAAGGGCTCGCGCGAGAGTCGGTTGTTTCTCCGTGGCAGACACCCGAAGCCGAATCCACATCCCTGCGAGACCGTGGCCAGGAACGGCGCAGAAGATCAAGTACACGCCTGCCTTGTTCGGCGTAAAGCGAAACGAGTCTTTCTCCCCGGGCGCAATACCCTGAGCAAGCCGCACGATCATTGCCCGCGGGAACGCCGGATCGACTGGTCCTACGGGGAACGGTTTCACGGAATCGATGACTTCCGCGGAATGCGGCAGCATACTGTCGTGATTGGCGAATGCGATCACGACGTTCCAATTGACGGGAACCGTGAACGTCAATCCGCCATCCTTGAACCCATTGAAGTTCAGCGCCCCATTGAATCCCGTGAGCCCGGCAATCAGCTGGAACGTCGCGGTCTTGGTGGCGCTGTCGACGGTGAGCCAGGAGCAATCAATCTGCGCAGGGGGAGGGGGATTCTGCCCCATCCCCGCTCGCACCGGGAGCAGTCCCAGCGCCGCGATCACGCAAAATAATTTTGTCATGCGTGGAAGCTACATTCCGGCAGGTCGGAAGCTCAAGTAACACCCGGCACATCCAAGACGCAGGCTGAAACTATCGACCGGCTCCAATGGAGAGGCCGACATACGCATTGCGACCCGGCGCGGGCTCGTAGAACCGGTCCCGTGCCGCGTTGATCACGACCGAGCTGACATACTTGTGGTTGAACGCATTATTGACGCCGAGGAACGGCGCGAGCCGCATCCCGCCCGCCTTCCCTTCCCACCCGACGCGCACGTTGGTCGCCCACCAGGGCGACGTCCGTGTGCTCAGCGTATCGCTCACGAGAAAGTCCGACGAATACGTCTGCTGCAACTCGGCCCACACACCACGCAACGCCGGCGCCTCTCCCGCCGACCCTCCTGTCCTTCCCGCCCGCAGAACCAGGTTCAACCACTGCTGTGGCACACCAGGGATCTCGCGCCCGTCCAGCGTGTGCGTCACGCCACCCGTGACGAACGAGTAGCTGCGATAGCGGTAGTCCGAATAGGTCCACGACACGGCGACGCTCACATCAGGCACAATGGCGAGATCGCTCCCCAGCTCGACCCCGCGATGGCGTGAGCTTCCTGCGTTGCGATAATAGAAGCGCGGTGCAGCAAGCTCGTACGGAATGAGCGCGTCGCGAACATCGGCCTGGAACAGGGCCACGGAGTAGGCGAGCCGGCCTCCACCAAGGAGGCCCCCACGGGCGCCGATTTCGTAGTTCACGGCCCTTTGTGGCTTGAGATCGGGATTGAAGCCGCCGGCTCCGGTCGCGGAGTTCGCGAGCTCGGTCGTCGTCGGCGTCTCGAACGAGGACCCGATGTTGCCGTACACCGTCACCGCCGGTGACGGATTGAAGGCGACACCCAGCGAGCCGGACACCGCCTGCATCAGCCGATCGCCCGAGTCATCGGGGTTCGGGTTCGGCGGCGTCGTGGTGATAAGATGATCCTCCACGGCGAATCTCACCCAGTCGTAACGCAGACCGGCGGTGATCGTCGTGCCGGGCGATAACTCCAACGCGCTCTGCACGAACGGACCGATCTCGGTCACGTGCTCGAGTTGATCGAGCGAGCGCACCGTATCGGGTTTGGCCGAATCAGCGGCCGTGTAGTTGAAGTTCTTGCGGTTATCGCGTTGCTGCTGGAAGTCCAGTCCGGCCGTCAGGCGATGCTCGAGCGAGCCGATCGGTGCCGGGTAGGTGATACTGGCGCGCGCGCCGTAGTCGAAGCGCTCGAGATCGATGTATGTCGTGGTGATCGGGTTCTTGAGGTCACGACCCAAACCAAAGATCGTGAGCGCCGCCTCCCCCCCATTCGTCATCGAGCGCCGCACGGTCGCGCCGGCCTGCAGCTGGCTCACGTCTTTGCCGGCATTGCGACTGACATTCAGCGGAGGGGCGGCGTTGCGATCGGCGTGCAGCTCGGCGAGCGTGAGCGATCCCGGGTTGTCGGCCCGCGGCGTATTCCCGTAGTCGGCGAGGACGGCGAGTGACCACCCGGTGGCCAGAGGCACCTGGAAGCGCCCGTTCAGCATCCGGATGTCGGCGGCACTGTGATCGCGTTCGCCGTCATAGTCGAGACGCGATGCGGTCAGCTGCGCGCTGCCGGCGCCGATGCGAAGTCCAGTCGTCGACTGCCACTTGGTCCACGTCCGGTCGGTTCGCTCGCCTGATCTGCCCGCGACGATCCGCGCATCCTCGCGGACCCGCGCGACGTCCTGCGGATTGGTCCAGATGCTGATGACGCCGCCCGAGGCGTTGCCGAACAGCGAAGACGACGAGCCCCGCAGCACCTCGATTCGATCCACTTCACCCAGCTCGATATTCGTGAGCTGCCCCTGGCCATCCGGCAGGGTCTGCGGGATGCCGTCCAGCAGGATCTTGATGCCGCGCACCGCGAACGCCGAGCGGCTGCCGAAGCCGCGGATGGAGATGCGCTGATCCTGGGAGAAGTTGTAGCGGTTGGCGACATAGACGCCCGGCACGTTGATCAATGCCTCGTCGAGGCCCCACGTGGGTCGCGCCGCACTGATCTGCTGCCGACTGATCGTTTGAACGGACTGCGGCACCTTGGTGAGAGGCAGCTCTGCGCGCGTGACGGAGACGGTTGCCGGCGGCAGCGTGTAGGGCTTGGTCGTGTCGGGTGTTTGTTGGCTGGAAAGTGCCAGGGGTGACACGCAACACAGAACCGTTGCGCACAGCGACCAGCCCCTGGCGGGCGACATGAACCGTAATCTAAAGGCGCCGAGACTACATTGCATGGACATGAAATCGCGGACTCTCGCACTTGCGGCAGGTCTCTTCGCGGTCGGTTGCGGCGATGGCGGCGGTCCCGGGTTGCCGCCGCGGAGCTATCTCATGGGCTTCTCCGCGATCCCGCCGCGCTTCGACAGCTCGACCGCGAACCTCATCGCCGCCATCGACCACTGGATCCCGCACGCGGACGCGGCCATCATGCACGTGTCGCCGCCCTGGGCGGCGATGCTCGCGGGCCACTCACCGGCCGGCGCGGTCGACACTGTCGAGCTGCCGCTCGCGCAGTACTACCGGTCCAAGGGACTCGACATCGTCTTTACGGTGGATGCCACCGACGGGCTGAATCGCGCCGCGGAGGCACCCGAGCTCGTCGCAGCCGGCCGCAGCATCACCGACACGATGATCCAGCGATTTTACCGGGAGTGGACCTACGCCGCCGCGCTCAAGATTCAGCCGAAATACCTGGGCCTTGCCGCGGAAACCAATCTCATTCGCGTGGCGGCACCCGATTCCGTCTATCAAGCGCTCGTCACGATGACCAACGCCGTCGCCGCACAAATCACCGCGGCCAGTTTGCCCAGTAAGCTGTACGTGAGCGTGCAGGTCGAGACGGCGTGGGGCCGGCTGCCGCCGGGACCCTACCTCGGCATCGCGCAGGATCTGGCCGACTTTCCGTTCGTGCAGGCGCTCGGCCTGTCGAGCTATCCCTACCTGGCCGGATTCGCGGACCCGGACTCAGTGCCGCTCAACTATTACCGCCGCATCGCGCAGGAATCGGCGCGGCCCGTGCTCGTCGTCGAGGGTGGGTGGGCGTCGGTCTCCATCGATACGGTCGTGTCGTCACCGGCCGAGCAGGCGCGGTACATCGCGAGGCAGGCGCTGCTGTTGGATAGCGCGCATGCCGCGGGCGTGTTTCAGCTCACGTTCTACGATCTCGATTTGAGCAACAACCCGCAGCCGCCGGGATCCATTCTGCCGTTGTTCACACATCTGGGATTGGCCGACAGCGCCATGAATGCGAAGCCGGCGCTCGCGGCATGGGATGACGCCTTCCGCAGGCTCTACTCTCCCTGACCTAACCCGCCAGCTGCTTCACCGCGCGATCCGCTTCACGAATCGAGTTCCGATGATCGCTGGCCCCCGCTAGATCCGTATTCGCAAACGCGATCCGGCCATGCGGCCGGTTCCTCAGAATGTCCCTCGGCGCCGGCTTACCACCGAGGCCGAAGAAAAACCCCGGCTGCGGATTCACGTACGCGTGGCCCCAGCGATTGAGAATGATGCCGGCGATGTCTCGACGCGGATCGAATCCCCCGACGAGCGCGAACATGTCGGCGAGCTGCTCGCGGAACGCACGCTCGTACTGCGCGAACGACGTCCCGAGCAATTGCGCCCGTCCCCGGCTTCCCTGCTCGCCGATCGAGAGGCCGGGCTGCGCGAACAGGACTTTGATGGTCAGTACCGTCGGTGAGTCAGGCCCGATCGTGCGCGGCCCGTTGCCCACGAGCGCCATCCGGCGCACCGAGAGATAGTCGCCGAGTCCGCCGAACCAGCGGCAGCCCGACAGTCCCATCTTATAGAGGAAGCGCCAGTTGCGGACGGCGATGTTCGCCATCAGGCATGGCGATCGATAGAACTGTGCGTACGCTTCCCGATGGCTGTCGGGCAGGTCGTGCACGATATGCTGCGCCGTCCAGCTGCCGCCCGCCACGACGACCGAGCGCGCGTTCACGCGGTAGAGTCGCTTGCCCTTTGCGTACGTGACCACGACATGCGCCGCGCGCGCGGGATCGCCCGCGTGCTCGACCCGAACGACTGTGGAATTCAGCCGGATTCGTGTCGCCTGTCCCGCGCGATCGAGCGCGCCAAAGTTGACGGAATTCTGCCATACCGCATCGACGGTGCGCGCACCGGCAACGGCGTCAGGGATGAGCGTCTTCACCATCAGGCGCGCGAACCCGCCGTTGCCGTCCGGGAACATCTGGTCGCCGAGCTCCTCGTCGCCGTCCTCCGGAAACTGATTCTCGATCGCGTAGTTGCAGTAGGCCGACAGCACGTCGGGACCGAGCCCGTAGCCACCGCCTTCGACCGGCGAGAGATACGTCCGTACCGTCTCACGGCTGATGTTGTATCGCGCCATCAAGTGCTCTTCGAGCGTGATGGAATCGAGCTGGCGCGAAACGTCGTCGCCTTCCGTCTGGGGTCGCGGTCCAGGGACGCCGTCACCGGTCCCCCACCGCAGCAGCTCGGCCCTCGTGGCATCGCTGACTGGAGCGCCCTCGAGCCTTCGTCCCCACGGGTCCATGACCCACACACCGGGTCGTTGGCCGAATTGCGGGCCGAAGTAGAAGCCGTAGTTCCGCGGCGTCTCGTACGGCGAGTGAGGGAGCGGCATCTCAGGGGACGGTCCACCCCAGGTCTGGTAGGCGAAGGCGGAGCGATCCATGCCGATCATCTCATAGAACTGATCGGTATAGCCGCCCTTTCGCGGCACGAGGAAGATCGCGGAGGCCTGGTGCGCGGTAAGCCGTTGTCCGTCGACGAGGAACTCGTTGCGCTTTGCTTCACCGCCGAAGATCGGGTGGTTGTCGATGACGAGGCAGCGTCCGCCTTTGTATTTCTGAAAGAAGATCGCGGCCGCGAGCCCGCTGATTCCGCCGCCGACGGTGACGAGGTCGTACACCTCGCCGGTGTCGATCGCGTCGGCGATCTGCGTTTCGAACGCGCCCCCCCATCACGGATCGCGTGTCCGGCGCTCAGCACGTCCCAGGTATTGCCGTTCGCATGGCGGTAGTCGCCGATGCCGCCGTAGCCGTTGAAAGCATCCGCGGGCGAGATCGTGGGCGCTTGATACGGGAGCAGAAGGCCGGCGCCCACGAGCAGAGTGCCATTGAGGAAGTCGCGCCGAGAGATCGGCTCGTTCATGCCGAGGCTATCGGTTCGATACATGAAAGGCGATGACGGTCTGCGAACGATAGTGCTGGCCGGGCCGCAGGATGGTGGAGGGGAAATTGGCGTGATTCGGGGAGTCTGGGAAATGCTGTGTTTCGAGACACAGCCCGCTGCGATGACCGTAGACGTGCCCGCCTTTTCCTCTGATGGTGCCGTCAAGAAAGTTGCCGGAGTAGAACTGCAGGCCGGGCTCCGTCGTGCTGATGTCGATGCGTCGGCCGCTGACGGGATCCTCCAGGCGAGCCGCATGCGTCAGCGCACCGGGGCTCGCCTGGTCGATCACCCAGTTGTGATCGTAGCCGCGCCCGACGCGAAGCTGCTCGTTCGACCCGCCAATCCGTGTCCCGATGGCGGTCGGCTGCCGAAAATCGAACGGCGTGCCCGCGACCGGAGCGATCTGCCCGGTGGGAATCAATGTCGAATCGACGGGCGTCATGGCGGATGCATCGAGCGTCAGCACATGGTCGAGAATGTTGCCCTGGCCTTCACCATGCAGGTTCCAGTAGCTGTGCTGCGAGAGATTGAGCGGGGTCGCCTTCGTCGTGGACGCCTCATAATCGACAATCAGTTCGTCGGCATCGGTCAACGTGTAGGTGACCTGCACGGAGACTGCGCCCGGGTACCCTTCCTCTCCATCCGGGCTTTCGTACCGGAGCCGCACACCCGCCGCACTGTCGCTCTGAAACGGTTCTCCGCTCCACAGCATCTTGTCGAAGCCCCGTTCGCCTCCATGCAGGCTGTTCGGTCCATTGTTGCGCGCCAAATGGTAAGTGACTCCTTCCAAAGTGAATTGGCCGGCGGCGATGCGGTTCGCGTACCGCCCCACGATGGCGCCGAAATACGGTGATCCCGTGAGGTATCCGGCCAGGCTGTCGAATCCGAGTACGATGTCGGCCGGCGTTCCGGTGCGATCCGGAGTGCGAATGGAGGTGACGATCGCGCCGTAGGTCATGGCGCGGATTTCGAGGCCATGCCCGTTCGTCAGCGTGAACAGCTCGACTTGGCGCCCATCGGGGAGCTGACCGAAGGGGACCTGCGTGACGCGCTGGGAGCCCATGGTGCACCCGGTGGAGAGGATGAGCGGGGTGATCGCAATGACACGGAGTGGGAGCATCGGCTATCGTAACACGAAAATGATGGTGGGATCGACGGGGTACCGGCCGAACCGCGCGCCGTAGATCGCCAGACCTCCCGGCAGCGAGTCGTCCACCTCCAGTCGCACGATGAACTCGCCGGCGCGCGCCGCCGCGCTCAGCGCCTCGGCCGGCACCGCGATGCGGAGCAGCTCTCCATATGAGCCGGCTTCGTAGAGTTGGCCGTCGTGCGGCTGCGCGAGCCAGCTCAGAATTCCGCGGGAATCCGCGGGATCATCGGCCAGGTCGCGACGTCCCGCCACGACCCCATTCACACGCACGGTCACCGC
The DNA here is from genome assembly GCA_963704805.1 of uncultured Gemmatimonadales bacterium. Classification (GTDB taxonomy): domain Bacteria; phylum Gemmatimonadota; class Gemmatimonadetes; order Gemmatimonadales; family GWC2-71-9; genus 20CM-2-65-7. The sequence continues at coordinate 1,105,856 of CAVPHS010000001.1, read as the reverse complement.
GCTCGGAAATGGATGCTCACCCGTCATCGGGTAGCTGTTGGGATTGCGGCTCGGGTCGTGGAAGCCTCCGCCCCGCATATAGTCGCCGTTGTCGGCGGCGGTCGAGTCACGATCCTTGCCGTTGAGGCGCTTGGCCGATGTTTCCACGACAAAGGTCGCACTCGCGAGTGCCCTGGCGTCGAGTCCTGCTGGCCACGGAATGCGGTACTCGAAAAAGCCGCTGCCCGCCCCGTTCAGCTTGCGATCGCCGAGTACCGTCCACTGTTTGCGCGTCCAATGTGCGTCGCGTACTGCGGTCGCAGGCACCCGTGCGACCCTCACTCGGCGACCGTCAGCCAGACGCACGGTGTCGGGAGTCGTGCCCTCGACGACGAACGTGGTGAAGTTGCGGTGGAGCGTTGTGCCGTTCCGGTCCGCGAGAGTCACGGCGAGCACGACCACCGCTGGTTCATACGGCAGCGTCACGGACAGGGGCGCGAGCGCCTGCGACATCCAGGGCCGATACGCGATGCGTGAAACCGACGAGCCATACCGCTTTTCCTCGCCCAGCGAGTTCCAGGCATCCAGCTCCGTGCGTAGAATGAGCGAATCACCGTACGTCGTGCTGCCTGTCAGGAACGAAGCATAAAGCGGCACGTCCACCCGCTCACCCGGTTGCGCCACGTGACTCAGCTCCGAGTCCCCCACTACGATGTAGAGTGGCGCGTGCAGGTCGCCCAGCGTCATGCCGTGCACGATCGATCCGAAGCCCGCCTCCTTGCGCGAGCGATCGAAGCGCCAGTACCCGTTCCATTCATTGATGACGTCATGGTGCTCCGTGTAGAGCCAGCCCGCGAGCTTCGGATGACGACGAAAGGCGTTGACCGCTCGGTGGTAATCCCAGCTCCAATCCACATCGCCGGTGCTCCCCTCGTAACCCCACACGTTCCCGAACTCGGAATTCAGCATCGGCTGGCGTCCCTGACGCCACGGTGTCTCGAAATTCCAATGCGATCCAGGATAAGTGCTGTCGCTGATTTGCTGCACGCGTGACTCCCACCGCCAGCCCGGCAAGTACTCATGCCACGAGTTGATGTCGGTCTCCGTATGCCCTCGCCCGCAGCATGGCGAGTTGTCCTCGACCAGTCGCGTAGAGTCGAGCGACTTGGCCAGCGCGTAGTCGCGCGCGACGCGCGCCCGCGTTTCCGGCAGATACCGTTCGTCGTTTTGATCCTTGCTGAGCAACCCCCACGTCTCGTTGAACAGCACCCAGGCGAAGATCGCGGGATGGTTGTAGTCGCGGTCGATCATGCCGCGCAGGGCGACGTCGTGCTCCCGGAATGCCATCGAGTCGGGCGGTCCCCACCAGTTCGGGATGTCCGCCATGATCAGCACGCCGAGGCGGTCTGCCCAATAGAGCTTGCGCGGGGTTTCGATCTTCACGTGCTCGCGCAGGCCGTTCAGACCGATCTCGCGTGCCCGCAGGATCTCATCGCGCAGCATGCTGTCGGTCGGGAACGTGTAGTAGCCCGTTGGGTGGTACGCCTGATCGAGCGCGAGCTGCAGGAACACCGGTGTCCCGTTGATCGCGACATACGGGTAATTCGTTCCGGGTAGGTCAACCACCGAGATCGTCCGCATTCCGAAGTACGTCTGGACGCGATCTTCGACCAACTCATCGCCACTCACTCGCAGGGTGACTTCGTGCAGGAACGGATCGTCGAGCGACCAGCGATGCGCATTGCGGAGCGGGATCTCGAGGTGCGCGGACGTCGCGCCCCGAACGATGCGGCTCGTGAAGACCGGCTGGCCCTCGCGATTGTCGAACCTGACGGTAAGCGTGAGTGCTCGTGGCGCCGGTTCAGCTAAGCGTGCGTCAACGCGCACGCCGTTCAGATCGTGCCACGGCGTGAAGTGCACCGCAGCAAGCGGTGCGCTCCCCCTCGCCTCCAGGTAAATGGTTTGCCAGATGCCGCGGGCGGGTCCGTAACCTTGCTTGCCTTCGAGCTTGTACGGGTGCGGCGTATCGTCCACGCGCAGCACCAATCGGTGCGGGCCGGCCGTGCGCTGGCGTGGAAGCTCGAACGAGAACGGCGTGTAGCCACCCTGATGCTCGCCGAGTGTCGTGCTGTCGAGCCAGACGGTCGTCCGCCAGTCGCTCGCGCCGACGACCAGAAAGACGCGTCGCCCGCGCCACGATTCCGGCACCGTGATCTCGCGGGCGTACCACCCGATGTCGGCGCTATCCGGGACGTCCGACAGCGGCGCACCCCATGAGAACGGCACGACAATCTCGTGCTTTCCCGGCAGCAAGCCGCCGGCCCAGCCGAGTCGCTCGCCTTGGTCGCGTGAGTCAAAGGCGAAGCGCCAGCGGCCGTTGAGATTCAGCCATTCAGGGCGTTGAAACTCGGGACGTGGATGTTCGGGCAGGGGGATTTGGGCGTTGCCAGCGCGCGCAATGACGGCCGTGACCCAGGTGATGACTAGCAGAGCCCGCATGCACGTTCCTTAATCAGACCGCAGCAAACGTGCAGGCCAAACGGCGTAAATCAAGAGCGTCGAACAGAACCCACCGGGTCCATTCGACGCTTTTCCGACGTCTTCTATTCGACGCCGTTTCATTCCACGCCTTTTCTTCTACGTCTCCCTTTTACGTACTCGTGTCATGCAGTGGGCCTGGGTAGAGTTGAACTATCGACCTCACGCTTATCAGCTAGCCGCGAGCTGTGCGATCCAATTCATACCAGTCGCTAACAGTGTTGTCTAGTAAGTAGATAAAGCGCTCGGCGGAAAGTTGGCGTTTGGCCCTTTAGGGCCCTTTTGGGCCTGTCACTATGGATGAACTATGGATACGCGCGCACCAAATCACGATCAGAGAGACGACAGCAGCGGCGGTGAACAACTCGGCGAACTTTCGCGCGCGTAGGAGAGCCCAGGCACGCGACGGGCCGGGATCGCTCCTGGCCCGTGCTCATACGACACATCGTGCTACCGCGGCGTCCAGAGCACAGCGTGCTCCGTGCTGTCGCTGCCGGTCGCCACGAAAACGTTGCCGACAACCTGACCCGCCGGATTGATCGCTGTGGCGCCGCTGGAGCCCTGGTCTTCGTCCCTTGCGTGGAAGCGGGCACGGAAGCAGTCACTGAAGCGCCCACTCCGGCTGCAATGCCGCAGCGCGGTGACCAGCCGTCCCCCGATCTCCTCCTCTATGTCGCGGCCACGCGGGGAACCCGGTTGGCCGACGCGGTTCGCCATCTCGCGACCGCCCCCCCGTTTGCGAAAGCCCCCCAAACTGCCAAGATCTGTCATCACGCCGTCCTGCCACACGAACGCGTGGACTAGCTCGTCTGCTGTGGAGGCGGTACCGACAACTTGGCCGGCCGGATTGATGGCCACGGCGGCGCTGTACGTCCCCCCCAAGGTGCCAAGATCTGTCATCACGCCGTGCTGCCAGAGGAAGGCGTGGTATTGCGCGTCTGCTGCTGTGGTGGCGTAGCCGACAACTTGGCCGGCCGGATTGATGGCCACGGCGGCGCTGTACGTCCCCCCGAAGGTGCCAAGATCTGTCATCACGCCGTGCTGCCAGAGGAAGGCGTGGTATTGCGCGTCTGCTGCTGTGGTGGCGTAGCCGACAACTCGACCCGCCGGATTGATGGCCACGGCGGCGCTGTACGTCCCCCCCAAGGTGCCAAGATCTGTCATCACGCCGTGCTGCCAGAGGAAGGCGTGGTATTGCGCGTCTGCTGCTGTGAAGGCATAGCCGACAACTTGACCCGCTGGATTGACCGCCATTGGTCCCTGCACGACGCTGAAAGTCCCCCCGAAGGTACCAAGATCTGTCATCACGCCGTGCTGCCAGAGGAAGGCGTGATACTGCTCGTCTGCTGCGGTGGAGGCATAGCCGACAACTTGCCCCGCCGGATTGATCGCCACTGCTTGGCTGTACGTCCCCCCCAAGGTGCCAAGATCACTCATCACGCCGTCCCGCCAGAGGAAGGCGTGGGTTTGCTCGTCTGCGGTGGAGGCAGAGCCGACAACTTGCCCCGCCGGATTGATCGCCACGGCGGCGCCGTAGGTGCCCCCCAAGGTTCCAAGATCTGTCATCGCGCCGTGCCGCCAGAGGAAGGCGTGGAGTTGCTCGTCTGCTGCTGTGGAGGCATAGCCGACAACTTGGCCCGCCGAATTGATCGCGAAGGCAGCGCCTGCAGACCCGCCCAACGTTCCCAGATCCGTCACTCGATAGGTTCTTGCCTCCTTAGTGAAAGCCGCGAGAGCGAGTCCCTCGCTGGCGGGCTGGACTGGGCTATCACGGCACGCCGTGAACAAGAGAGAAACTGATAGCGAGAGGCAGGCTGCCGAGAGGCAGGAAGTGGTCGTGTTCATTGTGGTCCCCCCCTTTCGGGTCATGACGTGCGCCCGCGACCGGCGAGCTCTCTTGGGCGGCGTGCGTGACAACAGTCGCTACAGTGCCAACCGACATTGGTGGCGATTGCGACGCGGCTCGTGGTCATGGAGCGTCTTCATCATGAGGCAGGCCGTCTGTACTGATGGTGAGGTTCGAATGAGCGTTTCGATACGTTGCGCCATGTTCATTTGCCAAGTAGGAGCGACGTGCTGTATCGAGTTGGCGGGCGTTGGTGCGGTTTGGGCTGTTATGGACGGCTAGAAAACGGAACTACGGATAAACGCTATTGATAGACACAAGAAAAGCCCACCGGGCGCGATCCCTGGCGGGCTAAGTGCGTGCTACACAATGAATGGGCCTGGGTAGAGTTGAACTACCGACCTCACGCTTATCAGGCGTGCGCTCTAACCACCTGAGCTACAGGCCCTGCAGGCTAGACGTCTGGACGTCTACACGTCTAGACGTCTAGCAGTTACTCCCACTCCCGCTTCGGTCCCTTCTTGGGCCGGAACTCGTCCTCGTCCCCCTCGTCGAACTCATCGTCGAGATCATCGTAATCGTCTTCCTCGAGATCGTCTTCGTCGAGATCGTCCTCGTCCAGCTCATCATCGAAGTCTTCGTCGAGTTCCTTGTCCTCTTCGAATTCTCCGAACTCCTCGTCGACGTCGTCGCTCCTCCGCTTGAGCGACCAGTCCATCGACGTCTCGCGGGCCAGCATTGCCACCTCCGGCTGAGGTTGTCGCTGAACGACCGAACTTCGGGACCCGAAACCTACTCTTCCAGCGCCCGCTTCTCGCTGCGAGCCAGCTTGCGCCGCTCCGTCGCGCCAAGCAACCGCTTGCGCAGCCGCAAAGACGTCGGCGTCACTTCGATCAGCTCGTCGTCCTCGATATACTCCAGCGCCAGCTCCAAGGTCATCTGGCGTGGCGGCTCCAAGATAATCATCTCGTCCGCCGCCGTCGTGCGCATGTTCGTGAGCTTCTTTTCCTTCGTGGCGTTCACGTCCATATCACCGGGCCGCACGTGCTCCGCGATGATCATCCCCTCATAGACCGGATCCCCCGGTTGTACGAACATCGTCCCGCGCTCCTGAAGATTGAAGAGGGCGTACGCCACCACCACCCCTTCCCGGTCCGCCACCATCACTCCACGGTTCCGGCCTGAGAGTGGGCCGGCCCACAGATCGTACTCGAAAAAGCGGTGGTGGATGATCCCCGTCCCCCGCGTATCCGTCAAGAACTCCGAACGATAGCCGAGCAGGCCGCGCGCCGGGATCTTGAACCGCATACGGACCATCCCCAGCCCCGGATTCTTCATATCCAGCATCGTCGCGCGCCTCGGCCCCAGCTTCTCCATGACCACCCCGAGGTACCCCTCGGGACAGTCGATCATCAGCTCCTCGTACGGCTCGAGCCGCTCACCGTTCGGCCCCTCACGGGGAATGATGCGCGGCCGGGACACTTGGAACTCGTACCCCTCGCGTCGCATCGTCTCCATCAAGATGCCGAGGTGCAGCTCGCCACGCCCCGACACCGTGAACGCGTACGGCGTGTCCGTGTCTTCCACCCGCAGCGCCACGTTGCGTTCCAGCTCGCGGTACAGCCGCTCGCGCAGCTGCCGGCCGGTCACGAACTTCCCTTCCCGCCCCGCCAGCGGCGAGTTGTTCACGAGGAAGTCGACCGAGATCGTCGGCTCTTCCACCGCGATACCCGCCAGCCGGTCGAGATGATCCGGGGCCGTCACCGTCTTCCCAATTTCGACACCGGCGAGCCCAGAGACGGCAACGATTTCACCAGCCTCCGCCGTCTCGAGCTCCACGCGCTCCAACCCCTCGAAGGCGAATAGTTTCACGATCTTTGCCTGCTCGAACTTGCCGTCGCCGACAGGACCCGGCTCGCCGATCGGCAACAGGGCGACCGTGTCGCCCACATGGACCTGGCCGCGCTCAATGCGTCCAATGCCGATCCGTCCGAGGTACGACGAATAATCGAGCGTCGAGATGAGCATCTGAAACGGCCCGGCCTCGGTCGCCTTCGGCGGTGGAATCGTCGCCAAAATGGTCTCGAACAGCGGCTTCAGATCCGGTCCCTCCTTCGCCAGCTCGAGCGTCGCCGTACCCGCTCGACTCGACGTATAGAGGAAGGGACAATTGAACTGCTCCGGCGTCGCCTCCAGGTCCATCAGAAGCTCCAGCACTTCGTCGTGCACGCGCAGCGGCTCGGCGTCGCTCCGGTCGATCTTGTTGACCAGCACGATGGGCTTGAGTCCCAACGCCAGTGCCTTCCCCGCGACAAAGCGCGTCTGCGGCATCGGCCCCTCGGCCGCATCTACGAGCAGCAGAAAGCCATCCACCATCCGCAGGATCCGCTCGACTTCGCCGCCAAAATCGGCGTGTCCCGGGGTGTCCACAATGTTGATCTTCGTGTCGCCCCACCGGACAGACGTGTTCTTGGAGAGGATCGTGATGCCGCGCTCACGCTCGATCGGATTCGAATCCATGACGCGCTCCGCCACCTGCTGATTGGCGCGGAACGCCCCGGACTGGCGGAGCATTTGATCGACGAGCGTGGTCTTCCCGTGATCGACGTGGGCGATGATGGCGATGTTGCGAATCTTCACCGACTTAGGTCCTTGCTGGTCCCGGAATTGAGGGGCGCAGTATAAATGGGCGGCTGGAGCCAAACAAGGGCGGCAGGGGCGCCAAAGGCGGCAATGTCGTTACCCTGCCGCCCCTGCCGCCATTGCCGCCATTGTCAGTCACAAATCGGCTCCCGCTCCACCTGCACCGTCACATGCGCTATCCCCAGCGCCCGCATCCGGTCCTGTACGGCTTCCAGAATAGGCTGATTGTCGCTCGGATTCTTCACGACCAGGTGTCCGCTCATCGCGACGACCCCGCTGGTCACCGTCCAGAGGTGCAAATCGTGGACCGACTCGACGCCGGGTACCGAGGCGATACGATCGTGCACGTCCGACATGGCGATGTGCGCCGGTGTGGCCTCGAGCAGCACGTCACTGCTCTCCTTGACCAGGCGCCACGCGCTCACGAGCACGAGCGCGCCGATGAGTACGGAAATGAGGGGATCGGCCAGCACCCATCCGGTCGCGAGCACGATGATGCCCGCCACGATCGTACCGACAGACCCGAGCAGGTCGCCGAGCACGTGCAGGTACGCGCCCTTTTGATTGAGTGAGTGCTGGTGATCACGGTGGAGAATCACCACGGCGATGAGATTCGCCACGAATCCGATGGCGGCGACGCCCAAGAGCAGCGAGCCGTTCACCGCTCCCGGCGTGCGTATCCGGCGCCACGCTTCGACACCGATGCCGATCGCGATGGCGAACAGTACGGCGCCGTTGACGAGTGCCGCCAGGATCTCAAGCCGCATGAATCCAAACGAGCGCTGTGGCGTCGCGGGCCGCTGCGCGATCCAGGCGGCGATCAGCGCCAGGCCGAGTGCCGCCACGTCCGCAAGCATGTGGGCGGCGTCGGCGAGCAATGCCAGCGAGCCGGCCAGCCAGCCGCCGACCAGCTCGATCAGCATTACGATCGCCGTGATCGTAAGCGCGAGCGTCAGGCGGCGTCGGGTCTCGACGTTGATGGGCGCGCGATAGGTGCAGTGGGCGTCAGCGGGGAGCACGAGTGTTTCCTCGTGCGGAAACATAATACCTTTAGGATGTGAACGAGCTGACCCTGCGGCTGCTCGCCGTGCTCGTGCTCGTCGCGGCGAACGCCTTCTTCGTGGCAGCGGAATTCGCGCTCGTGGCGGCGCGGCGCACGCGGATCGAAGCGATGATCCGGCGCGGCGACCGGAAGGCGCGCACCGTCCGCACGGCGCTGCACGACCTCTACCGGCAGCTGTCCGCCGCGCAGCTGGGCATCACCGTCGCCTCGATCCTGCTCGGCTACGTCGCCGAGGACACCGTCGCGCACATGTTCCGCAGCTGGTTCGCGTCGCTTCCGCAGAGTCTCGACTTCCTCACGCGCGGCGGCATCGCGTCGGTTACGGCGGTCGCCGTTATTTCGTTCTTGCACGTGGTGGTTGGCGAGCAGGTCCCGAAGGCCTGGGCCATCACCTACCCCGAGAGCATCAGCCGCTGGGTCGCGGCGCCACTCATCTTCTTCTCCTGGATCACCCGGCCGTTCACCGAACTGCTCAATCGGAGCTCGAACCTCCTGGTCCGCATGCTCGGCATCAAGAGCCCGAGCACCGAGCACGACCGCGTCCACTCGCCGGAAGAGCTGCGGATGCTCGTCGAGCAGAGCCGCAAGACGGGCGGCCTGGGCGCAGGCGACGCTCGCCTGCTCGAAGGCGTCTTCGAGTTCAGCGAGAAGAACGCACGGGAAGTCATGACCCCACGCACCGCGATCGTCGCCTTGCCCGCCGAAGCCTCGCTCGCGGAAGCCGCGGACCGCGTTGCCGCCGCCGGCCGCTCCCGCTATCCCGTCACCGGCGAGTCGCTCGATGATGTCGTCGGCATTGTCCACGCCAAGGACATTCTGCGCGGCCTCCTGTCGGGCTCCGAAGCGCCGGTGCAGGACATCGCGCGGCCCGCGTTCTTCGTGCCCGGCACCCGAGAAGTCGAGGACGTGCTGGCCGACATGAAGCGCCAGAAGGTCCACCTCGCCATCGTGCTCGATGAGTTCGGCGGCACAGCCGGACTGGTCACCATGGAGGATCTGTTGGAGGAGATCGTCGGTCCGATCTACGACGAGTACGACCAACCGCCGGCCACCGCGGCGGCGACGGGTGCCGCCACCGGCGCGCCCATCGTCGCGGGGAGCGCCGAGATCGCCGAGGTAAACCGCCTGCTGCGGCTGCATCTGGACGACGCTGACTACACGACGATCGGCGGATTGATCTTCGGGCGGCTGGGCAGGCTGCCGAAGGTGGGCGACCGCGTCAACCTGCAGGGTGCTACGTTCGAGATTCTGGAGATGGACGGCCGGCGGGTGGGTCAAGTGCGCGTCTGGCCGGCGACCGCGACCGAGGTGCCGGAACCGACCGGCTAGCTCGTCACCGCCTGGCGCGCTCCGGCGAGCTGCACCGCGAGCTCGAGCGCCGCGCGCATCGATCCGGGGTCCGCAATTCCCTTGCCCGCGATGTCGAACGCGGTGCCGTGGTCCGGGGCCGTGCGAATGAACGGCAGACCCAGAGTGACGTTCACCCCGGTCCCGAACCCCGAGACCTTCACCGCCGTCATGCCCACGTCGTGATAGGGGGCGAGCACGGCGTCGAACTCGCCGCGTAGGGCCTTGACGAACACCGTGTCGGCGGGAAGCGGACCCGCCGCACCCAGCGCCGTTGCGGCGGGACGCAGTATCCGCTCGTCTTCGTCGCCGAACAGACCGCCTTCACCCGCATGGGGATTGAGCGCGCAAACCGCGAGCCGCGGCGTGGTGATTCCCCACCACCGCTGCAGCGCCTCGCTCGTGATGCGCCCCGCCGTGACGACGCGATCGGTCGTGAGCGCCGAAACTACGTCCCGCAACGGCAGGTGCGTCGTGACGAGCACGACCCGGAGCCGCCCCGTCGCCAGCATCATGGCCACGGGGACGTCACCAGCAAGGTGTGCCAGGAATTCCGTGATGCCGGGAAATTCGTAGCCGGCGGCATGCAGCGCGTGTTTGTGAACGGGACCCGTGACGATGGCATCGACCTGTCCGGCGAGCGCCTGACGAGCGGCCGTTTCGATGGCCTGCGCGGCCGCGCGTCCCGCCTCGACCTCGCTCCGCTCGCCATCATCGTCCCAGCCGCCGACGATCTGGACATCCGCGTTGAGCGGTTGGCGCAGCGCCTTGCGGACGACCTCCGGACCGATGCCGCGCGGATCGCCGACGGTCACGGCGAGACGAGGTCGTCCCGGCGGAGCAGGCGCCACGATTAGAGTCTGATGTCGATGTACGTCTGGCGCTTCAGCTGATCGATGTAATGACGGATCGCGAGCTGATCGCCGAGGTTCTGCCGGATGTTGAGCTTGACGTCGTCGAACGACAGCTCGCCTTCGGGGTGACGCGAGGTCACGTCGAGCACCACGAATTTCGGGCGCGGCGTGTCCGCTCCGAGCGTGATGACCGGCTTCAGGCCGAGTGTCGTATCGCTGGCAATGGGCGCCTGATACTCGGGCGGCAGCTTATCGAACGGCACGTCTTCCACGATCTTCGGCTCCTGTGGATCGGCGTGCGCCTTGGCGAGCGCGTCGAACGCGATGCCACCACTACGCGCGAGCCCATCGTGGACGGAGTCGGCGAGAGTCCGGGCCTTCGCGATTTGCTCCGGGCTGATGTCCGGCATGATCAGGATGTGACGACCGAGCACCTCGGCCGGCTGGGTCCGCTCGATATTGATGACGTGGAACCCGAAGGCCGTCTCGACCGGGTCGGAGATCTCGCCCGGCCTCATGTGAAACGCCCAGTCCTCGAATTCCTTCACCATCACGCCGCGCCGGAACCAGCCGAGCTCTCCCCCCTGCGATGCGGAGGCGCTGTCGCCGGAGAAGCGCTTGGCCGCGGCCGCGAAGTCCGCCCCATGGCGCAGCTGCACGACCAACGATTCCGCCAGCTGGTAAGCGCGCCGCTTGGCGGCCGAATCTGGCTCCGGCCGAACCACAATCTGCCGGAACCCTACCGTGGCCGGACGACGCTGCTGCTGGGCCTTGTTCTGCTCCCAGAACTCGCGCATCTGCGCGTCCGTCGGCGGGATCGGCTTCAATTTCCCCTTCTGCCGCTGCGCTTCGATCAACCGCTGCGCGTACAGCTGCCGGCGCTGTTCGTCGGCCAGCCAGCGGCGCCATTCCTCCACCGAGCCGAAGTGCGCCTGCTTGATCTGCTCACGAAACTCGTTCTCTGACGAGAATTGCTTGCGCACGTTCTGATAAGTCTGCTCGACCTGATCGAGGACTTCCTGGTCGGTGATCTTGATGGACGTGTCACGCTGCGCTTGCTGCACCAGCAGCTCGAGCTCGATCAGCCGGTCGAGAATCGACCGGCGCATCGCGACGCGACCTTCGGAGTCGGGGGGAACTGGTTGGCCTTGCGCCTGTGCCTGGACCATCTCCTCCTCGACCTGGGACGCGAGAATCGGTCGCGTGCCGACAATCGCCACAATGCGGTCGAGGGGCTGCTGCGCGGCGGCCGCCGTGGCGACGAGGCATCCGGCAACAAGCGCGAGTATGGACTTCATCGGGGATTGCGCCGCGTCGTGTCGATGGGTGCCGGACCCGGGGCCGGAGTCATCTGCGGACCACCTGGCCCGCCCGCCCCCCCCGCCCCCGCCCCCGCCCCCGCCCCCGCGCGGGCGGAGTCCGCCCGGTTCTGCTGCGCCCGCTCCACCGCACGGCGCACGCCTGCGTCATCGACGTTCCAGCTCGCCCGCGAGCGCAGTGTCTCACCCAGAAAAGTTGGCACCGGGAAGAACCGCGCGCGCCCCTGCACGACGCGGTCCATGTAGTCGTTCACACGCCCCATCGCGAAATTGATGCGGTCGCGCTCCTTACCCAGCGAATCCCGCAACGTTTCAGGCGACAAGTTGAGAATCGAGCCAAGCAGCGTGATTGCGGAATCGTGCTCGCTGCGAATCTGCTCCCAATCCTCCGGCGTCAGGGTGACCTTGGCGGAGTCGGCCTGCTTGAGCAGAAGCTCGCGCTGCGCGATCGCCTTGAGAAACTGATTGATCTGCTCGTCCGGCGCCTGCGGAAGCGCCTGCGTGACCGACGGATCCATCGCGCCTACCCAGCGCACCAGGTCTCGCACCCGAATCGCACCACCGCGGTAGTTCACAAGCGTCCGCCGGCTGGTGCGCGACCCGTCGATGTCCTGCATCGCCGCACGGACGTAGGCGGGCGCGCGACTCACCGGCTCGATGCGCCGCTTGATCGAGAGACTGTCGAGGTAGAGCGAATCGCCGTGGAACTGGATGCGCTCCTCGATGCCGGTTTTGAAGGAATCGCGCACCTCCGCAAGCGGCGGGCGCCGAATGATGTGATAGCCGAAGGGGGTCTTGACGACGGGGCTCACGCCGCCCGGCGCGAGCTGCCATGCGGCATCTTCGAATGCCGGAACGAACTGACCGCGTCCCGTCAGCCCCAGCGAGCCGCCCTGCGCCTTCGAGCCCGGGTCGTCCGAGTAGCGGCTGGCCAGCTGCGCGAAGCGCGCACCCGCGCCGCGCACTTGCGGCAGCAGCTGCTCCGCCTGCCGGCGTTTTTGCGCATCGACGGTCGGGGTGGCATTCGGGGGGACCTGGAAGAGAATGTGCTGAAACACGCGCAGCTCGCCGGCCTGATACGCCGAGTCCACCTGCCGATCCGTGAAATTGCTCCCCGCGTTGAGTTTGTCGTGGAACCGCTCCCACTTCAGCTGCGAGACCACCGGCCACATAGCCGCCGTCATCGTCGCGGAATCACGCAGGTCATGTCCCGTGGCGAGCGACTGGGCAAAAAGCGCATAGTCCACCCAAATGTGCGAGAGCCGGCTGAACGCCATGGGCTCGAGGGGTACCTGCTTCGCGCTGGTGGCCCATCCCGCCATCCGCTCGACGCTCAGCGTCTGGTCGTTGGCCCGGGCGACGACATCGGCGCGCGGCGTGAAGGCATCCCGCACACCGTTGCATGCCACTCCGAACGGCATCAGCACCAGCCACACCAGACTCAAACGTCGCATCCGTCTCCTCTTTCCTTAATTAGCGGTGGTGATCCCGCAGAACGGCCGTGAGCGCCCGGACCAATCCGGGGCCGATCGACTCTCCGCCGAGCCGGCGGAGCCTGAGGGAGAGCGGCACCGCACGCCGCACGTCCGCTTCGAACTGCACGGCCTCGAGCGCCACCTGCAGCCCGGCGAGGCGCGGTGCTGCATCGCGCCGGAACGTCAGCCGCGCCTCGTCGCCCTTGATGTGGATCGCTTCCAATCCGAGCCGCGCCCCCAGCGCGCGCAGCTCAGCAACCAGCAACAAACGCTCGGCATCCGGGGGGAGTGGTCCAAAGCGATCGCGCAGCTCCTCGCGAACGGCTTGAATCTCACATGCTTGCTCCGCCCGCGCCAGCCGCCGGTAGAGATCGAGCTTGGCATCATCGTCCGCGACGTATTCGTCGGGGAGGTGCGCGGGCGCATCGAGCGTGACGTCCGGCGGCGTCCACTCTTCTCGCTTCCCCCGTCCCCCTTCCCCCGTCTTTAGCGCCCGAACCGTCTCTTCCAGCCACCGCAGGTACATGTCGAAACCGACCGCCTGGACATGCCCCGACTGCTCGCCCCCCAACAGGTTGCCCGCGCCCCGGAGCTCGAGATCGCGCAAGGCAATGCGATACCCCGACCCCAAATCAGTATGATGCTCGAGCACCTGCAGACGTTCCTCCGCCTGCGCGTCCACCAGATCCGGGACGAGCAGATAACAGAAGGCGCGCCGGTGGCTGCGTCCGACGCGGCCTCGCAGCTGATAGAGCTGCGCCAGACCAAAGCGGTCGGCACGATCGACGATCATCGTATTGGCGTTCGGCACGTCGAGCCCTGACTCGACGATCATCGTCGACACGAGGATATCCACCTCCCCGCGGACGAACCGCCCCATCACCGCTTCGAGGTCCTGCTCGCGCATCTGGCCGTGCGCCACCGCGAGCCGCGCGCGAGGGGCCAACGCCTGCACCCGCGCGGCGATCGTCTCGATAGTCTCGATGCGGTTGTGAACGAAGTAGACCTGGCCGCCGCGGTCCAGCTCCCGGGCAATCGCCTCTTCCAGCAGGGCGTCGTCCCATGGCTCGACGAACGTGAGCACCGGCGATCGATCCTTGGGCGCCGTCTCGAGTAGCGCGAGATCGCGCAATCCCGCGAGCGAAAGGTGCAGCGTCCGTGGGATGGGCGTGGCCGTCAACGTCAGGACGTCGACGCTGAGCTTCAGCGTCTTCAAGCGCTCCTTGTGGCGCACGCCAAAGCGGTGCTCCTCGTCGACGATGAGCAGGCCCAGATCCTTGAACGTGACGTCAGGCGAGAGCAGGCGATGCGTACCGATGATGATGTCGGCCTCGCCCTGCGCGATCCGCTGCACGAGCCCGGCCGTTTCTTTGGCGCCGCGGAATCGCGAGAGCACTTCAATCCGCACGGGATAGTCGGCCAGTCGCTCCCGAAACGTACGGCCATGCTGCTCAGCGAGAATGGTCGTGGGGACGAGCACGGCGACCTGCTTGCCCGCCTGCACCGCCTTGAAAGCCGCACGCACGGCGACTTCCGTCTTGCCGTATCCCACATCGCCGACGAGCAGCCGATCCATCGGGCGCGGCCGCTCCATGTCGCGCTTGACCTCGTCGGACGCGCGCCGCTGGTCTGGAGTGTCTTCATAAAGGAAGGCAGACTCCAGCTCGCGCTGCCACGGCGTGTCCGGCGGAAACGCAAACCCCGTCGCCATCTGTCGGCGCGCATAGAGATCGAGCAGCTCTGCCGCCATCGCGCGGATTGCCGCTCGGGTCTTGTCGCGCTGGCGCTGCCAGGTGGTGGCGCCCAACCGGTGCAACCGTGGAGGTGGCGCGTCACCGTCGCCGTCCCGTCCCACCGTCCGATACGGCTCCAGCTGATCGATACGGTACAGCGGCACGTTGAGTCGCGCGCCGCCTTCGTATTCGACGACTGCGACATCGAGGGTCTCGCCGTCCGCCCCGACCGCAATCGTCTGTAAGCCACGATAGATGCCAATACCGTGCTCGAGATGCACGACATAGCCGCCCGGCGTAAGTGGCCGGGAGGCTGCCGTCGACACCGCGGTTCGATAGCGGCGCGGCCGCCGCAGCCGCCGCGCGCGGCGGAAGATCTCGTGATCGGTGAGGACGCGCAGAGTCGGCATGATGAAACCGCCGTCCAGCGCGCCGACAGCCAGTGTGGCTCGATCGGTGCCGAGCAGCTCCTCGAGCCGCTCGAGCTGCCCCTCGTTGTCGCACAGGATCACGGTTGGCGGTGGATTTGCGACGATCTGCCGCAAGCGCTTGAGATCGCGGTCCACGTGCTCGGGCGGTGCGAGCGGAAAGCGGCGCTCGCTCTCGCCTTCCGCCAGCGCGAGGCGGCCGAGGCGGTCGAGTGCGGTGCGCCACGAAACCGGATCGATCAACAACTCGTCGCGTGGCGGCGGCTCTTCACCCATGCGGCGCGCAACTTCCAAGTGGTGCGCCGCGTCCGCCCAGGCGCGCTCCACCTCTCGCTCCACCGCCGATTCCTGATCGACGACGACGACTGTGTCGGATGGAAGCAACGCCAGCAGATTGCTGCGCTCGACGGCGGAGCTGCCCGCAGCCAGCTGCTCGGATTTCACTGGCAGTACGGTGACCCGGCCCAGCCCTTCACCTGAGCGCTGCGTGTCGAGATCGAAGCCGCGGACGGAGACGACCTCATCCCCCCACCATTCGACCCGTGCAGGGGACGCCATGCCGAACCCGTACACGTCGAGGATTCCGCCCCGGACGCTGTACTGCGCGACCTCCGTAACGGTAGGGACGCGGACGTATCCCATGTCGTCCAGGCGCCGCGTCGTCGTCGTCAGCCCGCGTTCTTCCTTCGCTACCTCGATAACGAGGCGGGATTGCGCGAGCGCCGCCGGCACTGCGGTCCGCTCGGCGCTGGCGCGCGCCGTCGTGACGACGACCCGGATCGTGCCGCGCAGCAATGCCTCTACGGTCTCGACTCTCTCACCGGCCAGCTCATAATGAGGCTCTTCCGCGCCCAGTGACTCGCGCTGTGGGTAGAGCGCCGCTGCGTCCGATCCCAGGAGTGTCTGCAAATCGGCGAGCCAGCGTTCGCCGTCCGCAGGAGTGGGCGCGATGACCGCGAACACCCGCTGAGGGAGCCGTCGCGCGAGCGTGGCGACGAGCACCGCCGGACTCGATCCCGGCAGCCCGCCGACACCGGCGCGTTTCCCGGCCGGGGGGAGCTGGTCAGCCAGCGCCCGGGTCGCAGGAAGCTCGTCGAACGTATCGAGGACAAAATCGAGGGGCATTAGCGCGTTCGGGTCGCGACTCCCAGCTCGGACATTGCCAGCATCAGGGCGAGCACCAGCAAGAATCCACTGCCGTCGGCGCGCCGCGTTCCGGAGAAGCGTTGGGCGGCAAAGGCCGCGTCCTTGAGCACCTCCGCGCGATCCCCGCCGCCCAGTGCGGTGGTGGCGAGCGCTCGAGAGGCCGGCGTCAGGTCTGACTCGCGCGGGTCAGGTCCGAAAACTGTTGCGCCCACCGTATCTGCACCCCGCAGGCGGAATTCGACCCGCGGTGCGCCCTCCGCAGTTGTCACGTCGGCTTCCCCGCGGACAAATCGATTCGCCAGCGCATCGATGAACGGCACGAAGGCGGGCGTAGCCGGCAATGCGGTCCACGCCGTGTCGAGCCTGCTTCCCAGCAGGACGGTGTTACCGGACCGCACGAGCCAGGGATCTCCATTGACCGTGGCGAGCACCTCATCTGCCCCCTGCTGCGTGCTCTCCGTTTGCTCCAGACGGTATCGCCGCGTCACCTGGACGCCATTGAGCAGGGGGAGGCTTGGCGCCGCAACGGGAGCTGGCGTTGACATCGGACCCCAGCGCCACGATACACCGCGCGACGCGAGCGCTCGATTGGCTTGCCCCACCAGTGCTGCGTCCGCTGGGGGCTGGACGATGGTCCGCTCCCCTGACAGCGCGTCACCACCCGTGAACACGACGTCGGGTCCTTCCGTGACGCGCTTGCCTTCGCGCAGGACTGCCAGCGCGGCGGCGACAAATCCCCCGGCTCCCGGAGTCGCCGTCACCCGTGCGGGGGGCGCAACGCGCCATGCAAACGGCCGGCGATCGTCGGCACGCAATTCGTCCGGCTCCAGCATCGCGTCGCCCATCCACCAACCGGGGGCGAGCGTCTGCGCAGGAAGCGCCACCGTCACTGCCGAACCCGGAGTCGCCAGTCCCCGTGCCGCAATCTCTCCGCGATCGCGGCGACCGGCGCCGATCCTGATCGTTACCGGAACCGGCTGGAGGGCATCGTCCGCCGTTCCCGCCAGATCGATCACCGCCGCGCCTTCGGTCACCCGCACATCGGCAATACCGCGGTTCGCGACGGCTCGTCCCGGCTCGAGCGACAGGACGCGAACGCCCGCCGGCACAATAGCGCGTCCCTCGGCCAATGCTGTGCCCTGCAAATCGCTCAAGACGTGCACCTCGCGTCCCGGCAGCGGCTGCGCGTTGGCGACACGCGCCGCGCGCTCGACTGCTTGGACCAGATCCAGCCGCTGCCAACCGGTCGTGACACTGTCCACGCTCGCCAGTAACGCTTCGCGCGTGCCACCACGGAGTACCCCATCGGCCAGCATCATCCAGACCCGATCGGCTGATGTCGTCAGCTGGATCGTGCCGCGCGCGGCGACCCGCAAGCGATCGAGCATCAGCCGTCCCTCGACGACCGCGCCGGATGACGGCGAGTTGTCGAGTATGACCACGACCGCCGTGGGCTCGTGCGCTCCGCCACCGGCGCCCTGCATCCGGACCAGCGGCCGCGCGGCGGCAAGGACAATCACAACAATCAGGGTGGTTCGCAGAATAAGAAGGAGGAGATGCCGCAGCTTCAGTCGTCGAGCGCTCTCGCGTTCGGCCGCGCTCAGGTAGCGCACCGCGGGAAACTCGAGCTCCGGCGGAACCCGACGCTGCAGCAAATGGAGCAGTGCCGGAATTCCCGCCGCGGCGAGTCCCAGCAGAGCGAGCGGATTGAGGAACGTCACGTCAAGAGGCGCAACGCCATGCCGAACGGGAGATCGGTCTGCACGTGGTGATAGGCGATACCGTGCCGGCGGCATGCCTTTCTCCAGGCGGCGATCTCGCGGCGCACCGTATCGGCGTACGCCCGCGCGAGCTCGCGCGGCCGAACGACCACGCTCAGCGACGATTCAGGATCGCGAAACCGCACTTCGGGAGGACCGCCCAGCTCGACTTCCGCTGGATCCATCAGATGAAAGACGATCACCTGATGGCCGCGATGCCGCAGGTAGCGCAGCGCCGCAAGCGCCAGGTCACGGTCAAACAACAGATCGGACAGGAGTACAACCATCCCGCGCCTCGCGAGCAGCGCAGTCAAGCGCTGCAGCGCTGCGTGCGCCGCCGTCCCTTGGCCATCGGGCGTGTCGACCAGCCCGCGAACAATGCGAGTCCATTGTCCCGCTTTCACCCGCGCTGGAATGACCTGACGCACCTGGTCGTCGAATGTCACCAGGCCCGTCGCGTCGCGCTGGCGCAGCAGGATGAGCGCGAGGGCCGCGGCGAGCCGATCGGCGTAGGCGCGCTTGGTGAGTCGTTCGACGCTGCCTCGCCACGCCATCGAGCGACTCGCGTCGACGAGAAGCATGGCCCGGAGATTCGTTTCCTCTTCGAACTGCTTGACGAAAAGGCGATCGGATCGACCGAGGATACGCCAGTCGAGGTACCTCAAGTCGTCGCCCGCCTGATAGGCGCGGTGCTCGGTGAACTCGACGGAGAAACCGTGGAATGGCGAGCGGTGCACGCCCGCCAAGAACCCCTCGACAACGCCTTCGGCGACGATTTCGATGCCACCGAGACGCGCGACTTCCGCGGGGTCGAGCAGATCTAGCCGCGTGGCCAAGATATGTCCTTTCGGGGGGACAACCGCAGTGGGCTCTCGAATGGGCAAGTCATTATGGCGATATAATTTAGGTCAAGTCTGGCCGCGGCATAGTCCCTGCCCTAGCTACGGCCAGGAGGCAGCCATGCTCACACATATCGCGGTACTCGGTCTTTCCTTCTTGCCGACGCCACCGGCCCGGCACGCTGTCTATCGACCCCGGATCGAGTTGTCCACGGACCGGGGCGACGCAGCCGTCTATAACCGCGGCGAGCGGGTGCGGGTGTATTTCCGGCTCGATCAAGATGCCTTCGTCACAATCTTTCGCGTCGATACGGACGGTCGTGTCCGGGTTCTGTTCCCCCGTGAACCGTTTGAAGACAACTTCGCCCGCGGCGGCCGGCAATTCGAGATCGATGGCGAGCAGCTGAGGAACGAAGCCTTTACAATCGACGATTATCCCGGTGTCGGCTACCTCTTCGCCGTCGCCGCGGCGGATCCATTCGTCTATGACGGGATCGAGTCGGGCGATCATTGGGACTATCGAGTAATCGCCGACGGCCGCGTACGCGGTGACCCGTACGTCGCGATGACCGATTTGGCACAGCGCATCGTGCCCGATGGATACGTCGACTGGGATTACGACGTTGTTTCGTACAATGTCGAGCGTCATTACGACTATCCCCGTTTCCTGTGCTACGACTGCCACTCATATGTCAGCTACTCGTACTGGGACCCGTACTATACGTCCTGCGTGCGGTTCCGGATGTACGTGTACGACGACCCCTGGTACTACCCCTATCGCTACTACGGCGGTGGTAACGTCGTGTTCGTCCGGCCCTATCGCCCAGAGCCCCGCTACATTTTCAAGGACTGGGGCACCAGCCGGCCAAACCGTGACGAGTTTGTCACGCGGCAGCCCGAGCGTCCGGTCAACGACAACACGCGTCGAGGCGTCACCGGACGGGATTTGGGCGGCCGAGGCGTCATTCCGCCTCCCGAGGTGCGCGATCGTCGTGACCCTGGCGTCGGCAATGGTGGCAATAACGGCAGCGGCGGCGGTCGTCGCGGCAATGACCACATCGATCGGCCGAATGATCCGACCAACCCGCTCCGGCCAGAGCCCCGCGATCGCCCCGATGCGATTCGGGTCGAACCGACGCGCATCCAGCCGCCCATGCGCAATGACGTTCAGCGCAAAGTCGAACCGCGCGTGGTGGAACCCCGACGGGAGAACAGCCGCCGGGAGGAGCCGCGGCAAGTGGCGCCGCGCGCGGAACCGCGTCGTGCCGAGCCGCGACGTGAGGAATCTCGACCGGCGCGGAGCGAGCCTCGTGCTGAGTCGCACCGCTCATCGCCTCCTCCTCCACCGCCGCCCGCTCGCAGCGAGCCCGAGGTGCGGCGCCGCAAGCCTTGAGCTTCACACTGAAACTGGACGCGCCCGATCGTAGTCGCAAACGATCGGGCGCGTTAGTTTTCGGTTCCTTTCCCTTCATGTGGAGCGAATCCGTGCGTCACTTGCACTGCCTGTGTGTGTTCGTGCTCTTCGCCCTTCTCCTCCCCGGCGCGATAGTCGGACAAGCAACGGCTAGAGCGTCCGCCCAGCGCGCGGCTCAGACGATTACGACGGAGGATATTCGGCGACGCGTCGGTATCGTCGCAGACGACTCGATGCGCGGCCGCGACACCCCCAGCCCGGAGCTGGATAAAGTCGCCGCGTATATCGCTAGCGAGTATCGGCGTCTGGGGCTGAAGCCGGCGGGTGACAGCGGACACTTCGAGCAACGCTATTCGCTGGACCGCGTGCAGATCGTCGCCGAGAGCTCTGTGGTCTTCGTGCACGGTGGCAGTGACGCCACGTTGGCTTATGGAAACGACTTCATCTTCGGCGACAATCAGTTCGAGAATGGCGACTATGCCGGCGAGCTCGTGCTGGTGTCGGGTCCCGTCGGGGGCCCACTGCCGGCGGATACCGCCTCACTCGCGGGGAAGATGATCATTCTGGCGAGCGGGCCTCGGAATCGCGGGGAAAGGCAGCGGGTCCAGGCGTGGCGACCAGCGGGCATCATTCTGGCGAGCTCGGTGAGTGACTCGATCTGGACTCAGCTCATCAGTCGCAGCACGCGGCCGCAGCTTCGCGATCCCGGCCGGCCCCTCGGCCCACCGCTGCTCATCGCGGTGCGGCTCGCGACACTCCAGCCGTTGCTGGCGCGCCTGGGCGCTGACCTCCCCGCCGCGCAATCCGCCAGCACGTTCTCGGTGAAGCCCCTCGGTGGCGCGCAGTTGCACGTGCATGCGCGCATTCAACCGGTGGAGCGGAATTCCGCGCCGAATGTTGTCGCGATCCTGGAGGGCAGCGACGCGCGGCTCAAGAACGAGTACGTCGTTTTCAGCGCCCATATGGATCACGTTGGCGTCGCGGGTCCGCGCGGAAGCGGCGGCTGTCGCGCACAGGGGGCAGACTCGATTTGCAACGGCGCGGATGATGACGGCTCGGGCACGGTCGCTGTCGTCGAGCTGGCCGAGGCCTTCGCGCAGCTCAACCCCCGCCCCAAGCGATCGCTGATCTTCCTCAACGTGAGCGGCGAAGAAAAAGGCTTGTGGGGCAGCGCCTACTTCGCCGAGCACGCGCCGGTGCCCGTACAGAATATCGTCGCCGATCTCAACATCGATATGATTGGCCGCAACTGGAAAGACACAATCGTGGCGATCGGGAAAGAGCATTCGGATCTGGGCGCGACGCTCAACCGCATCGCGGCGGCTCATTCCGAGCTCGACATGCACGCGATCGACGACATCTGGCCGCAGGAGAACTTCTACTTCCGGTCCGATCACTACAACTTCGCGCGCAAAGGCGTACCGATTCTATTCTTCTTCAGCGGCACGCATCCGGACTACCACCGGCCCGGCGACTCGCCCGACAAGATCGACGCCGAGAAGGAGTCACGCATCACGCGACTGATCTTCTATCTCGGACTCGACGTCGCCAATGCGGCGGCGCGCCCGAAATGGAATCCGGACAGCTACAAGCAGATCGTCACCAGCCAGTGAGGACCGACGTTACCTGAGGTGCCTCGGTGCGTGTGCTCATCGTAGAAGACGATCCGGAGCTCGCTGGCCTGCTCCGTGACGGCTTACGCGAGCACCGCATCGATCCGACGCTCGCGGCAAGCTTCGTCGATGGACGCGACCAGGCACTCGCGGGCGACTACGACGTCGTGATCCTCGATGTGCGGCTCCCGGGCGGGTCCGGATTCGACTTGTGTGCCGAGCTGCGCCGCAGCGGCGTGAATGTGCCCGTGCTCATGCTGACCGCCCTCGACGCTGTCGACGATCGTGTCCGTGGCCTGGCCGTCGGTGCCGATGACTATCTCACCAAGCCATTCGCGTTTCGCGAGTTGGTGGCGCGGCTGCAGGCGCTGGCGCGCCGGCGCGCGCTCGCCGTCACGCCCGCCGTCGTACGCGTAGCTGATCTCGAGGTCGATCTCGCATCCCGGGAGACGCGTCGCGCGGGTCGCGCGATCAGCCTCACCGCCAAGGAATTCGCTTTGCTCGAACTCCTGCTGCGCCACCCCGGCCAGGTGATCGATCGCAGCGCGATCACGGCGCATGTCTGGGACAATAATCACGATCCGTTCGCGAATGTGCTCGAGGTGTTGGTGAGCCGGCTGCGCAGCAAGATCGATGACGGCTTCGAGCCCAAGCTCATCCATACGATCCGTGGCGCCGGCTACCGAATCGGACCGACGACATGACCCTCGCCCGGTTGCGCGTGCGCCTCACGCTGTGGTACGCCGCAACGTTCGTCGTCATCCTCCTCCTGCTGGGCACCGGCATCTTCTTCGCGATCGAGGTGCAGGTATCGAGGCGCCTCGATGTCTCACTGGGCGCGGCGACCGCCGCGATTATGCGGGCCACCGGCGACTGGGAGGCCGAGCGAGCGGCCGGGCAGAGCGCCGACGCCGTCGAGGAGCTTCGGATCCCCGATCGCGACCTCTCCCTCTTCGACGCGCGCGGACTTCCCATCACACCGGCTCAGGCGGATGCATGGGTGACGGCAGCCGCGGTAGCGGCTGCCCGCGGCGGTCGCGTCGATACGGTGCGCGCGGTGTCGGGTCACCGCGAGCAGCGACTCCACGCGGAACGGTTCGTTGCGCCATCCGGCACGACGTACGTCGCGGTCGCGGTGGCCGAGCGGCCGGGAATCGCCGATCAGTACGCCTGGCTGATCGGGACCTTCGGAGCCGCGGCGCTCGTCGCGCTCGTTCTCGTCGTCGCCGGCGGATTCCTGCTCGCGCGGCAGTCGACGATTCCGGTGGAGCGCTCGATGGAGCAAATGCGGCGCTTCATGGCGGATGCGGCGCACGAGCTCCGCACACCGGTCACGATTCTTCGCACTCGCACTGAAGTGGCGCTGGGGCAGCCGCGTGACTCTGCCGGAGACGTGGCAGCCTTTCAGGCGATCGCGCGTGAAGCCGAGCGGTTGGGAGGGATCGTCGGCGATCTGCTGACGCTGGCGCGGGCGGACGCCGGCGAGCGGCGGGTGGTTCGCGCATCGCTGTACCTGGACGACATCGCGTCGCAGGCAGTCGCAGCCGCTCGAGCACTCGCCGAGCGCAAAGGCGTCGCACTCGTCGTCGGATCGTTTGAGGAGTCGCGCATCGTGGGGGATCCCGATCTGGTGGAGCGGCTGGTGCTGATCGTGCTCGACAACGCCATCAAGTACACGCCATCCGGAGGGAACGTCCGCCTCGACGTCACGGCTCGCGACGGCAAGCGGTCCGTAATCGTATCCGACAGCGGCATCGGGATCCCGCACGATCAGCTCCCGCGGGTTTTCGAGCGATTCTATCGAGGCGATAAGGCGCGCAGCCAGGCCGAGGGTGCAGGACTTGGTCTTCCCATCGCGCGCTGGATCGCGGATTTGCACGACGCGCGCATTACAATCTCTTCGGATGCGGCGGGGACCCGGGTACAGATCGACTTCCCTCCCGCCGTGTAAGGTTGCCGTAAGGTTCGCTTCTTAGGTTTGGCGGGATGCGGCGAGCCTTGTGCCTCCTGTCCATGCTTGCGCCAGTTGTGTCCGCGCAGCAGCCAGTAACCCGGGCTGACGCGGTAGCGGCCGCACTGGCGCGAGGGGCCCGGATCGCTCTGGGGCGCGCCGATACCTCGGCAGCACTCGGGGGGGTGCGGGCCGCCCGCGCGTTTCCCAACCCCACGTTCTCCGGCAGCTATACGAAGGATCCACCCAACTACCACGCGCTTGCCGATCTGCCGCTCGATCTGCCCTGGCTGCGGTCGCCGCGTATCGGTGCCGCGGAGTCCGCGCGCGATGCCGCACGCTATCGTTTTGCGTTTGAGCGCGCCACGATTCGGTTCGACGTCGAGACGACGTACACAAACAGCCTGGCCGCAGCGCTTCATGCCCGCCTATCGCGCCGTACCGCAGAGGATGCGGATAGCCTGCTCAAGATCGCCGAGCTCCGGCGCGACGTGGGTGACGTGAGTGAGCTCGATGTGCGACTGGCTGCGGTGAATGCGGGGCAGCTCGCGAATGCCGCGCTCGATGACTCGCTGGCGGCCCTCAATGTGCTCTTGTCGTTGCAGCTGCAGATGGGGTTGTCCGGTGACACAGCCGGGATCACGCTGCGGGACACGCTCGCCCCACCACCCGACTCCACACTACCAAGCAGCGGCGGTCAGCTGCTGCCTGTCGCTGTCGCCACGGCCTCGCTGCAATCCGCCGAGCGCGCGCTATCGTTCGCTCACGCCAACCGCTTTGCGCCAAGTCTCCAGCTCGGTTTCGACAAGGGCGATCAGGCCAGTCCGACGCCCGATCAGCTGCTTCCAGTAATCGGCTTCTCGTTGCCCGTCCCCTTATTCAACTGGAGTCGCGGCGACATCACGCGCGCCGCCGCCGAGCGCGACCGGGCACTCGCTGAGCTCGAGCTGACGCGCCGAGAGACCGACGCCGCAGTGTCGCGCGCTCGCCGCGAGCTGGTGGCGGCCCGTGAGCGGCTGCGCCGATCGGCGGCGCTTGTGGAGAGCGCCAGGCGAGTCGCGGCGATGTCGCTCCAGGCATACGGTGAAGGAGCCGTCGCGGTCGCCAACGTGCTCGAGGCCCAGCGCAACGTACGCGAGATCCTCGCGCGCTACATCGACGATCTCGCGGCGGCGGACGCGGCCGCACGCACGCTGCGCTGGCTCACGACTGGTCCCGACGAGCCATGACCCGCCATTCGCGAGTGGTGCTGGCCCTGATGATTGCCGCGGCCTGCAAAGGCGGCGCGAAAGAGGACGCCGGAGAGGCGACCGTGACCGGCGTGAGGACGGCGGTTGCCACACAGGAGGCGTTTCCGCAAGCCGTCAACGCGATCGGGACTGTTGGCGCGCGGCCGGGCCGTTACGCCGCGCTCGCCCCACCCGGTCCGACGCGCGTCGCGCGCATCTTCGCAGTCGCCGGTCAGCATGTGACGAGAGGCGATGCGCTCATCGAGTTCGAGCACGCACCTTTCGATGCGGCCGCGCAAAGCGCGACGGCGACGTTGGCGAATGCGGAGCACGCCGCCGCGCGAGCGCAACGCCTCGTGGAGGCCGGCATCCTGCCGCAGAAGGAGGCCGACCAGGCCGCCGCCGATCTCGCCGCGGCGCAGTCGGCCGCCGTGACGGCGCGCCGGGCGCAGGAGCTCGCCACGCTTCACGCACCGCTGTCGGGCGTGGTGACACGCATGACCGCGGTGATGGGCCAGTCCGTCGATGCGACCCAGACACTGGTCGAGGTGGCCGATCCCACCGCACTCGACGTCCTCTTCAATGTTTCGCCGGCGGAGGCGGCCCGGCTTCACGTTCGCGATACGCTCTCGCTCAGGAGTGGTGAGAGCGCGGGAGCGGACGATCTCGGATCCGCTGAAATAACCAGCGTAGGAATGGCAGTCGACTCCGCCTCACGAGCCGTGGCGGTGCGTGCCCGCGTGACCCGGACATCTCCCGAGCGAGCGCTGCGGATCGGGGAATCTGTCGCAGGACACATCGTGACCAGCGTGCACGCCAACGCGGTGGTCATTCCGGTCGAGGCCCTCGTCCCTGATGCGGAGGGGTTCCGCGTCTACGTGGTCGACTCGGCCGGAATCGCGCACGCACGCGCCGTCCATGTGGGCGCTCGCAGCGAAACCCGCGTCGAGATCACGGACGGTCTCGCCGCGGGCGAGACCGTCATCACCACAGGAGCGTATGGCGTAACCGACAGCGCGAAGGTGCGCACCTCGGCGCCGTGAGCCTCTTCGACGTACTCAGCCGTCAACGGCGGTTCGTATACCTCGTGGTCGCGGTCCTCAGTGTGGCCGGCGTGTGGGCGGCGCTGCGGTTGCCATCGGCGATCTATCCGGAGCTGCGGTTCGCGCGAATCACGATCGTCGCCCAGGGCTCCACGCTCGGAGCTCGCCAGGTGGTATTCAGCGTCACACGACCGCTGGAGGAAGCGGTGAGCATCGTCCCCGGCGTTACCCGGGTACGCTCGCACACCATTCGCGGCGCCACGGAGATCTCGATCACGTTTGCATCGGGCACCGACATGGATCGCGCCCTGCAGCTCGTGCGGGCGCGCGTGAATCAGGTCCAGGGCTCGCTGCCGCCTGACCTCGAGATCGAGGTCGAGCAACTCACGCCATCATTGTTCCCCATCCTCTCATACAACGTCGAGGGTGGCGAGCCGGCGCGGTTGTACGATCTCGCACGCTACGACATCAAGCCTCTCATCTCACGGGTTCCCGGCGTCGGCCGCGTGGACGTTCAGGGCTCCGATGTCCGGGAAATCGAAGTCATCGCCGATCCCGGCAGGCTGATGGCCCACGGGCTGAGCTACGCCGATCTGGGTGAGGCCATTCGCCGCGCGGTGACGGTCCAGGCCGTCGGCCGAGTGGCACAAGACTACCGCCAATACCTGATCGTGACCGATCAGGAGGCGCACGCCGGCGACGACATCGGTAACGTCGTCGTGCGCGGCGGGCTGCACGTCCGCGATCTCGCGACGGTGCAGCTGGGAACCGAAGATCACGTGCGGATCATCGCCGGCGACGGCAAGCCGGCGGCGCTCATCAACATCACGCGCCAGCTCGGCGGCAATACGCTCGCTCTCACCGACAGCGTCGCCCGAATCATGCAGGCACTCGGGCCAACCCTGCCACCGGGCGTCCATCTCAAGCCGGTGTACGATCAGGCCGAGCTGGTCCGCGAAGCCGTACGATCCGTGCGGGACGCGATGTTGATCGGCGCGGCGCTCGCCGTCGTTGTGCTGCTGTTGTTCCTGCGCCACGGCCGCATCACCGCGATCAGCGCCACGTCGATCCCGCTCACGCTCGCCATCACGGTCTTCGTGATGCGCCTGCTCGGCCAGACCTTCAATCTGATGACGCTCGGCGCCATGGCGATCGCGATCGGTCTCGTCATCGATGACGCGGTCGTCATTACAGAAAACATCGCCCGCCATCTGCGGCTGACCGGTGAGCGCACGCGAGCAATCCGGGACGCCGTCCAGGAATTGATCTGGCCGGTCACGACATCGACACTCACGACAGTCGTGGTCTTCCTACCGCTGGGATTGCTGCAAGGCGTCGTCGGGCAGTTTTTCGCCGCGCTGGCGACGACGCTCACAGTCGCCGTGCTCGTCTCGCTGTTGCTCGCTCTCACCGTTATTCCGCTGCTCGCCGAAGCATTCGTCACGGCGCATGACGTCGAGTCGACGCAAACGGGGGGGGGGCCGCTCGCGCGGGCGCAGCGCGCGCTCGACGCGCTGAGCCCGCGGTACGAGGCCGCCCTCGGCTCCGTTCTCAGCCACACGCGGCGCATCGTGATCGCCGCGCTCGCCCTCGTGGTCCTCGGCATCGTCCTCTGGCGCCTCGTGGGAACCGGCTTCCTGCCTGAAATGGACGAAGGGGCGTTCGTACTCGACTACTTCACCCCGGGGGGCACCGCGCTGGCGGAGACCGACCGCGAAGTCGGGATCGCGGAGCGGATTCTCGCCGCCACGCCGGAGATCGCAGGCACGTCCCGCCGCACGGGGGCCGAGCTGGGGCTATTCGCGACTTCGCAGAACACGGGAGACGTCGTCGCGCGGCTCACGCCGCCCAGCCGCCGCTCGCGCGACATCTTCGCGGTCATCGACGATGTCCGGGATCAGATCAACACGGCGGTGCCGCGGCTGCACATCGAATTCGTGCAGATCCTCTCCGACGTCATCAACGACCTCGCCGGCGCGGCGAAGCCCGTCGAGATCAAGCTCTTCGGCGAGCGGTTGGACTCACTCGAGGCCTATGCGCGACGGCTGGAGCCGGGACTCGACAGCGTCACGGGGCTCGAAGATCTCTACAATGGCGTGAGTGAGCCGTCGCCCGAGCTGCTGATGCACATCAATCAGGCGGAGGCCGATCGCCTGGGACTGAGCCCGGAAGACGTGGGCAATGCGCTGAGTGCGGCGTTACTAGGCACGCGTGCGGGCGAGATCCGCAGTGAAGATCGCCCCGTCGCCGTGCGCGTGCGCGCACCCGACTCGGTGCGCTTCGATCCGCTGCGATTGCGCGAGTTTCCGATCGGCAGCGGCACGCCGCTCGGCAGCCTCGCGACCTTCACGCCCGTCGAGTCGCGCATGAATCTCGAGCGGGAAAACCAGCAACAGATGATCGCGATCACCGCCGACGTAAGCGGCCGGTCGCTGGGTGGCGTCATGGGTGACGTGCGCCGGGTTCTCGGTGGAGAGCCGCCGCCCGCGGGGATTCGGGTCGCGTTGGGCGGGCAGTACGAGAGCCAGCAGCAGGCATTTCGCTCGCTACTCCTGGTGCTGTTCCTCGCCGTCGTGAGCGTGTGCGCGGTGATGGTCGTACAGTTCGAGTCGTTCGTCGAGCCGCTGGTCGTGCTGCTGGTCGCGCCGGTGTCATTCGTGGGCGCCCTCATGCTGTTGCTCATCACCGGGACCGCCCTGAATGTGGCCTCGTTCATGGGACTGATTCTGCTGGTGGGCCTCATCGTCAAGAACGGCATCATTCTGCTCGACTTCACGCGGCTGCGGATGCGGGATGAGGGTGTGCCGCTTGGCGTGGCCATCCGCGAGGCGGCACGCGTTCGGCTCCGCCCCATCCTAATGACCACGCTCTGTACCCTATTCGGACTCCTGCCACTCGCCCTGGGAATCGGGGCAGGTAGTGAGCTGCAACGTCCCCTCGCCCTGGCGGTGATCGGAGGGTTGGTGCTGTCAACGCCGATTACGCTGTTCGCCGTCCCGACGCTGCTCCTATGGATCCGGGGGGCTGAATACCGGCTGCAGTGACCATCCCGGGAATGCGGTGGTCTCCAATAGCAACACATTCACCCCCCTATTCCCGGAGTTTGCACAATGCGTTTGCTCAGCACCGCCACCCTCATTGCCGCACTGTCGCTCGGCGCGTCCAGCCTCTCGGCTCAGAGTGCGATGCAGGCCCCGACGCGAAACGTCCCCGACAGCCTCGCCACAAAGGCGAAGGTCAGTGAAGACTCCGCTCGCGCGATCGCCTTGAAGCGCGTACCGGGGACCGTCGAGGGCGTCAAGCTGCACAGTAAGAGCGGAAAGCTGGATTGGGTTTTCGGTATCAAGCCCAACGGCAAGACCAACGTCGAAAAGGTCACCATCAATGCGATGACCGGTCATGTCGTGTCGGTGTCGTCTGGCTCAACCTCTACTACAAAGAAGCCAGCAACTCAGCGTTAGTCTTAGCGCGTTTCATCTGTTGTAGCAGCGATTGCATCGCCTGCTCCGGCGGTAACCCCACCAGGGCCCGCCGGAGCTTCTGTTTTGCCTCGACGGTTTTTGGATCGGCGAGCAGCTCTTCACGGCGGGTCCCGCTCGCCGCAATGTCGACGGCCGGATAGATCCGGCGGTCGGCGAGGTCGCGCGTCAACCGGAGCTCGGCGTTCCCGGTGCCTTTGAATTCCTCGAAGATGATGTCGTCCATGCGGCTTTCGGTCTCGACGAGGGCCGTGGCGATCACCGTCAGCGATCCACCATTGGGGACCGCGCGTGCCGCGCCGAACAGCGCCTTCGGTTTGGCGAGCGCATTGGCATCGAGCCCGCCCGACATGGTGCGGCCGCTGCCTCGGCCTGTGGTGTTATGCGAGCGGGCCAGGCGCGTCAGCGAGTCGAGGACGATCACGACATCGCGACCGAGCTCGACCTGGCGGCGCGCATGATCAAACACCATCTCCGCCACGGCGACATGGCGTTCGTGCGGAAGATCAAAGCTCGAAGCGATCACCTCACCCCTGCCCCAATCAACCATCTCGGTGACCTCTTCCGGTCGTTCGTCCACGAGCAGGATGAGGAGCGAGGCCTGCGGATGGTTTTCGGCGACCGCTTCGGCGATCGCCTGCAGCATCATCGTCTTCCCCGCTTTGGGCGGTGAAACGATCAGCGCACGCTGCCCGAACCCGAAGGGACAGATGAGGTCCACGACGCGCTGCGTTTCGGCGGTGCGGGCGCTCGACGGGCGCGGTGTCTCCAGAGTGAGCGGCCGGCTGGGATGCACCGCGCCGAGCGATGCGAAGTCGGGCCGGCCATCGAGCTGGGTCGCGGGGAGCCCGTTGACGGTCGTGACCCGGCCATTCTCGAGCACGAGCAGATCGCCCCGCCGCAGTCCGGGCATCCGCACCGGCGGATCGCCCTTCGCCGGGAGATAGCTGTTCGCCACGAGGCGGAGTGCTCCGCCTTTTGGCGAGGGATCAAACCAACCGGTTATTGGTGGCATGCAGGATGGGTTGAAGGAAGATAGTCGAAAAGGCCGATGGCAGGTGGCTGCTGGCTATATTTACCGCCGCATGCGACAGGATCATATACGCAATTTCTGCATCGTGGCCCACATCGACCACGGCAAATCTACTCTCGCCGACCGGCTGATCGAGCTCACGGGCACCCTCGACAAGCGCCTCATGCGCGATCAGGTCCTCGACACCATGGACCTGGAGCGTGAGCGTGGCATCACGATCAAGCTGAACGCGGTGCGGATGAGTTATCACGCGAAAGACGGTCAATTATACGAGCTGAACCTCATCGATACACCGGGACACGTCGATTTCACGTACGAGGTGTCACGGTCTTTGGTTGCCTGCGAGGGCGCCATTCTGGTCGTGGATGCATCCCAGGGCATTCAGGCTCAAACCCTGTCCAACCTGCTGCTCGCTATGGACGCGGGACTGGAAATCATACCCGTCCTGAACAAGATCGATCTACCCGGCGCCGAGCCCGACAAGCGCGCCCACGAGATCCACGATCTCATCGGGACCAAGCCCGAGGAGATCTTGCGCATCTCCGCGAAGGAAGGACGCGGGGTCCCGGAGCTGCTGGAGGCGGTGGTACGGCGCGTCCCGGCGCCACGCGGGAGCCATGATGCCCCGCTGCGGGCCCTCATCTTCGATTCCTATTACGACCGCTATCGCGGCGCGATTCCTTCGATTCGCGTGGTGGATGGCACCATCAAACCCGGGATGAAGATCGCCTTCGGCGCCCATCGCGACGACGTCTACGACGTCGATGAAGTTGGCTATCTGCAGCTGGGGCACAAGCCTGCCGAGCAGCTCGAGGCCGGCGAGGTCGGCTACATGGTCGCCAACGTGCGCGGAGTACGGGAAACCCGACCGGGCGACACCGTGCTCGACGCGGACCACCGCGACGTCGCCCTGCTGCCGGGCTATCGCGACATCCAGTCGATGGTCTTTGCCGGCCTGTACCCCACCAACGCCGAGCAATACGAGGAGCTCCGGGACGCGCTCGCCAAGCTACAGCTGAACGACGCGTCGCTCCATTACGAGCCCGAGACATCCGTCGCCCTGGGGTTCGGCTTCCGGTGCGGCTTCCTGGGCCTATTGCACATGGAGATCGTGCGAGAGCGGCTGGAGCGCGAGTTCGATCTCGATTTGATCAGCACGGTCCCCAACGTAGAGTACCACGTCTACCGGACCGACGGAACCATGGAGCTCGTCGAGAATCCGAGCCTGTTGCCGCACGGCTCGGAGGTGGACCGCATCGAGGAGCCGTATGTGAAAGCGCGGGTTTTCGCGCCCTCGGACTACATCGGCGGCATCATGAAGCTGGGGCAGGAACGGCGCGGTGTGTACCGGGGCATGCAGTACCTCGATCCCACGCGCGTCGAGTTCGATTGGGAGTTTCCGCTCGCCGAGATCATTCTCGACTTCTACGACAAGCTGAAGACGATCTCCCGCGGTTACGCGTCACTCGACTATGAGTTTCTCGCCTACCGCCCCGGTGAACTGGTCAAGCTCGATATGCTGTTGAATGGGGAGGCGGTGGACGCATTTAGTGTTATTATCCACAGGGACAAGGCATACGAGTGGGGCCGCAAAATCGCGGAAAAGCTGAAGGATCTGATTCCGCGCCAGTTGTTCGAGGTTGTCATTCAGGCGGCCATCGGGACGAAAGTCATCGCCCGCGAATCGATTCGGCCGCTGCGCAAGAACGTAACGGCCAAATGCTACGGCGGTGACGTCACCCGCAAACGCAAGCTTCTCGAGAAGCAGCGCGAGGGGAAGAAGCGCATGAAACAGGTAGGCACAGTTGAGATTCCACAGGAGGCATTTCTTGCCGTATTGCAGGTTGAATAAGCGCGTGCCGCTGCCGCTGCTGTTGGCCGTAGCCGGCTGCAGCCCCGTGCTCAACTACCCGAGCTCAGTCGGCCCGCGTTACAGCGGCGTACCGGCGACGCCGGCGGTTGCGGTCATGGGAAACCGCGCATTACGGGTGGTGACGTTCAACGTGAAATGGGGGCAGCACATCGACCGGGCGATCGACGTCCTCACGACCCGCGCGCCACTGCCCGGTGCGGACATCGTCGTGCTGCAGGAGATGGACGCCGAGGGGACGCGCCGCATCGCCGAAGCGCTGGGAATGTCGTGGGTCTACTACCCTGCCGTCGTCCATCCCAAAGCGGCGCGGCAGGACTTCGGGAACGCCGTGTTGTCGCGGTGGCCAATCGTCGCGGATGAGAAAGTGATGCTGCCGCATGTCGGCGGCATCCGGCATTCGCAGCGCATTGCTACTGCCGTGACCATCCTCGTGGACACGATCAAGGTGCGAGTCTACAGCGCGCACCTCGGTACGCCCAGCGAGATCCGACCCTCGAAGCGGCGGGACCAGGCACACACAATTCTTGCCGACGCCGCGTCTTATGCGTTCGTCATCGTCGCGGGCGACATGAACAGTCACGGCATCGGGAAGGAATTCGTCGCCGGTGGGTACCAGTGGCCGACCGAGCACAACGGGTTCACGAGCACCTTTTTCAACTGGGACCACGTTTTTCTGAAGGGTTTCACCACGCCGGTGCCCGGCAGCGCGAAGGTCACGGGGATCGTACGCGACACGCTCGGCACCAGCGACCACGACCCGGTATGGGCCGTGGCCGAGCTTGCCACCGCTCCGCGCGAACGGTAAATCACACCGGCTCGTCTCGCGCCGAGGTGCCGAGCCTATTCGCGCCTCTTGCTGGTTACTCGCTGTCCTGTTGGTGGCTCTGGTACAGCGTCCGACCAGCGCTCAGGGACCGCGCTATCACATCGTCGCGACGCTGGACGAGCCTGCCGGCATTCTGTCGGCCGAGGGCGCGTTCGTTATTCATAACAACACCGCGGCGCCGCTCCGTACGGTAGCGTTTTTCGTCCCCCCTGCAGTGCAGATCAAAGAAGTGAAGCTTCACGGTGCGTCGCTGCCGCTGGCGGTCTCTGGCGACACGCTCCACGTCCCCCTCGTCCCGCCGCCCGCGCCGGGCGACTCCGTCATCGTCGAGCTCCAGTGGTCGGCGCGCTCCATGCAGCGTCTCGGGCGGGAATTCACATTCGCCGCCTGGCAGCCACGCGTGACCCCATTCGCCCACGTGTTGCTGCTGCTGGATGCTCCCGCCGACCAGGTGATCAGTGCGTCGGGCGCGGTGCTGTGCGGCAATCCGGGCTGGAGTCCGGACCGTCGTCTGACCGATCGCATGACGTGGCGCGGCGCGGGCCGGCCGAGCGACAACCCGGTCACCCCGCTGTCGTGCGCACCGGCTGGCTCGGCGGGGCGCAAGCTCGTCGGCTGGCGAGCCGAGAACGTCGCCGAGATCGGGCTCGCGCTGAACCCGGACTTTCGCTACGAGGAAGGCGATGTGCTGGGACTCCCGATGCGCGCCTTTTACCCTGCTGCCGATGCGCAGGCGTGGGGCTCGGGTGTGGCGGCATCGCATCTCGAGACCGCGTTCGCATGGCTCAACGAGATCTTCGGGGAATATCCCTGGCCGGAGGCGACCGTCGTCCGGACGCCAGCACCTCGCGATACGGTGATGGCGATGCAAATCTGGTCGGATCGACCGGATCAGCTGGAAGCTGATGAGGGCGCTGGGGCGAATGTACACGAGCGTGCTCGTGTCGGTGCCGAATCCTGCAGACGCCTGGCTGAACGAGGGGCTCGCCGATTTTCAGACTACCTGGTATCTCGAGAAAGAAGGCATTCGCCGTCCCACCGACCAGCTCGAGCGTGAGGTCCTGACGTGGGACCTGGATGGCGTGTCACAGGCGATCGCCCAGCCACGCACCGCGTTTCCTGATTCGGCGACCGCCAATGCCATGATCGTCCGGCGCAGTGAGCTCTTCCTGCACGCATTGCGTGCGATCGTGGGAGCCGACACGCTGAAGAAGGCGCTCCGCGAGTTCTTTGCCGAGCACCGATTCGGTACGGCGGACGAGGCGACATTTCGTGCGGCCATCGAACGTGCGTCGGGCAGAGATCTGCGTGCCACCTTCGACCAATGGCTGCGTGGCACAAACCTGATTGACTACACCGTGCAGGACGCCCGCAGGACTCGCACGGCCACCGGATGGCTACACTGACGTGCGCGTCACTGCCCACGGACCGGGCCGCTTCCCCGTGACGATCTGGGTCTTGACCGACGGCGATACCGGATCTGCCAGGATTGCGGGACAAGACGCCCGGGAGCAGGTCGCGATCGAAACGCGCGGGCGGCCGTGGCGGGTGTTGACCGATCCCGAAGGCCAGAGCCACGACTGGAACGCACTCAATAATCAGCACACATTCGGGTTCCGCGTCGGCCGCGATCGACCCACCAAGCGTTATCTCGACACGTATTTCCGGAAACTGAGCGACCGTAATTATGTCACACTCGGGATCGCGCCGATCGCCTGGCGCACCGACCGTGACGGATGGACCATCGGACTGCGGCGCCGCGACAACTATCTCGATCGATTCGAGCTCAATGAAATGGTGCTCGCCACGACGACGGGGTGGGACGTGCCGGCCGGGCGGATCATCCCACAGTTGAGCATCGATCTTCGCAACCCGGTGAGGCTGCGCGCTCCGGGATGGAGCCAACGCATCGCCGGATTCTTCCTGGACGGCCGTGCCGGCGCGACCATCGGCGTCGAGCGCAGCCGCAGCCGCAGCGTCGCCACGGTACCCCGTCACGCGGTCGGTCTCGAGCTCAGCTGGCTGACCGTTCGCACTCCCGCGGCGGTCGACTCGGCAATCTACGACGACGCGGGGACAGTCGAGCTGAGAGGTGCGGCACGCACGGCGTACACGAGCCGGCCGTGGACCGCACGGCTGTCGATCGGACTGACCGGCGGATACCAGTACCCCAACGCGGGTGCGGCCACAGGCCTCAGCGCCGGCGCCTACAGTCGCGTCACTGCGACGGCAACTGCCCGCAGCGACTCGGTGGCGGTGTTCCGGCTTGGCCTGCGCGTGTACGCCGGTCGAACCTTCTCGCGAATGACGCTCGTACGGCAGCGCCTGATCTATTTGTCGGGGGCTGATCCCTATGAGCGCATGGGGAATCCTTTCCTGCGCTCGCCGGGCGCGTTGCTGGAGACTCCCGATGTGCGCTACCACGCGCCGGGCGGCGCCGGGATGCGCGGACTCGATCCAAATCTCGCCACGGACGAGGCCTACGGCGCGTCCCTGGAAACAGATATCGCCTTGTGGCGGCGGGGGGCCGGGGCGGCACTTGCGCGCCGGGCGAGCCTCGCGCTGTTCGCCGACGGCGCACTCGCGGACCGCGGCACGGGGCCGCGGGTTCTTCAGAGCGTCGCGGAAGCGGGGTTCGGTATCCGTCTCGACCACCGCCTGGGATCAACGGGATTTCAAACGCGCTGGGATTTTCCGATTTGGATCAGCCGGCCGGAGTTGGCTCAAGACCGCCAGCCGGGTCTCGAAAAGGTCGGGTACCGTTGGGTGTTCAGCTTCACCCCGGCCTTTTAGCAAGCTCTTAGAGCATTGGCCGCAGCCACCGCGCCACGCGTCGATGAAATCCGGTGGGCGGCGGCAGAAGTTCATCCAACAGGTCCAGATCGTCTACCCAGATCGAGAGATTCGCGATCAGGCCGAAGTCGATCAGGCCGACGATCCCCGACCAGCCCGAGAGCAGCATCGAGGCCTCTCCATCCATGAACATGGAGCGATAGTCCTGATTGGCCGAGCCCACGATCAAGTAGTACGCGACGTGCTGCTGCTGGTCTTTGGTGAGGCGCGCCCGGAAGGACTCCTCCAGTTGGCGGCTGGCGAGCAGCAGCGCCTCAGCGGGGATCTTGACGTCCAGGCTGCCGGTGTCATGCAGTTGTTTGATATAAGCAATCAGCACCCCGCAGAGCGCGGGCCGCGACACGAGCGAGTCCCACCCCTCTCTGGTCGCGAAGAAATTGGCTTTCAGATGGAGCTTGGGAGATACCGCCCGAGCAGCCGGCCCGGCGGCCGCACGCTGTGCCGCTAGCTGCGGGATCAGGATATCCACGCAGGTATCCGTTGGAAACAAGCGCCGGAGGAAGGGCGTCCGTCGTGCGTTTTCGTACGCGGCCACGAAACGGCGATCGATCTCCTGCACGCCGAAGTCCGGGCTGTAAATACCCGTCTTGATCAAGCCGCCGACCTCGGCGAGCTCGGGTCGCAGGGCCCGTTGCAGCACGATAAGCCGGGCAAAGAGGTCGTGCGCCAGCGCCATCTGCGGCCAGCCATCGCTCGGCGCGGATGCGAGCGATGGCGCGATAAACAGCACGCGGACGCCACGAAACGCGCTGCCACAGAGCAGCGCGGCGAATAAGGAGCTCCCCCACAACGAGTCGGGGATCTTGATGACGGAGCCGCGTGGCATGAGCGTGTACAGCGTCGCCTTGGCCACGTTGATCGGTTTGTCGCCGAAGCCGGTGACATTGTGCAGCTCCATGGCGCGCTGGTTTTGCCCGGCGTCGCGTTCGCGCGCAATCACCGCCTGGATCTGCACCTCGTAATTATCGAGCCTGGGTCGCGGCCGCAGCGGATACGGGATCTCCGCCGGCGACAGCCCCGAACTGAGGAGCACCTGCCGCGCCTGCTCCTTGAGCGTGATCAGCACGGGACCCTGCGCCATGATCGCGCGGTCCTCCCATTTTGGCCCTGTATAGTGCTCGCCCACGCCCATGCCGGTGTAGATCGCGAGCCCGCGGTAGGGATCCGCTTCCGTGACATCGTAGAACACGATCTTGCGATGATCGCGCATCACGTTGTCCGGAATGCCGATGCCGGGCATCAGTCCGCGACTCCAGAACGATGGATCCGCTTGATTCGTGATGTTGACCTGCACCTTGATCTGGTTGCGCAGCCAGCTGGCGCCGTACTGCGCCGTCTCTGCCTGCAGCAACCGCGACTCACGGACCGCCTGACGCAGCGCGAGCTGCGCCCGGCGCACGCGCTCGCGGAAATCCGCGAACTTCGGGTCCAGCTTTGGTAGGCTGTCGAGGGGATGCTCCAGAAAATCGAGCCACAGGCGCCCACGATTCCTTTCGTAGTAGTGCTGATCGAGGAAGATCATGTAGATCGGCAGCACGCGGAGGGAATCGTACGCCCGCACGCGTGCGGTCAGCGCATCCAGGTACGCGTCGAGGAC
Source organism: uncultured Gemmatimonadales bacterium (assembly GCA_963704805.1). GTDB lineage: Bacteria > Gemmatimonadota > Gemmatimonadetes > Gemmatimonadales > GWC2-71-9 > 20CM-2-65-7. The sequence goes on along the minus strand of CAVPHS010000001.1, from coordinate 1,067,975 downwards.
AAACCGCAGTGATTGCGCATCGGGCTCGCCGAGCTCGTTGCGGCCGCGAAAGTCGTGGATCCACAGGACGTGATAGTCGCGGGCGTCGTGAATGGACTTGAGGACTTCGCTCTGAAACTGCGCGTTGACGATGTACCAGACCCGGTTCCCATTGGTGAACGACCGGCCGACCGCGCGCTCGACCAGCCCGTCGATTTTTTCCTGGGTGTCGTGGTCTTCGGGGCGCAGCGCGAGCTGCAGCGGCAGCCATACCAGACGGCTGTCATGCCAGGTGCGCTCGGCACGTGCCCGCACCGCGTCGATCGCCGCGAGCAGCTCCTGAAAGACGTACTGCACCGCGGCCTCGTGCTCGGGCGGCAATGACACCAGCGCCACGAGCTCACGTGCGAACGTGCCCCGGGCGTGAACGCTCATGCCGCGGAAGGTCTCGTCGGTTTTCTTCTGACCCAGGAGGCGGTTGAACGGAAAGAGCGCGTGCTCCAGCAGGACTTCTCGGGCGCGGGCCGCCAGCGTATCACCAAGCGCGGTGGCGGTGCCTGGTGCCATCGCGGCGCCCGATGCCGCGATGGAGAATGCCCGCGCAATCTCTCCGTGATAGAACCGGACGGTCGCCTCGACGTCGAGGCCCTGACTCGTGTCGGGACGAATGAAGGGCGGCGCGGTCCGGAGACTGGCGATAAGGGGCGCGAGTGCATGTTCCGGATCGGGACCTGGCAAGTCGAGCCCAGGAACGAGCAGCTCATCGATCCGTTGCGCGACGGCGCGAATGTTCATGAACACGGAGTCCAGCGCCGCGCCTCCCGGAGGCCGTGCCAGCGTCGCTGCCTGGCGGACAGCGATGTCGATCCGGTCGCTCCGCGGCCGCGTCCGCCCGGCTCTCGGCTGCGCGACCGGGATGAGGGCGCTGAGTCGAACGATGCCCTGCCCGCGCGGCACGAACTCCGCCCGCAGCAACGTGCCCCCACCGAAGACGCCGCCCCGACGCACCGGCATGGTCAGACCAAAGAAGGGCCGAATCTGCCCGTCGCGCGCCCGATACTCGGCACCGGCCGACAGGCGCAGGGCGGTGCTGACCAAGACCGCCCGCGCGCCGGCATCGACCCGGTGTGCCACCCGCACTCAAAAACGTCTCGAACGATGCTGCGAGGACGCTGGTGACGGGATTGGAGAGATCCTTGGTAATCCCAAGCCCGCCGAACACCATCGGATCGGATTCGAACGTGCTGTCGCGGCCCGCGTCGAAACCGAGGCCGGCGAGAGCGTGCGCGTGGCGGCGGGGTGGCTGCCCGAGCGACGTCGTGATGCCCCCCAACCACGGCGGCAGCGTGTCCTGAGTCGACACCATGCTCGAGATCAGCAAGAGCACTCGAAGCATTGCGTCACGATGCGGTCCTAGCCGTGAGTTGGCTAGAGCCATCGATCAACCGCACCGTCTTCCCAAGCGAGACTCGACACATCCGTCGCTGAGCGAGGCAAAGCGGCGTAAGATTCTCGTACGCCATGCCGACCCTCGTCATCCAAACCGCATTCCTGGGCGATGTCGTACTCACGACGCCGCTACTGTCGGCGCTCGCGGCGCAGCGCGGCCCCGTCGACGTCGTCACCACGCCGATCGCCGCGCCATTGCTCGAGACACATCCGGCCGTCCTGCGGGTGATCCCCTACGACAAGCGCGGCGCGGACCGTGGTTGGCCAGGCCTACGAAGGCTGGCCCGGCGACTCAAGGCAGCGCAGTATGAGCGCGCCTATCTCCCGCACCGCTCGCTTCGTACGGCGGCGCTGGCACGGTTCGCTGGGATCCCCAGGCGGATCGGGTTCTCGGGTACCTGGTCCTTCCTCTATACGGACACACGGCCCAAACCCCGAACGGGACACGAAAGCGACCGATTACTGGCCCTCGCGGATGAGCCTCCGGGCGCCTATCGTCCCCAGCTGCGGCCCACGGCGCTGGACGAAGACGCCGTTACCGCGGTACTGGCAGAGACTGGCCTCGATGGCGATGTGCCATTTGTGGCATTCGCGCCCGGCTCCATTTGGGGCAGTAAGCGGTGGCCGTATTATCCGGAGCTAGCGCAGCGGCTGGCAGCGAAGGGAATGCCGGTGGCCGTCGTTGGCAGCCCAGCCGACCTCGAGGAGGGGTCTCGCATCGTGGCCGCAGTTGCAGCGGCGCAGCGGGTCGCGGGCACGAATACGTGCGGCAAGCTCACCCTTAGACAGTCAGCGGCGCTGATTGCACGGGCCGAATTGCTCGTGACGAACGACAGCGCACCGCTGCATCTGGCCACGGCGGTGGGAACACCGATCGTGGCTGTGTTCGGCCCGACGGTAACCGAGTTCGGGTTTGGGCCGCTGCGCGCCGGCGATGTGGCGCTCGGAGTCGACGGACTGCTGTGCCGGCCCTGCTCTTCACACGGCCCGCCGCAGTGCCCGTTGCGTCATCACCGCTGTATGCGCGATCTCACTGTTGAGGCCGTGTTCGCGGCCATCGAGGAACTTGGTGCGCTACGTCCTCGGAATTGACGTAGGAGGAACGAATCTCGTCGCCGGCGTTCTGGCGGAGGACGGCTCGGAGATTCATGGCGTCGTGTCGGAGCCGACGCTGGCCGCGCAAGGGGCCGATCCGGTCATCGGGCGCATCGTCAAGCTCGGGAAGGCGTCAATCAAAGAGGCCGGGAAGAAGGTCGAGGGCGTCGGGATCGGATCGCCCGGTCCGCTCAACACCAAGACCGGCGTCGTGCTGCTCACACCCAACCTCGGCTGGACCAACATGCCGTTGCGCGACCGTGTGAGCGAGGGACTGAACCTCCCCGCGACGCTCGACAACGACGCCAACTGCGCGATCTACGGGGAATGGTGGCGGGGTGCCGCCCGCGGCGCGACGTACGTCATCGGACTCACGCTCGGCACAGGCATCGGCGGTGGTATCGTCATCGACGGTGAGATCTATCACGGCGTGACCGACGTCGCCGGCGAGTTCGGACACGTCACCATCGATGCCAACGGCCGCCGCTGCAAGTGCGGCAACTACGGCTGCATCGAGGCCTACGCGTCAGGACCCGCGATCGCGGAGCGTGCCGTCGAAGGAATCGAGTCGGGAGTCGAGACGTCGCTCGCGCAGTACGTGCAGGGGGACCTCACCAAGCTTACGGCGCAAATCGTGTACGAGGCGTCGAACGATGGCGACGCATGGGCCCTCGAGGTCGTCCGCGAGACCGCCTCGTTGCTTGGTGCCGCCATCGCGAGCTTCCTCAACATCTTCAATCCGGAGGTCGTGGTCATTTGTGGTGGCGTGACACAGGCCGGTGACCGCCTGTTCCATCCGCTCCGCAGTGAAGTCAAACGCCGTGCCTTCAAACCGGCGTGGGAAGCGTGCCGGATCGTGCCGGGCACGCTGCCTGGCACCGCGGGCGTCTTCGGCGCGGCCGCCGTCTTCATTCAGAAGCATTGGGGGCTGCGCTGAAGCGTGTCGGCGTGATCGGGTCGATGGTGTGGGACACGATCTACGGCCGTGATCCCGCCCAACCGGCGGTCCAGGAGTGGGGCGGCATCTCCTACGCGCTCTCCGCGCTCGATGCGGCGCTGCCCGATGACTGGGAGATCGTGCCCCTCATCAAGGTGGGCCGCGATCTCGCTTCGAAGGCCAACGATTTCTTGCGCACGCTCCACCACACGCCGCACGCCGCACGTTTCGTAGAAGTTGCCGAGCCCAACAATCGCGTGACCCTGCGCTATGAATCGGCGGAGCGGCGCTGCGAGCAGATGAGCGGCGGTGTGCCACCATGGACGTGGCCCGAGCTCGGCCCGCTGATTCGCGACATGGATGCGCTCTACGTCAACTTCATCTCGGGTTTCGAGATGACGCTCGAGACGGCGCAGCTGTTGCGGCGCGGCTTCGCGCGTTTCATTTATGCGGACTTGCACAGTCTGTTTCTCGGTCGTCAACCCGACGGTCTCCGGGTGCATCGCCCGCTGCCCCAGGCGGCAGACTGGTTCGGTTGCTTCGATTTCGTCCAGCTGAACGAAGACGAGATGGCGCAGCTCGGCAGCGATCCGTTGTCCGTCGCCGCCGGCGCGCTGCGTGGAGGGGGGGGGGGGGGATGTACGACGCTATGCGTGACGCTGGGCTCGCGCGGCGCGGCGTATTTCACGGGCAATCCAATCCGGACCGAGCGGATTCCCGCGCCCACGCTGCATCCGCCGGCCTTCACCCAGGTGAGCGATCCCACGGGCTGTGGCGACGTCTTCGGCGGCGCAGTGGCCGCGGCGCTGCTCGCCGGCACGCCGTTAGAGGACGCGTTGCGCACCGGCACCCAGCTTGGCACCAGAAATCTGACCCATCGCGGAGCCTCCGGACTGCGCGATCATCTCGTGGGAAAGCTCTCGGTGGCATGACGCGGCTCGTCGAGGTGCCGACGCAGTTCGATGACCGCTCCTTCGACCAATTCGCCGCAGCCTATGCGCAGGCAACCGACGGCGAGCGACTGCTCTTCGACGCGCACGCGGCCGAGTGGGCATCGCCGTATGGGCTGGTGGGGCTGCTGGCGGCGGGCGAGGCGGCGCGACGTCAGGGCGAGCGCCCGCTGCTGACCGCGCCTGCCAATCCGGACGTGGTAAGCTACTGGGCCCGCGCCGGATTCTTCCGCGAGGCCGGCGATCTGTTCGAGGTCCATGGCAAGGTTCCGAAGACCAAGCCGGCGGTGGAGAGCGATGTCTTGCTTCCCGTAACACCTGTTCGCGCCGCGGAAGATGTGCACGCGGTGGTCAGCACGATTCAGCAGCGCGCGTCCGCGATTCTCAACTCGGAGCTGGGGCTCGACCCGAAGGCGACGATGGGTTTCGCTATGGCGCTTTCGGAGTCCTGTCAGAATATTGTGGAGCACGCGGGCACCGGTGGATGGGTTGCGGTGCAGGCGTACAACTGGCGGCGCAAGCTGGCGCGCCGTGTGGTCGTGATCGCGGTCGCCGATGCCGGCGTGGGGTTCCGGCATTCTTTGGAGCCCACCCAGGCCAAGCGGTTCGGCGAGCGATGGGGCGACGCGGCGGCGCTGGAAGCGGCCTTGATTCAGGGCGTCAGCCGGTTTCGTGACCCGGGCCGCGGGCAGGGTCTCGCGGGCATCCGCCGCTATCTCGCCCGCTGGGAAGGCAAGGTCGCGATCCGCAGCGGCACCGCGCGCATCGCGATCGTCCCCCGCTGGGACGACGACGTGCCGCTGAAGGATGGGTTGCCGGCGTTTCCGGGCTCGCAGGTTCTGCTGATCATTCCCGAGCAAGGGTCGGGAGGAGGGTCGTCGAAGCAGTGATTCCTCACATCATGATCCAGGCCGTGCTCCAGCAGTCTGTTTCCGGCTTGTACACCGACCTCGTTACGCGGCCTACCGGACGCGCGGTTCGTGAAAACATCGAGCGTGAGCTGGCGCCGGGCACGATCGCCGTCATGGATTTCACCGGCGTCGGCTGCCTCGATTATTCGTGCGCGGATGAAATCGTCGCCAAACTCGTGCGCGACAAGGTAAGAGTGCTGCTGCTGCGTGGCCTGACGGAGGCGCATCGGGAGGCGATCGAGCCCGTCCTCGCGGGCGCGGGTCTCGCGGTTCTGTGTGAGCGACCCGATGGCGTGCTCGAAGGCCTCGGCGCCAGTGAACCGGCGCCGGCCCTGCTGGACGAGCTGGTGCAGCAGCGACTGGCGGACCGGTATCCCGGAGGCTCCATCCGCTTCACCGCGGCGTGAAACGCCGTCGACTGGGACTCGCCACCCGCGCCATTCACGGCGAACCCAAAGCGCGCGCCGACTGGACTGCCGTCGCTCCCCCGCTCTACCAAAGCGCCACGTTCACGAATCCCGTCGGCTCGACCGCCGAAGTTCTGTACAGCCGCTACGGCAACAATCCCAATCAGGTCGAAATCGGCAAGAAGCTGGCGCTACTCGAGGGCGCCGATGCCGGGCTGTTTCTGGCGAGCGGTATGGGCGCGTGCGCGCTGGCTCACCTGGCCGTCCTGCGCCCGGGCGACCACCTGCTTGCCAGTGAGTGGATTTACGGCGGCGTGTACCGGCTGTTTCGCGAGGAGTTCGGCAAGCTCGGCATCGACGTCTCGTTCGTGAATCCCACGCGGCAGCGAACGTGGAAGCGCGCCATGCGCAAGACCACGCGGGCCGTCTTTCTCGAGACGCCGACGAACCCGCTGATGCGCGTGATCGATCTCGAGCCGATCGCCGCGCTCTGCAAGGAGGAAGGGCTCGCGCTGATCGTCGATTCGACATTCGCGTCGCCTGTCAATTTGCGGCCGCTCGAGCACGGCGCCGACATCGTCATCCACTCGGCCACGAAGTATCTCAACGGTCATACCGACGTCATCGCGGGTGCGGTGGCGGGAACAGACCAGGTCGTCGAAGAGGTGCGGCGGCTGATGCAGGTCTGGGGACAGGCCATCGATCCCTTCGCGGCCTGGTTGATCGATCGCGGCATGCGCACCCTCCCCGTGCGCGTGCACCGACACAATGAGATCGGCCTCGCGGTGGCAGAGTGGTGCGCCAAGCAGGAGGCCATCGCGAAGGTGCACTATCCCGGGTTGCCCTCGCACCCCGACCATGAGCTGGCGAAGCGCATTCTGGGTGGATTCGGCGGCATGCTCGGCATCGAATTGAAGGGCGGGGTGCGCGCCGCCGAACGCTTCCTGAAGTCACTGACGATCGCGGCGCATGCGCCGAGCCTTGGGGGCGTGGAGACGCTCGTGTCGGAGCCGCGACTGACATCCCACGCGAGTCTCACCTCAGAACAGCGCGCGCAGGCTGGCATTCCCGACGGATTCCTGAGATTTTCCCTGGGACTGGAGGATCCCGATGATCTTATCGCGGACTTCGCCCAGGCCCTGGCGCGGCACTAGGTGATCAAGTTCACGAATGTCTTCAAGGCCTTCCCGAAGGGAGGCCTGGCGCTCAAAGACGTCTCCTTCCACGTCGCCAAGGGCGAGTTCGCTTTTCTTACTGGCCACTCCGGCGCCGGCAAATCGACCGTCATGAAGCTCATCTACGCCGACGAGCGGCCTACGTCGGGCGAGGTGCGCGTTTCGGGATACAACGTGAACGAGATGAGACCGCGCGACGTCCCCCTGCTCCGCCGCAAGCTCGGCATCGTATTCCAGGATTTTCGTCTGCTCGAGGACCGCACGGCGGAAGAAAACGTCGCGTTCGCGCTCGAGGTCACGGGCGCGCGCAGCTCGACCATTGCGGCGCGCGTCATGCGCGTGCTCACGCAGGTCGGCCTGGCCGCCAAGGCGCAGGCGTACCCGCGCGAGTTGTCCGGCGGCGAGCAGCAGCGGGTCGCCATCGCGCGGGCCCTGGTGAATGAGCCCACCGTCCTGTTGGCCGATGAACCGACGGGGAATCTCGATGAGCGTGCCACCCGCGGCGTCTTCCAGCTGCTGCGCGATATCAATGCGAGCGGCACGGCCGTGGTCATGGCCACTCACGATCTCGACCTGGTGCGCCAGGCGCCCTATCGCGTCATCGAGCTGCAGGAAGGGGCGCTGGTGTACGATTCGGCGGTCGATGAACCGCGCGACCGGGCGGCCGCTCCATGAACCTCACGCTGCGCGAGTCGGTGCTCACGTTCAAGCGGGCGCCGCTGCTCTCGGCCCTCTCCGTCACCACGATCGCGTTCTCGCTCTTCGTGCTCGGCTTGTTCGGACTCGTCGTCGTGAACCTCCAGGGCGCACTGCGCGGCGTCGAGGAGCGCGTCGAGATCGTCGCCTACATCCTCCCCGGCACGCCCGCGGAGGCCACCGCCCAGGCCCTCCAGGACATCCAGGCGTTCCCGGAGGTGCAGACGGCCAATTACGTCTCGGAAGATGACGCGCTGGCTCGGGCGCGCGCGGAGCTCGTGGAGCTGCGGGACGTAATGCAGGAGCTGGAGCGCAATCCGCTGCCGGCGTCGATCGAGGTGAAGCTCAAGCCCGGTTTTCGCGACGCCGATCACGTGAGCCTGGTAGCCGAGCGAATGCACGGCTTCGGATTCGTCGATGACGTCCGCTTCGGCCGCGACTGGGTGGAGAAGCTCGACCGCCTGCGCGGCCTTGCAGCCGCCGTGGGGATCGTCGTCGGAGCGGCGTTCGCCGTCGTGGCGATCATCATCATCGGCACCACGATCCGCATGGCGGTGCTGCAGCGTAGCCGCGAGATCGCGATCATGCGGCTCGTGGGCGCTACCGATGGGTTCATTCGGCTTCCATTTCTGCTCCAAGGCGCGATCAAGGGATTGCTGGGCGGCGTCGCGGCAATCGGCCTCTCGTTCGCCGCCTATGTGCTGATCAATCGCTACCTGCTTCAGGCTGCGTTCTTCACCAATGAGCAGGCCTTCGCGATCGTCGGATTCGGCGCGTTGATCGGACTCCTCGGTAGTGCCACCAGCGTTGGACGGCATTTGAAGCGCGTATGACCACGGTGCGTGGTGTGTCGTGCGTGGTCGCCCTGCTCGTGGCGCAGCCGGCGGCTGCGCAGCGCCCGCCGACCTATCAGCAACAAATGCAGGAAAACCAGCGCCGCCTCGAGGACATCAAGCGCGAGCGGTCGGAGGTCGAGCAGGAGCTGTCCCGACTGCGTACCCAGGCTCACTCGCTGTCCGATGAGATTTCCAACATCGAGCAGCAGAAGCAGAGCACCAATCGCATCGTCAACGAATTGGACCGCCAGATCACCGGGCTGGGCACACAGATCGATCAGATCACGGTGGATCTGCTCATCGCGCAGGACGCGCTGCTGGAAAAACGGGCCGTGCTGGAACGGCGCCTCGTCGACATCTACAAGCGCGGCCCCCTGTACAGCTGGCAGGTGTTGCTCGCAGCGGAGAGCTTCGGCGACCTCCTGTCGCGCTACAAGTATCTGTACCTCGTGACTCTCCAGGACCGGCTGCTGAACAACGACATGCAGAAACTGCGCGATCGGGTTGCGCGCCAGCGGCAGCTGCTCGTCGACTCGCGCGAGACGCTCGGGCGCCGCCGGCGCGAGCGCACCGACGAGCTCGGCCGCTATCTCGCGCTCGAGCAACAGCGGGAAGCCAGCCTGCGCGAGACACGGCGCAGCGCTCGTCAGGCGGAGCAGCGACTGTCGCGGCTCGAGCGGGACGAGCGCACGCTGAATGACCGCATCGAAGCGCTCGAGCGGGCGCGCCGGGAAGCGGAATCGCGTGGCGCGGCCACCGCCACCGGATCGATCACGACAGCCGATCTGGGGGGACTCGATTGGCCCGTCGAGGGCGCGATCATCTACCCGTTTGGAACGACAACAGGCCCCAACAACACCCGCATCCCGCGCCATGGCATCGGCATCAGGGCGCCGGTAGGCACGGCGGTTCGCGCCGTCGCGCCGGGGACGGTGAGTCTCGCTGGATCGCTCGGCCTGTATCTCACGTCCGTGCTCATCGACCACGGCGGCGGCTACTATACGGTCTATGCGTACCTCCGCGACGCCACGGTCAAGCAGGGCGATCGCGTGATACGCGGGCAGGTGATCGGCCATCTCGGTGGTGAGTCGAGCGACGAAGGTCCACACCTGCACTTCGAGATCCGGGGCCAAGGCGGCATAGCGCTGGATCCAGGCAATTGGCTACGGTCCCCCCCCCCCCTCACGCGCCACTCGACCCTCTACTCCGCGCTAGCGCTCGCTGCCGCCGTATTCCTGACGGCATGCAATCGCTCGAGCAACATCCTCACCGTCGCGGGCACGGTAGAGATCCGCGAAGTCCGGCTCAGCCCTCTCGCGTCCGGACGTCTGGCGCGTCTGCTCAAAGATGAAGGCGACTCCGTCCGTGCCGGCGACACCGTTGCGGTGTTGGAGCAGCCCGGGCTCGACGCGATGGTCGCGCAGCGTGAGGCGCTCGCCCAAGCGGCGTCGGCACGAACCGCAGAGATCGCTGCGGCCCTCGCTGACAGTCAACGCGTGGCGAACGATCTGGCGCGTGCACGCGTGTTGCGAAGCCAGGGCATCGCCTCGCCCCAGGAACTGGACCGATTGGAGAGCGCGGCGGCAGCGGCGGCGGCCCGTCTGCAAGCAGTGCGGGCCGCCGTACGGGAATCGCAGGCGGCCCGTGCAGGCGTCCAAGTCACCGAGTCGATCTACGACCAGCTGGTATTGATCGCGCCGGCAGACGGGATCGTTCTCACACGCTTCGCCGAGCGTGGAGAGATGATCGCCGCGGGTGTGCCCGTCGTAGCGATCGGGCTGGTGCGCACGCCCTGGGTCCGCGCCTACGTGGGTGAGCGGTTCATTGCGCGGCTCAAGACGGGAATGGCCGTGAAGATCCGCGCCGATGGCTATCCCGATTCGTCCTTCAGCGGACAGGTCACCACCATCTCGCCGCGCGCCGAGTTCACGCCCCGCGCCGCCCTCACCGAACGTGAGCGCGCGGACCTCGTCTTCGGGATCAAGATCTCGATCGACGACCAGGGCGGACGTCTGAAAGCCGGAATGCCGGTACGGGTCGAGATACCGTTGCTGCCGTGAACGACGTCGCAGTCGAGACTCGCCACCTCACCCGCCGCTATGGTCCCATCGTCGCCGTACGCGATCTGAACGTCAGGATCGCGCGCGGTGAGGTCTTTGGCCTGCTCGGCCCCAATGGCTCGGGAAAAACCACGACCATCCGAATGTTGTGCGGGCTGATCGCGCCCACCGAAGGAACCGCGATTGTGGCCGGCGTCGACGTGCGGGAATCACCCGACAAGATCAAAGAGCTGATCGGCTACATGTCACAGCGGTTCGGTCTGTACGAAGACCTGACGGTCGCCGAAAACATGGACTTCTACGCGGGGATTTACGGGCTGGAAGGACCCTCGCGACGCGGGCGCATCGAGGAAGTGGTGGCCTTCTTGGGGCTCGACCGCCGGCTCAATCAGCTCGCGGGTCAATTGTCGGGCGGCTGGAAACAGCGCCTCGGGCTGGCGTGCGCGTTGATGCACCAACCCAGCGTGCTCTTTCTCGACGAGCCCACGGCCGGAGTGGACCCCGCGGCACGCCGCGGATTCTGGCGGGCGATTCATGAGCTGGCGGAAAACAAAGGCACGACGGTCATCGTGACGACGCATTACATGGATGAAGCGGGACGCTGCGGCCGCGTGGCGCTGATGAGTCAGGGACATCTCATCGCGCTGGGCACACCCGAGGAAGTTGCAAAGCAGGTCGGAGGTCAGACACTGGAAGACGCGTTCATCATTCTCCAGGAACGCGACGAGCAGGCGCTGGAACTATGAAGCGCTTCGTCCCGATGTTCCGCAAAGAGTTCATCCAGATGCGCCGCGACCGGCTGACGCTCGGCATCATGGTCGGGATTCCGGTCCTTCAGCTGCTCCTGTTTGGTTTTGCGATTCAGACCGATGTGCGCCATATCCCGACGGTCGTTTTCGACGAGTCACGCACACCAACCAGCAGGGACCTGATCGCCGCCTTCGAGAACACGGGCAACTTCCGCATCATCGCGCACGTGGACGGGCGCGACGCCCTCGACCGGGCGATCGCCACGGGCGACGCGCAGGCCGGCATCGCGATCCCGCACGATTTGCCGCGCGATCTCGCGCGTGGCACGACCGCTACGATCCAGGTCATAATCGACGCGTCCGATCCGCTGTCGTCACAGGCGGCGCTGGCCGCGGCCGCCGGCGTGGCGCAGGCGCGGAACCTCGCGATTCTATCCGCCGCGGCCCATCGGACCGAGCTGCCGCTCGAAACGCGGGTGCGGCCGCGCTACAATCCGGGCTTGCGTAGTCCCAACTACATCGTGCCGGGCCTCGTCGGGGTGATTCTCACCATCACGCTGGTGCTGGTTACCGCGATGGCCATCGTGCGCGAGCGCGAGCGTGGCACGCTGGAACAGCTCATCGTCACCCCTATCACGAATACCGAGCTGATGCTCGGCAAGATCGCGCCCTACATCGGGGTAGGGCTGGTCCAGATGACTACCGTGCTGCTGGTCGGCAGGTTCGTCTTCGACGTCCCGTTGACGGGAAACGTGCTGCTGCTCTACGCGATCGCGCTCGTCTTCGTCATCGCGAGTCTTGCTTTGGGCTTGTTCATCTCGACGCTGGTCCAAACGCAGCAACAGGCGATGCAGGCCAGCTTTTTCTTCGTGCTGCCGAACATCCTGCTGTCGGGGTTCATGTTCCCCCGCCAGGCGATGCCGGCCCTATTTCAATGGATCGGGGCGTTCCTGCCGCTGACGCATTTCCTCAAGGTCCTGCGGGGCATTCTGTTGAAAGGCGTCGGCGTGGCCGAGCTGTGGCGGGAAATGACCACCCTGCTGCTGTTCGCGACACTCCTCATTGTCCTGTCGGTACGTCGCTTCCACAAGACATTGGACTAGGGGCGCTCCGGCTCTCCCACGACCGCGAGCCGGTCGGGCGCGTCTTTCGCCTTCTGGAGCGCGCTTTCCGCCAGCGTAAAGAGATCTTCGGGCCGCAGCGCCTCGCTATGGGGATAGGCGACCACGCCGGCTGAGATGGCGGGCGTCTTGGAGGGTCCGAGGTCCGCGAAGGTGTGGCGGGCGAACACGTGGCGCAGCCGTTCGATAAACTGACGGCCGCCCGGACCATCCGTTTCCGGGAGCACGCACGCGAACTCGTCGCCACCATAGCGGGCGACGAAGTCCGGCGCCCGCAGCTCTCGCTGCATGATCGCCCCGATCTCGCCGAGCACCCGATCGCCGGCGGCCTGCCCGAGCCGGTCGTTGATCTCCCGCAGGTGATCGATGTCCACCAACACGAGCGAAAAGTGCAATGAGTAGCGACGGGCGCGCTCAAATTCATCCCGCAGCCGGCGATCGAGCGCGTCGAGCGAGGCACATCCGGTGAGCTCGTCCGTCGTGCCGGCGCTGATCTGCCGCCGATAGATCGCCGAGCGCCGCTCTTCGTTTTCGAGTACCCGCGCCGCCGCCTGCGCGATCGTGTTTGCGAACGCCACATCGGCGGACTTGAGCTGTGGATCACCCTTCTCGGTCCGCAGGAAGAACACGCCCGCGGCCCGCCCCTGCACAAACACCGGGAGCGCGACGGCGGCCTGCACGTTGACCTCGACTTGCTGCTGGCTCCAGTGCTGGCGGATGGAGGCGAACAGCGGATCCTCGTGCACGTTGTGAATCACGACCGGCCGCTCGGTCCGGATTGCCTCCTGAATCTCCGGATAGCGCCCCAGGTCGACGCGCAGATCGCGAATCGCCGGATTCTCGTACACCGCGACGACCCTCCCCTTGTCTTCCCCCGGCGCCGTCAGGACGAAGGAGCAATGCGACAAGCCAAACGCCTGGCCGACGCGGCGGACGAGCGTCTGGAAGATTTCATCGGCGCGTAACGCCGACGACACTTCCTGGAAGATGTCAAACAGAAGGTCGCGGGAACGCAGTGCCTCCTGCGCCTCGCGGACCTCGGTGCGTATCCGGATGTGGATATCGAGGCGCGCCCGGAGCTCGGGGAGATGAATTGGTGCAACCATGGCGTCGCGCGCACCCGCAAGCATGGCTTCGGTCGCGGCACTTGCTCGGCCCGGCCCGAGCAACACGAAGACCGGCGCACCACCGTACTCGGTGTTCGTCGCCAGCGCGCGCACTTCGTCCGCAACGCGGTCGACGCCAGAATCGGGAGTGTAGAGGAGGAAATCGGGGGGCGCGCCGGACACGCTTTCCGTCACCTGGAAACCGCCGCGCACGAGCACGCTCTCGAGACCCTCAGGGCGGCTCGCGGGATTGCCGAGCAGGAGAATGCGATGTCGAAGCGGGTCCGGCACTGCATGTTTCTCGCGCGCTGGAGGCGGGGCCAAGGTATAGTTCAGCGCATGCCCCGGCAAGCTCATCCCGCTCTGGACACGTTCGACGCACGCACACGCATGGTGATGCGCCAGCTCGCCGGGAGGGGTATCCGCGATCAACGAGTCCTGGCGGCAATGCGCTGGGTACCGCGCGAGTGGTTCCTGCCGCCGCATCTCGCCGGTGATGCCTACAACGATGCACCGCTGCCGATCGGCAGCGGGCAGACCATTTCCCAGCCGTACGTCGTGGCGCTCATGACGCAGGAGCTCAAACCGCGGCGCACGGATCGCATCCTCGAAATAGGCACAGGATCGGGCTATCAAACCGCCGTCCTCGCTCGGCTCGCACCTGCAGGCAGGATCTTCACGATCGAGCGCCTTCCCGATCTCCTGGTCGAAGCGGAGGAGCGCTTCCGCCGGCTCGGGCTGAGCAACATCGAGACGCGCCTCGGCGACGGCGCTTCCGGCTGGCCCGAACAGGCGCCGTTCAATGGCATCATCGTTGCGGCCGCCGCCCCGCGGATTCCCGACCCCCTCGTCAGTGATCTCGCGCCGGGAGGACGGCTCGTCATCCCCATCGGTGACCTCACGTCCCAAGAGCTGGTCATTCTGGAACGGCCGATGAATGGTGGCTCAGTCAAGCAACACCTGGCGGGGGGCGTTCGCTTCGTACCGCTGATTTCGCGGCTCGCGTTCACGGAAGAACGGTGATGCTGGGTGCCCATGTCTCGAGCCAGGGCGGCGTAGCGGCCGCACCCGAGCGCGGCCGCGCGTTACGCGCGAACGCAATCCAGCTCTTCACCAAAACGCCGAACCAATGGCGCGAACCGACGCTCGAAGCGGCGATGATCGAGCGGTTCCGTGGCGAGGTCAGCCGCCATCGCCTGGAAGCCGTCGTCGCGCACGACAGCTACTTGATCAACCTGGCATCACCGGACCCGGTGCTCCGTGCGCGCAGCATGCAAAGCTTCACGAACGAGCTGAAGCGATCGCGGGCGCTCGGCTTGCGCGCTGTCGTATCGCATCCAGGGAATTACCTGGACGACAGGGATGCCGGCCTGGAGCGCAACGCCCGCGCGTACGCCGAGTGTCTGGCCGCCGTGCCTGGTGACCTCCAGGTGTGGATCGAAGGGACGGCGGGATCGGGAACGGCGCTGGGTGCGACGTTTGAGCAGCTGCGCGATCTGCGCAACGCGCTGCCTGACGAGATCCGGACCCGGGTCGGGTTCTGTCTCGACACGGCGCATTTGCACGCAGTTGGCTACGATCTGTCGCGGATCGAGGCGGTATGGGAGGAGTTCGATCGGGTGATCGGGTTCGGCTTGCTTAAGTGCTTGCATCTCAATGACTCGCGCGCCGCGGCCGGCTCGCGGCTGGATCGTCATGAGTGGATTGGCGAGGGCAAGATCGGACCCGAACCATTCCGACGCATCATGCGCGACCCTGCGCTCCGGGAAGTCGTTAAAATTATCGAAACGCCGAAGCGCGATGATCCGCTGCGGCACGACCGGCGTATGTTGCGACGGCTGCGTGCCTACGCGCGCGGCAACACGCGAGTGGCCGCGGGCGTATGAAGGAGACCATGCTGAAACGCATTGCTTTCACGATTCTCCTCGCTATTCAGGTGCTTGGGGGCGGTGCCGTCACGCTGGCGCACGCGCGCGACGTGATGGTCGCGCCTCCTGGCGTGGAAGCGAGTCACACAGCCCGCTGTGCGATCCTGCATGACGAGCTCCGGTGCGCACTCTGCCACTACGCGAGCACCCGTGTCGTGACGCAGCAGACCATGGTCGCTCCGGGCGTTCCGATCCGCCGTGCTCGTTTCATGTCGGTGCAGACCGCGGGGCGGGTCACAACCTCCCTCACCACCACCACATCGCCTCGAGCCCCTCCTTCCTCTCTCTCCTAAGAGCGTAGTCCGCGCACCGCAGGTCGCGGAGCGCGCGAAATCTCGTACTCACAGGAGAGGGATCTTCAACATGATACGCACGGTGTGGGCGGCTCTGGTCGCAACCACATGCCTCACGTCCGCAGCGATGGGCCAGCAGCCCACCCAGCGGCAGCTCGATTCGCTGGCGGCGCAGGTTCGACTGCTGCGCGCGCGGGTGGACAGCCTGGTCGCGGCGAGTCGCGCAGGTGGCGGCGCGCAACCCGCCGCGGCCGCGGCACCTGGTGACGAGCTTGCTCAACTGCGGGCCGCAGCGAGCCAAGCCGCCGGAGGAGGCGCGCGCGACACCACGGCCGCAGCCGATACGATGGCTCGAGCGATCGGCCGGGAGCGCAATCAATCCCAGCTGAATCCGGAGATCGGCGTGACCGGTGACGTGCGTGGTTATGTCTACAGTGGCGGCGTTCAACACGACAATTTCGAAGCCAGGGAATTCGAAATTGGATTTCAGTCGGCGCTGGATCCCTACTCACACACAAAGATTTTCGTCAGCGTCGAGGAGGGCGGCGTTAGTCTCGAGGAAGGCTACGCCTATTGGACCGGCCTGCCGGGTCACGTCCGGCTCGATGTCGGGAAGTTCCGACAGCAGTACGGCGAGCTCAATCGCTGGCACCTGCACGCGCTGCCCGAGACGGAGTACCCGCTGGCGATCACCGCGTATCTCGGCGCGGACGGTCTGTCGGGCACCGGGATTTCGCTCTATCGAGCGTTCAGCGTCCTCGGCACGAACGAGCTCACGGGTCAGGTCACCCTCAGCTCGAGCGACGCCGAGTTGTTCGGCAATACCGGGAGGCCGACGTACCTCGCCCATTTACTCAACTTCTGGCAGCTCAGCCGGTCGACCTACATGCAGATTGGGGGGACGGCTCTGTACGGCACCGATCCGGATTCAGCCCTGCGCACGAAGGTCGGAGGGCTCGAGGTGCGCTTGACGTGGAGACCACCGGCCCGCGCGCTATACCACGAATGGACGATCCGCGGCGAGCTCCTCGCGCTTAAGAAAGAGGTCGCGGGCGTTGGCCCCACGCATCTCGGGGGTTACATCAGCTCCACCTACAAGTTGAACCAGCGCTTCATCCTCGGCGCTCGCTACGACTACGTTGAATCACCGGATTTCGGCGTCATCACGCGCCAGGTCATTCCCTCACTCACACTGTGGCAGAGCGAGTGGGTCTTCCTGCGTGCACAATACCAATGGCGGCAAGTCGCGGGCTCGAGCGCGGACCAGCAGATCGCTGTCCAAGCGGTCTGGGCCATTGGACCCCATAAACACGAGACATACTGACATGCTATCGATCATCGGTTTCGCGCTTGCATTCGCCGGCCCGGGCGGGGCGGCACCACCTGTCGCGCCGGTCAAAGTTGTGACCTCGCTAACGACGTACGCCGCCATCGCGACCGAAATCGTCGGCGACCGGGGCAAGGTCAGCTCCATCGCGGTCGGCGACGAGAACCCGCACTACGTGCAGCCGAAACCGAGCTTCGTGCCGACGCTGTCGCAGGCGGACGTCTTCGTAACCACGGGGCTCGATCTCGAGCTGTGGGTTCCGGCCCTGCTCGATAAGGCCAACAATCCGAAGATCACCGAGGGTGGACCGGGGTACGTGGCGGCATATCAGGGGATCAACCTGCTCGACGTGCCCGCCAACCTGTCGCGCTCGCAGGGCGACATTCACGTCTACGGCAATCCGCACATCTGGACCGATCCGCTCAACGCCGTGCTGATCGCGCGCAACATTCTGCGCGGCCTGAAGCGCGTGTCGCCCCAGGACGCCGATTACTTCAGCACGCGCGAGAAGGACTTCGAGGATCGGGTCTACCGCGCGTTGTTCGGGGACGAGCTGGTCAAGCTGCTTGGCGGTGAGTCGCTGGCCGATCTCGATCGCCAGGGCAAGCTGTTCACGTTCCTTGGCCAGCAGCAATATCAGGGTGCACCGCTCATGAATCACCTCGGCGGGTGGCTCAAGCAGGGCATGCCCTTCCGCGGCAAGCTGGTCGCCTGCTATCACAAGGAGTGGGACTACTTCTCGCGGGAATTCCAGGTCACGTGCTTCGATTACATCGAACCGAAGCCCGGTATCCCACCCACGCCGCGGCACGTGCAGGAAATCATCACGGCGATGCGGGACCAGCACATCCAGGTCCTGCTCTCGACCAACTACTATGATCGGAGTCAGGTGATGGACGTCGCCCAGCGGACGGACGCCAAGGCGGTCATCGTGCCGTCCAATACCGGAGGCCAAGCGGGTGTCAATACCTACATCGACCTCGTGAATCTCTGGGTCACCGAGCTTGCCCAGGCTTTCGGCGCGAAGGAGGTTCCGTGAGCGGCCTGGAGTTGATGCTGCCGCCATTCGTCGCCTGCATGATCCTGGTGGCCATGTTGTCGTACCTCGGGCTGCACGTCATCGCGCGTGAGGTGATCTTCGTCGACCTCTCGCTGGCGCAAATGGCCGCGCTGGGCAGTCTGTCGGCCCTGCTGTTCCATGTCGCTCCGGAGTCGCCGACGACGTATGTGTTCGCCCTGCTGGCCACCGCTGTGGGCGCCCTCTTGTTCGCGCTCACTCGCTCCTCGACCCACGGCAGCCACGTCGGCGCGGGCCGGGTGCCGCAGGAGGCGTTCATCGGCATCGTGTACGTCGTGGCCTCCGCGGCGGCCGTCCTGGTCGCGAACAAAGTGCCGGGCGGCGGTGAAGCGGTCGAGAAGACCCTCGTGGGCAGCCTATTATGGGTCACCTGGCCTACGATTCTGAGACTCGCGATTGCCTACGCTGTGCTGGGCATTTTCCAGTTCGCGCTGCGGCGGCGCTTCCTCACGATCTCGTTCCATCCCGAGGAGGCCGAGGCCCAGGGCTGGAAGATTCGTCTGTGGGACTTTCTCTTCTATCTGTCGTTCGGTGTTGTGATCACGCTGGCCGTCCCCATCGCCGGAGTGCTGATGGTCTTCAGCTTCCTGGTGGTCCCCGCGGTGATCGCGAATTTGTTCACGGCCGACAAACGGAAGCTGACCATCATTTCGTGGGGCTCGGGAGCGCTCGCCTCGATCCTCGGCCTGTGGCTTTCCTATACGAAGGACCTGCCCACCGGCCCTCTGGTCGTATGCATGTATGGCCTGCTCTTGATCGGGGCCGTGATCCTGCGGCGCTTCACCGCGGGCAATCCCGCGGCGGCTTCCTGACCGCAGGACACGCTAGACGGACGCTCCGCGTTCTGCTGGGCGGTGCGCTGGCCACAGCGCTACTAGCTCGTCAGGCCGTCGCTCAAGTTGCGCTCCACGCCACGGTCGGTGCCCGTTATTCCAGTAGTCTGGTTCATGACTCGATCGTCGTGCCTGTCGCCGTGCAGCCGGCGATTGGTCCAGCGCTGGCGCTTACCCTGAGCGAGCAGACCCACGGCGCCTGGACGCCAGAGGCGGTTCTCGATGTCTCGTGGGCCGCGTTGCAGCGCCACGAGAGTGGCACGACTGCCAAGATCAATTCCCTGACGACTATCGCGTTCACGGTCGGAGTGCGGCACGGGATCACGCACGGACTGACTGGGTGGATAGGCTTCGGCGCGCTCAAGTATCTCCCGAGCGAAAAGACCGGGTTGTTTCGCGACGGCTCAGGCATCTCGGCACTCGGCACCGCGAGTCTCGATTGGACGCCGGCGGCTACGGCGACTCGAGGAATCGCGCTGTTGCTGCAGTATGACGTGCATCGCTTCACGACCGACGCGCTGCATGCCGAGGGGTTCACCGCACCACAGCTGGTGCACCGTGTGTCGCTGGGGATCAGGGCTCGACTCCTCGGGGGCGGGGGGGGGGGCTCATGAAGCGGCGATTGGCGATCGGCCTCGTGCTGGTGGTGGCGTGCAGTGATCCAACCATCCCGCTGCGCAGCAGTGCGTACGCCTTCGATTACGCCGGCGATGTCTTCAACTGGCCCCAGAATCGACTACCGGTGCGCTATTACGCTGACACGCGCAGCAACATGAGAGAGCTGATCGAGCACGCCATCGGGTCGTGGGAGAATCAGGTACTGTACGGCGAGTTCACGGGTGAGCTCGTGACTGATTCGAGTCTGGCCGATGTCATTGTGACGTGGTTCGACAGTGTGCCGCCGGACGTGCCTCCCGACGGCGGGCCTCCGGTCTTCGCCTGCGATGGAGTGACGACCCTACAGCTCGACAGCGCCGGCACCGCGCTGGCGGAGCCCATCCACACCCAGATCCGAATCACGACGGCGCAGGTTTACACTCCGGCCCAGGTAGCCGCCTGCCTCCGGCGGGTCGCGATTCACGAGCTGGGACACACGCTGGGGTTGTTACAGCACAGTGGCTCGTCGGTCGACATCATGTACGCCACCGTGCAGGTGGCGGCGCCGAGTGGGCGCGATCGTCAGACGGTGCAGGTGCTGTATCACTC
Source organism: uncultured Gemmatimonadales bacterium (assembly GCA_963704805.1). Lineage (GTDB taxonomy): Bacteria > Gemmatimonadota > Gemmatimonadetes > Gemmatimonadales > GWC2-71-9 > 20CM-2-65-7. The sequence goes on along the minus strand of CAVPHS010000001.1, from coordinate 1,047,839 downwards.
ACCGCCGACGATCGCGCCGCCACCGCGCTAGAGAACAGGCGTCAGCGGATCCGGATGATGTTGAGCTGAGGCGCGACCGCCCCGGACACCAGTCCCCCACTGCCATCGCTGAACCGTAGCGTAAACGCAGCGCCACCGGGCGGCCGCATCACGCGCACGTAGTCACCGGACCCGGCCCAGAGCGTGCCGCTCCGGTCGACGCCATTCGCCGCCGCTACCGCGGGCACCAGCGGGAAGGCGAGCGGAAAATCGGCGGCATCCTGGCTGTGGAGCGAGGCGAACGTATTCCTGAAGTGCCACGTGGTGTACCGCAGCTCGGGTGGTGGGGAGAATCCTGGAAGATCCGAGACCCAGTTCGCCAGCGCCCACCGGCCGACGATCACATTGAACGGCTGACCGGTCTGCTGCGCAACGTTGGCTGTTCCGGTGGACGCGGTGCGCACCAGGCGGCCCGGCAAGGAATCACCGAACTGGTCCACGATATAGCGCGTGAACAGCCAGCTCGCCCCCACCATCGCGAGCGTGCCGGTGTCGGCGGGAATCAACAGCGGGGTGTTGACAGGGTCGACCAGGTATTGATAGGCGTCGTACACGTCGCCGATGGCGAACTGGCTGAAGTGCGCATTGTCTCCGAAGCTCCGACCCGCCAGCTCCTCGCCGTATTTCGAAAGCCCCTCGTCGAGCCATCCTTCTTCCGAATCGCCACCCCTCAGCAGCACGTGTTCGACGAAGTTGATCATGTGCTGGAATTCGTGGGTGAACGTCACCGGCATGACGTTGTTGACTTCCGAATTCTTGTGCGCGCAGCTGAGTGTACCGAGCGAATCCGGCACGATAGAATAGAAGACCTCTCCGTTGTTGTAATTCTGCGAGAATCCTGGCGCGAGATCGCCGGGCCAGAAGAATCCCGCGATGTAGCCCCCGCTATTGCACTGCGATGCCGTGACGAGCTTGTTCACCTGATTCGTCATCAGCACCACGACGACTGAATTCGAATCGATATCGGACACAGCGCCGAATGTCGCGGTGTCGAGCGGGTACAGCCGATTGTCGAAAACGTCTCGCAAGGAATCAAGATCCGACGTCGGCAACCCCGGCGCCGGCGCCAGGCTGTCGACGTAGATCGCGATGTGTGCACCCACCGAGCGGGCGACGGCACGCACCGGGACCAGTGGCGCGCAGGTCGGAGTGGAACAGACTTGGAACGTTCGCTTGCTTCCGACCGACGGCGGGCCGGCGGTGGTCACTGGCTGCGGCGCGCCGGATGGCGGGATCGCCGCCGAGCGCTCGAGCTGCGGATAGCGGCGCGTTCTGCCGACCTGTCGCAGAAAGTGGTCGAACGCGATCGGTATCGCGTGCCGCTGGCTCGCCCGCGCCGAGAATGCGGGCGCCGCCGCTGTGACCACGGATGCAGACCGTAGCGCGAACGGCACGTGGGTCCCTGAGGTACCGCCGCCCGACCACGGCAGCACGAGCCATTCCATGGTGTCCGATGAAGCGATGGCGTCAAACGTGACGCAGCCGGAATCGGCCGTCCTGGCATCGAAGGACGTGTAGGAACCGACGCCTAGCGAGACCGCCGCCGTGTGCGCGCCACACGACGCCAGGTTGGGGCCGGCGGGTGAGTCACTGCTGCACGCAACCGCCAGCCCCAGCCCCCAGACGCAAACCACCCTCGAGATTCGCGACATCACGGTCACGTTAAAACTCCGTTGTTACGCGTGCAATCAGGGAGCGACCCATGCCCGGGTCGAGTGCGTTGGTTTTGATGCGACTCAAATAGTCCGCATACTTCGTGTCGAACGCGTTGCGCAGCGTCAGATCCACGATGAAGGTGCTGGATCCAAGGAGCCACGAGGCCCCAACGCCGAAATTCACCAGTGTGTACGCCTTGGATTGATACCCCGCGCCACCAAAAGCATCCGTGTAGAACTGCTGCTCGGCCGGATCCATCCGTGTCTGCTTCGAGTTCACCTCTCCCCCCACGGAGAAGTAGGGATGCTGGAGGCTGCCCGAACGCTCACCCCCCTCGAGCCGCGCCAGCAACGTCGCGCGGAACGGCGGCATGTTCGGCAGGGGTGTATCGGTAGAGGTGTTCTGCCCCTTCACGTAGTCGGCCGTCCCCTGGAGATGCAGGTAGTCAACCGGGTGCCACTGCAAGGCCGCTTCGAAGCCGGTCAGGGTAGCGTCGCCCTGCGTCACATTGAAGATCTCAAAACCGGACGCGCTATCGATGGTGCCCGTCGGCACGGAGTAGATGTAGTCCTGAATGATATTGGCGAAGCCCCCGATCTCGAACGAGACCCGTGAGGTCTGCGTCCGCAGCGCGAGATCGGTGTTCACCGATTTCTCCGTTGTGAGGTTAGGATTGCCGCGCTCGAACGCCGTGGTGCCTTCGTGCACGCCGTTCGAGTACAGATCAAACGACGACGGCACGCGGAATCCCCGGCCGACGTTGAGCACGAGCGCCGCCGGCTCGCTCAGGTGGTACAGCAATCCGAGGTTTCCGGTGAACGAGTTCCAGTTGTGGTCTTGCGTCGCAACACCCAGCACGGTGTCCGCATCGACATTCAGCTTGCGGTAGTCGTAGCGCGCACCGATCGACACGTTGAGGCGCGAGCCCTCAGTCTGCTCGAACACGTAGACGCCCATGTTGTTCGCGTCACTCGGGGGAATGAGCGTTTCCTTTCCGAATTTATCGAACACGTTGCGAACGCCTGAGAAGCCGAGCAGTCCCGAGAACTGGCCGAGCGGTTTGTGATGGAAATGCACGTCCGCCAGGTAGGTCTGGGTAAGCAGCCCCAGGGCAACCGTGGAGGTGACATTGTCCTCGAACTCCCGGCGCCGATTGCGCTCGTACCCGGCCGAGACCTCCAGTCGAGCGCTGCCCAAGGGGAGAGCCAAATCGGTGCGGCCGTGGCTGGTCTCGATGCGTTGCATCGGGGTCGCGGCCGGATCCTCGTCGGTCAATTGGATCTTCTCATCGCGCTGCGAGAACGACGCCGACAGCGTTCCCCACGATCCGTGGGTGCCCAGCGAGCCGCTCCCCGCGTAGGCCTCGTTGCCGCTGTTCCACAGGGTGTAATCGGGGGTGTGCACGTTGTCACTGCTCCGCCCGCTGAACGCGGCACGATAGCCGACGCTGCCGCTAGCGCCTTCGAAGGAAGCGGCACCGTCTTTCATGGCGTTGTTAGAACCGTATGCGACGCTCAGGTTACCCCGCACGAAGCCCCGCCCGCCGCTCGCGTCCGGCAAATCCTTTTGTACGACATTCACGACGCCACCCAGCGCGTCCGAGCCGTACAGCACGCTGGCCGGTCCGCGGATCACCTCGATCCTCTCGGCGTTCGCGGTCTCCACGTTAGGACTGTGCTCGTCACCCCACTGTGCGGTCTCGAGCCGCTGACCGTCGTCGAGCACGAGGACGCGGTTCGCCGTGAGACCGCGAATGACCGGCTTGCCGATGCCGACGCCGGTGCTCCAGCTGTGCACGCCCGCCACGCCTTCCAGCGTCTCCCCCAGCGTGGGCGATTGCGACTGCCGGAGCTCGTCGCCGGTCCGGATACTGGTCGGCTGGGGCGAGTTGAGTGCGCTGGTGGCGCTGGCACTGGCGGTGACCTGGATTCCCGTCAGCTCGACGACCGTTTCCTTGAGGGCGACGTCGACACTGACATCAGCTCCGGTCGTCGTGACGCGCCGGACGACTGGCACATAGCCGATGCGTTGGAAGGTGAGCGAGTACGTCCCCCCTGGGACGTCCGGAATGGAATAGCGGCCGGCGCTGTCAGTCACTGTCGAACGCCGCAGCTCGGTCAGCGACACCTGAACCTCGGCGATCGGCCCTCCGGTGGACGAAGTGACGCGACCCGAAACAACTCCGGTCGCGCCGGACAGCAGCGCGGCCAGCAGGGATAGGAAATGCATGGACGCCTCCCGGTCATAACGCAGGGCGCACGCTCTACCAAGAGCGTGGCGTCAGCGTCGATGTGGAATTGCGGCGGCCGCGAGAAGTCGCGGCGCCGTCATTCAGGAGTGCGTCGGAGGAGCGCGAGAATCAGGGAGAGCGACGTCCGAAGCCGCTACGGCACGCCAGGGGGCGCACAGCGTCCAGGTGACGCCGTGGCCGTCGCGGGTCCTTAGGACCACCGAGGCGGCTCGCGCGAGCGGCGCGTTCAGGAACCGATGGAATGCGCAGTCGGCCGGGTGAATGCGGGCGCAGGCACCGGTGGAGTGGGATTCGACATGCGCCCGGGCACTCTGTTCGCCTACGCGGGCATCTGCCCACGACGCCGCGCCCGGCACGCTCAGCTGTAGCAGCGTCAGGAGCAGTAGCGGTGTGCGCACCCACAATGACCGTTTCCGCATCGGCGGCATATTACAACGCCAGACTCCACCTTGACAGCCTGAGTCACGGCGGCTTAGCATAACCCCTTCTCAAAAAAGGACTTCTGTCCTGTCCCCCACGCCGAGCCGTCGCCAGGAGGCCCTCGACTATCACGCGCGGGGCCGCCCCGGGAAGATCCAGGTCACGTCCACCAAGCCATTCAAGGATCAACGGGACCTCTCACTCGCTTACACGCCGGGGGTGGCGGAGCCATGCCTGGAGATCGCCAAGCGCCCCGAGGACGCCTACGTCTATACCGCCAAGGGCAACCTCGTGGCCGTCGTCAGCAATGGGACCGCGGTCCTCGGCCTCGGCAACATCGGCGCGCTCGCTGGCAAGCCCGTCATGGAAGGCAAAGGCATTTTGTTCAAGGCGTTTGCCGACATCGACGTATTCGACCTGGAGGTCGGTTCAGAGAATCCGGAGGACGTGATCCGTTTCTGCCAGCTGCTCGAGCCGACCGTGGGAGGCATCAACCTCGAGGACATTCGCTCACCCGATTGCTTCTACATAGAGCAGAAGCTGCGCGACACGCTCGGCATTCCCGTCTTCCACGACGATCAGCACGGCACCGCGATCATCTCTGGTGCGGCCCTGCTCAATGCGGTGACGGTGGTCAAGAAGGACATCGCCAAAATCAAAGTCGTGTTTGCGGGCGCCGGCGCTGCGGCAATCGCCACCGCCGAGCATTACGTGCGGCTCGGTGTGCTGCGCGACAACATCGTGATGTGCGACCAGAAGGGCGTGATCTATAAGGGTCGCGATGGACTCGATGAGTTCAAGCAGCGCTTCGCCAGCAGTACCAAAGCACGGACGCTCGCCGAGGCGTTTCAGGGCGCGGACGTATTCGTGGGACTGTCGGTGGGCGGGATCGTCACGGGCGAGATGCTGCAGGGGATGGCGAAGCGGCCGGTGGTTTTCGCGCTCGCCAATCCGACGCCGGAAATCATGCCGGATGAAGCGAAGAAAGCGCGGCCCGACGCGATCGTCGCAACGGGCCGTTCCGATTTTCCGAATCAGGTGAACAACGTCCTGGGATTCCCCTTCATCTTTCGTGGCGCGCTCGACGTGCGCGCGAAAAAGATCAACGACGAGATGGAGATGGCGGCGACCAGGGCACTCGCCGCCCTGGCCAAGGAAGAGGTGCCCGAAGTGGTGACGCGCGCGTATGGTATCGACAAGCTCAAGTTCGGGCCCGACTATCTGATTCCCAAGCCTTTCGATCCGCGCGTGCTGCTCTGGGTTGCCCCAGCCGTGGCGTGGGCAGCCGTCGCCTCCGGCATCGCGGGGCGCATCATCGATGTAGAGGAGTACCGCGCGGAGCTCGAGGCACGCCTGGGCCCGGAGCGGCAGGTCATGCGTGCGTTGATCACCCGGGCGCAGCAGGATCCACCGCGCATCGTCTTTCCGGAGGGCGACGACCCTCGCATCCTTCGCGCGGCGCGCATTCTTGCCGATGAAGGAATCGCGCGCCCCGTCCTGTTGGGCGACTTGGACGCGATCCGCCGCCAGGCCGATGACGCGTCGCTCATGCTCGACGATCTCGAGCTGATCAATCCCGCTACCGCCGCCGATCGGGAGCAAATGGGGACGGAGCTGTGGCAGCGGCGCCAGCGGCGCGGCATGACGCTGCGCGAAGCGCAGCGTCGCGTGTTGGAGCCGATGTATTACGGTCTGCTGATGCTGCGCGGCGGCCGCGCCGACGCCCTGGTCGCCGGCGAGGAGATCGATTACCCCGATGCGGTGCGCCCCGCCCTGGAGGTGATCGGGGTCGAGCCGGGACGCAAGCACGCCAGCGGCATCTACATGATGATCGTCCGCCAGCAGCGATTCTTCTTCGCCGACACGACCGTGAACATCGACCCGGACGCCGAAACTCTGGCGGAGATCGCGTCGGCGACCGCAAAGTTCGTCAGCCGGCTGGGGGTCGAGCCTCGGGTTGCCATGCTGTCCTTCTCGAACTTCGGCTCGGTGAAGCACCCCGCTGCCGCCAAGGTGCAGCGGGCGGTCGCACTGTTACACGAGCGCGAACCCGAGCTGCAGGTGGATGGGGAAATGCAGGCCGACACGGCGGTGGTGGAACGGATCCTGACGCGGGTCTACCCATTCGCGCGGCTGCGTGGACCGGCTAATGTATTGATTTTCCCAGACTTAGATGCCGCCAACATCGGCTATAAGCTGCTCGCCCGCCTCGGCGAGGCGCAGGCTATCGGTCCGATCCTAGTGGGGATGGACCAACCGGTCCATGTCTTGCAAAGGTTATCGGAGGTCCCCGATATCGTGAACATGGCGGTGATTGCCGCCGTGGATGCTTTAGAGCATCGCCGCCAGGCGCGGCCAACCACCGAGCGAGCGTGACGATTTCTCTCGAGCAGCGTGTCTATCGGAATCTGACGCCGAGCCAATTGTACGAGCACGCCGTGCGGCGCCGGGAGGGCGTCGTCACCGCAGCCGGTCCCTTTGCCGCGGTGACGTCGCCGCACACCGGACGCAGCCCGAACGACAAGTTCATCGTGCGCGAGCCGCAGTCGAGCGATCAGATCTGGTGGGGGAAGGTCAATCAGCCGATCGAGCCGGAGCACTTCCAACGGCTCAAGGAAGACGTCGAGGCGCACCTGCAGGGCCAGGAGCTCTTCATCCGCGATGTGTACGTCGGCGCCGATCCCGCGTACCGTTTGCCGATCCGCTTTTACACACCGAATGCATGGCACGCGCTGTTCGTCTACAACATGTTCCTGCGCCCCGCCGACGGCGATCTCGCTCGCTTCAAGCCTGGATTCGAGGTCTTGCACGCTCCCGAGTTTCATGCCGACCCCGCGGTACATGGCACGAAGTCCGGCACCTTCATCGTCGTCAGCCTGGCCCAGCGGACCATCCTGATCGGCGGCACCCGTTACGCCGGTGAGCTGAAGAAGTCGATCTTCACCATCCTGAACTACCTATTGCCGCAGCAGGCTGTCCTCCCCATGCACTGTTCGGCGAATGTGGGGCACGGCGGCGACGTGGCGCTCTTCTTCGGCCTCTCCGGCACAGGGAAGACGACCCTTTCGGCGGATCCTGAACGCCCGTTGATAGGCGACGACGAACATGGATGGTCGGACGAGGGGATCTTCAACTTCGAGGGCGGCTGCTACGCCAAGGTGATCAAGCTGTCGCGCGACGGCGAGCCGGAGATCTACGCCACCACCGAGATGTTCGGGACCGTTCTGGAAAACGTGGACGTCGATCCGCGGACGGGTACGATCGATCTCAACTCGTCACGCGTCACTGAGAATACCCGCGCCTCCTATCCCATTCACTACATTCCGAACCACGTGCCGGAGGGCATGGGCGGGCATCCGCGTCATGTCATCTTCCTCACCTGCGACGCGTTCGGGGTCATGCCTCCGATAGCCAAACTCACCCCAGCGCAGGCGATGTATCACTTCCTCTCGGGCTACACCGCGAAAGTCGCCGGCACGGAGCGCGGCGTGACGGAGCCGAAGGAAACGTTTTCGGCTTGCTTTGGCGCGCCGTTCCTGCCGCTCCCCCCTGCTGTGTACGCGAAGATGCTGGGCGAGCGCATCGAGCGGCACAACGTGCGGTGCTGGCTCGTGAATACGGGGTGGACGGGGGGACCCTACGGGACTGGTCACCGCATGGATCTGAAGAGCACGCGGGCGATGATTCGCGCCGCCCTCGCGGGACAGCTCGACAGGGTGCCCACGCATCGCGAGCCGGTGTTCGGCCTGGATGTCCCGCAGCACGTGCCCCACGTGCCGGATGGCGTCCTCGATCCGCGCACAACGTGGAAAGACGCTGCCGCATACGACGCTCAAGCACAGAAGCTCGCCGCGCTCTTCCGCAAGAACTTTGAGCAGTTCGCTGATTCGGTGGCGGCCGAGGTTCGGGGTGTCGTTTGAGGTCGTCCGCGACCCCCTCTGGAACAACATCCGCCTCGAGCCCGAGGCTCTGGCCATTATCGATACCCCGGCGTTTCAACGCCTGCGGTACGTGCGGCAGCTCGGACATGCATTTCTCGTCTACCCCGGCGCGACGCACACACGGTTCGAGCATGCGCTCGGCACGTATCACCTCGCGGGGCGGGTGACCCAGGATCGGGACATCCGACTGGCTGCATTGCTTCATGACATCGGCCATTATCCGTTCTCACACGCGCTCGAAGAAGCGGGGCTGCCGCGGCACGAGGTGCTCACCGCCAAACATCTGCGCACCGGTCCGCTCGCCGCTGTCCTCGAGCAGCTGGGCGTCTCGGTCGAGCGGCTGTTACAACTGATTCAAGGAAGCAGCACCTCGCCATTCGCAGGTATCGTGGCCGGGTCACTCGACGTCGACAAGCTCGACTACCTCTCGCGCGACGCGACCATGTGCGGCGTACCCTACGGCGTGATCGACGTCGATCGACTCCTGACTTCGCTGACCGTCACCCCCCAGGGCGTCGCCCTGCACGCGAAGGGACTCGCCGCGCTCGAGTCACTGTTGTTCGCGAAATACCAGATGTACCGTAACGTCTATTGGCATCACGCGGTGCGCAGCGCGACGGCGATGTTCAAGCGCCTCGTGCGCCGCGCGATTGCGGCCAATCACGTCTCCGCCGACGACATCGCCGTTGCGACCGACGACGGACTCAGTCACGAGCTCCAGGCCACCGACCAGACCGGACTGGCGCGTGCGTTGCGCGAGCGACGCCTCGCCAAGCGCGCCCTCGACATTCCTGCAACGGAGCTTCCCGCCGACACCGCCGACTGGCCCTCACACGATCCCAACCTGCTGGAGCGCGTGGAAGAGCGGCTGGCACGTGAGCTCGGCCTCGGGGCCGGTCAGCTGTTTCTCGATTTCCCCGCCAAGCCCGACATGTTGGACGTGGCGGTGCCGGTCGTTGGCCGCCCGGGAAGCGCCGCCGGGCACCTGGGACTGCCGCGCGTCGCCAATGAGCTACGTCGATCGGCGCAGCGGTTGCGTGTGTTCGTGCTCGAGCCGGCGGAGATACCCGCGCGGGCAGTCGTGGAATTGGTCACGTGGCCGCGCGAAGAAGTCGAAGCGCGGTTGAAGGAGGATCAGACCTTGTTGCGAGTCGGGGCCTGAGTCTTTACGTCGTCCTCCGGAGGGGGAGGATCGATTGAATCGACCCGCACGATGATCGCCGTGATGTTATCGAGGCCGCCATGGCGATTGGCTTCGGCGATCAACGAATCCACTTCGTCCTGCGGCATGCGTTCCGGCGACAACAGCTCCTGCAGCTGATAGTCCTCCAGCATCCCAGTGAGACCGTCCGACGCCAGCAAGAAGACGTCGTTCGGCTTGACGGTCCCCACGTAGATGTCCGGCATCACATCGCTGTTCGCTCCGACGCACCGGGTGATGACGTTGCTGTACGGGTGCGTGCGGGCCTGCTCGGGTGTCAGATACCCGGCATCCACCTGCTCCTGAACGTAGGAGTGATCCTTCGTGAGCTGGCTGAGTCGGTTGTCGCGCAGGAGATAGGCCCGGCTGTCGCCCACCTGACCGACCAGGAACCGGGTCGAAAACAGCGTGAGCGCCGTGACCGTCGTGCCCATGCCGCGTTTGTCATGCTCGGTGAGTGTTCTTTGGAAGATTGCGTCGTTCGCTGCGCGAATCGCCCCCCGCATCCGCTCGGCGACTTGCTCATCACTGAGGCCACGCAGTGATTCGAGCTCTCGTGCTACATAGCGCACGGCCATTTCGCTGGCGACCTCGCCGGCCGCGTGACCGCCCATCCCATCGGCAACGACAAAGATGCCCCGGTCGGGCACCAGAATGAGACTATCCTCATTCCCCGACCGGATGACGCCGACATCGGTGCGACCAGCAGATGTGATGTGCACGGACGCCTAAATGAACACCCAGTAAACCAATCCAACCACCGCAAGGAGAATTACGGCAGCGCTCCCGCCGCAGCCTTTGCCTTTCTTCTGTTCCGCTACCGGCGCCTTGGCTCCCTTCGGTTTTGCGGCCACGGGTTTCCCGGCCGCGGGTTTTGCAGCCGGCGGTTTCGGCGCCGGTTTCGCTGCTGGAGCGGGCTTCGGCGCTGGCGCGGGTTTCGGCGCACCGGGGGGTGCCGGGGGGGGCGGGGGCACTATCGTCATCACTTCCATCATGCGCGTGGCACCGCCCTTAGCTACAGGCGCCGCGTCATCCGTCGGCTCAAACACCATGCCGATTTCCCCGAGACGCACAGTCGCACCAGGCGCGAGCGGGGTTTCCCCCTTCACCGGGTCACCATCGACAAACGTGCCGTTGGTCGAATCGAGGTCTATCAATACCCAGACACCTTCGCGGCGCTGCAGCTTCGCATGACTGGTTGATACGGACTCATCAGGCAAAACGATATCGTTGTAATCGGCTCGCCCGATATTCACGACCGGCGTACGAACGGGCAGCCGTTGCCCCTTCAGCGTGCCGCCCCGGACAACAAAGCTCGCCAGAGCTGCGCCCGCCGACCGAGAGGTCGATGGGGGGGGCGCCGAGCGGGCCGCGGGGGCCGGGGACGCGGTTGGTGAGGGCATGCCATGGACCGTCTCGCGAAGACGCGGCGCCTGGAGCCCCGCTGGCTCGGGGGCTGCGGCCGGCGGAGGCGGGGCCGGCGGGGGGGGTGGGGGGGGTGGGGGGGGAGCCGGGGTGTCTGCGTAGAACCGAAACTTCTCTTCACCAATGGTGATCACGTCGGCTCTGGCAAGGAGCCGCTGCCCCTCCACCCGGACGTCGTTGACCGACGTCCCATTCGTGCTCGAATCGACGAGCAGGTACCCTTTGGGCGTCTGGACGATCTCGGCGTGCCGGCGCGAAACGTCCTTACCGGGGACGACAACGTCGCATGACGCGTCACGGCCAAACACGAGCGAGGACCCCGCGATCGCGTACTCGCGACCGTCCGTCAATGACACGACGCGACCGCCTGTGTTGGCGGTCGCCCTGCTCTCTTTCGCCGCGTGCGCCATGGCTTGCGGCACGCTCATGGCCTGCACGTACTGTGTGCTCCCGCTGCGGCGCTCGTCGACGAACGTCAACTCCTGGCCGCCCACCTCCACCTTGTCACCGTGCAACAACGGCGTCGGCTCAGCGCCGAGCCGGACGCCATTGATCAACACCTCGGCTTCGGGAACTGCCTTGCTGATTACGACTTGTCCGTCGGACTGAGTTCTGAATTTCGCGTGGCGGGGGAGGACACCGGGAAAGGCGAGCGGGATGGCGCAGGATGGTTCTGCACCGAGCAGTACTTCGCCCTGCGAGAGGGGAAACTTTTGACCCCCTCGCCCTCCCAGCTCAAGCAACGCCATGCAAAAGCACTCCCGTATCGGTGGCCAGGCCCGAGAAGTTACGCGCGAGCGTATAACCCGGCAAGGAACCAGAAGTTAGATGACCCCTAACTAAAAGTTAGGTGATCCCGACTGACTCCTCACGTCCAATGAGGCCGCGACGCAACCAATACCAGAAGATCAACGCGCCGACGATCACCGTCGCATAACTGTTGATGAATCGCCAAATCAGCGTGTAGCTCGGCGTGAGCTCACGCGGCACGTAGATCGACATGACCGCGGCAGACGTCAGTTCAGCGAGGCCTGAACCGCCGGGGGTGGGTGCAAAGTAGAGAAGGAAGGAAATCAAGGTCTGCAACAGCAGGATGTCCGTGAAATCGGCTGGGATCCCAAGAACCCGCAAGGTCACGTAGCCGGCCAGCAGCTTGTTTGCGTGGGACGGCGCCGAGATGATGATCGCCAACCCCAACGTGAGCAGCCCTTTCGGGGAGCCGAAGGCGACCATGCATTCGTGTGCTCGATCCACGCCCCCCAGCAATTTCTCCATTCGCTCCGCGGCGCGTGGGTTGCGACGGCCGATCCGCGCGGCGAGTCGCTGAATGACGCGTTTCACGACGCCGGGGAAGATGACCGCGGTGATCATCAGCACGCCAATGATGCCGAAAATCGTCAGACTGGTCTTGAACAGGTCGTAGAGGGTGATGCCGAGGAAGAGGCCGTGCTGAGCTAATGACTTCCCTGCGCCAAACCAGACGGCGATCGGGCCGGCGATTGCGAAGAACGCCACCGTCGCGATGAATGTGACGAAGATCGAGCTCAAGGCCACGGGGACGGGCACCCCGGCGCGCTTCATGACCCAGATCGACATCGGCGCCGAGCCCGACTGGAAGGGGGTGAGATAGGCGCCCCACGCCCCAAAACCGCCCGCCAGAATCATGTCGCGGAGCCTGACGCTGGGGTAGACGTGGCGGGTACAGACCCACAGCCGCAGCCCGCCGCCCACCCAGTCCATCGAGGCCAGCACCATCCCCACGGCCATCCATCCCCAATGCAGCCGCGAGAAGGGAGCGAGAAATACGTCGATCCGATCGCCGAAGCGAATGAGGTAGTAGCCGACGAGGAGTGCAACTCCACCGAGGGAGATGAGGGCGAACAGCTCGAGGCCACGACGGAGTAGTCGCGGAGTCAGGGCGAGAGCCATCTAATTGCCAAAGCTGTTATTTTTGGGGGTTATGCGCCATCCCCCCGAGCGCGTCGTTCTTCGCAACGTGCGCCAACATAATCTCAAGGGAATCACCGTTGAGTTTCCTCGCCGGGCGCTCTCGGTCATCACGGGGCCATCCGGCTCGGGGAAAAGCTCGCTCGCCTTCGATACCCTCTATGCCGAAGGCCAGCGCCGCTACATCGAGTCGCTCTCCACGTACGCGAAGCAATTCCTCGAGCGGATGCCGAAGCCCCTGGTCGATGCCATGGAGGGTCTCTCACCAGCTGTCGCCATCGAGCAAAAGAACCCCACGACGTCGAGCCGGTCGACCGTCGGCACCGCGACCGAAATCGCCGATTTCCTGCGCCTGTTGTGGGCTCGGGCGGGGACGCAAAGCTGCCTGCAATGCGGGCAGGAGGTGAAACGTGACACGGTGCAAGAGGTAGTCGACGCAGTCCTTACGACGCCCCACGATTCGACCGTCGTCGCATTTCCTCTACCGCAATCGGCCCAACGACCCGACGTCGAAATCGCCGCGCAATTGCGCGCCGCCGGATTTGTCCGGGCGCAGGTCGATGGCAGTGTGGTTCGCCTGGATGAGGATGGTGCGGAACACCGGGTCCGTGCGGGATCCGATGTATTGGTTCTGGTTGACCGAATCGCGGCTACGCCCGAGAACCGTGGTCGTCTCGCCGATGCCATCGCGACTGCCTTCAGCGAGGGCGAAGGCATCGCCATCGCCTTGAACAACGGCCACCGCCGGCGCTTCTCCGAGCACCCTGCCTGCTCCGCCTGCGGTTGCCCCGCACCGCTGCTCACGCCCACGCTCTTTTCCTTTAATAATCCCCGCGGAGCGTGCCCGACCTGCAACGGGTTCGGGGCCGTCCTCGAGTACGATGAGTCGCTGATCGTGCCGCATCCGGCTCGCTCACTTGCCGACGGCGCGCTCGATCCGTGGACCAAGCCGCGCTACGAAGGACGGCGCAGACTGCTCCGCGAGACGGCGCGTGCCCGACGCATCGACTTCGACGCGCCGTGGCACGACCTGCCGGCACCCGAGCGCCACTTCCTGCTGCACAACACAAGCGGGCGCTACCTTGGCATCTTCCCGTTCCTGAAACGGCTTGAAGAGAAGCGTTACAAGCAATACATCCGCGTGTTCTTGCGGCAGTACCAGCTCGCCAAGACCTGCCCCGGCTGCCACGGCGCTCGTCTGAAGCCTGAGTCATTGGTCGTACGGGTCGCCGGAAAAACGATCGCCGAGGCGGCAGCACTCACCGCTGGCGAGCTCGCGGCGTGGCTGGATCAGCTCAGGTTGCCGTCATTCCAGCAGAGCGTGGCGGACCACATTCTGGGCGAATTGCGAGCGCGCGTTGGCTTCGTCACCGACGTCGGCCTCGGCTACCTCACGCTCGACCGGCAGACACGGACCCTCTCGGGTGGTGAAGCGCAGCGTATCGCGCTGTCGAACGCACTGGGCTCGCATCTTGTCGATACGCTCTACGTGCTCGACGAGCCGTCGATCGGCCTGCATCCGGCAGACGTCGATCGCTTGCTGGGACTGCTGCGACGGCTCTCCGGTGCCGGCAATACCGTGGTCGTCGTCGAGCACGATCCGGCCGCCATGCGCGCGGCTGACTGGATGGTCGAGCTCGGACCGGCGAGCGGCGCTCTGGGTGGGCAGCTCGTCTATCAGGGCCCGGCCGCAGCGGTGCGCGAGGCAGGAACACTCACTGGTCAGTACCTCTCGGGCGAAAAACGGATCGCCGTGCCGTCGGCACGGCGGCCCGCCGCACGGTGGCTCGAGATCAAGGGTGCGCGCCTCCACAACCTTGCCGGCGTGGACGTCCGCATTCCCCTCGGCACATTCACCGCCGTGACGGGTGTGTCGGGATCGGGGAAGTCCACACTCGTCCACGATGTCCTATACCGACAGTTGGAAGGACGTCTCCGGGGCGCGCACACCGCAAAGCGGCACCTCGGCGAGCCGGTCGGCGTGATCACCGCGCTGAAAGGGTGGGAAGCGCTCGAGGATGTGATCTGTATCGATCAGGCCCCGATTGGTCGAACCCCACGGTCGAATCCGGTGACGTACGTGAAGGCGTTCGACGAGCTGCGGGCACTGTTTGCCAACGAAGCGCTGGCGCGCGCGCGCGGCTACACCCCCAGCACCTTCTCCTTCAACGTGGCGGGGGGACGCTGCGAGGCCTGCGAGGGCGCCGGGCACGTGATCATCGAGATGGTGTTCCTGGCCAACGTCTTCGTCCCCTGCGAGGTCTGCGGAGGACGCCGCTTCAAGCGCGAAGTTCTCGACGTGAAGATGCAGGGCGTCAACATTGCGCAGGCTCTCGAGTGGACGGTCGATCAGGCGATTCTGAAACTCCATCGCCACCCCCGACTCGCGCGGTGTCTTTGGTATCTCCAGCAGGTCGGATTGGGATACCTGTGCCTGGGCCAGTCCGCGACAACGCTGTCGGGCGGAGAGGCGCAACGTCTGAAGATCGCCCGCGAGCTGGCACAAGCGGGCAGCAGCAGACGGTCCGGCGGCAGGCGCAAGCTGTACATCCTCGATGAGCCGACCACCGGGTTGCACCTCGATGACGTGCGCGTGCTCTGTCGCGTGCTCGATCGGCTGGTCGATGCCGGCCACACGGTCGTCGTGATTGAGCACAATCTCGACGTGATCAAGCGGGCCGATTGGGTGGTCGACCTCGGCCCGGGCGCGGGCGACCAGGGGGGACGCGTCGTTGCCGCCGGCACGCCCGAAGCGGTCGCCGCGGTCCCCGATTCTCCGACCGGGCGGTACCTCCGAGATCTGACACTGGAAGCGCGCCCTGACTGAATCAGCGGCCGTCCGGCCGTCGGGCCGTCAGGCCGACCTCCTCCTCATCGCCGCCGCGCTGACGTGGGGCGTGAGTTTTGTCATCGTCAAGAAGGCGCTCAGCGACAGCACGCCGCTCGCCTTCCTCAGTATCCGGTTCGCGCTCGCCACGGTGGTGCTCACCCCACTCGTCAACTTCCGCACTCCCTGGTCGCGTGGCGAGCTCCGCGGCGGATTGCTACTGACCGTGCTGCTCGCCAGCGGCTTCGCCTGCCAAGCCGTCGGGCTGCAGTATACGACGCCGGCGCGCTCCGCCTTCATTGTCGCGTTGTCCTCTGTGCTCGCACCGATCGTTGCGCTGCTCGCCTTGCGCCATCGCATCGGGTGGATGGTTCTCACCGCCGTCCTGATCGCGGGTGTCGGCATCTACTTCCTCACGGCACCGGACGCAGGCGGGCTGAATCGGGGCGATCTCTGGACCCTGATCACCGCGGTGGTGTTCGGCGGACACATTGTTGCCGTCGCCGAGCTGTCGAAACGGTACGACGCCCGCCGACTGGTCTGGCTGCAGCTCGTGGGAACGACGGTGGGCGTTTCAGTCGCGATGGGCCTGCTCGAGCGAGTTCGCGTCTCGTGGTCGCCGGGCCTGATCGCCGCCCTGGTGTTCACGGGCGTCATCGCGACCGCGCTGGCGCTGGTCCTGCAGATGCGGGCGCAGCGCCACATGTCGTCGGCGCGCGCGTCGTTGCTGCTGTGTCTGGAGCCCGTATTCGCCGCCCTGACGTCGTGGCTGTACTGGGGCGAGGAACTGTCACTGACCCAGGCGCTCGGCGCGGCGCTCATCTTCGCCGGCATGGTGCTCGCGGTATTGGGTGAGGCGCGAGATCTGGCTGCTCACCCGGTCACGGGGGAATCGTAGACCGTGAAGGGGATCATGTCCCCAGTTTCACGCCAACCCCGGCTCGTCTATATTTCGCCCCGCCTTCCCGAGTAGCTCAGTTGGTAGAGCAGCCGGCTGTTAACCGGCGGGTCGCAGGTTCGAGTCCTGCCTCGGGAGTTTCTCCCCATCACTGATCAGGAGCGCAGGCTTTTCGCTCCGTCCAGGGTTGCGCGCACGCGGGCGAGGAGGTCCGCGCTGGTCCACGGCTTGGGAAGGAATGGCAGCGGCGGATCGAGCGGCTCCGCACCGCGTCCCCCACCGGCGTAGCCGCTGGTGAACAGGAAGGGCGTCTTCCGACCTTCGCGCCGGTCGATTTGATAGAGCCCGCGGCCACCGAGCCGGCTCATGACGAGGTCGGTAAACACGAGGTCGATCGGCTCGGGATGCTGGCGGAGCAGCTGCAGCGCCTCGATCCCGTCCGCCGCCGCCAGCACCGTATAGCCCGCCCGCTCCAGCGTGTACACCGTCGCGCGGCGTAGCTGCGCCTGATCCTCCACAACTAGGATCGTCTCTTTGCCGCCGACCGCCGCTGCCGGCCCACCCACTGCTGCCGCGCGACGGCGCCCGGCCGCTTCGTCGGCAACCGGGAAGTACACGCGGAGGCGCGTGCCCGCACCCGGTGCGCTGTCGATCTGCACGAATCCGCCGTGCTGCTTCACCAATCCGTAGACGGTGGCGAGGCCGAGGCCGGTGCCCTTGCCGATCGGTTTGGTCGTGAAGAACGGCTCGAAGGCGCGCTGGCGCGTGGCCTCGTCCATGCCCGCCCCCGTGTCGTCGATGGCGAGACAGACGTACTCGCTCGCCGCGCCGGGGCCGACCGCGGCACGCTGCGCATCGTTCAGCCAGCTGCAGCTTGTCTCGAGGCGCAACACGCCGCCGTGCGGCATCGCGTCGCGCGCGTTGTTCACCAGGTTCAGCAGAATTTGCTCGACCGCGTGGCCATCGGCCGAGACCTCGGGCAGGTCCTCATCCGCGAACACGAGCAGCTCGATGTCGGCCGGTAACACACGACGGAGCACCACAGCGAGGTCATTCACCAGCTGGCCAAGATGGACGGACTCGAGCGCCAGCGTCGACCGGCGGGCGAAGCCGAGCAGCTGATTCACCATCAGCCGGCCGCTTACCGCCGCCGATATGATGTCTCGCAGGCTCGCCTCGTCCGGGCCCCGCCCCAGCAGCTCCGCATTGGCCAGAATGATCGTCAGCAGGTTGTTGAAATCGTGAGCGATGCCGCCGGTCAGCTGGCCGATCGCTTCCATTTTTTGCGCCTGCCGTAGCTGCTCCTCGAGCTCGCGCCGCTGGCTCACGTCTTCCGCGAAGACTTCGTGGCACTCCACGCGGCCATCATCGCGGCGCACCGTCCTGCCATAGAGGCGCACGGTGATCGGGGTACCATCGCTGCGGCGCCAGACCGCTTGCGTTTCGACGGCACCGGGCGCCTCGTTCAATTGTCCGACATAGCGCGCCCGTGCGGCCGGATCCCGGAAGACGTCGTTATCGAGGTGCTGGTCGAGGAGATCCCGTTCCGACGCGTATCCCAGCATCTCCACCAGCGCCGGGTTCACGCTCAGGAAGCTGCCGTCCGGCGCGGCACGGAAGATTCCGAACGGGGCTTGCTGCACGAGCATCCGGCTGGCCGCGTCCGCGCGCCGTGCCGCCTCCTCCGCGCGACGTCGTTCCGTGATATCGGTCGCCACGCCCACGACGCCGGCGATGCTGCCATCCTTCTCGCGCACCGGGGAGTACTGCGCCTCGAACTCGAACCCGAAGAGCTCCACGCGCGCGGTGACCGATTCGCCCGCGAGCGCCCGCCGCACGTCGCCGACAGCCTGCGGCACGTCGCCGAGCAGATCGAAGAACGACTTGCCGAGCAACATCTTGGGCCGAACGCCGAGCGACTGCAGGCCCTTCCCTTCCGCGAGCGTGAACACGCCCTGTGGATCGAGCGAGAAGAAAATGACCGGCGCTCCCGCGACCACCGTACGCAGACGCTGCTTGCTGGCGTGCAGCACCTCGTCCTGGTGGACGCGTTCGGTGACGTCGCGCGAGTTGACGATCACGCTGTACGCGTCGGGCTGATCCAGCTTGGCCTGTCCGATCGATTCGAGGATACGCCAGCTGCCGTCGGCGTGTTTGAATCGGAACGTCGCGGTGTAGGGAGAGCCCGGTCGCTGGATGGCGTCGGCCAGCGCTTCCATCACGGGAGCGAGATCGTCGGGATGCATGAACTCGAAGGCGTTCCGACCCAGCAGCTCCTTGGTGCTGTAGCCGAGCAGTCGCTCGACTGACGGGCTCACGTATCGGAGGATGCCGTCGTCACCGAGAATGGTGACGATGTCGGAGGCGTTCTCCGTCAACGAACGGAAGTGCTCTTCGCTCTTGCGTAGCGCTTCCTCGACGCGGGCGCGTTCCAGTGCCGTGGCAAGGACGTGTGCCAGGGCCTGTACGAAGAGAATGTCTGGGCCGCTAAATTCGCGCTGCTGGGCAGAATAGGCGCCGACGATGCCCCACGGACGCTCGCGGCCCTGGACAACGACGCACACGCCGCTGACGATGCCATGGTCCTGGAGATGCAGTGGAGCGGTGAAGCGAGTCTCGACGGCAAGATGTTCGACGACGAGAGGGCCGGCGGCGTGCAGCGCGTACCCGGCGAGCGACGCGGAATCCGCGCTGACGAGCGTCCGCCCGACGCAGCCTTCCCCCCAACCCGTGCCGGCACGGATCAGGAAGTTGCGGTGCTCGGGCTTCAGCTCGAGGATGTCGCTGAATTCGACGTCGAGACCGCGCGCGAGCAACCCCGCGGCAGTCTGGAACAGGTCACCCCGCGCGACCCCGGCCAGCGCCTGCTGGCCCAGGTGGGCGACCGCTTCCTGCTGCCGCGCCGCCGCACGGAGCTGCTGCTCTGCGCGACTCGATTCCTCTATCCCCAGCCAGCGGAATCGCTTGGCGGGCAACCGGCCCCCCATGGAAAGGGCTTCCAAGCTAGGTTCGGCAGAGCCTAACGCCCGTGACCCGAGTCACCCGTGCCCGAATGCTTCATGGCCAAGCGCCCCTGAATCCATAAATTCGGGCCCATGGCATCGCGACGTTCAATTCCGACGAAAACGAAAAAACCCAAAGCGAGGGCGAAGAAACCCCGTAGGGTGGCTGACTCCCTCACGGTTTCCGTTCTCCAGGCGACGCTCGAATCGACGGCCGACGGCATCCTGGTTGTCGACTTGAACGGCAAGATTGTGGCGCACAATCGCCGCTTCGAAGAGATGTGGAATCTGCCGACCGCGCTGATCACCGCCAATAACGACGCCGCCGGCCGCCGCCGCCTGATCCAGCACGTTCAGAATCAGCTCGTGAATCCACAGTTCTTTGTCGACGGGATCCGGGAGCGGTACGCCGAGCCTGAGTCCGACAGCTTCGACACCCTCAGCTTCAAAGACGGCCGCGTTCTCGAGCGGTACTCGATCCCGTTGCGCCTGAACGACCGCTCTGTAGGCCGCGTCTGGAGCTTCCGCGATGTCACGGAACGCCGGCGAGCCGAGCGCGTCCAAGACGCCGTGTACCGCATTTCCCACACAGCACACAGGGCGGACAACCTGCAGGAGTTGCTGCGCGCGATCCACGAGATCGTCGGTGAGCTGATGCCGGCCAAGAACTTCTACGTGTCGCTCTACGATCCCGCGACTGACCGTCTGGAGTTCCCCTACTTCGTCGATGAGATCGACCTGACGTGCGACGTGAAGCCGCGCAAGCTCCGCAAAGGACTCACGGAGTACGTTTTGCGCACGGGCCATCCACTTCTCGCGACTCCGGACGTCTATGAGCGGCTCGTGGACGCGGGTGAGGTCGAGCTGATTGGCGCACCGTCTATCGATTGGCTTGGCGTTCCGCTGAAAGTGAAGGATCGCAGCATCGGCGTCGTCGTGACGCAGACCTACTCGGAGGGTGTGCGCTACGGACAGAGCGAGCTCGACATCCTCACCTTCGTCTCTTCGCAGATGGCAATGGCCATCGAGCGCAAGCGCATCGAAGACGCCTGGCGGGAACAGAGCGAGCTGTTGCAGCAGATCGTCGACAACATTCCCGTCATGCTGGTCTCACTCGACCAGGAGGGCCGCATCAAGTGGGGCAATCGGGAATGGACGCGCACCCTCGGCTACAGCATCGCCGAAGCCACGCAGCGCAACATACTCGTCGAGCTGTATCCCGATCCCGCCGACCAGCAACGGGTGAGAGCGTCGATCGGCGCACCGACCGGCGTCTGGACCGACTTCCGCACCCGGACCAAGCAAGGTGCCATTCTCGATACGAGCTGGGCGAATGCGCCGCTCGGGAACGGTGAATGGCTCGGGATCGGCATAGATGTGACCGACCGCAAACGGTCGGAGGAGCGCTATCGCGCATTCATCGCGCACAGCTCCGAAGGTGTGTCGCGTCTCGAGATCGACCCTCCCATCCCCATCACGTTGCCCGAGGAGGAGCAGATCGATCTGGTGTACCAGCGCGCTCGGATTGCCGAATGCAATGACGCGATGGCGCGGATGTACGGGTACACCGAGGCCGGAGAACTGATCGGCAGCCGTCTGGTCGATCTCCACGATGTCGATGACCCTGCCAACCGGGAGCAAGTCCGCGTTTTCATCCGGTCCGGCTATCGGCTGTCCGATTCCGAAACGCGCGAGCTGGCCCGTGACGGGCGGCCTCGTGTCTTCCTTAATAATGTCGTCGGCTTTCTCGAGGACGGGCTTCTCGTGCGGGTGTGGGGCACGCAGCGTGATGTCAGCGACCAGCGCCATCTCGAGGAGCAATTCCGCCAGTCCCAGAAGATGGAAGCGGTGGGGCAGCTGGCCGGGGGGATCGCCCATGACTTCAACAACTTGCTGACCGCGATTCTGGGCAACACCCAGCTGCTGCTGCGAGACCTGCCTCCCGGCGATGCGAACCGCCAGGACGTCGAAGAGATTCGGAAGGCGTCCGAGCGCGCCGCTTCGCTAACCCGCCAGCTGCTCGCGTACAGCCGGCGGCAGATGCTGCAGCCGGAAGTCCTGGATCTGAACGTGGTCGTGGCCGATATGGACCGGATGCTGCGGCGCCTGATCGGCGAGCATATTGCCCTGGCGACCGTGCTGGCTCCCGATCTCGGTCGCGTGCAGGCCGATCCGAATCAGATCGAGCAGGTGCTGGTCAATCTTGCGGTGAACGCGCGCGACGCGATGCCCCACGGCGGCAAGTTGACGATCGAAACGGACAACGTGAACCTGGACGAGACTTTCGCGCAGGCGCATCTGGGCGCCGTTCCCGGGCCGTACGCGATGATCGCGGTAACCGACACCGGCACTGGCATGGACGCGAGCGTGCGCGCGCACCTCTTCGAGCCGTTCTTCACCACGAAAGAAGTCGGCAAAGGCACCGGTCTGGGCCTTGCCACCGCGTACGGCATCATCAAACAGAGCGATGGCTACATCTCCGTCTATTCGGAGCCCGGTCGAGGTTCGAGTTTCAAGATCTACCTGCCCCGCATTCAGACCCCTCAAACCGCATCCGCCGGTTCCGCCAAAGACCGGCCGGAGCGCGGCACGGAAACCATTCTCGTGGTGGAAGACGAAGCGGCGGTGCTCACGCTGAGTCGCCGCGCGCTCGAGGCGCAGGGGTACGTGGTGCTGGCGGCCGGCGACCCCGGCGACGCGATGCGCGTAGTCGAGCGCCACGGTGGGACGATCCACCTCCTGCTCACCGACGTGGTGATGCCGGGCCTGTCGGGTCGTGAGCTCGCCGATCGGCTCGTCGCGCGGCGGCCGGGAATGCGCGTGCTCTACATGTCAGGCTATCCCGGAGACGCAGTCGTGCAGCACGGCTCACTCCCGGTTGGCAGCGCGTTCCTACAGAAGCCATTTTCACCGGACGGGCTGGCGCGAAAGGTCCGCGATGTCCTGGACTCCTGACCCCGACCCGACCTTCTCCACACACACCAGCTTCGGGGCGCTGGATGCCGAGCAGCTGGGCCGGCTCGTGGACCAGCTCCCGATCCTGCTCTGGTCGACCGATACCAAGTTGCGTGTCACCTTCATGCGCGGCGGCGGCCTCGCCCTCCTCGGCTGGGCTACGACCCCGCACGACACCCTGCACGTGGGCGATCATCTCGAGGATCCCGCTGTGGCAGCCCGCGCCGTGGCGGCTCACAAAACGGCCTTAACCGGCGAACCCACATCGTACGAGATCGTCTACCGCGGACGCACCTTCACGGCTCAGGTTGAGCCGCTGCGCGATTCCGATGACAAGGTCGTCGGCGTGGTGGGTGTCGGCTTCGATATCACCACGGGGAGGGCCGCGGAGCAGGCGCTGCGTCAATCCGAAGAACGTCTGCGGCTCGTGACCCTGGCCACCAACGACGCGGTGTGGGATTGGGATCTCGTGACGGATGCCGTGTGGTGGGGCAAGGGCTTCGAAACGGTGTTCTGGTACGAGACGGGCGAGCTCGAGCCGCGCTCCGACACGTGGCGGAGTCTCATTCACCCCGAGGATCGCGACCGCGTCACGACCGCGGTTCGTGCTGCAATCGAGGGCGGCAGCACGTCATGGTCCGGGGAGTACCGCTTCCGGCGGCGCGATGGCTCGTACGCCGAGGTGTACGATCGAGGATACGTGATGCATGATCCGGGCACCGGACGGCCGGCTCGGCTGGTCGGATCCATGATGGATATCACCCATCGCAAGCGCGCCGAGGAACAGCTACAGTCATCGCGCGCCGCTCTGCGACTCCTCGCCACCCGCCATCAGGATGTCCGGGAAGACGAGCGCACGCGCATCGCCCGAGAGATCCACGACAGTCTGGGCCAGTCGCTCACGGCCCTCAAGCTGCAGCTTGCCGCAGCTCAGGCCGCCGCCACGGTCACGCCGGCGCTCGGCGCCCGCCTGGGTGAGACGGCCCAGATGGTGGACGATCTCATCAAAAGCGTGCGTCGTATCGCTTCCGACCTGCGGCCGCCGATCCTCGATCACTTGGGCCTTCCCGCCGCCCTTGAGTGGCTGGCACAAGATTTTGCTCGCCGCACCGGCATTGCCTGTCGCGCGGCACTCCGTCCGTTCGACGCCGCGATCAGCGACGAGCACGCGACCGCCCTGTTTCGGATCGTCCAGGAAGCGTTGACCAACGTGTCGCGACACGCCGCAGCCACGGCGGTCGATCTCGATCTGGGGATCGAAGGTGGCTGCGTCGCACTCCAGATCAGCGACAACGGACTGGGCATCGCCGAAAAAGTCGCGAGCGGCCCCGGCTCCCTCGGCATCCTGGGCATGCGCGAGCGAGCGGCGGCGCTCGGTGGCGTCCTCGAAGTCGTGCCGCGCGCCGGGGGAGGAACGCGCGTCGCGGCATGGTTCCCTCTCACTCGCGGCCGGACCGTCACGTGATTCGGATTCTGGTTGTCGACGATCACGCCCTCGTGCGTCGCGGGCTCATCGAGCTCCTGCAGGCGCTTCCAGGCGTACAGTTCGGTGAGGCGGGAACGGCCGCCGAAGGGACCGCCCGCGGATTGGGCGAGCAATGGGACGTTGTGTTGCTCGACCTCGGCCTGCCGGATCGACACGGACTCGATGTCCTGCGGGAGCTTCGCGCCGCCCGGCCGCAACTGCCCGTCCTCATTCTGACGATGTTCCCCGAGGATCAGCTGGCGCTGCGGATGCTGGAAATCGGTGCGGCCGGCTACCTCACGAAGGAGTCGGCTCCAGAAGAGCTGATTCGCGCGGTCGAACTCGTGATCGCGGGGCACAAGTACTTGAGCCCCGCGATGGCGCAGGTTGTCGACGGCCTGCCCCCCGCTCCCCACGAGCAGCTGTCCGATCGTGAACTGGAGGTGTTGCGGCTGCTCGCGACGGGGAGGCCCATAACCGCCATCAGTCGGCAGCTTGGCCTGTCGCCCAAGACCGTCACCACCTACCGCGCGCGGTTACTGCATAAGTTGCGCATGAGATCGAACGCCGAGCTAACGTTCTATGCCACCCAGCATGGACTAGTCAGTCCGGCAGCCTTCCGCGCCACGTCCTCGACAAGAAATCCCGAATAAACACCGAAATAGACCGCAAGAACCACTACGACCTTGTCATAGTGCGCTAACTGAAGCCCATAACCGTAAGTAGGGGTTGGTATTAAGCCTCGCAAGGCCCGTGAGGCTCCCTGTATGTGCTTACGGTTAAACAAGTTAGCAGCCGAAGGTGGCCTGGCACACCGACTTTGCAGCTAGATTGCGCCATGCCTTTACCGCCCCTCACAGGGCACGAAGGGGTCAAGGACAGACTGGCGGGCGCCCACGCCTCCGGTAAGCTGCCGCAAGCCTTATTGCTAGCCGGGCCTCGTGGAGTCGGTAAGCAGCGTCTCGCGCTGTGGCTTGCCCAGTTGATTCACTGCGAAGCACCGGGAGAGCCTCGCCAGGAGCCCTGTGGCGAATGTCGCTCCTGTCGCCTTGTGCTTTCGCTGCAGCACCCTGACGTGCACTGGTTTGTGCCGATCGAGCTCAGCAAACGAGGCGGGGGTGGAAGCAGCGCGGGCGGCGGCGATGCCGATAAGCAGCTTGAGCTCGCGGCCGACGCCCTGGCTGAGGAAATGGCCGCACGACGCGAACAACCGTTGTACGCGCCGGTGGTCGGTTTGGCGAGCCACCCGGTCGCGGCGGTGCGGCTGCTGCTGAAGCGCCTGGCGCTCACGCCAGCGATGGGCAAGCGCAAGGTCTTCATTGTGGGAGATGCGGAGCGCCTGATTCCGCAGTTGGGGACGGAGGTCGCGGCGAACGCGCTGCTCAAGGCGCTCGAGGAGCCGCCCGCGGACTCGGTGATCATCATCACTGCTGCGGACCCCAATGCCCTGCTCCCGACGGTTCTTTCCCGTGTTGTGCTCGTTCGTGTGGCGCGAATCGCCGACAGTGCCGTGACAGCTTTCGCACAGCAGAAGTTGGGAATCGAAAGCAAAGATGAGTTGGCACAACGGGTTAGCAGCGCGGACGGGTGCATTGGCAAGCTCTTTGCAACGGATGGGCCCCGTTCCGGCAAGACGGATCAAGCAGAGCGTTTCACCGAAGCCCCATTGCTGTACGCGCTCGGTCAGGTGCCATTTCAAGCGCGTGGCGGCTTCACCGACATGCTGGATTCGTTGGCGGAACGGCTCCGTGCCGAAGCTAAACGTGGTGGCGACACGGAGAAGCTTGTCGAGGCGATCGCGCGCGTCATGGACGCCCGTGACATGGCGCAGGGCAACGTGAACCCGCAGTTGCTCGCTGCCGTATTGGCCGAGGTGTTGTGAAACTGTCACACGTCGACCAGGCCGGCAGGGCTCGGATGGTGGATGTTGGCGACAAGCCGTTGATGGACCGGACGGCGGTCGCGACCGGCACGATTCGGATGTCGCGGGAAGCGTTCCAGCAGGTCGCCGATCAGGTCATCGCCAAAGGCGATGTGCTGGCGGTGAGCGAGGTTGCGGGAACGCTGGCAGCCAAGCGGACGGCGGAGCTGATTCCGCTCTGCCACCGCCTTGGCCTCGACGTGGTCGAAGTCGAGGCGAGCCTGGACGATGCGGTGCCTGGGGTTCGGGTGCGGGCAAGTGTACGCAGCGTTGGCCGCACCGGCGTCGAGATGGAGGCACTCACGGCGGTGGCGGTCGCGCTGCTGACAGTGTACGACATGGTGAAGGCCGTCGATGCCGCAATGGTGATTTCGGATGTGCAGCTCGTAGAGAAGAAAAAGGCCCCGGTCAATGGTTGAGGGGCGCTTGATGCCGCTGTTGTATGCTGATTCACGTTTGGACGTCGGACAGGACGTCGGACAGGAGAAGAGTATGCAAACGAAAACTCAACGTCTGATACTGCGCGGCGGGATGGTCGTGCTGGCCGCACTGCTCGTCAGTACCGTGGGCGGGTGGGCCGGTAGTACGACTACGGACGCCGAGCGCGTGCCAGCATCCGGCTCGGACGTCCTCGGCGAGCTGCGGGCCCTGCGGCAGCAGCTCGATGCGAAGCAGGGCGAGCTGGAAGTCGCCCGGCTGCAGCTCGACCGGGTGGACGCCATCATGCAGTACTCCACCCATTACCGGCTGCCCGCTGATATGGCGACCGCCGTCTATGACGTCGCGCTCAGCGAGGGTATCGACCCTGGTCTGGCGTTCCGTCTGGTCAAAGTCGAGTCGGGCTTCAACACGCGCGCGACCAGTCATGTCGGTGCCGTGGGCCTGACCCAGGTACTGCCGAGCACGGCGCGGCTGTACGAGCCGGGCCTGACCACCCAGCAGCTGTATGACCGCGATACGAACCTGCGGATTGGGTTCCGGTACCTGCGGGATCTGCTGGATCGCTATCCCGCCAACATCGAGTTGGCGCTACTCGCCTATAACCGTGGCCCGGCCAAGGTGGAGCAGCTGCTGGGCGCCGGTCGCGACCCCGCGAACGGCTATGAAACGGAAGTCATGAAGGGATTCCGGCACCACTAACCAAGGGTGCCGGCTCGTTACCGGCTCGGAATCAGCAGTACATCACCGGGCCGGATCACACTCCGCATCGTCAGATCGTTCGCCTCCAGCAAGGCCGTCAACGCGACGCCGTGCTGGCGGGCGATCCCGCTCGCCGTCTCGCCCTGACTCACACGGTGGCGAGTGGCGCCGTTCCCGCCCCCACTGGGGCTGCGGGAGCGGTGTGAGACGCGGCGGATCTTGGGCTCGGGGGGATTGCTCCAGGCCGCCCGGGGTACCACGCGGCCGCTCATCGGGACGATGATGCGCTGCCCGACGCGGAGGGCATGCGGCTGCAGATGAGGGTTCGCTGCCCGTAACATCGTCACCGTCACATTGTAGCGCTGCGCGATGCCGGAGAGCGTCTGGCCGCTGCTGACATAATGATCGACGAACGTGACCCTCTCATTGATCGGCAGCTCGGCATACCGCTCGGCCACGTGTGCGCCGGTGCCCCGCGGCACCCGGACAACGACCTCGCGTCCCGGGGGGGTGATGCCCCGAACGAGCTGCGGATTCAGCTCCAGCATCGAGGCCACCGATGTATCGGCGAGCCGAGCCAGAACGTCGAGGCCCGTCGCGTCGGGTATGGAAACCTCGTCGAACACCAACGGTGGGAGACGCTGTATGTCCGTGAAGCCGTAGTGCGCCGGTTGCTTGGCAATGAGCGCCGCGGCGATGAGTTTCGGCACGTAGTCGCGGGTCTCGCGGCGCAGGTTGCGTCGATCGGCGATCTGAAAGAAAGTCTGATCATCCACCGAATCGGGTTCACCCGGCAGGCGACGAATCTCGCGCTCGATCCGCCCGGCGCCCGCGTTGTAGGCGGCCGCCGCCAGATAGACGCTGCCGAGTCGCTCGACCAGGTCGTCCAGGTGCGCCACGGCGGCATCGGTGGCCTTGAAGGGGTCGCGCCGCTCGTCTACCCACGGATCGATCTGCAGCCCATACCCCCGACCCGTTCCCGCGATGAACTGCCACATCCCCACCGCGCGGGCGCGGCTTACGGCCGTGTTCGACAGGCCACTTTCGATCAGCGTGAGGTAGACCAGATCCTCGGGCAGTCCCCGGGCGCGCAGGCGCTCGCGGATCATGCCCTCATAGCGGCCAAGCCGTGAGAGCCAGATTTCGAATCGATCACGCGCGTCGAGCTGGAAAAACTCGAGGTACTCCAGGACTCGCCGGTTACCCGCGAAGGTCGTCACGTCGATATCAAACGTCGTGGTTTCGCCCGCGCCAAACAGTTGCTCGGCCTCCTTACGGACATCCTCACCGGCCAGGGGCTGATTGGTGCGGGGCGCCGTCGCTTCGGTGCTGCGACCATGCAGGCTGTCGAGTGCCGACTGATCGGCGGCGGAGTCCTGTGCGACAGTCGCGAGCGCGGTCCCGAGCTGCACGGCCGAGCTGTCAGTCGTCGTCGCGGACACGGGGGTCACGAGAGTGGGTGACGGAGTATGTGCGGCGCAAGCGGCGAAGAGCGCCGTTGCACTGAGTATCGAGAGTCGAACGAGTATGCGTTCCGTCATCGTGCCGCCAGATAATTCCCCAGTAAACGGTTCGTCGCATTTAACACCGCAAGTGCCGCGCCACGCGGCGGATCGGTTTCGGTGAGGCACGACCCGACCAGCCGGGTCGTTTCTTCGGCACGAGCCGCCAGTGAGACAATGACGACAGTGGCATCGAATGCCCGCACCGTCTTGACGCCCAACAGCTCGAATGTGAGACGTGGTTCGACCGCCTGCACCAACGCCTGCACCGCCGCAACCGCGCAACAGCGCAGCTCGCCAGTTGGCGATGACACGCCGTCGGAGCTTCCCTCGAAGCGGCGGCCATCCGACCACGTCAGCACCACTTTTGCACGACAGCGGCCATTGGGAAGCCGCTGAAACCCGAATTCGTGAAACCGCAAGCGCTCGTCGGACACGCGCGAGGCCTCAGTCGAACCGCCCTGCGAATTGCTGCCAGTTTGCGTGTTCACGCGAGACGCTCAGTAAGTACCTGGGACAAGGCCGCATCTGGAATGCGCTCGGCCTGAATGAACAGCGACGACTTGGAAGTGGCCTCCAGCGGATACGCGGTCCAGAACGACAGACGGCGCCCTGCCGAGGCCGAGCGAAACGCCAACACCA
Source organism: uncultured Gemmatimonadales bacterium (assembly GCA_963704805.1). Classification (GTDB taxonomy): domain Bacteria; phylum Gemmatimonadota; class Gemmatimonadetes; order Gemmatimonadales; family GWC2-71-9; genus 20CM-2-65-7. The sequence goes on along the minus strand of CAVPHS010000001.1, from coordinate 1,018,607 downwards.
GCTGCCACGCGGCGGTGTTAGCGCGTCGCTCGGCGACCGCGTCCACATGCCAAACCTGCTCGCCGTGCGCGATCACCCGCCATGACATGGCTCACCTCAGGGTCCGGAAACCAGCAAAAGGGCCCCCAATATGCGACTTAGCTCTTTCGCGGTCAATGGGTTAGCGCTTTTTCAACAATTGTGGGTGGAAAACCGCGATTAGTCGTCTCGGGTCACGTAGGCACGGAAACGCGCGGCGAGATCGCGGGTCACAGGACCTGCCGTCCCACGGCCGATGGCGCGGCCGTCGAGTTTGGAAATCGCGATGACTTCAGCGGCGGTACCGGTGAGAAACACCTCGTCCGCGGTATACAGATCGTAGCGATTCATCGGCAGCTCTTCGGTACTGTACCCGGCTTCGCGACCCAGCTCGATCACCGTGTCGCGCGTGACACCGCGCAGAATGCCCGCGTACGGCGGCGGCGTCCGCAATGTGCTGTTGGTGACCGCGAAGAGATTCATGCCGCTGGCTTCGGCGACGTAGCCGGTGGAATCGAGCATGATCACTTCATCGACGCCGGCCGCGATGCCTTCGATTTTGGCGAGAATGTGCGAGAGGTAATTCAGGGATTTCACGCGGGGCGATAGCGCCTCGCGATGGTGGATCGGTGTCGCCGCCGTCAGCGCGATCAACCCTTTCTCGTAGCGATCCTGCGGCCAGAGCTGGATGTTGTCGAAGATGCAGAAGACGGTCGGCTTGGGACATTTGCGGGGATCGAGCCCCAGATCGCCGACACCGCGCGTCACGACCAGCCGGATGTAGGAGTCTTTCAATCCGCTCTGCGCGACGCCTTCCTCCACCATCCGCCCGAGGGCTTCCTTCGGCACCGGAATCTCGAGCCAAATTGCCTTGGCGGAGGCGTACAAGCGATCGAGGTGAGCATCCAGGCGGAAGACGCGGCCGCCGTAGGAGCGAATCCCTTCGAAGACGCCGTCGCCATAGAGCAGGCCGTGATCGAATACAGAAACGACCGCGGCGCCGCGGTCGTACCATTTCCCATCTACCCAGACGAGGGAGGGCATCGGACGGAATCTGCCTCCGATGCCCTCACCTGACAACGGGGGGTCAAGGCTTAGTGGTGCAACCCATCATCGTCGTGCCCATCGTGGTCATCGTCACGGAAGGCATCGATAGACGCCTCGATGTTGTCCTTCACAACACCTTCGTTGGGCTGGCCCTTATTGGCCGTGGCCGGATTCACCAGAGCCGTTCCCCCGGCGTTGAGGAACCAGGTCGAGACATCGATGCGCAGTGTCACACTCGCGGCCACGCCGTCGCTCACCGTCAGCGGTGGCGAGAGGAGCACTTCCTGCCCCGCATTCAAGTCCGAGGTGAAGGTGAAATTGCTGCGGCTACCGGCTTGGCTGTACGTGCCGGTCACGCGGATCGAGACGCCATTGAAATCCGGATGAGCGGCGAGAAATGCCGCGTCCTCGGACGAGTTGTCCTCGGGCTTGTGAATTTTGAACTCGAGCTCGTCGTACATCGCGGCCGGGGCATTGATGGCAATGACCGTCTCCGTCGCGGTGGATCCAAGGGGGAGCGACACCAGCGTCGAACCGGTCTCGAATTCTTCGCAATCGTCATTCCCCTGAACCGAGTCGCACGAGTCCGCCTCGACACGCTTGAGCTCGATTTCGCGCAGCACGAGCTCCACGCTGCGCAGGATGATCGTGTCATTCCCGAGGGTGATCACGGTGCTGTCGCCTGCGGCGATCACGGCCGGTGATCCGGCGACACCCGGTACGGCAGCACCGGCGAGAGCGGTGCTCGGACGAACTGATGACATCCCAAGACTGAGTTGCCCGCTCCCCCCGCCGCCTGCACTATCCGAGCACGCGGCGAGCAGCGTGACGAGTGACACGCCTAACAGACAGAGCCTGCTGTTCATGATTCCTCCCTGAGGTGGTCCAGGCGAAAAACGCTAGCGCCGGACGAGGGGGCAATCCGCGTACCAGTCGTAAGTCGTTGAAAGTTCGTGGGATTCGTTTCGTACCGACCGCTGTACTGACTCGCAACGGACTCTACTGCATCGAAACGAGTCGCTCGGCCATCCGGGTCGCGCCGATTTTCCGATACAGCGCCGCGGCACGCTCGCGGGCGGCGCGCGCACCGCCCTCGTCGCCACTCGCTGCCAGTGAGACGCTGAGGTCCCGCTCGATATCGGCGAGCGTGTCCGTACTCCCGTACTCCGTGGCGAGGCCTGCAGCCTTCTGAAGCAGGGCGACGGCCGCGGGGAAATCGCGTATGGCGCGCGCAACGGCCGCCTGCACGCGCCACACTTCGGGCAGGCCGGTCGGGAATCCGATGCGGTCGTAACGCTCCTCGGCACGTTGCAGCTCGGCGCGGGCAAACCCGGCGTCGCCCAGCGCCACGTGGATCTCGGCCCGCCCAGTCGACGCGAGTGCCACCATCTGCTCGTCGCCGGCCTGGGTCGCAAGACGCACAGCTTCCTCAGCGGCCCCGAGCGCCGCCCGCGCATTCCCTTGATCGCGAAGACTGATCCCGATGTTGTGGTATGTCTCCGCCATGCCGCGCGTTTGACCGACGTGCTGATAGGCGACCAACGCCAGCCGATAGTGGGCAAGCGCGGTCTCCGGGTCTCCGCGAATGTTGGCCAGGATGCCGAGGTTGTTCAGTGCACGGGCTTCGGCGGTATGATCCTGCAGCGATCGGGCCATCTCGAGCGCCGCTTCAAAATTTGCTTCGGCTTCGTCGATGTCGCCGTGCCGCAGCGCGATGGCACCGCGGTAGTTGCGGGCCCGCAGCTCCGCGTGCGCCTCGCCGTGCGCGCGGGCGAGCGTGCCTGCAAGGTCGGCCCAGCGTGCGGCCTCGGCGTGATTGCCGAGCCGGCCATTTGCCTCCGCCGCAAGAAGAGCGCTCCGGGTACGACCTTCACGAATATCCGCCGGTAACCGCTCGAGGGCGTCGAGGACGTCGCGGTGCCGTCCCGCGGCAGACCATGCTTCGATCTGCCGGAAAAACGCCCATTCCCCGGCCCAGGAGCCGCCTACTTCAATCGTCACGTCCGCTCACCACGCGATGGCGTATTCGCTGAAGGAGAGGATGTTCGCGTCGATTTCGTCTTGCTCTTCGAACTTGACCGAGCCGACGCGGAACCAATCCGCAGTCGGTCCTTCACGCCGCCACACGTCGAGGATGTGCTCGATGTCGTCATCGGCCTGGTTGTGAACGCCATCCTCGTTGAAGTCATGATTCGCGTCGAAGTACTCGATCTTCAAACGGGCAGGATGACTTGAACTGAATTGCAGTCCAGCGGGCTCGAACCGGAAAAGAAAACGCGCCGGATCATCGATCGTGACGGTGATGAGGATCGAGTCACCCGCCTGGAAGGCCGAGCCGTCCGGTTTGCGGAACAGACCGTCTCCGGGCACTTCAAAGCGCAGGAACTCCTCTCCCGTATCAGCGGGATTGGCGCCCTGATAGTAGAAACGGAGCTCCCGGCCGTCGCCTACCTTCGCCCAGAAGCTGTCTTTTGTCGCCACGAGCGGCGGAGCCGTCACGTCCTGCTCGATGACGCGCAACTGTGCGTTCGGCACGCTGTCGGGTCCGCTACTATCGCTACAGCCCAACAGCAACGCGGCGGTAATCGCGACTAGAAGTCGACGCATCACGAAAGTCCCCGTGAGAGAGGTTCGGGTGAATTCCCCTGCATGGGATAGACCAGGTAAACCCGTTGCTGCGCGCGGAGTTGCGTGCGGCATGCTGGCCCGGCATGAGCCACCTGCCTCACTCTGAGTCAATTCCACCGTCGAGCAAGCGTTGGAGTCGCGAGCGGGAAATGCTCAGCCGCCGAGCCGCCTCTGACCGATTGCCTCCAGTTGCCTCGAGCATCGCCCGGGCGGCCGCCCGCACGATGTCTTCGAGTCGCGCTGGGAACGGCAAGGCAGTGGACGCACCGGGAGACTCGCTCGGCGCCAACTCACTCAGGTCGATCTCCCCGGGGGTCGAGAGGAGCAATGCGCGCTCGATCGCGTTGCGCAGCTCTCGCACATTCCCCGGCCAGGTGTGCGAAAGCAAAGCGCGCCGCATCTCGGCATTCAAGGATGGCTGGGGCAGGCCGTACTGCGCGCAGAACTTCTTGAGAAAGGCCTCGGCGAGCAGGAGGACGTCGTCGTCCCGTTCCCGCAACGGCGGCAGGTGCAGGCTGATGACGTTGAGCCGATAGTACAGGTCTTCGCGAAACCGGCCCGCGCGCACTTCCGCGGCGAGGTCCGCGTTGGAGGCCGCGATGATGCGGACATCGACTTTGCGGCTAGTCGTCGCGCCCAGGCGCCGGGTGGTTTTCTCCTCCAGCACCCGCAGCAGCTTCGACTGGAGCTCCGGCGCGAGCCGATTGATCTCATCAAGCAGCAATGTTCCGCCGTCGGCGGCCTCGAAAAGGCCCGGCTTGGCCGTCTTGGCGTCCGTGAAGGCCCCGCGCTCGTGTCCAAACAGCTCGCTCTCGAGGAGTTGGGCGGGAATCGCCGCGCAATTGAGCTCGACGAACGGCGCGGCCGCGCGGGGGCCGCCGTAATGCAGCGCGCGTGCCAGCAGCTCCTTGCCGGTCCCTGTTTCTCCGGTGATCAGCACCGTCGCGTCGGCATGCTGCAGCACGCGAGCCGCGCGCTCGAGTGTGGCGCGCAACGCTGGACTTGAACCGACCATCTCCCGAAATGCGTGCGCCTGGGCCTCGAGCTGCGCCCGGCTGGCGCGCGCGAGCGTCGCGCGCCGGCGCGTCAGGGCGGCAGCGGCGAAATCGCGGAGCGCCTCGCGGTCTTCGGGAAGCGCGAAATAATCCGCGGCTCCGGCCGCAACCACTTGCGCGGCGATCCGGTGGCTCGGCGCCGCGCCGACCGCGGCGATCGGGATGTCGGATGGAATCGTGAGTTGATTGATGAACGAGGGGAGATCGGGCTCGCCGCCGCCCGCGGCAATCAGCACGAGGGCAGCGCCCGGCGGAGGCGGCTCCCCTTCGCCCGGCCGCCATTCGGTGAGCGCGACTTCCAGCTCCTTCGCCAGCAGCGGCCAGAAGTCGCTGAAGGAGTCCGTTAGCCGAACGATCAACAGCGTGATCTCGTGTGTCGGCACAATGAAGATTTTCGCTGGAGGAGTATGAAGGTCTTATGAAGGACGAGTGTTTGAATATGAGCCGGCCGGGGATCGAACCCGGGACCTACGGATTAAAAGTCCGTTGCTCTACCAACTGAGCTACCGGCTCCACGCTGACGAAACTTCGCGACCGACAACACCTTCCACAAGCGGATTGCGGCTGCGCCTTGACGTGCGCTTGACGAACACACTCTAGCGTCCTCTCCGGAACTCACGCGATTGCTTTTCGGGAGGACCCATGAGACGCAAGACTTGGCTGCAAAAGGCTGTGCTCGTCGGCTGTATGATGAGTCAGGTGGTTGCCTGCACAAGTTGGCGCGTCGAGTCCATCGCGCCTGCGCAAGTCGTTACCCGCAGCCATCCGAAAAAGATGCGTCTTCGACTACTCAACGGTGAACGGCCCGTCGTGTTGGGACCCGCTATCGAGGGTGACAGCCTTCGGGGCAGCATCAAGAGCAGTGACGATCGTCACGCATGGGGACTCGACGCGATACAAGGCGTATCAACGAGACATGTGGACGCCGCAAAGACGGCCGGGCTCGGTCTCATACTTCTCGCCGTTACGGCGCTGTTAGCGTCGGCAGATTGGAGCGCGCCGGCCTGGACCTCCGGCTCGCCGGGACCCACCAGCTGGTAAGAGCGCGCCTCCGAGGTGATCGCCCCGGACTTCTGACGTCCAAGAAGCGCAAGCAGCAGTTTGAGCGAATTCTCCGGCGTCGTCCTGCTGCGTCACCAACCTTAGGAGACCGCTCTTGCATCTCTCGCGCCCCCGAGCAGTAACCCTACTTCTTCTCCTCGTCGCCTGTTCGCCTGCCAAGCAGGCTAATGCGCCTTCGTCGCCTAACGTCGTCACCATAACGGCAACCGACTACGCGTTCGGCGCGCCCGACACGATCCCGGCGGGACTGACGACCCTTCGGTTGTTGAATCATGGCCGCGAGCCGCATCAAGCGGTGATCTTTGGAGCGCCCGGAAAGACGTTCGAAGAACTGGAGGCTGCCGCCGTACCCAAAGGACCCATTCCCGAATGGTGGCGCGCCTTCCTCGCGATGCAACCAACGGTCCCGGGCGGCGCCGGTGTCGTCATGGGCGCCGATAGCTCGATCGTCACGTTCGATCTGCCGGCCGGTAAGTACCTGGTGGGCTGCTTCGTGGCGAGCCCGGACGGCAAGTGGCATGTTCAGAAGGGGATGTTCCGTCGCCTCGTCGTGACGCCTGCACCCTCGGGCGCAACCGCCGCCGCCGAGCCCAAGTCGGACGTGACGGTGACTCTATCGGACTACACCTTCGCGATGTCGGCGCCGCTGACGGCAGGTACCCACACGCTTCGGGTGGAGAACCAGGGGCCGCAGCTCCATGAGCTGACCATCGAGCGCCTTGCGCCCGGAAAGACGTTCGCCGACTGGGAGCGCTGGACCGCCGGTGGAATGAAGGGGCAGCCGGTCTCCATGCCGATCGGCGGGTATACGGGACCCGACATTGGGAAAGTCGGCTGGGTAACACTCACGTTCACGCCGGGCGACTACCTGCTCCTCTGTTACGTGCCCGACACCAAGGACGCCGCACCGCATGTCGTGCATGGGATGGTGAAGCAGGTGACTATCAGCTAGGACGGTAAGAGAGGGTGAAAGAGGTAAAGGACGGTAAAGGGAGAACCCTTACCGTCCTTTCCCGTCTCTTACCGCCCCTTACCGCCTCTTAGAAGACATAGTGCACTCCGAGCTGTGCCTGCTGCGGATCTCCGAACCCGCCGCGGAATGTGCCATCGAAATTAAACAGCGGACTACCGGTCGTGGGATCGCGGAAATTCTCCGCGCCGGTCACGTTGAACATCTGCGCGATCAGCTCTAGGCGACTGCGGCCGACGTCGAACGGCCACGTCAACCCGAGATCCAGCGAGAGGTAGTTGTTGTCCTTGCGCAGCGTGTTGCGCTTCAGGATGCTTCCATCGGCGCATATCCGGTCTTGCGGTGAGGTGGCGCGCTGGCCTTTGGCCGGTGTGCCAGGTCGACCGCAGCTCTCCGAGGTTGGCTGCGCCGAGTAGATGCTCAAACGGCTATTCAGAAACAGCCCCCCACCGATGTGCTTGATCGCCCAGGCATTGAAGCGGTGGCGCTGATCGCGATCGCTCCAGTTGTATTCCGGTCCCAGGTTGTCGGCTTGCGCGTAACGGAAGGTGAACGGATCCCGCTCGTTGTCGTCATCCGACTTGTCCCACCCCAGGGTGTAGTTGACCTGGAACTGAAAGTTGGGGTCAAGAACCCGCTTCAGCCCCACGGTGATACCGTTGAACCTGGATTTGGCGCTGCTTTCGATCGTCGTGAGCGTCGTTACACCGTTGCTATCAGCCGGGCCAGTCAACTGGCTGCTCCAAGGACTGCCGAAGACCGGGTCATTTCGGTTGATGAACCGCGTGTTGTGATCGGTACCGGCATAGGTGTAACTGACCAATACCCCGAGATCATTCCCAACTTGCCATTCATACCCGAGGGACGCGGTGAGCGTGCGAGGGTTCTGGAAGTTCTGGTCGAATACGAAGATGTCGGGGCGAAAGACCGCATTGGGAGCGACGTTATCCGGCAACTGGCTGCCGAGCCCGGGCACGACGGGAACGCTGAAGTTGGAGTACGACATTCCGATCGAGCCGTTGGTGCTGCGGCTCGATGCCAGGTTCAGACCGGGGATGCGGGCGTAATACACTCCGACGTTGCCGCGCAGCACGCGGCGGCCGTCGCCGCGGGTGTCATAGGTAAACCCAAACCGCGGCTGCCACATCGCTTTGTCCGACGGGATGGTGCCGTCCGACGGGAAGACACTTGTCACGCCGCCGACGGTCCGCGTTTGGCCGATGAAGGGTCCGTAAAAAACCTGAGACGGTGGGGTAATCGGGTCAGCCTGGATCTGGGCTTCCCACCGCAAGCCGTAGTTGAACGTCCACCGGGGGTTCGGCTTCCAGCTGTCCTGGAGGAAAACCCCATACTCGGTTTGCGGGATGTCCTGTGTCCCCGCTTCACTGACCGAGCGGCCGACGCCCGCCTGTTGGAGGAAGAGCAACAATCCGCCGGTCTGCGTGGAATCCGCCGCAAACGCCAGGAACGCAGGGACCGAGGCGAAGATGTAGCGCGCGTTCGCGAACCCGACGAATGTCTGGACCGAGTGTACCTTGTTGTACTCGAACCCTGCCTTGAAGAAATGGTCTCCCTTGGCCAGTGACACGTTGTCGAGCAGCTGGACGCGCGTGTCGTAGTACTGGACCGGGATGAAGAAGGGCATGCCGAGGCGATAGCCGAACGTGAAGTCCATCGCGATATCCGGGAACGCCCGGTCGCCCGCGTCCACGCGATTCGCGCCGAGCCCCGCACTCCGTGGCCCGCCATACGGCCGGGGGCGATCTTCACGCGAGTACTGGAAACGGAACTCGTTGGCGAGATTCGGCTTCAGATAGGACGTCAGGCTGCCGTTGATCGCGTTCGAATGATCCTGCTCGAGCGCGTTCGAGCTCCGGGCCCAGTGATCGTAATCGAACGTGCCGTTGGCCTGCTCCGACCAGGAGTAATTGTACTTCAGCGACGCGCGGTGCCGATCGGAAAAGTTGAAATCAATCTTGGCGAGCAATACCCGCGCGTCGTCGGTGCGCGAGATCGGTCCGTAATCGCCGGCAAGCGCCCCGCCGTATGCGGTGTCCATCCAGGCGCGCAACGCGGGGTCGATCCGGTTGGAATCGGTCTGCTTCGTCTCGTCAAAGAGCTGCTGATCGTACGCGACAAAGAAGAACGCCTTGTCGCGCTTGATCGGCCCGCCGAGGGTGAAGCCGAATTGGTGCTGACTGAAGTCGGGCTGCGGCAACATTTCGTCGCCGTGGTGCGGCTGGCCGGAGAGGGCCCCATCCTTTCCGTAGTAGTGCAGCGAGCCATGCAGGTTGTTCGTCCCCGACTTCGTCACGACGTTCACGAATCCACTACCCGAGCGGCCAAACTCGGCGTTCGCTCCGTTCGAGATGACGACCATCTCTTGCACGGCGTCGAGGTTGAACGTGAAGGGTGGTCGCTGGCCACCGCGCTGCTCGCCGAAGAACGGATTATTGAAGTCGGCCCCGTCCACCGAGACGTTGTTATGAATGCCCTTCTGGCCGTTGATCGAAATCTCGGCGCCGTCGGGCCCCTGGACGATCGCCACGCTCGGCGTCAGCACGGTGAGATTCAAGTAGTTGCGCCCGTTGTTGGGTAGGCGCGCCACCGCCTCCTCAGGCAACCGCGTCGAGCTCTCCACCTTGTTGGCCTCGACCACTGGTTGCGTGGCCTCGACCACCACGGCCTGCAGCGTCACGGCAGCGAGTGCCAGATTGAGATTCACGGTCTCACCAACGCCCACCCGAACGCCTGTGCGACGCGATTCGCTGAAGCCGACCGCGCGGGCTGTGACATCGTACGTCCCGAGCGGCAGCAGCGACGCAATGAAGATGCCGCGCTCGTTACTCGTCACCTGGCGTTGGAAACCGGTCTGCGTTTCACGCAGCAGCACCGTGGCACCGGCAACGGGGGTACCACCCGGATCCGTCACGGTACCGCGGACGACGCCGGTCGTCGCCTGCGATTGTGCGGCAAGAACAAGGGGGAACGTGAGAGCCAGGACCACCGGCCCCAGAAGCTTGCGCAGCATGCCTCGGCCTCCGACGAGATGGGGTGATGTGTTTGGGAGCGGCTAGCGTATCACGGGAAATGAGAGATGGCAAGCACGGAAAAGAAGGACGGTAGGAGACGGTAGGAGACGGTAGGAGACGGTAAAGGAAAGAAAAACGCGTATGATTGTCATACCATTACCGTCCTTTACCGTCCCTTACCGTCCCTTACCGTCCCTTCTCATGCAGAACGTCGATATCGCTCGATTGCTCGTTGAGGTCGCCGACTTGCTCGAGATCTCGGCGGGCAACCCGTTCAAGGTGCGCGCCTATCGCAACGCCGCCCGCACGATAGCCGATCATCCCGACCCCATCGCCGAGTTGGTGAAGGGCGGTGACTTCGACCTGACGGACCTGCCCGGCATCGGCGGCGGGATCGCCAAAGAGATCACAGCGCTCGTGGAAACGGGCACGCTGCCGCAGCGCCAGCAGCTCGTAGCCCATATTCCTCCCGGTTTGCTCGATCTGCTGCACATCCCGGGTCTCGGCCCCAAGCGCGTGAAGCTGTTCTATGACGAGTTGAAGGTGAACAGCGTTGCCGACCTGAAGGACGCGCTGGACCAAGGCAAGATCGCGACCCTGGGTGGCTTCGGTCCGAAGCTGCTCGAAAAGCTTCGCGAGGGCGTGGCCGCCGCGGGTGCAGCGGGCGGAGGGCCGAAGCGCCTCGTCCTCCATGAGGCCGAGCAGTACGCACGGGCGATCGTCGAATACTTGAAGGCGGGCGGCGGGATCGACGCCATCGACGTCGCCGGCAGCTTCCGGCGGCGCAAGGAAACGATCGGCGATCTGGACATCGTCGTCAGCTGCGTCAACGCACCGGCCGTCATCCAGCGGTTCGTGCAGTTCGGCGACGTCACTCGCGTCGCCTCCCAGGGCGACACGCGCGCCACGGTACACCTGTCCGGCGGGGGGGGGCTCCAGGTCGATTTGCGCGTCGTCGAGCCCGCCTGCTTCGGTGCCGCGATGCAGTACTTCACCGGCTCGCAGGCCCACAACATCGAGCTGCGCAAGATCGCCCAAAGCAAGAAGCTCAAGCTGAACGAGTACGGCGTGTTTCGAGGCGCGAAACGCATCTCGGGACGAACCGAGCAGGAGGTCTATGCGGCGTTAGGGCTCGATTGGATCCCGCCGGAGATGCGCGAAAACCGCGGCGAGATCGCGCTCGCGAAAGAGCACAAACTGCCGCAGCTCGTGACTCTGGAAGAGATCCGCGGCGACCTGCAGATGCACACGGACGCGAGCGACGGCAAAGCGACGCTAGGCGAGATGGTCGAAGCGGCGCGGTCGCTGGGCTACGCCTACGTGGCGATCACAGACCACTCCCCCCGTATGTCGATGGCCGGTCAGACGCTCGCCGAGCTGCGCGCGCAATGGAAGGAGATCGATCGAGTTAATAAAGGCACGCGCGGCTTCCGCATCCTGAAGAGTGTCGAGATGGACATCCTCGAGAGTGGCAAGCTCGACCTGCCCGACGACGTGCTCGCCGAAGCCGACTACGTGGTCGCGACCATTCATTACGGACTCAAACAAACCGAGCGGCAGCTCACCGACCGGCTGCTGGCCGCGATCGAGAATCGGTGGGTGGACGCGATCGGGCATCCGACGGGACGGATTCTGCCGAATCGGCCCTCCTATCCGCTCGACTTCGACGTCGTCGCAAAAGCCGCGGCGCATGCGAAGTGTCTGTTGGAGATCAATGGGAGCGAGCGGCTCGACCTGCCCGATACGCTCGCCGCGGCCGCGAAATCGCACGGCGTGCGGTTCGTGCTGTCGACCGACGCGCACAATACGCGCGAGCTGGGATTCATGCGGTTCGCCGTCGCCGTAGCCCGGCGCGCGTGGTTGACAGCGGCCGATATTCTCAACACTCGGTCGCTGCCGGACTTCTTGAAGGGACTACGGCGCGCTAGAAACCGCTAACAGCTCGATCTGCGCGACCGGCTCGAAGCTGTACCGGTGATGGCGCGTGGGACCGAGCCGCTGGATAGCGTCGAGGTGCTCGGGCGTGGCATAGCCCTTGTTGGTTTCCCAGAAATAGCCGGGATATCGCCGGGCGAGGCGGTCCATGAGGTAATCGCGCAGCACTTTGGCGATGACGGACGCCGCGGCGATCGAATGGCAGCGTGCATCGCCATCCACGATGGCCTCGTGCTCGCAGCCCAGCTCCGGACACGGCAGGCCGTCGATCAGCACGGACGCCGGGACGAATCCGAGCCGGCGCAACGCGCGCTCCATCGCGAGGATCGACGCCCGGCGGATGTTGAGGCGATCGATCTCGCGCACGCTCGCCGCGCCGACGGCGATGGCAAATGCGCGCTCACGAATCTTGGCCGCGAATTTCGTGCGCTGGATCGCGGTGAGCACCTTGGAATCGTCCAGGCCGCGAATCGGCTTGGCGCCCATCGGAAACACGACGGCCGCGGCGACCACTGGGCCAGCCAGTGGGCCGCGGCCGACTTCATCGATCCCGGCGACGCTGATCCTGCCTTCACTCCACAACGCCGCCTCGCGTTTCAACGACGGGCGGCGGTGTCTCACGTCTGCGACTGCTCCTGTTCCGCGGTCTCGGGGACCGTGGGCCCCTGCCCTGCTCCGCGCTTCTCGCGGATGCGGGCGGCCTTGCCGGCCAGCCGCCGCAGGAAATAGAGCTTGGCGCGCCGCACGCGTCCCTTGCGCAGCAACCCGATTTCGGCGATCGACGGCGCATGGAGCGGGAAAATCCGCTCGACGCCCACCCCGGCCGAAATCTTCCGGACCGTGAAGGTCTCGTTGATCCCACCACCGCGCCGGGCGATGCAGATGCCCTCGAACGCCTGGAGCCGCTCTTTCTCACCTTCGCGCACGCGCACCATGACGCGCACGGTGTCGCCGGGTGCAAAAGCGGGGATATCGGTCTTGAGGCCTTCGCGCTCGACTGCTCGCAACTTCTCCATACCCACCTCAAATGCTGGACGTCTCGACGGCTAGACGTCTAGTTTGTTCCAGAGATCCGGCCGCCGTTCGCGCGTCAGGCGTTCGGCTTGCGCCGTCCGCCATGCCGCAATCTTGTCGTGGTCGCCACTCAACAATACGTCCGGGACGTCGAGCCCGCGATAGCTGGGCGGCCGCGTGTAGCTGGGCGGCGCCAGCAACCCTTCATAGTGCGAATCGGTCGACGCCGATTCATGATCCCCCAACGCGCCGGGGAGAAGCCGCACCACCGCGTCGACGATGCAGAAGGCCGCGGCCTCGCCACCGGACAACACAAAATCGCCGATCGAGACTTCTTCAGCGCCCAACCCGTCCGCCACGCGCTGGTCGACGTCCTTGTAATGCCCGCACAGCAGGGTGAGCTCGGCGCCGATCGCATATCGCACCGCGGTCTCGTGCGTGAACGACTTGCCGCGCGCCGAGAGCAACACGATCGGCGGCTTGGCCCGCAGGTCCTCGACTGCTTCGAAAAACGGCTCGGGCTTGAGCACCATGCCCGCCCCGCCACCGTACGGCGCGTCGTCCACCGTGTGGTGCTTGTCGTGCGTGTAGTCGCGCAGCTGCACGACTCGATACCGAACCAGGCCGGCCGCGGCTGCCCGTCCCAGGATGCTCGCCCCGAGCGGCGCGGTGAACCACTCGGGAAACAGCGTCACCACGTTGATCCGCAGCATCGCTACTCGTCCACCGCCACGAGCTGATCGCGCCAGCCTTCTACCGCCACCCGCGATGTCACGCCTTCGAACCCCAGCAACCATTCACGGTGATAGGAGCGGCGGCGCGCCAGGACCAGCGGACCCGCCAGCACCTCCCGCGCGTCATTCACGACGTACACCCGCGCTTTGGGCACGAACACCGTCCCCGCATTCTCCACGAGGGGGATCACCGCCACTTCCCCCTGCTGGCCGTGCGGCTTCCGCAGCCGCCCGACTACTCGGCGGGCGCCCGTTTGTTCAGTACGCCGGCCTTCCGGAGGAGCGAGCGCACCGTGTCGGTCGGCGTCGCGCCCTTCTCGAGCCAGGCCCGCGCCTGCTCGGCGTTCACGTTGATCACTGCCGGTTTGGCCCGCGGATTGTAGTTGCCGATCGCCGCGACGAAGCGTCCATCGCGGGGCGACGTGGACTCCGCGACCACGATGCGAAAATAGGATTGGCCCTTCCGCCCCACCCGGCGCAGACGAATGCGAGTTGCCATAACGTGTCCTACATCCTTTTCATGAACTTGCTGAGCTTGCGCATCTGCTGGAACTGTTCCAGCAGCCGATTCACTTCCTGCACGGTCCTTCCGGACCCTTTGGCGATCCGCAGTTTGCGCGATCCGCTCAACACACTCGGATCGGCGCGCTCGTCGGGCGTCATCGACAACACGATCGCCTCGACATGCTTGAGGCGTTTGTCGTCCAACGAGACACCCTGCAGCGCCTTCGCATTGATCCCCGGCAACAGCCCGAGTACCTGCTTGAGCGGACCCATGCTCTGCATCTGCTTCAGCGCCACCAGAAAATCCTGGAGGTCCATTCCCTTCTTGGACCGGACCTTTTGCTCCAGGCGCTTGGCGGCTTCGGCATCGACGTTCGCAACCGCCTTCTCGACCAGCGCGACGACGTCGCCCCGCCCCAGAATCCGTCCCGCCATCCGGACCGGATCGAACGGCTCCAGCGCGTCCATCTTCTCGCCGACACCGACGTATTTGATCGGAACGCCGGTCACGCCATGAATCGACAACGCCGCGCCACCGCGGGTATCGCCGTCGAGCTTCGTCAAAATCACACCGGTGAGACCGACCCCGTCATGGAACCCGCGGGCGATCCTCACCGCGTCCTGCCCGGTCATACCGTCCGCCACCAACAACACTTCCTTCGGCGGCACCGCCGCTTTCAGCGCCTTCAACTCGTTCATCATTTCGGCGTCGATCTGCAGCCGTCCGGCGGTATCGACGATCACGGTCCGCGCGCGTGCGGACTCGGCATCGCGCACCGCGGCCTTCACGAGCGCAGCAACACTTTTCCCTCTTCCGTCTTCCCCCGTCCCCAATACGGGCACGCCGACCTGCTCGCCGAGCTGCCGCAGCTGCTCCGCTGCCGCCGGCCGGTAGACATCCGCCGCAACCAGCGCCGGCGCTTTCTGCTCGAGCTTCAATCGCCGGGCGAGCTTCGCCGCGGTCGTCGTCTTTCCCGAGCCCTGTAACCCCACCAGCAAAATCACCGTTGGACCTACGGAGGCGAAGTCGAGCGGCACGCCGTGGCGCGCCACGACATTCGTCGCCAGATCCTCG
This sequence comes from uncultured Gemmatimonadales bacterium, assembly GCA_963704805.1. Taxonomy (GTDB): domain Bacteria; phylum Gemmatimonadota; class Gemmatimonadetes; order Gemmatimonadales; family GWC2-71-9; genus 20CM-2-65-7. The sequence continues at coordinate 1,003,533 of CAVPHS010000001.1, read as the reverse complement.
TCGGTCGCGCCCAATATCCGCGCGAGCTCGTCATGGACGAGCTTGGTGACCTGTTGGCCGGGGCTGACGGCTTTGACCTGGAGTGCGCCGATCGCCTGTTCGCGGACCCGGTCAACGAAGCCGCGCGTGACCTCGAAGCTCACATCGGCCTCGAGCAGATGGCGACGGATTTCGCGCAGCGCGTCGGTGACGTCGCTTTCCGAGAGCACCCCCCGGCCCCTGAGCCGGTTCAGTACACCGGTCAGCTCCTCGGAAAGGGCCGTAAACATAAGCGTAGCAAGCTAAATGGCGAGTACCCCGAAACCAAGTGGGGGTCTTATCTTGGCTTCTATGACCGGCCAGATCCACGAGACGCAGCAGACGCAGCAGGTCAACAAGCAGATCTCCACTCCGCAGTGGTCGCGTCCCGATGACGCGGAGCGCCAGGCCCGGTTAGACGCGATGAAGCGGCGCGCCACCGGGTTGCTGGCGGTCGCGCTGCTGATCTTCATCGTGGCCATGATCTTGGAGCCGCAGTACCCGTGGCTCGGCTACGTTCGCGCGACCGCCGAGGCGTCGCTCGTGGGTGGCCTGGCGGACTGGTTCGCGGTCACCGCGCTCTTCAAACACCCGCTCGGCATTCCCATTCCTCACACCGCTATCGTCGCGACGCGGAAAGAACGAATCGGGCAGATCCTCGGCACGTTCGTGCAGAAGCACTTCCTGTCGCGCGAGGTGATCAGCGCGAACCTGCGGCGCGTGCATCCCGCCGAGCGCGCCGCGCATTGGCTGGCCGACCGCGAGCACGCGCACCAGATCGCCCGGCAGTTCGCCAGCGGCCTGGCGAAAACGCTGGAGGCGCTGCCGCGCGAGGAGGTGCAGGAGTTAGTGGGTCAGGTCGTACGCAATCGTGTGCGCGCCTTCCGCGTCGCTCCCGCGCTCGGCAAGACGCTCAAGCTGGCGCTCGGGGACAACCGCCAGGAGGAGCTGCTCAACGCGGCGGTGAAACTGGCAGCCGACGCCGTGAGGAACAACCGCGAGCTGATCCGCGAGCGCGTGCGCGCCGAGACGCCGTGGTGGGTACCGCCCGTCCTGGACGACAAGATCTATCAGAAGATCATCGCCGCGGTGGAGCGGCTGCTCGGAGACATGGTCATGGACCCGGCGCACCCGTTGCGGACCGCCTTCGACGACGCGATCAGGGATTTCATCGATCGCCTGCAGACCTCGCCCGAAGTGATCGCCCGCGCCGAAGCCCTCAAAGAAGAATGGCTGATGGACGAGGGGACCGCCGAGCTCTCCAAGCGCCTGTGGGAGGGTATTCAAGAGGCAGTCAGCGGCTACGCCGCCCGCCCGTCCGCTCCCGGCGACGGGGGATCCGGGAGCATTCTGCCCGGTCCCCTGGATAATGGCCTCAGTGAATTCGGGGTCGCGCTACAGTCGAATCCCGCCATCCTCACCGAGATCGACGACCTGCTGATCGATCTGACGGCCGGCGTGGTGGAAAAGTACCGCGTCGAGATCGGCGACCTGATCGCGCAGACGGTCGCGGGTTGGGATCCGGAAGCGACCTCGAGACGGTTTGAGCTGGCGGTGGGAAGGGACTTGCAGTTTGTCCGGATCAACGGGACGCTGGTCGGGGGACTCGTCGGTCTCGCGATCTACACGATCACTCGTTTCGTGCACTGAGGCGCACGGCCGGCAACGCGCTCCATCCCTTCCAACCGGTCGGGGCATCCACCAGGCGGACGACCGGGCGGCCTTCAATCGTGAGCTGTTGTACCTGCGATCGCCTGCCCGCCGGTTTCCCCGCTCGCCGCTTCGCCCAGGCGCGCTCCAGTCCATGCGCGAACCGGGCCGCGGCGACGCCATCGTCCCAGACGCTGTACCACAGCAGGGCATCTGACTTCGGACCGAGCACTTCATAGCGGTCGCCATCCCACCCCTGCGCGAGCTGCACGGCTTCCGCTTCATTGTCGAGATGCTGCTGGAACAGCAATCGCGTTTCGAATTCGCCGAGATTGTCCTCGTACTGAACCGTATCGGCCCTGCTGTTGGTGAACACCAGGTCGGTCGGCTCGTCTTTGGCGGCGTAGCGATCGGGGTGCAGGATCTGCTCGGTCGACGTCGGCATATGCCCCCGCTCCAGCACGGACTCATCGAAGTACTTGCGCCGGTACCACACCATGAAATCGGCGCCGCCTAAGTAAGGAAAGACCAGCCCCTCGCGCAGCCACAAGGGAGCGCGGGAAAACTCACGCATCCGCGCCTGCTGCTGTGCCATGACCTCGCGCTGTTGCCAGAACCAGCCGAGTGGGAACGTGTCAGGATTCTGCTCTGGCATCAGCACCTGAATCTGGGCGACGGTGGCCTGCCCCTCGAGAATCGCCTGCGCCGCCGAGCGCCGATCGTTGCGGTGTCGCTGCGTGATGACGGAGTCGAGCTTCAGATACTGATCCTGCAGTGCGTGCACCAGCTCGTGCGACACGACGATGCGCAGCTGAGACGGCTCGATGTCGGCGGGGATGTAGAGGGCCCCGGAGTCAGGATCGTAGTAGCCCGCGATCTGCTCGGTCAGCAGATCGATCATCGTCGACCGGAGCTCGAGGGAATCGGGGATCAGGCCGAACAGTCGCAATGACGACTCCAGACCGGCGAGATCGCCAGGTGGGAGGTCTTCGTCGAATTTGTGAATGACGTAGTCACGCACCTGTGTGCGTGAGCGCCGCAGCACGAGTGGCTCGCGCTTGAACTGCAGGCCCGCCGCCTTGGAGACGAGCGGCATCATGCGGCGCACGATGTCCTTGAGCTCGGCCTCGCTCTGCACTGCCTGGGCGCGCTCGCGACAGCTCGGGGCGGCGACGAGGACGATGAGGATTCCCACCAGCGATGCGCGCCGCCTCAGCCGGCCCACTCGATCCCTTTCCCCACGGCGACGCCAACGACGCGGGCAACTTCCTTCCCGGTGACGACGATGCCCTGGCGCTCGAGCGCATCCCGCAACCGGCGATCCAGCTCGTCGCGCTGCTCCTCGAGCGGCGCAGGGCGGCGCACGTCGGCGGAGGGCGGCGCAGGCGCCTCTGCCGCCGCTTCTTTCGCCGCCCTGCGCCTTCCCTCGCCTCCCCCCAACAGTTGTTCGATCTCCTCCCCGAACCGCTGCAGCACCGTAGCCAGATCCGGCATCGGCTCTTCGGGTGCGTGTGTCTCATCCTCGGTCACCCCGCGCCGAATCATGGCCTCGAGCTTCTTGCGGTCGCGAATCAGCTTGTCGAGCTCGGGAGAGACCTGGGCGGTCGCCTGCGCGTGCGCGCACGCTTCATCCAGCACATCGATCGCCTTGTCGGGGCGGGCGCGCTCCGGCACGAAACGGTCGGTGAGCACGATCGCCGCCTTGAGGGCGTCGTCCGAGATCGCGACGGCGTGGTGCCGCTCGAGTCGCGGCCGACGCGCCACCAGCACTTCCCACGTCTGAATCGCGTCCAGCTCCTCGATCGTGACCGGCTGAAAGCGGCGCTCCAGCGCGGGGTCGGAGCGAATCCACTTCGTGTACTCCTCCCCGGTGGTCGCGCCGATCACGCGAATGTCGCCCCGCACGAGGGCGGGTTTCAGCATGTTGGCGGCATCCATCGCCGCGCCCATCGCCGTGCCTTGTCCGATCAAGTTGTGCAGCTCGTCGACGAACAGGATGAGATTGCGATCGGCCTGCAGCGCCTGCACCAGCTGCCGGAGGCGGTCTTCGTATTGCCCGCGGAACGAGGTGCCGGCCAACATCGACACGTGGTCCAATCCGAGAATGCGGGCGTCTTTGAGCGCCGGCGGCACGTTGCCGGCGGCGATGCGCTGCGCCAAACCCTCGACGATCGCGGTCTTCCCGACGCCCGCTTTGCCGACCAGGGCGGCATTGTTCTTCCCCTGGCGCAGCAGGATATCGATCACGCGCGCGACCTCGGCCTCGCGGCAGCGGACGGGCTCGAGATCGCCGCGCCGTGCCTGTGCCGTGATGTCGATGCCGACGCGCTCCAGCACGTTGCCCGAATCGAACAAACCTTCGAACGGATTACCCATCTCGGTCAGTCACCTTTGAGAAAATGCCCATACCAGGCGATGATCGCGTCGCCGAACACGAACGCGACCACCGCGCCGACAGCGAGGAATACCCCGAATGGAACGAGACGCTTCTTCTTCAGCGAGAGCGGGACGAAGATCAGGGAGCCGAGCAGCGCGCCGGCGAAGACGGTGAGCAGCACGCCCCGCCAACCGACGAAGCTGCCGACCATCGCCATCATTTTGACGTCGCCGCCGCCCATCGCTTCTTCCTTGAACACCCACGCGCCGGCCAACCCGACGAGCCACAGCAGCACGAATCCGACCGCCGCGCCGAGCAGCGCCTCGAGGAATCCCTGCGCGCCGCCGCCCAACGCGAGCAGCAGTCCGATGACGAGACCACCCCAGGTGAACTCGTCGGGAATGATGTAGTGACGGGCGTCGGTGATCGCGATGCCGAGCAGAATCGTTCCGAAGAGCGCGGCGGCCACCGCGTGCAACGTCATCCCGTAGGCGAGCACCGAGACGCCGAACAGCACGCCGACGAGCGCCTCGATGAGGGGATACTGCTTCGAGATCGGTGCGTGACACCAGCGACACTTGCCGCGCAGCCAGAGCCAGGAGAACACGGGGATGTTGTCGCGCCAGGCGATCGGCTGCTTGCAGTGTGGGCACGTGGATCGGGGCCGCAGCAGTGACTGATCGCGCGGCAGTCGCAGGATGCACACGTTGAGGAAGCTGCCGACGCAGAGGCCGAGGAGGACTGCGCCGGCAACGATCAGCGGGTCAACGCCCACGTATGACCTCGTAGAGCAGAATGCCGGCGGCGACCGCGACGTTGAGTGACTCCGCCCCGCGCGCCAGCGGAATCGCGACCCGCTGCGCGGCAATCTCGTTGAGATGCGGACGGATGCCGGCCCCTTCGTTCCCGACCATCACCGCGATGAGCTCCTTCCGGGTCTGTCGCGCTTCGAGCGCGCGGGGCAGCGGCACGCCGTCGGCGGCCGCCGCCCAGAGAATCGCGCCGTGCTCGCGCGCCCAGGCAATGAACGGCGCGTCATCGAGCTGCACGACGGGGTGGCGGAACGTCGCGCCCATGGCGGCGCGCAACGCCTTGGGATTCATCGGATCGGCGCTGCCACGCAGCAGGAGACTCGCCGATGCGCCGAGGGCATGCGCTGTGCGAATCAGGGTGCCGACATTCCCTGGATCCTGCACGCCGTCGACGACCAGAATCGGACCGGTGGTCACCGCGTCGAGCCCCCACGTGCGCGGCTGCACGATCGCGAGGATGCCCTGCGGCGTTTCGGTCCCCGCGAGCTCCGCGAACACGCGCGAGCCGACTTCTTCGATCGACACCGCATGACTCGCGAGCTCGGCCGCGAGGGCCTGGCCGCGCGTGGTGCGCGCCAGCTCCGGGGCGACGAGCGCGCCTTTGAACTCGAGTCCCGCGGCGAGCGCCTCCTCGATGAGCCGCACGCCTTCGATGACGGCGAGGCCGCGGCGGCCGCGCGCCTTGCGCCGTTGGAGATCGCGAACGCTCGTCTGCAGATTACCAGCCATGGGTGCCCCAATAATTGCCTGCCTCGTCGCTTTCGCCAAGGCACGAGTGTCACCATGAGGATCGCCCTCACGATCGCAGGCTCCGATTCAGGCGGCGGCGCGGGGATTCAGGCGGATCTGAAGACGTTTCATCAATTCGGCGTGTTCGGCACGAGCGCCGTTACCGCCGTCACCGCGCAGAACACCGCCGGCGTGCTTGACTGGCTGGCTCTCCCGGCGGCGCTCGTCGGCCGTCAGATCGACGCGCTCGCCGAGGATCTCCCACCCGAGGCCGTGAAATCGGGAATGCTCGGCTCGGCCGCGATCATCGAGACGGTGGCGGAGCGCATCGCCGCGCACGGCCTGCCCAACTACGTGCTCGATCCCGTGATGGTGGCCACGTCGGGAGACCGGCTGCTCGAGCGCGACGCCGAGACGCTGATCGCTCGGCGACTCGTGCCGCTCGCCATGCTCGTCACTCCGAATTTGAACGAGGCGGAGATTCTCGTCGAAGGGACAGTCCGCACGCCGGATGAAATGGAGCGCGCCGGGCGCGCGCTCGTCGACCTCGGCGCTCGCGCCGCCTTGATCAAGGGCGGGCACCTCGCGAATGCCGATACCATCGTCGATGTATTGGTCGAGCAGAGCGCGGTGCGCCGCTTCACACACGCGCGGATCGATACCACATCGACGCATGGCACGGGCTGCACGCTCTCGGCCGGCATTGTCGCCGGTCTGGCGTTGGGACGTTCACTCGAGCGAGCCGTGACCGATGCGCTCGACTTCGTGCATCGCGCGATCGCGGCCGCTCCCGGGCTCGGACGCAAAGAGGGGCACGGGCCGCTCAACCACTTCGTGCCCGCGCCCCCCAGACCGCCGAGTGAAGGTCTTTAGTCTACGGATTCCACCAGTACGTGGCTTTGATCATGAAGATGTTCGTCGCGGGCGCATGCCACATGCGCTCCATCGACTGGCCGAACTGGAACTCGCCGCCATCGTCCCACGCCGAGCGCTCCTGCGTCCACACAAAAAACAGCGTTGATCCGGGCATGTACTCCCAGCGCAGCACCGCATTGCCGCGGAGCGACTTGAAATTGAAGTCCGGATTGAAGGGCGCCGTCGTCGGCTCGTAGTCGTAGCTGCGGGGGCGCGCCAAGCGTCGGAAGTCATCGTAATGGCCCGCTGAAATCAGCGGCTGAGCATAGACCTGCAGCGACAGTGTTGGGCTGTAGGTCCAGTTCATGCGAATGCCGGCCGAGAGTTCGGTCTGATGCAGGCGCCCAAAGACGTAACTCGTGCCGTAGGTCGCGGTGGCGGTGGAGTCCGGGACTGCATCGACGTATTGCAGCGCATAGTGTGCGCCGGAAAGATTCGGTGACACGGTCAGGGAGAGGTTCGGCGCCGGCAAGAACTGCAGGCCCACGTACGAGTACCAGTCGTAGTCCGAGCTCGAGCGGTAGTACGTTCCGCCGCCGCCGCTGACCGTGAAGCGTTTGCGACTGTCACTGCTCAGGTCGAGACCGGCCTGATACCCCGGAGGAACGAGAGCCAGCGGCCCGCCCCGCGTGAGCCGGTTCGACACCGTCCACGGATTGTACGCGAGATTCCAGTTGATGCCCCAGTAGTTATGCAGCTGCACGTACCCGAACTGAAAGAGACCGGACCAGATGATGTTGCCGTCCCAGTCGTAATTCCGGAATACTGCGCCGCCCGCCTCTGCGTAGCGGAACGTCTTGCCCGGCTTGGTCCACGTCCGACCACCGCCGAAATGCATGTTGACGTAGCCCGCCCGCGATAAGAACCCCAGGTCGTTCACCTCGAACCCCGGCGAGATGACGCCCACCGCGGAATTCACGAATGTGTTGCCGCGTTGCTTTGCGAGCGTCACGCGGGCCGCACCGCCCTCAAGCGACGTTGCAAGGGTGTCGACCGTGACGTGACGATTGTCGGGCTGCTGGAAGTAGTGCGTCGAGCTGCGCTGCACGTCGGTCATTTGCGCAGGCGATCCGGCAATGCGCGACCCGGCTACCCAGGCAGTCGCCACCCACGTCTTGGCGGAGTCGAGGAAGACCCAGCCGTCCGATCCCACCATGAGCGAGTTGCTGTTGCGAAAATCGCGCAGCGCGGGATCATCGAACGAACGCGCGGTGAATGTCGACATGAAGCCGAGGCCCTGGCGCCCCTGGCTGAACTCCTTCTGAGCGCGGTAAACGCCAAACCCCGCGAGCGGCTCGATCTCCTGATCCCAGCGACGGCCCGCGCTGTCCACCAGACTCGCATGCTCGCGCGCGGTCACGGCGGTCAGACCGCCCACGTTCCAGCTTCCCGCCACCTTGCCGGTGAGCTTCACCGCACCGAGAATGTGCGCGCCGCTCGGCGCATCCACGTACCCGTTCGGCGGCGCACTCGCGCCGAGAGAGCGCCCGATCCGCCGGCTATAGAAGAAATTCGGGCCCGACCAGTTGAAGCCCCAGAAATTGCGCTGGCCGCCAAACCCGAAATTGAAGATGGACGACCCTTCGACGAAGAATGGCCGCTTTTCACTGAATTGGGTCTCGACATCGCTAAGGTTGACGACTGCGGGATCGACTTCGACCTGGCCGAAGTCCGGATTGACGCTCGCGTTGAGGGTCAGGTTCGAGCCCAGGCCGAGCCGGGCGTCGGCGCCGAAGCCGGGATCGACCTGCGATCCGTCGTTGAACGGATCGCGGGGCGAATGCGGCATGAAGGCCGCGCGGGTGGTCGCATAGGGCATCAGCTCGACGCGCCGCGGCGGCTCGATCCGCTCGATGCCCACGAGATCGGGGAAGCGCGATACGAACCCGCTGCCGTTTTTGGGCGTGTACACGAGATAGTCAAACTCGTTCTTGCGCGCGATGTCGCGGCGGAAATTGATGCCCCAGACGTACTGGCGCTGCCGAACGAAGCGCAGCTGGGAATACGGAATCCGCATCTCCGCCGTCCAGCCGAATGCATCGCGGGTGACTTTGGCTTCCCACACACCGTCCCAGCTGTCGTCGTCCCACTCGTCGTTGAAGAGCGTGCCGTCGTGCAGTGTCCCCGCGGCGGTCACGCCGAAGTAAAAGCCGCTCCGCTTGTCGTGATAGGGATCGATGAACACCTGGAACCGATCGGAATTGGTGCCTTGATCGCGGCGAGCCAGCCGTGCGATGATCGAATCGGGGTGCGCATCGTAGAGGCGAGCGCCGATGTACAGCGCCGCGTCGTCGTACGCGATGTAAACGACGGTGCTCTCGCTCGCCACGGCGCCCTCGACCGGGTCACGCTGGGTGAATCCGGTGATGCGCTCGGCAGACTGCCACAGCGGCTCCCGCAGCGCGCCATCGATGGCCATCGCCTGACTGCCATTCAACCGAACGGCACGAACCTGCTGTGGCGGGGCTGGCGCGGCGGGCGCGGCCGGCGGCGGCGGCGGTGAATCGACTGCGACAACAGGCGGTGTGCGTCCCGCCAACGCGAGCAGCAGAGCGAACATCGTCGTCATGAGGCGTCCGGAGCTGAAGTTGAACGGTGAACCCCGGTCGCTACGCTGACGGCGAGCGCGCGGCGGCTAACGCTCCATATGACAGAAGCAGCTGAAAAAAGGTTGCAAGAAGACGGTCAGGAACTAGCCAGGGGAGGGTTGCCGGGAGAATTGCTTAACGAAGATTCAGGCGCCCAAGAACTCCTTTCAGCAGCACCGATAACCGGCGTGCGACCTGCTCGCTTACCGCCAGCACTTCCTCGTGCGAGAGGGCTTCGCCCGTGATGCCGGCCCCCGGGTTTGTAATAATGGAAAAGCCCAGGCACCGAAGACCGCGAGAGCGCGCCACAAGTACTTCAGGCACGGTGGACATCCCCACGGCGTCCGCTCCCAGACGCTCGAGCATGCGCACCTCTGTGGGCGTCTCGTAGGACGGGCCAAGCAGCGCGACGTACACGCCATCCTCCAGCGCGATGCCAAGGTCCCGAGCGACGGAGCGGGTGAGCGCCCGCAGGTCCGAGTCGTAGCAATCGTGCATGATCGGGAAGCGTTGTTCACCGGGTTGTGCGGGGCCCGTCAGCGGATTGCCCCACATGAGGTTGATGTGGTCCGCGATCATCATGAGGGTGCCGCCCTGGAAAGTCCGGCGCACACCCCCCGCCGCGTTGGTGACGATGAGGATGTCGACCCCCAGCTCGCCAAAGACGCGCGCCGGGAGCCCGGCGGTGGCCGCCGAGTGGCCCTCATATAAATGAAAGCGTCCCGCCTGCACGATCACCGGCACGCCTTCGAGTTTGCCCGCGACGAGCTCGCCTTTGTGCCCGGCGACCCCGGGCTCCGGAAAGCCGGGAATCGTGTTGTAGGGGATGCGAATCGGATCGGCAACTTCGTCCGCGAGAAACCCAAGCCCGGAGCCGAGGACGATGGCAACACGCGGCTGCAGCTTTCCGAGGCGCAGCTTCACCGCAGCGGTCGCGGCTTCTGCCGTACCCGTCCCGCTTCCCCCGTCCCCCTTCCCCATTACAACAGAATGCCGGCGAGCGTCGCGGAGAGGAAGTTCGCGAGCGTCCCGGCGATCATCGCGCGGAATCCGAGGCGCGCGAGGTCGTGCTTCCGCTCGGGCGCGAGGGCGCCGATGCCGCCGATCTGGATTCCCACCGAGCTCAGGTTGGCGAAGCCGCACAGCGCGAAGGTGGCGATGGTGAACGAGACCGGATCGAGGGTGGCTTTCAACGGACCGAGATGCGCGTACGCGATGAACTCGTTGATCACCATCCGCTCGCCGAGCAGCGCCCCGACCGTCCCGCTGTCGTGCCACGGCACGCCCATCACCCACGCGATGGGGCGGAAAATCCAGCCGAGCACCGTCTGAAGCGTCTCGGGAAACCAGGGTGCGAGGCCATGAACCCAGCCGAACAATCCATTGACGAGCGCGATGAGCGCGATGAACGAGATCAGCATCGCGATCACGTTGAGCATCAGATGCAACCCCTCGCTCGTGCCGCGCGCCGCCGCATCGAGCACGTTCACGTCGGTGCGCGGGATGTCCACCTTCACGCCGCCCAGCGTTTCCGGAACTTCCGTTTCGGGCTCGAGGATCTTCGCCATCATGATCGTGCCGGGCGCGGTCATGATCACGGCGGTGAGCAGATGGCGTGCTTCGATGCCGAACGCGATGTACGCCGCCATGATCGATCCCGACACGTGCGCCATGCCGGCCGTCATCACCGTCATCAGCTCGGACCGCGTCATGCGTGGCAGGAATGGGCGGATCGTGAGCGGCGCCTCGGTCTGCCCCATGAAGATCGACGCCGCGACGTTGAGGCTCTCCGCACCGCTCGAGCCCATGCTCTTGTTCATCAAGACCGCGAACGCCTTTACGACGACCTGCATGATGCCGAGGTAATACATGATGGCGAACAGCGCGGACACGAAGATGATCGCCGGCATGATCTGGAATGCGAACACGACGCCCAGGCTGGAATGCTGCTTGCCGATTTCGCCGAACACGAATTCCGAGCCGGCGTAGGAGAAGCTGAGAATCTTCGTAACCGTCGCACCCAGCCAGCTGAAAATCTCCCGGCCGAGGCTCACGCGGAGCACGAAAATGGCGAACAGGAGCTGCAGCCCGATGCCCCAGGCGACGACACGCCGGCTGATGGCGCGCCGATTGCGCGAGAGGGCGATGCCGATTCCGAGGATCAGGACGATGCCGAAGAGTCCCGTGAGTCGCGAGCCAAGTGAACGGGGCTCGGATGTCACGGGCGCCGGTTGCGCCGGTTGCGCCGCTTGCGCGTGCGTGGTGTCCTGCACCGGCGCCTGCACCGTGGCGCCGCGGACCGTGTTGAACACGAACCGGGGCAATGTGAACACGACCAGCGCGCACGCGAACGTGACCAGAAACGCAAAGACGACCCGGCGCCAGGACATCAGGAAATGTCTCCCTCGAGTTCGCTCTGCACGCGGGATACCAATGCCACCTTTTCGTATTCCGGGAGAAACGCGCTCTCGCAGGCATTCAGCACGACCCGAACGAGCTCATCGGGCGAGAGGCCCAACACGGCGTGCGCCAGGAAGTACTCATCGGTCAAGCTGACTCCGTCGGTCAGCGGCCCGTCCGTGTTCAGCGTGACCACGACGCCCTGTTGGAGATAGCGCTTAAAGGGATGCTCCGCCACCGATGGGACCACGTGCGTGTGCACGTTGCTCGTGAGACACATCTCGAGCGGGATCTTGCGCGCCACGATTTCCTCGAGCAGCGCCGGGTCTTCGGCGAGGCGCGTGCCATGACCGATGCGCTGTGCACCCACCTCGTGCAGAGCCTGATGAATCGAATGCGGCCCGTCGCCTTCACCGGCATGACAGGTACAGGCCATACCGTGCGCAGCCGCGTACTCGAACGCCGCGCGGTGATCCCGCGCCGGGTGGCCGCGCTCGGCGCCCGCGAGATCGAAGGCGGTGATGCCCGCCGCTCGATACTCAGCGGCCACGCGCGCCAGCTCGAGCGACTCGGCGGGTGACTTGGTACGCATCGCACAGACGATCAGCCCGACCTTCATACCCGTCTCATTCATCCCCCTCCGGATTCCGGCGAGGGGAGCTTCGATCGCCTGCGCCAGCGTCAAAGCGGGGCGATGCAGCAGCGGGGAGTACCGCACCTCGACGTAGCGTACATTCTCCGCCGCCTTATCGAGCACGAACTCGTACGCCACGCGCTCGAGCGCGGCGGCGGTTTGCAGAACCGACAGGGTGATTTCGTACTTCTCGAGGTATTCCTCGAGGTCCCTGGCGTGACGCACCAGCATCACCTTGGCGAGCGCGTCGGGTGTGTCGGCCGGAAGACGGATTCCCTGCTCGCGCGCCAGCGCGAGCATCGTGGCCGGGCGCAGCGCGCCATCGAGGTGGACGTGGAGCTCGGCCTTGGGCCAGCGGTGCAGTGTCTCTTTGCTGAGGCGCGGCTTCCCTTCGCGTTTGGCGGAGACGACGACCCGGAATACCGCGCCCGCTTCGGCGATTGGGTCGCCGGAGTCAATCGGCCGGCCGGCCGCGTCCGTGACATGCGCCGCGCTGTCCAGCAGGCGCGCGAGGCCGTCGTCCGCCTGCGCGACGGCGTCGCGCACCCGGGCGCCCCGAGGGACATCGACCGCTTTGTCGTTGATGAAAACCCGCATCAACGGCGGCTTCCCGCTTGGTCGGCGCGGTGGAACCGCGCCTCGACCGGCGCTTCCACCGGCGCGGGGAGCACGTTCAGATAACGGATCAGCGCATCGAGATCTACGATGTCGATATCCTCTCTCGGAGCGCCGCCGAGCATCGCGAACCCCGAGCCGCCGGTCGCCATGAAGTCGCTCACGACGAGCGTGTAGGTCCGATCCTTCTCGATGCTCTTGCCGTTTGCGAGCCGGGTGCGGGTAATCCGCTTGCCGGGCTCCTTGCGCACGTCGTACCACACCTCCACGCCCGCGACATGGCAATCGGGAAGATGGTCCGCTCCCGCCAGGCAATGCTCGAGCGCCTCCTGCAGCACCGAGCCCTTCACGGTCAGCCGCTGCAACCGATTCTCGAACGGCTGCACCTGATACAGGTTGCCCCAGGTAACCATCCCCTCCCGCAGATCGGATCGAATGCCGCCGTTGTTCATGATCGCCACATCGGCGCGTCCGGCGCTGCGCTGCGCGTCGGCGATGAGCCGCCCGAGCCCGTACTCGTCGCCTTCGCGCTTCAGGGGGAACTTGAGACGCGCGATCGGGCGATCCGTAATCGCGCGCACGGCCTGCTGCTGGCGCGCGAGGGTCTCCACCAGCGCCGCGTCGGGCCGTACCTGATCCGCATAGGGCGTGATCAGCTGCGTGCGCACTTCCCGCCGCGTGCCCCCGACCCGCACGAAGTCCACCACCCCGATCGCGCGGCCGCTCGACTGCGCCTCAATGATCGGAATGCCGTTCACGACGGTGTTGAGCCGCCCATGCGTGTGGCCGGCGACAATGAGGTCGACGGACCCCGAGTCGAGCTGCCGCGCGACATCGAGGATCTCGCCGCGGCAGGTTGGGCCAGAGGCTACCGTCGCGCCCGTGTCACAGGTCGCGCCGGCGTGGGCGATGACGATGACGAAATCAGACGCCGCGCGCGCGGCCGGCAGGTAGCGTTTGATCGCCTCCGCGCCGTCACCGAAGGTCAGGCCGCGAATGTTGCGCGCGGCCGTGCTCGTCGGCGTTGCAGTGGTCGTCAATCCGATCACTGCGATGCGAAGGCCGTACTTCGTGATTACCGTCCACGGCGTGGCCCAGTCGGGACTCGCGTTCGCCGCCGTGCTGGTGATGTTCGCGGAGACAAACGGATATTTGGCCTCGCGCATGCGCGCGCGCAGCGTGTCCAGCGACCAGTCGAACTCGTGATTGCCGATGGTCGCGGCGTCGATGCCCAATGCGTTCAGCGCCTCGATCGTGCCGCGGCCGAATGTCGCATTCGAGAGCGCGGTGCCCTGCATCTCATCGCCCGCATCGAGGCGCACCGTCGTGCAGCCGCACGCTCGGGCCAGGCTGTCGAGCCACGGCTTGATTGCCACCACACCACCCACGGGCCGGCCACCCGACCAATCCCAGGTGCGCGATTCCAGCTGACCGTGGAGGTCGCTCAGCGTCAGCACCCGCAAGACCGTCCTGTCCGGAACGCGCGCAGCAACGGCTGCCGGGAATGCGGCTCGTGCCGCGGCGCGCGCCGAATCGGGGATGATCGCCCAGCTGGGGCGGAGGTAGCTCGTCGTCTGCAACGAGCGCGCGCGGCGGACTTCGTCGACCAGCAGCTCACGAATGTCCTCGCCGCGATCGTAGACCACGGGCGCCCGCGCGAGCATGGTGTAGCCGCCGCCCCCCGACTGGCGGTAGCTGTTCACCGCCATCGTGAAGCTGTCGGTCGGCTGTACGATCTTGCCTTCGTAGGCGAGACCGCGGATGCGTTGCCCCACCGGTCGCGACAGGTCGATGTTGTAGACCACGCCGCTCACGACGTCGTAGTTGTAGCCCGCGACGCTGTCGTTGAGGATGGGACGATTCGGCTCGTAGGTGCGGAAGTAGCGGGCGGAGTACTCCAGGTACTCGCGCAGCTGCTGGCCTGAGATCTTCACGGCGCGCAGCGTGTTTTCGTAGGGATAGATCCCCGAGAGATCCCGCTGGTGGACTTCGCCTTCGGGCAAACCCGTTTGTACATCGAAGACGGCCGCGGCCGAAAGCTGAGCGCCCGCTTTGCGGCCTTGCACTGCATTGATGAAATCAAGCAGCGGCGTGTCCTGGACTCGCGCGTAGTGTGCGTCGAACCCGGGTCCCGCGGTACCCAGGGCGGTGCCGGCCCAGAGACGGGCCGCCTGATGCGCCGCATCGACTCGCCGGACAAAGCGCGGCAGCTCAGGGCTAGTCGCGAGGGGGATCAGGTCGGCCCGGACGTTGGTCACGCGCCATTGCCCCCCCGCCCCTGCCGGCTCCTTACGTAACGAGACGTGCACGACCGAGAGGCTTTGTGCCCAATACTTCGGCTGCACGAAATGGACGCCATTGATCACGGTGTCGCGAATCTCGCGATGCGTGTGGCCGATGATCACGAGGTCCGGTTTGGGATTCACGGCGGCGAGGGCGGCGGCGTCGTTCTCGGGCCCGACGCCGGTGGTGTCGTAGGTCGATTCACCAAATCCGCTGTGGATCAGCACGACCTTGAGATCGGCGCCCTCCCCGTCGAGCCGCGCGAGGGCCAGCGGCGCGGCGCCTGCGATGCGCCGTACCCGCGCGTGCCCTGCGAGCTGGGTGCGATCCCAGAGCATCACCCCAGGCGTCGTGAATCCGGTGATGCCGACCTTCACGGACCCCCGCGGGAGGATCACCGTATGCGGGAAGAACGGCCCGCCGCTCGAGTCTTCGATGTTGGCGGAGACGTAACGATAGGTGGCCTGCTTGACCGCGCCGCGGAGGAATTCGACGCCGAAGTCGAAGTCGTGGTTTCCCGGCGTGACGACGTCGTACTGGAGCGCATTGAGGGCATCGATGATCGGCTGCGGCTGGCGCCTATCGTAGCGGCCGAAGTAGGCGGCGAAGGGGTTTCCTTGCAGCAGATCGCCGGCGTCGACCAGCACGAGGCCGGGGTAGGTCGCGCGCAGCGTTTCGAGCGCTGACGCGGCGCGGGACAATCCGCCCGGCGCCGCCGCATCCTTGACGTAGTCCCAGCCGAGCACGCGGCCATGAATGTCGGTCGTCGCGACGATCACGACGTGCGCGGTGTCAGGGGCTTGCGACAGGGGGAGCGCCAGCAGCAGTGCGGACAGGAGATGCATAGTCCGCACAAAATATCGTAATCAGCTCTGGAGCGCATGCAGCGCCCCAGAGCCTCCTACGTCACGAGTCTTTACTTCCCGGCTGGAGGGGTGAAGTCGATGTTCGAAATCCGCTGGATCCCGAACGCGCCATCGCGTCCGTCGCCGCCGCGATGCTGGATGTCGACGAACAGTGTCCGTCCTGATTTGCTGAAGTAGATCCCGGTGGGCTCGGCCTGGCAGTCCGTGATCGACGCGAACCGCTGCGCCGCCTGGCCCCTGCCCGGGTTCGCGCGATCGGGCTGGCTCACCCAGATGTCGTCGCCCATCGTCTTGGTGGGTGCGCCGCCGCCAGGATCTTCGGTAATGAAGAGGTTGCCGTCTTTGTCGAGAGCCAGGTTGTCGGGGAAGTCAAAATCGGTCGGAGCGTTGACGCCGTCGCGGACGTAATCGCTGACGAACACCTGGCCGCGACGGTCACCCCTGCCGGCGCTCAAATCGATCGCGAGCACGCGATCTTCGCCGGTGACTGCCACGTACAGATAGTTTCCGCGCGCGACGTTTCCGGTGCTCGCGCCGGTCTCGACGTCTTCGGGCCGAGAGTAACCGGTGGCACCCACTGCTTCGGCGGCCACGTCAGCGTTGATCCGTACCTGCGCGCGATCGAGTGCGACCCATTCACCCCAGCCCGTTCGATCGCCGAGGTCCTCGACGAGGCGGAGCGCGTAGAGCTGTCCCGCAGAAAGGTCGCCCCGCCGGTCGGCGACGAACTTGTACAGGAATCCAGGAGCCCGCTCGGAGATTCCGTACAGGTTGCCCTGAAAGTCGAAGCGCATTCCCTCGTGTGACTTGGAACCCACGGCGGGACGTGCGTGGACGCCGCCCGTGTGCGGATCGATCTCATAGACGAGGCCGGCAGTGGCGTCCGGGAAATCAGGGTCAGGGCTCGCCGCCGGACTGGCTTCCTCCGCGGCGAGAAGAGTACCCCACGGCGTCCACACGATGCCGTCGAAGCGCTCCCAATCACTGCGCTGCGCCACGACATGCGTCTCGCCGGTCTCGAGATCCGTGACGCTCACACCCGCGTTTGGCGCGATCTCGTGCGTGCGATACAGGAACCGGCCTGCGTCCCGGCCGGTCTCGTTCACCGTATTCATGTCTGCGTTGTCTGGAAACGACGGCTCGGACGCGACCAGCGTCGCGACGAATCCGCTCGGAAGCAGGACCTGCTCCAACCCTCCACCGACCGAGCATACGGCCGAGCTGGAGAGCGG
Organism: uncultured Gemmatimonadales bacterium; assembly: GCA_963704805.1. GTDB lineage: Bacteria > Gemmatimonadota > Gemmatimonadetes > Gemmatimonadales > GWC2-71-9 > 20CM-2-65-7. Next base: position 986,414 of record CAVPHS010000001.1, on the reverse strand, counting down.
CGTGAAGGCGCGCGAGACGTCGAAGTCCGCCGCATTGCGCTCGAACGACAGATCGGTCGGCCCGACGTCGGCCGCCGGCTTGACGACGTCGTTGCACGCGACCACGACCGTCAGCGCCGTGCCAGTCGCCACTGCTGTGATCCACCTGTTAGCCCACCGTTGCATAAGACCCTCCGCGAAAACAGTGGAAAATTTGTGCTCGCCGAATGGTCGCCGGAGGGCCAGCATGGCGTGATGGCGCTCCCGTAACGCGTCTGCAACGAGGTCATCACAGTAGTGTCGGTCGAGGCGTAATCTTCCCCTCCAACCGATTTCGTGCGACGTTCCCTCAATGCAGCTCCTGGTGATCCGTCACGCCATCGCCGAAGAGCGGGAAACGTGGGCGCCCCGTGACGACGACCTCCGCCCGCTCACGGAAGAGGGCAAGCGAAAGATGAAAGAGGCCGCGAGGGGGCTGAGCTTGCTCGTTCCGAAAGTCGACGTCCTGGCCAGCAGCCCGCTGACGCGTGCGATGCAAACGGCGGCGATTCTCGCGAAGGAGTACGACAAGCTCGAACCACTCAAGGTCGATTCGCTCGCGCCCGGGCAGCGGCTGGCCGCGTTCGCCGCGTGGCTCAAGGGCCAGACGACGCGCAAGGTGGTCGCGGTGGTCGGCCATGAGCCGTCGCTCGGCACCATCACCAGCTGGCTCGCGGCCGGCATGGAGCGGTCGTTCGTCGAGCTCGGCAAAGGCGGTGCGTGCCTGCTGAATTTCGGCGAGCGGATCGACGCGGGTGAGGCGATGATGGAATGGCTGCTGCGCCCGAGCCAGCTGCGCGCCACGCGATAATGACTGACTTCCCGTCAGACCTGCTCGACCGTCCCGTCATGGAGGCCACCGGCCTCGTGGCGCTACGCTATCTCGACGACGCCGCTGCCGCGGCGACCCGACTCACCGACCGGACGGACGCCGAGGCGCTGCACGATTTTCGCGTTGCCCTGCGACGACTGCGTGTGACGCTGCGCGCGTATCCCAGCCTGCAGGAGGTCGTCGCCAAGAAATATCGCCGTCGCCTCCGCAAACTGGTTCGCGAAACGAATGCGGTGCGCGATGCCGAGGCCCAGATCGCGTGGTTCCGGGATCGCTCGGCGCGGTTCACACCGTCCCAGCGCGCCGCGCTCGGCGCGCTGCGCTCGCGGCTCCGTTCGCGACGGCGCCGGGCTCAGCAGCACACCCACTTGGAGCTCCAGCGGCGCTTCGCGAAGGTCGAGCGGAAGGTCAGGCGCGCTCTCTCACCCCCACCGGCCGACGCTGGCGTGGACAGGTCGCCCTTCCGTGTGCGCGCGGCCGCGACGCTGGTCGAGTACGCGATGGATCTGCGCAAGCGACTGCAGGGGGGGACGGAAGCCGGTGCCGCGGAGCTGCATGCGACACGCATCGCCGCGAAGCACCTGCGCTACCTGCTCGAGCCGGTGGAACAAGAGCTCGAGCATGGCGATCGGCTCACGGCGCGATTGAAGGAGCTCCAGGACGTATTCGGTGGGCTGACTGACGCGCACGAGCTGCAAGTCGAACTGTCGCGGGCGGCTAAGACGGACCAGGAGGCCGGCGTGATGGCCGCGCGGAGTCTGCTGGATGCGGAAGTGGCCGGGCTGCTGGCGACAGTGCAAGAGGATTGGGCCAACGCCGGAGTGGCGCTCGAAAAGGAAATCGCCACGGCCGCTCGAGAGCTCAGCGCTCGGCCCTCGCCCAGTCAACCGAACCCTTCTCCTGCCAGGCATCGACCCATCAGACGCCGATCAGGGGTCTCCGCCTAAGAAGAGCTCTCGTCGGGCACCTTCCGAGCGGAGGCGCCCTTGGTGCCACGCCGGCTGCGTGGCGACGCGCTGGAGCGACGCGCCTCGCTTTTTCCCTTCTTGCCGTTGCGCCGCAACACCGGCACGAACAGGCGATGACCCGCGTGGTCGACGACGTGGGCGGACCCGCGCGCCTGACTGTGCAGCACGCTTTGCGACCGGATGGTCGCCTGTCCTTCCGCCGGGGTTGCCCGGCGATAGGTGCCGTCGGGGTTCTGTAGCCGCGCCTTCACGTTGTCGCTGAGGATGGTGGGCAGGATGCGGTCGACGATGCGGGCCTTGAGCTGCGCGTCCTCGACGGGGAACATCACCTCGATACGCCGCACGAAATTGCGCGGCATCCAGTCGGCACTTGCGAGAAACACTTCGGGATTCCCGGCATTGCTGAAATAGAACACGCGGCTGTGCTCGAGGAACCGGTCGACGATGCTGATCACACGGATCCGCTCGGAGACGCCGGGAAGGCCGGCCCGCAGGCAGCAAATGCCCCGGATGACGAGATCGATGTCCACGCCCGCCTGCGAGGCGCGGTAGAGCGCGTCGATGACCGAGACTTCGACCAGCGCGTTCATCTTTACGATGATGCGTGCCGGCTGCCCCGCTTCGGCGTGGCGGCGCTCCCGATCGATGAGCGCGATGACGCGCTCGCGCAGCTCCACCGGCGCGACGACCAGCTTGCGCCACCGCCGTGACTGGGAGTAGCCGGTCAACAGATTGAACATCTCGCTGACGTCCTCGCCAAAGGCGGGATCGGCCGTGAACAGTCCGAGATCGGTGTAGACGCGGGCGGTCGTCGGATTGTAATTGCCGGTGGCGAGGTGCACATAGCGCCGCAGCCCGCCGCGCTCCCGCCGCACCACGAGCGCGGCTTTGCAGTGCGTCTTCAGGCCGACGATCCCGTACACGACGTGGACACCGGCCTGCTCGAGCTCGCGGGCCCAGACGATGTTGTTTTCCTCGTCGTAGCGAGCCTTCAGCTCGACCAGCGCCGTGACCTGCTTGCCGTTCTGAGCGGCGCGTGCCAGCGCGGAGATGATCGGGCTCGCGCCACTCGTCCGGTACAGCGTCTGCTTGATCGCGAGCACCTGCGGGTCATCGGCAGCGCGGTCGATGAAATCGACCACCGCCCCGAACGATTCGTAGGGGTGATGCACGAGCACGTCCTGTGCGCGGATGACGTCGAACGGATTGTCGCTGTTCGCAAACGCCGGCGCCGGACGCGGTACCAGCGCGTCGTCGCGCAGCGCGCGGAAGCCTTCGCCCCGGTGCAGCGCCATCAGCGCCGTGACATCGACCGGTCCGTTCACGCGATAGACGTCGTTTTCGCGGACGTCGAGCGCGCCCATCAGCATCTGCGCGAAACGCGCATCTCCCGAGGACAGGATCTCGAGACGCACCGCCTCACCCAAGATGCGCTGGCGCAGCGTGTCCTCGATCGTCTGCAGCAGATCCTCAGCTTCGTCCTCGTTGATCGCGAGATCGGTATTGCGGGTAACGCGAAAGACCGTGTGCGCGAGCACGCGGAAGCCGCCGAACAGATCGCCGAGGTGCGCCGCAATGATTTCTTCGAGCAGCACGAACCGGAGCCGTTCGGCCGGACCCGGGAGCGCCACCACCCGGTCGAGCACCGCCGGCACCTGCACGACGGCAAACAGCTGCTGGCCCGACTCCGCGTTCTCCACCAGCAGCACGATGTTGAGGCTCTTGTTGTGCACGTGCGGGAACGGGTGGCCGGGATCGATCGCCAGCGGGGTCAGCACCGGATAGATCTCGCGGGCGAACAGCTTATCGAGGTATTCGCGCTCGGCGGCATCCAGCTTATCGAGCGCCACGCGCTCGATCCCGGCGGCCGCCAGTCCCGGTATGATCTCGCTGTCGAGCAGCCGATGTTGCTCCGCCACGAGCGCGTGGACGCGCGTCGCGATCTGCGCCAGCTGCTGTGCCGGATCAAGACCGTCGGCGCCGTAGTCCTGGGGCTCGATGTCCGCGTACAGCTGCTGCTGCAGACCCGCGACCCGCACCTCAAAGAACTCATCGAGATTCCCGCTGAAGATTGCCGCGAACTTCAGCCGCTCCAGTAACGGGTTCGTGGTGTCCGCGGCCTCTTCGAGTACGCGCCCGTTGAACTCGAGCCAGCTCAACTCGCGATTGAGATAATGATCGGGCGGGAATGCCGGTTGGTAGTGGGATGCCATGATCAACCCACGGCGAGGCGCAGGCGCGGCTGACGGCGCTCGGCGCCGCGCAGCCAGACGAAGCGCGGCTCCACGTCGAACGCACGCAGGAAGAGACGCGATTTCCGCTCCGCGTCCCAGATCTCCACGCGGGGGTCCGTTCGCGCCTGGAGCGTCAGCTCGACGAATCCGCGATGCGTCGCGCACGTCACGGCGCTGATGCGCTGCGTATGCGTGCGGTCGAGGCCATCGGCGATTCGCAGCATCCCGGCCAGCGCCCGAACCAGGCGTCGGTCCGCCCGCTCGAGGCGTCCGAAGGCCGCGTGCCGCTTGGAGGGGAACGCCTTGCGATGGTAGCGGGCCACACACGCGACGATCTCGAGCTCGCGTGGCGTGAACCCCTGCAGGTCACCGTTGAGAATGAGATGGTAGGCGTGCTTGTGATGCTTGGCGTGATTGATCACGTACCCGATGTCGTGCAGCAGCGCGGCGGCTTCGAGCAGCTCCCGCGATTCGGCGGGAAGACCGAAGCGCTCCGCCAGCCCGTCGAACAGCTGCGTCGCCAGGCGCGCTACCTGCTCGCAATGGCGCTCGTTCGACCGGCACTGCCGCGCGAACAGGCGAGCCGAATCGAGACGGCTGAGAGGACGGGCGGACTCGCCGGCGTCCTTGGGAAAGCGGTCCGCGATCATCGTCAAGAGCAGCCCGTCACGCAGCCCGCCGGTGTTGATGAGGATCTGCTGCGTCCCCAGCCGTTTCGCGAGACGCGCGACGGCCGCCGTGCCGGCGACGATGATGTCGGCGCGGCGTGGGTTGAGCCCCGGAATCTCCCGGCGCTCGGGGAGCGGCGTGGCGCGCAGCCGATGCAGCAGATGCACGATCTCGGCGCGAGTCATCGCGTATCCCTGGACCGGACGCGCGGTCGATTCGCGCTCCAGCTGTGCCATCGCCGCGAGGTTGGTGAACGTGCCGCCGCTCCCGATCATGATCTCGGGGTGGAAGGGCGGCTTGCGCAGCTGCTCGTCCAGCACGCGGTCGATGCCGCGACGCAGCTTGCGCCAGCGCTTGGACGACAATGTGCCGGCCGCGTCGTAGCGCTCGGTCAGCCGGACGGCGCCGAGCGGCAGCGTGAAGACGTCATCGACGACGGCGCCCGCGGTGAGCGTGACTTCCATGCTGCCGCCGCCGATGTCCACGATCGCGACCGACCGCCCCGCGAGATCGAAGTGGCTCCGGGCGCTGCGCAGGGCGAACTGTGCTTCCTCCTCGCCCGTGATGATCTCCACACGGAGCCCGCAGCGCCGCCGCACTTCCTGGCAGAAGGCTCGGCCGTTCGAGGCTTCACGCACCGCGCTCGTCGCCACGGCGCGCAGCTCGGCGACCATGAAGCCGTCCGCGACGACTTTCATTTTGGCGAGCGCCACCAGCGAGCGCTCCATCGGCTCGCTCGCCAGCCGGCCGCGGGCGAACAGGCCGTGCCCCAGCCGCGTCATCTCGCGCTCCTCATCGAGCACGCGATAGCGGCCATCGGGCTCGACCTCGGCCACAATGAGCCGTATCGAGTTGGTCCCGATGTCGATCGCGCCGAGGCGCACTGGGGAAACCGGCATAGGGCATCAATTTACCGCTTCTGAGACCGGCTGGTGAGCGCGAGCTTGTGTCACAAACCCGTTACATTCCCGTAACCGAGACCGCCGCGTTTTGACGAGTGGACAGATTGCGGATGACTCGGCGGGAACGGTACCTTCAGCCCCACCACACGCGTACCTTGGCGCGTCGTGGCGACGCCGTACCCAAAGGAGACCGTGTGAGTCCGCGCCCAGTCGCCGACCTGCTGGCGACGCTCAATCAGCCCGTCCGTATACGCATTTTGAACAGCGTCTCGCGCGTTCCTCTTTCCGTTGCAGACCTCGCCGCCACTCTCTCCCTCCCCGAGGAGGACGTGAGCGACGCGATCGCGGCGCTGCAGGATCTCGGCATCGTGCGCGCGTTTACCGTAGTGCCGCACGTGCTCTATACGCTCGTGCCGCTCGCGGCGCACCATGAACGGCTGCTGCACGCGGCGCTCGACGCCGTCGGCAGCGATCCCGCGGCGCTGCGCGATCGCGCGGCGGCCCGGGTGCGTTCGCGCGCACGCCTCGAGACTCGCGCGCGTCCAGCGCTCATGGATGCGACCTGAGGGGGGGGCCGGTGCGGGAGAGCCGCCCCGCATTCTCGTTGTCGACGACGAGGCCGACATCACCGCCCTCGTCGCGTACCACCTCGCAAAAGAAGGGTATCGTGTAACCACCGCCGGTACGGGCGCGGACGCTCTGCGCGCGGCGCGCGAGGAGCGTCCCGATCTCGTCGTACTCGATCTGATGCTCCCCGGTCACTCCGGCTACGAAGTCCTCACCGAGCTGCGGCGCCGTGAAGAGACGCGCGATATCGGTGTGCTGCTGCTTACCGCTCGCAAGGAAGAGTCCGACCGCATCAAGGGACTCACGCTCGGCGCCGACGATTATCTCGCCAAGCCGTTCTCTCCCAAGGAGCTCGTCCTGCGCGTCGGGGCGATCCTGCGCCGGCTCGCAGCCCCCGCGGTCGCGGGCGGCAACCGTCTCACCGCTGGTCCGATCGCGCTCGATCGCGCGGCCCACCGCGTCAAGGTGCAGGATGAGGAAATCGAGCTGACCGCCACGGAGTTCAAGTTGCTCGAGCGCCTCATCGAGCGCCGAGACCGCGTGCAGAGCCGAACCCAGCTACTCGAATCTGTGTGGCAGGCGCAGCCGGACATTCAAACCCGCACAGTGGACATGCATGTGCAGCGGCTGCGCGCCAAGCTCGGCGCTGCCGGTGACTGGATCGAAACCGTGCGCGCCGTGGGTTACCGGTTTCGCGAGCCCGCTGCCCCCCGTTCCGCGTCAACCGGGTCCTCGCGCCGCCGCCGGACATGAAGCTTGCCACGCGGTTGTTCGCGAGCATGGGTCTGCTCGTCGCTGCCGCGGTCGTCGCCTCAGTCGTCGCCGCCGACGTGCTACTCCGTCGCCATCTAGAAAACGAGGTAGCACGGGAGCTCGAGCGCGAGGCGCGGCTGGTGGCGGCGGTGACGCCGCGGGATTCGCTGCAGTGGCCGGAATTCGCTGGCCTCGCGGGAGCGCGGCTCGGACGCCGCGTCACGCTCATCGATTCCGCGGGTCATGTGCGCGGCGATACTGAATTCGACCGTTTGGCGCTGGCGCGCCTCGAGAACCATCGCGGCCGGCCGGAGGTCCGCGCGGTGCTCGATTCAGGCGCCGACGTGGGCGTGAGTCGGCGACTGAGCGCGTCCACCAACCAACGGCAGCTGTATGTCGCGGTGCGCGACGGCCCCCCCCCCCGGGACTGGCGGTCGTGCGCGTTTCGACCACCCTCGACATCGTCGATGCACAAGTCCACGCAATGCAGCGCGCGATTGCGCTCGCCGGGCTGCTCCTGTTGCTCGCCGCGGCACTGGTTGCCTGGCTCCTCGCGCGGGTCCTGTCCCGGCCGCTGCTGCGGATCGCTTCGGCCGCGCGGGATATCGCCGCCGGCCGTGCTGCCGAATTCCCCGACGTCCACGTCCCGGAGCTCGCGCATCAGGTCGATGCCCTGCGGGCCATGCACCACGAGTTAGAGCGTCGCTTCGACGATCTGAGGCGCGAGCGTGAAGAATCGCAGACCCTGCTCGAGTCGCTGTCTGACGGGGTGCTGGCTGCGGATCAACGTGGCTTCGTTGTCTCGACGAACTCGGCGGCCCGGCACCTGCTGGGGTACGGGCCGACGGAGCCCCTGCCGCCACTCGCCGAGCTGTTCCATGACCGGCCGCATCGCACGTTGATGCGAGAAGTCCTGGCGGGCGCGGTGGTCAAGCGCCGCGAGCTGGAGCTCGGCGGCAGCACGGTGGTGATTTCGGCGCGTCCGCTGGAGGGAGGCGGCACACTGCTCGTGCTGAGCGACGTCACCGATCTGCGCCGGCTCGAAACGATCCGTCGCGACTTCGTGGCCAACGTCTCGCACGAGCTCAAGACGCCCCTTACCGCGATCGCCGGGTACGCCGAGACGCTGGCTTCCGAGGCCGCGGACGATTCGGATGTGGCGCGCTTCGCGGAGATTATTGTGGATCACGCCCATCGGATGCAGCGGCTGGTGGACGATCTACTGGACCTGTCCCGCATTGAATCCGGTGGCTGGCATCCCGAGCCAGAACCGGTGGCTATCGAGCCAGCCGCGCGCGATGCGTGGAGTCCCTTCGCGGAGCGGGCCGAGGAGCGGGGCGTGGAATTCGAGACCGCGGTGACCGCGTCCGCCGGCACCATCAACGTCGACCCCGAAGCGTTACACCAGATCTTCACGAACCTGTTCGACAATGCCCTGCGCCACACACCACGGGGTGGCCGCGTGCGCGTCCTCGCCGCCGCGGCCAATGGCGACGTGGTCCTGCGGGTGAGCGACACCGGAAGCGGTATTTCCGCCGAGCACCTGTCGCGCATTTTCGAGCGATTCTACCGGGTTGATCCGGGCCGTTCCCGGCAGGAGGGGGGAACGGGGCTGGGCCTCGCCATCGTGAAGCATCTCGTCGAAGCGCACGGCGGGAGTGTCTCGGCGGAAAGCGAGCTAGGGCGCGGCACCACGATTCGCCTGACCTTCCCCATCGTTACACAGTCGTAACTCTGTCGTCACGGGCCATTGACCCTGGGGCGCAATCCTAGGCCTGTGCGTATAGCGCTCGTTTCAGACACGTACACGCCGCAGGTAAACGGCGTTACGACCGTGGTCGCACGGATTGTTCAAGTACTCCGTGCCTCCGGCCACGACGTCGTCGTGGTCGCGCCACGCTATCCGGCGAATGGCACGCCCGCCGAGGCGTCCCCGACTGAGCTGCGTGTCCCTTCGGCGCCGTTTCCTCCCTATCCGGCGATTCGACTCTCCCTGCCGCAGTTCGGCACCGTGGCCCAGTTTCTGGACGCATTTCGGCCCGACGTCGTCCATGTCGCGACCGAAGGACCGCTGGGACTGACTGGGCGCCGCTACGCGATCAAGCGCAGCGTGCCGCTGGTCACCTCGTATCACACGAATTTCCCCCAGTACGCGCGTCACTACGGCGCCGGGATCATCGAGCCTCTCGTCTGGAAGTGGCTGCGCTGGTTTCATCGACCCGCCGTCCTGACCCAAACGCCTGGGGAGGCGGTGCGCGACGAGCTGGCACGTCGCGGCATCGGGCAGCCCGTCGTGTGGGGACGGGGGGTCGATACCAACCACTTCCATCCCGGCCGTCGCAGCGCCGGATGGCGGCGCTGGCTCGCGGGCGCCGACGATACGGCGATCGTCCTCCACGTCGGTCGCCTGGCTCCTGAAAAGAACCTCGACGTGCTGGCGGAGTCCTGGGCTGCCGCGCACGAGCGCCTGGGACAACGGGCAGCCTTTGTGCTTGCGGGTGAAGGTCCCGAAACGCGTCGACTGCTCACCCGCCTTCCCTGGGTACGCCAGCTCGGTTTTCTCGACCGTGGCAAGCTCGCGGATGTGTACGCGAGCGCAGACATCTGCGTCTTGCCGTCTAAGACAGAAACCTGCGGGCTCGTGGCGCTCGAGGCGATGGCGTCGGGGCTGGCCGTCGTCGCGGCCGACGCAGGCGGCTTCCGCGAAAGCATCGATCACGGTCGCAATGGCGTGCTGGTTGCTCCAGACGACGCGACGGGGTTCGCCGCGGAAATCCTGGCCCTGGTGCTGTCTTCGCGGCGCCGTGCCGAGCTGGGCACCGCGGCGCGCGTCACGGCGGTCGCACGCGACGTCGGTCCCGAGAACCGCGACCTCCTGCAGCACTACGCCGCGGCGCAGCGCGGACTCCCGGTCGAGGGGCTGGCTCCATGCGCCGCGTAGTGCTTGTCCTCGCGGATGGCCTGCGTCCCGACGCCATCACACCGACCGACATGCCGTCACTCGACGCGCTGGGCCACCGGTACACGACGGCGCTCCGGGCGAGCACCGTTCGGCCCAGCCGGACGGTCGCCGCGCTCGCCTCACTGGCGACGGGCGTCGCGCCGGCGACACATGGATTGATCGAGCCCGGTCTCGGCTTCCTGAAACGGCTTCCGTCGCTGCGGCCGCTCGCCCGCGAGCTATCGCGCGGTGGCGTACCCAGTCAGGTCATCGTCAGTGAGATGCTGCCTTCGGAACGCGCCGTGGTGTGGGCGCTGACGAAAGCCGCCGGGCTGGCGAAGTGCCGGTCCGCCGGCCTGCGGGCCCGTGACGTCGCACGTGCGGCGCTGACGATCGCTCTGGCGCAGGAAGGCCTGCACTTCATCTATCTCAATGATTGCGACCAGGCCGGTCATGCGCACGGCTGGATGTCGCCGCAGTACCGCGCGGCGGCGGTGGAGATCGATGCCGCGATCGGTGTGCTGGCGGATCTCACCGAGCATTCGCTGCTGATCGTCATGGCGGATCACGGCGGCGGAGGGGTGAGCACTCATGACCATGCCGAGCCGCACGCCACCAACGATCACATCCCCCTCACACTTGCCGGTCCCGACGTTACGCGACGTCACCAGCTCACACGGCATATCTCGCTGCTCGACATTCCGCCCACGCTGCTGTGGTGGTTTGGACTCGAGATCCCGCCCGTGTACGAAGGGCGCGTGCTGACACAGGCATTCACGCGCGAGCCTCTCCCCGCGGGGTCGCTCGCGTGATGCGCTGGCTGACTCATCTCGGGGGGGCGAGCGTCACGATCGGCACGGGCCTCGGCGCGATCGCGCTCGGCGAGCGCCGGCTCGGCCTCGCCGTCCTCATCGCGCTCACGCTGTCGCACGTCGCGGTGCAGATCCTGAAACGCACCGTCGCTCGGCCGCGCCCATGCGACGCGAACGGACGGCCGCTCGCGCTCGTTGACTTGCCCGATCCGTTCTCGTTCCCTTCCGGACACGCTGCCGCGGCGACAGCCGTCGCTGGCGCGATCACCGCAGCGCATCCGATGGCTGCACCCGCCTTGATCCCACTGGCCGCGTTGGTCGCCTACTCCCGCGTTGCCTTGCGGGTCCATCATGTCGGCGATGTGTTGGCCGGCGTGGCGCTCGGGGCCGCCGGCGTGGCGGCCGCGAGCGCCCTGCTCTAGGTCCAGTCAACTGCCCGGGGAGTCTGCGCAGCAGCTGAATGCCGTCGTGGCCGTTGCCCGTGTTCCCTTCCCGTCGTGAATCAACTGTTACCGACGCTCACCCTGAGCGTGATGCGTTCGTGACACACGCGGGCGAGAGTCCAACGAAACTCTCAGCGACATCCGGCGGCGGTTGCACGGCCGACCTCCGGGTGCCAGGTAGCGGAGGCTCGTTCAGCTCCGCTATCTGCTTTTGTTACAGTTCCGTGACACTCATAAGGCTGTTCAGTGATTTGGGGGGGCGAGTCTTGGGTGCCCAGCAACATTCACCCTTTCGAGGAGCACAAACCGTGCACGTACGATCACTGTTGAGCCTCGCGGCAGCAGGCACCCTCAGTGCGCTCCTGGCAACTGGCCTTCGCGCCCAGGCGCCGGCCGCGCAGGCACCGCAGCTCACTGTCAGCGGCGTTGTCTACGGCCAGTATCTGTATCAGCTCAAGGACAGCCTCGGTGCCGGCAACCAGAATCAATTCTCGATCCAGCGCTCCTACGTCAACGTCATCGGCCGGTTCAGTGGCGGACTCCTGACGCGCGTCACGGTGGACATCGCGCCGGCGGGTACGGGCAACCAGCAGCTCCGCTTGAAGTACGCCTACTTCGGCTGGACTCCCACCAACAGCAAGCTGACGTACAAGCTCGGCCTGATTCACACGCCGTACGTCGATTGGGCGGAGGCGCTCTGGGATTACCGGATGCAGGGCGCGATTGCACTCGACCGGAACGGCTACCTGACTTCGGCGGACTTCGGCGCCGGCGTCGATGGTCACTGGAACGGGGAGCAGGTGAATGCTCAGCTGGCGTTCGTGAACGGCGAAGGGTATTCGGGCGGGACCGGTGACAACCACAAGGACATCGAGTTGCGTGCCTCGTTCCGCCTGAAGTCCACGAACGACAACAGCCGAGTCGGGGGATTGCGGCTGACCGCGTATGCCGGCATCGGCGCGCCCACCAGCGGCGGGACGCGCAACCGTTTCCTCGGCAACTTGTCCTATAAGACTCAGCAGATCACGCTGGCCGCCGAATACACGGCCACCAAGGACACGGTCACGGCAACGCCCCTCGCCGAGACCAGTGGGAGCATCATCAGCGCGTTCGGGGTCTATAAGTTCAAGAACAGCAAGGCGGCCGTGATTGCCCGCGTCGACCTGGTCGATCCGAACACGGACGTCGACAACAACAAGCAGACGCGGTTTATCGGCGGCCTCTCATACCAGCTCACGCCCAACCTGCGCCTGCTCGGCGATGTGGATTTACTCTCGTACGAAGCCGGAGCCACGCCGGTGCAGGACGCGCAAGCCAAGCGCGCGCTCTTCCAAGTGCAGATCGCGTTCTAACGCATACACGGAGAACACACACCCATGAAGTCCACACGATTTCTCGCTCTCGCCGCACTGCTCGGCGCCGCCGGTCCGGCAGCCGCGCAGGTCACGCTCAACGGCGCCGGGGCGACATTCCCGAACATCATCTACCAGGACTGGATGCTGACCTACAACCAGGGGCATCCTGACGTAAAGCTGAACTACCAGTCGATCGGCTCCGGCGGCGGCATTCGCCAGTTCTCCGACGGCACCGTCGACTTCGGCGGCACCGACGCCCCGATGGGCGACTCCGCGATCGCCGCGATTCAGGGCAACGTGCTCCACATCCCGACGGTGATGGGCGCCGTCGTCGTGGCCTACAACCTCCAGGGTCTCGCCCAGCCGGTGAAGTTCACGCCGGATGTCCTGGCGGACATCTTCCTCGGCAAGATTCAGAGGTGGAATGACCCGCGGCTGGCGACCAGCAACGGGGGTGTCAGTCTGCCGGCGGCGGACATTGTCGTCGTGCACCGCGCCGATGGCTCGGGCACGTCGTTCGTGTTTACTGACTATTTGTCGAAGGTCAGCCCCGAGTGGCAGCAGAAAGTCGGCAAGGGAACCTCGGTAAACTGGCCGGTCGGTCTTGGCGGCCGGGGCAATGAGGGCGTCTCCGCGACGGTGAGTCAGACGCCGGGCGCGATCGGCTATGTCGAGCTCGCCTACGCGGAGAAGAACAACATCCCGTTCGGCACGATGCAGAACAGCTCCGGCAAGTGGATCACGCCCAGCCTCGAGGCGGTGACCGCCGCGGCGGCGGGCGCCATGAAGGTGATGGGGCCGAACACTGACTTCCGCGTGTCGATCACCAACCCGCCAGGAGCCCAGTCGTACCCGATCTCGAGCTTCACCTGGTTCCTCGTGCACAAGACCTACACTGACGCCGCCAAGGCGCGCGCGTTGGTCCAGTTCATTTGGTGGGCCGAGACGGACGGCCAGGGCAAAGCCTCCTCACTGGGCTACGCTGCGCTTCCGAAGGAGATGCGGCCCTGGATCGAGACGCGCTTGAAGAGCATCAGCGCCGGTGGGCAGTCCGTCTGGAAGGTTGAGTAATTCGGCAACATAGGGACACCTCCCGGTGCGCAGTTGGACGCCGGGAGGTGTTTCCATTTCGGAGTGACGCATCCGTTACACCGCCGTGACGGACACTCCGGAAGCTGCCGGTAGGTTTCCCCCGGCGATGACGAGCCTCCCCATCGAGGGCGTTCCCCCCGGCCGACCGAGTGGCGAATCCCGCTGGCAGTCACTGCTTGGGACCGATCGGAGCGATCGGACGTATCGGCGGATCCTCACCGCGCTCGCGCTCGCACTGCCCGCGCTGATCATCATCATCCTCGGCGTTCTCTTCGTCGGTGCCCTGCCAGCGCTGAAACGGTTTGGCCCCGCGTTCGCCTGGACGTCCACGTGGGACCCGGTTGCCGACATCTACGGCGCCGCGCCGATGATCTTCGGCACGCTCGCGTCGTCATTGCTCGCGCTGCTGATCGCGGTGCCGCTGGCACTGAGCGTCGCCATTTTCCTGACCGAATTTTCGCCGGGCTGGCTGCGTCAGCCGGTGGCGTTTGTCATCGAGCTGCTCGCCGCGATCCCCAGCGTGGTATACGGCACGTGGGGCATCTTCGTCCTGATTCCCTTCCTGCGCAATTACGTCGTCCCACCGCTGAGAGCGGTACTGGGGTGGACACCGTTCTTCAACGGCGTGTTCTACGGCAATTCGCTGCTCGCCGGCGGCATCATTCTCGCGATCATGATCGTGCCCTACATCGCGGCCGTCTCGCGCGAGGTCCTGCTCGCCGTTCCCGGAAGCCAGCGCGAAGCGGCCCTGGCGATGGGCGCGACACGGTGGGAAGCGGTGCGCTCGGCGGTACTGCCCTACGGCCGGGCGGGGCTCATCGGCGCGGTAATTCTCGGTCTCGGTCGCGCGCTCGGCGAGACGATGGCCGTGACGATGCTGATCGGTAACCGCCACGACATCGGCGTCTCGGTGTTCCAACCCGCGTACACGATGGCCGCCGCGATCGCCAACGAGTTCTCTGAGGCCACGACGCACCTGTATCTGGCCGCGCTGTTTGAGGTCGGCCTGATTCTGTTCGTGCTGACCGTCTTCGTAAACGCGATTGCCCGGATCCTGATCTGGCGCGTCGCGCGGGGGCAAGCGATCGGGAGCAGCGCGCTATGAGCAACCGCGCGCTGCGCCGCCACATCACGAGCCGCATCATGACGGCACTGGTGGTCGTAATGTCGTTCGTCGCGGTCCTCGCCCTCCTGCTGATCCTCGGCAACCTCGTGCTCAAAGGCACCTCATCGATCAACTGGGCCTTCTTCACGAAGAGTCCCGTTCCCGCCGGACAGACGGGTGGCGGCGTCGCCAATGCCATCGTCGGCACGGGGATCGTCGTCGGGCTCGCCGCGCTCATCGGTGTACCGTTTGGCGTCGGCGCCGGGATCTACCTGGCCGAATACGGCTCGGGGCGCTTGGGATGGCTGGTGCGCTTCATCGCCGACGTCTTGAACGGGACGCCGTCCATCGTCATCGGCATCGTGGGGTGGACCTTCATCGTCAGGCCGACCAGCCGATTCTCCGCGCTCGCCGGCGCCGTGGCGCTGGCGGTCCTGATGATTCCGATGCTCGCGCGCACCACCGAAGAAATGGTGCGCCTCGTGCCGCACTCGCTCCGCGAAGCCGCGCTCGCGCTCGGTTATCCCCGGTGGCGCACCTCGCTCAAGATCGTGGCCCGCACGGCGCTCAGCGGCATCGTGACGGGATGCCTCGTCGGTATCGCGCGCGTGGCGGGCGAAACTGCGCCCCTGCTCTTCACCGCACTAGGCAACCTGAACTTCACGCTGAACGTCTCGCAGCCGATGCAGACGCTGTCCCTTCAGATCTACGTGTACGCCACTGGGCCGTTCGAGGAATGGCACCGGCTCGCGTGGGCGTCCGCGTTGGTGCTCATGGGCCTCGTGCTGGTCATCTCCCTCACGGCCCGCTGGGTGACGCGGCAACGCTATGGCAGCGTCCGCTAACGCGCGCCTGCGCCTCGAGACGGCGCATCTGACGGCGCTGTTCGGCCAGCACCGCGCGGTCCGCGACGTATCGCTGCTGTTCCCCGCGCACACGGTGACGGCGATCATCGGGCCGTCAGGGTGCGGGAAAAGCACCCTGCTCCGCTGCCTGAACCGGATGCACGAGCTGACTCCGGACGCGAGCGTCACGGGAGAGGTGCTGCTCGACAACGTGAACATCTACGGGGCCGAAGTGAGCGCCGTGGAGCTGCGGCGTCGGATCGGGATGGTCTTTCAGCGACCCACACCGTTCCCCACGATGTCGATCTACGACAACGTCGCCGCAGGCCTGAAGGTGAACGGCAAGCGCACCCGTGGGCAGGTCGATGACGCGGTGAACCGAGCCCTGCAACAGGCGGCGCTGTGGGACGAAGTGAAAGATCGGCTGCACAGCAGCGCCCTCGATCTGTCCGGAGGCCAGCAGCAACGCCTCTGCATCGCGCGGGCGGTCGCTCCGGAGCCGGAGATCCTGCTGCTCGACGAGCCGACGGCATCGCTGGACCCCGCCGGGACGCAGCGCATCGAGGAGCTGTGCCATGCACTCAAGGCGCTGTACACGATCGTGATCGTCACGCACAACATGCAGCAGGCCGCGCGCGTCTCCGACTATACGGCGTTCATGTACCTCGGGAGCCTGATTGAAGTCGGGAAGACGGACGAGATCTTCACGAAGCCAAAGGTGGAGCAGACGGAGGCATATATCACCGGCAGGTTCGGATGAGCGCCCCGAAGGTGACGGTCGGACGGCCTGTCGGTCAGCCGGCCCAAGACGAGGCGGCAACAACACCGACTGTCGAGCCGTCCGGCCGTCCGGCCGTCCTCGAATCGCGCGCGTACGATTTCTGGTACGGAGCCAACCACGCGCTGCACGGCATCAGCCTCTCGATCCCGCGCAACGCAATCACGGCGCTGATCGGCCCGTCCGGATGCGGCAAGACGACGTTCCTGCGCTCGATCAATCGGATGCACGACCTCACGCCGGGCGCCCGGCATGAAGGCGAGATCCTGCTGGATGGCGAGTCGATCTTCGGACCCGGCACCGACGTGGTGACCCTGCGGCGCCGCGTGGGGATGGTGTTTCAGCGCCCCAATCCCTTCCCCAAGCCCGTGTACGACAACGTGGCGTACGGCCCGCGGCTCAACGCGCTGTGTCCGGACCGCGAGCTTCCGGGTCGCGTCGAGCGCGCGCTGCGGGGTGCCGCGCTGTGGGACGAGGTGAGCAACCGCCTCCGCGAACCGGGAACGTCGCTGTCCGGCGGCCAGCAACAGCGCCTCTGCATTGCGCGCGCCCTCGCCAACGAGCCCGAGATTCTGCTGATGGACGAGCCTTGCTCCGCGCTCGACCCGATCGCCACGCAGCGCATCGAAGAGCTGTTAGTGGAGCTGAAGCGCACTTACACGATCGTGATCGTCACACACAACATGCAGCAGGCCGCCCGTGTTTCCGATTTCGCCGGATTCTTCTATGTTGGACATCTGGTGGAGTTCGGTACCACCGAGCAAGTGTTCACGCGCCCGGCGGACGAGCGTACTGAGGCTTACATCACAGGACGGTTCGGATGAACGCGCAAGCGGCGACTCACCGGCATTTCCATGACGAGCTCTCGGAGCTCAAGGTTGCGCTGCTCAACATGTCGGGTGAAGCACAGGCTGCCCTCGCGGCCGCGGTCGAGGCGGTCCTGCAGCGCGATGGCGTGAAGGCCACTCAGGTCATTGCTGGCGACCGAGAGATCGATCACCTCGAGCTGGAGGTCGAGGACACCGTGATCCGTTTGCTGGCGACGCAGCAACCGATGGCCCGCGATCTGCGACTTCTCACCGCCGCGATGAAAATCGCGAACGACCTCGAACGCGTCGGTGATCACGCGGTCAACATCGCGCAGTCGGCCGAGCGGCTGCTCGCCAGCCGGCCCATCGTCCCGGAGCCGGAGCTGATCGAGATGGCCCGGCAGGCACGCACGATGTTGGCCGATGCGCTCGACGCGTTCGTACGCGGCGACGCGCAGGCGGGGCGCGCCATCTGCCGTCGCGACGACGGCGTGGACGCGCTGCATCAGTCGATGTTTCGGATTCTCCTGACCCACATGATGGAGGATCCCCACATCATCGGGACCGCCATGGAGCTCTTCCTCGTGAGCCGAAACCTGGAACGCGTGGCGGACTTGGCGACGAATATCGCGGAGGACGTCGTCTTCCTGGTGGAGGGAAAGACCATCAAGCATCACGCTGAGGGATAGAAACGATCCCTAGGTTCGGTACCGATAGTATCCCGCCGGCGGCGTTGGGCGCTGCCGCAGCACATCGTCCGAGGCGAACAGTCGCACCAGCACAAGCCCGGTCACGAAGCCGCCGACGTGCGCAAAGAACGCCACGCCGCCCTTCTCGATTTCGCCGAGACTGCCGAGCCCGCTCAAGACCTGCAGCAGCGCCCAATAGCCCAGCATCACGTACGCGGGAAGCGCGACGGAGGTGATGTAGAACGGCAGAATGATCAAGGTGTGCACGCGGACGCGGGGATAGAGCAGGATGTAGGCGCCCAGTACCCCGCTGATCGCCCCGGACGCGCCGACCATGGGAACGACCGAATGGGAGCTGACCAGCGTCTGCGTCGCCGCGGCCGCCACACCGCACAGTAGATAGAAGATCAGAAACTTCCCGTGCCCCATCGCGTCTTCGATGTTGTTCCCGAACACCCACAGAAACAGCATGTTGCCGATGAGGTGAAACCACCCGCCGTGCATGAACATCGATGTGAGCACGGTCCAGTAATTCGGCACGGCGTCCACGACGCAGACCATTCCGGGAGCGAGCTCGATGCTGCTCCCTGCCCGGGCGGTCTGGAGGATCTCTCCTGGAATGAGCCCAAAATTGCAGACCGATCGCGCGAGCGGCCCGGCCGCGCCGGCACCCTGAACAAGAATGAAGACAAGGACGTTGGCGATGATGATGGCAACGGTGATGACAGCGGGTTTTTCGGTGGGATTCTCGTCCTTGTACGGAAACATGAGGCGGAATTTAGGCGGCTAAGCGGTTTGGCGGTTGGACGGTTGGAAATGCCGTTCGAACCGCCAAACCGCCTGCCTTATTGGCAGCGAAACGGGGCACGATGCTTGCCCTCTGCGACCGCCAGCAGCGGGTCCGCATCAAAATCCCTATCAGGAGCTGAGAGTTATGGCTGAGAAGATCATTGGCATTGACCTTGGGACCACCAACTCCGTTGTGGCGGTCATGGAGGGGGGCGATCCCGTGGTCATTCCCAACGCCGAAGGCGGTCGCACGACCCCCTCGGTGGTCGCCTTCACCAAAGACGGTGAACGGCTCGTTGGGCAGGTGGCGAAACGGCAGGCGGTGACCAATCCGCAGAACACGGTCTTCTCGATCAAACGATTCATGGGACGGCGCTACGAAGAGGTTAGCGAAGAGATCAAGCGCGTTCCTTACAAGGTGGTCCGCGGGCAGAACGGCCTCGCGGCGGTGGAGATCAGCGGCAAGCAGTATACGCCGCCCGAGATCTCCGCGATGATCCTCCAGAAGATGCGCCAGACCGCGGAAGACTATCTCGGCCACAAGGTCGAGAAGGCCGTCATCACGGTCCCCGCGTACTTCAACGACTCCCAGCGGCAGGCGACCAAGGACGCCGGCAAGATCGCCGGTCTCGATGTCGTCCGCATCATCAACGAGCCGACCGCCTCGGCGCTGGCCTATGGACTCGACAAGAAGAAGGAAGAGAAGATCGCGGTCTACGACCTGGGCGGCGGTACGTACGACATCTCGGTCCTCGAGCTCGCCGAGGGCGTCTTCGAGGTGAAGAGCACGAACGGCGATACGCACCTCGGTGGTGACGACTTCGACGCTCGTGTCATGGAGTGGCTCGTGGCGGAGTTCAAGCGCGAGCAAGGGATCGATCTCTCCAAGGACCCCATGGCGCTGCAGCGGCTCAAGGAAGCCGCCGAGAAGGCCAAGATGGAGCTATCGACCGTGATGCAGACGGAGATCAACCTGCCCTTTATCACGGCCGATCAGTCAGGACCAAAGCATCTGAATCTGTCGCTGACGCGCGCCAAACTCGAGCAACTCGTAGATGATCTGGTGAAGCGGACGATGCCACCGATGCAGCAAGCGCTTACGGATGCCGGGCTGAAGCCGAATGAGATCGATGAAGTCATCCTGGTTGGCGGTCAGACGCGCATGCCGAAAGTCCAGGAGATCGTAAAAAGCTTCTTCGGGAAAGAGCCGCACAAAGGCGTGAACCCCGACGAAGTGGTAGCGATCGGCGCGGCGATTCAGGGTGGCGTGCTCGCCGGCGAGGTCAAGGACGTGCTGCTGCTCGACGTGACGCCGCTGTCGCTCGGCATCGAGACGCTCGGTGGCGTGACGACGGTGCTCATTCCGCGCAACACGACGATTCCGACCAAGAAGTCGGAAGTCTTCTCGACGGCCGAGGACAATCAGACGACGGTCGAGATTCACGTGTTGCAGGGCGAACGCCAGATGGCGCAGGACAACCGCACCATCGGCAAGTTCCAGCTGACGGGCATTCCACCCGCTCCGCGCAGCATTCCGCAGGTCGAGGTCGGCTTCGACATCGACGCGAACGGCATCCTGCATGTGGCGGCGAAGGACAAGGCCACGGGCAAGGAGCAGAAGATCCGGATCGAAGCCTCGTCCGGACTCGGCGACAAGGACATCGACAAGATGGTGAAGGATGCCGAGGCGCATGCCGCCGAGGACAAGAAGCGGCGCGACGTGATCGAGCAGCGTAACCGCCTCGACAACATGGTGTACCAGGTGACCAAGGAGTCGAAGGACTGGGTCGAAAAGCTGGAGGCCGGTCTCAAGTCCCGGCTCGACGCCGCGATTCAGTCGTCACAGGCGGCCCTCCGCAGCGGCAACGCGGACGAGATCAGCAAGGCGCTCGACGAGCTGCAGCAGGCCTACTCGGCCGCCGGCGCGTCGTTGTACGCGGCGCGTGGCGCTGGAGCGGGCCCGGAGGGGGGGGCGGGAGCAGGAGCAGGAGCGGGAGCGGGAGCAGGTGCCGGGGCGTCAGGGACTGGTGAGAGTCAGCCCGGCGGTGCCGGCGACGGTAGCAAGGAAAACGTGGTGGATGCTGATTACGAGATCATGGACGACGATAAATCGAAGAAGTCCTAAAAGGGGGCGGAGATGTCGGTGAAGACGCGGGACTGGTTGAAGTTCGGGACGTTGGTGGCGATGGCGTTTGCGCTGGGGTTGGCGTTCGCTTCGGCGTTCAAACTGCCGTCGCGTGGGGAGGCAGCAGTTCCGTTGGCGCTGCAGGGCACACGCCGGCAGGGTCCCCAAGCGAAGGCGGCGGTCGATCTCGGCGATGCGTTCGCGTCGGTGGCCGAGCACGTCAAGCCGGCAGTGGTTTTCATCCGGTCTGAGCGGCGCGAACGAGTCACGAGCCGCCGCTTGCCTCCCGGATTCGAGGATTTTTTCCAGACCCCGCGTCGCCCCCAGATCGAGCAAGGCTCAGGGTCCGGCTTCATCGTTTCCCAGGATGGCTACATCCTCACCAATAACCACGTCGTACAGGGCGCCGATCGCGTTACGGTGCGGTTGTACGACAATCGCGAGTTCACGGCGAAGACGGTCGGCACCGATCCCAGCACGGACGTCGCGGTGATCAAAATTCAGACAACCGGACTCCCGACCGTGCAGCTCGGCGATGCCGATTCGACCAAGATCGGCAACTGGGTGCTGGCGATCGGGAACCCGTTGGGTGAGGCCTTCACCTTCACGGTGACGGCGGGCATCATCAGCGCCAAGGGACGGCTCCTCGCCGGCCTCAACCAGAGCCGCTACGCGATCCAGGATTTCATTCAGACCGATGCGGCGATCAATCCGGGCAATTCGGGTGGACCGCTCGTCAACGTGCGTGGCGAGGTCATCGGCATCAATTCGGCCATCGCCAGTGAGACCGGGTTCTATGCCGGGTACGGGTTTGCCATCCCGATCAACCTCGCCCGCACCGTGATGACGCAGCTGATCTCGACCGGACACGTCGAGCGCGCCGTCATCGGTGTCTCGATTCGGCCGATCACGCCCGAAGACGCCGAGGATGCGAAGCTGACGGACATCCGCGGCGTCGTGGTCAACGACTTTACGGGCGACGACTCACCGGCGAAACGCGCCGGAATTCAGGAAGGCGACGTCATCACTGCGGTGGACGGCCAGCCGATCGAATCGGTCCCGCAACTGCAGCAGCGCGTTGGATTCAAGAAGCCGGGCGAGTTCGTGCAGGTCACCGTGGTGCGCAAGGGCGGCACGCGCAAGACGATTCCGGTCCGCCTGGTTGCCGCGCCATCCGCGGAGCCCCAGGAGATCGCGGACTCGGATGATGGCCCAAGCCCGCGCGACGTGGCTCCAATGGAAGAACCGCTCGGTATTTCCGTGCAGCCGCTCACGCAGGAGAACGCGCGTGACCCCAGCTTGCGTGCGGTCATGCGCTCGGGTGGCGGCCTGGTCGTCTCACAGGTCTCGCCTGATGGCCCGTCGTATCAGCACCTCGTCGACGACAGCCAGGGCTATCCGGACATCATCCTCAAGGTGAACGGTCAGCCGACGCGTACGCGCGGGGAGCTGCGCCAAGTCTTGTCGGGAGTCAAGTCGGGGGAAATCGTGACGCTCACGGTGCTCTCCAGCACGCCGGACGGTTGGCAGCAGCGGATCGTGCGGGTACGCGCGAAGTAATCAGTCAGGCCGGCTGGCGGCGTTCTGCGAGCATCAGCACCGCGATCGCCGCCAGCCAAGTCACGAACACTCCCTGCGCCACGAACAGAATCCACGAAAACTCGTTGAACACTAACGCGACGGCGGCGTTCACAAGCGCCACGACCCACGCCGCCCACGCCAGCCAGCGCGGCCATACCCGCCCGTTGCGAATCGCCCATCCGAACATGTAGGCCACCAGCCCCAGCATAAACGTCGCGAGACGCTCGGCGGCCAGTCCCACGGGATGGAGCATGTCATAGAGGAAGACGGCGTGAGTGGCGGTCATCCCGGCGTCCGCCGTGGTATAGGCGCGTGCGAGCTGCCACCCCGCCCCAACCATGAACAGGATGTTCAGCGACCATACCGAGAATGTGAACGCGCCCATCCGGATTGCCGCGCGGGCAGGGGACGCGCCAGGTGTGTCGTTGTGGCGCAGCGACACCCCAATCAACCCCGCGTACATGAACACGAGACCGAACAGCAGCGACCAGTGAATCCCGCGCCAGCCGGCCGTGCGCGCAATGGTGGTGAGCTGCGCGGCGCCGTCGCCCAACAGGAGCGGATGCATCAGCCCGGCGATGCCGAACAACAGCACGCCCAGCAGCAGACAAAGTCCATAAAACAGCGGACGGTGCGTCACCACGGTTCTCCTACTGTCCGGAGGCGGGGCTAACGATATATTGAGCCGCCATGGACCTCAATCGCATCCTGCGCGAGGGCTTCATCGCCGGGTGTATCGGGGCTGCCGTCGTCGCCATCTGGTTCCTCGTCGTGGATACGATTAACGGCCAGCCGCTCTTTACGCCGGCGATGCTCGGAAGCGCGGTGTTCTGGGGCGCCCACGACCCCGCGTCGGTCGTGATCGAGCCCGCCAGGATCTTCAGCTACACGATGATTCACGTGAGCGCGTTCGTGGTGGTCGGCTGCATCGCCGCGGCGCTCGCCGCCGAAGTCGAATACGCGCCGTCGACGCTATTCCTCGTGATCGTGGGGTTCTGCTTTTTCGAGGTCGGGTTCTACATCCTCATCGCACTGCTCGCCAAACCGCTCCTCGGCTATCTCGTCTGGTGGAACGTCGCTATCGGCAATGGGCTCGCGGCACTCGGGATGGGCTACTATCTCTGGCGCGAGCACCCGCGAATCGGCGAAGAGCTGCGCCGCCATCCGTTAGGTGAAACGGAGGACGGGGAATAGCGGCCAATGATCAATGATCAATGATCATTGATCATTCGTCCCATAGGCTTCCACCGGTACTCCCGCTTCAGCATCCCCTCTCTGATCCCACACGGAATAACGGAACCAAATGACCGTCATCACGATCCACAGCATCAGCCCACCAAACACCCACATCAGCAGCCCACCGATCTGTTGATCATCGATCGGTGACAGTCCCCCCACTCGGGGCGCCGCGGCGTAGAAAGGATATAGCACTCGATCGGATAGCGTGATTAACGCGCCCGTGATCGACATCGGGATGCCCAACAGGAACAGATAGAGCATTTGGAGCAGGTGTGGCAGGCGAGGCAGCTCCGGAACGGGTGAGAGCACCGGCCACCACATGATGACGGCTGTCGTGAGAAAGACGAGGTGCTGCACGATGTGAAGATTATGGTTGCGGAGCGCCGCCTCGTAGAACACCGGCATGTGCCACAACACAATTGGGGCGCTGAACAGGACGGCGGCGGCCAGCGGCCTGGTGACCACGCGGCCGAGCGCCATTACCCAGCGCGGTCGCAGCAAAGGTCGCACTACCGGGGCCGGCGTCCCATACAGCAGCAGCGGAGGGAACACCAAGGTCAGCAATAGATGCTGCGCCATATGCGCGCTGAAGAGATAGGTATCGGAGAGGTTATGCAGAGGACCGTTGAGAGCGAGGAACAAGACCGCCAGAGCGCCGGCAAAGCTCGACACGCGCCGGGCCGGGGCCTTCAAGCCTCCCAAATACACATAGAGCCCGCCGAGCACGGCGAGCCCCGCCACCACGCTCCAATGCAGATCCCACCGGTTCCACGTGGGTGGAATGTCCAATGTCCAATGATCATTGATCATTGATCATTGATCATTGTACGTTGGACATTGGACATTCTTCAGCTTCCTGTCCGCAGCCGCACCGTCCCATAAAAGATGAAGAGCAGGCTCACGACGACCGCTAGGCCCAGCAGCAGCGGCCCACCGAAGAGAAATGCGAAGAACCGGTTGTCGAACTTGAGATGCATGTAAAACATCACGACGAGCGTGAACTTCACAGCCGAGAGGACGAGCAATACCGGGACCATAACTGGTTGGAATGCCGGCACGTAAAACACGCCAACCTCGATCAGCGTGATCATCACGAGGATC
This sequence comes from uncultured Gemmatimonadales bacterium, assembly GCA_963704805.1. Classification (GTDB taxonomy): domain Bacteria; phylum Gemmatimonadota; class Gemmatimonadetes; order Gemmatimonadales; family GWC2-71-9; genus 20CM-2-65-7. Next base: position 961,767 of record CAVPHS010000001.1, on the reverse strand, counting down.
GCCGCGATCCTGAGATACGTGCCGGTTGTGGCGTGTGCCTGCTCGCTCATTCCGTCCGCCCGTTCATTGAATGAGGTATACGACCGTAAAGATGACGATCCAGACGACGTCCACGAAGTGCCAGTAGAGGCCGGTGATCTCGACCGTCATGGCGTTTGCCGGCCCGAGCTTGCCTCGCAGCGCCTGGACCCAGTGGGTCAGCAGCCAGATGACGCCGACCGTCACGTGCGCGCCATGCGTTCCGGTGAGGACGTAGAACGTCGAACCGAAGAGGTTCGTCGTCAGTCCGAGCCCTTCATGCACGAAATGGCTGAATTCCCAGACCTGCCCGCCGAGGAAGACGAGGCCGAGCAACGCCGTCACCAGTAGCCACAGCTTCCCCTGCTTCATGTCGCCACGCTGCACTGCTGCAAGGGCGAGCACCATCGCGAGGCTCGACATCAGCAGATCGAATGTGCTGAACGACGTGAACGGAATGTTCAGGATCTCGTGGGGATACGGCCCGACGAGGCTCCGTCCCTTGTAGACGAGGTACGTGGAAATCAGCGAGCCGAACAAGAGGCATTCGGAGCCGATGAAGGCCCAGAAGACCATCTTGCGACTGTCGAGCCCCAAGCTCGTGTGGTGTGCCGTCCCGTGTGAGGTGTGTTGCGCCATTTACATCTCGAAGGGCTCGTAGCCCCAGCGATAGATGCCGACGATCGTCACGAGCGCCCCGACCAGCACCACGGGGAGGAAGTGGGCCAATGCGCCAATCGCCATGATGGGAAGGCCGGCCGCCGTGATCATCGGCCACCAGGAGCCACCGGGAACGTGGATCGGAGCGGGTGGCCGCTCGGGTAGCGATGCCATGGGCGCGTGACGCTCTGTCTGCCACAGTGGAAGCCGGCTCGCCACGGTCGGAATGGCGGTGAAGTTGTAGACCGGCGGCGGCGAGGGGATTGCCCACTCCAGCGTCGCGCCCTCCCACGGGTTCGCCGGCGCGGTCACGGGCTGCCGCCGGGTGCGCATCAGATTCCAGAAGAACACGAGCGTCGCGATCCCGATCAGGAACGCGCCGATCGTGGAGACGAGATTGAATCCGGCGACCCCCAGCTCGGGGCTGTAAGTGTAGATGCGGCGCGGCATGCCGAGCAGCCCTGCAAAGTGCATCGGGAAGAACGCGAGGTTCATACCGAGCAGCGTCAGCCAGAAGTGGAGCTTGCCGAGCCGCTCCGACAGGAACCGGCCGGTCATTTTCGGCCACCAGTAATACATGCCCGCGAACAAGCCCAGAATCGTCCCACCGAACAAGACATAGTGAATGTGCGCAACGACGTAGTACGTATCGGTCTGCTGCAGGTCGCTCGGAGCGGACGCATGCGAGACGCCGGACAACCCACCGATGATGAACATGGCGATGAAGCCCACCGCGAACAGCAGCGACGTCGTGAAGCGGATCTGCCCGCCCCACAGCGTCCCGATCCAGTTGAAGATCTTCACGCCAGTGGGCACGGCGATGAGCATCGTCGTGCCGGCGAACACCGAATCGGCGATGGGGCCGAGTCCGGACGCGAACATGTGGTGCGCCCACACGCTCCAGCCAAGGAACGCGATGACGACGCCCGAATACACCACGACCGTATAGCCGAACAGCGGCTTGCGGGAGAACGTCGGCAGGACCTCCGACACGATGCCCATGGCGGGCAGGATCAGGATGTAGACCTCGGGATGGCCGAACATCCAGAAGAGGTGCTGCCAGAGAATGGGATCGCCGCCCCCCGCGGGGAGGAAGAAATGCGTTCCGAAAAACCGGTCGAACATGAGCAGGACCAGCGCGACCGTGATGACGGGGAATGCGGTGATCACGAGGAACTGCGTGATGAGGGTCATCCACGTGAACGGCGGCAGCCGCAGCATGCGCATGCCGGGCGCCCGCATGTTGAGAATCGTCACGATGAAGTTGAAGCCCGCCGCGAGCGAGGCGATACCCAGGATCTGCAGGCCGAGCAGCCAGAAGTCGACGTTGGGGCCGGGCGAGAACTGACGGGACGTGAGATTCGCGTAGCCGAACCAACCCGCATCGGGGGCGACCGAGAGCCGGCCCGCGCCGAACAACGGTCCCGCCAGGAAGCTCGCGTTGAGGAAGAGACCGCCGAGCAAGAACACCCAATAGCTGAACGCGTTGAGCCGGGGGAACGCGACGTCGCGCGCGCCGATCTGCAGCGGAACGATGAAGTTGAAGAAGGCGGCCGACAGCGGCATCAGTGCCAGGAACACCATGGTCGTGCCGTGCATCGTGAACAGCTGATTGAACGTCTCGGCGCTGACGCCGATTCCTGCCGGGCGGGCGAGCTGTGCACGGATGATGAGCGCCTCCAGCCCGCCGATCATGAAAAAGCCGAACGCCGTCCAGAAGTAGAGCAGACCAATACGCTTGTGGTCGGTCGTCGTGAACCAGCTCTTCATTTCAGGCTCTGGAGATAGGCGACCACGGCGTCGAGATCGGCGCCCTGGAGATTCTGCGGCGGCATCAGCGCGCCGGGCTTCACTGCCGGCGCGTTGCTGATCCAGCGATGCAGCGACTCGACGGTATTCGGCAACAGTGCGCCGGCGATCGTGGCACGGCCGCCCACATGCGTCAACTCCGGGCCGACCTGCGCGGTCGAGATCCCCGCGATGGTGTGACACCCGATGCAGGCACTACGACGGAAGATCTGCTGGCCGGTCTCCTCGATTGAACCCTTGGCCGGCGCCACCGGGGCGGCGCGCTGGCGATCCACCCAGCGCTGGAAGATCGAGTCCGACTCGACCATGACGCGCAGGCGCATGTTGGCATGCGACGCGCCACAGAACTCGGCGCACTGACCCCAGTACTCGCCGGTGGAATCGGCGCGAAACGCGATACGGTTGGTCCGCCCCTGGATCAGGTCACGCTTCCCGGCGAGACGCGGGATCCAGAAGCTGTGGATCACGTCTGCGGACGTCATGTCCAGCTGGATCGCCGTTTTCACGGGAATGTGCAGCTCGTTCGACGTGCTGACGCCGAGCGTCGGATAGCGATACTCCCACCACCATTGATGCCCGATGACTTCGACGCGCAGCGCCCCTTCCGGCGCGTGACCCGCCGTTGCGAAGATCGTGCGCATCGTCGGCACGACGATGAACAGCAGGATCACCGCCGGCGCGGCCGTCCAGCCGATCTCGAGCGCCGTATGGCCATGGATGGGTTTGGCCGCCGGGCCGCCGGCCCGCGCCCGGAAACGTACGATCGCGATCAGCAGTAGGGTCTCGACGACGACGAAGACGCCGACCGCCCACGCAAAGATGTTCTTGAAGAGCCCGTCGAGGTCGCGACTGAAATCGGATTGCGGAGTGAAGATCGTTTGCGGGAATTGTCCGCCGCCGCAAGCGGTGAGCAGGAGCAGGACTGCGACGATGACCAGCGGCACGGCGTCAAACTAGACGGGGTCCCGCAGCCCGTCAACGCGCACGTTATCTTTGGCGGCCATGGCCGAATTAGCTGAACGTCTGCAAACCACGCTGGGCGCCGCCTACCGAATCGACAAGGAGCTCGGCGGGGGCGGCATGAGCCGTGTCTTTGTCGCGGAGGAAACGCGGCTCGCGCGGCGGGTCGTCGTGAAGGTGCTTCCGCCCGAGCTCGCGCTGGAAATGCGGGTGGATCGTTTCAATCGGGAGATCCAGCTCTCCGCCTCGTTGCAGCATCCCCACATCGTGCCCCTGCTCGCCGCCGGCGGCGCCGACGACATCCTCTATTACACGATGCCGTTCGTCGAGGGAGAGCCGCTGCGCACGCGCCTCTCCCGCGAGGGCGAGCTCCCGGTACGCGACGTGGTGCGGATCCTCACCGACGTCGCCGATGCACTCGCCTACGCGCATGCCCGTGGCGTGGTCCACCGCGACATCAAGCCCGACAACGTGCTGCTCACCGGGCATCACGCGGTGGTCGCCGATTTCGGCGTCGCCAAAGCCGTGAGCCAGGCCAAGACCGAAGGTGGGCTGACGTCCGTTGGCGTGGCATTGGGGACGCCGGCGTACATGGCGCCCGAGCAGGCAGCGGGCGACCCTAATATCGACCACCGCGCCGACATCTACGCTTTCGGCGCGATGGCGTACGAGATGCTCACCGGCCGATCGCCCTTCGCCGGGCTCGCGCCACATCAAATGCTCGCCGCACACGTGACCGAGCCGGTCGTTCCCGTGACCGATCACCGGCCCGCGATCCCGCCGGCCCTCGCTGACCTGGTGATGGCGTGCCTGGCGAAGAATCCGGCGGACCGGCCGCAGAGCGCCGACGAGCTGCTCGCCGCGCTCGAGGCGATGGCGACGACGAGCGGCTCGGGCGCCGTCACGTCGCCGACCGCAACGGTCCGACACCTGCTGCGGCGGCCACGCAATCGCGTGGCCGCGGTGGCGGCGCTCGCGCTCATCCTGATCGCCGCGGGGTGGATGGCGCTGCGGCCGCGGGCGGAGCTGGCGCTCGACTCGAACCGCGTCGCTATCGCGCCGTTCGACGTGCTCGGCGGTCCGGATCTCGCGCTGTGGCGCGAAGGCCTGGTTGACGTGCTGTCGCGGAGTCTCGATGGAGCGGGTCCGCTGCGCACCGTGTCGCCGACGCTCGTAATCAAGCGCTGGGGCGGGCGCGGCGATGCGCAGTCGGCGCAGGCGCTCGGGCGGGAGACGGGCGCCCGCACCGTCGTGTTCGGAACGCTGGTCCGCGCCGGCGCCGACTCGGTGCGCCTGACGGCGACCGTGCTGGACGTCCCGAGCGCTACGGTGCTTGGCGATATCGAGCTCCGTGAGCAAGCCGATCGGATCGATCGCGTCGCGGATTCGCTGACCGTGCGGGTGCTCCGCGAGCTGGGCCGGACCCGCGCGATTGCGCTGGTACGCAGCGCGTCGCTCGGCTCCCGGTCGCTGCCGGCGCTGAAGGCCTTTCTCCAAGGCGAGCAGTTCCTGCGTCGCTCAGACTGGGACTCATCGCTGGCGTATCATCAACGCGCGATCGCACTCGACAGCGGCTTTACGCTCGCCTGGAGTCACGCGGGCATGGCGGCGGGCTGGCAGCATGCCGCCGGCGACTCGCTCTCGCGCACGTACAAGCTTCGGGCGGGCGCGATGAATCACGGGCTCGCGCCGCGTGAGAGTCTGATCGTGCTTGCTGAATCGCTCGCGGCCGTTGTCTACGAGGGTCCCGCGCAGACGGCAGGCGGGTGGTGGATGTACGGCAAGCGATTGATCGCCACCCTCGATGACGCGGTCCGGCGCTATCCGAACGACCCGGAGCTGTGGTACATGCTCGGCGACGCGCGCTTTCACGCAGGCTCGCTCGCCCGACTGCAGCCCAGCGCCAGTCTCGCGGCGTTCGATCGCGCGATCGCGCTCGATTCGGCCTTCACGCCGTCCTACGTGCACGCGATCCCGCTGGGCATCGATTACGGCGGGACAGAGGCCGGGCAGCGGTACGCGAAGGCCTTTCTCGCCGCCGGCGCGATGGGCACGTACGCCCAAAGCACGGATCTGGTCGTGCGGCTGATGGATCCTGCGACGCGCGCCAAGGCCATTGCCTATCTCGCCGACAGCGCGGATGCGCACCTGCTCCAGACGGTATGGCTCGCACTCGGCCGGTGGATGGACTCAGCCGAGACGGTGGTCGCCATGGTGCGCGCCCGCGTGGCTGCGGAGCAGCGGTCGGGCAAAAAAACGAATGTGAGCGTGTTCATGCTGCCGAGCGCGCTTGCCGCCCGGGGGCACGTCAAGGAAGCGGCCTCCGTCACAACCATCCCCGGTCTCCTGGCGCAGTACGCGCTGGTTGGAGCGATCGCCTCCGACAGCGCCGCGCGCATGGCCCGCGGTTGGATCGACCGCCCCGGGGAAGGGATGCTGTTTGCCGGGCCGCTGCTCGCAGCCGTCCGCGACACGGCGGCGATCGCGGACGCGCTGCGCAAGACCCAGACGGTGCAGCAGCATCCGCCGCCCGGTCTTCCGCCGATCGCGAAGGATTTCTTTAATTACGCCGTCGCGTCGGAACGCGCGTTCCTGGCGCTCGCCAGAGCAGACAGTGCGGAGGCGTTGCGCCTCTTCGACGCGCGTCCCGATACGGCGGCCTACGGCGCGAATGCCATTGACGACCTGGTGCACGTGCAGCTGCTCGCGGCGCGAGGCCGGGTCCCGGACGCAGCGGCGCTCCTCGAGCGACCGATGGTCGGCTTCAATCCGGGAATGTCCCCGCTCGAAATACTGCGCGGGCTCGAGCGGGGTCGAGTCAACGAACGGCTCGGCAACCGTGAGCGGGCGATCGAGGGCTACGCGATGGTGGTGCGCGCCTGGCGCAACCCGGATCCCGAGCTTCAGCCTTATGTCACAGAGGCGCGCGCCGCGTTGAGGCGCCTGAACGCGGAGCCGCAAAAACCCGGCAGCTAGGGCATGCCCGTCATCGACGATTTCGCGTCGCTGCCCTGGGCTGTCAGCACCGCCGTCGATCCGTCCTTCCACACAAGCTTCACGATGCCCGACTGCGCGCCGGGCGTAATCCAGAAGTCGGCCGATGTACGGGGATCGCGGAGGTGCATCGCCCGGAACTTGCCCGCCGGGGCGGTCACGTTGTCCCAGGCGACGAGCTGCATCGTCCGGCATTCGCGCGCGATCTGCGCAACGTTGATCCCGTTGAACATCTGCACGGTTTCGGGCGACACGGCCATGGGCGGCAAGTTGCCCATCTTCATTGTCGCTTTGCGTACGCCGGCGGCCGTGCCGGGCCCGCCCGCCAGAAGCTGGACCGTCATCTTCGCGCCACGCGCTGGATCGTCGAGCGACACTTCGAACCAGTAATAGGCAACCCGGTCCTGCAGCTCCTTCCCGACAACGGCGACGCGTGTCTTGCTGCCGTTCATCTGGCCGCCGGTCCAGTTGTGGGTCATCCAGGTGCCGATCGTGAACGCTCGGCTTTCCAGGTCGCTGCAGGTTTTCTGCCGGTCGGGGGCCTGGCCCCAGGTCGCGGCACTGCCAAGGCACGCGAGCGAAAGCGCGAGCACGGACGTTCTGACTAGGCTGTGGAACACAGGTACTCCAGACTCGTTGAGGGACATCATTTAAACCCCGAGAAGTATAAATTTCTCCGGGGTTTTCGCGACCGTGGCGGAATTGGCAGACGCGCCAGCCTTAGGAGCTGGTGGGGCAACCCGTGGGGGTTCGAGTCCCTCCGGTCGCACTGCACGTCTAGTACGCAGACCTGCTTCCCAATCAGGTTAGATTATCCCCCACATGCCCGACATTCTCGTCAAGAAAACCCGCACGGAGCCCGGCGAAGCGTCGCTCGAGGTGACGATCCCCCCGGATAACGTCCGTGAGGCCGAAGAGCGCGCGACGAAGTTCTATCAGCAACGCGCCCGTCTCCCCGGTTTCCGGCAGGGGAAGGTGCCGGCCGCTGTGGTGCGGAAAAAGTTTGCCGAGGGGATTCGGGAAGAGACGCTGCGCGAGCTGGTGCAGGAGAGCTGGCGGGTGGCGCAGAAGCAGGAAGAGCTGAAGCCGATCGCCGATCCGCATATCCACAATCTGAAATGGGAAGACGGGGCTCCCGTCACGTTCGAATTCCACGTCGAGCTCAAGCCCGAGCTGAATCTGCAGCGGCTCGGCGGCTTCCGGCTCACGCGCACGGTCCCCGCGATCACCGCGGCGCAGGTCGATGCGCAGCTGAACACGCTGCGCGAGCAACGGGCGCCCTGGACCCCGGTCGCGGGCGAGAAGCCGAAGCCCAAGGACCTCGTCGACGTGATCATCGCCACGCGCGAGAACGGCGAGCCGAAGGACCCGCAGCCCTACCAGTTCGTGCTGGGCGAGGGGCGCGCCATTCCTGACGTCGAAGAGCGCATCATGGGGCTGCTGCCCGGCGAGTCGGTGGATGCCACGGTGCGGTTTCCCGATGACTTCGCGGAAGAGGCCAAACGCGGTCAGACGCGCGATGTCCGGCTGACGCTCCGCGAGGTGAAGCGGCAGGAACTGCCGGCGCTGGATGACACCTTCGCGCGGGAGGCGGGGGACTTCGAGTCCCTCGACGCGCTGCGCAGCGCCGTCACCGGCGACCTCGCCAAAGAAGCCGAGCGCGAAGCGGACGCGAAGGTGCGCGCCGATCTGGTCCAGCAGATTATCGAGGCAAACAACGTGGTGGCGCCGCGCCCGCTGGTGGAGCGCGTGCTGGGGATGTATGCGCAGGCGTATCAGATCCCCGAGGAGCGCTGGCAGCAGTTCGTGCAGGAGTTCCGCGGCGTTGCCGAGTCGCAGGTGCGGCGCGACCTGGTGTTCGACCACGTCGTCGAGTCGCAGAATTTGCGGGCGACCGAGGCGGAGCTCGATCAAAAGGTGCAGGAGCTGGCCGAGCGGCGCGGCATGCCGGCAGCGCAGCTCTACGCATCGCTCGAGAAGGCCAAGCGGCTCCGCGATGTCGCGCGGAGCCTCACCGAGGAGAAGGTGTTCGCCTATCTCCTGTCGCAGTCCACCGTGGAGCAGACGTGATCATTACGAACGAGAGTCACATCTATCCGCCGTACATCATCGAGCGCTCCAGCCGAGGCGAGCGCACCTATGACATCTTCAGCCGGCTGCTGATGGACCGTATCGTGTTCCTCGGCACATCGATCACGGACGATGTCGCCAACATCATCATCGCCCAGCTGCTGTTCCTCGATGCGGACAACCCCGAACGGGACATTTACCTGTACGTGAATTCCCCAGGGGGGCTCGTCTCATCGGGTATGGCGATTTACGACACCATGCAGTTCCTGCGCGCCCCGGTGAACACGATCTGTATGGGGATGGCGGCGTCGATGGGCTCGTTCCTGCTTACGGCGGGCCGCAAGGGCAAGCGGTCAGCGTTGCCCCACGCGCGGATCATGATGCACCAGCCCTCCGGCGGCACCCAGGGCACCGCCTCCGACATCGAGATTCAGGCGCGGGAGATCCTGTTCCTGCGCCGCAAGCTGAACGAGCTGTACGCCAAGCACACCGGCAAGACGGTCGAATCGATCGAGAAGGACATGGACCGCGACCGCTTCATGTCGGCGGAAGAGGCCAAGGAGTACGGTCTGATCGATCACGTCATCTCGAACTTCGAAGAAATCAAGGAAGACGGGAAGGCGAAAAAGTGATCCCTTGCGCTGCTAGAACCGCGTTCCCATACTAGAAGGCCGATGTCTCACGACAAGCATCTCCGCTGCTCGTTCTGCGGTAAATCCAAGGATTCGGTCCGGAAATTCATCTCCGGGCCCTCCGTCTACATTTGTAATGAGTGCATCGCGCTGTGCAATGAGATCCTCGCCGAGGACGAAGAGCGCGAAGTCGCCGAAGCGATCACGCAGGTCCCCACGCCCGCGGAAATCAAGGACGTGCTGGACCAGTACGTGATCGGGCAGGACCGCGCCAAAAAGACCCTCGCCGTCGCCGTCTACAACCACTACAAGCGCATCAACTCGCACTCGGGACGCGATAACGACGTCGAGCTCGACAAGAGCAACATCCTGCTGATGGGCCCGACGGGCGTGGGCAAGACGCTGCTGGCCCAGACGCTGGCACGCATCCTCGACGTGCCCTTCACGATTGCCGACGCCACGACGCTCACGGAAGCCGGCTACGTCGGCGAGGACGTCGAGAACATCCTGGTGCGGCTGCTCCAGGCGGCCGATTTCAACGTGTCCGAGGCCGAGCGCGGCATCGTGTACATCGACGAGATCGACAAGATCGCGCGGAAATCCGAGAACCCCAGCATCACGCGCGACGTCTCGGGCGAAGGCGTACAGCAGGCGCTGCTCAAGATTCTCGAGGGGACCGTCGCGAGCGTGCCGCCGCAGGGCGGTCGCAAGCACCCGCAGCAGGAATACATCCAGGTCAACACCAAGGACATCCTCTTCATCTGCGGCGGCGCCTTCGACGGGCTCGAGAAGATCATCGAGTCACGCACCGGCCGGCGGCAGATCGGGTTTACCAAGGAGGAAGTCGCCGAAGGCCTGGCGGCCAAGGTCAAGAAGAATCCCTTCGGCGACGTCGAACCCGACGACCTGCTGCGCTACGGGCTGATTCCCGAGCTCGTGGGGCGCCTCCCGGTGACCGTGCCGCTCGACGCGCTCGACGAGGATGCGCTGATCAAGATCCTCACCGAGCCGAAGAACGCCCTCGCCAAGCAATATCAAAAACTATTCGACCTCGAGGACGTCCGCCTGACACTCGAGAAGGACGCGCTCAAGGCGATCGCGGCGAAGGCGATGAAGCGCGGCACGGGCGCGAGAGGGCTGCGCGCCATCCTCGAAGAGATGATGACGGAGATCATGTTCGAGCTGCCCAGCCGTGATGACGTGCGCGAGGTGGCGATCACCGCCGAATGCGTCACGTCCGGCCGCGCGCCGCTTCTCGTCACCGAGCGTCCCCGCCAGAAGAAAGAAGCCTGACGGACCCTCGCTTCATCGGCTCCTTTCCGCGCGCCGATACACAGCTCGATCCCCCGCTCCCCGAAATCGCGTTCCTGGGCCGCTCCAACGTCGGGAAGTCGTCGCTGCTGAACGCGATCGTGGGACGCAAGATCGCCAAGACGTCCGGGACCCCCGGCAAAACCCGCGCCCTCAACGTGTTCCTGATCGACGACGCCCAGTATTTCCTCGACCTGCCGGGCTATGGGTACGCCCGGGCGGGCAAGGCGCAGCGGGCGGCCTTCCGCGGCCTGCTGAAGCACGCCCTGCGGAGGGAGCGACTCAAGGGCGTCGTGTGGCTCCTCGATATTCGGCACCCGCCGTCCCGTGACGATCGGGCGATGCAGGACGTATTAGTGGAAGGGGAAACGCACGTGCTCGCGGCGCTCACGAAAGGCGATAAGCTTTCAACCACGGAGCGCCGCGCCCAGGAGCGCGCGCTACGCGATGAGCTGGAGCTGCCGGAGGATCAAGTGTTGGTAACGAGCGCGAAAACCGGCGAGGGCATCGTCGAGCTGAAGGACGCGATCGCTGCACTGGTCGAGGCGAGGGCATGAAACGCACGTCGGCACGCTGGCACGTCGGCACGTTGGCACTTCTTCTTGCAGTCGTGCCGACGTGCAGACTAGCATCTCAGGACACGATTCCCGCGGGCTACGGCTCGCTCCGCCGGGACGACATCGTCATCCGCTTCTCGACCGGCACAGTCGAGGTGCAGGTATTGCCGCTCGATGAACAGGTGATCCGGCTCCTCGCGCCCGACACCTATCGCTCGCTGCACGCGCTGGTACAGAGCCGCTACAACGACATCGCGGAAGCCGCGACGCGCGCGGCGGTCGACAAGGCCACCCTGGTGATGGTCACGTTCCTCGGCGTCGTGCCGCAGGCACGCTTCAATCCCGAGGACCTCAACATCACGAGCCGGGGCCGGCTGTTTCGGCCCGCGGCGATCGTGCCGCTGTCGCCGACGTGGAGCTCGTTCCAGCTGGACGCGCGACAACAGGCGGCCGCGATCTACCTGTTCGATCCGGGAAGCAGCGTGCGCGAGCAGCTGACGGTGAGCTATCAGGGATTGTCGAGTGACAGCTGGAATAATTCGATTCGGCTGCTCGACCAGGAGCGGGCGCGCGTCAAGGCGCGCGCGCAGGACGCGACGCCTCCGGGACCGTAACCCGTCGCTCGAGATCGCGAGTCCACCGCATTCCCGCAGAATCCGCACAGACGACGCTGATCCGTTTCCCCTCCCCTTTCCCCTCCGCGTGACCCGCCGCGACCGCGAGCGCGCTGTCGCACCCGACGGCGAAGAGCGCGAGCGACCAGGCGCGGGCGGTGAGCGCGTCCGGCGCCAACACGGTCACGGATCGAACGGGGCCGTGCTGCTCGGCCGAACGCGATTGCGTCCGCACCGAGCCGCTGCGCAGCTCGACGGCCCCCAGCGCACCCAGTGAATTCTCCGGATCGGGAATGCCGACGGTGCGGTGCGTGACGCGCCCGGGTGAACCGATCCAGAGGTAGTGCCCGCCGAGATCGAGCAGCGCGCTGTCGGTGACCGTGGCGAGCGCGAGCGCCGCGCGGTCGAGCGCATAGCCCGACGCGAGACTCTCGGGCAGCGTCGTCACGCCGGTGCGGTTGCGCACGTCGCGCTGCACGGAATCGAAGGGGGCGAGGGGGGCGAGCTTCGCGCGATGCTGCAGTAGCGAGTCAATGCGCTCGACGGAGTCGCGCGCCGCATTCAACGCGCCCGCGAGTCGAGTGGTATCCGCAGCCCAGGCGGCCACGGACAGCATCGTGCCCATAACGGGCCACACGCGCGTCACCGCAGGCGGCGGCTCCGCGCCGCAGCCCGCGAGAGCAAGGCTGAGCGCGATACCCAGCGCAGTGTGATGGTTACAATTGATTCTCAAGACCGATAGTTGAATATAGATGGCCATGGATCTCGTTCGACAACACCCGTTTGTCGTTACGGCACTGCTCTTTGTCGTGCTGGGCGCCGGCGTCGTGTTGTGGCGATTGCGGCAGCGCTTGATTCGATCGGAGTACGAACGGCGGCGTGCAGCAGAAGAGCTCAATCGACGGCTGTCCGAGCTGTTTTCGCTGCAGGAGCTGTCGTACGTGTTGTCCGATTCGCTCGAGCTGGACCGGATCGTCGAGCAGGTCGTCCGCTATGCCGTGCGTTTCCTCGACGCCCAGGGCGCCCTGCTCGCCCTCGTGGGCGATGCGCCGGCGGACCCGATCCAGGTGGTGGCCGCTGAGGGCACGCTGACCGCGCTGCGGGGCCGCAAGATCGCGAGGGACGACCAGGGGCTCGTGGCGCGCGCCACCGGCCACGAACACCTCGAGCTGGTACGGAATTCGGGGCCCGAACCGACGACTGTCGTGCAGGGATTCCAGGCCTCCGCCGCCGCGGCCGTGCCCCTGCGCTCGCACGGCGCCGTCATCGGCACGCTGTTGATCACCGATCCGCGCGAGGGCCAATTCGTTCCGGAAGACGTGCGGCTGCTGTCCACCCTGGCCACGCACGCCGCCGTCGTGATCGCCAACGCGCGCTTCTTCGAGTTGGTGCGGCGCGCCAAGGAGCAATGGGAGACGGCGTTCGATGCGCTCAGTGAAGGCATCGCGGTCGTGGATACCGAAGGCATCGTGCGGCGGGCGAACCGCTCGCTCGCCAGCCTGCTCGGCGTTCCCATTCCCGCTCTGGTGGGCACCCCGCTGGGCAACGCGCTGCTCGGCAAATCGCACGCTCTCTCGGAATTGCTCGACAAGACGCGGCGTGGCGAGCGCACGGCGCCCCTCGTGGCCCGCTCCGAGCGGCTGCAACGGGCGGTGCGCGTGAACGCGGCGCGCATCGCCGGCTCGGAGCTAGAGCAAAGCGTCGTCGTGCTGGTGGAAGATGTGACCGAGCAGCAGGCGCTCGAAACGCAGCTCGTCCAAAGCGAAAAGCTCGCCGCCGTCGGCCAGCTCGTGTCGGGCGTGGCGCACGAGCTGAACAACCCGCTCACCTCGATCGCCGGCCTCTCGGAGTTCCTGCTCGAGCAAAAAGAGCTGGGAAAGAAGGACCGAGGGCACCTGCAGGTAATCCAGGAGCAGGCAGAGCGTGCGGGACGCATCGTGCGAAATCTGCTGACCTTCGCCCGCAAGGGCTCCGGGGAGCGCGCGCCGGTCGATCTCAACGACGTGATCCGGCGAACGCTGTCGCTGACCGCCTATGATTTGAAGCTCAAGGACATCACCGTCACACGCGAGCTGAGCGGCGCGTTACGGCCCGTGCTGGGCGATCGTCACGGCCTGCAGCAAGTGGTGCTCAACATCGTCACCAATGCGGCGCAGGCGGTCGCCGAGAATCCGCGGGAACGGCCCCGCGAGATCACCGTGTCCACCTGGTTCGATGGCCAGGTGCACCTCCGTGTCGCCGACTCGGGACCAGGGATTCCCGAGGACGTCCTACAGAGCGTCTTCACTCCCTTCTTTACGACGAAGGAGCCCGGAAAAGGCACGGGCCTCGGCCTTTCCATTACCTATTCGATCGTCGAAAGCCACGGCGGGCACATTACGATCGAGCCCACGCCGCCAGGGGGCGGCGCCGCCTTCCGCGTCGATTTGCCGCCCGCTCCCGCCGATGTCGTCGCGCAGCACAACACGCCCCTTCCCGCGCAGCCGGCGGGAAGCACCGCGCACTTCGTCAAGCGGACGATCCTCCTCGTCGACAGCGATCCCGCCGTGCAACGCACGATCAAGGCGCTCTTTGCGCGCGACGGGCATGACGTGGAAGTCGCGGGCGATCCGCAGCACGCGCTCGATCTGGCGCAGCGGGGCAGCTACGATCTGGTGATTACCGATGCGCGCGCGATGGCGCCGGGAAAGCGGGGAGTGTTACTCGCGGAGGAGCTGGTTGCAAGACTGCCGGCATTGCGGGAACGGATCATCGTCGCGACGGGCGACGTCCGGCCCGCGACCGAAGAAACGCTGACGCGGCTTGGCGTGCGCTACGTGCGCAAGCCTTTCAACCTCCGCGATCTTCGCGTCGAAGCAGCACGCTTGTGGGAAGCCACCGCGCTGTCGTAGGCCTCCGCGGGCCAGCCGTACGTCGAGAGATTCACCGAGCCGCCGCCGGTAAAGCGGACGCCCTCACGCAGCAGAAGCGCGCGTTGCAGCACCGCCGAATGATCCTGTCCCGAAATCGAAATGCGACCGGCCGCGTTGATCACGCGCCACCACGGGACATCGTTGTCTTCGGGAAGCGCGGAGAGCGCCCAACCCACGGTGCGCGCCGCGCCCGGTCGTCCGGCCAACCGCGCAACGATGCCGTACGTCGCCACGCGTCCCTTGGGGATGTGACGGACCACGCGGTAGATCCGATGATAGAATGGATTCACAAGGGAACCTCCTACTAGCTTACGCGCAGAACATCTTCCAGCAAGCCCGCATCCCCACCCCCCACTATTGACAAAATGTCCTCCAGTGCTCTCCGCTCCCGGGGCCAGGCAAAGCGCTGCGCAGCCTCCGGCGGAGTCAACCATTCTGCGCGATCGTGCTCCTGCGACAGCCGCACGGTCGCGCTGGACGCGACGAACGCCACAAATACCGGAATGAGCGCCAGCTCCCCGGTGCGATGCTGATAAAACGCTTCAGTGCGGCTGAGATTGTAGAACTTGTCGGGCACGAGGCCGGTTTCTTCACGCAGCTCGCGTAGCGAGGCCTGCACCGGCGTCTCGCTCCGCTCGATGGTGCCATGAACGGTCTCCCACGATCCCGGACAGCGGCCGGCGTTGCCGCGGCGCAGCGCGAGAACCTCGAGGCGCTCGCCGGCTCCGCGCAACGCATAGGTATCGACAAACGCAACTCGGACCGAAGTCAGCGGCGCCGACCGAGAACGGCCTCGAGCCGCGCCGAGAGCGCGCGTGCGCGGAAGGGCTTGGTAAGAAAGTCGTCGGCGCCGAGCTCGAAGACACGCACTTCGTTGTCCTCGTCGCCCTTGGCCGTCAACACGATCACGGGAATGCCCGCGGTCGCGGGACGCGAGCGCAGGTGGGACAACACCCCGTAGCCGTCGAGGCCGGGCAGGTTCAGATCGAGCACGATGATGTCCGGCCCGACGCGATCGACCTGATCGAGCGCTTGCACGCCGTCGCGCGCTTCCGTGACGACATAGCCGTCCCGCTCGAGCAGGTCGCGCATCACCTTGCGCAAGCTGTCTTCGTCGTCCACCAGCAGCACCTTCGAAGCCGGCTGGCCATGCGCGCCGGAACGCCGCGGGGGAGTGACATGCTCCTCCAGCAGATCGAAGTGCGTCGCGACCGCCGCCGCGTCGGGCGGAGCGGCCACGGCACCCGGCGCCGGACTACGTCGAGTCGTCGTGCGCGAGCTGCCGGAAGGGTGCGCGGCCTCGACGGGCTGGTACCGACCGTCCTCTTCGGCGGGAATGTCCACCACACGCATCAGCTCTTCGATGGTGGATTCACCCCGCATCACATGCGTGAGACCCGACTCCCACAGCGATTTCATGCCGTTGCGCTTGGCCGCCTCGGCAACCCGATCTGCCGTCTCACCCGCCGCAATGCGGCGCTCCAGCTCTGGACTCATCGTGAGGATTTCGAGAATTGAGAAGCGGCCCCGGTATCCCGTCATCGCGCAATCGGGGCATCCCGCGGCACGATAGAGCGGTGTGCCCGACGGAATCCAGCGGCGCAAACGCTCCGGCGGCGCCTCCATCCAGACTTCCTTGCAGGTGGGGCACAGTTTGCGCATGAGCCGCTGGGCGACGACGCCGCGCAGCGACGCCGCGATCTTGTACGGCTCGACACCGATATCCACGAGCCGAGTGACGGCATTGGCGGCGTCGTTCGTGTGCAGCGTCGAGAGCACGAGGTGGCCCGTGAGCGACGCTTGCACGGCGATCTGGGCCGTCTCCTTATCACGGATCTCGCCGACCAGGACGACGTTCGGATCCTGGCGTAGAATGGAGCGCAGCGCCGCAGCAAAGGTCAGTCCTGCCTTCTCCTGCACCTGCACCTGCACGATCCCCTGCATCCGGTATTCGACCGGGTCTTCGACCGTCACGATATTGACGCCTTCGCTCTTGATCTGGTTGATCGCGGAGTAAAGCGTCGTCGTTTTCCCGGATCCGGTCGGGCCGGTCACGAGGAGGATGCCTTCGTGATTCTCGAGCAGGCGCCTGATCGCCTCCGCTTCACCCGGATTCAGGCCGAGCGAATCGAGCGACTTGACGGTGGCGCGCGAGTCGAGAATACGGATCACCACTTTTTCGCCGAGCTGCGCCGGCAGCGTCGACACGCGCAGGTCGATCGGCTGGCCGTTCACCGCCACGCGGGCGCGGCCGTCCTGCGGCCGCAGCCGGTCGGCAATGTCGAGCGACGACATGATCTTGATGCGCGAGATGAGCGGCAGACCGGCCTGGCGCGGGATCTTCATCACCTGGCGCAGCACCCCGTCGATCCGGTAGCGCACCGCCACGCCCCCCTCTTCGGGCTCGACGTGGATGTCGCTCGCGCGTGAAAGAATTCCTTCGGAAATGATCATATCCACGAGGCGCACAACCGGCTTCTGACTGGCGTCCGCTTCGGAGACCAGCTCCTCGGGTGGTGTGTCGGGCAGCGTGGTCAGGACATCGGCGTCGCTCATGCCCTCCAGCAGCTTGTCCAGCTGCTTCTCGGGTTTGTACAGCTCGTCGAGTTTCTCGCTGATCTTCGAGGGCGAGAGGAGAAAAAGCCGAATCTCTCGGGCCGTGGCGAACGCCAGCGCTTTCTCGGCGTCGAGGTCGAACGGATTGGCGGTGGCGAGCTCCAGGAACGAGTCCGTGAGGCGTAGCGGCAGGACACGATAGCGGCGGGCGAGCTGCTCGGGCACACCGTCGCGGATGGTCAGATCGATCTTGGAGGCGTCGGCGAGCTTCAGGCGGAAACGGTGGGAGAGCTTGTCGATGATCTCCGCGTCGGTCGCGAGCCGTTCATCGACGACGGTTTCCCAGAGGGTACGACCGGCGTCCGCCTTCCCCCGCAGCTCCTGGAGGAGCTCGGGGGTTATCAGGCCCTCCAGCGATTGGGCCAGCCATTCGTCGGGGAACGCCGTGACGGCCATTAGGCTCCTCCAAACTACGGGCGCGGGCGTTTCAGTCCAGTATCACGGCTCACAGAATGTCCCAAAAATCGCGCGTCACATCAAACGCGACGTGGGCGACGCGCGATTGAATGCCGTAGCCCGCTTCGACGCGAAACACACCCAGCCACTCGGCCCCGAGACCGAGGGTCATTCGTGTGCCCGGCGTCACCGACCACGGGGTCGGAATCACGTCGATTTGGCCGTCGGACCAACCGGCGGCGACATAGGGGGCCAGCGTGATCGTGCCGGGTGTGCGACCCGGGCCGACCGCCACACTGACAAACGGCACCGGCATGCGCCATTCGAGGTGAATGAGCCCTGTGGCGCGGCCGCCCCATTCCCGAAACTCATCGCCCAGCAGGGTACTCCGACCTCCGAGGACAAACGCGCGATGCGGCGGCAGGTGGGGTGTCGCAATGCCGAATTCGCCGCGCGCGAGGATACGACTGCCACCCACCGGCAACAGCAGGTGACCAGAGCCACTGAGCCGCGCGTAGTTTGTGGTCTTGTTCCCCCCTGTCTCGAGTGTGAGCTCCGCGGCGACGTCGCGGCGTACCGCGAACCCCTCGCTGCGCCGTCGGAGCGTGACCGCGAGGGACCCAAAGTCATCATCGAGCACGGCCGGGTTGGGGCGATACTGCCCGGTGGCTGGCGTGGCGTGGATGGTCTGTGACCGGATTCGCTCCTGCGTCGCGGTGGCTCGCAGATCGCCGCGGGCTCCGATCCCCATTCGATAACCGAGCCGGAATCCGGTGGTGAGAAAATAATCCGCGTAATCGTCACCGAACTCCTGCGACGAAATGGAATTGAGCAACGGCGCGATTGCCGGCACGTCCGCGATGTCCCGCACCTGCCGAAAGAGGCTCACCTCCATGCCGTTCGACCTCGTCACCGTCACCGTGCCCTTCCCCGCCCCGTCGGCGAATCCGTAGCTGCCGAGCGCGCGGAGCTCGTAGCGGCCATTGCGCGAGCGCGCCACGAATCCCGCGCCCAGTGCGAGCCCCTCCACACGGTTCGCGTGGATCAGCTCGCTCACCGATCGGGCGCCGAGGCTCCGGCGTTTCAGGCCCGTCAACGCGCGCTGCCCCGCAATGCGGCTCGCCTCTGCGCGGACTTGCTCGAGATCGTTTTGGCGCACCGGCTCCGCGATGTCCTGGATGGCGTCGCTCAGCGGATTCCGCCAGCGGAAGGCATCGCGCTCGCTCTTGGGCGCGAGGGTGATCTCTTCGCTACCCCCAGCCCCGGCCTTGAACCAGCTGTTCGCGAGACCGACGTTGAACACATAGTTGTCGATCTCCCAGCGCCCGCGGATGATCCCCCGCAGCGGCATGTCGAGCCACGTCGCGCGCCGGCGGATCTCGACTTCCTGGCGGTAGGGCAGCCAGAATCGGCCTTCCCACAGCGCGTTATCCAGCACGATGCTCACATCTTCGAGTGTTGCATCGAGGTATGCCGCCGGCGTGAAGTTGAACGCCATGCGCACCAGCTCGGCCGTTTCGGCATCGACGAACAGCGTCCCGACAATCCCAGCCTCGGCCATGTTCTTGGGCCGCACACGCAGCGCCACGACTCGCACGGCCCGCTGCGGCAGCACGATCGTGGTGGTGTCGCTCAGCGCGAAGTCGTAGACGTCCGTGCCACCGGGCGCCAGCGGATGCGGCACGTCACGCACCTCGTCGCCCTCCCCCAGTCGGATCGCGGGGCCGAAGTTGTTCTGGATAATGCCGAGGTGGTCGCGGTGATAGTTGATGTCACTGGGTATCTCGGTGCGGTCGCGCCAGCCGATGATTCGCTGCTTGCTGAGCTGCGGCGCCTTCCAGTACACTTCCAACTCCAGCTGGTCCGCTTTCACGAGCCGGGGTGGCTCGGTGAGCCCTTCGCCGAACTGTCCGAGGAAGAAGAGAAACCCGTGAGCCTGAGCTTTGTAGTCGCGCAATGCGGTGTCGACGGCAGCCCGCGTGCGTCGCTCGATCGCGCGCCGCGCCAGCGCCAGCGCCGAATCGCTGTTCCAGTCCTGCGCGGCGGAACGGGCGGGCAGTATGAGGAGCAGGAGCACAGCAGACCAACGCATCGCCGCCAAATCTAGGGTATGGACCCACGCGACGCATTCCTGGAGCGGTCCAAGCGCGGCGGCATGGTGCCGGTGCAGCGCGAGGTGGTCACCGACGCCGACACGCCGGTGGCGGCGTTCGCCAAGATCGCGCGGCCGCCGTTCGCGTTCCTTTTGGAATCGCTAGTGGGCGGCGAGCGCTGGGCGCGGTACACGTTCCTCGGGACCGAGCCGCGCGAGGCCTGGCGCTATCGCGGCGCCAGCGTCGAGCGTTGGACGCCGGCCACGCGATGGGAACCGGCGGGCGAGACCGCCGACCCGATCACGCATCTCGCGGAGCGTATGCGCGCGCTTCCCGGCGCCCCCGTGCCCGGATTGCCGCGTTTCACGGGCGGGGCCGTCGGTTTTCTGGGCTACGACCTCGTGCGCAGCATCGAGCGGCTCTCCAAGGGACCCGAAGACACCCTCGACGTCCCCGACGCGATCGTGATGATCGCCGACTCGCTCGTCATCCTCGACAACGTGTTCGGCCGCGCGATCGTGCTCGCCAACGTCGAGGTCCCGGCCGGCGCATCCACGGCGCAGCGGCTGCGGCTGTACGACGGCGCGCAGGAGCGGATCGACACGCTGATCGGCCGCCTCGGCGCGAGTCATCAGCTGACACCCCTTCCGCTCCGGGGAGACGGCCGGGCACCGCACGCCGAGTCGCGCTACCCCCAGGCCGCATTCGAGCGCGACGTCGAAAAGATCCGCGACTACATCGCGGCGGGGGACGTCTTTCAGGCGGTGTTGTCGCGCCGGCAGGTGGTGAAAGGACCGATCGATCCGCTGCGTCTCTACCGCTATCTCCGCGCGTTGAACCCGGCGCCGTATCTCTTTCACCTGGTGCTCGACGATGTGACCTTCGTGGGCAGCTCACCGGAAGTGCTCGTGCGCGTGGAAGGCGAGGAAGTGACGGTGCGACCGATCGCGGGCACCCGTCCGCGCGGCGCGACGCCGGAGGAGGATGCCGCCCTGGCCGCTGCGCTGCGCACCGATGCCAAAGAGCTTGCCGAGCATCGCATGCTGGTCGATCTGGGCCGCAACGACATCGGGCGTGTCGCGCAGTACGGCTCCGTGCGCGTGACCGGCTCGCTCGAGATCGAGCGCTACTCGCACGTGCAGCATCTCGTGAGCGAAGTGCGCGGCACGCTCAGTCCCGGCCATGACGCGCTCGATGTGTTCCGCGCCTGTTTCCCCGCCGGCACGGTGAGCGGCGCGCCCAAGGTACGCGCGATGGAGATCATCGACGAGCTCGAGCCCGAGCGGCGCGGGCCCTACGCCGGTGCCGTGGGATACGTCGGGTGGGGCGCGACGAGCCTCGATACCTGCATCGCGATCCGCGCTGCGCTCGTCCTCAAGGACCGCGTTATCGTGCAGGCGGGCGCGGGCATCGTGGCCGATTCGAATCCCGCACGCGAGTTCGCCGAGACGGAGGCCAAGGCGCAAGCGGTGTTACGCGCGCTCGCCCTCGCAAAAGCTGGAGATTAGCCCCGTCCCACCTATATTCTCGGTCCTGTGTTCAAACTGTTGAGCACCTCCGGCGACCAATCGATCGACCTCCAGCTCGGCCGCAAGTTGGTGGTGGGCCGAGCCGTCACCAGCGATGTCCCGATTTACGATCCCACCATTTCCCGCCGTCACGCGGAAATCGTGCTCACGGAAACCGGTGTGCGCATCACCGATCTCGGCTCCTCAAATGGCACGTTCCTCAACGGGGCCAAGGTGACGGACGCCGAGGCGGGCGCGAATGACGTCGTGACGTTCGGGAAGGTGGCCTTCCGCGTCAAAGAAGTGACGGCGCCCATGCCCCGCCCGCAGGTCGTCCCGCCACCGGCGGAATTCGCGAGCCCCAGGCCCGGCGCCAAAGGGGGCGGCGCCGCCGCCGGCACGATCGTGCGACAGCTGCCGGTGGTCGTCTCGGGCGGCGTACCGGCGATCGTCATCGACGAACCCCAGGGCACGTCGCACCTCAAGGTCAAGGCGGACAACCTGATCGAGCGGCGCGAGAAGAAGCTGTCGCTCCTGCTCGAGATCTCGAAGGAGCTCTCGAAGCAGCAGGAGCTCGATCGGCTGCTGGACAAGGTCGTGGACTTCACGTTCCAGATCATGAACGTGGACCGCGTATCGATCCTGCTGCTCGACGGCAAGTCGAACGAGCTGATCCCGCGCATCTCCAAGAGCCGCACCGGTGACGCCAGCGCCGCCAAGCACGTGCCGCAGTCGATCGCGCGTAAAGCCGTCGAAGAGCGCGTCGCGATCCTGTCCGACAATGCCGCCGCGGACGAGCGCTTCAAGGGGAAATCGATTCTGATCCAGAGCGTGCGGAGCGCCATGTGCACGCCGCTGATGGGCTCCGACTCGAAGGTCCTCGGCATCCTCTATGTCGATAACCTGACCGCGACGCACTCCTTCGCCGACGAGGACCTCGAGTTTCTGATCGCATTTGGCGGGCTGACGGCAGTCGCGATCGAGAATTCGCAGTTGTCAGATCGGCTGCGGCGCGAGGCGGTGGTGGTGTCGAACTTCCAGCGCTATTTCGCGCCGAATCTGGCGACGCAGATTGCCCAGCAGGAAGGCGAGGTTGCGCTGGGTGGAACGAAGCGACCGGTGGTCGTCTTCTTCTCCGACATTCGTGGCTTCACGCCGATGTCGGAGACGATGAACCCCGATGAAATTGCCGGGCTGCTCACCGACTACTTCACCGAAATGGTCGACATCGTGTTCGAGCACTCGGGCACGCTCGACAAATTCATGGGCGATGCGATCATGGCGCTGTGGGGCGCGCCGATTGCGCATGAAGACGACGCCGACCGCGCGATGCAGTGCGCGCTCGATCAGATCGAGACGCTGGAAAAGATGAACGCCAAATGGAAGGAATCGGGGCGGCACCCGCTCGCCATCGGCATTGGCATCAATTTCGGCGAGGTATTTGCGGGCAACATCGGCTCCAACCGGCGGCTCGAGTACACCGTCATCGGCGATGCGGTGAATACCGCGCACCGGCTCTGTTCCTCCGCGGGGGCGAACGAGATCCTGATCTCCGAGCCCTTCTACAAGGAGCTCAAAAAGCCGCCGAAGGTGGAGGCGCTCGAGCCGATTCAGGTCAAGGGAAAATCGAAGAAGGTGCCGGTTTACCGCGTGAAGCGATAAGGGCGGTCGAATTTCGCGAGCAGGTCCAGCGCGAGCCGCAGCGGCAGCCCCATTACCCCAAAAAAATCTCCCTCGACGCGCTCGATGAGCGGCGCGCCGAGTCCCTGGATGGCGTAGGCACCGGCCTTGTCGAGCGGCTCGCCCGTCGCGACGTACGCCTCGAGGGTCTGGCGACTGTTGGGTCGGAATGTGACGCGCGAAACGTCGAGCGCCTGCTCGAGCCGGCCGTTCTCGGCGACCGCCACGGCCGTCAGTACTTCATGGGTCTTGCCCTGCAGCTGCTCGAGCATGTCCACGGCGTTCGCGGGAGACGTGGGCTTTTCGAAGATCCTCCCCCCCAGGACCACCGTGGTGTCCGCCGCAAGAATCACCTCACCCGGAGCACGTGCCACGACGGCCTGAGCTTTGGCGCGCGACAGGCGCCTGACGTAGTCGTGCGGCTGTTCGCCGGGGAGGACGTGCTCGTCAACGTCGGGCGGGATCACCCGGAACGGGATGCGGAGCATTTCGAGGAGCTGCTTGCGGCGCGGCGAGCCGGAGGCGAGGACGATCGGTTTCACTTCTCCAAAATCAACGTCACCGGCCCGTCGTTCACCAGTTCCACGTCCATCATGGCACCGAACTCGCCGGTCTCGACCGGAATCTTCCCGCCCGCCTTCTCGCGCAGCAGCGCGACGAAACGCTCGTACAGCGGAATCGCGATGTTGGGCGGCGCGGCATCGATGAAGCTGGGGCGGCGCCCCTTGCTGGCGTCGCCATAGAGCGTGAACTGCGACACGACCAGAACTCCACCCCCCACCTCTCCGAGGTCCCGGTTCATCTTCCCTTCGGCATCGCCGAAGAGACGCAAACCCAGGATTTTGTCTGCCATCCAGGAGAGCTGCGCGTCGGTGTCGGTTGGCGCAAAACCGGCGAGCACGAGAAAGCCGGGCCCGATACGTCCGGTGACCCGGCTTGCGACTCGCACTTCGGCGCGGCTTACGCGCTGCAGAACGACCCTCATCCGTTATGAGACGCTACGACGGTACGTTGTACGTTGTACGAGCACGCGTACAACGTAGCGTCTTAGCGTCATAGCGTCACTCGACCGTCACGCTCTTGGCCAAGTTCCTCGGCTGGTCAACGTTACAGCCCCGACGCACCGCGATATAGTACGCCAATAATTGCAGCGGCACCACACTCAGCACCGGCGTCAACACGTCCAGCGTCTCGGGAATCTCGATGCGATAGTCCGCGAGCTGGTCGAGCGCGCCATCACCTTCCGTGACGATCGCGATCACGCGGCCACCGCGCGCTTTCACTTCCTCGACGTTGCTCACGACCTTCTGATGGACGCCGTCCTTGGGCGCGATGAACACGACCGGCATCAGATCATCGATCAACGCGATCGGCCCGTGCTTCATTTCCGCCGCGGGGTAGCCCTCGGCATGGATGTAGGAGATTTCCTTGAGCTTGAGTGCTCCCTCGAGGGCCACCGGGAAGTTGTAGCCGCGTCCCAGGTAGAGCACGTTCTGCGCGCGCACGAGGCGGTCGGCGATCTGCTCGACCTGCGAGGCCTTTGCCAGCACCTGCGTGACCAGCTCCGGGAGCTTGGCCAGCGCCCGCACGACCTCGCGGCCCTGGAGGATCGAGAGCGCCCGCAGGCGACCCATCTTCAGAGTCAGCAGCGCCAGCGCGACGATCTGGCTGGTGAACGCCTTGGTGCTCGCGACGCCGATCTCGGGGCCCGCATGGAGGTAGATCCCGCCATCCACTTCACGGGCGATCGTGCTCCCCACGACGTTCACCAGTCCCAGCGTGCGCGCGCCGCGCCGCTTCGCCTCGCGCAACGCCGCTAGCGTGTCGGCCGTCTCGCCCGACTGCGAAATGCCGATCACCAGCGTCCGCTCGTCCACGATCGGGTTGCGGTAGCGGAACTCCGACGCGTATTCCACTTCGGTGGGGATGCGCGCCATCTCCTCCATCATGTACTCAGCGATAAGCCCCGAATGCCACGACGTCCCGCAGGCCGTGATCACGATGCGCTGCACCTTGAGCAGCTCTTCGTCGCTGATGTTCAAGCCACCGAAGCGGACCGTCCCCTCTTCCTCGAGCAGGCGACCGCGCATGGTGTTACGCACGCTTTCGGGCTGCTCCATGATCTCTTTGAGCATGAAGTGGGCGTAGCCGCTGCGCTCGATCGTGGCCAGATCCCACTCCACCTGCATGATCTTCTTGTCCTTCTCGACCGACGCGAGATCCATGATTCGATAGTCGCCCGGCTTGACCTCCGCGATCTCACCGTCGTCCAGGTATACCACCGAGCGCGTGTGCGCGAGCACGGCCGACGCATCCGATGCGACGAAATTCTCGCCATTGCCGACTCCGATGAGCAGCGGCGATCCTCGCCGCGCGGCTACGATCGTGTCAGGCTCCCGGCTCGAAATGACCGCGATGCCGTACGTCCCTTCGACCTGGCGCAACGCTTCGGCCGTCGCGTCGACGAGCGGCGTGCCTTTGGTATGCGTCTCTTCGATGAGATGGGACAGGACTTCGGTGTCGGTCTGGGAGCGGAACACATGCCCCCGCTTGCTGAGCGCTTGCCGCAGCGCGCCCGCGTTTTCGATGATGCCGTTGTGCACCAGGGCGAGCGTGCCGCCGCAGTCGGCATGAGGATGCGCATTGACGGTGTTGGGGACGCCGTGCGTGGCCCAGCGGGTGTGGGCGATCGCGGTCGTGCCCGCCGGCAGTTTCGCGCCGAGCTCCCGCTCGAGGACGGCGATCTTTCCCGGGGCGCGAAAGATTTCCAGCCCTCCGTTTACGACGGCAAGTCCCGCCGAATCGTAGCCGCGATACTCGAGGCGTTTGAGAGCTTCGAGGACGACAGGGGCTGCCGTCCGTTTGCCGGTGTACCCTACGATGCCGCACATAACCGCCGCCCTTCGTCAATCAGTTTTTCCGCGTCCGCGCCCGACGGCGCCTCCGCGATCAATCGAATGATCGGCTCGGTGCCGGACGGCCGCACATGCAGCCAGCGATCCGGCCAGGCCAATCGCAACCCGTCCTGTGTGTCCACCACCGCTTCCGGAAAGCGGCGGCGCAGACCCTCGTACACCGGCTCGAGCCGCGGCCCGCGCGCGACCTTCGCTTTCACGATCGTGTAACGTGGCGCTCGCGCGACGAGCTCGCTCACCGTTGCGCGCGCGCGCGCCAGCAACGTCAGCAGTAACGCCCCGGCCACCGGCGCATCCCGACCGACATGCAGCGCCGGATACATCACTCCACCGTTCCCTTCGCCGCCGATCACCGCCTTCAGCTCGATGATCTTCCGAGCGACGTGCGCTTCGCCCACGGGCGCGCGCACGACCGCCGCGCCGAATTCCTTCGCGGCATCCTCGACGACCAAACTCGTCGACAGATTACAGACGACGGTCCTACCCTTCCCCCGTCCCCCGTCGCGCTTCCCCAGCACTGCTCTGATCGCGAACGCCAGGGTATAGTCTTCGCCGATCGGCCGCCCCTTTTCGTCGACGATCGCCAGCCTGTCGACATCCGGATCGACGGCGATCCCCACGTCCGCTTTCGAGCGCCGCACCAATGCTCCGAGCGCTTTCAGATTCTCGGGCACCGGCTCGGGCGGCCGCGGGAACAGCCCGTCCGTCGCCAGGTTGATCGCCGTCACACGGCAACCCAGCCGCTCCAGCAGCTCCGGCATCACCGCGCCGCCGGCGCCCCGCACCGTATCGAGCGCCACGCGAAACCGCCGGCGCCGAATCGCCCGAACGTCGACTCCCCGCAGCGCGAGCACGGCGGCGAGATGGCGGGAAATCGCGTCCGGATCCGTCTCCACACCGCCGATCGCGTCATAGTTGGCTCGTGGCAGGGAATTGCCCGCCGCCAATTCGCGTACCCGCGTGCCCGCTACAGTATCAAGAAAGATGCCATCAGGCCCCACGAACTTCAGCGCGTTCCATTCGATGGGATTGTGACTGGCGGTGAGGATGATGCCGCCGGCCGCGTGATGGTGTTCGACGGCGAGTTGCACCGTCGGTGTCGCGACTAATCCCACATCGATGACTGCGCAGCCAACAGAGTTGAGGCCAGCGGTGGCAGCCGCAGCAAACATCGGGCCCGATGTGCGGGCATCGCGGCCCACCACGATCGACGGCCGGACGGCCCGCCGGCCCGACGGCCCGCCCGCCCGTCCGTCCTTCGCCCACGTTCCAAATGCGGCCGCCCAGCGGGCAACCACTTCGGGAGTGAGATCGGCGCCGACGAGACCTCGAACCCCCGACACGCTCACCATCAGGGTGTCGGACATGGGACGCTCAATTTAATGAATCAGGTCAGGCCTGACGTGCTTCCATGGCGCGGGTGGGAAGGCGCAGAGGCTGCAGCTGTGGGGTGGGAATCGGCAGGGCTGACGGCTCGGCGAAGGCACGGAGGAACGCGTCGACCATTTGGGGGTCGAACTGCACGTCTTTCCCCTCCTCGAGCTCGCGCATCGCCTGTTTCACGCTGAGCGACGGACGGTACGGCCGGACGCTCGTCATGGCGTCAAACGCATCGGCGACACTGACGAGCCGCGCCTCGAACGGGATCGCGTCCCCTTTCAATCCATCCGGAAAGCCGCTGCCATCGAGGCGCTCGTGATGCGAGCGCACGATCGACAGCGCCCCGGGAGCATCGCGCATCAGGGGGCCGAGAATCCGCGCGCCAATGACCGTATGCTCCATGATGTGCCGGTATTCGGCGTCGCTGAGCTTTCCCGCCTTGTGCAGCACGATTTCGCTGACCCCGATCTTGCCCACATCGTGCAGCTCGGAGCCCAGCGCGATCGTATCGATCAGGTCAGTCTCGAGGTTCAGGGCGCGCGCGATGGCGATGGAGTAGTTAGCCACGCGCATCGAGTGACCGCGGGTGTAGGCGTCTTTCGCTTCGAGCGCGTACACCAGCGCGTGAACACCCTCGAGGAATAGCTCCTCGATCCGGCGCGCCTGCGCTTCGACGCGTTCTTCGAGATTTTTTTGATAGCTGCGGTTCTCGCTCAACAGCCGACGCTTGTCGAGCGCCTGCGAGACCCGCGCCCGCACCTCATCGAGATGGAACGGCTTCGCGACGTAGTCCAGCGCGCCCATCTGCAGACAGGCGACCGCACTTTCGACTTCGGCCACCGCGGTCACCACAATCACCGCGGTGTCGGGCCAGCGTGCGATGATCTCCCGCAGCAACGTCACGCCGTCCATCTCCGGCATGCGGAGATCGGAAATCACCAGCGGAACCGGGTTGCCCTCCAGCACTTTCAGCGCTTCGACGCCCGAGCCCGCCTCGGCACAGGCAAATCCTTCGCCTTCCAGCAGTCGGACCAGGACGCGGCGCAGCCGTGGCTCATCGTCGACCACAAGGCAGTGCATTCCGGAGTTGGGCATCGCGGCCCCAAAGTACAGGTCGCTTGCCCCTGGCGAAAGCGGCCTTTACGTTCCGGCCATGACCCGCATCGCCGAGCAAGACCTGGCGAGACGTTTTGCCACCCGCGCCGTGCATGCGGGGCACCTAGGTGATCCCCTAAGCGGCGCGGTTATGACTCCCATCTACCAAACGTCTACCTACATCCAGGATGGACTGGGCCGAAACAAGGGCTATGAGTACGCGCGCACGCGCAACCCCACGCGGGACGCGCTGGAGCGCAACGTCGCGGCACTGGAGGGAGGCCGGCACGGCTTCGCATTCGGCTCCGGCTTGGCGGCGCTCGATGCGGTGATCAAGCTGCTGTCGGCCGGCGACCACGTCGTGAGCGGCGAGAATGTGTACGGCGGATCGCACCGGCAGATGACCCACATCTGGGCGCGCCTCGGCCTGAGCTTTACGTTCGTGGACGGCGGGGACACGAAGGCAGTCGCCGCGGCTGTTACCCCGAATACGAAGATTCTTTACGCCGAGACGCCGACCAATCCCATGATGCGGCTGTGCGACCTCGCCGCGACGGGTGAAATCGCGCGCAAAGCCCGCGCGCTCTTTGTCGTCGACAACACGTTCGCCACACCCTACTTCCAGCAGCCGCTCGAGTTTGGCGCCGATATCGTCCTGCACTCCACGACCAAGTACCTGAACGGTCACTCGGACATGGTGGGCGGTATGCTCGTCACGAGCCGCGACGACGTCGCCGAGCGACTCGGCTTCATCCAGAACTCGTCGGGCGCCGTTCCCGGGCCCTTCGATTGCTGGTTGGCGCTGCGGGGCACCAAGACGCTGGCGCTGCGAATGCGTCAGCACGATGTGAACGGTCGCCGCGTCGCCGAATGGCTGGAGCAGCACCCCAGGGTTCAACGTGTGTATTATCCCGGTCTGCGTTCCCATCCCCAGCACGAGCTGGCATCACGGCAAATGCAGGGCTTTGGCGGCATGATCAGCATTGAGCTGGGTGATGTCGCGTTCGCCCGCCGCTTCCTGGAGCGCACCAGGATCTTTGCGCTTGCCGAGTCGCTGGGTGGCGTGGAAAGCCTGATTGGACACCCCGCCTCCATGACGCACGCCAGCGTGCCGCCGGAGATGCGGCGGCGCATGGGGCTGACGGACAGCCTGGTCCGGCTGTCTGTGGGCATCGAGGATGTCGAGGACCTGATTGGCGACCTCGATCAGGCGCTGGCGGATGACTAGGCAGGTGTCAGGTGCTTGGTCTCAGGTGTCAGCCCGACACCTAATACCTGACACCTACGTAGATTCCGAATCCCATAGGTGGAGACATACATGACCGACGCCACACTGCCCGCGGCCCGTCCGCGTAAGATCCTCACCCAGATCGCTCCCGTGTCGTGGGAGCATCCGGCGGACCGTGCCGCATTGCAGACACTGCGCTCCGTCCCCGGCTTCGATGAAGTCGTCAAGAAAATCGTCGGGTTCTTCGGCGAGCGGGGCATCCGCCTGTTGTTCCAGGCGAATGCCGTCCGCGTGGGGCCGAATCAGTTCCCGAAGCTGCACCAGCTCTACACCGACGTGCTCACGACGATGGACTGGTCGGAGCGGCCCGAGCTGTTCGTGTCGCAGACCCCGTTCGTCAATGCGGGTGCCTTCGGCGTGGAGCGCCCCTTCATCGTGATCAATTCGGGCGCGTTGAACCTGCTCGATGACGACGAGATGCGGACGCTGCTGGGCCACGAGCTGGGCCATATCATGAGTGGTCACGCGCTGTACCACACGATCCTCGTGATCATTCTTTTTGTCAGCCACAGTTTCTTCCCGTTCGTCACCAGCCTGATCCTCGCGCCGATCCGGTACGCGCTGCTGGAGTGGTACCGCAAGAGCGAGCTGTCATCCGATCGCGCTGGACTCATTGCGACGCAGGACCCGCCTGCGTCGATGCGCATGTTCCTGAAAATGGCGGGCGGTGGCAACATGAAGCAGATGGACCTGAACGCGTTCCTCGAGCAGGCCAAGGAATACGAGGAAGTGGGTGGGGCCGTCGATCGGATCTTTAAGATCCTCAACACGCTCGAGCAGACCCATCCGTTCAATACGCTGCGCGCCGCCGAGCTGCAGCGCTGGATCGAGGCCGGCGCATACGACAAGATCCTGAACGGCGAATACACGCGCCGCGGCCCGGATGCCGACAAACGGCCCATCGAGAATGACATCGATGAAGCGCGCGACCACTATATGAACGAAGCCAAAGCCGTCGTGAATGATGTCGTGGATTCCGCCAAGCGGGCCGCTCAAGCGTTCACGGACGCCTTCAAGAAGAGGTGAGAGTACTGGTCGTCGGAGGCGGCGGCCGCGAGCATGCGCTCTGCTGGGCACTGCATCGCGATGCTGCCGCCTCCACAACCAGCCCCCCCCTTTCGCTGTTCGCCGCCCCGGGCAATCCGGGCACCGCGACACTCGCCACGAATCTCCCGATCCCCGTCACCGCCATCGATGATCTGGTAGCCGCCGTTCAGCAACACGACATCGATGTGACGATCGTTGGCCCCGAGGCGCCGCTCGCCGCGGGGCTCGCCGACCGCCTCCGCGCCACCGGGGGGGGGGGGGGGCGCGCGGTGTTCGGCCCGACCGCCGCCGCGGCGCGCCTCGAGTCATCGAAGGCCTACGCGAAGGAAGTGATGCGCCGCGCGGGAGTGCCGACCGCAAGCAGTGCAGCGTTCGTCTCGATGGGTCCCGCGCTGGAGTACATCGGGGGCCACGCCGAGCCGCTCGTCGTGAAAGCGTCGGGGCTGGCCGCCGGGAAAGGCGCCGTGGTCTGCCAGACGCGCGCCGAGGCCGCGATGGTCGTGCGGGCCATGCTCGACGGCTCGCT
This sequence comes from uncultured Gemmatimonadales bacterium, assembly GCA_963704805.1. GTDB lineage: Bacteria > Gemmatimonadota > Gemmatimonadetes > Gemmatimonadales > GWC2-71-9 > 20CM-2-65-7. Next base: position 930,686 of record CAVPHS010000001.1, on the reverse strand, counting down.
TGGTGAAGCGGGTAAGGAAGTGCTCGTGGAGGAGTTTCTCGAAGGTGAAGAGCTCTCCGTCCTCGCGCTGACCGATGGCGAGCGCGTGCTCATCCTGCCGCCGGCGCAGGACCACAAGCGGCTCGGCGAGGGCGACACGGGGCCCAACACCGGGGGAATGGGCGCGTACTGCCCCGTTGGGATCGCCACGGACGCGCTGCTCGACCGCGTCCGCACGGAGGTGTTCGAACCGGTGTTGCGGGAGGTCGCCGCCCAGGGCGCGCCGTACGAAGGAGTACTCTACGCCGGTCTGATGATTCTGCCCGACGGAACGCCGTCGGTCCTCGAGTTCAACGCGCGCTTCGGAGATCCTGAAACCCAGGCCCTGCTGCCGGCGTTGCCACCAGGGTTGACGGAGCACCTCATCGCGATCGCCGAGCGTCGCTGGAGTCCCGCGACGCAGCGCCATGTGCTCGACGTCGAGCGTGCCGCGGTCACGACGGTGCTCGCGGCCCGAGGCTACCCGGAGAACCCGGAGAAGGGCGTCGCGATTCGTCTTCCCGCGCCGGGCGAGCTAGGGGACGACGTGATTGTCTTTCACGCAGGAACGTACCGCGACCCCGACGGTCGGCTGCGCACGGCTGGTGGCCGCGTGTTCAGCGTGACGGGACTCGGGCGGACGGTTCCCCTCGCCGCGCGAGCCAGCCGTGAGGCGGCCGACCACATCACCTTCGAAGGGAAGACTTGGCGGCGCGACGTCGCCTGGAGAGAGATCGAGCGTGCCGGAGCTACCTGAGGTCGAAACAATCGTGCGTCAAATCGCCCCTCGCCTCGAGGGGTACCGCATCTCGGCCGTGCTGCTCAAGAAGACCGATGTGCTGCGACATGTCTCGAAGGCACGGCTGATCAAGACGCTGCGCGGCAATACGATCGAAGAAGTCCGCCGTCGCGCCAAACACGCCGTGTTCCGGTTATCGAGCGGCCATCGCATGATCATTCAACCACGCATGACCGGCTCGCTCGTGGTGCATGAGAAGCGTCTGAGCCGTGACGAGCTGAAATACGCCGTGCTCATCTGCACGCTCAATGACGGCCGCAGGTTCGTGTATCGCGACGTGCGCCGCCTCGGCACGATCTGGCTGCTCGACGAACAGGGATGGGAGGCCTATACCGGACGTATCGGTCCGGAGCCGCTCGATGAGACGTTCACGCCGTTCGTGTTCGCGGACCGCCTCAGCAAAACCCGAACGGCGGTGAAGAAGGCCATTATGGATCAGCGCCGCATCGCGGGGGTGGGCAACATCTATGCGAATGAGGCGCTGTTCGAGGCTGGCATCGATCCGTCAAAGCCGACCCATCACCTCTCGCTGACGGAATTCGCGCGACTGCACGAAGCCACGGTCGGCATCCTCGGACGGGCGGTCGAGGCATCCGGCACGACGGTCCGAGACTATCGCACCGGCACCGGCGGCCGCGGACGCTTCCAGTCCGAGCTCCGCGTCTACGGCCGCGGTGGCGAGCCGTGCATCCGCTGCGGGAAGAAGCTCGTGACCACGCACGAAATCGATCTGCGCGCGACGACGTTTTGTCCGACGTGCCAACGCTAGTCCACAAACGCCCACAGTAGCTCCCGGCTCTGCCGGTCCAGCGTGGCGGGCTGCCCCAGATGATACAGATCCCCCGCCAAATCGCGGATCAGCAAACCGCCGTGTGGCAGCGTGCGCGGCCAGTCGTCGAGCCGAGTTTGGAACGTGCGTGGACCCTGGCGCGTCTCGACACGCCAGCGCCGGATCTCGACCTCTTCATCGATCTCCAGCACGCGCGTGACCTCGAACACAAACCCGGCCACGGCGAGCGCCATCCCGAGCGCCGCGCGCGAGCGTGCATCCAATTCCATCGGATCACGCACCAAGGCGAATTCCTCTTCTTTCGCATCGCGCAACGACAAATGTCGCGAGGGCTCCGACCACGGAAAGCAGCGCCGCACCGAGACGGGACGCTCCTCTCCGTCGCGCGTCGCCCAGAGCGAGCCGTCGCTGCGCCACTCGAGCGTGAGGCCCCCCCCCGTCGATTGCCTTGTGCCGCCATCTTCCGCGCGCCTGACTAACGTTGATTCCACGTAACCTCCCTGCTATCAGCTATCGGCTGTCAGCTATCGGTGTTGACCCGATAGCCGGTAGCTGATAGCCGATAGCTATGCAAGTTGCAGCTGCATCTCGTAAAGCCGCCGATACTTCCCCTCGGGATGCTGCAAGAGTTCCGCATGCGTTCCATGCTCCACCAAGCGGCCGTCCTCAATGACGAACAGCCGCGTCGCCTTCCGCAGCGTCGAGAGCCGGTGGGCGATCGCGAACACCGTCCGCCCGGCCACGAGCCGCTCGAGCGCCTGCTGGATCTCCCGCTCGGTCTCGGTATCGACGCTGCTCGTCGCCTCGTCGAGAATGAGAATCCGCGGATCATGCAGGATCGCCCGCGCGATCGAGACGCGTTGCCGCTCCCCACCCGACAGCGTGTGCCCCCGCTCGCCCACCACCGTATCGTAGCCGTGCTGCAACTTGGTGATGAAGTCGTGGGCATTCGCCGCTTGCGCCGCCGCCACCACCTGGCTGAGCGGCGCCTCCGGCATGCCGTAGCGGATGTTCTCCAGCACCGTCCCGTGGAACAGATACGGATCCTGGAGCACCATCCCCATCTGCCGGCGGAAGTGGCCCGTATCGAGACGCCGGAGATCGACGCCGTCGATCCGAATCGTGCCCCCGCTCACGTCGTAGAAGCGCGCGATCAGGTTCACGATCGTCGTCTTGCCGCCTCCCGACGGTCCCACCAGTCCGATCAGCTCTCCGGGTGCGACGTCGAAGCTGACGCCGCGGAGCACCTGCCGGACGCCGTCGTAGCCGAACGTCACGTGCTCGAATGTGACGCGGCCATGCACCGGTTCGAGGCGCACCGGCTCGGCCACATCGCGCACCTCGAGCTCGGTGTCCAACACCTCGAACACGCGGTGCGCTGACGTCGTCGCGCGGTTGATCGTCCGCGCCATTTGACCGATCACATCGATCGGCCCAAGGAACATCGTCGTGTAGAGCAGGAACGAGACGAACGTTCCTACCGGCAGTTGCGTACCGGTGCCCAGCAGCCGCGGCACCGCGAACACCCAGACCGCCACCGTCATCGCATGCACGCCCAGAATGAGGAGCGGCCAGAACGTGGTCCACGACGCGTGAATGCGGTTGAACTCCGCGGTCACGGCCTCGTTGCGCTCCCCGAACCGCGCGATCTCGCGCTGCTCCTGATTGAACGCCTTGACCACGCGGATCCCCGGGATCGTGTCCGACAACACGTCGGTCACACGCGACCATTTGCGCCACGCCCGGATGAACAGCCGGCTGATGTTTTCGCCGTGCCGGTAGATCACCCAGCAAAACAGGGGTACCGGGAGCGTCATGACGAGGCCGAGCCGCCAGTCGAGCGTGAGCAACACGGCGCCCAGGCCCGCGAGCATCACCAGCGACAGCGACACGTCGACCACGCCGAACGCCAGGAACTCCCAGAGCCGGTCGGTATCGGCGGAGACCCGCGTGATCAGGCTGCCGGTCCGCTCGCGCGAGAAAAACGACACGCTGAGCCGCTGAATGTGCTCGTACAGCTCGTCACGCAGATCGCGGGCAACCCATTCGCCCAGGATCGCCATCAGCCGCAGCCGGACATGCGCCGCGGCCTGCTTGATGAGGTACACGCCCGCCATCGCCGCCACGGCTATCCACGCGATCGTCCACGCGCGTGCCAGCGGCAGCGAACCGGCCTGCGCCGGCCGGACGACACGATCGATCAAGAGTCCTGCCAAGTACGGCGGGATCAGGCTGACGAGCGTGATGACGGTCGCGGCGGCCATGCCGAGCGTCAGCTGACGCCGGTACGGCTTCAAGTAGCCCAGCAACCGCCGGATCACGGCGGTCTGCCGTCCCGACACCAGGGCCTGCGCTTCGCGAATCGGACGAGCGACGCTTTCGGCATAGACACGATCGGCGTCCACGCTCGCTACGTCGCGATCATGCCCCGCGAGCTGCTCTTCGAGCACGAACCGGATGTTCTCGAACGCGCGGCGCTGGCGATGCGTGTAGCGAAGCAGCACCAATGCGGGCTCGCCCGGCGCTCCGAGGATCGTCAGTGTGTTGGCCGACAATCCGGGCGCCTCGCGGACCGCTTCGACATCCCCCCGCGGGATGCTTCGGACCTCCCAGCCCGAATTCGCGCGCTTTGCCACCGCGATGTGCCGCGGGCCCAGGGCCAGCCACGACTCGGTGAGCCGCAGGCCCTGATCGAGGTCGGCGAGCGCGTACAGCTGCACGGGAGCGCCCTGCCAGGCGTGCTCGATCTGCCGTCGCAGCTCGAGAGGAAGCCGCGATGGCTGTGCGGTGTAGCGCGCGATGATGTGGTCGTCGAGTTGTTGTTGCTGCGTGCTCACGTCCGTGATCCTCTCCTCATCCCCTGCCCCCCTCTCCTTCAGGAGAGGGGGATTCATGTAACAGAACGGCCTCCCAGGTCCCATGTAGCACCCGGAAGGCCGGATCACGGCGCGAACTAGATCCGATCGACTTCTAGGGTGCTCCTCCACCTCCACCGGCGCCGGCGATGCCGGACGCAATACGCCCACGAGCGTCGACAGATGGCGCGACCAGGCACACAGGAATGCCCGGCCCCGTCCACATGGGACGCAGCAGCGTATCGGTGGATTGACGAATCATTTCAGCTCGGACGTCCTTTTCGTACGTGATTCGGTGGCGGCGCGAGGTGCTTCGACCAAACTAAGAAAGGGTGCGGATACGGGCAAGGCCCGGGACCTTCTACATTACTGATCATGCGCGTTGGCCCTGCGCTGTTTGCCACATTCGCCGCATGCACAGCGTGCGGTGGCCCGCTTCCCTCGGACGGCGCGGAGAGCGGCACGCCCGCCGCCATCGCATTGGTCCGGTTATTTGACGGGAACCGGGGCACCGACCTGACCATCCATACCGGTCTTCCCGATGATCAGTCGATCCTGATCGAGGCACGGCTGTATGCGCCGGATGGCCATCGTCTCACCGACATCGTCGGCGGCGTGGCAATGGATCTCCAATTCAGCCCTGCGTCCCTGGCGACCGCAGTCCCAGTGCCAGGCCGGCCGCTACAACGCCTCGTGTCGGCCGCCGCGCCCGTGGGGGCGAGCGGGACGCAAACGGTGGTGCTGACGTTTCCTGGAACCGACGCCAAATCGTTCGGTCCCTACCATGTGCAGGTTCAATCCGGCAGCCACGCCAGCGCCGAGATGCGATTGTTCGACGCGTTCAACGCGGAGCTGACACAGCATGTCCCTCTCCTGACGGGCGACACGACGCGCATTGAAGTGCGGCTCTACGACTCGACCGGTGCGCGTCGCACGAACATTCCCGGCGGCGCCGAGGTCTCGTTTCGCTTCGAGCCGCCAGGTCTGGCGAGCGCGCACCCGATTGCGGAGCTGCCATTCTGGGAGGCCGCAACGCCGACCTCGTTGGCTGGGAACGAGGGCTCGCTCTTTGTCTCGGTTCTCTTTCTCGCCGACAGCACGACGAAGACCTACGGTCCGATACAAGTTCTGGTGCATTGAGCTCGCGTTGGGGCTGGCGGCGACGCCGGCGCTCGCGCAGCACGAACACCACAATCCCGCGGGATTTCCTCCGTCCGGATCGGGGACCTCTTGGCTGCCAGCGGCGTCTCCCCTGCGCGGTTTCACCGTGCCAGCGTCCAACTGGCGCGTGATGATTCACGGGGCCGTATTTGCCCAGTTCGTCCAGGAATTCGGCCCGCGGGGGAATTACCAGTTCGGCAGCGTGAACTGGATCATGGCCGATGGGTCGCGGCCCGCCAGCGGCGGGACATTCCGCGCCCGCATGATGGTCAGCGCCGAGTACTTCACCCTCACCAAGGCCGGATATCCGCAGCTCCTCCAGGTCGCCCAGCCATACCAGGGCGGCACGGTTACCGACCGGATGCACCCGCACGAGTTGTTCAGCGAAGCGGCGGTCATGTACGACCGACCGGTGAGTACCGACCTCCACTGGTCACTCTACCTGGCAGCGGTGGGAGAACCGGCGTTGGGCCCCGTCGCCTATCTGCACCGCCCATCCGCAGAGAACGATCCTCTCGCACCGCTCGGTCACCACTCCCAGGACGTCACACACGAGAGCTTTGGCGTCGTGACACTAGGGCTATTCAGTCACAAAGTTCACATCGAAGCCTCGGCATTCAACGGCAATCATCCGAACGAGGTGCGCACGAACTTCGACTACAACGGTGGGGGACTGAACTCGTTCTCGGCGCGGGTCACCGTGAATCCCGGCGAGCAGTGGAGCGTCGCCGGCTCGGCTGGCTATTTGGCCGCCGGTACCAGCGCGCACGCGCATGCTGCGTTACATCGACTGGCTCTCGCGATCATGCATGTCGTCCCGCGCAGCGGCGGCGCCTGGTCGACCTCGCTGATCTGGGGTGCCAACGTGCCGACCGACACACGCCGGGTGCTGAATACGGCCCTCATCGAGACGAACATCGATGTCGATGAGCGCAACACCGTTTTCGGTCGCGCCGAGTACGTCACGCGGACCGCAGAGGAACTGGCGCTGGTGGGGTCAATCAGTGAAACCGTTGAGGTGGGGTCTCTCGGCTTGGGGTACGCCCGCGGCCTTGGCACGCTGCGCCGCGTCGGAATCTGGTTGGGCGCGCGCGGCGATCTCGAGATCGTTCCCGAAGAGCTGCGGCTCTTTTACGGCAGCCGCACTCTCGGCGGCTTTGCCGCATTCCTGCGGCTCCGCGCGCCTAGCGTCTCGATGACGATGGAGGAGTGAGCGCGAGAATCCTTCCCCGCGGCGGAATCCCCGGCTCGAGCTCCAGAATCCCCACACTCGGCGGTATCCCAAAGCGCGACGCCCCCGCTCCCCCCGGATTCATCACCGTCACCGTCTTATCCACCAACTCGAGCAACGGCCGGTGGCTGTGGCCGAAGATGATGATCTCGGCGTCGGGAAAGGCCTCGTGGAGTTTGTCCGGGTTGGGGCTGCCGAACTGATCGCCATGGGTCACGACGATCGGAAATCCGTCCAGCTCCAGCTCGGCAACCTGCGGCAGCTTGGCGCGCAGCTCGAAGCCGTCGCTGTTGCCGTACACCGCCGTCACGGGCGCCAGCGCCCGCAGCTCGACGAGGATATCCTCCCGTCCAACGTCGCCGCCGTGAAGGATGTGATCGACTTCGCGAAAGATCTCGAACACTTGCGGTCGCAACACGCCGTGGGTGTCCGAGATGACGCCCAACCTCACGGTGCGTGCCGGACAGTGATGTAGAAGTTCTCGTCCACGCCGAGATCGCCGGGCTTCGGGTACGTGACCGGAAGGGTCTGCCACGCTTCGGTGGGATGCAGCAGCTGCGTACCGAGGCCCGGAATGCTCACGCGCACCGGCATGTCGAATCCAGGCACGACGTCCGCCCAGTGATACGACAGCGTTCCGCCCCGTCCCGACTCCAGTCCCTCAACTCGATACTCGAATACGGGGATCTTGGTCGTGGTGAGGTACTGCGCGAACACTTTGCTCAAGTCGATTCCGGCTTGCTGGCTGATGAAGTCCTGCACCTGCTTGCCTGTCACCGTTTGATGGCGGAATTGCTGGTTCAACCCGCGCAGGATGTCACGCCACTTCGCATCATCATCGATGACTGCACGAATCGTGTGCAGCATGTTCCCGCCCTTGGGATACATGTCGCCCGAACCCTGCGCATTCACACCAAATGCCGGCACGATGGGACGGTCGTTGCGCACACCCCTGCGCGCGCCGATCATGTACGCCGCGCCCGCTGTCTTCCCCAACATGCACTCCGTGTAGATCCCCTCGGCGTAGTTGGCGAAGCTCTCATGCAGCCACATGTCGGCGTGATCTTGTGCCGAGATGTTGTTCCCCCACCACTCGTGCGCGCTCTCGTGCACGATGATGAAATCCCATTGCAGGCCGAGCCCGGTCCCCGACAGATCTCGGCCCAGATACCCGTTCAGGAAATGATTACCGTAAGCCACGGCACTCTGATGCTCCATACCGAGGTGCGGCGTCTCGACGAGCTTGTAGCCGTCGGCGTACCAGGGATATGGGCCGAACCAATGCTCGAAGCATTTGAGCATCGGAATCACCTGCTTGAACTGGCCCCGCGCGGTGTCGGCGTGATAGTCGAGTGGCCAATAGTCGAGGGAAAGGCGCCCTGCCTCGCCGGCGAGTGTATCGCTGAAGTGCGTGTAACCGCCGGCGTTGATCGTAACGTTGTAGTTGTTGATCGGGCTCGTCACGAACCACTCGTATGTCGTCGTGCCATCGCGACTCTTCGTGGTGTTGCGGAGCCGGCCGTTGGACACGTCCAGCAGCGGATCGGGCACGGTGATGGCGACGCGCTGGCTGTCCGGCTCGTCGGCCAGGTAGTCCTTGGTCGGCCACCAGACGCTCGCGCCCAACCCTTCGTTGGCCGTCGCGATCCACTGCCTGCCCAGGCTGTCCTTGGGGAACGTGAACCCGCCGTCCCACGGCAACCGCCGCCCCACGCGGGGTTTGCCGTGATACCAAACCGTAATCGTGCGGGTCTGTCCCGCGCTCTGCGACGAGGTCAATCTCACGAAGAACGCATTCCCGTCGCGGCGATACGTGAGCTTCTTGCGATCCTGCACGATGCTGTCTACCTGCATCGGGACCTGGAGATCGATCTGCATCTCACGTCCGGGGGGCGTTTGCAACACGCGATACGTGATGCCGTTCCAGCCACTGATCGTTGAATCGGCGGGGTTCACGCGCGTGTGGAGGTCGTAGAACTGCACATCCCACCACGCGCGCGCCGGGCCGTTGGATCCGCGCAACGTGTCGGCGTGTGTGTAGCGCGCGGTGTCCTGCCTCATGGAAGGAGCCAGTAACTGCTCGAAGGCCGTGTTGAGGATCGGATACCGTGCCCAATTGTGGAAATCGAAGTGCCACCACTCGCTTGGGTTCACCACGAATCCCTGGCTCACCAGCGCCTGACGCAGCAGCGCGCGATGCCAGCGCTGCAGTGATGTGCCACCCGGAAAATCGGCGTAGGCACGGGGCGTCGCCTCGTCATACGTCGATGGCATCTCGACGGGGGCCCCGCTCTTGAGGTCGTATAACGTGATATCGACGGCAGCGCCGCGGTTGTGCTTCGAGCCTTTGGTGGGATCGGCCACGAGCCAGCGCGACGCGGGCGGCGTCGCGTCCCAGAAGACTTTCGTCACGTACCACGGCCGGTAGGCGTCGTGGATCAGCAGGCCATAGCCTCGCGGCCGGACGGCGCGCGACGCTTCCACGAGCGCAAGCGCGGCCGGCCGCTGCAAGAAGGCGTGCTGCGAGGAATAGAAGACGCTACCGAGGAAGTTGTTCGTCGTGGCGTAGCGGATGTCGAGCCGAATCGTTGGATCGAGCGCAGCGGGTTCCACCAGATCGGGGACAAGGAACGCACCGCTCTCGGCGGGGGGCGTCAGCACCCGATCCGCGGTGAGCAGCTCGGCGACCGAGCGGACAGGCGTGATCCGCAACTGGCCACCGGCAGCAGGGCCGACCTGGAGGCGTGACCACCGTGCGAACGCCGTGTCCGATCTGCCCGCGAGCGAACGGGGGGGGACACCGAGTCCACCCGCGCGAACAGCGCGCCGTGATCCTCGTAGACGTAGATCGTGTCGTTGCCGCTCAGGTATCCGCCGATCAGGCTCCGCCACTCGGCGGGCGGAGGAGTCGGCTTGGGCGGCAGCGAATCAGGCGACTGGATGAGCAGCGCGAGCAGGGCGATCATAGTTGAGCGAAGACGCGTTCCCCCTTGAATCGCTTCGCTTGCGGATCCCAGGGGAAGAAGATCACGACGCGAAACTCGACTTTGTCTCCCGACGGCGCATACGACAGCCACTTCCCTTTATGCGTGCCGGTCACCTTGGCTTCTTCACAGACCCCCTGGGGGCCAATCACGATCTGCTGCAGATCGAAGTGAATGTCGGGAAATGCGCCGAGCAGCCCCAGATAGAACTGCGTGGCTCCAGCGTGTCCTTCCCAGCGGGCTTCTGGCTCACCGACGACTTCGTACACGCAGTCGGGCGTGAGCGTGGCCAACAGGCCAGCGATATCGCGTTTGTCCTCCGCAATCGAATGCGCCTTCCACAGCGCGCGCACCTCTCGGTACAGCTCGGGAGTGACTTCCCGGGACAGCAGCTCGCGGACGTCCATCGTTACCCCTGCCACGGTTTGATCAGCTGGATGCCGAGTCCCATGTGGTCAACGATGCGCTGCACGACGAAATCGACCAACTGACCCATCTCCTTGGGTCGCTGATAAAACCCCGGCGCGGCCGGCAGGATTACGGCGCCGGCCTCAGCGGCGAGCGTCATGTTGCGCAGATGGACGAGCGACAGCGGCGTCTCGCGCGGCACGAGCACGAGTTTGCGCCGTTCTTTGAGCGTGACGTCGGCGGCGCGCTCGATCAGCGAGCGGCTCGTACCATGCGCGATTGCCGCCATCGTCCCCATTGAGCACGGACAGACGACCATGCCCAATGTCTTCACGGACCCCGAGGCGGGCTCGGCACCGCGGTCCGTGTCGTTGAAGACGCGCACGCTGCCCCACTCGCCGCCGCTTGCTTTCTTCAGCGCGGGCTCGTCCTTGATGCCGCACTCCTCAGCAAGCAGCCGCCAGCCATGCGACGAGATCAGCAGCCAGGTGTCAACGTGATTGGTCGCGAGCACCTCGAGGAGCCGCACCGCGTAAGGGGCGCCCGACGCACCGGTGATCGCGAGGACGACGGGGGGGGGGGAACCGGACGGGGGAGCCGCCATACTCAGATGCGCGGGCCCCGACGGCCGGTAACAATGATGATTTCCAGGAACCGCTCCTTGCCCTCGACGGCTACCGGATATCGCGCGCCCGGCTGATCGACGCTGGGACCGGCCTCGCTCACCCCCATCATCAAGCCGGGATATGAGGCGGCGTTCTCGAGCGTCGCCATGAACCCCGAATCCTGGGCGGGCTGAAGTTTCCCGCTGTGGTCCGCGCGAACGTATTGAAACCACGCCTTGCGTCCGTCCACGGAATCGACGATCGCGAAAAACCTGAACGCGGGCCACCGACGACGATAAAAGGCCTCGAGCTGCTCTACCGTGAGCGAGACGATCCAGCTTCGTCCCGCCTGGCCGGCGAAGCGCGGTGGATTCTCGTCCATCCCCACGGCCGCGAACCTTGCGTGGCCGCCGAGCCACGGCACGGCGTTCTCTGGAACCGGTACGGCCGCGAGGTCCTCAAAAATGAGCGACAGTATGTGCTTGCCATGCTCAACCGGCCGGATCGCGTCGGCGGCTTCCCCATACCGCCCCATGTTCGACAGCGTAACGGCGAGAAACTCTCGATAGCGGACGTTGCGTGAGTCGAGCGCGACGGCACGTCGGGCATGGACGAGCACCTGTGCGGTGTCGACATCGACGCCGAACTCGCCATCGCGCAGCACCGGCCGTCCGTCGTCGAGCAGTCGTGCTTTCCAAAAATGCGCGGCCGGGTCGTCGGGACGAATGCTGAGCGCGCGGTCCACCGCGGCCTGGAATACGCTGTCGTCGAACGCGGTGTCGAGCACGCACCCATGTTCGGGCGAGCACTGCGCGCCCCTTGACGGACGGAGCAGAAATCGGCCCACGCGGCCGAGCATCACCAACGCCACGGGATCGTCGGGCTGGGTCTGCAGATATGCCTCGATCCCCAAGCGGGCCCGCGCGAGCGCGGCGGAATCGAGATGAAAAGACCTGTTGCTCCCCGGCTCGCGTAACTCGGCACGCTCCGCCTGAGCGAGATCGCGCTCGATGGCCTGCAGCGATCCTTGACCGTGCAGGGCCACGATTAGTAAGAGAACTGTCACGGCCCAAACATACCCTCTGGCCTCATGAGCCGTGCGGGCGTTAATTCGACCTCAACGTCCTTACTTTTTCCGAGGATCCGATGCCCACCCGCGTTCGTTCGTTTGGTTTGGCCTTCTTGGCCTTCGTCCCTGCGGTTGTCTTCTCGCAACAGGCTCCCGCTGCGCTCACGCCGCCCGTGGCGGCGGTGCGGCCGCATCGCTTCGACGAGTTCGGCGGCGTGCGTACCGATCCGTACTACTGGCTGAAGGAGCGCAGCAACCCGGAAGTCATCCAGTACCTCGAGGCCGAGAACTCGTACACCAAGGCGGTCATGGCGCATACCGAACCGCTGCAGAACCGGCTCTACGAGGAGCTGAAGGGCCGCGTGCTTCAGAACGACCAGTCGGTCCCATTTCGCGAGGGGAACTACTTCTACTATACGCGGCTCGTGGAGGGGAAGAATTATCCCATCTACGCCCGCAAGCGCGGCGCCGTCAGCGCTCCGGAAGAGATCCTGATCGACGCCAACGCGCTCGCCGAAGGCAAGGCGACGTACTTGATCCGGGCGTGGGAAATCAGCCCTCGGGAAGATCTGCTGGCGTTTGGCGAGGATACGACCGGAGGGCGAGTCAGCGCGATTCGGTTCAAGAACCTGAGCACGGGAGCGATGCTTTCCGACGTCATCCCGCGCGCCATCGGCGGCATCGCGTGGGCCGAGGACAACCGCACGCTGTTTTACACAAAGCCTGATCCGGTATCCGTGCGGCCCTATCAGGTCTATCGTCATCGGCTCGGCACCGATGCCGCCGCAGATCAGATGGTCTATGAGGACAAGGACGAGACCTACTACGTGTCCGTCTTCAAGACCAAGTCCCGCGCGTACATCATGATTCAATCGTCCCAGACGCTCGCGACCGAGTACTCGTACATCCGCGCCGACCAACCCGACGCGGCATTCCGCGTCATGTTCCCGCGCGAGCGGGGCCACGAGTACTACGCCAACCATTTCGGCGACTATTTCTACATCCTGTCCAACGATCGCGCGAAGAATTTCCGGCTCATGCGCACGCCGGTTGCCAAGCCGGGGCGCGACAACTGGGAAGAAGTCATCCCCCACCGCCCCGATGTGCTGCTCGAGGATTTCGAGTTCTTCCGCGACTATCTCGTGCTGAGCGAGCGCAGGGACGGGTTGGTGCAGCTGCGGGTGCGCCCGTGGAGTGGTCGGGGCGAGTACTACCTCGATTTCGGCGAGCCGGCGTATCTCGCTTACGTCAGCACCAACCGCGAGTTTGACACCCCCATGCTGCGCTACGTCTATACGTCCCTGACCACGCCGTCATCGACGTACGACTACGACATGCGGACAAAGCAGAAAACCCTGCTCAAGCGCGATTCGATCCAGGGCGGTTTCGATCCGGCCAATTACGTCACTGAGCGACTCTACACGACCGCGCGCGACGGAGCCCGCGTGCCCGTTTCGCTCGTGTACCGCAAGGGGATCGCCCGCCCCGCCCCGATGTTGTTGACCGGCTATGGGTCGTACGGGTCGAGCTCCGATCCCACGTTTTCATCGGACCGGCTCTCGTTGCTCGATCGCGGCTTCGTGTTCGCCATCGCGCACATTCGCGGCGGGTCCGAAATGGGACGTGCCTGGTATGAAAACGGCCGGCAGCTCCAGAAGAAGAACACCTTCACCGATTTTGTCGATGTTGCCGATGATCTGATTCGCCGCGGCTACACGTCCTCGGATCGCCTGTTTGCGCGGGGTGCCAGCGCCGGCGGGCTGCTCATGGGAGCAGTCGTCAACCTGCGGCCGGAGCTCTTCAAAGGCGTTATCGCGGGCGTGCCGTATGTCGATGTGATCACGACGATGATGGATTCGACGATTCCGTTGACGACCGGTGAGTACGATGAATGGGGCAACCCGCACGATTCGACCTTCTACCGGTACATGCTCTCGTACTCACCATACGACCAGGTCGAGCGGAAAGCCTATCCCAACCTGCTGATCACGGCGGGCCTCTACGACACGCAGGTGCTCTACGTCGAGCCGGCGAAGTGGACGGCCAAGCTGCGGTCGATGAAAACCGACAACAACCGGCTCATCCTGCGGACGAATATGGAGGCGGGACACGGCGGCGCGTCGGGGCGCTACAAGCACTGGCGGGACGTCGCGTTCGAATATGCGTTCCTGCTCGACCTGGCGGGGTTGGGAGACAAGCCTACTCCCTAGCGCCCTCTACGATTCGGTGTGGGGGAACGTTTGGGGTGCCTGGGTGGAGACGGTGGCGCCGGTGAACGCGGAACGCGGAAGTCAGCACGCGGAACAGAACGGTGTTTGTCTGTTCCGCGTTCGCCGTTCCGACTTCCGCGTTTCATACGATTCGATCCACCAACGCGCCCAGAAACACGACGATACTGACGACGCCGTTCGCCGTGAAGAAGGCGGCGTTGAGTTTCGAGAGATCCCCAGGCTTCACCTGGCGGTGCTCCCACCCGATGACGATCACCGCAATCATGACCCCGATGAAGTAGGGAAGTCCCAGTCCTGCGCCCTTCCCAAACAGGATTAGCGCGGCGATGGCGGCGCCATGCAGGAGCTTCGCGACGATGATCGCCCACCCCTGCCCCAGCCTGACGACGAGCGAGCGTAGCCCCTCGCGGCGATCGTATGCTTCATCCTGCAGCGCGTAGAAGATGTCGAACCCCGCGACCCAGCACGCGACCGCAAACGCGATCAGAAGCAGCAGTCCCGGGGGATCGCTCCACTCACCCGTCACGGCGACATACCCGCCCACTGGCGCGATCGCGAGGGACGCGCCGAGCCAGAGGTGCGACCAGTCGGTGAAGCGTTTGGTGTAGCTGTAGGTGACGATCCAGATCAGCGCCACCGGCGCGAGCGCGGCGCACAGGGGATTGAGCGCCCAGGCGGCCCAGAGGAACACGACCATCGCGGCGATCACGGCAACCCATGCCTGAGCGACCGTCAGGCGTCCAGCCGGCAGCTCACGACCCTGCGTGCGCGGGTTTCGCGAATCGATGCGGCGGTCCGCGATCCGGTTGAACCCCATCGCCACAAACCGGGCGGCAGTGAAGGCGATGACGACGAGGATCGCAACACGCCACGTTACCGGCTGCTTGTACGATGCGACGACGATGCCCAGCAGCGCGAAGGGCAACGCGAACAGCGTGTGGGGTAGCTTGACGAAGTTGACGTAGCGGACGAAAAGCGACTCGCCGGCGAATGTCTGGCCTTCACGGGCGGATGGTTGGACACCGTCAGAGCGCAATCCCAAGCTCCTTCCACATCTCATCGACGCGCCGTTTGGTCTCCGGGTCCATCACGATCTTGTTCGGCCACTCACGCGCAAAGCCTTCTTCCTTCCACTTCCGCGTGGCGTCGATACCCATCTTGGATCCGTACGTGAAGCCGCGGCTCGAGTGGTCCAGCACGTCGATCGGCCCCATCGTAAAGCGCACGTCCCGTTCGGGATCGATGTGATTCAGCGCGACCCACCACGCCTCCTTCGGATCGCGCACGTTGACGTCCTTGTCGACGACCACGATGACCTTGGCGAGCGACATCAATCCCTGCCCCCACAGTCCGTTCATCACCTTGTAGGCCTGGCCGGGGTACTGCTTGTCGATGCTCACGAACACGAGGTTGTGAAAGATTCCCTCGGCCGGCATGTGCAGATCGACGATCTCGGGGATGGTCAGGCGGAGCAGCGGCAGGAAGATTCGCTCCGTCGCGTGGCCGAGATAATAGTCCTCCATGGGCGGGCGGCCGACGATCGTGTGTGGCCAGATCGGATCGTCCCGCATCGTCACCGCCGTGACGTGCACCTTGGGATAGTAGTCGGCGAGCGAATAGAATCCCGTGTGATCGCCGAACGGCCCTTCGAGCACCAGCTCGTCGCGCGGGTCGATGTATCCCTCGATCACGATCTCCGCTTCCGCCGGAACCTCGAGATCGGCGGTGACGGCCTTCGCGAGGCGAACCGGCTCGCCACGCAGGAATCCCGCAAACAGGAACTCATCGATCGTCGGCGGCAGCGGCGCGGACGCGGCATAGATGCTGGCCGGGTCGCCACCGAGCGCGATCGCGACCGGCATCGTCTCGCCGCGCTCCGCCATCGCACGCCAGTGCGCCGCGCCCACCTTATGCCGCTGCCAATGCATCGCCAGCTCGTTGCGCTCCAACACC
The DNA here is from genome assembly GCA_963704805.1 of uncultured Gemmatimonadales bacterium. GTDB lineage: Bacteria > Gemmatimonadota > Gemmatimonadetes > Gemmatimonadales > GWC2-71-9 > 20CM-2-65-7. The sequence continues at coordinate 914,582 of CAVPHS010000001.1, read as the reverse complement.
TGCACGCGATACATGCCCACGTTCCTGACACCTGACACCGGGTCTCGTGTCACGACCCCGCCCAACGTGATATAGGGACCGCCATCTTCGGGCCAGCAGATTGGCACGGGAAATTGCGACAGATCGACGTCCGCTTCCCGGATGACGGTCTCCTGGCACGCCGCGCGTCCTCCCCCGACGGTCTTCGGAGGAAACTTCGCGACCTCGGCGAGTCGGGGGAGCATCGCGAGCTTGCCGATCAGTCCCTCCGGCACTTTGAGCGCGACGAGCTCTGAAATGCGCGCGCCGACGTGATCCAGACATTCCACGCCCAGTGCGAGCGCCATGCGTTGCTCGGAGCCGAACAGATTCACCGCCACTGGGTAGCGCGACCTGCCCCCGCCGCGGAGCGTGGGCTGCGTGAACAGCAGCGCGGGCCCACCGCCTGCGGATTTCATGCAGCGATCGGCGATTTCGGTGATCTCTTTGTCGACGGAAACGGGTCGGTCGACGCGCGTCAGGTCGCCCGCTTTGTCGATCGCAGCGATAAAGGCGCGGAGGTTATCGAGTGCCATAGTGGACGGCGCAGATGCCGCCCGTTAGCCGCTCGAACCCGACGCGCGAAAACCCCGCCGCGACCAGACGTTGCGAGAGCCCCTCCGGCTCGGGAAACCCAAGCACCGACTCTGGCAGGTAGGTATATGCATCTCTATGTTTCGACACGAGCCGGCCGATGGCCGGCAGAATGCGACGGAAGTAGAAGAGATACACGGCCCGCAGCGGCGTAAAGCGGGGCGTGGCAAGCTCGAGAATCACGAAGCGCGCGCCCGGCTTCAGGACGCGCGCTGCTTCATGCAGGCCGACGTCGAGGTTGGCGAGATTGCGGGCGCCGAATCCGACGAGCGCCCCGTCGAAGCGGGCTGCGGGAAACGGCAGTGCGAGCGCATCCGCGGCGACGGGCGACGTGCGCGGGGCCTTGTGGCGCCCGCGCTTGAGCATCGGCACGACGAAGTCGGCGCCGACGACACGGCCACGAAAGCCGTCGCTCCGAGACAGCTCCGCCGCGAGGTCGAGCGTGCCGGCGCAGAGGTCAAGATAGGTACCGTCCGGTTTCGCCTCCCAGCCGAGCCGCGCGACAGCGGCGCGGCGCCAGGACCGGTCCACGTTGAGGCTCAGCAAGTGGTTCAGGAAGTCGTAGCGCGGCGCGATCGCCGTGAACATGCCACGGACGTAGGCTGGAGAGCGAGCCATAGGCGCGAAAGATAGGCCGGACCACCTGAGCGACGCCAGCGATCAGCAGGTCGTCGCGTGGGCAAAGCAGGGACATGACGCGGCATTCCGCGAGCTCGTCCGTCGCTACGAGCGGCCGGTGTTTTCGCTGCTGTATCGGATGGTGCGCGATCGCGCGCTCGCCGAGGACCTCGCACAGGAAACCTTTATCAAGGTCCTCAACGGGATCAAATCGTATCGCCCGGAATTCAAGTTCTCGTCGTGGATCTTCAAGATCGCGAACAACGCGGCGATCGATCACCTGCGCCGCAAAAGTCTCGACACCCTCTCGCTCGACGGCTCCCCGGCTGCCGAAACCCCCGAGCAGATGCGTGCGACGTCCCTGCAGGTCGGCGACCGGGCGGAGAGCCCGCTCGACGAGGTCGAGAGTCGGGAACTGGGCACGGCGATCGAACGAGCCATTGCCCGGCTCCGCCCCGAGTACCGGTCGTGCATCGTGCTACGCCACGTCGAGGGGTACTCCTACGAAGAAATCGCGGACACGCTGGAGCTACCGCTCGGGACGGTCAAAACTTATATCCATCGCGCCCGTAATGAATTACGAGGGTACTTGGAAGATCGCCGGGACTGAAACCAAGCCAATTACGAGACCGTAGGACACCCAATGACTGACACCGCCATGCATCTCACTACCGATGAAATCGAGCTCTGGGCACAGGGACTGCTTCCCGCTGCCCGGGCCCTGCACCTCGCTGATTGCTCGCTGTGCCGCGTCGAAGCGGACCGCGAGCGCAAAGTCATACTCGAGCTGGTCCAGCTTCCCACCTTTGCACCAACCGCCGGATTTGCCGATCGCGTGATGGCGCAGGTGAAAGTGCCGATGCCCTCGGGCGACTGGACGGCGTAGGATTGCAGGAGCGAACACCGGGGCGCAGCAAGCTGCGCCCCTATTTATTTCCGCCTACGGCCGTCGTATCCCTCCAACACACCGTCTGCAGTAGAGCAGCTCCCGCGATTCGAAGTCCCGTCGTCTCGCCGCCCCATATTCCGCAGGTCACCGTCCCCCGCGGATCCCGTGCAATCGCCCGAAAGCCCTGCCCATCGACGGTCACCACGACGAGCGAATCGATGACCCCTGTCGCGAACGGGCGCAGCTCGGCGATGTCGCTCGAGTAGGTGCGGTGCGCGGTGTGGTACCGGAGCTCAGCGGTGCCCGCCGCCAGCACGCGCATCCTGAGCCCATCGGCACTCACCGGCGCCGGCTGGAACGCACTCGGCATAGCCGCTCGAACCACGATCGCTCCCGCCAGCCAAATGCCCGTCAACCAGGCGTCGAGCTCAGGTCCCAAGACGCCGCGGACGAGGAACATGTCTTGGGCCCCCTGGGGCCCCCAACCCTCGCTCAACTCCCCAATCGCGACTGAGCCGACACGGCGGTAAAGCAGCAGGGCAAAAAACATGATGGCGCCGGCGAGCAACCGAGTCGCGGCATCGTGCCCGGCGATCAGCGCGTACACTGCGGCGAGACCCATCAACACGCTGGCCGTGCGCGTCCAGCGTCTGATCCACGGTGCGATGTCGGCGTTGGGGGTGCGGGACGACATCAGGAGATAGGCGACGATCACACCGGCAAGTTTCAGCGCGGCGCCGAACGATACGACAGCCAGGCTCAGCCCAGCGACCCGCAGTGCTCCAAAGACGAAGGTAGCCGCGCTCCCACTGAGACCGACATAGATCACGTAATCACACAGTCGCAGGTAACCAGCCAGGCGTCGCTCGCCGTCGCTCACCTTCCTCACCGGGGACGTCACGCCCGCACCTCCGTGCCGACGCCGACTCCCAACAGTCGCGCTGCACTACCGTCGCGCACCGCGATCTCGACCGTTCCACCAGAACCGCCAAATGCCACCAGCGCGCCGCGAGCCGCGTCCGCGAACGTACGCCGCAGCGAGCCGACATCGACGTCACCGACGCGAATCCGGACACCCGGCTCGACGGCTGATGGCATGATATTCGAGATCAGCGTGCCGAAGCGATCCACATAGATGACCTCTCCCACGACTGCAGTCCCATCGTGATGCGGCGCCGGCAAGGGTGCGCGGACGGGACGCGCGACGCTGCTGCCCAATGCGTCGATCGGATCGCCGCTCGCGAGGCTCGCGGCGGCGGGTGCGAAGACGTCGCGGCCATGAAACGTCGCGGACGCGTCCCCGGGCACGAGGATCGACACGAAGCGGGCGTCATCCGGCAAGAACGACAGCAAGCCGTTGTCCGGCGCCAGAAAACGATGGCCCCCGCTCTCAGCGGCAATCGCGCGGCGTTCCGTTCCGACGCCCGGGTCGATGACCGCGACATGAATCGTGGTGCTGGGGAAGTGTTTCCAGGCGCGACTCAACAGGTATTGGCCAGCGCGCACATCTCCGGGCGGGACCTCGTGCGAGATGTCGACGAGCGTGAGGTCCGCCTTTCGCGACAATAGCACGGCCTTCATCTCGGCGACGTAGCTGTCGGCCGTACCGAAGTCCGTGAGGAGCGTGATTATCGGCATCGGCCATCAGACGGTTGTCGCACGCCACCTCCCACTCTTCCAAAACAGGATCATGGCGACGCCCCTGGAGATCGCGGTTACACTCAGCGCCAGCCAGATGCCAAGCAGCCCGAACGCGCGCGACCACCACGCGGCCAGCGGGATCCGCAGCGTCGTCAGCGTGGTGCTGACAATCTGGGGCCAGAACGTGTACCCCGCGCCGGCGAGCGCGCCTTCCAGGATCAGCTCGAAGCTCTGACCGATTTGCGCGAACGAGATGACCCGCAGATACAGGACGCCGTCGGCGATCACCTGGGGATCGCGAGTGAACAGCGCGACCAGTCTTCCGGGAATGAGGAGAAAAGCGAGGGCGGTCGTGACCGTGACGACGAGGCAGTAGCTCACAGTCAGTCGCACCGCTTCCTGGGCCCGTGCCTCCTGGCGGGCGCCGAGGTTTTGGCCGACCAGCGCGCTCGCCGCGAGCGAGAACCCGCTGATCGCGATGAAGCCAAGCCCTTCCATCTTGTGCCCCACCCCGAGCGCGGCGAGCGCCGCGGTCCCGAACCGTGCCGTGAACCGCGTGAGCCACATATAGATGACCGAGAGCAACACCCCCGCGAGCGAGAGCGGCATTCCGATTCGCACGATCGTGGGCAAGGCGCGCCAGTCCGGCGCGGTCACGCGCAGCAACCCGCGCCGCAGCGCGATGATGCACCCGATCAGGAACCCTCCACCACGCACCATGACAGAGGCGAGCGCCGCGCCCTCGATGCCAAGCCGCGGAAAGGGGCCCACGCCGGCGATGAGTAACGGATCGAGCACGATCGACACGCACACCGACCCCGCGAGCATCAGGAACGGCGTGCGCGTGTCTCCCGCCGCGCGGAACGTCGCTTCGATGGCAAAAAAACCGAAGACCAACGGCCCGCCCAGCAACCAGGTCGACAGATACGCGTGTCCAAGCGATGCGACATCCGGCGGGACCTTCATCACTCGAAACAGCGTGTCCGCGAGCAGCAATCCCACGACGCTGACGATGAGGCCGGCGGCCAGCGCATACACGACCGCCGCAGCCGCCGCGCGGGCGGCGCGCTCGGGATCCCCCTCACCATGGCGGCGGGCCGCAACGGCGATCAGGCCGATTTCCACCATCTCGCCCAGGCTGAGCGCGACCCAGACGTAGAAGCCGGCGGTCGAAACCGCGGCCAGCGCGGCCGGGCCCAGCAGACGCCCCACCCAAATGCTGTCGATGAGGTTGAACGAGAAGTGGCAGGCCATCATCGCGACGGCCGGAGCCGCCAGGCGTAACACGATGGGCCGCAGCGGCCCGGTCGTGAGCGCGCCGGCGGCACGGCTGGTTGCCGCTATTTCGGGAAGATCAGGCGCCGTAGCGAGCTACCAGCGCGAGCGCGTCGTCGTTGCCCTTGGTGTGCCGGGCGATGATGAAATCAGCGATCTCTTGCGCCGAGTTGGCGAGCACCAGCGAGTCCGCGAATCCGTCCTTCACGCCGTCCGAATAGAGCACGACGGTGTCGCGTTCGGTGAGCGGCACGGCACGCGCGGTCGCATGCGGCTGCTCGGCGCCGATGAATCCGGCGTTGGGCACCAGCGACACCCGTGATGGCCGCGCTTTGGTGTCGGCGCGGAGCAAGACGCCACCGATGTTGCCGACGCCGAGCCATGTCATCGACGCCGCTTGGGGATCGAGATACGCGAGCCCCAGCACGACGCCGCGCAGCCCGACGAGTGCATGGTGACACCGTTTCACGATCTCGACGAGCGGCTCGCGCGCATAGCGCTCGATCGCCCCGACCGCGGCGTGCGCCGCGGACGCGGCGTTCTGGCCGTGGCCCAGCCCGTCCACCACGGCGAGCAGCGTCCCTTTGCCGACAGGTTTGACAAGGCAGAGATCGCCTGACTCGACCTGGCCGAGAAGCGGCAGTTCGGCGAACGCCGCTTCGATCGTCAGTTCGCGCGGCGCCATTTCTTCATCGTGACCGTCGTGCCCTGCCCCACCACCGACTTGAGGTCGAACTCGTCCATCAATCGCTTGGCGCCGGGGAGCCCGGCACCGACACCGTGTGACGTCGAATAGCCGTACTGCATGGCACGGTCGAGATCGGCGATGCCGGGGCCCTGATCCATGGCGACGATCGACACGCCCTGACGATCCCCGTTCTGGACGAGACTCAGGGTGATCTCGCCCTTCTTTGCATACATGAGGATGTTGCGGGCGATTTCCGAGATCGCGGCGGCAATGACGGTCTGCTCGCCGCTCGAGAATCCAGCGACTGCCGCTAACGCGCGTCCTTGCTGTCGTGCTTCAACGACATCGACGTCGGCAGCAATCGTGAGGCGAAGCTCTTCACCCACGGCCGCTCGGACGCTTCGGTTTCACTTCGAGAGTCCGCTCTTTGGTGCGGCCGTCCAGGAAGGCGAGCCCCTCCTCGAGGTCGAGCACGGTAGCCACACCTTTGAGCGTCAGGCCGAGCTGCACCATTGCGAACGCGACGTCGGGCTGGATGCCCACGATCACCGTCTCCGCGCCGCGCAGGCGCGCCATATGCGCGATGTCGCGCAGCGTGCGGACGGCAAAGGAGTCCATGACATCGAGCGCCGTGACGTCGACGATGACGCCACGGCAGCGCGACCGACCCACCTGGGCGATCAGCGCTTCGCGAAGATGAGAAAGATCGGCGTCAGTGAGGGCAGACTGAATCGACGCGATGAGATATTGCCCCTGTCGCAGAATAGGTACTTCCACTGCGTCCTCCGAAAGCTCGAGGGGGGCTAACGCGTCGACTCAGGCGCGATCTCGCGTGCCGGGGCCAACGTCGGCGCAGCCCGGTCGGCGAGCAACCGCTCGGCCTCTTCAATGCCTCCCTGCAGGTCACCCACCGTGGCCATTTCGCTGAGGTCGACTCCGATCGTCACGAGGGTCTGCGCGATTTCCGGCGACAGGCCGGTCACGATGACGGTGGCGCCCAGGAGGCGGGACGCTTCGACCGTCTGGACCAGGTGGTTTGCGACGCCGGAGTCCATGGCCGCCACACCGGTCACGTCGATCACGACGACCTTGGCGCGGTTGGCGCGAATCGCGCGCAGGAGCTGCTCGGTCAGCTGCCGCGCGCGCTGCGGGTCGATCACGCCGATGATGGGCAGAATGAGAAGCCGCTCGCGCACCTGTAGCACTGGCGTGGACAGCTCCCGGATCGCTTCCTGTTGCTGGCGGATGATGCGCTCGCGCTCTTCCACGAATCCGACGGCCACCGTGTTCGCGATCCGGTTCGCCGCGGGCTCGTAAGAGTCGAGAATCCGGTTCAGTTTTTCGACGTTGTCCTGGTACTTGGTGAACAGCGAGCGGGCGAGCACGTCACGGAGTAAGAGCACGATACCGACGACTTCGTCGGTTTCAACGCCTCGCGGGATGATGCGCTCCGACAGCCGGCGCGAGTAGGCTTGCAGGGCCTCGAAGGTTCCCGTCTCGAGCGCTTCCACGTAGTTGTCGTACACGGCGGTGGCTTCGGCGAAGATTTCCTCTTCGGTCATCGCCGTCAGCAGCTCGGCTCGCGTGATGCGTCGCGCCCATTCCTCGCGCAGCTGCGTGCGGTTCTGGCGCAGGTGCGCGACCAGCTCGCGCAGCAGGCCCGCGGACGACTCGGACAGCGGCGGGGGCTCAGGGGCGCGCGCCGATACGCTCATGCTTCTCTTGGTGTCGGCCATGGTCCAAACCTAGTGGGGTGGGTTTAGGGAGCAAGACCGGCGGCTCGTGTCTTGCGCCGCTCCTTGGTCTCGTACAACGCGACATCGGCTGCGTTCAGCAATGCCTCAACCGTCTCACCGTGCCCGGGGTAGACTGCTACCCCGACGCTGATGGACAAGTTCGGCTTCTCGGCGTCCGTGGCCAGCCGATCCACGACGCCCCGGGCCACGTGCCAGGCGGCGGCTTCGCCGGTCTCGGGCAACACCAGCGCGAATTCATCGCCCCCGAAGCGCGCCGCCGTATCCGTCGCGCGGCACGAGCCGAGCAGCGCCTCCGCGACGCGTCGGATCGCGAGGCTGCCGGCGAGGTGGCCGTGCCGGTCGTTGATCTGCTTCAGTCCATCGAGGTCGAGCAGCACCACGGCCAGTGGCTGCGCGGTACGGCGGGAGCGCTTGATCTCGGCCTCGAGCGCGTTCACCAGCTGACGATGATTGGCGAGACCCGTCAACGGATCGGTGACGGCCAGCTCGCGCCACGTGCCTTCGACGTCGCGCTGCGCCGCGACGACCGCCGCGAGGACGAGACTCGTGACGGCGGTGACGCCGGTCCACACCTGCAGCAGGATCAGCGATTCGCCGGTGGGAAAGTGACCGAACGGACCGTGGCCGTGGACCGTGCGGAAGATGGCGATGAGCGAGATGAGCAGAATCGCGGTGGACGCCTCGCGCGGTCCGAAGCGGAAAGCCGCCCAGATCAACATCGGCCAGAGCAAGACCGTCAGCGAGTAGCCACGCGAGGGAAACAGTCCGCCGAAGATCGCGAACGTCACCAGCACCGTGACGAGCGCCGCGCCAATCGCCTCGAGCACCTGAGTGCGACCCAGGCCCCTCGTCGGCTTGACGCCGATCCACAGGATCAGGGCCGGGGCAAGGACGATGTCGCCGACTGCGTCGCCCAGCCACCAGGTGAGCCACACTCGCGGCGCGGAAGACCACGCGAGCAACCCACCGGCACCGAGTGATACGACGCCGATCGTGGCGCTCACCATCGTGCTGAGCAGCGCCGCGAGCGCCGTGAATCGGAAAATGTCGCGCACCCGGTCGAACACCCGCCCGCCGCGGGCGAACCGGTTGACCAGGTAGGAGCCGAGCAGCCCTTCCACTGTATTACCGACCGCGATCCCGATGGACGGCAGCACGGCGCCCGTCGTCGTGACGTTCGCGAGGAAGGCGGCGCCGAAAATCGCCGGCCAGACTCGATATCCGAAAAGCACGAATGCCGCGAGCGCGATACCAGCCGGCGGCCAGACCGCGGTGACCGAACTGTTGATGAATGCGAATCGGAGTCCCAGCTTGGCGGCAAAGTAGTAGACCATCGCCAAGCCGACGAGCAACCCCACGCGCCGCAGCGATTGACTCATCTGGCCTAAGCTAAAAGATGGATTCACGGCGGATCAACTCAACCTCAGATTGCGCGCAAGAAGGGGGTGGAGCGTGCCTTGGACCATTCGCCGCGTCGAGCGCCGCGTGTCTCCATCGCGCAGCCGCAGGTCGTACCGCTTCTCCCGCTGAGGGCGAGCCAGTCGTCTCTCTCAAGAAGCGCTGAAACACCGGATTCCCGGGATAGCGCGCGGCCAACGTTTCGACGTAGCCGCGCGCTTCGCGCTCGAGGACGGCGCGTCCCGGGGGATCGCGTGCGGCCTCGCGCATGAGCGCCGCCGCCAGTACCCACGTGGCCTCGACGCGCGCGAGATCACCGTCGTGCGCGGCGCGGCGCATGTAGCGGATGCCCCGCTCCGCGTTCCCGCTCCCCAAGCCTATGATTCGCCCGACCACCCGCGCCAACGCGCTCGCGCGGGCAAGGCCGTAGTCGTAGACGCCAAGCCCCAGATAACAGTCGTAGCAGGCAGAGTCCGCAGCCAGCAGCCGGCCGTAGATGTCGCGCATCGCCTTCGCGTCTTTAGCCGCGCTGAACCCGTGACCGTTCTCCTCCCGCTGGCGCGCGCGATAACCAAGGGCGGTGGCGAGCCAGAATTCGCCCGTTCCGTCGGCCCTCGCGCGAGCGCGCGCCATCGCCAGCGTGAGCAGCGAGTCCACCCGCGGCAGCTCGTACGCGACGGAATCGAGTGCCGCCCCCCACCAAATGTAGGCGCCCGCCTGAAACACCAGTGGCGCGGGATCGGTCGTATCGCGGTGCGCCAGTGCCTCGAAATACGCGGCCGCACGCGCGAAGTCGCCACCGTACAGCGTGTCGAGACCGGCGCGCAGGGCGTCCCGCGACTGGGCGTCCGGAGCGGAGGGTTGAACGCTTTGGAGCATCAGTGCGATGCCGGCCACCACCCCGATGCCACCCATTCCCGGCCCTCGGATCAGCGCGGCGCGGTGATGGGCAGCGCGGGCGATAAGCCGGCGGCCCGCGTGGTGACCGTCCGAGCGAGATTGCGTAGCGCGACGCCGGCCGGGGAATCGGGCTCGCCGATCACGATCGGCTTGCCGCGATCGGCCAGATCGGCCAGGCCGGCCTGCAGCGGCACCTGACCGAGCAGCGGAACCCGCAGCTCCTCGGCCAGACGCGCACCCCCGCCCGCCAGGAACAGCTCGGAGCGCGTGTGGCAATGCGGGCATACGAAGTAGCTCATGTTCTCGACGATTCCGATGATCTTGACGCCCACACGCTCGAACATCTTGGCACCGCGCAGCGAATCACCCACCGCCATTTCCTGCGGCGTCGTCACGATCAGCGCGCCATGCAGTCGCACGATCTGGGTGAGTGACAACTGGGCGTCACCGGTGCCGGGGGGAAGGTCGACGAGGAAATAGTCCAGCTCGCCCCAGGCGACGTCACGCAGGAATTGCGTGATGATCTTCATGATGATGGGACCGCGCCAGATCGCGGGGGCGTCGCGCTCCACGATGAAGCCGAGCGACATGAGCTTCACACCATGCGCCTCGAGCGGCTGGATCTTTCCTCCCTGCACCTCCGGCTTCGTGTCCACGCCGAACATCCGTGGGATGTTCGGACCGTAGATGTCGGCATCCATCAGGCCGACACGATGCCCCTCGAGTGCCAATGCCGCCGCGAGATTCGCCGACACCGTCGACTTGCCGACTCCCCCCTTGCCGCTCGAGATGGCGAGCACCTTGCCCAGGTTGGGCAACTCGTCCGGGGTGGGCGGTGCCGGAGGCGCAGCAGCGGTCGGACGGGGCGCCGGCCGGCCGGGCGGTCCACCTCCACCATCGGCCGAGTCCACGACGCTCATTTTCACACCCGTGACACCCTGCACGCCTTCGACGGCTTTGCGCGCCTGGCGCGCCAATGCGCCGGGATCGTCGCGCGTGAGCACGAACGTGAAGCTCACGGAACCCTGCTCATCGACGGTCAGATCCCGCACCATACCGGACGCCACGAGGTTTTTGCCCAGTCGAGGATTCGTGATTTCGCCCAGCGCCTGCTCAATGCGTGAGTGGAGATTCGGCCCGCTCATGATTGGCCGTTGCTCAGAAACAGCCTCGCGGCGGTGAGGACTTTCTCCTCGACATCCCCCATCGTGCCGGCGAGCGAGGCGCCCGCCGCGCGATGATGGCCGCCGCCCCCGAACTGATGCGCCAGCTCGGCGACGTCGACCTCACCCATCGAGCGGAACGACACCTTGATGCGACCGCTGCCGATGTGCCGAAACAGTAGCGCGAGGCGCACACCGGCGATGGAGCGTGGGAATTCGACGATGCCGTCGAGATCGTCAGGGGTCACTTCGTGGCGGCGCAGCGCGTCGGCCGGCACACTCACCCAGGCGAGCCCGACCTCCGGCTCGACGACCAGCGTCTGAAGTACCTCGGCGAGCAGCCGCACGCGGCCTTCGGGTGCGCTGGCGTACACCGACCCGTACACCTCTTCGGGGTCGACGCCTTTCTCGAGCAAGGCGGCGGCGACGCGCAGGGCGCGGGCCGTCGTGTTGGAGAACCGAAACCCACCGGTGTCCGTGAGGAGTCCGACGTAGAGCGCCTGCGCGCTCTCGGGCGTGAGCGGCCAGCCGGCGACTGACGCGAGATCGAAGATGAGCTCCGCCGTCGCCGTTGCGTCCGGAGCGACGAGATACGGCCCCGCCGGCAGTTTGACCGGACCGACGTGGTGATCGATACAAACGAATGGCGGCTGGCGCTTGCTGATCACCGTCGCCAGGTTCCCGAGCCGGCTCAGGTCCCCGATGTCGAGCGAGGCGACGACATCGGCGCGCTCGATTTCCCGCACCGCGCGGTCGCTCGCATCGGCGCCATCGGGAATCATGAAGTGGAATCGATCGGGAATGTCGGTGGGGTTGGCGATCGTCACGGAAACGCCGCGCGCGCGCAGCAGATGCCACAACGCGACTTCGCTGCCGACCCCGTCGCCGTCGGCGTTGACGTGCGTCGTCAAGACGACGTGGCGGGCGCCCGTCAGGACGGCCGCAACATCGCGAGCCGCCTGAGCGCGCTCGGGCGGAACGGGTACACCATTGGGTTGCATCACGGAGAAGATAATCGCGCCGACCGCGTGCTCGGCCGCAACCAGACCTTTGATCTAGTTCTTTTGGTCGGGTAGGGTCCGCGATCTCGCCGATTCACAGGCTGAAGCCTGGCTTATCGCCCCGGTGGCGCCTGCCCCCGCGTGCCTGGGCTGCCCGCGGCGCCACCGGCCAGCTCGCGCTGCAAGCGACTGTGGTGCCGGCTGTAGCCGAAGTAGATCACGAAGCCGATCAGCAACCACACGATCAGCCGGATCCAGGTGTCGCCCGGCAGCGTGGCCATCAGGCCGAGGCAGCAGAGGATACCGAGAATCGGCACGAACGGCACCCACGGGGTCCGGAACGGACGGTCGAGATCGGGCCGCTTCGTGCGCAGAATCCAGCACGCCCGCGCACACCAGCACGAACGCGAGCAGCGTACCGATGTTCACCAGCTGGCCGAGCAGCTGCAGCGGCAGCATGCCGGTCGCGAAGCCCACCGCGATGCCGGTGAAGATCGTCGACAGATACGGCGTGCGGAACTTCGGATGGACGGCGCCCGCCCACTTCCCGAGCAGGCCGTCGCGCGACATCGAGTAGAACACGCGGGACTGGCCGAGCAGCATCACCAGGATCACCGACCCGAGACCGAGCACCGCGCCGACGTCGACCGAGAGCCGGACCCACGTGCGGCGCGCCGATCTTCTCCATCGCGTAGGCCATCGGGCGCGGGAAGATTCAGCTCCTTGTAGGGCACCATCCCGACCAGCACCGCCGACACCACGACGTAGAGAATCGTGCAGATCGCCAGCGATCCCAGGATGCCGATGGGCATGTCCTTTTGCGGATTGCGCGCTTCCTGCGCCGCCGTCGATACCGCGTCGAACCCGATGTAGGCGAAGAACACGAGTCCCGCGCCGCGCAGCACGCCCGACCAGCCGTACGTGCCCCATTCCCCCGCGTTTGGCGGAATGAACGGCTTCTAGTTCTCGGGGGTGATGTGTCCCAGGCCCACCGACGACGATCAGCAGGATGATCGTGACCTTGAGCATCACGATCAGGTTGTTGACGCTCGCCGATTCCTTGATGCCGATGACGAGGATCGTGGACATCAGCACGACAATGAACACCGCGGGCAAGTTCACGCACGCGCCGGTGAAGTTGAGGCCGGCGTGCGCGCAACCCGCCACCGCTTGTTGCACCTGGATGGCGGTGCACCATTGCGTCGGGGACGCTGCGAGATGCGGGGGAATGACGATGCCCAGCTGGCTGAGCAGCGACACGAGATGGCCGGACCAGCCCACACCGACGGTCGCCGCGCCCGCCGCGTACTCGAGCACCAGGTCCCAACCGATGATCCAAGCGACGAGCTCACCCATCGTGGCGTACGAATAGGTGTACGCGCTGCCCGCGACGGGGACGGCGCTGGCCATCTCGGCGTAGCAGAGACCGGCGAACGCGCAGGCGATGCCCACGATCGCCATCGAGATCGGAACGGCCGGCCCCGCGTGCAACGCCGCCGCCTGGCCTGTGAGCACGAAGATGCCCGCGCCGATGATAGCGCCGATGCCCAGCGTGATCAGGTTAAGCGGGCCAAGCGCCCGTTTCAGCTGATGCTCGCCCACCTCGTCGGCCTCGGCGCGCAGGGTCGTGATGGACTTCGTAGCCCACAAATTCATGCGGGACTCCGTTCAGGTTGGTAACGAATCGACGGTGCAGACGGCCCCAAGGTTCGCCCAGAGCGACGTTCTGTCAACCCGCTAGAGACTGTAGTTGGGTGCTTCCCGCGTAATGACAACGTCGTGCGGATGCGATTCCCGCAGACCCGCCGACGTGATCCGGATGAATTCGGTCTCAGTGCGCAGCGCGGCGATCTCGCAAACGCCGCAGTACCCCATTCCGCTTCTCAGCCCGCCGACCATCTGAAAAACCACGTCCGCCACGGGTCCGCGGTACGGTACGCGTCCCTCGATGCCTTCCGGCACGAGTTTTTGTAGCGAGACCTCGCCCTCCTGGAAGTAGCGGTCTGCCGACCCTTCTTCCATGGCGGACAGGCTCCCCATGCCGCGGATCACTTTGAAGCGCCGGCCCTCGAGCAGGAAGGACTCCCCGGGGCTCTCTTCGGTACCCGCGAGCATCGACCCCATCATCACGCTTTCCGCGCCGGCCGCGAGCGCCTTCACGGCGTCCCCCGAGTACTTGATGCCTCCATCCGCGATGACGGGAACGTCGCCCGCGCCGCGCACGGCATCGACGATCGCGGTGATCTGCGGGACGCCGATTCCGGTGACGACGCGTGTCGTGCAAATCGATCCCGGGCCGACGCCGACTTTCACCGCGTCCACGCCGCGCTCGACCAACGCGCGCGCCCCCGCCTCCGTGGCCACATTGCCCGCCGCGATCTGGGCTTCGGGGAAGGCATCCCGCAGGCAGGCGACGGTGTCGAGCACCCCCTGGCTGTGGCCGTGCGCCGAATCCACCACGACGACATCACAGCCGGCATCGAGCAGCGCTTGCGCGCGCGCGCGCGCGTCGGTGGTCCCGCCGACGGCCGCGGCCACCCGGAGCCGGCCGTGCTGATCCTTGTTTGCGTCGGGAAACTGGCGCCGCTTGAAGATGTCCTTGATGGTAATGAGGCCCTTCAACAATCCCTGCTTATCGACGACCGGCAGCTTTTCGATGCGGTGTTTGGCGAGGAGTCGTTCAGCGTCATCGAGGGTCGTGCCGACAGGCGCGGTGACCAGTCTGTCTTTGGTCATCACGTCGCGAATCGGGCGATCCAGCTCGCGCTCGAACTGCAAATCGCGGTTCGTGATGATGCCGACCAGCTTCCCCGCCCCATCGACGATCGGTACGCCGGAGATCTTGAAGCGCACCATGAGCTGCTGCGCTTCGCGTAACGGCCGGTCCGGTCCGAGCGTGATCGGATTCATGATCATGCCCGACTCGCTGCGCTTGACGCGATCGACTTCGGCCGCCTGGCGATCGATCGTCATGTTCTTGTGGATCACGCCGATCCCGCCCTGGCGCGCCATCGCCATGGCCATTTCCGCCTCCGTTACGGTGTCCATGGCGGCGGAAACGATCGGGATGTTGAGCGGAATGGCGCGAGTGAAGCGACTGGTGACAATGACGTTGCGAGGATGGACCGTCGAGTGACGCGGAACGAGCAGGACGTCGTCGAAGGTCAGCGCGACGTCGGGCCGGAAGGTTCCCATCTCGAAAGTTACTGGGGTGTTTTGGTTTCCTCAACCGGCTTTGCTTCGGCGGGCTTCTCTTCCACCGGCTTGCGCTTCGCTTCGTCGACCGCCGCCTTTCCAGCGGCCGCCAGACTCTCCAGGAACCGGCCGGCCTTTCCAACCGTGTCCATCGTTCCCCGGATGATGTTCACTGGCACGCGGCCCGCGCGCATCGTGTCTTCCAGCGTTTCCGCGACTTTCTGGAAGGCCGGGGCGCCGGCGGCGCGCTGCGCATACTTCGACTCGAGGAACTCGATATAGTCGAGCACCTGATAGGCCTGCTCGTCCGGCATCACATCGAGCTTGCGGCGGATCCGCTCTGCCAAGACGTCATTCATGGCGTTGATCCTCCCTCCAGCGAAACCAGGTCGACCACGGGATTACCGAGGTAGCGACTGCGTCCGTTTCGCACCCGCACCGTGATCTGCATCTCGACGAGGGGCGTGAGTGCGCGAAAGGCGGGCAGCCGGTTGTCCGGCACGACGACGTATACGAAGCCGCGCTCGGGCAGCGGTCCCCGCGCGAGCGCGTAGCTCGCGCCGGCCGGGATATCCGGCCGCAACTCGTCGGCTTTTTGCAGCGCGATGAATTCGAGCCGCCAGCGCAGCACCTGCCCCACGTAGCGTTGCGGCTCGGCGCGCAGCTCGGCGGCGGTGACGCCCAGCATGACACCGGCGGGGGCCACCTGGAGGTCTTCACCCTTGACCCACCCTTCGTACTGCACGCGCGTCCACTCGCCATTGCGGCTGAGCACACGCACCGGCGTGTCGACAGAAATCGTGCCGGCCTCGGGACCGTCGGGCGCGCGGTACAACGTCGTCACCCGCATCGGTTGGGCGCGGCTCGAATCCACCCGCGTCGTGTCTCCCGCGCCGGGAGGGCGTGGCGCCGAGGGTGGCCCGCCCTCGGGCGTGTCAGGGTCCGTCGCCGACGACGTGTCCGACGTCCGCGTCGCGACCACGTCGGGAATGGGCACCAGCGCGCTCCGTTGCACCCAGCCGTCGCGCGTCACGTGAATCCAGCGACCGGCTTTTCCAGCGCTGTCCGCCCCCGCCCCAGCCCCCATGCGCTTCAAACCGAACCCCTGGGCCAGCTCGGCGATGAGCGGACCGGCCGGCGCGGCGCGGAGATTTTCAGTGGGCGCGTGGGTGACGAGGAGGTCGAAGTCGGGGCGGTCGCTGGGACCGACGGACGTCGCAAAGATCCAGCCGTCGAGGGTGACTTGCATCCAGTCGTTGCGCGTCGTGCCGGCGGTGACGATGGAGCCGGCCGCCAGCCGCGCGATCCGCCGCCCGGCGACGTCCTGGTAGAACCAGGCGTTATCGGCATTGACCCGATAACGCATAGCCCCCTGTGCGGCCGCGCCCGGGGGCGTCGCGAGGCTCAGCGCCGCTAGAAGCGCAGGAATGAACTGGCTAACTTGCATCCCCTTCAATATGACAACGAGCGGCAGCGGGCGCACCCCAGTAGTGCTCATCGTGCTCGACGGCTGGGGCTTCCGCCCCGGTCGCGAGGGCAACGCGATCGAGCTCGGCAACACACCGACGTGGCATCGGCTGTGGGAGCGCGCGCCGCGCACACTGCTCGAAGCCTCCGGACTCGCCGTCGGGCTCCCCGAGGGACAAATCGGCAACAGTGAAGTCGGGCACTTGAACCTGGGCGCTGGGCGCGTCGTCCCCCAGGACATCGTGCGCATCACGCAGTCGATTGACTCTGGCGAGTTCTCCCGAATTCCGGCGCTCGTGAAGCTGGTCGAGGATACACGTCGGCACGACGGCACGTTGCACGTGATGGGACTGATTGGGACCGGCGGTGTTCACGCACTCGACAAACACCTCTTGGCGGCCGTGGCGATGGGCCGCAAAGCGGGCGTCGCAGTCGCGATCCACGCGTGGCTCGACGGCCGCGACACGCCGCCGAAGTCTGGTCTCGAGTTCATGCAACAATTGTTAGAGTCCGTCGGGCCGTCCGACCGTCCGGCCGTCTCTACCGTGATCGGGCGCTATTACGCCATGGACCGCGACAAGCGCTGGGAACGGACGAAGCTCGCGTACGACGCGATGGTGAACGGTGTCGGCGTTTCGGTTCCCGATCCTATCACCGCGATCAAGCAGGCCTACGCCGCGGGCGAGACCGACGAATTCGTGAAGCCGCGCGTGATCGCCGGTGCGCCGCTCATCAAAGACGGCGACGGCATATTCTGCTTCAACTATCGCGCCGATCGCATGCGGCAAATCGTGCGCGCCCTCGCTGCACCAGGGTTCGATGGATTCGACGTGCGCGGCCGCCCCGACGTGCAGCTCGTCACCATGACGCGCTACGACGAGACACTGCCCTTCGCTGCCGCTTTCGAGCCGATGGTGCTGTCGCGCATCGTCGCGGAGGTGCTCGCCGAACGCGGCAGGACGATGTTTCGCACCGCCGAGACGGAGAAGTACGCGCACGTCACCTACTTCTTCAATGGCGGATACGAGCCGCCCTATAAAGGCGAAGAGCGGCTCCTCGTACCGTCCCAGAAGGTCGCCACCTACGACCTCATGCCGGAGATGAGCGCCGCGGGAGTCACCGATGTGCTGTGCGGCGCCATCGCCGCCAGGCAGCACGATTTCATTCTGTGCAATTACGCGAACGGGGACATGGTGGGGCATTCCGGGGTATTGGCAGCCGCAGTCAAAGCGGTGGAGACGGTCGATCAATGTCTCATCCGCGTGCTCAAGACCGCCGATCAGGCGGGGGCAACCGTCATCATCACGGCGGATCACGGCAACTGCGAGCTGATGATCGACCCCACGACGGGCGGCCCGCACACGGCGCATACGACGAACCCGGTGCCGCTAGTGATCGTGGGCGAGGGAGCCGGCACGCGGCACTTGCGCACCGGCGGCTCGCTTCGCGACGTGGGGCCGACGATCTTGCAGCTCATGGGAATCGAGCCGCCGAAAGAGATGACCGGACGAGATTTGAGAGGGGTTGTATGACGGAACGACGGTACGTTGTACGACGGTACGTTGTAAGCGCACTCGTAGGACTTAGCGTCGTAGCGTCATATGACGTTGCCGTCGCTCAAGTCGGCCACGACCCCGGGAGCTCGCCGTACCGTGACGTGCCGTTGCGCGCCGCTCCCTCCTTCCTCGTCGGTGAGTTCAACGGCAGCCGCGGCAGCGCGGACGCCGCATTCAGCAACGCCCGCAGCGCCGCCCTGCGCTACGAGATCCCGGCTGGGAAAACGTTGGTACTGCAGTTCAACGGGGCCTATCTCGACGGCGACCGCTTCGTCATCAACCCGGGCGCCGATTCCTCCTCGCCGAATCGCAAGACCGGTCCTTTCAAATCGGCGGTCGTGCTCACCGATATGATGCTGCAGCTGCGGCTCGCCGGTGCCAAGTCGTGGCACGGGATCGCGCCGTATGCGGGCGTCGGCCTCGGCGTCGGCTTCGAAACGACAGAGCCGATTGACACCATCACCAGCGGCAAGTACCAGTTCGGCACCAAGTTCACGGTGAGCTTGGGCACCGGAGTACGCTGGTATCCGCGCCGGCACCTCTGGCTCAACGGCGATGCGCGCTTCGTGTTCTGGAAAGAGAGCTATCCCGCTTCGTTTCACTCGCAGGCCCCGGACGGTTCTCGCGTCCTTCCCCTCATTCATGACCTCAGCGAGTGGATCATCCATCCGTGGTTTAGCGTCGGCTTGGGATGGAGTTTCTAGCCGAAGGATTCCGGCGGGCGTGGGCCTTGCTCGCCGGGGGCGATGGCGAAGTCTATGGAATCGCCCTCCTCACGCTGAAGGTCGCTGTCGTCGCGACCATCGTCTCCTGCGTGCTGGGTCTGCCGCTCGGCTACTTTCTCGCCACACGCCGCTTTTGGGGACGGCGCGCCGCTCTCACCGTCGTCAACACCGCCCTCGCGTTCCCTACAGTCGTCGTCGGGCTGCTGCTGTACGGCATGTTGTCGCGGCGCGGGCCACTGGGCGGCATCGGCTGGCTGTACACCTGGCAGGCGATCGTCGTCGGTGACGTGCTCCTCGCGCTGCCCATCGCCGCCGCGTTGTCGGCAGCGGCGATCCAGGGTGTCGATCCACGGATCCGCCGCACCGCGGAAACGCTCGGGGCGGGACGGTGGCTGACGGCGTGGACGGTGACGCGCGAAGCGCGCTTCGCGCTGGCCGCGGTAATCACGGCGGCGTTCGGTCAGGTCGTCGCCGAGATCGGGACCGCGATGATCGTCGGCGGCAACATCCGTGGCTCGACGCGCACGCTGACCACCGCCGTCGCGCTGTACACGTCGCAAGGCGACTTCGGCATGGCGCTCGCGCTGGGACTCATTCTTTTGGTCATGGCGCTCCTCGTGAACATTGCGCTGCAGGTCCTCCAGGGGCGTGGCAATGGTTGAGCTGCGCGCTGTGCGGCACCGCTACGAAGGACGCGTGGTGCTCGATTTCGAGCAGTTTGCCCTGCCCAAGACAGGCGTGGTGGCGCTGGTTGGCCACAACGGAGCCGGCAAGAGCACGCTGCTCCGGCTGCTCGCCCTGCTGGAGACGCCGACGGAGGGCTCCGTCCTCTGGGATGGCGCCACCGTAGTTCCGCGCCAGCGTGGCACGCTCCGCCGTCGCGTCACACTCGTCGAGCAACGGCCGGTCCTGTTTCGCGGAACAGTGCGCGACAATCTGGAATTTGGATTGCGGGTCCGGGACATCAGGCACTCGGCCGCGGATGGGATCATCGGGGACGTCGTGGAACGCCTGGGACTCGGGCCGCTCCTGAGCCGGCGCCGCCACGAGCTGTCCGATGGTGAGGTACAGCGCGTCGCGGTCGGGCGCGCGCTGGTACTACGCACCGACGTGCTGTTGCTGGACGAGCCCGCCAGCTCCGCGGACCGTGCCGCCGCCGGTGCGCTGTATCGCGCGCTCGCGGCTGAGCGAGCCGAGCGCCCGTTCTCGGCGTGCATCGCATCCCATCAGCTCGAAGACGCCTATCGCTGGGCCGACGACATCCGTGTGCTCGCGGAAGGCAGGCTGTCCCCCGTGACACCCGAGAACCTGTTCCGCGTCGAGCTGCCAGCGGGCGAGGGTGTGAAGCAGGTACGCATCGGCACCGTTGATCTTGCCCTGATGACGGATCGCTCCGGCCCGGTGGTCCTGGCGGTTCCCCCGACCGACATCTTCGTCAGCCGCGAGCCATTGGCGTCGTCAGCGCGCAATGTTTTCAGAGGACGAGTGAGCGGCATGTCGATCGAGCTCCGTGGGGCCGGCGTGCAGGTGCGAGCCGACGTCGGGGGCGTCGAGCTCGTCGCGACGATCACTGCTGAAGCAGCGCGTGATCTCGCGCTTGGCCCCGGTAGCCCCGTCGTCTTCTCTTTCAAGGCCACGGCAGTCCGGGTATTCTAGAGGATGCCGACTGCCTATCTCACAAGGGTGGTGGAGTTTACGGCAACTCACCGCTTTCCCGACCTTCCTGACTTCGCAGGCGCAACCGCCGATCACAGTCATCTTTATAAGTGCGAGGTGACGGTGAAGGGCCGGTTCGATCCGAAGCGCGGCGGTGTGATGAGCCTGAAGGCGCTCGACGCGCTGCTCAAGCGCGAGGTCGTCGCGCCATTTGACGGACGGCACATCAACGAAGACATCGCCACCTTTGCCCCAGGCACATGGCTCGCGACCGGGGAAAGCGTCGCAGTGTATCTGTGGGAGCGCATCATCGAAGGGGGATTGCCGCCGGGAGTCGCACTTCATCGCGTGCGCGTGCAGGAGGGAGCGAACCTCTATTCCGAATACTACGGCGAACCGTAGAGGCCGCATGCAGGCCGAATCGGCCGTGGTCGAAGAATGGCCGGTCTGGCTCGAGGTAAACGGCGAACCGGCGGTGACGTGGATGTGCACGCCCGACCAGCTGGAGGAGCTCGCCGTCGGCTGGCTCCACGGCGAGGGATACATCGCGTCGCTCGACGATCTGCTGCAGCTGCGCCCCTGCGCGCCGGACCTCGGCTTCTGGGCGGACGTCAAGCCGGAGCGTGTGGCGCAGGTGAAAGGGGAGAATCGCAAGCGGGTGCTCGCGTCGGGGTGCGGGGCCGTCGCTACGATGCTCGCCGATCCGAACGCGATGTCGCATACGCCGGCCCGCGGGGAGCCACCGTCAGCGGAGACGCTTCGCACACTGTTCAAACAGCTGTTCGCGAGCGGCCAGCGCTACAATGAAACCGGCGGCATTCATGCCGCGGCGCTCACGGACGGGGGGGGCGGGGGGGGCGGGGGGGGCGGGGGGGGCACTGCGCTGTTGTTCCACGCCGAAGACATTGGGCGGCATAACGCGGTGGACAAGGTGATCGGTGCGGCGGTACTCGCGCGTACCGGGATCGTGGGCAACGGCTTGCTCGTCACGGGGCGCATTTCCGCCGAGCTCGCCTTCAAGGCCGCGCGCGCCGGGCTTGCCTGGGTCGCGACGCCGAGCGTCCCGTCGAGCCTGGCGGTCACGATCGCGCAGCGCTCGGGAATGGTGCTGGTCGGCCGCGCGGTCAGTGGCACGCCCCACGTCCACCGGCCCGAGGGATGATGCCTTCAGAGGACGAGCTGCGCGCGTTGCTGCGGCGGGCGCGCACCATCGGGGTTGTGGGCTTGTCGCCCAAACCGATTCGGCCGAGCCACTCCGTCGCCAGCTATCTGCAGCGCTCGGGCTACCACATCGTGCCGATCAATCCGGGACACAACACCATTCTTGGCGAAAAGAGCTATCCCACCCTCACCGCGGCGGCGCGCGATCACACGATCGACATCGTGGACGTGTTCCGCCGCAGCGAGCATGCGGGCGCGGTCGTCGATGAAGCGATCGCGATACGGCCGCAGTTGATCTGGCTGCAGCAGGGCGTCGTTGATCCGGCGGCACAGGCCCGTGCTGCCGCTGCCGGCGTTCCGTTCGTGATGGATCACTGCCTGGCCGTCGAACACAGTCACCTCGAGGGTCGATGAGACTTGTCCCGTGCGTATTCGTGGTACTCGTCTCCGTGTCCACCGCCAGCGCGCAGACGCCGTCGCGCGCGCAGCTCGTGCTGACGATTCTGGGCGGTGCGGTCAGTGGCCACTCGCTTTGGGAAGTCGACAGGCAACCCGTCGCGGTTGCCGGCGTTCCCGGTGAGTACGACACACTGCACCTCACGCGGGAGGTTTCGTCCAGCATCGTGGTCGGTGCGTCGGCGACCTACTTCTTCTCGCCGCATCTTGGCATGCACGCCGAGATTTCGTACATCGGCCTGCCGTATGACGATGGCTGCACCGACGTCCACCTCTCCCCCGCGGACAGCGGCAGAATTCAGGGCGCTTGCAACGACATCGCCTCGCGCGCGGGTGCCGGCGGTTCCATCAGCCTCTTCGTCGGCGCGACGCTGCGCGCGTCCGCCAGCCGGTCGCTCAGTCCGTACGTGCGTGGCAACTTCGGCATCGTCACGATGCCCCACAGCGCCGTGCAGGTGGTCGGCAACTATCTCACCATTCTGGGCCCCCAGCCGGTGCCTATCATCGACGATCCTTCGCCGCGCAGCAGCGCACCGTTGTTCGGCTTCGCGGCCGGAGTTACCCAGCCCCTCGGTAAGGACGGCGGCTACCAGTTCCGCCTCGAGGTGCGCGATGCCATCACCTCCTTCGAGCGCGTGACGGGACGCGCCGATCCCGCGACGCTCCTCGCCCCGACTGAAAGCCGCTACTACCACCACTTTTCTCTGACCCTGGGGCTGGACGTGGTGCTCGAACAGGCGCGCGGAAGGCGCTACTGATTGCGCGGAGCAGTGCTGGCGGGTGGTGCGGCGAGCCGGTACGGTGGGGTTCCTAAAGGTCTGCTCGAGGTTGGCGGCCGCCGGATTCTCGATCGCGTCGTTGAAACCGTGAACGCGGTGACGGGCGTGCCGCCGCTGCTCGTGGCGAACGCGCCCGACGCCGCGACGTGGCGGCCCGACCTGAAGACCGTCCCCGATTCACGACCTGGCTGCGGCAGCCTCGGCGGGATCTACACCGCGGTGTCGGCCACGGGGGGGGCGGGGGGGGCGGACCCGGTGATGTGTGTCGCCTGGGATATGCCGTTCGTCCCGGAGGCCCTGCTGCGAGCCCTGAAGGACGGCGCCGAATCCGGCGGGTACGACGCATATCTGCCCGAGAGCTCCGGACGGCGCGGCCTCGAGCCATTGTGCGCCGTGTACGGGCCCCGCTGCCGCACCGCGATCGAGAAACGCCTCGACAGCGGTGACTTGCGTGCAGTCTCCTTCCACCCCGACGTGCGCGTCGGTATCCTCTCACTCGCTCGTGTGAGGGACTTTGGCGACCCGGAGCGGATCTTCTTCAACGTGAACACGCCGGCGGATCTGGAGCGGGCGGAGGCGCTGTGGCGGCAACGCGCATGATCTCGATCATCGGGCTCAAGAATGCGGGCAAGACGACGTTTCTCGTCGCGCTCGCGGCGGAGCTCGCACGCCGCAAGTTCCGGGTGATGACGATCAAGCACGGCTCCCATCCCGCCGACATGGATCAAAAAGGGAAAGACACCTGGCGCCACTGGCACGAAGGCAATGCGGAGCGTGTGCTCATGGAAGCGCCGGGCCAACGGGTGCTGTTCGAGCGGACCAGCGCGGAATCCGATCCGATTACCCTGGTGCGGCGCTATCTGAGTGATGCCGATATCGTGCTGGTGGAGGGTTTCAAGCGAGCACCACTCCCCAAGATCGAAGTGTATCGCGCGGTGGTCGGCCCCAAACCCATCTTTGATCCCGCGGTGCACGATCCCGGCGACTGGGTCGCGATGGTCACCGACGACACCCGCTACCGTGCGCCCTTCCCCGTATTTCGTTTCAGCGATACCGCGTGGCTCGTGACCGTGGCCAATCTCGCCTGGGACCGCGCGAAGATTCTGGCGCCATGACGCCCGCGGAGGCGGCGCGCCTCATCATCAGCCATTTCCACCCGCTGCCGCCGGTGCGGCGCCCGCTGCGCGCGGCGCTCGATGCTGTGCTGGCCGAAGACGTGACGAGCCCGATCGATCTGCCGCCCTGGGACAACTCCGCGATGGATGGCTACGCCGTTCGCAGCGCGGACCTGACGGGCAGCGACACGGATCTCGACGTCATCGAAACCGTGCCCGCCGGCCAATTTCCCAGCAAAACAGTCGGGCCGCGGCAGGCGATACGCATCTTCACCGGCGCGCCGCTCCCCGCAGGCGCCGATACCGTAATCCGCCAGGAAGACACCGCCTCGTCTTCCAACGGCAAAGTCACGATCAAGAACGCCCGCGACGCCAAGAAGAACGTTCGTCGGCGCGGCGAAGACATCACCCGGGGCACGGTGGTCCTGGCAGCCGGCACGGCGCTGGGCCCCGCCCAGCTCGGTGTGCTCGCGTCGATCGCGCACGATCAGGCGACGGTTCACCGCGCCCCACGCGTCGCGTATCTGGGATCGGGCGACGAGATCGTCGACCTCGACCGGAAAGAGGAGATCCTCGCGGGCAAGAAGATCGCGAGCTCCAACTCCTACACCCTCGACGCGTTGATTCGCCGCACCGGGGGGGGGGCCGAGCCGGTGAGTCTTGGCATCGCGCGCGATACGAAGGAGAGTTTGCGCGAGCACCTGCAACGCGCCCGGACGGAGAGCGCCGACCTCGTGGTAACGACGGCGGGCGTCAGCGTGGGAGAGCACGACTTCGTGCGCGACGTACTGCAGGAGATGGGCGGTGAGCTGAAGCTCTGGCGCATCGCCATGCGGCCGGGGGCGCCGGTGGGATTCGGGGTTATCGGCGGCATCCCGTGGATCGGGCTGCCGGGCAATCCCGTGAGCACCATGGTGACGTTCGAGCTGTTCGTGCGTCCCGCGATCCGCCGCATGCAGGGCCATCTCCTGCCGTTTCGCAGAGCGGTCCCAGTCGTGGTACGCGAACCGGTGACGCTGGGCCCCAGGCTGCGACACTTCCTTCGCGTTATAGTAGAGAATGGAGAGGCACGTTTGACAGGACCGCAGGGGTCTGGCATTCTCACGAGCATGGCACGCGCGAACGCCCTGCTCATCGTCCCGGCTGAAATGCCGGCCGTCGCGGCCGGCACGGAGCTGCAGGCCTTGATCCTGGACGATCCCCAGCACGTGGCGGAAGCACCCTTTTGATAGCGCCGTCGCCAACCGTGCGCCAGCTGCTTCGCCTCGTGGGCTACGTGCTGCTCACGGCGCTCGTGTATTGGGCAAACGCCGTAACCCCCACGAGCGCCCGCCTGGGCGTCCTCTACATCATTCCAGTCTTGCTGGTCACCTGGACGGATGGCGTCGTCTGGGGGATCGTGTTCGGGATCGCCTCGATCGCCCTCCGCGAGACCGTGGCGTGGGATCAGATGCCCGCAGATACGGCAGTAGCATGGCGCATCGCCAATGGCGCCGCGTACGTCGCGGTCCTGGCGGTCGCGATGGCAGGTCTGCAGTCGCTGCGGCGCAGTCAGGCGCAGCTCGCTCAGCTCGTGATCCAGGATCCGCTGACCAACGTGCTGAATGCGCGCGCCTTCGCCGACCGGCTGAGTGAGGAGCTGGACCGCAACCGGCGCTATCCGGGACCCCTCGCGCTCCTCTATATGGATCTCGATGACTTCAAGAACATCAACGACACGCATGGCCACCAAACGGGCGATGCGGTGCTGCGGCTCGTCGCGGATGCCATGCGATCGTCCGTCCGACACTCCGATATCGTGGGGCGGCTCGGCGGCGACGAGTTCGCCGTGCTGATGCCGGAGACCGATGCCCAGCTCGCGGACGCCGCCGCCAAGCGGCTCGTTGCCGGGCTCCGCAACGTGTTTCAGGGAACGCCGAACGTCACAGCGAGTATTGGCGTGGTGTCGTGCACGGCGACCGACTCCAGCACGGACGATCTGCTCCGCCGGGCCGACCAGGCGATGTACGACGCCAAAAGGATGGGCAAAGATCGCGTGGTGCAGGTCGCGCTTTGATCCTGCTGCTGCTCACGCTCCTTCAGGGGAGCGCGTCAGATTCCACACCCCAGCTCGCGTACACGCTCACGGTCCCGCCCGACCTGCTGGCGTACGCGGTCGAGCTGAAAATCACGCATCCTCCCAATCCCAGCCGCCTCGTCATCCCCAATTGGGCCCCGGGCGCTTACCGGCTGATGGACTCGGACCAGAACATCAGCGACGTCGAGGCGACGGGCGGCGGCGGTGAGGAGCTGGCGGTGCACCACGATTCCCCGATCTCGTGGGTCGTGGATACGCGAGGCGCGAGGGAAATTACGGTCACCTACCGCGCCGGTTTGCGCGACACGGTGCAGTGGCGTCGCCCGAACAATCGCTGGTTCCTCCGCTCCTCCTCGGGAGTCGTCGACGGGCCGCGCACTTTCATGTACCTGGACGGCGCAAAACTATTGTCGGCGATGCTGACGTTCCGGTTGCCCCCGCGCTGGCGCGTCGCCACCAGCCTGCCCACCACCGACAGCGTGCTTTTCTGGGCAGCGAGCTATGACGTGCTGATCGATTCTCCCGCGCTGCTCGGCCATTTCCTGTCGTACAGCTTCACCGCGGCTGGGACACCGCATCGCGCCGTCGTGGATCTGGGCGGGGGGGGGGCCCGTGCATACGCGCCCGCGGTGTTCGTCGACATGCTGCGGCGCATCGCGGAAGCCGGTGTCGCGATCTTCCGCGGCGCGCCCTACAAGGACTACACCTTCATTTTCGTGGCCGGACGAGGCGGCGGGCTGGAGCACCTCAACTCCACGACCATCGGTGTGACGGCCCAGACGCTGGCGCGCAACCCGCGCGCGGCCGAAACCGTGAGCGCGCACGAGTTCTTCCACGCCTGGAACGTGAAGCGCATCCGGCCGATCGAGCTGGGCCCCTTCGACTATGAGCACGAAGTGCGAACCGTCAATCTGTGGTGGAGCGAAGGCGTAACGGACTACTACGCCGATCTCCTCCTGGCGCGTGCGGGACTCGACAGCCCGGCTGATTTCGCGCAGGGCATCGCCACCTCGATCGGGAATCACCGCGGCAATCCGGCGCGCCTGCGCGTCTCGCCCGAGCGCTCGTCGTGGACGGTGTGGGATTCCCCCTCCGTCAACGACAGCTACGTGATCTCGTATTACCTGCAGGGCGAGCTGCTCGGATTTCTGCTCGATCTTGCGATCCGTGATTCCACCGACAACGCAAAGTCGCTCGATGATGTGATGCGAAATCTCGCGGACCATGCTGGCGCGCATGGATTTACGCGGGACGATCTCATCGCGACCGTGAGACGAACCACGGGACACGACTTCGCCGAGTTCTGGCGGCTGTACGTGAGCGGCGTCGATGAGATCCCCTGGAACGACTACCTGCGGGCAGCAGGGTGGTCCGTCGTGTTCCGCGAAGAGCCCGCGGTGGATGGGCGCATCGGCGCGATTCCGCCGGCCGTGCAGGGCGGGCGCTGGCGCGCCGTGGCGACGCCGGGCAGCAGCGCCGAGGCGGCCGGTCTACGCACGGGCGATGAGCTGGTACGCATTAATGGCCGCGCGATCATCGACGGAACCGATGCCACCGCGGCGGTTCGCGCCATCGGCCCCAAGGCGCCCGTCGTCGTGCAGGTCGTGCGGGACGGCCAGCCGCTCACGATTCGATTTCACGCTGGGACGTACCAGCGCGTACGCGCCCAGTTGCGCGATGTGCCGGCGCCGACCGAAAAGATGCGGGGTATCCGCGCGGCGCTGTTGCGCGGTGATACAGGCGCTCCATGAGCGGCCGGATCATGCAGTTGGTGCTGATTTTCACGTCGATCTTCTTCATCGTGGACCCCTTCGCCGTCATTCCCACGTTCCTCGCGATGACGGTGCGCGACTCGCCGGAGCAGCGGCGCGTGCTCGCGCGGCGGGGGGCGTGGACCTGCGCGATCACGCTCACGGCGTTCGCCCTGGGCGGCAGCATGATCTTCAGAATCTTCGGGATCACGATCGGGGCCTTCAAGATCGCGGGCGGGGTGCTCATCGGGCTCAACGCGCTCGACATGGTCCAGGCGCGGCGCAGCCAGCAGCGTGAGACGCCGGTCGAGACAGCAGAGGGCATTCAGAAGGACGACATCGGCATCATGCCGCTGGGAGTCCCGATGCTCGCGGGACCGGGCGCGATTTCGACCGTCATGGTACTCGCGCTCGGCGCAAAATCAGCGGAGGCGACCGTCGCGGTCTACGTGTCGATTTTCCTTACCGCGCTGATTACCTACTGGGTCCTGTCAGCCGCGTCCATCGTCGAGCGCCGCCTCGGCCAGACCGGGATGCGCATCCTGACCCGGCTCATGGGGCTGGTCCTGTCGGCAATAGCCGTACAGTTCATCCTGGACGGCATCAAGCTCAGCTTCCAAGTCCCCCTCCGATGAGCTAATCCATCGGATTTAGGCACGCGCACTGAATGTCCCATAGAGGCTATTGTGCGCCACGTTGTCGACTCCTAGTCTACCACTCAAGTTGCCCGCCCAAGACTCTTTGATGACAGGAATGAGATGAGTTCGTCGCTTGTCAGTGCGCTGCTGATCGAAGCTCCCGTCAACCGGCACTTCGCTCAGCTGCACCGCGATCCGCAGGCCCTCACGGATGCCGTCACGCTTTACCTGGAGACGGGCCTGCGGCGCGGCAATGGAGTCATCGTGATCGCGACGCCGAGCCACATCGATCTCGTCCTCGCCCGCCTGCGCGAGCACGATCTCGATGCCGGTCAGTTCCTCAGTACAGGCCAGCTCGAGCTGCACGACGCCGAGCAGACGATGCGCAAGTTCATCTGCAATGACGTGCCACTGTGGGAAGACTTCCGGCGAACCGTCGGCGCCGTACTCGATCGGGTACAGGCATCCGGGCGCGGGACGACCCGGGCGTATGGCGAGATAGTGAATCTGCTGTGGCAGGAAGGAAAGCAGGGAGCCGCCATTGCGCTCGAAGAGTACTGGAACGAGCTCGCGCGCCTGTACCCCTTCTCACTGTTCTGCAGCTACATGCTCGATGTGCACAACGAGCACGCGTACGACGGCCCGCTCGAGGAAATCGGGCGCACACATTCGGACATCATCGGAACGGCCGACGACGATCGCTTCCGCGTGGCGCTCGATACCGCGAGCCGGGACGTGTTCGGTGTCCCGCTGTCGCAGATGATTGGATACGGCCGGCGCCGGGATAGCGGCGAGCAACGGTTTCCGAGCGGGCAGCGCACGATGCTCTGGGTAAAGCGGAACCTTCCCTCTGCCGCGGCTGCCGTGCTGGAACGCGCGCGCCGCTACTACGAGGAATCGCTGACGTAACCCGCTTACATCCGTTTGTACTTGGGTCCGCTGCCACCCTCGCGGGGTGTCCAGCGGGGGCCGAGTACGTCCGTCGCCTTGCAATCCACACAATTGGGCGCGTTGATGCGGAGGCGGCCGTCGCTGACCTCATACACGCCGGCCGGACACATGTGCGCGTAGAATCGCGCCACGTCAGGCGGTATATCCGCAGGCGCGATGAGATGACTGGGAATCGTGTCTCGGGTGGCGTTTCCTGATTTGAACACCGCGTCGACCTTGCTAACGCCGACGACCCCCGCTTCCGCCGCGTCCGTAGATACTCGGCGCGGCACGTCTGCATCGGCATGCATGCGATACTGGCCACCCGGAAACCGGCCACCCGTCAACGTCATCAGCGCAGCCTGGAAACCACCCAGATAGAAGCCGTCACGGAACGCGAGGCGCATGTTGCGCGTGCGATAGAGGTCGCTCGATACGTACGACGTGTTGATCAGCCGGTCGTACTCCGCGAGCGAGGCACCGGTCTTGAGATGCTGGAAAATCGCGCGCGCGGCATAGATGCCGGACTGCATGGCGTAATGGATCCCCTTGAGCGACGGGACGTCCACGAACCCCGCGGCGTCGCCGAGCAACACCACGCCATCACCCCAGCGCCGCTGGGGTAGCGCGGCATAGCCGCCTTCGGGGATCGTTTTGGCACCCCACTCCACCATCTCGCCGCCCGAGAGCAGCGACCGCAGCAATGGGTGCTGCTTGAACCGCTGCAACAGGAGATGGACGTCGAGATTCGCATCGCGATAGTCCAGACCTACTACCAGCCCCAACGCGACGAGATGTGGCTCCAGCGGATACACGAAGCTGCCGCCGAAGGCGTCGGTCGGGAGCGGCCAGCCCAGCGTGTGGATGACACGATCCAGGGTCTGCTTCGTCTCCCACAGCTCTTTGACGCCGAGTGCGAAAATCTGAGGATTCTGGGACGGTACGTGCTGCCACTCGCACCAGGCCTGCGCCAGGAGCCCTCGCGTCCCACCGGCGAGCGCCGTAACCCTCGCGGTCAGATCGTTCGCTGCTGAGCTGCCTCCCCCTGAGGCCGGTTTCCCGTCACGATCGAGTCCCGCCCGCGCGGTCCGGACGCCCGCGACTGTTTGGTCGCGCACGAGCAGCTGCGCGGCTGGGAAGCCGGTGAAGATGTTGACGCCGAGCGCCTCGGCCCTGGCGCCGAGCCAGCGGACGATCTCACAGAGCGACCCGATGTAGTAACTGCGATTGTGCATCGTCGGCGGCGTGGGAAGGCGCAGCTTGCCGCTTTTGGTCAGGAGGTAAACCGCTTCTTTGGTGACGGCCTGGCGAAAGGGAAAATCGGCGTCCTGGAGTTCGGGAAATAGCTCGCGCATCGCCCGTGGATTGACGACGGCGCCGGAGAGTGAGTGCTCGCCTAGCGCCTCCGCCTTCTCCAACACGCCGACGTTCAGCTCCGATCCGTCCGCCTTCGCCAGCTTTGCCAGCTCGATCGCGCACGACAAACCCGCGGGTCCCGCGCCCACGATTACCACATCCAGCTCCATCCTGTCGCCGGCGCCTTCGGACCCTTCCTCGATGACGAGTTTGTCCAACGGCAGCGCCGGCTGGTATCGCGCGGGGACGAAGCTATCCATGCAGCTTCCGGATCTCCTCGGTGAGCTTCGGCACGATTTCGAACAAGTCACCCACCACGCCGTAGTCTGCCACTTTGAAGATGGGGGCGTCTTTGTCCTTGTTGATCGCGACGATGACTTTGGAGGTGCGCATACCGGCGAGATGCTGAATGGCGCCCGAAATTCCGACAGCGATGTATAGCGACGGGCTGACCGTCTTGCCCGTCTGGCCGACCTGGTCGGCGTGGGCGCGCCACCCGGCGTCGACCACCGCGCGGGATGCCCCGACGGCGGCGCGGCCGCCAAATGCGCGGGCCAGCTCCTCGAGCACCTTGAAATTCGCGGGCTCTTTGAGACCGCGCCCCCCCGAGATGATTATCTGCGCCTCTGCAACATCGACCGTGCCTGCGGGAGCCGGCTTGACCTCGCGCACCACCACGCGGCTCGGTGAAACCGCGACGGCGACCGTTTCGGGGGTCCCTGCTTTGGGTCGCTCAATGGGCGTGAAGACATTCGGCCGCACCGATACGACGGCCGGTTTCGCAGCAACCTTCAGTTTCAGGAGCGCCTTCCCCGCGTACACGGGGCGGGTCGCGACAATCGCGCTACCGTCGACTGCGAGCTCCGTGATATCCGCGGCCACCGGGACGCCAAGTTTGGCCGCGACGCGTGGCGCGAGGTCCTTGCCCGTGGCGCTCGCCGCGAACACAACAACCTGATATCCACCCTGCCGGGCTCGCTCGGCCAAGACGTGCGCGCAAGCCTCAGGATCGTATTTCGCGAACGAGGGATTGGTGAGTGTGACCACCTTCTCGGCGCCGTACTTGCCGATCTGGTCGCTCCCCTGCA
The DNA here is from genome assembly GCA_963704805.1 of uncultured Gemmatimonadales bacterium. Taxonomy (GTDB): domain Bacteria; phylum Gemmatimonadota; class Gemmatimonadetes; order Gemmatimonadales; family GWC2-71-9; genus 20CM-2-65-7. The sequence continues at coordinate 882,690 of CAVPHS010000001.1, read as the reverse complement.
CCGCACCCATAGCGCACACGACCGCCTCGACCGTACCACCGAGACGTAGGGCGGCGGTCACGATCTCGTACGAGACCTTGCGCAGCGCGCCGTCGCGCTGCTCCAGCACCGCGAGGATCGCGCTCATAGCACCTTCGCTTCCTCGCGCAGCAGCCGGACCAGCTCGCCGACGGCCCCCGCACCCTCGCCCACGATTTTCCCTTCCTTGCGCTCGGGCGGTGGCGTGAGCGCGGTGACGTCGATCGCCCCCGCTCCCGCTTGTACCGGCTTCACGTCGAGCGGCTTCTTCTTGGCGGCCATGATGCCCTTGAGGGCGGGATAACGCGGCTCGTTCAGACCTTTATCGACGGTGAGCAACGCAGGCAGCGGAAACTCCACGACTTCGATGCCCCCTTCGATCTCGCGCTCGGCAATCCCCTTGGTCCCTTCGATATCCAGGTGCGACACCGCGCTCACGCACGGCAGGCCGAGCAGCTCCGCGACGATGACACCGACCTGATGGTTGTAGTCGTCGATCGCCATGCGGCCAAGGAGGATCAGATCCCACGTGCCGGTCTTCAGCTCGGCAGCGATGAGGCGTGCAGTCTCGAACGAGTCGGCGGGGATCTTGTCGCTTTGCAGCAGGATGCCGCGATCGGCACCCATGGCCAACGCGGTACGAATCGTCTCCTGCGCAGCCGCCTGGCCCAGGGAGATCACGACAACTTCACCGGCTCCGGCTTTCTCTTTCCGCCTTAAGGCTTCCTCAACGGCGAACTCGTCGTAGGGGTTCATGACGAATTTTACGCCGGCTTCGTCGAGGCTCGTGCCGTCGGCGGCGATCTTGACCCGCGTTTCCGAGTCGGGGACGCGCTTGATACAAACGGCGATTTTCATGAGGCCGGAAAGCTACGCTACCGCTTCTCCATTCGGAACACAGAGATGCCCCAGCTGTCGGGGTCGTCAGGTGGGTCGTCATTCCAGTTCGCGTGGGAATGCGAACCGTCCGAGGCGTAGCGCAGCACGTAGGATCCGGCGGGCAGCGTAATCGTTCCGTCGAACATGCGATTCTTGTCGGCGCCGCCGGCGGGTTCTGTATCGTCATACTTCATCTGCCAGACGGTGGCGCCGCTGCTGTTCTCGATCCAGCCGTAGTCGAACATTTCGCCGTCGTGGCCTTCGCCGAGCGCGTAGACGTGCACGCGAGTCGTGGCCGAAAGCTCGAACGTCACGCGGGCGTTCTCGTCGTCACCCATGGGCGCGAGGAGGGCGATCGCGCTGCCGCTCGGGCGGGCACCCTCGAACTTGGCAACGTCATTGGGATTCAACCGCCCGCTCGCGGGGAAGACGCTCACGCCCCAGTAGCGCGCCTCGGGGGGAGGAGCGGCATTCCAGTCCTCGAAGGAGTGTGAGTCGTCGCTCCGGTAATACACCATATAGCTGCCGGGCGAGAGGCGCAGGACGCCATCGAACACACGGTTCTTCGCGCCGCCGCCGGCGGGTTCGGTATTATCGGACGTCATCGCCCAGACGCGTTGATGATCGACCGCGTCCACGATCCAGGCGTAGTCCACCATCTCGTCGCCGCTGATCTCGCCGACGGCGTAGATGCGGACGTCCATCGGCCGTTTGAGGGTGAATCCCTCGGCACGCCGCTCGTGGTCTCTGACCTCGATGAGCGAGACGATCGTCTGACCTTCAGGAACGGGTTGGTACTCGAACGGCTTGACCGCCGCGCGCGCGGCCGGATCGGCGACCTTGAGTGTCAGACCCCATGATGCGGGATCGGTCGGCGGCACGTTGTTCCAGTCATCCGGCTCGTGGGAGTCATCGGCCGCGAAGTAGGCGACATAACGCCCCGGTTGGAGACGCAGCGTCTCATGCGCCACGCGATTCTTGGAAGCGCCGCCCGCGGGATCGGTGTTGTCGTCCGTCATCGTCCAGACACGCTTGCGCGTATCGGCGTTCATGATCCAGCCGTAATCGAAGGCGTCACCGCGCCGTAACTCGCCCACAGCATAGACCTCGACCGCCGTCGGTCGGACCAGCTCAAAGCCCCGTCGCTCCGTGCCGTTATGCTCCGGTCGCACGATCGCGATGGCGGACGCGTTGAACGCGGCGCGCGCCTCGTCCAGCTGCTCGTCGGAAGCCTTTTGCCCAGCTCCCGCGACCGTCAACGCAAACTCCTTGTACGCCCCGTTCTCCACGTAGGGCCCGCCGTACTTCGCCCGGCGTGCGAGGCGAACGAGGTCGCCGAGATTGTAGCTCTCGGCGCCTTGGAAGGAGACTGACGCCGCGGCGTAGGATGCGTAATGCGCCTCGTACACGCCGGCCGGCAGCCGCACACTGCCGGAGAAGCGCCGCAGTCCGTTCGATTCGCGGCGCGTCTCGACAGCGCGCAGATCCCACACCACCGCCCGCGTCCTGGCATCGAGAATCCAGGCCGCCGCGGGCCACGTGGTCTGCTCATCGTCCTCCCATTGATCGTCGTCGCGGCTGCGGAGCTTGTCGGGCCAGGGCTCGGCGCCGACGGCGGTGATTTTCAATTCCTGCGGCGCCGTGAGCACGAATCCGGCAACGCGGTGCTCGTGTGGTGTGAGGTCGCGGATGTCGACGAGCGGTGGATTTTGGACGAGGACGAGCAGCAGGGCCAAAGTCATGGCTGTCCTAACGTGATGCGGCGCAAGGCGGTTTCTAGTTGAAGGCCGAGAGTCCCGTGATTTCCTGCCCCAGAATCAGGGTGTGCACGTCGTGCGTGCCCTCGTAGGTATACACCGATTCGAGGTTTGCGAGGTGTCGCATCGCCTGGTACTCCGCCAGAATGCCGTTCGCGCCGAGCAGGCGACGCGTCTCCCGGGCGATGTCGGTGGCCATGCTGACGTTGTTGCGCTTGGCGAGACTGACCTGCTGCGGCGTGGACTTCCCGTCGTCCTTCAGCCGGCCGAGCTGTACGCAGAGTAGCTGCGCTTTGGTGATCTCGGTGAGCATGTCCGCGAGGCGCGCCTGCTGCAGCTGAAACCCGCCGATGGGCTTCCCGAACATGACGCGCTGCTTGGCGTAGCTCACCGCCTCATCGTAGCAGGCCATCGCGGCTCCGACCGCCCCCCAGGCGATGCCGTAGCGCGCCGCGGTGAGACACATGAGCGGCGACTTGAGCCCGCCTGATTTGGGGAGGAGCGCGTCCTTGGGGACGTGGACGTCTTGCAGGACGAGCTCGCTGGTATCGCTCGCGCGGAGCGACAGCTTGCCCTTCTGATCCTTGGCGGAAAAGCCCTTGGTGTCGGTCGGGACGATAAAGCCGCGAATCGAATTGGCGTCATCGAGCTTACCCGTCTTGGCCCAGATAATGGCGGCCTGCGCGGTCGACCCGTTCGTGATCCACATCTTCGCGCCATTGAGCGCCCAACCGTCCTTCGTCTCTTTGGCAACGGTGATCATGCCGGCCGGATTGGAGCCATAATCCGGCTCCGTCAGTCCGAAGCAGCCGATAACTTTGCCGCTCGCCATCTGCGGCAGCCATTGCTTCTTCTGTTCTTCGGAGCCAAAGGTGTAAATCGGATACATCACGAGCGCGCCTTGCACGGACGCAAAGGAGCGCACGCCCGAGTCGCCGCGCTCGAGCTCCTGCATGATCAATCCATAGGCGACGTTGTTTAGCCCTGCGCAGCCGTATTCCTCGGGGAGATTGGCACCGAAAAGTCCCAACTCCGCCATGCCGGGGATCAGCTGTTTGGGGAACCTGCCGGCGACGTAGGCTTCGCCGATGACGGGCATGAGGTTTTCGTCGACCCATTCGCGGACCGTATCACGGATGGCACGCTCTTCTTCGCTGAGCAGACTGTCCGTCTGATAGAAATCGACGCCGTGGAACTTGGAAGTCATGGGCCCGAAATGTCCCAGAAGTGAAGCCACTTCGCAACTTGGCGTCTTGCAACTTTACTGCGCGACTTGCGGCTCCAGGCTTGGAGCTTTCCTGCGGGCAAACGCGGCTGTATCGGAAGGCTGGAACCGCTGCCTGCCGGCATCCCACCGGAAAAACGTCACCTGGACGGCGGTCGGATCGATCGTGACGACGTTGAACGACACCGGTCGTTGGCCCCGCGCGCGCGTCGAGAGCGTCCCCGCGGTCGAGACGACGACCTTGCCGTCGAGCTGCTCGGCGCTTTCCTGGTGGTCGTGACAGCACAACACCACGTCGGTGCCGGCGGCCACGACACGCCGTTGCGCGGTTTTCCAGCGCGCGAGACCCATGCGCTGCGACAGCTGGCCCCGCAGCAGGTTGTGGTGCATCACGAGGACGCGCGGGAGCCCGGGCTCGGACCCGGCGAACACGGATTGGACGCGCTCCGCCTCGCGCTTGGGCAGATGACCTTTGACGGCGATGTCGCGCAGCCGCAGCGTGAGCGATCCCCAGGCGACGCCGTGCGCCGTGAGCGCGGAGGCGATGACCACGCCACCGGGGATGGTGAGTGTGGGAGTCAGATCGTCGCCGAAATAGCGGCGGTACTTCTGGTAGACGGCGTCTTTGCGGAACGGGATAAGCGGCCGGCGCCACCACTGCACGTCGTGATTTCCTGGAATCACGACGACGGGGGCGATCTCGCGCACCAGATTCGCAAACGCACGACCGCGCTGGAATTCGCCGTGGCGCGCGCGCTGTGACATGTCGCCCGCGATGACGATGGCGTCAGGGCGCAGATCGGGCAGCACGCGCTCCAGCGCTTCGACGACCGGAATGTTCGCGACGCCGCCGAAGTGGATATCCCCGATATGCGCGATCTGAATCGTCATGACTCGATTTGCACCGTGTAGGTCAGCGTCGCCGACCCGCCAGCCGGGACCGACAAGCGGAAGCGTGATTCCGTGGACGAGAGCTTTTCGGCCGGGACGCTGCTCTCGATGATTTTCCAGCTCCCAAAGTGCGCTTCGCGCACATCCACGGTCACGGGCTCGGCCTTCGCATTCGAGACCGTCACACGATATGCCGCCGTCACGCGCTGGCGTGGCGGCAGGCCGCGGCGCTCAGCAGGAAGTTGCTCCTGATTGTAGTCCGTCTGAACGCGTTCGGCCGTGATATCGAAGGCATCCCCCGACTGGAGGCGCAGATCGCGTCCAGGTGCTGTGTGATCGTTCGCCGCTTCACCGATTAGCTGGACCCGACCGCTCGAGTCCGCCTGGTACAGTTGCACGGTGCCCGCCGGGAGCGGCCTGTCACCGAACGGTGTCTTCGCGGCTCGCTTGATCGTGTACCAGACCTGGACCGGCACCCGATTGGGCTCTGGGTTCTGCCCCATCCAACCGCGCCAGGGCAGCACGCCGGGGACGATCAGCTCCTGGGTGGCCGGCGCGGAGCTGCGGGCGAAGAGCGCCGTCGCGACGGGGACGTTCGGTTCGATCGTCAGGCGGCCGGGAAGCTGGTAGACGTGCGTCTCACCGACTGCCTCCTCGGTTGTCGCCGTCCCTTCCGCGAGTGCAGCGCGTGCCGCCATGACGCCGTCCACGGCGTACCCCGCCTGTTCTGACTTTGGTTGGCGCGTGCGGCGGATCGTGCCTGCCACGAGCTGCACTTCGGCGCTGTCGGCGCGCAATCCCTGCGACGTAACCGTTGCGGTTCCCGAAACCTGCGCGCGCGAACCCGTCAAGATCACCTGATACAACGCCTCCCACGTGACGCCCTGCGCCACGTACGCGATCTCCGTGCGCTGTCGCGCGCGCGACGCGTCGAGCACGAGCTGGGCTTCGGGCGTCGTTCTCACGAGCTCCGCGGGGAACAACGGCTCGCCAGGCAGGCTGAGCAGCAGGCGCCCATCGGGCAGCTTGTACTGTGGTGGATCCGCGCGAACGACAGTCGCCCGAATCGTGTCGCCCTTGGTGCGAACGAACGAGAGCGTCTGCCCAACCGCGCGCGCCAGCGCGTCGGTCGCAGTGCTCGGGTAGCGAACGGTTGCCGAGCCGACGGAGACAGCAGTATCGGGCGAGAAGAGCGTCGCCGGATCGAGCGCCTCGAGTCGCAGTGTCAGCGCGTTGCGGCCCTGCTGCAGGGCCTGCGGCAGCGTGCGCCGCACCACGACGCGCCCGTCTCTATAGATGGAAAGAGAAGTCTGTGCGCTCCCCAGCGATGCGGCGCTCACGAGCAGCAGACATACGACGTACCAGATATGGCGTAGGGCGTTCATTTCATCCACTCCAAGGTCACGCGTTTAGCAATGAGAAACGTCAACACGTACCACAGGAGCACACATGTTGCCCCGACCAGCCGGGCCGTCCGCTCCACGGGCAGTGCCAGTGCGACATACACCGCGAGGGGCACTGTCGTGCCGATAGCCACCAGGCGCGCGATCCGGCCCGCCCGCCGCTGCAGCAGGCGGGTGCAGTTGGCGCACAGCCCCCCGATCGCAATGCCGGCGTTGTACTCGCCGCACTTCGCGCACGGATGACTAGGCCCTGACCCGCTTAACCACGGCGTGGGCGAACTCGGCCGTAGCAGCGCGACCTCCCAAGTCCGGTGTCCGGACGTTGTCCGTGACGATAGCTGCCTCGATGGCGCAGCGCAGCCGCCTGGCGGCGTCCAGCTCTCCGATGTGATCCAGCATCATCGCGGCCGCGAGCATCTGTGCGGACGGATTGGCAATTCCCTTCCCCGCGATGTCGGGCGCCGAGCCATGCACCGGCTCGAAGATGGCCGCGTGTGTCCCGATGTTGGCGCCAGGCGCGAGACCCAAGCCGCCGATCAGCCCCGCGGCCTCGTCGGAGAGGATGTCGCCGAACAGGTTCGTCGTCACGATGACGTCGAACTGCTCCGGCTTGATCACGAGCTGCATCGCCGTGTTATCGACGATCTTGTCGTCGCACGCGATTGTCCCAGCATACTGCTCGGCGATCCGCCGCGCGACCTCGAGAAACAGTCCCGACGTCGCCTTCAGAATGTTGGCCTTGTGAACGATGGTGACTTTCTTGCGGCCGTGCGTTTTGGCGTACTCGAAAGCGTAGCGCGCGATGCGCTCGCTGCCTTCGCGCGTCACGATTGACATCGCCTGCGCCAGGGCGCGGCGATCGCCGCCGATCTTGAACGTGTGGTCGAGGCCGACGTAAAGCCCTTCGGTGTTCTCGCGGATGATGACGAGATCGACGTGCTCGTAGCGGCCGCCGGGGACGATCGTCTTGGTCGGCCGGACGTTGGCGTAGAGATCGAACTCCTGGCGCAGGGCGACGTTGACCGAGCGATAGCCTCCTCCGACCGGCGTCGTGAGCGGGCCTTTGAGGCAGAGCTTGGTGCGGCGAATCGAGTCGAGCGTCGCGTTGGGCAGCGGCGTGCCGGCCTTCTCGACCGCCGCCATGCCGCCGAACTGCTCGTCCCAGTCGAACTGCATCCCCCCCCCCACCGCTTCCAGCGCCTGCAACGTCGCCTGCGTGATCTCGGGTCCGATGCCATCGCCCGAGATCAGCGTCGCCTCGCGGATGCTCAAGGAAGACCCGGGGTCAAGCTCTTTACGGCGCGCGTGAGGGCGGTCCAGGGATCGTCCCCCTCACCGTGCGCGGTCGTTCGCCACCCGACTTTTCCGACGCGGGTGTCGACCATGACCAGGGACAACTCGGCCTTGGCGACTGGCGAGCTGGCGCCCGGGTGCGTTGTCGAGCTGCGAAACACGAGACCGGCCGGTATCAGTGCGAAGCGCCCGCCAACGAGGCCCACCAGCGTCCGGAGCTGATAACGAAGCGGATCGGGCACATCGACAATACTCGAACCACGGAGAAACGCCGTGCCCATCTGATCGGGATCCGCCGCGATTCCCGGCGCCCGCCGCGCCGTGCGCCGCAGCTCGGCGGGAAGAACCCAGGTGACTTCCGGTGCCCGCGCGCCGAGCAGCGTCGCGATGATGCTATCGCATTTGTTGAGCGTCACGCGCCGATCGGTGATGAGCGAGTCCCATTTGAGCGCCTCTTCGACCCCAACGAGCTCGAGCGGCGTGAGGGCGACGCGCTGGCCGGCGAGGCCGGCGGTGGGCAGCGGAGCGGTTGGCTCGGGTGTGGGAGGCTTGTCGGTCTTCTTGGGGCCGCATGACAGGGCGAGCACTAACCATGCAGCGCGTACGACGTACGACGTACGTCGTACGAAGTATTTGTCTTTTAACGGGTTACTCACGGCCTACAAACTAAGCGAGCGTCAGTCCTCCATCAACTACAATCACCTGTCCAGTGATGTGACGTGCCGCCTCACTGCAGAGGAACAGAATCACCCGGGAGACATCTTCCGGTTCCGCAACGCGCCCCAGCACCGACTCGTGCTCGGCGCGCTCCAGGACCTCTCGCGGCAGCTGGGTGAGCAGCTCCGTTTTCACAAATCCAGGCGCCACCGCGTTCACGTTGATGCCCGCCGAGCCGAGGTCTACCGCGGCAGCCTTGGTGAGACCGATGAGCGCCGCTTTGCTGGCGGCGTAATTCGCTATTCCGAATCCCGGCCGGAACGCCTGGTGGCTGGCGACGTTGACGATCTTGCCGAAGCGCTGCGCCCGCATGTGGGGCGCGACCTCGTGAATACAATTGAAGGCGCCGCTCACGTTCGTGTCCATCACTTCCGCCCACGCTTCGGGCGTGAGTCGCCACAGCGCGCCGTCGTGCGTGACGCCGGCGTTGTTTACGAGATAGTGAACGCCGCCCAGCTTGCTGCGCACCTCGCTGACGAAGTGTTCGACCAAATCCATCTCTCGCACGTCGCACAGCGCCGAATAACAGGGCACGCCGCACGCCTTGATCGCCGTCTCGGTGAGCAGGGCCTGCGGACCGACCTCGCGCCCCGGCATCTCGACGTAGTTGAACGCGACGCCGCAGCCGTTCTGCGCGAACTCGAGCGCGACGGCGCGGCCGAGTCCCGTGGCGCCGCCGGTGACGATGGCGACGCGGCCGCGGAAGGTTTCACCACTCATCTGGGGTTGGGGTCGCTCTTGAACGGCAGACGCAGCAGTGCCGCGCCCGCTCAACGACCAAGGATACGAGGCGGAAGGGCTCAAGCGGTTCGAACCTATGTTCGAACTTGAACATCGGCAAGCGGCGCCACAACTTAGCGCACGTGCGACTGGTGCCGGCAATCTTCTGGGGATTCATCGCCCTGCTTGGCGCCGCCGCGTTCGGCGTGCTCGCCCTGCTCCGGGGCGAGACGATCAACGCCGCGTGGCTGCTGACCGCCGCGCTGTGCACGTACGGCATCGGCTACCGGTTCTACTCCAAGTTCCTGGCCAACCGGGTCTTCGGCCTCGATGACCGCCGCGCCACGCCGGCCGAGCGGCTCAACAACGGGCGCGACTTCGTGCCCACGAACCGCTGGGTGCTGTTCGGCCACCACTTCGCCGCCATCGCGGGGGCAGGACCGCTCGTGGGTCCGGTGCTGGCCGCGCAGTTCGGCTTTCTACCCGGCACGCTGTGGCTCGTCATCGGGGTCGTGGTGGGCGGCGCGGTGCAGGACTTCACGATCCTCTTCTGTTCGCTGCGGCGCGACGGCAAGTCGCTCGGCCAGATGGCGAAGGAGGAAGTCAACAGAGTCACCGGCGCGACGGCAATGGTGGCCGTGCTCGCGATCATGATCATCCTGCTCGCGGTGCTCGCGCTGATCGTCGTGAACGCATTGCGCGCCTCGCCGTGGGGCTTGTTTACGATCGCCTGTACGATCCCCATCGCGCTGCTGATGGGCTGGTGGATGAAGCGCTGGCGGCCGGGCAAAGTCGGCGAGGCGTCGATCGTGGGCGCGCTGCTGCTGCTCGTTGCGCTGGTCGCCGGCGGCAGGGTCGCCGCTCACCCGGCGCTCGCCGCGGCGTTCAGCCAGAGCGGCATAGCGCTCACCTGGATGATGATCGCCTACGGCTTCATCGCATCGGTGCTGCCCGTCTGGATGCTGCTCTGCCCGCGCGACTACCTCTCGACATTCCTCAAGATCACGACGATCGTCGTGCTTGGCGTCGCGATCCTGGTGATCCTGCCACCGCTGCGGATGCCGGCGTTGACGCCGTTCGCGACGGCCGGCGAAGGGCCGGTGTTCGCCGGCAAGCTGTTCCCGTTTGCATTCATCACGATCGCGTGTGGCGCAATTTCGGGCTTCCATTCGCTGGTGGCATCGGGCACGACGCCGAAGATGATCTCGCGCGAGACCGATGCCCGGCTGATCGGCTACGGCGGGATGCTCATGGAGTCGTTCGTCGGCGTCATGGCGATGATCGCGGCGTGCACGCTCGATCCCGGCGTCTACTTCGCGATGAACACGACGCCTACGGCGCTCGCCGGTGCATCACAGGTGCTGCAACAGGCGGGATTCGTCGTCACTCCGGAGTACATGCAGGCGCTGGCCGCAGCAGATGGGCGAAGCATCGCTCATCGCGCGCACCGGCGGCGCGCCGTCACTCGCCGTCGGCATGGCGCACATCTTTTCGGGCCTAACCACCGCCCTCGGCGGGAAGACGCTGACCGCACTCTGGTATCACTTCGCGATCATGTTCGAGGCGCTGTTCATCCTGACGACGATCGACGCCGGTACCCGCGTGGGGCGGTTCATGCTGCAGGAGATCGTCGGGCACGTCTGGCCGCGGTTCGGCCAGACTTCGTGGCTGCCGAGCGTGCTCCTGGCGAGCGGCGTGGTGTGCGCGGCGTGGGGCTACTTCCTGTATCAGGGCGTGGTCGATCCGCTCGGCGGCATCAACTCACTCTGGCCGCTGTTTGGCATCTCCAATCAGCTGCTCGCGGCCGTCGCGCTCTGTGTCGGCACGACGATCCTCATCAAGATGGGCCGACAGCGCTACATCTGGGTCACGCTCGTGCCGCTCGCCTGGTTGATCACCGTCACGATGACCGCAGGCTGGCAAAAGGTTTTCTCAACCGATCCGAAGCTCGGCTTCCTTTCACATGCCGCGGCGCTGGCGGGCTCAGCAGCTCCAGAAGCGGCGCGGCTGATCTTCAACGATCGGCTGAATGCGGCCGTCGCGCTGTTCTTCATGGCCGTCGTCGCGATGCTTGTGGTTACATCGGTGCGAGAATGGTGGCTCGTGCTCTCACGCCGGAAACCCGCGCTGGTTCACGAGGCGCCATTCATGCGGACGACGCTCATCACTGGATCCGGATAATCGACGCCACGGACGGAACCCCGTTGGCATTGAGGATGAACAGCATGTAATGCCCGGGCGGCGCGAGGGTGGCACCGCTCGGCGACTGCACGGTGAGACCGCCAGCGCCCGGCTGGAACGTCAGCTTGACGATCCGCTGGTTGGCATTGAAGGCGTGCGTCACCGATCCCAGCCTGAGCAGGTTCACGGCGGAGATGTTGGCCGCGTCCGGTGTTCCCACAAAGAAGTCCGAGCCGTAGGCGACCGTCGCCGGTGCCGAGCTGATCGTCGGGCGTGACCCCTTGAAGAGGTAGGGCGGCGAGTAGAACTCGGCGCTGAGTTGGTCCGGCCCAGTGCGGCCGCCGCCCGCAGACAAGACCCGCCCGTCCGGCAACAGCATCGCGGTGGAGTGATAGATGCGCGGCGTCGGCATCGACGCCAGCGGCGTCCAGATCTCGGTGACCGGGTTCCACAGCTCCGGTGTCCGCACGGGTGCATTGGGGTCGTACACGTCCGAGTTGAGCCCGCCTCCGGAAGCGAGGACGGTGCCGTCAGGCAGCAGCGTCAGGTTGTGCTCGGTCCGCGGGTAGGCCATCGAGGCCGTCTGGCGCCACCGCGGAGACGGCGCGGACATGTCCAGCACATACGTGGTGGCGACCGATGGCGCGCCGGAGAGATCGGGGTCCCGCCCACGGCCCGACTTCATGAACTTGGTGGGCCCGTACATGACCGAGCTGCCGGCGTGGAGTACGGTCGGATCGATTGTTGTCCAAGTCTGGGTGGCGACGTCGAGCGCGTACGTGGCCATCTCCCGTTTGTTCGCCCCGGTCACCAGGATCCGGCCATCGGACATGAGAAAGTCGTGAGGGTAGTACGGGAGGTCGAGCGGCGCGTTCGCGAGGCGCGTCCAGGCCCCGGTCGCCGGGTCAAACACCTCGGGCACGAGCGCGTTACAGTCGTTGCAGTTCACCTCGCCACCGATCGTCACCACGCGCCCATCGGGCAACGTCGTCACGGTGGGGTACCAGCGGCTGACCGCCATCGGCGCGACCGCCGTCCAACTCTGCGTCAGCGAATTGAAGATCGTGCCATTGGGAATACCGACGTGCGCCGCGCCTGCATGCCCGCCCGCGACGAAGACTCTGCCATCCGGGAGCAGATTGTGGCCGGCGCAGAAGAGATTCGCGGACACGAGCGGTACGATCGTCATCCCAAGCGTGGCCGGATCGAAGACTCCCGCACCCGAGCCATCCGTGTGGTCGTCCCACACCAGGACCTTGCCGTTGGGCATGAGGTTCATGTGGATCGCAATCATGGGCCAGGTGAGAACCTGTGACCAGAGCCCGACCACGGCGGGGTCGGTCGACGTATTGTTGGTCACCGTGATGGCGACCGGCGACGATACAGTCGGGTTACCGGAGCCGTCCCGGGCCCGGGCCGTCAGGCTGTGTGACCCGTTCGACGCCGTGACGGTATTCCACGGGCTGGAATAGGGTGCGGTGGTGATCTCCGGCCCGAGTGCCACGCCGTCGAGCAGGAACTGGACGCCGGCGATTACGCCGGAGTTGTCGGACGCATTGGCCGACACCGTGACGGTACCCGTGAGATTCGCCCCGGGGGCGGGCGCGGTGATCGCGACGGTTGGGGGCGTTAAGTCTGGCGCCGCCGTCGAGAACGTGACTGATGTGTCGGTGCCCAGGATATGGGAGTGGTCGGCGCGGACGAGATATCCTTTGAGCAAGTGAGAGCCGACCAGCACGTTCGTAAACTGGTACGCCCCGTCGAAGGTCAGGTCCATGACCTCGGGATTCGCATCGAGCTGGAAATGAACGTGATTGACCTCGGTGAGGTCACCGGAAGCGCTGTACGCGACGTCGACCGTCGTGCTGTTGATCACACTCCCGGCTGCGGGCTGGAGGATGACGAGCTTCGGCGGGACCGGCACGACCGGGACTGTCATGTCGTTCTGGATTTCAGCAGCCGTCAGGGGTCGGTTGTAGATGCGCACGTCGTCGATGCGGCCCTGGAAGAACTCACCGTAGGGACTGTTGCCGCCGATGCGCAGCGGCTTCGTGTTGGTTTCGAGCGACCCGTTCGCGGCTTTCGTGGCGACCTGGGCGCCGTTGACGTAGAGCCGGAGCGTCCCGCCGTCGAATGTGACGGCGAGGTGCGTCCACGTATTGACCGCGATCGCGCTCGGCGCCGCGAAGTTATTGCCCACGCCGTTGAACGTGCCGCCCGCCGCCGGAAGCAGGGCCCCGGCATTGCTACTGGCGTGCAGGTAAAAGGCATCGACCTCCCGCTGCATAATGGCGCGCCAACCGCTCTGCGCCGCCGTGGGGAACACCCACGCCGACAGCGTCATCCCGGTCGTCAGGTTGAGCGAGGCGGAGCCGCTGACCACAACGACGCTGTTGGAACCGCTGAAGCTCAGAGCATTGCCGTAGCGACCGAGCGTCGACCACGTCGCCCCGGAGACGGTCCCCGTGTTGTTGTTGCCTGAGGCATCGGCGACGGTGGTGCCGGTGCCCTCGTTGAAGTTCCACGCGGCCACGAGCCCTGAGGCCGGCGGTGGCGGCGGCGGCGGCGGTGGCGGCGGCGGTGGCGGCGGCGGTGGCGGCGGCGGCGGCGGCGGTGGCGGCGGCGGTGGCGGCGGTGGCGGTGGTGGTGGTGGTGGTGGTGGTGGTGGTGGCGGCGGTGGCGGCGGTGAGCCACCGCCCACGCCGACCGCCATGTCGCTCTGGATTTCGGCGGCCGTCAACGGACGGTTGTAAATCCGCACATCGTCGATGCGGCCCTGGAAATTCTCGGCGTATGTGTTGCCGCCGATGCGCAGCGGATTGGTGTTGGTCTGGAGCGACCCCGTCGCGGGCGTGGTGCCGACCTGCGTGCCGTTGACGAACAGGCGGAGCGTCGCGCCGTCGTAGGTGACGGCGAGATGCGTCCACGTGTTGACCGCGATGGCGCTGGGGGCCGAGAAATGGCGGTCGAGACCGTTGAACGTGCCGCCCGTACCCGGGCGCAGCGGCCCAGCATCACTGCTGGCGTGCAAGAAGTAGGCATCGACCTGCCGCTGTACGATGGTGCGCCAGCCACTCTGCGCCGCCGTGGGGAACACCCACGCCGACACCGTCATCCCGGTCGTCAGGTTGAGCGAAGCGGAGCTGTTGACGAGGACGAGGTTGTTGGAACCGTTGAAGCTGAGGGCATTGCCGAAGCGGCCGAGCGTCGACCACGTCGCGCCGGAGATGGTCCCCGTGTTGTTGTTGCCTGTGGCATCGGCGACGGTGGTGCCCGTGCCTTCGTTGAAGCTCCACGCGGCCGCGAGCCCTGAGGGCGGCGGCGGCGGCGGCGGCGGTGGCGGTGGCGGCGGCGGCGGTGGTGGCGGCGGCGGCGGTGGCGGCGGTGGTGGCGGCGGTGGTGGCGGCGGTGGCGGCGGTGGCGGCGGTGGCGGCGGTGGCGGCGGTGGCGAGCCACCACCCACGGACACAGCCATGTCGCTCTGGATTTCGGCGGCCGTCAGCGGACGGTTGTAAATCCGCACATCGTCGATGCGGCCCTGGAAATTCTCGTTGTAGGTGTTACCCCCAATGCGCAGCGGATTGGTGTTGGTCTCGAGCGACCCCGTCGCGGGCGTGGTGCCGACCTGCGTGCCGTTGACGAACAGGCGGAGCGTCGCGCCGTCGTAGGTGACGGCGAGATGCGTCCACGTGTTGACCGCGATGGCGCTGGGGGCCGAGAAATGGCGGTCGAGACCGTTGAACGTGCCGCCCGTACCCGGGCGCAGCGGCCCAGCATCACTGCTGGCGTGCAAGAAGTAGGCATCGACCTGCCGCTGTACGATGGTGCGCCAGCCACTCTGCGCCGCCGTGGGGAACACCCACGCCGACAGCGTCATCCCAGTCGTCAGGTTGAGCGAAGCGGAGCTGTTGACGAGGACGAGGTTGTTGGAACCGTTGAAGCTGAGGGCATTGCCGAAGCGGCCGAGCGTCGACCACGTCGCGCCTGAGATGGTGCCCGTGTTGTTATTGCCGGAGGCATCGGCGACGGTGGTGCCCGTGCCCTCGTTGAAACTCCACGCGGCAACGAGACCCGTTTGGGCTTCGGAGACAGTCGGCAACGCCGCGCTGGAAGCGAGCGTGCCAATGACGATCAACCATCTCATGACTGCCTTCGAGCTGGAATTCGCAATCATCTCATCATCGTGCACGCAGACGGCATGCCGAGTCCGTGAGAACGAACGGAGTATCGAGGGACAAGGGCGCGGCTGAATCTGCACGTGATCTTCCGTCGCGCAACAACGCAGGTGTAACACAGATGCTACAGTGGCCGACGCTTGCGCAGGCACGCGTCCGCGGTTCATTGCTGATCGAAGACGCCGTGTTGCGTTGCCGAGGAGAGAGAACGTGGCATTGTCATCGTCGCACATCCTGACGCCGTGCTGGGCGCTCTGACGCATTGCAGTGGAGCGGACGCCCGGCGTCAGCCTCTGCCCAGCAACCCCTCGCCTCCGGAATCATTGTCCTCCACTTCGCACCGTTTGCATTCGTGCGATTCTCGCGCGCATGTGCCAACGGCAGACCAAGAATGGCGGGCGCGCGCAAACCCTCTTCCGGCAGTACCGCACGACAGCAGGTTCGCCACTGACCATCAGTGGTCACGTGGCACTGCGGTTCAAAGCCTCCACGAGCGAACGCCAGATCGATTCGCTAATCGCGGCGACGGGGGTTGAAGTCTTTGCCGCCGACGACCGGTCTCGGTGCCGCAGGTACGTCCTCCGGGTCGTGCGCCTCGAGGACGACCCGAACGCGATCGCGAGCGCGCTACAGGCGAGCGGTCTCGTCGACTATGCCACACCCGACGACAGCGCCGGTCGGCCCGAGGGAGTTCCCGGCGATTCGTTCTTCGTCGATCAGATCGCGTTAAGCAACTCGCTTCACCAAGAACGAGCGCGTCGCGGCTGACGTGGCGCCGCGTCAACGTATGGGATGGGTCAGGTGCTGAGTGAGTACACGGGGCCGGTGATGCGTGTCGACCGCGCCAGATGTCCGCGGCGCTGTCCGCGGTCGAACTCCTCCATGAGTGCCTCGACCTCGTCAAGTCCCACGGCCTGACGACGCTCCGTCTGGAGATACCGCAGCAAACCGCCGTCGCAAGCGTGCGCGTCGATGCTCTACGCCCTGACCGGCACGCCCGTACGACAACTGGTGAGCGAGGCACTCGAGGCCGGGCACTACCTCGTGGGTTGGGACGGCAATGATGACAGCGGACGGCGTGTGCAGCCGGGCGTCTACGTGGCGGTCATGACCGCCGGGAACTTCCGTGAGACGCGCCGCCTGGTTGTGCGCTAGTCTCCTCTCCGTTCGGCCCGCTCCAGGCGGTCCGGGCCCAGTCCTCGCACCTGAGCGATCTCGAGCGAGCGGCTCCAGCCACCACCGGGGACGCGGTGGCGACGGAGCCGCCGGCGCGTGGCGCGCGCTGTGGACCGTTCCGGCCGCCGCCCCCTCCCTGCGCGGAGTGCTGGTTGGCCTCGAGCAGAACGAATTCGGCAGCGTCACAACCGTATTGGCGGCGGCGCGATTGAAGGTGGGCGCTGCTCTGGCAGCTGCAATTTGCTGAATCGCACGTCTCTGACGTCATCGACGCAGACCTCATCGCTCAGTATCCCGAACTGGCCGGGTTGCGCGTGATGGCGCGGTATGTGTCCATAGACGGCGTGCACACCGCTGGGACGCGCCAACGGTGTCTGCAGGCTTGCGCCACGAGTACGACGAGCTGCTTGGCGTGAGCGACAGCGGGGTCACAGCTCGAGGCGCGGTCCACATTCGCATGGGGCGGCACACCGCCGTCGCCAGCGTCGTCGACCGCGCGTGGTCGTCGGACCTCGGCACGCCGGCCGATGTGAGAGCGCAAATCGCCGTCAGCCACGACGTGGTCACGACGGCGGCTCGCTTCCAGCTCAATGCCGGAGCGCGAATGGGGCGGTTGCGCGAAGCCGAGCCCAACCAAATCGAATTTGCTTTTGGGACGACGTTGTCGTTTCACGACATCGTGTTCATCAACGCGACCGCCGGTTCTGGCCGACTCGCACAGGGTCCTTGGGCCCGCCGCGCCGCGTTCGGAATGGGCATCGCGCTCGGATCGGTGGGCGCCCACTATCGATACGGCGTCAGGCCTGAAGGCAGGGGGTCAACGAAAGCCTTCGCATTCACCTACACGCGACGCAATCCCACCCCTGACTCTCTCAAGGTTGCGACTCCGCGTAACTGATCGATCAAGATCCTGCCGTTTCATTCCGCCTGCAGTCGGTACCCCACGCCTGGCTCTGTCAGCAAATAACGCGGCCGGGCGGCATCCTTCTCGAGCTTGTGCCGCAGCTGCGTCATGTATACCCGCAGATAGTGTGTGTGCTCGACGGCGTTCGGCCCCCACACCTCCTTCAGCAGCTGGCGATGCGTGAGAACCTTGCCGGCATGCCGAATGAGCGCGCCCAGCAGCTTGTACTCCGTCGGCGTGAGGTGCACTTCGACCTCATCGACGAATACCCGGCGGTGCTCGAAGTCGACGCGCAGGCCCCCGACCGCAAACGCCGGCGCATTGACCGCCGGCGAGCTGTGGCGCAGTGCCACGCGCAGGCGCGCCAGCAGCTCGCCGATACCGAACGGCTTGGTGAGATAATCGTCTGCGCCGGCATCGAGCGCGGCGACTTTGTCTTCCTCGCGCCCCCGCGCCGACAGCACGATGATCGGCACCTTCGACCATTCGCGGATGCGGCGCGTCAGATCGATGCCATCGCCATCGGGCAATCCGAGGTCGAGCAGGATCACGTCGGGGTTGCGGCCGGCGGCCTGAGACAGGCCCTCGCGGGCGGTCGTGGCTTCCACCAGCTGGTACTGGTGGCTCTGCAGTGCGGCGCGCAGGAAGCGCCGCATCTGGACCTCGTCTTCGATCAGCAGAGCAACCGGACCGGCCTCGGCCATCGGGCCAAGTTACTCGGCGCCGGGCTCTCCGGGTACGCTGGGCGGCGGCTCGCTCCCCAGCGGCAGGGTAAAGCGGAACACCGCACCACCGCCGGGCCGGTTTTCGGCCCAGATGCGCCCGCCGTGCGCGGTGATAATGCCGCGACAAATCGTGAGGCCCAGGCCGACGCCGCTTACCGGCCCTTCGCCAACGACGCGGTAGAACTTGTCGAAGATGCGGGCCTCCTCTCCCGGCGGTATGCCCGGCCCGCGATCGGCCACATCGACGCGCACCCGCCCGTCGATTTGCGACGCTGAGATCTCGATCGGCGTACTCGGTGGCGTGTACTTCACCGCGTTCTCCAGCAGATTGACGAACACCTGCTCGATCAGCACGCCATCCATCGGAACGAGCGGCAAGTCGGGCGGCAGCCGCACCTGGACGGGATGCTCCCGCAGCCGGTCCTGGAGCCGGATCAACGCCACCCCCACGGGCTCCTCCAGCGGCTGCCACTCCTTCTGGACCTTGAGCGCGCCGCTCTCGACCCGAATCATGTCGAGCAGATTGGCGATGAGGCGATTCATCCGGTTTGCCTCGTCGACGATCGATTGGAGCAGCTCCCGTTTGCCGGGGTCGGCGATGGCCCCTTTGCCCGGCTCCTCCAGAAGGCTGCTGGCAGCGCCAGTGATGGCGCCCAACGGCGTGCGCATGTCGTGGGACAGCGAGCTGAGCAGCGATGTTCGCAACCGCTCCGCTTCGACCTCCACTTCTTCCTTCTTGGCGTGCTCGGCGAGCTGCGCGCGCTCCAGGGCGAGCGCCGCCTGCCCCGCGAACGTCTCGAGCAGCTCGAGTAACGTGGGATCCTCGAACCGCGCCGGGTCGGCGGCACGCACACCGAGCACGCCGATGACTCCCGTGGAGGCAGCGAGCGGAACATAGAGTCCACTGGCGCTGGGGAGCGTGTCGGTCCCGGCGCCCGCGCGCTGCCCGTGGTCAAACACCCATTGCGCGACGCTGCGCTCCTTCTCGTCGACTTGTCCGCCTTCCAGTCGCCCCGTCTGATCGGGCATCAGGATGTGCATCTCGGCGCCGAACGTGTCCACAAGATGTCGGGTTGCGATCGCGATCACGTCGGCCGGCGTGCGCGCCGCGGCCAGCTCACGGCTCATCGCGTACACCGCTCCGGTGCGGCGCTCGCGGTCGCGCGCAGTCTGTGCCTGGGCACGGATGCGCAGCGTGAGATGGCTCGCCACCAGCGCCGCCGCCAGCATCACGCCGAATGTCAGCGCGTAGCGAACGTCGGAGACGGCGAACGTGAACCGCGGCGGAACGAAGAGGAAGTCGAATGTGGCAATCGACAGCAGCGAAGCGAACACCGAAGGCCCGCGTCCGTAGCGCGAGGCGACGAATACGACGCCGAGCAGAAAGATCATCGCGACGTCGGTCACCGACAGCACGTTGAACAGCGGAAAGCTGATCGCCGCGCACGCGACCACGACGAGGCCGGCACGGACGTACTCGCCAAGCGGCGACGGGCGGCCCGCGCGCGGTGCGGGAACGCTGCGCGCCGCATCGACGTCACCCGTGATGATATAGACGTCGATGTCTCCCGATCCGCGCACCAACCGGTCGAGGGTCGAGCCAAACAGCGTGTCGCGCCAGCGGCTGTGCGTCGGCTTGCCGACGACGATTTTCGTCATGTTGTTTCCGCGGGCGTAGGCGAGCATCTCCTCGGCCGCGTTGAGACCGCTCACCGTCGCCGTCTGCGCACCGAGCTCCTCGGCGAGCTGGAGGTTCTGCACCAGCGCCTCACGATCGCTCGCGGAGATCCGCTGCCCCGGCGCCTCGACGTACAGCACCGTCCAATCACACTTGAGGCTCGTTGCCATGCGTTTCCCCGCGCGCACCAGCCGGGCGCCGGCGGGATTCGGCCCGATGCACACGAGCACGCGCTCGCCCGCGGGCCAAGTCTCGTGGATGCCGTGCTCGCGCATGTAGCCGCGCATCTGGGCGTCCACGCGCTCGGCAGCGCGACGCAGCGCCAGCTCACGCAGCGCGATGAGGTTGCCCTTGCGGAAGAAGCGGTCGATGGCGCGCGCCGCCTCTTCCGGCACGTACACCTTCCCTTCCTCCAGCCGCTTGAGCAGATCCTCGGCCGACAGGTCCGCGACCTCGAGCTCGTCGGCCTCCTCGAGCATCGAATCGGGCACGGTCTCGCGGACCTGGATGCCGGTGATTTGCGCGACGACGTCGTTGAGGCTCTCGAGGTGCTGCACGTTGAGGGTCGTATACACGTCGATGCCGGCGCCGAGCAACTCTTCGACGTCCTGGAAGCGGCGGGCGTGGCGGGAGCCGGGAGCGTTGGTGTGGGCCAGCTCGTCGACGAGGATGAGCGAGGGATGGCGGGCGAGCGCCGCGTCGAGGTCAAACTCTTTCAGCGTGACGCCGCGATACTCGATCGCGCGCCGCGGCAGGACTTCGAGGCCTTCGACCAGCGCCGCGGTTTCCGTCCGGCCGTGCGTTTCGACGACGCCGATCACGACGTCCACCCCGGCCCGCTTCCTGGCGCGAGCCTCTTCGAGCATCGCGTACGTCTTGCCGACGCCGGGAGAGGCACCGAAGAAAATCTTCAGCTTGCCGCGCCCCGCCCGGCGCTCTTCCTCGCGCACGCGCGCCAGCAGCGCTTCAGGATCCGGGCGGCGTCCTGTCATGAGGACGCTAAGCTACGGCCCTAACCCTCTCGATTGCTAGCGCCGCTTGGGCGGCGAAGGTCTGCAGCAACCACTGGACGGCGGGATCGTCGAAGCGGGCAGGGTCATCGGGATGCACCTCGAGCACGCCAAGCCTGCCATGGCTGCCAACCAGAGGCAGATACTGCGCATCGGCGTTGGGGAAATTGCGGGTGGCCCGCCCGGTCGACTCCCACGACTGGTACGCCAGGTCCGCCAGTCGGCGATTCGGTTCCGGCTGGGGCGTGGGGACACCGACGGGGGCGAGCTGACCCGCCTGGCGCAGCAGCACACGTGACTCCGCACCGAAGGCTGCGCGCACATGATCGCTGATGACTCGAGTGACGTCATCCAGCGTGTTGGCGTCCACCAGGTCGCCGAGCATCGGGTACAGTGCCGCGGTGCCTCGCTCGCGCGTTGCAGCCGCGCGGGCCTCACTCCGCACCCGTTCGGCCAACCGGCTGATCACCAGCGCGGTCACGAGCATCACGGCGAATGTGAAGATGTAATGCAGGTCTGTGACGGCGAAGGTGAACCGCGGCGGCACAAAGAAGAAGTCGAACAGCGCCACGGATAGGACCGCGGCGAAGATCGCCTGGCGCCGGTTGGCCCAGATCGCGAGCACGGCGACGCCGAGCAGGTACAGCATGGCGACGTCGGTGATGGACAGCCATTCCAGGACGACCGTGCCGAGCGCCGTACACAGCGCCAGAACGAGTGCGGCCCCTGCGTAGCCTTTCATGTCACCCGCTCGGCCTTAGAAGATGTACGACAACGCCAGGCCGATCGTCATCTGGGTGTTGCTCAGGTCTCCCGGATTGCCGAAGTCGTCTTGGCTGGAGTGCTCGAAACGCAGCTCCGGACGCACGAGAGCGTGTGGCCAGGTCTTGACGTTCAGGGTGACCGTAGCGCTCCCGAGCTGCCGGCTCGGAGCCGCGAGGAAGCCGAGTGCCTGCGTCCGCGCGCCGTCTTGGTCGTCCATGTAGTCCCCGCGCAGGGCCAGACCGAGCTTGGGGTTGAGATCGAACACGCCCCACAGTCCGCCACCTAACCATTTCGCGTCGCCACCACCAACAGCAGCCCCCTGCTCGCCGCCGGCGTCGAACTGTGCGTAGATCGTCGTCTTGGACCCCGGCTTGAACGTCCCCACGAACTCGCCGCCGTAGCGGTTGTTCGCCGTGTTGTCGGCCTGTTCTGGCCCGTAGTAGCCGAGGAAGGCGAGCGCTGTCTTGTCCGACGGCGTGATCCCGACCCGGCCCATGAACGACTTCCCCGTGTTGTTGTCCTCCACGACGTCCCAACCGTTGATCAGCCGGAGCTGGGCGTCGATTTTCGCCGAGAGCTTGGCGTCCACGCCGAAGCCGGTGTTCGTGAAGTTGGTCAGATAGATGTACTGGTAGCCGTGGGAGAAGTTGGGGTTGAGCACTTCGTCAACGACCTCGACGTCGAGCAGGGTCCACATCTTCCCGGCCTTGAACTGCACGTAGTTGCCGCCGCCCGTCGGGAGGTTCAGCGTGACGTACGCCTGGGGAAGATCGCCCTGGGCGCCGAGAGACAAACCGGCGGACTGGAGCAGCGTGGCGTTCTGGCCGAAGAGGGCGTCCACGCGGAAACCGGCATCGCGTTTGTCGGTCGCGACGGGCCGTTCGAACGTGATCCGCGCGGCGTTGGCGATGAACGCGTCGTGGAAGCGATCATACAGCCGCCCCACGATCGCGGTACCGGTCGGGTTCGTCGCGTAGAAGTAGGACGCCGTGACATATCCCGAGAGCTTCACGCCGCTGCCCGAATCGGCGGCCTGGGCCGCCAGTGCGAGTGGAGCGACCAGCGCGGTTACGCCTGCTAAGACCAGCATCCGTACGTTCACCGAGGACTCCTCGTTAGACTGTCGAGCGCCAAGTTGAGCATGAGCACGTTCACCCGCGGATCGCCGAGCAAGCCGAATGTGCGGCCCTCGACGTGCCGGTCCACGAGCGCGCGTACGGCCGCGGAATCAAGATGGCGCGCGCGTGTCACACGCGCGACCTGCAGGAACGCGCTGGCCGGCGAGATGTGCGGATCGAGCCCCGAGCCCGAGCGCGTGGCCAGGTCGGCGGGCACCGATCCCTTCACGGCGCCGTCGAGTCGCACGGCGCTGTCGACCGCCTGCGCCACCAGCGTATCGGCGAGCTTCAAGTCGGTCGGGCCCTTATTGGTGCCGGCCGACAAGGTGTCGTCATAGCCGTTCCCCGCCGCTGAGGGACGGGAGTGGAAGTACTCGGCGCGCGCGAATTGCTGGCCGATCAACTCGCTCCCGACGACCTGGCCATTGACCGTGACCAGGGAGCCATTCGCCTGGCGTGGGAACAGGAGCTGCGCCACGCCGGTGACGAGGCCCGGATAGATGAGGCCCGTGATCATGATCAACACGAACGTGACGACGATCGCGGGACGCAGTTGGCTCTTGAGCATAGTCATACCAGGTGGAGCAGGTTGAGCAGCACGTCGATGACCTTGATCCCCGCAAACGGAATCAGGATGCCGCCGACGCCGTAGATCCAAAGGTTGCGGCGCAGAATCACTGCGGCCGGCGCGGGCCGCCACGTCACCCCGCGCAGCGCGAGCGGGATCAGAGCGATGATGATGAGTGCGTTGAAGATGACGCTCGCGAGAATCGCGGACTGCGCCGAATGCAGCCGCATGATGTTGAGCGCCTGCAGCGCGGGGTACGTCGCGATGAACATCGCCGGGATGATGGCGAAGTACTTCGCGACGTCGTTGGCGATCGAGAACGTCGTCAACGCGCCACGGGTGATCAACAGCTGCTTCCCGATCTCCACGACCTCGATGAGCTTGGTCGGATTCGAGTCCAGGTCGATCAGATTGCCCGCTTCTTTGGCCGCCTGGGTGCCCGTGTGCATCGCCACCGCGACGTCGGCCTGCGCCAGCGCCGGAGCATCGTTGGTGCCGTCGCCCGCCATCGCGACGAGGCGGCCGCCCGCCTGCTCGCGCTTGATCAGCGCCATCTTGTCCTCGGGCTTCGCTTCGGCGAGGAAATCGTCCACCCCGGCCTCGGCGGCGATTGCCGCGGCCGTGAGCGGATTGTCGCCGGTGATCATCACGGTGCGGATGCCCATGGTACGCAGCTGCACGAAGCGCTCGCGCATGCCGCCCTTCACGACATCCTTCAGATAGATGACACCGAGCGCGCGGGCTTTCCCGTTGCCGCGCTCCGCCACGACCAGCGGCGTTCCGCCCGCCCGTGCGATCCGTTCGACATCGGTATTGAGCGCCGCGGGGATATCGCCGCCCTGCTCGTGCACCCACTTCGTAATTGCATCGGATGCACCCTTCCGCAGCTGAGTGCCCTGCGTGTTGATCCCGCTCATCCGCGTGGCGGCCGAAAAGGCGACGAGCTCCACGTGCGGCCGATCCCCCTCTTCCGAGAGGTTCCGGCCGCGCACGCCGAATTGTTTCGCCAGGACCACGATGCTGCGGCCTTCGGGCGTTTCGTCGGGCAGAGAAGCCAGCTGGGCGCGGTCCGCGAGATACTCCTTGGTCACGCCCGGCGCCGGCACGAACTCGACCGCCTGGCGGTTGCCCAACGTGATCGTGCCCGTCTTGTCGAGGAGCAGTGTGTTGACGTCGCCCGCTGCCTCGACCGCGCGGCCGCTCATCGCGATGACGTTGTGCTGAATCATCCGGTCCATGCCGGCGATGCCGATGGCCGACAGCAAGCCACCGATCGTGGTGGGAATGAGGCAGACGAGGAGCGCAACAAGAATCGGAATGGTCGCGTCGCCTCCCGAGTAGATCGCGAACGGCTTGAGCGTCACCACCGCGAACAGGAAGACGATCGTCAGTCCCGAGAGCAGGATGACCAGCGCGATCTCGTTGGGCGTCTTCTGCCGCTTGGCGCCCTCCACCAGGCCGATCATGCGGTCGAGGAACGTCTCGCCGGGATTCGCCGTGATGCGAATAACGAGATAGTCGGACAAAACCTTCGTTCCGCCAGTGACCGCAGAGCGGTCCCCGCCCGATTCGCGGATGACCGGCGCGGATTCACCCGTCACTGCCGACTCGTCCACCGAGGCCACACCGTCGATCGCTTCGCCGTCGCCGGGGATCAACTCACCCGGCGTCACGAGGACGATGTCGCCTTTGCGCAGCTGGTCGGCAGGCACGGCCGTGAACGCCGCGCGGTTCTTGGGGTCCTTCAGGCGCTTCGCGCTCGTCAGCGTGCGCGAGCGCCGCAGCGACTCGGCCTGGGCCTTGCCCCGCCCTTCGGCCATGGCCTCGGCGAAGTTGGCGAAGACCACCGTAAACCACAGCCATACCGCGAGCTGCAGCGTGAATCCTATGTTCGCCCCGCCGCGGATGATGTCGCCCACCAGCACGACCGTCGTGAGCACGCTGCCCACGAGCACCACGAACATCACGGGGTTGCGGAGCATGTGCCGCAGATTCACGGTCTTGCCGAACGCGTCGCGCACGGCGCGCCGCACGATCGGCGGATCGAAGAGGGGCCGCTTGGTGAGAGCCATTAGAACAGTGTCCCCGCTTTCATTAGCAGGTGCTCGACGATCGGCCCGAGGGACAGCGCCGGGAAGAACGTCAACGCGCCGACGATCAGGATCACGCCCACGAGCAACACGACGAACAACGGCGTCGTGACGGGGAACGTGCCGAGCGATTCCGGCACCGTCTTCCGCTCGGCGAGAAAGCCGGCGAGCGCAAGCATCGGGACCATCATCGCGAACCGGCCGAACAGGGTGCCGAGGCCAAGGGTCGTGTTGTACCAGTACGTCCCGCCTGTCAAACCGGCGAAGGCGCTGCCGTTGTTGCCCGTTACGGAGCTGAACGCGTACAGGATTTCGGAGAGCCCGTGCGGGCCAGCGTTATTGCGACCCACGAGGCCGTCCGGAAGCACGGAGGAGGCGGCCGTGAGGACCAGGATGTACGCCGGGAAGATCAGCACGTACAACATTGCCATGCGGACCTCCCGGCTCTGGATCTTTTTGCCCAGATACTCCGGCGTTCGTCCGACCATGAGGCCAGCGATGAAGACCGTCAGAATGGCCATGACGATCATCCCGTAGAGTCCCGACCCCACGCCGCCGAAGATCAGCTCGCCCAGCTGGATGTTCAGCAACGGCACCATCCCGCCGAGGGGCGTGAAGGAATCATGCATGCTGTTGACGGCGCCGCAGGAAGCGTCGGTCGTCACCGTGGCATAGAGAGCGGAGGTTGCGATCCCGAAGCGGACTTCTTTCCCTTCCATGTTGCCGCCGGGATTCGTGGCGGACGTCACGATGTCCACGCCGCGGGCCGCGTGAATCGGGTTGCCGCGCGCTTCGGCCCAGTAGGCTGTCGTGACCCCCGCCGCAAACAGCACGAACATGGCGGCCCACAAGGCCCAGCCGTGCTTCTGGTTCTTCACCATCCGGCCGAAGGTGTAGGTGAGGCCGGCGGGGATGATGAAAATCGCGAACGTCGACAGGAAGTTGGTCCACGGCGTGGGGCTCTCGAACGGATGCGCCGCGTTGGCGTTGAAGAATCCGCCGCCGTTCGTGCCGAGCTGCTTGATCGCCGACTGGCTAGCCACGGGACCCATGGCCAGAACCTGCTTTGCCCCTTCGACCGTGGTGGCCGTGACATAGTGCGCGAAGTTCTGGATCGCGCCCTGCTGCACAAAGAGCAGCGCCAGGATGAACGACAGCGGTAGGAAGAGGTATAGCGTCCCCCGGACCAGGTCGGTCCAGAAGTTGCCGATCTTGCCCGCGGAGCGGCGCGCGATGCCCCGCCCCAGCGCGATCGCGGCGGCCACGCCGACCGCAGCAGACCCGAAGTTGTGGAACGCGAGCTGCGTCATCTGCGAGAAGTACGACATCATCGTCTCGCCCGAGTACGACTGCCAGTTCGTGTTCGTCGTGAAGCTCGCCGCCGTCTCGAACGCCTGGCGATCGGGCACCGGGCCGCGCGCGAACGGATTGAGCGGCAGATGATCCTGAAGACGCAGCGCGATGTACGTGACGAGCATCGAGACCGCGCTGAACAGCAGCAGGCCCGCGGCGTAGCGGGTCCAGTGCTGGTCTTCGTCGGGGTCGATGCCGCAGACGCGATAGATCGCCCGCTCGACGGGGGTGAGCCAGCGCATCGAGCCGTCGTAGACGCGTTGGATGTACAATCCCGCGGGCTTCGTGATGGCGAAGACCGCCACCGCGAAGAAGAGAATCTGGAGCCAGCCGTTTAGCGTCATCGAGATCGCCTCAGAACTTCTCGGGCCTGAGCAGGCTGTAAACGAGATACGCCAGGATTAGCACGCAGACCACAGTGCCGATGATCGTGAGGGCACTCACGGCCGGTCCTCACCGGTGGAATCGTGGCCGAGTCGCTCGCAGCCACGTACGTACGCGAGCATCAGACCAAAGAAGGCCACGGTCACCGCGATGTAGACGATGTCGAGCATGGATGTCCCTTTCTCAGCCGCGGACGATAGTGAGCTGCATATTAGGAAATAATCAAGAAATTCACAGCGAGCATTAAGGGAACATCAAGACAACCGGAAGCATTCGCAGAGGAGCCGCCGTGCCCTATCTGCTCGCAATCCTGTCCGCCGTCGTTTACGGCGCTGCCGACTTCACGGGTGGGATCGCCACCCGGCGCGCCGCCGCCATTCCGGTGGTCCTGCTCTCGCAAGCAAGCGGGCTGCTGTTGGTCGTCCTGGTCCTGCCGCTCCTTCCAGCCGCAGCGCCACAGGCGGCCGATCTCTGGTGGGGCGCGGCCGCGGGCCTGGCGGGCGGTGTCGGTGTTGCGCTGCTCTACCATGCGTTGGCGATCGGGACGATGTCGGTCGTCGCGCCTATCACTGCGCTCGCTGCTGTTGCCATTCCCGTGGTTACCTCGATCGCGCTCGGAGAGCGACCGGGCTTACTCGCCGTTGTCGGCATCCTGGTGGGGATTGCGGCGATCGTGCTGGTCAGCCGTCAAACGCCGAGCCCGAACGAGCCCGCTCGTTCCTCCGGCGTGGGCCCGGCACTCGTGTCCGGTGTCGCGATCGGATTATTCCTGCTCGCCCTCGCACGGACGCACCAGGCGAGCGGTCTCTGGCCGCTCCTCACCGCCCGTGCCTCGTCCGTGAGCTTGTTCACCATCGTCGCCCTGGTGGGACGCCGCTCGCTACGGATGCCCGTGCGGCTTGCCGCACTCGCCGTCGGGGGCGGGATGCTCGACATGCTGGCAAATGGCCTCTACCTGGTGGCGTCCCAGCTCGGCCCGCTGAGCCTGGTGGTCACCCTCTGCTCACTCTATCCAGCCAGCACCGTGCTGCTCGCCCGCGCCCTTCTGGGCGAGCGTCTGAACTCCTGGCAGACGGCGGGGGTCGCAGCCGCACTCATCGCGGTGCTGCTGATCGTCGGCGGGGGCAGCTAGTGAGCGGCTACAGCTCGACGTACGCGCCGACCTCGAACACCTGATTCGGCGGAATCTTGAAGAACGCGGTCGCGCGGAGGGCATTGCGCGACATGAAGGCGAACAGCCGCTCGCGCCACATCGCCATCCCGGGACGATCGGAGGCGATCAGCGTCTCCCGACCCAGGAAGAACGTCGACCCCTCGAGCGGAATGTCGAGATTGCTCTTCTTGCACGCCGCCAGGACTTCGTTGATGTCGGGATCCTGCATGAACCCATAGCGGGCAGTCACGCTGTGAAATCCCTTGCCGCTGCGCTTCACCGTCACGCGCTGCTCGGGACCCACGTGGGGCACGTCCTCGGTGATGATCGTCAAAAACACGATCTTCTCGTGCAGCACCTTGTTGTGCGTAAGATTCAGCACGAGTGCGGGCGGCGTGCCGTCGGCGCTGCCGTACATGAACACCGCCGTCCCCGGAACGCGCGTTGGTGGCTCGGCGGCGAGATCGGCGAGCAACAACTTGAGCGGGACGGTCTTTTCCATCATGCGCTTGGCGAGGATTTCACGCCCGCGCTTCCATGTGATCATCACGAAATACAGCGCGATGGCGATCGCGAGCGGCACCCACCCGCCATGCCAAATCTTGAGCGCGTTCGCGACGAGGAACGTGAGATCGACGATCAGGAACGTGCCCGACACCGCTGCAGCCTTGAGGATACTCCAGCCCCACACTTCGCGGCTCATCACATAGAACATGACCGTCGTGAGCGCCATGAGTGTCGAGAGCGCCACGCCGTACGCGCCGGCCAGGTTGCTCGAGGTCTGGAAGCCCAAGACGAGGGCGATCGTCAGGACCATCAGCATCTTGTTGACGGTCGGGACGTAGATCTGGCCGATTTCCCGGGACGACGTGTGCTCGATCTCCATGCGCGGGATGTAGCCGAGCTGCACGGCTTGGCGTGTGAGCGAGAACGCGCCCGAGATGATGGCTTGGGAGGCGATGATCGTGGCCGCCGTCGCGAGCGGGATCAGAGCGTAGA
The DNA here is from genome assembly GCA_963704805.1 of uncultured Gemmatimonadales bacterium. Taxonomy (GTDB): domain Bacteria; phylum Gemmatimonadota; class Gemmatimonadetes; order Gemmatimonadales; family GWC2-71-9; genus 20CM-2-65-7. The sequence goes on along the minus strand of CAVPHS010000001.1, from coordinate 853,508 downwards.
GCGCTTTGGCGGGAGCGAGAAGATAGAATGGGTTCGCCGCCGCTTCGGGGTTCGTCAGCAGCAGCGCTCCCTGTCCGAAGTAGTTCAGCATCAGCGCGGGGAGCGGAATGGTGAACCAGGCGAGCTGGATCGCGGCGTGGCCGAAGTGGCCCAGATCAGCATAGAGCGCCTCTCCGCCCGTGACGGCCAAAAACACGGCGCCCAACACGAGCAGTCCACGTCCGGGGTCCTCGGCGAAGAACCGCACCGCGTGAGTGGGCAGCACCGCACCGACAACCGCCGGATGACGCAGGATGCCGTTCAGCCCAAGGATCGCAAGCGCGAGAAACCAGACCAGCATGACCGGGCCGAACACCGCGCCGACCCCAGCCGTCCCCCGCTTCTGGAACGTGAACAGGCCGACGAGAATCGCGAGCGTAATCCAAATGACCCACGGCTGGAGCGCCGGCGTGGCGATCTCGAGGCCCTCCACCGCCGACAAGACGGAGATCGCGGGCGTCAACGCACCGTCGGCATAGAGCAGCGCAGCCCCGAAAATGCCGAGCACGATCATGATGCGCCGCGGCGACAGGCCGCGGGCGAGGCGACTGCCGTTTACCAGTGCCATCAGCGCCAGCACGCCACCTTCCCCCTTGTTGTCGGCGCGAATGATGACGACGTGGTACTTGACCGTGACGATGAGGATCAGTGCCCAGAAGATCAGCGACAGCACGCCGAGCACGTTGCCCGGCGTGACGGGAATGCCGTGCTGGCCATGAAACGCCTCGCGGATTGCGTACAGCGGGCTGGTCCCGATGTCGCCGTAGACCACACCCAGGGCGAGCAGCGCCAGACGGGCGAGGTAACGCCCTCGGGGTTTCGTGTGCGCGCCGGTCGCCGGAGGGGGATTCTGAGGTGCTTCTGGGCCGCTCATCGCGGCGGAACGCTATGCGAACGGCTCCAGATTGGCCAGAGAATCACCAAACCAACAGTGCCAGCAGCACTTACGATAAACGCGGTCGCGCCGTCGACGCGCTGAAAAACGACGCCAAGGGCGATGCCGCCGATGAGTGCCGCGACACCGGTGAGCGCGTGATACACCCCGAATCCGCTCCCACGACGTCCGCCGGTCGCCGCGCTGACGAGGGCCCGTTCGGGACTCTCGGTCATGCCCGCTACTATCCCGATCGCGAGAAACAGGATCCATCCGCCCAGCGGACTCCTCGTCAATCCCATCCCCGCCGCGAGCGCCACGTAGATCAGCCACCCGATCCACATCGTGCGCGAAGCGCCGATCCGGTCCGCCAGCGCGCCGCCGACGAATGACGTCGAGGAGCGCACGACGTGCAAGGCCGCCCACAGCAGCGGCACGAGTGCGACGGCGATGCCGAGCTGCTGGGCCCGCAGGATCATCAATGTCTCGGGCATGCGGAGGAGGTAGAAGAGGGAGATGGCGATGAGAGAAGACGGTAAAGGACGGTAGGGGACGGTAGAGGACGGTAGGCGTTCTGATGGAGCAGTTCCCTCTACCGTCCCCTTCCGTCCCCTACCGTCCTCTACCGTCCGTACTCTCACCGCCCACATCGCCAGCAAGACGACAATCACCCCCGGCACAAAGCTCACCAGGATGACCCGCCTCACATCCGCGCCGCTCGACAGCAACCACCACGCCACCAACGGTCCCACCACCGCACCCACGTGATCGAGGCCGCGCTGTAATCCAAACGCGCGACCGACGAGTGGAGCGGGGGTCACGTCGGCAATCAGCGCATCGCGCGGCGGCGTGCGCATCCCCTTGCCGATGCGATCGACGACCCGCAGCCCGATCACCTGCCACGACGCCGCGGTGAAGGCGATGATCGGCCGGACGGCGGCCGCGATGAAGTAGCCGCCGACGATCAACGGTCCGCGGCGCGCCGGACGATCGGCAAGCCGCCCGGCCACGAGCTTTACGAGCGCCGCGGCGGCATCGGCCGCGCCGTCCAACGCACCAAGCGCCGCCGCCCCGCCGCCCAGCACGCCGGTAACGAACGCCGGCAGCAGCGGGTACACCATCTCGCTGGCGAAATCATTTAGAAGGGAAACAGCACCGAAGAGCTTGACCTGCCGGGGAAGCCGGGAAGCGTCACTCACCCAGGCCAAGCCCCCAACGGATCAGTGTGACTGGCAGGCCGCCATACGGCAGCACAGCATCGTGGAAGCCGCGCAGGGTGAATTCGTTCCCTCGTGACTGGCGGAAGTCATCGCGCAACCGCAGCAGCTCCCGCCGGCCGACGGCATAGCACAGCTGATAGGCAGGCCACGCGCAGTAGCGGCGTACCTCGGCTTCGGCGTTGCCCCGCTCGACATGCAGCTCGTTGACCATCTGATTGACCGCTTCTTCTCGCGTCATACCGCGGGTATGCAGGCCAACGTCCAGCAGGATGCGCATCGCGCGCCACAGCAGATGGACGCGCTGGAAGAACAGCTCTTGAACCGAGGCGTAGAATCCCTCTTCGCCCATCATGTCTTCGCAGTACAGTGCCCACCCTTCGACCGTGAGCGGCGTCCAAAGGTTCTTCCGCACGTGCGACGCCTGCTCCTTGGCGATCGCGAGCTGCAGGTGATGGCCCGGATACCCCTCATGCAGCGCCGTCGCGGCCAGCTCGTAGCGGCAGTGGTCGCGCAGAATGCGCTCCTGCTGGGCCTGCGGCAGCCGCGGGTCCGGCACCGTCACGTAGAACCACCCGGTGCGGTCGCGGCTGTAGGCGCCGGGGCTGTCGTAGGCAGCGTACGGAATCACGGGACGCATGAAGGCGGGCGTGGGGATGACGCCAAGCGGCGCGCTGGGGATCGGGGCGAGCTTGCGCGTCGCGACGAAGTCCCTGGCCCGGGCCATCTCCTTGGCGTACGCGTCCACGAGCTCGGCGGGGCTGGGATGGTCGCCGCGCAGCTTGTCCACCAGCTCTGGCCAGGGCCGTCCGTCCAGCCGCGTCGCGAGCCGGACGAGGTCCTGCTCGACCTCCTCCTTGAGGTGCAGCCCATAGCGCCACAGCTCGGGTGCCGTGTCGCGCAGCGCGTGCTGATAGTGGAGCAGGAAGTTGAAGGCATCCTCGCCGATCGCGAAATGCTCTGACCCCATTTCGAGCCAGCGCTCGAGATTCGAATCGAATGCGTACAGCGCCTTGCGCGCCTCCTCGGCAGCCGCCGAGAGCCGCGCCGCGTGCATGGGCGACTGCGACCCGAGCGCGGCCGCAAGCTCCTTGATCAACAGCCGGCCACCTTCGGTCATCCGCACCGCCGTCTCGACGAACACGCGCACTGGCTCGTCGAGCGTGGCGCGCAGGTCGTCGAGAAACGCGGGGATATCCTCGAGCCGGCCGATCGCCGCCACCGCCTTTTCGGCGGGGGTGCGATCGGACGACAGCAGCAGATGATGCAGCCCACCCAAAAGATGCGAGAGCCAGAACTCGGGGTTGGTGGCCTGCGGCCTGATCTTCTCGAAGCGCTGCAGCATGACGCGGATTTCGTTGAGCAGCGCCGTGCGATCGATTTCTTCTTGCAGATCGGCGATGGTGGTCTCTTCCAGTGCGGAAGAGATCGACTTGAGCGCCGCGAGGTGGGGAGCGAGGGCGGCGCTGCCGTACCGACCGTAGCGATCGTCGTGGCCCGCCACGCCTGCTTGCGTGGCGGCCACGGGATCCATGTGCCAGTAGAGATCGAAGAACGACTTCTCGATGTCGCGAAAGCTCATGCGGTCAGCAACCGATGGCATTCCTCGTCCGACAGCACGCGGTCGGTCCGCTTCGCCGCCTCGAACAACGTGCGGCAAGCGTTCTCATCGTTCGGATCATACCCATGCCGCTCCAGCCAGTACTTCACGTTGGACAGTCCCGAAACGGGAGAGATCTCGATCCGCTGCTCGAAGCCGAATTCTTCGGCGGGCACCGAGCTATAGACGCGATCGGCGAGCCAATTGTGGCCTTTCTTCTTGGCCTTGATGATGGCCGCGGCGTGCACTCCGGTGCCGGTCCGGAACGCGTCGGTGCCGATCACCGGATAGTTCACCGGAATCGGCACGCCCACAGCGTCGGCGACCAGCCGGCAGTACTCGGGGAGCTTCCGAATGTCCCCCTGATGCGCGCCGAGCAGCTTGAGGTTCACGATCAGCAGGTCCATCTCGGCATTGCCGACGCGCTCGCCCACGCCGAGCGCCGTGGCGTGGACGCGATCGACACCAGCCTCGATCGCGGCGAGACAGTTGATCAGACCCATGCCACGATCACGATGGCCATGCCAGTCGATTTTGACATTGTTCTTTTGGACGATTTCCTTTTTGACGAAGCCGACCAGTGCTTTCACCCCGTCCGGCGTTGCATGACCGACGGTATCGGCCAGGCACAGCCGCTGCGCGCCGCAATTGATGGCCGCGCCGTATAACGCTTTGAGCGTCTCGGGCCGCGCGCGCGTCGTGTCCTCGGTGACGTACATGACCGGCAGGCCATGCTTTACTGCGTACGTCACGGCCTCTTCGCTGGCCTTGAGGATGCGATCGAGGGTCCAATCCTCCGCGTACTGGCGGATCGGCGATGAGCCGATGAACGTCGCCGCCTCGATCTTGATGCCGACCTCATCGGCAACCCGCACGATCGGCTCGATGTCAGCCACGACCGTGCGGGCGGCGCAATTGGGGGAGATCGGCAGCTTGTGATCGCGAATCTCCATCGCCAGGGCGCGGACCTGATCTACTACCCGGGGCCCCGCGCCCGGTAACCCAATATCCGCGGCGACGATACCAAGATCCGCCATGAGGTGCAGCAGCTGCTTCTTTACGGCAAGCGATGGATCGGTGACGGAGGGAGACTGAAGGCCGTCGCGGAGTGTTTCGTCGTTGAGATCGACGCGAGCCCGTGTCCAGTCGAACGCCCCGTTGCCCGCGGCGTTGTTCCAGTCGTAAATGAGCTCGCGCTCGTTCATCCGCGTAGTGTCGCCCTGTCCCCATGTCAGGTCAAGTGAATGGGTGCTGCCGTTGCAGAATCCGCCCCACGCGTCATAGTTTGCCACCGTGATCGACGCGCTGCTCGCCCACGATCGCGTCCTCGCGGCGCGGGCCCACATCGAACGCTCCGATGAAGTCACCCTGGCGCGCCAGGCGGAGCTGTCAGCGATCCCCGCGCCCACGGGAGCCGAAACAGCCCGTGGCGCAAGGGTGGCCGCGCTACTCGCCGAGGCCGGCTTGCGCAATGTCTCAGTCGATGAGGTGGGGAACGTACAGGCGTGGCACGGGCAGCGGGAAACCGGAAATGACTGTGTCGTTGTGGCCGCTCATCTGGACACGGTGTTCGGACCCGAGCTCGACGTGTCCGTGTCGCGGCGCGGCCCGCGGCTCGAGGGGCCCGGCATCGCCGACAACGCCCGCGGCCTTGCAGCACTCGTGACCTTGGGTGAAGCGCTGGTGCGGGCCCGGGTCCATACCCGGCGCGCAGTATTGTTAGCGGCAACGGTGTGCGAAGAAGGCTCTGGAGACTTGCGTGGAGTCAGGCACCTGTTTGGTCCGTCCGACCGTCCGACCGTCCGACCTTCTGCCTTCATCGCCCTCGACGGCGCCGGCATCGAGCGCATTGTGCACCGGGCGCTCGGCGCGCGCCGCTACCGCGCCACATTCTCCGGCCCTGGGGGCCATTCGTGGGCCGCCTTTGGCGTAGCCAATCCGGCCAATGCCGTTGGCAGGGCGATCGATCGCATCACGCGCATTCCCACGCACGACGCACCGCGCACCACGCACTCGGTCGTCCGCCTCGGCGGCGGCACGAGCCTGAACTCCATCCCGCAGACGTCGTGGCTTGATATCGACCTGCGCAGTGAAGACCCGGGCGCCTTGGAACGACTCGACGAACTCGTGCAGGAGGCCTTCCAGCGAGCCTTGCAAGAAGAGAATAGGGGTCGACGTCCCGGGACCGCGTCCCTGTCGCTCACCGTCGATCGTGTCGGGGACCGCCCGTCAGGACTGACGCCGCGGTCGCACCCGCTCGTGCAGGCGGCGGTGGCCGCGACGCGCGCCGTGGGACACGATCACCAGCTCGCCTGTGCATCGACCGACGCCAACCTTCCCATCGCGCTCGGCGTCCCCGCGGTCGCGCTGGGCGCCGGTGGCCGCGCCGGCGACGCCCACCTCCCCACCGAATGGTACGAAAACGAGAAAGGCGCGCTCGGCATCGTGCGCGCCCTCCTCGTCACCGCGGCGATGGCCGAAGCCTGTTAATGCGCCGCCGCGCCTCCGCCCAGCATTCCCTTATTCCGACGCATCAGCAACAACAGCGGTAACGACAGCACGAATGCCATTCCGAAGAGCAGAAACAGCTGCTCGAACGACAGCATCATCGCCTCTCGCGTCACGATCCCGTTGAGGAACCCGATCGCCTTGGTTTGAGCGATCGCGGGGAGATCTCCCTTGGCGACCAGCGCCTGGGTCATGGTCGCGAGTCGCTCGCGCGTCGCCTCGGCATACGGCGTCACATTCGCGGCGAGATCGGCCCGATGAATGGCGGTGAAGCGCTGCAGTAGCGTGGCCGACATCGCGATACCGACGCTGCCGCCGAGCTGGCGCATGAGGTTGAAGAGACCCGTCCCGTTGGGAATTTTCGACATCGGCAGGTCCGCAAGCGCCAGGTTCGTGAGCGGCACGAAGATCAGGCCGAGGCCGACGCCGCGGAAAATGAGCGGCCAAAAGAAATCAGACATGCCGCTTTCGGTCGTGAAGTGCGCGTGCTTCCACATCGATAGCGCAAAGATCCCGATGCCGGCGGCGATCGACAATCGCGCGTCGAACTTTCCCTGGAGCCTACCCATGAACGCCATGGTGAACGCGCTGGCGAGCGCCCCGGGGAGAATGACGAGACCCGTCTGGTTGGCCGTGAAGTGGCGAATGTTCTGTAGATATACCGGCAACACGAAGACGGTCGCGTACAGACACACCCCCAGCACCAGACCGAACAACACGCCGACCGCCAGCTGGCGGCTTTTCAGGATGCGCAGGTCCACGACCGGGTGCTCCGTGCGGAGCTCGTGCCAGACGAACGCGAACAGCGCAGCGGCGCTCGTTAGGGCGAGCAGGCGCACCTCGCCGGACGCGAGCCAGTCAAGCCGCTCGCCGCGCTCGAGCATGATCTGCAATGAACCAATACCCGCCGCGAGGAGGCCGAGTCCCACGAAATCGACGCGGTCGACTCGCACCTGGTGCCGCGAGTCGTTGATGAACGACAGCGTCAGCGCGAGCGCGAGCATGCCAAAGGGGATGTTGATGTAGAAGATCCACGGCCAGCCATAGACATCCGTGATCCAGCCGCCGACCGTCGGTCCCAGCGTCGGGCCGACCATCACGCCGACGCCGAAGATCGCCATCGCCGTTCCGTACTCCTCGCGCGGGAACTCTTCGTACAAAATCGCCTGCGACGTCGACAGCAGCGCGCCACCGCCGAGCCCCTGGATGATGCGCCAGAAGATCAGCGCGCCGAGTGAGCCCGCGTTGCCGCACATGAACGACGCGACCGTGAACAGCGCGATCGATCCGGCGAAGTAGCGCCGCCGCCCGAAATACGCCGAGAGCCAGCCGGTGATGGGCAGGATGATCACGTTCGCGACGATGTAGCCGGTCGAGACCCAGGCGATCTGATCGAGCGTCGCGCCGAGATTCCCCATCATGTGGGGGATCGCGACGTTCACGATGCTCGTGTCGAGCAGCTCCAGTACCGACGCGAGCGATACCGTGATCGCGATGAGGTACTTGAACCGGTACCTGTCCGGCGCTGCGAACGGCAGCGCGATGGCGGTCATCTTATTTCGTCTTGATGGTGGCCACCACACTCATCCCCGGACGCAGCGGACGGGCGGGATCCATGGCCCCATCGAGGCGGATGCGGACGGGAATGCGCTGCACGACCTTGGTGAAGTTGCCCGTCGCGTTGTCGGGCGGCAGCAGCGAGAATTTCGCGCCGGTCGCCGGAGAGAGACTCTCCACGTGACCGCGGAAATGCTGTCCCTTGTAGGCGTCCACCGTGATATCCGCCGAGTCACCGGGGGTCACGTCGGCGGTCTCGGTTTCCTTGAGGTTCGCCGTGACCCAGACGTCTTCGAGCGGCACAACGGTCATGAGCGGCTGCCCCGCCTGCACGAGCTGCCCGAGCTCGACCGCCTTCTTGGAGACAACACCGGTGGCCGGCGCGATGACGCGGGTATAGGAGAGCATCAACGCCGCCTGATCGCGGGCCGCGCGGGAGGCCGCAACGCGCGCGTCCGCTCCGACCAGCATCGCCTGGGCCGACGCGAGCTGTGCCTGAGCGGCCGCGGCCGCGGCGCGCGCGGCGTCGAGCTGCTGCTGGCTGATGACGTTTTGAATGGCGAGCGGCTCGATGCGCGTGAGATCGGCAGTCGCCTTGAGCGCGTTCGCCTGCGCCTGCGCCACGGCCGCTTCCGCCTGTCCCACCCGCGTGCGCGAGCTCACGGTCGCGAGCAGCGCCGCGAGGTCGGCCTCGGTCTGGGCCAGACGCGAGCGGAAATCCCGGTCGTCGAGCACCACGAGCGTGTCGCCCGCCTTGACCTCGCGATTCTCCTCGACACGGACCTCGGCGACGAAACCGCCCACCTTCGGCAGAATCGGCACGATGTGGCCGTCGACCTGGGCGTTATCGGTCGAGACGTGCGAGCGACCGAACCACCACCTCCGGATACCGATCAGCAGCAGGCCCAGCAGTATGACGCTCATGATCGAAAAGACGAGCCTCCGGGAACGTTTGGGGGGGGGAGTTGGTTTCGGCACGGACGAGCGGGGGCGCGCCTCGGTCCTGGACTCCACTGCTTCGGCCTTCGGTTCCATCGTGGTTGCCATGTGCCTTCCTCGATTAATGCAGTGTGTGGGCAGCGCCCACAGAGCGAGCCAGCGAAATGCGCGCCACTAACGCGGCGAAACGCGCATCGATGTCCGCTTCACGCGCGCGGACGAGCGACTCTTGAGCGTTGACCACTTCGATGTTCCCGGCCACGCCGGCCTCGAACCGTTGCCGCGCCTGCGACACCTCTTCGGCGGCGAGCCGCAGCCGCTCGTCCGAGATCATTTGTTGCGCGCTGGCCGACCGCAGATCGAGCAATGCGCCATCGATGTCGGCGGCAACCTGCTGCCGCAGATCCCTCGCCCGTACGTCGGACTCTTGCGCCACCGCGCGTTGCTCCGCGAGCCGGCCTTCGCGACGCCAGCCATCCAGCACGGGCAGCGTCACCTGCAGGCTCAACCCGCGCGTGCTCACCGCATCCGGTCCATTGTTTCCGCTGAGTCCATAGTCCGCCGCGATCCCGATGCGCGGCAGGCGTTCCGCCGAGATCGCCGATGCGGCAGTGCGAGCGGCGTCGCCCCGAGCCAGTTCGGCGGCCAGATCGGGTCTCGCGGCGATCGCTTGCGTCACCGCGGAATCACGATTTGCCGGCACAGCGGCGGCGCCCAGCTCCACGCTCAGCGTGTCGGTGAGCTCGATCGGCGTTGCGGCATCGAGTCCCAGCGCGCGCGCGAGATCGATCCTGGCACGCTCGAGCTGGCTCTGGGCGAGGATCAAGCGGCCCGCGGATTCCGATAGCTGAACCCGGGCGCGGGTCACGTCGATCGACGCGCTCACGCCGGCCTGCTCTTGCGCGACTGCCAGGGTGACGAGCTCAGCTGCGAGCGATGAATCAGCCTGGCGCGCGGCTACCACGGCCTGCGCCCGCGTCGCGCGCGCATACGCGAGGGCAACGGTCTGGGCAGTCACCTCCACGGTCGCCGAGCCCTCGGCTGCAGACGCGGTGACCTGGCTCTTGGCCGCGCTGACGCGCTTCAAATTCGAGAAGTCGAACAGCGTCTGCTGCAGTTGCACCCGGGCGTCGAAGACATCGAACGGGCCGATGAGGTTCGGTACCCCGGGGAACGAGAAGCCCAGCGCCTTGGGGTTGATGGTGCGATTCGACCACGAGCCGCCCAGCGAGATGCTCGGCAGCAGTCCGGATCGCGCCTGCGTCACACGTCCGCGCGCTTCATCGGTGCGGAAACCCGCGAGAACAACGGATGGCGGAGCGGGCGCGTCCTGTAATGTCCCCGTCGCCTGACGAATGGCGTCGGCAAAGGACAGGCTCAGCCGCGCAGGTGACTGGGCGGGCGCCTGCGCGCTCAACGAACCCGCGCTAACGAGCGCGAGAATCAGTACGGTCTGGAGCCGAGATTCCATGGAGATAGAGGTCGATGTGAGTGTCGAGGTATTTGCCGACGTCGAAGCCTTCTGGCATGCAGTGGGCGAACGCACGGCGCGCGACGACGGCGTGCATCAACGGAGACATCGCGAGCTTCGTCGCGACCGCCACATTCACGGGCCGGAACTCACCCGCCTTGATACCGCGCTCCAGCACGCCGGCCATGAGACGATGACCGCGAGTGACTACTTCTTCATAGTAGAAACGGGCCAGCTCTGGAAAATTGTTCGCTTCCGCCATCATCAGTTTGGGAATCCCGGCGAGGGTCGTTTCACCAACGAGGCGCCAGTACTCGCGCACCAGGCGCTCGAACAGATCGCGCGCGCTGCCGGTGAACGACTGCGCGATCGCCTCACCTTGCGCGATCACCGGAACGATGGTTTGACGGATCAGCGCCTTGAACAGTGCTTCCTTATTCTCGAAGTAGAGGTAGATCGTGCCCTTGGTGACGCCGGCTTTGCGCGCAACGTCCTCGAGCTTGGTGGCCGCAAAACCGCTGTCAGCGAAGACTTCGAGGGCGGCCGAGATGATCTCTTCGGGACGCGCCTCCTTACGGCGGCGCCAGCGAGGTTTGGAACGTCGAGTAATGGTTCGCATGAGGGCGAAAAGTTACTAACTGAACGGTCAGTTAGTGAAGGGGGTTCCACGCCCGTTCCAACGCGAACTCAGGTCTGGCGGTAATAGAGGATGAGGTCGGTGCTCGGTGGCGTGTGACCCAATTGGCGCATGAAGGTCACGATCTGGCCGCGGTGGTAGGATGAGTGATTGACGAAGTGGCGAAACATCTGGCGGAACGTGTGGACGTATTCTCCACCGCTGGAAGGCTTTACGAGCTTTGTGTCGTCGAGCTGCCGATCGCTCAGCGTGTCAACGAAGGACCTCCGCTCTGCCTCCACTCCCTCCCACCGCGCCCGCGCGTCGGCCAGCGACTGCAGATCCGTTCCCTGGGGAACGGCGGGGTGCGGCTTCCCCTTCCAGCGGTGCAGCCAGAGCTGCTCGGCCCAGACGATGTGGCAGAGCGTGCCGTGCACTCCGCCATAGCTGCTCTTCAGATCACGGAAATACTCGTTCTCGGACAGCTGGGCGACGGCGTCGAAGATCCTGCGGTTCGCCCAGGCGTTGTAATCGAACAGCTCGAGGAACTCGTTCAACGGGCCGCGGCCACCTCTCCCGCGTCCATCACCGCGTTCACGAGCTCTTGTTCCTTGATCACCTGATTGTCGCCAACGAGCGAGCCATGTACCAGCGAGCGGTCCACTCGCACGCCCTTCCCCAGAATGCTGTGCTTGATCTCGCTCCCGATGACGGTGCTGCCGGCCTCGATCGCGACGTTGGGCCCGATCTCCACGTCTTGCAGGGCGACGCCGTCCTCGATGTAGACGGGATCGGTGATCTTCACACCGTCGGGAACGTGCTTGGGGCGCTTCCCGCGTCCGTGTCTCAGCAGATGCTCATTGGTCTCCAGCAACGTGTCTACCTTCCCGCAATCGTACCAGCCGCCGACCTCACTGACGAGCAGCTTCTTTCCCTTGTCAACCATGTACTGGAAGGCATCAGTCAGGTAGAACTCCCCTCCCTTGCCGGGCGGGCTCTTCAGAACGTGCTCGATCCCTTCGAACAGGGTCTTCCAGTCTTTCACATACTGCAGCCCGATGTTGGCGCGCCGTGAAATCGGCGTGCTCGGTTTCTCCACGATTCTGGTCATGTGACCGTGCTTATCCGTCACGACGACGCCGAACCGCTGGTAATCCTCGACCTCCTTTGTCCAGATGATGCCGTCGTCCTTGCTCTTTTTCACGATCGATAGATCGGCATCGAACAACGTGTCGACGAAGATGACGATGACTGGGCCATCGACGTAGGGGCGCGCGAGGTTGACAGCACCGGCCGTGCCGTCGAGCACCTTCTGCTCGATGAACCGCGCCGGAATGTCGTAGTTGTCGCGGATGTACTTCTCAACTTTCTCTTTCAGGTGACCGGTGATGATGATCAACTCGTCGAGCTGACCCGCCTGACGCAACGCGTCCATCACGTAGTCCATCACGGGGCGGCCCGCGACGTGCACGAGCGGCTTGGGGACGCGCTTGGTCAGCGGCAGGAGCCGGGTGCCTTTGCCGGCCATCGGCATGATGACTTTCATTTGGGAGGGACTCGTCCGTAGCGATCCTTGAGCCGCACGACGTCATCGAGCTCCGGGGTGGATGCCTCGAGCAAATCGGTGACGATGACGGCCTCGAACTGATGGATCTGTTTGGGTGGAATATGAAATGCCTCGCCGGCGCGCACGCGGCGCTCGCTCAACGTGTCACCCTGCTGGGTCCGCAAGATGATCTCGCCCGACAGCACGTAAATCGATTCATCCTTCTTGTTGTGATACTGGAGCGACAGCACGTGCCCCGGTTCGATGTGCAGGATTTTGCCAACGTAGCGGTCCGCTTTGGCCCAGATGATCTCGTGGCCCCAGGGCTTGTCGACGCGATAGGGAATGTCGCTCACGCGAGGCTCAGTTTGAGGGATGACGGCAAGGTTACGCATGCGGTCACGCATACCCCGCAACCGACGCACCCTTCCGGCTTGAGCACCGGGCGGCCGCGGTCATCGAGCGCCAGCGCGCGCTCACCGATCGGGCAGGCGCGCGCGCATACTCCGCACGCGGCGCCTTGAAAGGTGATGCAGCGCTGTGGGTCGAGCTCCAGGACGCCCATGTGCACCGACTCCCAGGGCATTTTCGTGAGCGCCCCCGTCTCGCAGGCGGCCGCGCAGGGCATGTCGGGGCATACCATGCATGAGCGGACGGATGGATCGATATAGGGCGTCCCCGTAGCCAATCCGCCTCCATTGGCGGGCATTTTCAGGATCGCATGCACCGGGCACACATCGATACAATCGCCGCAGCGCGTGCACGCCGCCACGAACGCGACTTCCGGCGCCGCGCCGGGCGGCCGAAACCATCGCTTCGGCGCGACGCGCTGCTCGACCCGGTCGCCGATCTGGTGGAGCAGCTTCCCAAACGTTTCCTGGAAGAATGTCCGGCGGTCGTTCAAAACGACGGCTCCAGACTGACCTGCCACCGGAACGCGAACCGCTCCGTCGTCCCAGCGGCGGCATAGTCCCAACGGTTCACGAGCAGTGGCATCTCGAAGCGCATGGTCCACGCCAGCTCGTTGATGCGATGCCGAGTCACGAGCCCCACGCCGCCATCATAGAGCGTCGTGTACGATTTCCCCGCCGGCGATGACGGCACGGCCTGCGGATCGACCACACCGCCATCGAAAAACAACTCCAGCGCCGCGTGCTCGGGAAGACCGAGCGGCTTGGTGGCCTCGACGTTCGCCGCGACCGCCCAGCGACCGCCGAGCTCCGGACTGAAGCCGCGGAGATTCGCGTTGCCGGGCGCGTGATAGTGGAAATCGGGGCGCACGAACAGTGCACCCCGGCTGCGCAGCAACGGATTCGTGAAGGTCTCGTACGGATCGGCGCCCGAGATCATGATGCGACGCTGCAGCGGTGGGTCATTGGCGGCAAGATAGCCCCCGCCGAACAGTCGTACGCCTGCGGTGCTCTTAAGAATGAAAGGAGTGCGGACGCTGACCTCGGCGGTCGCGCGGCCAAATGCCTCCAGGTCATAGCGATCCGCCGACACGACGCCCGGCCCAGGGTTCCGGTAGACGAGCCCGCCACGCACATCCACCTTGCCGCGCCACACAGTCTCGCCCGAGTGCTTCGTCACCGAGGCCCACGGTCCAAACTCGACGGTGCCCGCGTTGTCCCAGAGGGCCCGGTCTACGTAGCCGACATCGCTCACGGCCATCCAGATGGCATCGAAGCCGGCGTGTGGGTCGGGGCCGAAGCTTTGATGCTCGCGTAGCGAGCGGTCGGCGTGGATCGCGAGGCCAGCGCGTCCTTCGACGTACCAGCCCGCGAGGCTCGCGTCGGTTCGGGGGATCGGGTTGTGAACGGAATTGCCGAATCGCCCGTAAATGCCGAAGGGGTGCGTCGCTTCGGGATCGAGCCCGAACGACAGCAGCCCGAGATTCTTCTCGAATCGACCGAGGTAGTTCTCGCGCGAGCGGAGCGCCACGGTCACGCCGCCGTAATCGTTGTACCACCCCACCGGCAGCAAGCCGGTCATGATCCGGTCGCGCCGCATCGAGTTCTTTGTGGGATTATCGAACATCACGCTGCGTCGGCCGCGGCCGGAGAAGGCCCTAGGCTCGCGATTGTTCAGCGCGTTCCAATCGTGCGCCAGTGCCCGCGGATCGAGCGTCAGACGGCCAGGCTTGTGGGAAGTGATGAACTCAACGCGCTCGTGCTCCGCTTGGCTCGTTGTCCGCGCGTAGATCACTGAATCGTCGGCGATCTCGACCGGCATCCAGCCGTCTCCTTTACGGCTGATGCTGACTGCCGTCAGCCATCTGCCGTCAGCGAGATGGCGTCTTTGGACCTTGTCGAGCCGATAGTCGATGAGCGGCGTTCCGTGCAGCCACTGCCCGAACAACCATTTGAGGTCCTGGTGCGAAACCTCCTCGGCGACCGAGCGGAACGCCGCTTCGTCCACGTGCCTCAGGCGCCAGCGCTCGTAGTACGTCCGCAGGATCTGACGCATCACCTCGTCACCCACCACGTAGCGCAGCTGCCGGAAAAACAGCGCGCCCTTCTCGTAGATCATCGTGTTGTAGGTGTTGAAGTCGCGATAACGCTCGCTGATCATGGAGACCGGCTCACTCCACCGGTCCATGTCCCAGGTCACGAGGTCGGATTCGAGGCCCGGGAAGTCGGAGCCGCCACCATGCAGGTCGAAGAACCAATCGGTTTGGAAGGTCGTGAATCCTTCGTCCAGCCAGCCTTCGCGCCATTCGTTGTTGGCGAGAATCCCCATCGTGTAGTTGTGGCCCAGTTCGTGGATGATCAGGCCGAGGCCCGCGCTACCGTCCATGATCATCATCGGGAATTCGGTGCCGCCGCCCTCGATGCGATGCACGTTGGTGATCTGCGGCCACGCGAACTTACCGTACAGCGAATCGAGCCACATCAGGGCAACTTCCGTGTTCTGCACAGCCTTGCCTTTGCCCCAGGTGGCCGTATCGCCCGGCTGGTACAGGACGCGCACGACGACGTCCTTGTAGCGGCCCTCTTCGTAGCGATAGTCGGGATTGAGCGAGATGGCGAAATGGTGGACGGAGTCGGCGTAGAATCTGACGCACTTGCGGCCTTGAGCTGCAGTGCACACGCGCGGCGTGCGGCGTGCGGCGTAGTAGCTGCGCTGATAGTCGATCGGCGCACCGGGCCTTGCATTGGCCCGTTCCCATCCGGGGTCCCCTTCAATCGGCACGCCCGTCGCGCCGATCACCTGATCCGCGGCGACATCGAGCGTCACGTCGTAGCTCGCGAACTCACCGTAGAACTCTCCTCCCGGATACAGCGGGTGATCCTCCCAGCCGTACTTGTCGTAGACGACCACTTTCGGATACCACTGCGCAAAGTCGAAGCGCCGGCCCCGCCGTCCCTGGCGGCGCGGTAAGGTCGAGGGTCGAGCCTGCCAATCGATGTCGGCAACGAGCGAATCGCCCGGCGCGAGCGGACGAGACAGCGTCCAATGCGCGATCGTGGAATCGGACGCGTAGGGATAATCGGGCTTACCCGACACTCCCATCACCGTCGCCGCGCTGATCCGCTCGAACGCGTAATCGGGATCCTTCATGTGCTGAAAGCGAACGCGCTCCTCGGCCGAGTCGGCTGCGGCCCAGCGTGAGCCGGGGCGGAACGCGTTCAGGTACTGGTGCACGTAGAAATCGCGCAGCGTGTCGGGCGAATGATTCACGTACACGATCCGCGCCCGCCCGCTCAGCACACCGCTCGACTCATCGAGTGATGCGGTGATCTCGTAGGCAACGCGCTGCTGCCAGTAGGTCGAATCAATCGCGAGCATGGACCGGGGGGGGAATCTCGCGTGTTTCGGGGCCGTGTCGCAAGGAAAGGACGGTGGTTCGGCAAAGGCGGCCGGCACAATGAGCCTCCACTCTAGCCAGGAGGACTCATGTTGAACCGCAGTCACGGCGTGGCGGCGCTGATTCTCATCGCCGCATGCGCCGATGGAGCTGTGACGCCGCCCCCGACGTCGGAGACCTCGCTGCCCGCCATTACGGCGAATGCCAAACGACCCGAGGCGCTCGCCAAAATGGTGGCGAGGGCGCTCAAGAACCCGGCGCTGCGAGCCTATCTCCGGGCGCAGCTGGACGCCTCGCCCTATCCCGAGCACAAGCTTCAGTTTCAGACTTTCCTCGCCGCAAACGGGGGTCGAGCGTTGCGCGAGGTGGCGACGGAGAATCGCGTGAGCAAGGAGGCGCTCACCGAGCAGGCGGGGTCGGCCATTGCGCTCGAGGCGTATTTCCCGGTACCCGAGCATCGCGCGGCATGGACGGGCGATGAGCATCTGCTGGTCGCGACAGCGCTTACCGACGACGATCCGCCCATCGCCTTTGATACTGACGGCCGACGCCAGGTGCTGGACCCGAAGACTCCGCCCACGACGCCGGTGTTGGCGCTCGTGCCGCTCGAGACCGATTTCTCGGTGCGACCGGCGCGGCAGCAGTGCCTCGACTGCGGTGGGGGCTCCGGCGACGTACAGCCGCCCCCCCGCCGCCGGCCGGCTTATACATGACCAAAAGCCATTTCGTGCAAGACTTTGAAGGCTGGTTGAAAGGGTCGCCCGAATTTGAGGTACAGATCCTCGGTCAGAGGGGGCAGACGGACTCGCTCATTTCGTATCAATGCGCCGGCGAGCACGCCGGCGGGCCATACACCTTCGACCAGAACAATCTCGACTGGTCGGGGAGTGTGCTGTTGTTTTCAAAGCAGCAGTTCGATCAGTACAACACGGCGCATCCGAACCAGAACGTTCGCGTGTTTGTAGTCGAAGACGACGATACTGCGTGTCAGATCAAGACCGATCCTGAGCGGTTTCAGAAGATCATTTACCAGGTGGATAGCGCGTACAACCGCCTTACGTCCGGGAACGACTCCAGCACGATTGTCAGGAAGTACTTCGGCTATGCGAAGGCCGCGTATCAGATCTGGCAGAAGTTGGCGTCGCTGATCAAGAGCAATGATGAGCTAGTCGGAGACGCGGTAAAGGATGAGATCGTCGGCGCGTTCTATCCAGGCTACAACTGGTTCGTAAAAGGTGAAAACACGATTACGAATGGCTGGATCAATCTCGTGATGTACTGAAAGGAAAACGCGTGTCCCACTCCGTTCCGAATCTCGTCCTGCTCCTTTGCGGCATTGCGGCGCCCGCCTCGGCGCAATGGCACATGGGGATGGAGCTCGCGACTCACCAGTATCGTGGCTCCTCCCATGACACGACAGGCAGCCATGTGACACCGGAAGGACGACCCGGTGGTGGGCTCGCCTTTGGACTGCGGCTCAGTAAGGACTGGGGTCGCATTGGAACCGCGCTTCGCGTGTCCTACGCCACTCCAGGATTCGCGATAGCCGGTGGTAGTCTTACCATCACGGATAAATCGACTGGCACGCTCCTGGAAACAGCCGTGCTGATCAGCACCCGGGTTGGAGGGATCGGGCCGAGCGGAGCGATACGGGTTGAGCTGGGGCCCGCCCTTCACCTGTGGGACTTCGATGGCGAGTATCGGACGCGCTTTGGAGCGATTGGCGCGGCCGCTTACGAGTGGCCCGTCTCCAGCCGGTTTACGGGCGCTGTGCGACTGGAAGGAATGTTGTCCCCATCATGGTTTGATGCCACCGAGCTGCCGCCCGAATTCGAGCGGCAGCTCACGTGGCGGTATGGAGTCGGACTGGGACTGCGCTATCGGCTGTAGCTGAATCACATTATCGCGGCGGGTCACATGGGACCCTATCTTAGCGTCCCATGAGCGACCTTCTCGCTCGCGTTCAGGCGGCGCTGGGAGACGGGTACCGAGTCGAACGCGAGCTCGGCGGCGGGGGCATGAGCCGCCTGTTCATCGCGACTGAGCGCTCGCTTCATCGTCAGGTCGTTGTCAAGCTGTTGCCGCCGCAGTTCACCAGCGAGGTGAGTGCCGCCCGCTTCGAGCAGGAAATCCAGGTCGCCGCGCGACTGCAGCATCCGAACATCCTGCCTATCCTCAGCGCCGGCGCGAAGGACGATCTCCTCTATTACATCATGCCGTACGTGCCGGGCGAGTCACTGCGTCACCGCCTCGCGCGCGCTGGCAAGCTTCCGCTGCCTCATGCCGTCCGTATCCTCGAGGAAATCGCGGACGCGCTCGCCCACGCGCATTCGCAGGGCGTGATCCATCGGGACATCAAGCCCGAAAACATCCTGCTCGAAGGCGACCATGCGGTGCTGACGGACTTCGGCGTCGCGCGCGCGCTCGCCGAGGCCGGCGGCGGACGCCTGACGGAGACCGGCGTAGTCGTCGGAACGCCCGCCTACATGTCGCCCGAACAGGCAGCGGGAGAGAGCAACGTGGATGCGCGGGCGGACGTCTACGCGCTCGCGGTGGTCGGTTACGAAATGCTCGCGGGCGTTCTGCCGTTCGAGGGCGCGACGGCGCGCGCGCTGATCGCCGCACACCTGATGACGACGCCCAAACCGCTGGGCGCCGCCCGCCCCGACATCCCGCAGGCGATCGGGAAGGTGATCGACACGGCGCTCGCGAAAGAGCCGGAGCGGCGCTATCCGAGCGCCGCGGACTTCCGCGATGCGCTAGCGGATGTCGCGCCAAGACACGGACGCCCGGTCAGGCGGCGCGCCATAATCGCCGCAGCCTCCGTGTTGACGCTCATTGTGGCGGCGGCCGTAGTGCGGAGCCGCGCCGGCAGTCGAGTGGCACTCGATGCGAACTTGGTGGCGGTCGCCCCGTTCGAGGTGTTCGACCCGAAGCTGGCCGTGTGGCGGGAAGGGCTGGTGGATATCCTGTCGCGGAACCTCGACGGCGCGGGCCCGCTGCGTACGGTGTCGCCGACACTCGTCGTGCGGCGCTGGCGCGGCCGCGCTGACCCTGCCTCGGCCACGAGCCTGGGCCAGCGAACCGGCGCACGTCTCGCCCTGTTCGGACAGCTCGTCAGCGGCCGCGCGGATTCAGTCCGACTCACCACCACGCTGCTGGATGTCTCCACCGGTAGGGCGCTCGCGGATTTCGAGGTCCGCGGCCTCAGCGCGAGCATGGACCAGCTCACCGACTCGTTGACGGTCGCGTTGCTGCGCGAGCTGGGCAAGACGCGGCCCATCGGCGCGGTGCGATTAGCATCGCTCGGCTCGACCTCACTCCCCGCGCTGAAGGCGTTCCTGCAGGGCGAGCAGCATTTTCGGCGCACCGAATGGGACTCGGCCCTTGCCTACTACGGCCGAGCGGTCGAGCTCGACAACCGGTTCGCCGTCGCGTTGCGGCGCATTGGCCTGGCGCTGGGATGGAAGATCATCGGCACCGATTCGCTCGCGAACTGGTACGCGTTGCAGGCAGGTGCTTTCAATCGCGGACTATCGCCACGCGACAGCCTGCTCATCACCGCGGACTCGATCAGCGCGGTGATGTACCGCTACTTCGGCGACCCCGGCTACGCGCAGCACGGACGCCGCCTGTTTGCAACGCTGAACGAGGCGACGCGACGGTATCCCCAGGATCCGGAGGTCTGGTACGCGCTCGGTGACGCGGGGTACCACTTTGGCTTCGCCATCACACTCGGCATCCCGACTCGGGAGATCTTGCAGGACTTCGACCGTTCGATTGCGCTCGATTCGGCCTTCACGCCGTCCTACATCCATCCCGTGGAGCTCGCGCTCTCATTACAGGACCTCGCCGCCGCCCGACGGTACGCGACGGCCTACTTGTCGCGAACCCCGACTGACGTTGAAGGCAACGGCATTCCACTCGTGGCGAAATTACTGGATCCGGTCTCGGCGCGATCCGCGGAGGTGGAGGCCCTGCTCGACACGGCGTCCTCCGACGTCCTCGGCAGCGCTCGCACCACGTTTGCCCGATTCGTGGATAGCGCCGAAACCGCCGTCCGAGTCGCGGGCGCACTCGCGCGAGGGCCGCGCAAGGGACCCGCGGCGTGGAGTGACACGCTTTTCAACCAGCAGCGGTTTGCGGGGCAGCTGGCGTTTCGGGGGCATCTGCGCGCGTCGTATGCCGCGTACGGGACTCGATTCCCGCCGCTCGTCGCAACGCTCGGGATGCTCGGTGTAGTCCCCGCCGAAACGGTCACGGCAGTGCTTGCCCGGAGACCCTGGGGCACTGCGCTCGTTCCCGGACCAGCCTTCTGGTGGTGGACAGCCCGCGAAGACACACAAGCGTTGCGCCGCGCCGCGCGTGCCGCCGATTCCGTTGCTCGCCAGCCTCATCCGCTGTTCGGCAGTGGCTACTGGCAATTCCTGAATGCCTGGGCGCGGGCGTCGGAAGCGTTGGCCCGGCGCGACACCGCTGAAGCGATGCGCCGTTTCCAGGCGCTGCCGGACTCGCTCTGCCCGCTGTGCCTGCTCGCCCCGCTATTCAAAGCCCGACTGCTCGCGGCCCGCCATCGCGACCGCGAGGCGCTCGCTTTGGTCGAGCCTGACTTGTCGCCCCTGATCGGAATCGAGCGTGTGTTTTACAGGATCGAGGCCGCACGACTGAACGAGCGGCTCGGCAACCGCGACGAGGCGACCGCGGCATACCAGTTCGTCATCGATGCATGGCGGCACGCCGATCCCGAGCTGCAGCCGATCGTCACGGAGGCGCGCACTGCTTTAGCGCGCCTCGGTGCCGAACCGCGCTAGGCCGTTACGGCGTCGCTGCCTGGGGCGTGCGCTCCGGCAAAACGGCTTGGCCGATCGTGTTGTTGTCGCTGCCAAACCAAATCGACTTCGTGGCCGGATCGTAGACCATGTGCCGCACGACGCCGCCGCCGCTCGGCACCGCGGTTTCCTCGGAAAACTGCAGCGTCTTCGAATCGAACGACACGAACTTGTTGGGCCGGGACGTTTCCACGACCCACACCCGGTCGTTGTCATCGCTGACCACGGCATACGGCCGTGACTCGGGCCCGCCCGGGAGCTGCCACTCGTCCACCTTCCCCGTCGCCGGATCGTAGCGTCCCAGCATCCCGCCGGCGTAGTCGCCGTACCAGACTTTGTCGTCGGAAGTGATGGCCATGCGACGCGGCCGAGCTTCAGCCCGCGGCAGGGTGATCTCCTTGAGCTGCATGGTCGCCGGATCGACGGTCGCGATCTTGTTCGTCCCGAACAGCACGACCCAGGGATGACCTTGGGAGTCGAGTTTGATCCCGTAGGGCCGCGCATTCTCGGTTGGGACCTTGATGAGACGCACCACACCCGTCGAGACCTTCAGGAATCCAATCGCGTTGCCACCCTGCGCGGTGAACCAGATGTCGCCGTTCTTATCGAACACCTGCGTATGCGGGTCGCGCACCATCGGATCCGGCATCGGATACTTCTTGATGCTGCCGTCTTTGGGGTCGAGCCGGCCGATGTGGGATGCCAGGTTGCCCGTGTACCAGACGAACCCCTTCTTGTCGACGATCAGGTTGTGCGGCCCCGTGCGCGCGTCGAGCTCGTAGCGCTTGAACTCGCCCGTGGACGGCACGAAGTAGGCGAGGTAGTCCCCCGTCTGACCGCAGAACCAGATGCGGTTGGTGGTGGGATCGACATACGGATCCCGCGGGCGGGTGTCCGCCCAGGGCACAGGCCATTCTTTGATGACAGGGGGTTTATCAAGGGCGGCCGGGGCGGCAGAGGCGGCAAAGGCGGCTACAAGTAGAAGCGTCTTCATGGTCACTCTCCCGAGAGCATTCTCCGCTGTAGTGCTGTTAGGCGCCTGCGGACCGACCCATCGAAGATCCGGTCACCGACCCGTACAACTACCCCGCCAAGGATCCGTGGATCGGACCGAAAGTAGGCCCGAACCTCCCGACCCAGAGCTTTGGCCAGCCGATCGATCACCTGCTTCTGCGTGCGCGCATCGGGCTCGTCCGACAACGTGACGCCGGCGTGCACGCGGTTCAGCTTCTGATCTAACAGGACCTGATACTCCTGCGCCATCTCCGGCAGGAGGCCCTGGCGGCCGCGCCGCACGACGGCTTGCAGGAATCTGACGAACTCGCGCGGCGCCTCGCCCTTGAGCGCGCGCTCGAGGATCTGGCTCTTGGCGGTCTTGGACACGCGCGGCGATTCGAGCACCGTGGCGATACGCTCGTCCGCCTGAATCGCACCGGCCACGCCATCCAGCACCTCGCCGAACTTGTCGCCCGCGGCAAACAACGCCTCGGCGTAGTTGCGCGCGACGGTGATGCTCTTCACCGGCGCTGCTCCGTCTTCGCCAGGCTCTCGAGGAACTCCGTGACCAGGCGGCGGTTGGCCTCGGTGTCGAGATTCGCCTCGATCACGCGCGACGCAGCGGCAATCGAGAGCTCCACGGCCTCGCGGCGCAGCGCCTGAATCGCCTTCTCCTTCTCCTCGCCGATGTCCTTGCGCGCGCGTACGAGCAACGCCTCGTACTCTTCGCGTGCCTTCGCGAGCAGCGTCTCGCGCTCCTTCTGCGACACGGTTTTCGCCTTCGCCAGGATGTCCTGCGCTTCGTTCCGCGCCGCGGCGATCTGCTTCTTGTGCTCCTCCAGCAGCCGCTGCGCCTCGGCGTTCGCCTTCTCGGCCTCGTCGAGGAGCTTTTGGATCCGCCGCTCGCGCTCCTCGACCATTTTGAGCAGCGAGGGATAGCCGAACCGCCACAGCACGGCCAACAGGATGACGAAGATGACGACGGTCCAGATGATCACCCCGCCGTTGATGTCGAACGGCGAGGCTACGCGCTCCGCTTCCTGCTGAATAAGTGACAAGATCATTTGATCAGCTTGAACAGCAGGGCGAACACCAGCGCCGCGAGCGTTGCGCCTTCGATCAGCGCCGCTGTCAGGATCATCGCGCCGCGGATGTCCGCCGACGCTTCGGGCTGGCGCGCGATCGCCTCGACCGCCTGGCCGCCGATGCGGCCGATACCGATCCCAGCGCCGATCAGCGCGAGACCCATCCCGATGCCTGCACCGAGCAGGGCGTTGTTGTTCAGCGCCGCGGCAGCGGACGGTTCCTGGAGCAGCATGAGGAGCATGTGCATTGGGTTTCCCCTATAAATGGTGCGTGGTACGTGGTGCGTGGTTAGTGCTCATGCTGCATCAGACCGATGAATACCGATGTGAGCAGCGCAAAGATATAGGCTTGCAGGAACGCGACCAGCAGCTCGAGACACATCATGAACAGCACGAACAGCACCGTGCCGCCCGCGATGAACCAGTTGGCGAACAGGAAGATGAGGCCGAGCAGCGACAAGATCACGAAGTGGCCGGCCGTCATGTTTGCGAACAGCCGCAGGCACAGTGCGAACGGCTTCACGATTTTCCCGATCAATTCGACGGGCGTCATGATGACCGCCATGACCACCGCCCCGACACCGGTCATCCCTGCCGGCACCATGACGATCGTCTTGAGATACCCCTTGGGCCCGAGCGCGCGGAAGCCGGAGATCTCGATCACCAGGAATGCCATCAGAGCGAGCGCGCCGGTCACGGCGAGGTTGCCGGTGGGCGTCGCGCCCCAGGGCAGCAGGCCGAGCAGGTTGCAGTACAGAATGAAGAAGAAAAGCGTCTCAATGTAGGGCACGAACTTCGCGCCGCCGTGGCCGATGTTGGCGATGGCCACGTCGTCGCGGACGAACAGCACGATCGCTTCGACTGCAGCACCGAAGCCCTGCGGACCTTTCCCTTCACGCTGCCGCTTCTGGACCTGTCGCCCGGCGAACCAGATCGTCAGGAACACGAGTACGGCGGCGAGCAGCATGTACACGACGTGCTTCGTGAGCGAGATATCGATGTGCGTGCCGGGGATGTACCACGGACCTGGCAGGTGAATTTCGGTCCCGAACGGCAACTCGATCACATGGCTGTCCGCCGTGTGCTCGAGGATGACTTTGCCGATGTCGGGCGATTGCATCACCTGAGAAACCTCGTTTCGAGGAACAACAGCGGCAACAGCACCCCGACGTAGCCCAGCAAGGCCGGCAACGTCCGCGAGAAGATCAGCACGACACCCACGCCCAGCAGCCGAATGCCCATCCCGCCGAGCCAGCGGGCCATGAACTCGGGGGTCTCCGCCCGCATCTTCGGCCGCAGCAACGCCACCGCCGAGAGCTGCGCTACAACCGCGACCCCGCCACCAATTGCCGCCGATTTACCACCCAGCAACGTCGCCACAACGACCAACCCCACTCCGAGCAGAGCGAGCAGGGCGAGGACCTTCACCGCTTCTCCGTGTCCTTCTTCACGCGGTAGTAGATGCTCATGAACCCCGCAAACCCACCCACGAACGCACCGATGATGGCAAACAGCGGCCGCGTGTGCACCCACCCGTCGACGAACCACCCCACCGCACCGAACAGCAGGATGGCGACCGTGAAGTTGAGCGCCATCCCGAAGTACGCGTAGCCCTGGCCGTAGCCTTTGGCCACCGGTCCTTCGTCTTTTTGTGCGGGAGTCATTGTTGCGCCGGGAAACCTAGAAGCTTGTGAAATTTTTCGCAAGCAAAGTGCTAACACCGCAACGCTATGTGGCGATTAGGGGTAGAGTATGATTACCTTCGCCTCATGACATCCACTCCCCGCTCCCCACACTCCGCTCCCTCAGGCGACGTCGAGCTCCTCGAGCGCCTCGCGTCCGCGCGCACGGATCTGCTCACGCAGGTGGGGCAGCGCATCATCGGGCAGCGCGATGTCCTCGACGGCGTCCTGACGGCGATCTTCTCGGGCGGCCATGCCCTCCTCGTCGGCGTGCCCGGCCTCGCCAAGACACTGATGATCCAGACCCTCGCCGAGACGCTCGACCTCGGCTTCGCGCGCATCCAGTTCACGCCCGACCTCATGCCCTCCGACATCACGGGGACCGAGATCATCGAAGAGGATGTCACCACCGGCAAGCGCGGCTTCCGCTTCGTGCGCGGACCGGTGTTCGCCAACATCGTGCTGGCGGACGAGGTCAACCGCACGCCTCCCAAGACGCAGGCGGCACTGTTGCAGGCGATGCAGGAGCATCAAGTGACGGCGGGCGGTCAAACGCACACGCTCCCTTCACCGTTCTTCGTGCTCGCCACACAGAACCCGATCGAGCAGGAAGGGACCTATCCGCTGCCCGAGGCGCAGCTCGACCGTTTCATGTTCGAGCTGCGGGTGAACTATCCGTCACAGGCTGAAGAAGAACAGATCGTCGCGGCCACCACGGGGGATTCGGCCGCCGAGCCGCGCCGTGTCCTCACCGCCGAGGACGTCCTGGCGATGCAGCATCTGGTGCGGCGCATTCCGGTGTCGCAGGCATTGGTCAAGGCGGCGGTGACGCTGGTGCGGATGACGCGCCCGCCCCAGGCCGACGCGCCGCCCTTCATCAAAGAGTACCTCTCCTGGGGCGCCGGGCCCCGCGCCTCACAGTACCTCGTGCTCGGCGCCAAGGCGCGGGCGGCGCTCGACGGCCGGCCGATGGCGGACGAAGACGATTTGCGCGTGGTGGCGCCCAGCGTCCTGACGCATCGCATCGTGATCAACTTTGCCGCCGAGGCGGCTGGTCGAACGGCCGCCGATATCGTCGAGCAGCTGATTAAGGAGGCGCGGTGGCAGCCCAAATGAGGTACGTGCTTGTTCTGCTGCTTAGCGTGGGCTGCGCGGGAAACAAGGCTCAGACCGCGTCCACGCCACCTCAGGACGGGGTCGCATTGCTCAACACGATGCGCGCGGCCTACCTCGGCAAGTGGTTCAAAACCGTCACCTTCGTGCAGCAGACCATCCGGACGCCCCCCAGGGCGTCACCGACACGACCACATGGTACGAGGCGCTCAAGTCGCCGGACCGGCTGCGCATCGACTTCGGCAATCCGAAGGACGGCAACGGCGTGATCTACACGGCCGATTCGCTGTACGTGGTGCGCGGCGGCAAGGTCACCCGCACGGTCGCCACCGGGAATCCGTTCCTGCCGTTCGTCCAGGGCGTCTACGATCAGCCAATCGACACGACGCTGCGGCAGATCCAGTCCTACAAGTTCGATCTGACCAAGATCCGCTCAGCGACCTGGGAAGGCCGCCCCACGTACATCGTCGGGAGTCAGTCTCCCAGCGATACGACGTCGCCGCAGTTCTGGGTCGACCAGCAGCGGCTCGTGGTGGTGCGCATGCTGCTGGCACTGAACCCCGCCGCACCGGACGTCACCGACATCCTGCTCGAGGATTACCGGCAGGTGGCGGGCGGCTGGCTCGCGGTGCGAGTCGATATCATGCGGGACGGCAAGGTCATCCAAAGCGAGCGGTACAGCGACTGGCGTGGGAACGTCGCTTTGCCCTCCGACTTCTTCGTCGCTGAAAAATGGAGCGACGTGCCGCACTGGCATCACTAGGCCGGCGGGCGGTCATGTCTCGGCTGATAGACGCCGAGCTTGCCGCCGCCGGGAAGCGTCACCTGTGTGAGTAATCCCCAGCCCTGATCCTCCACGGGGCCACACGGCACGTGGCGCTGGTGCATTTCCTTTACGAATCCCTCGACATCGTCGGTCATCAGGTAGAGCTCGTGCACGTCGTTTTCTTCTGACGGATGCACGGCAACTTCGGCGGGCGGCAAGCCAAAGATCAGCCACCCGCCGCCCACATCGACGTGCTTGAACTTGAAGACGTCCTTGAGCAACGCGCGATCGGCCTCGGCGTCGGTGCTGTAGATGATGGCGTGGGCACCCGTGATCTTCATCGAGCACCAAAATTGCTCGTGGAGGATAGATTGGTAAGACGCCCACTCCAGGACTACCAATGATTCGCTACGCGCCTCTCCTCGCTGTTCTGTTCGTCACGACGCTCGCCGCCCAGGAAGCGCCGCCACCCAAAGTCATCGGCAGCTGGGACCTCACCGTCCGCGGCAGCGACGGCCGGCCCCTGCCCTCGTGGCTCGAGGTCCATTCCTCGGGGAGGGGTGTCCTGGTCGGGCGGTTCGTGGGCGTCTTCGGGTGCGTGCGGCCGATTTCGCGGATCACGTTCGCGAGCGACACGCTGCGGTTTTCACTGCCGCCGCAGTGGGAAGCCGGCGACAATGATCTGCAGGTGGAGGGCGTGCTCGCGGGTGACACGCTCTCCGGGTGGCTGACGGCGCCCGACGGGACGCGGATGAACTGGAGTGGCGTGCGGGCGCCGGCGCTGCGCCGGCCAAATCCGGCGTGGGCGCCTGGGCTGCATTTACTCAATGGGAAGGATCTGACGGGCTGGCACACTGTGGGCGGCACCAATGAGTGGAGCATGGTGAACGGCGTGCTGACGAACGCCAAGGGCGGCGCCAATCTGGTGACCGACGCGGTCTTCACCGACTTCAAGCTGCACGTCGAGGTGCGCTACCCGCCGAAGGGCAACAGCGGCGTGTATCTGCGGGGACGGCACGAGGTGCAGGTCGAAGACTCCGTCGTAACCAACGCGGATGGGGAAGCCACAGGCGGTCTCGGCGCAATCTACGGCTTTCTGATCCCGAATCAGAACGCGTCCAACGGCGCCGGCAAGTGGGAGACGCTCGACATCACGCTGGTCGGCCGGCGTGTAACGGTCGTGCTCAACGGGAAGCAGATCATTAGCGAGGACGAGATTCCGGGGCCGACCGGTGGGGCGCTCGATAGTAAGGAAGGGGCGCCGGGGCCCATCATGCTGCAAGGCGATCATGGGCCGGTCGAGTATCGCAATATCGTGCTGACGCCAGGGAAATAGGTCCTCACCCCCTGTCCCCCTCTCCCTTCGGGAGAGGGGAGACGAGGGGCCATCATGAAGCCTACGCGGCCGACGCGCGCCGAGGTGCTCGCGGCGGCAGGTCGGACCGTCCCGGATGTAATCGCGCCGGGGCTCCGCGTTCTCTTCTGTGGTATCAATCCTGGTCTCTACTCCGGGGCGACGGGCCATCATTTCGCGCGGCCCGGCAACAGGTTTTGGCGCGTCCTCCATGCCGCCGGGTTCTCGCCGCGTGTGCTGAAGCCCTGGGAAGAGCGCGAGCTGCTCGAGTGGGGGTACGGCATCACCAATCTCGTGGCGCGCGCGACCGCGACCGCGGCCGAGCTGCGCCGCGAGGAGTTCATCGCCGGGGTGAAGCGGCTCGAGCGCAAGGTGAGGCGCTATGAGTCGGCGTGGGTGGCGGTCGTCGGCATTGGGGCGTATCGGGAGGGGTTCGGGCGCAGGAAAGCGGTGATTGGCCCACAGCCCGAACGACTCGGACCGGCGCGGCTCTGGCTGTTGCCGCAGCCGAGCGGACTCAATGCCAATCATCAGTTGCCGGAGCTGATGGCGGCGTTTCGGGCGCTGCGCGAGGCGGTCGGCGCGGTAGAAGTGACGTAGGCCAAGCCGGTGGGGTACATTCAGATGACTATGCTCACCAAGGCAGCGGTGGCGTTCGCGGCGGCGGCCGCGGTGCTCGGACCGTGTGATCCGACGGGTTTGCGGCCGCCCAAGGGCACGCTCGACGGCATGTGGGGTGGCGAGAATGCCGCCTTGATCGCGGACGACACGAGCGCCCACGTGCACATCGGGTGTACCTACGGCGACATCCACCAGCGGCTCATTCCCGACGCAGCGGGCCGTTTCGACGTCCCCGGCCAGCACAACATCACGGCGCATCCGGTCGACCGCGGCGAGCTGCATCCGGCGCGCTTCAGCGGCCGAGTGGTGGGCGGTCGGATGACGCTCACCGTGGCGTTGACGGATACTGCGGTGACGCTTGGCCCGGTCCAGCTCGCGTACGGCAAGGAGCCGCGGATGGGTCCCTGCCCCATCTGCCGCCGCACCGGACGGATGAACTGATGCGCTGGACAATTGCCTCCCTGTCGTGTCTGCTCGCGTTCGGTCTCGGCTGTGGCAGTATCAGCGACTCATCGGAGCCGTTATCGCACGCGGTGGCGATGTTAACGTGCGGGCCGGCGGACGGTGCCGCGACGGCGATCGTTTTGGCGCGCGAGCCGATCGGCTCGACGGTCGAGCCGCCATTGCCGAACGTTCGGGTCGTCATCTTGCGCGGCGTAACGGAGATTGGTGGCCATACCTTCCGGGTGGAGAACGAGGCGGGGGCCTGGTATCAATCCGGACCGGACTCGTTTGAGATCGCAACTGCCGGCACCATCCACATCGACAGGGTAGCCGATGATTTGACGGTCCACGGGGTGCTCGATCTCCATTTTCCGTCCCGCCGCGTGCTCAGCCCCTTCAGCGCCGAGTGGCAGCAGGTTGCCGTATTGTGCGGGTAGGCACCGCCGCTTCAAGTTCTATTTCATGAATCCCGCACCACTTGAGCAATCGGGCCGGCTGCGCAAGCTGGCCCGGTTCGCATTAGCTGTGGGCGCCGTCGGTTCGCTCGTATTGGTGTTCATGCACGGCCGTCCTTCCGTCTTCCTGCTGATTCTCTTCACGGGCTGGGTGCTCGCGCCGTTCATCGGGCTGGCGTGGGCCGATCGACTCTCGGGCAATTGGGCGCCCTCCACCAGAACGACGCTGTGCTATCTCATGCTGGTTGTATCCATCGGCTCGCTCGCGGTGTACGCTTATGACGTCGCAACCGGATTCGGGCGAGCGGTGTTCTTCGTCGCCGTTCCGATTGCCGCATGGCTAGTCACGTTGGTAACCCTCTCGATCGCCGCGCTGGCCGGCCGGCGATCCACTCCGAGAGTCTGACATGATCGAGCTTCGCGACAAGATCACGAACGAGCCGCTCGGCACCATCGATGACGACGAGCTGCGGTTTCTGGTGGACGAGCTGGAGGAGGAATCGGAGACCGATCGCGACTACTACGTCGACGCCGATACGATCGACATGCTCGAGGCCGACGGCGCGCCGCAGTCGCTCCTCGCGGTGTTACGCCGCATCCTCGGCTCGCAGACTCAGGACGGCGTCGAGATCGTCTGGCGGCGCGTTTAGTTCCTGGGCCGAGTGCCGTGCTCGGCGGCTTCGAGCAGCTCGGCGAGCTCGATGAAGCCTTCCTGCCTGGCGCGTCCCGCCGGTGTCATGCCTTCCAGATTCGTGTGTTTCGGGTCCGCTCCCGCGGCGAGCAGCACCCGCGCCGCATCGAGCGACCCGAATTCGGCGGCGTGATGCAGTGCGGTGAAGCCGGTGAGGTTCGTGGCTTCGATTGCGGCGCCGTGCGCCAGCAGGAAGCGGATGGCATCGACGCGATTATTGATCGCCGCCCAATTCAGCGCCCGGCGTCCGTTGGGGGATCTTCGCACATCGAGTGAGTCAATTCGGGCGCCGTCTTTCAGCGCTGTGGCCAGCGCGACAGTGTCGCCGGAGATAGCAGCGTCCCAGAACCTCGTCTGAGGTGTTTGGGCACCGCTGTGGGCGGTGAAGGTCATAGAAAGAAGGAGCGCCAGAGCGCCGAGCCTCATTCAATTGCCTCAGTCGGGTTTGGTTCATTGGATAGGTGGCCGCCTGCATAGGTTGCGGGCCCAAACGACCTGTTGATAGGTACTTAGACAGGCCCTCCGAAACGGCCCCAAAGCAATACAACTCAAGGTGTTGACACGTTGTTGATTCGCCGGCCTTATCTCTAGGGCGAATCAATAAAACGCGCGCCGATCGTGACTCACCATTTTGTGCTGCATTGCCTCGGTGGTCCCGCCCTTTTCACCGTTTCCGGTGATCAGGTTCGGTTTCGTACGCGCAAGCATTTTGCGCTGCTGATTCGACTCGCGCTGGATTCGGGGAAGCAGTTCACCCGCGACTACCTTGCCGACCTCCTTTGGCCCGACGTCCCGCCCAAGTTCGCCAATCACTCACTTGCCCAGGGGCTTTCGGTAATCAAGGCCAAGATCGCGCGTGACGCGGTCGTAATTCAGCGTGGGACAGTCGGTCTCGCGCCAGGCTGGATTGATGTGGATGCACTGCATTTGCAGAACGGTGATGTGACCATCGACGGCCCCTTCCTCGATGGCTTCGAGATTCCAGCGGCGCGGCCGTTCGAGGAGTGGAAAGACGAGCATCGGGCGCGGCTCACTCCCCAGATGCGCGATTGCCTCGTGCGCCTCATGGACGCGGCCCGTCGCATCGGTGACTTCGCGACCGTCGAGCGGCATGCCACCAAGCTGCAGGAGCTCGATCCGCTCGCCGAGGAGGGCATCCGCGGCGTGATGGAGGCGCGCGCCTGGGCCAGCGATCGCAGCGGCGCGTTGAAGGCTTTCGCGCGCTACGAAGTGCGACTCGCTGAAGAGCTGGGCGCGAAGCCGGGTGCGGATCTGGTTCGGATGGCGGATCTGCTGCGCGATGGCCGCCGGTCGTCGCGCCCGACTGTTGCCGGCGATCCGCCGGAGCGCATCGATCGCCGGTTCGAGCCCGAGACCCTGATCGGCCGCGAGCGCGAATTCAGCGTGTTGTACGATGCGTGGCTCGAGGCGCGCCGCAAGTCGCCGCGGATCGTTGTCGTCACGAGCGATCCAGGCGTCGGAAAGACGACGCTGGTCAATGCGTTCGCGTCGACGTGTCAGATGGACGGTGCAGTGGTCGCGCGAGCGCAGGCGTACGATGCGGAGCGCGAGCTACCGTTTGCGGTGTTGGGAGAACTGGTAAAGCAGCTGGCGGCGCAGCGTGCGATTGGGAGTGCGGATCCAGAAGCGTTGAGTGAGTTGACGCGGATTAGCTCTGAGATCTTGCGAGTTTTCCCTGGAGTACCGAAGCCGGTGGAGTGGTCGCCGGAGTTGACGCCGCTGAGAATTGCAGATGCGTTTCTGAAGACGGTGACTGCCGCGGCTGCAGAGAGTCCAGTGATGGTTGTTGTAGATGATATCCATGCGGCGGACAATGCCAGCACGGCGATTCTTCATTCGGTTGCGAGGAAACTCGGAGATGCCCGTGTGCTGGTGATACTCACAGGAAGAAGCAGCGAACTGCGTTTATCAGATGCGCCGTGGGCGCTGACGTCCGACGTGTCACTGAAGACCCTGCAAGCTCTAGAGATGGCTCCGTTGTCGCAGGATGCTGCTCAACGCCTTGTATGTCGGCTGGCGACGCCTAATCCGCAGGCCGATCCACCAATGGAACGGATTCTTCAAGCCAGTGGAGGCAATCCGCTGGCGATTGAATTGCTGACTCGAGAATGGTCGGAGCACGGCGGGAGATCCCTACTACGTGACCTCGAAGCGTTGGACACACAGCCCGTACCCTCAATAGGTATTCCACGGGCAATTGGCACTGTCTTTGAGCGTCAGACTCGGCGCCTGAATCCACAGCTTAGAGCGGTACTGGATCTGGCAGCGATTCTCGGTCGGCGACTATCGGAAGTGAACCTTTACTCGGCCCTGGAACTGTCCTCTGGCCAAGCGGCAGCAGCCCTCTCAAGACTACGTGATGACGGATACCTCCGTGAGATTAGTGGAGACCTGGAGTTTCGGAATGAATTGATCCGAGCGCAGGCGTATTACGCTGTCGCCGGCGCGACTCGTCAGCACTTGCACCGGCGAGTGGCCGATCTTCTTGCGACTAGCCACCTTCAAGATGACAAGGCAATCAACCTCGAAATCGCCTGGCACTTATTACGAGGCGGTGATGCCACCCGCGCGATCCCCTTCGCAATTGATGGAGCAGAAGCCGTTCTAGCGGTTGGCGCACCCCACGGTGCGGAGGAGATTCTCAAAGCGATTATTGAACTTGAGCAACCGCCGGCAGATTTGAAGCGTGCGCGTCTACTGCTCGCAAGGGCGCTTTTGGATCAATCAAGAGCTGAGCCGGCGATTCCCATAATTGAAGAACTAGCGCTCGACCAAGCCCTCAGCAATCACGAGAAGGCTGAGGTGGCAATGTTGCGCGCGGCAGCCGAGTTTCTGCTAAACCGAGCCCACGGTAACAGATATTCCGATGTGGCGAGGATAGCACTGAGCTCTGCCAAAGACTGCGGCGACCCTGGTCTCATTACCCAAGCACTCTTCGAGTGTGCGCGAGCTGGCAGCGAGGAGGGTCTCTCTGAACTAATTGAGCTGGCGGAAAGGGGACTGGACGATCTTGGCGAAAGTGCTGGTGTCGACCCAATCCCAATGGGCGTTTTGACGAAAGCATTCTGTCGATTCTCTCTCTCTGATCCCAGGCAAGCTCTCGCGCACCTTCAGCGCATCGCTCAGCCAACGTTACACAAGCCAAACAGTGCCCAACTAGCATTTATCCATTCGGGGATGGGAATTGCCAATTATTTCTTGGGACACCTTGATCACGCGCGCGAAGCTTGTCTAAAAGCATTGGACTTTGCCAAGAAGGTGGGCGATGACTCAAGGATCTCCCAGATCGGCGCCAATCTTTGTACGGTCGAAATGAGTCGTGGCAACTATGATGATGCGATCAAGTTCGGTGAGATGAGTATTCGACTAGGTGAAGCAAGCAGAAGCACTACGCTATTAACCTCGTATACCAACCTCATGGACCCGTACACTCTCGTAGGCCGACACAATGACGCGATGCGATGCTTGGACAACGCCAGAAAATGGCTGGGACCAGAGCGGAGATGGAAGTTGCATTGTGCCTTCTTCGTCGAGGCAGCAAGCTTTGCATTAATTCAGCACAACAACACGTTGGCCCTTGACCTCATTTCCCAGTTAGAAGTTGTTGCCCGGGGCAGAGAGAATGCGGTGCCGATGCCAGGATCGTACTGGAAGCTCATTGCCTACAAGAAAGTGCGATTGGGGCATCGAAATGAAGCGCATGAAATAATTCGGTGGTGTTCGGAAAAGTGGAGGGATTCCTGCCCCCTTCATTATCTAGACATTCTGGCTGCTCGAGCTTGGCTGGAACGGCTTGAAGAGGGAGGAATTTGCCATGATACCGCAACCGACCTAAACCTCTTCGAGACCATAGGCGCTGTTGGAAGAAGAGCTCTGTTCGTGGCTCAGGGATTCCTGTCCGTTTCCAAGGAACGGGAGCTCTTGCAGGACGCATAAATGATCCCTACTTGACCATGACGTTTCCGCGTGATCAGCACCATGAACGTCTGGTGGCCCCACTTCTAGCGACGACTTGAGTGGCTGGAGCCCAAAGCACCAACACGACGGCGCGACCCGAGTCCCTTTCGTTCGGTGCCGAAGACGACGCGCGCTGCCTACTTCACAGGGTTTCCTGAAGCCTTTGCTCGCACGCGAATCCAGGGACGGGATCGCATCAGAGGCGACGAGATCGCGTCCATTTTCTCGGTCACCATCCCACTAACGAGCCGACGAATGGAGTGAGATTGTATGGCTAATTCGGCCAGTCGTGGGTCGAACTGGCGACCTCCGTAGGTTCGGAACTCCTCGACAACTCGCTCGAACTTCAGAGCCGCCCGGTACGGTCGATCCGTCGTCATGGCGTCCAAAGTGTCCGCGATCATAATGATTCGCGACCCGATGGGTATGCTTTCACCCCGCAAGCCATCGGGGTAACCTGTGCCATCAAAGTTTTCGTGATGATGGCGGACCGCGAGCTCGACAGTCCCTCTAAGATTCGAAATCGTGGCGATCAATTCCGCGCTACGGACCGGATGAGATTGCAACAGTGCTTTTTCCTCAGGGCTGAGCCTTCCCTCTTTTTGGAGCAGAGCCCCGAATTCGTGATAGACCTTTCCGACATCATGGAGTAATGCCGCGGTTGTCACATTTTTAACATCCGACTCCGACAACCCGGCTTCGAAGGCCAACACTCGAGCGTATTCGGCTACACGACGCGAATGTCCCGATGTATACGGGTCGCGCGCCTCGATCTGCTTAACCGTGTATTCAAGGAGTTCCCGATGGCTAGCCTCCAACTCTTGGTTTGCTTTCTTCAGATCGACGTTGTCGCGATAAGCCTGACGTAAAGCCATAATAGGCAATGTCACGGCGAAGATGCTGAATGGACCAAAACGCGTGTACATCCAACCGATAAGCAAGCCCAAACCGCCTGCTACAAGGTCATAGCCGGCGGCACGGAGAAATTGTGACCGCCAGATCTCGGTGAACCGCTCCCCTCTGCTAATTGCAACCGCACCGCTGACAGACGCTGAATTGATAGCGAAGTAACCGAAGACCAGCGTGGCGTAAGCCACGAAGTCTTGGTTTGAAAATGTGGTGACACCGAGGTGACCACCGGCTAGCACGTAAAGCGTGCTTCCCACCAACAGGCTCAGCGTTAGCTGAGCCACGTTGAACAGCAGCTTTATGGGCTCTCGTTTAAGCCAGACTTGTGTGGCAAGACTGGAAAGGAGTGCCACAACTGTGGCGCCGACTGGACCTACAGTAATCGCGGCTGCGAGGTGGGCAACGAACAGCACGGAGCCACCAATTCCCGCTTTGGGGGCACTCTCTAGAGCGCCTGTGATACACGCTAGAACCGTGAATGCCGCAACAGCGGTGAGGTCACCGACTTGGAAAGGTCGACCAAGCGTAAAGAACATAACAGTCACCGCGACAACCGAGGCGGCGACCGTTGCGCCTACGTAAGCGCGGGTCCACGAGATTCTGTTCACGCGCTTTGAAATCTCCCTTGCTTTTCTTCTGAAGAGATGGGGGGAAGCCCCTGCGCTCCCACTAGTTCACGTCCATGTAAGCGCATCTGCGAAAAACAACTTCGCGACTGCTGTGAACAGAAAAGCGAGCAGTTGCAACATCGAGCGTCACCCCCTTAATAGGTCCAGCGAGTGGTTTTCTCGCCTTAAGAGTGGTACGCCTCTCTATGGCGTACCCGACGCTCCGCTCGTCTACTGTTCGCTCTGCTCCGCTCTAGCTAGCGGTGACCAGGGGCCCCCTGTTTTCGAATTGACGATTCACAGTCCTACGCAACCTTCCGAGCCTGCAACGCACGACGCATCGCCTCGATGACCACCCCCATCCCATCAGCCTTGTTGACGATCGCCCGCACCCCAAGGCGCCGCAGTTCATTCTCGGCACTCGCCGGCAATCCGCCAGTGACGATGATCACCGGTGCCGTGAGACGCTTCGACGTGTCCATGAGACGCTCCACCAGCTGCACCGCGTTGAGATCGGGCAACGCATAATCCAGCACGACCAGATCAGGCTCCACCCGGCCGATCTCGAGCAATCCGTCCATCCCCGTCGCGGCCTCGATCACCTCGACTTCGGGCGCCTCGCGCTCGATCGTCCGCACCAGCGCCCTCAGATAACCGGGATCGTCCTCGACCATCACCACCACCTGGCGCTCACGCGACATCGTCCCCAGCTCGCTCGGCACCGTCATCCCGTGTGCATTCAGAAACTCCACGAGATCCGCCGACGCGACGCGGCGCCGACCGGTGGGCGTCCGATGTCCTTTCAGATGCCCCTGATCGATCCAGCTCGCAACAGTCGCCGGCGTTACCTGGAGCACACGCGCCACACGTTGCGTCCCCCAATACCGTTTGGTTTTGGCCGTACTCACGAAACCCGAAATACTGCTAAAATGAAAAGTCCGCTAGATGGGAGTACTCCCTACGAGGTAACCCTTAGGGTGGGAATGGCAATACCTTAAGTGACGGGCGTCACGCCTGGTAAGGCATTACCAGGAACGCACTTAGCCCCTAGCGCCGGGCGTCCACCCAGCGATTCGTGGCGTCGAGCACCGCCAATACCGCGCTGCGCTCGGGTGCCTCGCGAATTTCGCAGGTTCCGGTCAGCATCTGCGTCTCGCGGCCCCCGAGGCCGTGCACGGCCACCATCACGAACTTGCGATCGAACGCATCGATCAACGTCGCGCCTTCGAGCGCCAGCGAGTTGTCGGGCAGCAGGTTGTCGAGACACGTCGTGGCCGCTCGCGCCGCCGCCTCGATGCGATTGCGCAGCGTGTCGGTCCCCACTTCCTCCGCCTGCGCCTCCTTGTCGCCGAACGCGAGCTTCACACGGATCATCACGCGTTGCGGGCGCTCCCCGGGCCGCACCTCGAGGCTCTTGAACACGACCACGCGCTGCTTGACGCGCTCGCTGATCGCTTCTTCCTGCAACGCCTCGATCGGCCGGACATCCGCCGTCTGCGCCACGCTGATCTTGCGATGGTCGATCTTGAAGCCGAGCTGCGCCATCAGCGCCGACTCGATGTTGCGCACCACCTGCTTGGGCTGCACATCGGAGCGCGTGAGGACGTGGACCTCGCTCACCTCGCCCAGCGGCGTCACCACCACCCGCGCCGACAGGATGCCGGTCAGCGTGGTGATGAGATTCTCGACCCGCTTCATGCCCCAGGGATCGGGTTGGCCGGGGCCTCCGGGCGGACCGAGCGGCAACGGCTCTTGCGGATTGGAAGTCACGGCGACGGCTCCCCCCCCTCCCCCGATAGTGCGATCTGGTTACGGCCCGCGGCCTTGGCGCGATACAGCGCCTGATCGGCCGCCACCAGCACGTCCTCGTCCTTGCGCTCCGGGCTGTACTCGGCCACCCCAATGCTCGCTGAAACGAGCCCGCTTGGATAGTCCATCGCCAGCCCCAGCTCCTCGACGGCGACGCGGATCTTCTCCGCTGCAACTTGCGCGCCTGCTTCGCCAGTGCCCACCAGGACGATGACAAATTCGTCGCCGCCATAGCGTCCCGCAACGTCGGTCAAGCGGATGTGCTTGTTGCACTCGCGGGCCGTCGCCTTGAGCAGCGCGTTCCCCGACTCGTGCCCGAACCGGTCGTTCACCTGCTTGAAGTTGTCGAGATCGAGAAACAGTACCGCGAAGCGGTCGCCGCTCCGGTGGCACCGCGCGACTTCGTTCGCCAGCCTGTCGCGCAACACGCGGAACGACGCCAGCCCCGTGAGCGCATCCACCGCCGCCTGCTGCTGGGCGATCTGCGCCTGGCGCTCGAGATAGCGGGGGCACGACTTCAGGGTGGTGCGCCCCTGCGCCGCCGCGATCGCGAAGTCGCGGCACGTCGCATAGCCGCAGGCGCCCGAATCCCACGGCCGGCCGTTCGGCGCGAGACCGATCTGCTCGAGGATCTCCTCCACCGCCTCGACCGTCGGCCCTGTGCCGTTCGTTTCGACCTCGAACGCGGCCCCCACCTGGATCTTCAGTCCCTCTTTGAGCACGGGCGCGGACGCGCGCGGCGGCTCGGTCGCGCCAACGATGACGCGGCGCCGGAACAGCTCCTCCTTGGGGCCGAGCAGCGGGTGGTCCAGGCAGCCCTCGCAGGGCAGGATATCGACGAAGCCGAGGTCGATCCGGTCCGTCCCGACCGCGCGGGCGATGGTCTCGAGCGCGCCCAGACCCCGGACCTTGCGGAACCGGCGGCTCGACTGAGGCTCGTCCTTGAGCAGCTCGAGCGGCATGCCACCGGCGGTGCTCCAATACCGGCGCCGTTCTTCGGGAATGCGGCTGAAATAGAGCGGTTGGTCCTGCACCCTGATGCCGCGCTTCCTTATTATCGTCTCGAGCTCGATGAGGGTGATCGCGGCGTCCACGTCGTCGCCCCCCTCCGTCAGGCAAACCCCCGCGTAGACGATCGGCGTGTCCTCGCCGTACAACGCCTTGAGATAGCGCGCCTCGGCTTCGATCGGCGTCGCCACCGGCGCGAGATAAGGAATCAGCTCGGGGTACTGGTTGCGGATCGTTTCGACGATGACGGGACAGGTGCTGCGGATGACCGTCCCCCGCTCGCCCCACCCCTCTTCAGCCCAGAGGTCCAGGTACTCCTTGGCCACCAGCTCGTCCCCCAGGACACCGCGGTGCACGACCGCGAAGCCGGCCGCGTAGCAGGCGTTGACGACCTGCTCCGGCGTCGCGGGATAGAAGTAGGCGGCGGATTCGACCGACAGAATGAGCACGGCCCTGCGGCCGAGCGCGAGCTCCAACGCGCGGGTAGCGTCACCGACGGCGATGATGGCTTCGTGGGGACAAGCAGCGAAGCAGAGGCCTACGCGGTTGCAGGCCTCCTCTACAATCCAGACCTTCTGATCCTGGACGGCGACGGCATCCGAGGGGCAGACTCGCACGCAGGCCAGGCATGCGACGCACAGCTCGGGGTCGATCTTGAAATCCACGAGACCCTTGGATTTTGGGTGGCAGGCGGAGCTAATCTATCGCGTATTCCTTGAGTTTGCGATAGAGCGTGCGCTCACCGATGCCGAGGGTCTCGGCGGCTTTGCGGCGATTGCCGCGCGTCTCGCGCAACGCCGCGTCGATCGCCGCCCGCTCGACGTCCGACATCGTCATCCCCGGCTGGTAGATGACTTGCCCGCCATTCGGCTCGGGCGTGTGCTCCAGCGGATCGATCGTGGACGCTTCGATTTGCCCCGTCCCCCGTCCCCCTTCCCTGCTTCCCGGACCGACTTCGATGACCTCCACGCGCTGGAGCGGCCGTTCCTCGATCCGGTGCCGCAGCTCTTCGACCTGCAACTTCAGCTCCACCAGCGTCCGGAAGATGAATTCCAGCTCCTGCCCCGCGGTCTCGCGCGTCGGGGTAGGCGCCGCGATCCGGACCGGGAGGATCATGCTCCGTTCGCGCACGTCGGGCGGGATGTCGCTGGCGCGTATCTCCCCTTCGGGTGCGAGCACCACCATCGACTCGATGAGATTCTTGAGCTGGCGCACGTTGCCGGGCCAGTCGGCCTCGACCAGGATCTGCGTCGCCTCGGGCGTGATCCCCTTGAAGTTGCGATCGTGCTGCTTTGCAAACTCGGCGATGAAGGTGCGCACCAGCAGCGGAATGTCGCTGCGCCGCTCGCGCAACGGCGGCAGATAGACCGACAAGACGTTGAGCCGGTAAAAGAGATCGTCGCGGAACCGCCCCAGCGCGACTGCTTCCTTCAGCGACTGATTCGTCGCGGCGATGACGCGGACGTCAACCTGAATCGGCTGCGTCCCGCCCACCCGGAAGAAGCTCCTGTCCTCCAGCACGCGCAGCAGCTTGACCTGCGTGGCGGGCGGCATTTCGCCGACTTCGTCGAGCAGGATCGTGCCGCCATTCGCCAGCTCGAACCGCCCGAGCCGCCGCTCGGCCGCGCCCGTGAAGGCGCCCTTCTCGTGCCCGAACAGCTCGCTCTCGAGCAGCGTCTCCGGCAGCGCGGCGCAGTTGACGGCGATGAACGCCTTGCCGCGCCGGGGCGAGAGCTCGTGGATCGCGCGGGCGACCAGCTCTTTGCCCGTGCCCGATTCACCCTCGATCAGCACCGTAGAAGTCACGGGCGCCATCTGCTCGATCTTGACCAGGACTTCCTGGATCGCGGGCGACTCGCCCAGGATCCCGGTGCGCTGCTGCAGTCTGCGCCGCTCGATCAGCCGCCGCA
Organism: uncultured Gemmatimonadales bacterium; assembly: GCA_963704805.1. Lineage (GTDB taxonomy): Bacteria > Gemmatimonadota > Gemmatimonadetes > Gemmatimonadales > GWC2-71-9 > 20CM-2-65-7. The sequence goes on along the minus strand of CAVPHS010000001.1, from coordinate 813,075 downwards.
CCGTGGCGGCGACTTCCAGCGGATCGACGGGCTTCACGAGCCAGGCCGTCAGGCCCAGCTCGCGGCCGATGCGCTTGGCATCGTCCGTCGGCTCCACCAGGCCCAGGGTCGAGACGGCGTGCTCGCGCGCCGCCGCGAGGAGTCGCTGCGCGGTGGATTCGTGCAGTCCGCCGGTGAGGATGATCGCATCGAGTGGCGGCTGGCGGCCGCGCACGGCCTGGCGTACGTCGTCGAGCGAGGAGACCATGGCGGTATCGAAGCCCGCCTGCTCGAGATTCGCGTTGACGCGGACGGCGTGCTCGAGATCGTCGGTGGTGATGAGAACGCGGTCAGCCATGGACGTGCGTGGTGCGTGGTGCGTCGTGCGTGGTGTTCGTGCCGGTCAGTAAGTCCAGGGCATGATCGAGGAACTGGGCCAGTACAGCCAATCCTTCCTTCACACCGTTAATCGAGCCGGGGAGATTAATGATCAGCGTCTTCCCTCGCGTGCCCGCGCGGCCGCGGGAAAGCCAGGCACGCGGGAAACCGGGGCCGGACGCCGCCCGCAGGGCCTCTGCAATGCCCTCTGCTTCCCGCTCGAGAATGGCAGCCGTGGCTTCGGGGGTGACGTCGCGCTGCGTGAGCCCGGTGCCGCCGGTGGTGAGCACGACGTCCATTTCATTCGAGTCGGCCCAGCGCGCCAACTTGCCGGCGATGCGGTCGGTCTCATCGGCAACGACGCTGCGAACCACGACCTCGTAGCCGCGCCCCGCTGCCCACTCGAGGATCGCGTCTCCCGAGGTATCGGCGCGCTGTCCCACGGCGCTGAGATCGGAGATCGTCAGGATTCCGATGCGCATCGCCCCATTGCCGCCCGTTGCCGCCATTGCCGCCCTATTTCTTTATCCGATGTGGCACAAACGGGAGTTTCACAGTCTCCGCCGTGACTTTCTTACCTCTGACGTCGACTTCGATCTTCGTCCCCGGCTTCGCGCGGCCGGCCGGCAGATACGTCGTGCCGATTGCGGCATTCACGCTGGGCGTGAACGTACCGCTGCGCACGATGTCCACCTGCGTGCCATCGAGAAAGACGGGATAGCCATGGCGCGCGATCACCCGCGGCTCCGTGATCTTGAAGCCCACGAGCCGCCGCGGGACGCCATCGAGCTTCTGGCGCTTGAGAGCATCGAGTCCCGTAAACGGCGCGCCTTTGTCGAGCTTCACGATGAAGCTCAACCCCGCTTCGTACGGTGTGGTCGTATCGTCGATGTCGTTGCCGTACAGCGGCAGCCCGGCTTCCAGCCGCAGCGTGTCGCGCGCCGCGAGGCCGATCGGTTCCGCCCGTCCCGCCCCGACGAGCGCGTGCCACAGTTTCTCGGCGTCGCCGGAGCGGCAGTACAGCTCGAAGCCATCCTCGCCGGTGTAGCCGGTACGCGAGACGAAGCACTGCACGCCCGCGACCTTCCCCTGCGTAAAGTGGTAGTACGGAATCATCGCGACGCCGAGACTCGTGAGCTGCCCGATGAGCCCCTCGGCTTTCGGCCCCTGCACCGCGAGCAGCGCGGTCTCATCGGAGATGTCGCGCAGGCGAACGTCTGCACCGCCCTTCTGCGCCAGGATGTGATCCCAATCCTTCTGGATGTTCGACGCGTTCACGACCATCATCAGCTTGTCTTCGAAACGATAGACCAAGCAGTCGTCAACGAAGGTCCCTTCCTTGGTAAGTATCCCGGAGTATTGCGCCTGACCGGGCTTGAGGGCGCCAACGTCGTTGCACGTCACCCGTTGGACGAAGGCATTCCGGTCCGATCCCGTGATCTCGAACTCGCCCATGTGCGAGACGTCGAACACGCCGACGTCCTCGCGCACCGCGCGATGCTCGCTGTTGATGCCGGTCGGATAGGTGACCGGCATCTCGAAGCCGGCGAACGGCACCATCTTGGCGCCGAGGGCGACGTGCACATCATGAAGCGGCGTGCGCTTCAGGGTCTCGGGTTGGGGACTCGGGCTTAGGGGAGTCATGACATGAGAGTGGCCAGAAGCGCCTTTTGAACGTGGAGCCGGTTCTCGGCTTCGTCCCACACGCGGGACTGAGGACCATCGATCACGTCAGCCGTGACTTCTTCGCCGCGGTGCGCAGGGAGGCAGTGCAGGAAGATGGCCTTGGGGTCCGCTAGCTTCATCAAGTCGGCGTCCACCGTGTAGCCCTTGAAGGCGTTGCGCCGGGCTTCGGCCTCGGCCTCCTGGCCCATCGACGCCCAGACGTCGGTGTTGATCACGTGCGCGCCTTCGACCGCCTCTTCGGGCACCTCGGTCACCATGACGCAGCCGGTTTTCTTCGCCGCCTCGTACCTGGCGATGTTCGGCTCGAACCCCTCCGGGCACGCGAGCCGCAGCTCGAAGCCGAGCACGGCCGCCGCCTCAAGCCAGGCGTTGGCCATGTTGTTGCCGTCGCCGACCCAGGCGATGCGCTTCCCTTCCCAGCCGCCCAAGTGCTCCTTTACCGTGAAGATGTCGGCGAGCACCTGGCAGGGATGCGTCAGGTCGGTCAGGCCGTTGATCACCGGAATCGTCGCGAAGCGGGCCAGTTCCTCGACTTCGGCGTGCTCGTAGGTGCGGATCATGATCCCGTCCACGTAGCGCGACAGCACGCGGGCGGTGTCAGGGATCGGCTCGCCGCGCCCGATCTGGATGTCCTTGCTGGATAAGAAGAGCGCCTTGCCGCCGAGCTGGTAGGCGCCCACCTCGAAGGAGACGCGGGTCCGGGTGGAGGACTTGGCGAAGATCATCGCCAGCGTCTTGCCGGAGAGGGGGGTCTCCCGGTAAGCGCGGCTCTTCATCCGCTTGGCGAGGTCGAAGAGCTGCTCGATCTCCTTGCGGCTGAAATCGGTGATCTGGAGGAAGTCGCGCTTCGCCAATCCTCACCCCCTGGCCCCCTCTCCCTGCGGGAGAGGAGGGACGTAGGTCAAAATGACAGGAATGTGTGACGGATTTTACCCGGGGGCCGGGGGAAGGACAAGGCTGAGGGATTACTTGGTGAGCACAGCTGTTACCCTGGTCCCGCTGAAGGTTTGGTCGCCACTCAGCCGGTTCTCACCGGCGATGAACGGCATGTCCCGCAGGAATGTGTCGGCGGTCTGCGAGAACGTCACGACGTCGCCGGTGAGATTCCAAGTCCCCGCGAGGTCCGCATCGAAATCGCTGCCACCCGAGCCGGCACCGGGAGCGAAGATGTGACCGGCGGTGGTCCCGTTCGTGTTGAGCGTGAGCGACAGCGTGGCGCCAGCAGCGACCCAGTCATTCGTGTCCAGGATGTCGGTCGTGATCAGCCTCTGGAGCCGGTAGGTACCGGCCACGTTCGCAGTATTCGGCTTGAACGAGTCGGAGCAGGCGACGATCGAGATGAGAATCGCGGCGGCGGTCAACAGGCTGAGCAGCAGTCTCACGGCTCCTCCGGTTTGTCCCTCCCGGAACGCAAAACGAAATGCGCCCGGTCTGCAACCCCGGGCGCACCAAACGTCATAATCGCGCTACAGAATGTACTTCCTGAGGTCCTCGTCCTCGACGATCCGCAGCAGCCGCTCCCGCACCGCCGGCCCGTCGAACACGATGTGCTTGGAGGGATAGTCAGGCAGCTCGAACATCACCTCTTCGAGCAAGGTGGTCATGACCGTGTGCAAGCGGCGGGCGCCAATGTTCTCCATCCGCTCGTTCACCTTGGCCGCGATGCGCGCGATCTCCTTGACGCCGTCGGGCGTGAACTCGAGCGTCGCGCCATCTGACTGGCACAGCGCCGCGTACTGCTTGGTCAATGCGTTCTCCGGCTCCGTCATGATGCGCACGAAGTCGGCCTCGCTGAGCGACGACAGCTCGACGCGGATCGGAAAGCGGCCCTGGAGCTCGGGGATCAGGTCGCTGGGCTTGGCAGTGTGGAACGCGCCGGCGGCGATGAACAGGATGTGATCGGTGCGCACGTAGCCGTAGCGGGTCTGCACCGTCGAGCCTTCGACGATCGGCAGCAGGTCGCGCTGCACCCCCTCGCGCGACACGTCCGGACCCGTGCTCTGACCGCGCTGGCCCGTGATCTTGTCGATCTCGTCGATGAAGATCACGCCGTGATTCTCGACGCGGTCGAGCGCCTCGTTCACGACGTCGTCCATGTCGACCAGCTTCTTCAGCTCTTCGTCGACGAGAATGCGCCGCGCTTCGTGCAGGTGCACGGTGCGGCGCTTCTTCTTCTTGGGGATCAGCTCCTGCAGCATCTCGCCGAAGTTGATGTCCGGACCTTCCATCCCCTGCGGCGGCTGCATCATCTCGAGCATCGGGAAGCTCTGCTGCTGGACCTCGATTTCGACGTCGCGCTCCTCTAGCACGCCGTCCTTGAGCTGCTGGCGCAGCTTCTCGCGCGTGCGCCGGCGGCGCTCATTCGCTTCGGTCTCGGCTTCAGGGAGCCTGGATTCGACGTCGCCCTTGGAGGAAACGACGAAGAGGGGACGCTGCCCTGCTCCCGGCTCAGCGCTTCCCAGGGCGGCAGATGAAGCGGCGGCGGAGGGCGGCGAGGGAAGCGGCGGCAACAACAGATCCAGAAGACGCTCTTCGGCCCGTTGCTCCGCGGTCGGGTAGACGTCGTCCTCACGTTCGGAGCGGACCATGTTGATCGAAACATCGACCAACTCCCGCACCATCGACTCCACATCGCGGCCGACGTAGCCGACTTCGGTGAACTTCGATGCTTCAACCTTCAGAAACGGCGCACCGGCGAGCCGCGCGAGCCGGCGCGCGATCTCGGTTTTTCCCACGCCCGTCGGACCGATCATGATGATGTTGTTCGGCATGATCTCGTCGCGGATGTCTTCGGGCGCCTGGGCGCGGCGCCAGCGATTGCGCACTGCGATCGCGACAGCCTTCTTGGCCGCCTCTTGACCGACGATGTAGCGGTCCAGCTCGGCGACGATCTTCCGCGGCGGCATTTCCTCGAGCCACGGGACTGTATCCTCGGGTGCCGCGGCGGGGGAGGAGGGGGGGGCCGGCGAAGGTGGCGGTTCCGGTGGTGACGCAGGTGCTTTTGGCATCTCTATAACTCGAGTACCGTGATGTTGGCGTTGGTGTAGACGCAGATGTCCGCGGCAATTTCGAGCGATTTCCGCACGATCTCTACGGGGCTCAGCTTCGTATCCTTGAGGAGCGCGCGCGCCGCCGCCAATGCGTACGGGCCACCCGAGCCGATGGCGAGCACGCCGTCGTCCGGCTCGATCAATTCGCCCGAGCCGCTGAGGACGTAGCCATGCTCCTGGTCCGCCACGACGAGCAGCGCCTCGAGGCGGCGCAACACGCGATCGGAGCGCCAATCCTTGGCGAGCTCGACGGCGGCGCGCGGCAGGTTCGTTGGGTAGCGTTCGAGTTTCTCTTCGAACTTCTCGAACAGCGTGAACGCGTCGGCGGCGGCGCCGGCGAAGCCCGCGAGAATCTTCCCGCCCCGCAGCGTGCGCACCTTGTTGGCGTTGGCCTTCATGACTGTCTCACCGACGGTAACCTGCCCATCGCCGCCGATGGCGACTTTGCCGTCGCGGCGAACGCAGAGAATTGTCGTGCTATGTATGACCGGCAGCATTGGTGTCCTAAGCCCTTGGGTGCGCCTGGTGATAGACCTTTTTGAGACGCTCGACCGACGTATGAGTATACACCTGCGTGGTTCCCAGCGACGCGTGGCCGAGTAATTCCTGCACCGAACGGAGATCGGCGCCGGCGTCGAGCAGATGTGTAGCGAACGAATGGCGCAACGCATGCACGTGCAGCTGGGTTCCCCGGGCGAGCGTCGCGAACAGCTGTTTCATGACGAGCTGAATGCCGCGCGAGGTGATGCGCTTCCCCCGCTGATTCACGAACACCGCCCGGGTCCCGGCCCCCCGCCCGCCCCCCCCCCCTCCGCCGCCCATCCCCGCGAGCAGGCGATCGCGCTGCCGCAGGTACTGCCGCAGCGCCGCCACCGCGTGGGAGCCGACCGGCACGATGCGCTCCTTTTTCCCCTTACCGCGCAGCTTCACCTGATCGGACACCAGGTCGACGTCGGGATCGTTCAAACCCGCCAGCTCCGACAACCGCATGCCGCTCGAGTAGAACATCTCCAGCATCGCGAGATCGCGCGCTTCGGGGAATCCGCCGGCGGCTGCCCGCGCTTCGGCCTCCGCAAACAGCAGGTTCATCTCGGCGCGATCGAGGTAGGCCGGTAGGGTCCGCTCGAGCTTGGGCGTGCGCGCCGCGCGCGCCGGATTCACCTCGAGGCCGCGCGTGGCGTTCAGAAAGCGGTAGAACGTCCGCACCGCGGAAAGCGCGCGCGCGACGGAGCGTTTCGCGAGACCGCGCCGCTGCTCGGCAGCGAGAAACCCGCGGACGGCGAGCCGATCGACGCCGGCCCATGTCCACGGACCGCCGTAATAGTTCTGGCAAAAGGCCGCGAAGCCCTCGAGGTCGCGCTGGTAGGCTTTGACGGTATGAGGGGAGTCGTTGCGCTCCTTCTCGAGGAACGTCACGAACTCGACGATCTCTTTCATGCCGGGACCTCGACCCCAACCTGCCCCGCAAACTCCTTCAAGTGCGTCAGCGCTCGCTCGGCCAACGCTGCCTTCTTCTTGAACTTGTCTCGGGGGGCGTTCTCGAGCGGCTCGATCAGCCCGAAATTCGCGTTCATCGGCTGAAAGCGGCCGGGCTCGGTCGCGCGCAGATAGCGATACAGGGCCCCGAGCATCGTCGTGGCAGGCGGGATGAGTGGCTCGTCACCCGCGAGCAGGCGCGCGAGGTTGATGCCCGCGAGGATCCCCGTCGCCGCCGACTCGGTGTAGCCCTCCACACCAGTGAGCTGGCCCGCGAACAGCAATTGCGGATCGTCCTGCGTCGACAGATGCGGCGTCAGCGCCTGGGGTGCATTGAGATAGCTGTTGCGATGGATGCTCCCGAAGCGCAGGAACTCCGCCTGCTCGAGTCCCGGAATCGTCCGGAAGATTCTCTGCTGCGCGCCGGTCTTCAGCCGAGTCTGGAAGCCCACGAGGTTCCACATCTGCCCCGCGCGATCTTCTTGCCTCAGTTGAACCACGGCATATGAATCGCCTGGCAGCCCGATGGGTTTCATAGGTCCAAACCGGAGAGTCTCGATACCCCGCTGCGCCATCTCTTCGACCGGAAGGCAGCCCTCAAAGTAGGGAGGGGGCGCCTTATCGAACTCGTGTCCTGGCACGTATTGCTCGCCCGCGATCAGCGCGGCGACGAACGCTTCGTACTGCTCTCGAGTGAACGGCGCGTTCCAGTAGTCGTCGCCGCCACCCTTGCCGTACCGCGACGCCTTGAACAGCCGACCGTAATCGAGCGAGTCGGCCGAGACGATGGGCGCGATGGCGTCGTAGAAGGCGAGCGATTGAACGCCGAGGCGGCTGGCGATTGCCGTGGCGAGCGTGTCCGACGTCAGCGGGCCGGTGGCGATGATGCCCGGCGACGACGGGAGGTCCGTGACCTCCTCGCGCACCAGGGTGACGTTCGGATGCGACAATACTTTCGCCTCGAGACCTTTCGCGAACGCGACACGATCGACCGCGAGCGCGCTGCCGCCCGGAATACGCGCCTGATCCGCGGCCTGCAGGACGATGCTGCCGAGCATGCGCATCTCGGCCTTGAGCAGGCCGTGCGCGTGCGATGGCTCCACGGATTTGAAGGTGTTGCTGCAGACCAGCTCGGCGAGGTTGTCGGTCTGATGTGCCGGAGTCATCCGGACGGGGCGCATCTCGTGCAGCGTGACGGTCAGGCCGCGCTCGGCGAGCGCCCAGGCGGCCTCGCATCCCGCGAGCCCGCCACCCACCACGTGTACTACGACGCCACCTCCTCCGGCTCCGGGGCGGCGTCCTCCGCGATCATGCTGTGTCCGCACTTCAGGCACTTGCGTGTCGTCTCTCCCGTCGTCTTCGACTTGATCTCTTCCATCCCGACGAAGCCGCAATTGGGGCACGGCACCACCACCGGCTTGTTCCAGGTGGAATAATCGCAATCGGGGTAGCGCAGGCAACCGTAGAACGTCCGGCCCTTCCTGGTACGCCGCTCGGCGAGGTCGCCCACGCCGCACTTGGGACACTTGATGCCCATGGGGACGGGCTGCGTGTACTTGCACTTCGGGTAGCGCGTGCAGGCGAGGAACTCGCCGTAGCGGCCGGTTTTGATCACCATCGGCGCGCCGCACTCCTTGCAGATCTCGTCCGACGGACGATCGGGCACCTTGTCCTTCTTGATGGAACGCGAGTAGTCGCACTCCTTGGTCGCGTAGCGGACGCATGCTATGTACGGCCCAAAGCGACCGCTCTTCACCTCGAGCGGGCTGCCGCACTTGGGGCACTTCTCCGTATCGAGACCCGAGAGATCATGCACCTCGTGGATGATCTTGTTCACGTCCACGGCTAAGAGCGCCAGGTTGAACGGCTTCCAGAAGTCCCCGAGGACCTGCTGCCAGGCGAGGTCGCCCTCCTCGACTTTGTCCAGCTCGTTCTCCATCAGCGCCGTAAAGCCGACCTCGAACACTTCGGGGAAGGAGCGCTTCAGCACCTTCCAGACGATTTCGCCCTGAGGCGTGGGCTGGAAGCGGCGGTCCTTGGCGGTCGCGTACCAGCGCGCGCGCAGGGTGGAGATGATCGCGGCGTACGTCGACGGCCGTCCGATCCCCAGCCGCTCGAGCTCCTTCACCAGGCTCGCCTCGCTGTAGCGCGGCGGCGGCTCGGTGAAATGCTGGCTGGGAACGACCTGCTTGAGCGTGGCTCGATCCCCTTCCTTCAGCAGCGGGATTTCCGCGAGGCTGTCCAAGGTCTTGGCGTCTTCGGCTTCGTGAGCCTCGCGGTACAGGGCGTGATAGCCGTCGAACAGCTGGCGTGAGCCTGTGGCGCGGAACAGGAATCGCCCGCCGGCCAGGTCGAAGTCGACTTTGGTCGCCTCGTACACCGCCGGTGTCATCTGCGAGGCGAGAAAGCGCCGCCAGATCAGCTGGTAGAGCTTGAACAGGTCGCGCTCGAGATACTTCTTCAGGTCTTCAGGCTTGTAGCCGACTTCGGTGGGGCGAATCGCTTCGTGGGCGTCCTGGACCTTCGAGCCGCGGCCCCCCTTGTGGACGTTGGGCTCGTCGGGCAGATACCGCTTGTCGAACTGCGCGTTGATGTACTCGCGCGCCTGCTTGATCGCGGCGTCCGACACGCGGACCGAGTCGGTGCGCATGTAGGTGATGAGACCCACCGAGCCCTGGTCGCCCAGCTCCACGCCCTCGTAGAGCTTTTGCGCGGCGCGCATGGTGCGGCCCGCGGAAAAGCCCAGCTGTTTTGCCGCTTCCTGCTGCATCGTGCTGGTGGTGAAGGGCGCCGGCGCTTTGCGCCGCCGCTCCCCGCGCTCCACCGCTGTGACGACGAACGGCAGCTTCTCGACTTCAGCGACGATCGCGCGGGCGTCCGCCTCGGTTTTGATCTCGGGCTTGTGGCCGGCGAGTTTTTGGAGACGTGCCTGGAACGGCTGGCCGTCTTTCTCGAGATCGGCCGCGACGGTCCAGTACTCCTGCGGCACAAACTTCCGGATCTCCTCCTCACGCTCGATGATCAGGCGCAGGGCCACCGTCTGCACGCGGCCCGCGGAAAGCCCGGTTTTGATGCTTTTCCAGAGCACCGGCGAGGCCTTGTAGCCCACCAGGCGGTCGAGCACACGACGCGCCTGCTGCGCGTCCACCTTGCGCTGGTCGATATCGAGGGGGTGGGCCAGGGCTTCGGCAACCGCGTCTTTCGTGATCTCGTGGAACAGCACTCGCCGCACGTTGCCGTTGCCATTCAACTGCGACGCCACATGCCAGGCGATCGCCTCCCCTTCGCGGTCAGGGTCGGTCGCGAGGAGCACGCGATCGGCGGTCTTGGCGGCCTTCTTGATCTCGGCGAGGGTCTTCGCCTTTTCCTTAATAGTGACGTACTTCGGCGTGAAGCCATTCTCGACGTCGACACCCAGCTCCCGCTTGGGCAGATCGCGCAGGTGCCCCACAGTCGCCTTGACCGTGTAGCCGCGGCCCAGGTATTTGCCGATGGTTTTGGCCTTGGTCGGGGACTCCACAATGACGAGTGCGCCGCCCTTTGCAGGAGCGGCGTCGGTCACTTCGTCATCCGCCGTCGGGAGAATCGCCTCCGCATCCTTCTTCTTGCGGGGCGCTCTCTTCTTTTTGGGTTTCACTTCTTCTTCGTTATCAGGCACGCATCAACCTCTATTCAAAAAGAGCTAGACGTCTAGACGTCTAGACGTGTAGACGTCTAGGGGTTCGCATCTTTACCAACCGGCACTCGTTTGCGCAAGTCGGATGACCTCGGCAGCTACCTGCTCCGCCGTTTTCGCCTCGGTTTGCACCGCCGCGTCTGCCCTCGCATAGTACGGCTCGCGCGCTTTGAACAGCTCGCGCATTTCCGCCGCAGGATCATCACCCGATAAAACGGGGCGGGTTCCCGATGGGGCCGCGCGGGAGGCGGCAAGCTCGGCGCGCGCCTTCAGATAAATCACGTACGCGTGAGACCTTGCGCTCTCGAGCGCCCCCGGCTGCGCGGCCCATCCGCCGCCGGGAGCGATCACCGCCGGCGGCTGGGTGAGCGTGGCCTCCACTTCCTTGCGCTCCATGTCGCGAAACGCCGGCTCGCCCTTCTCGGCGAAGATCATCGTGATCGGCTTGCCTTCCTTGCGAACCAGAACGGAGTCGATGTCGACGAAGGTCGTCTGCAGGCGCTCGGCCACGAGACGTCCGACGGTCGTCTTCCCCGCCCCCGGCAGGCCGATGAGGATGAGGTGCTTCTTCACGCCTCACCCCCTGACCCCCTCTCCACGACGTGGAGAGGGGGAACGGGAGAATCTTTTCGGGTGCGCACGCGCACCTGTGCGAGGTACCCATCGACGTTGCGTTTCAGCTCGCTCAGCGCGTCGCCGCCGAATTTCTCGAGCAGGGCCTCGGTCAACACGATCGCCAACATTGCTTCGGCGATGACGCCCATCGCGGGAACGGCGGTCACATCGGACCGCTCCGATTGCGCCTGCGCGGGCCCGCCCGTCTTCAAATCAACGGTCTTGAGTGGTGACATGAGCGTGGAGATCGGCTTCATCGCGACATGCATGACCAGCGGCTCGCCCGTCGTCATGCCGCCCTCGGTGCCGCCGGCGCGGTTCGTGGCACGTGTGAAACCGGGCATGATCTCATCGTGCACTTCCGAGCCTTTGCGGCGCGCCGCCTCGAAACCGAGCCCCAGCTCGACGCCCTTCACGGCCGGAATTGACATGAGGGCCTGGGCCAGGCGGCCGTCGAGCTTCCTGTCCCACGAAACGTGCGAGCCGAGGCCTACCGGAACGCCCAGGGCGACGACTTCAACGATGCCGCCCAGCGTGTCACCGGCTGCTTTCGCCGCGTCGATGCGGCGGATCATCTCCTGCTCGGCTTCGGGGTCCAGGCAACGGACGGGACTCTGGTCGGCGCGCTCGTTTAAGGGAGTGGGGAGTGAGGACTGGTGCTTGGCGGTGACGCCGCCGAGCTCCGCAACATGAGAACCCACGTCGATGTCGAACTCGCGTAGGAGTTTTTTGCACACCGCCCCACATGCCACCCGCGCGACTGTCTCGCGCGCGCTCGCGCGCTCGAGGATGTCGCGCGCGTCCTGGCGATCGTATTTCAGCGACCCAGCGAGATCGGCGTGGCCCGGCCGCGGCCTGGTCACCTGACGGCGGCGCCCCAACGGATCGGGAGTGGCATCGGCCTCCGGGGCCATCACGTCCTGCCAGTGCTCCCAGTCGCGGTTCCAGATCAGCATGGCGATGGGCGAGCCGAGGGTCTCACCCGCGCGCACGCCGGAGAGCCACTCGATGCGGTCGGACTCGATCTTCATGCGGGCGCCGCGGCCGTAGCCGCCCTGGCGCCGCTTCAACTCCGCGTCCACGTCGGCGGCGGATAGCGGCAGGCCGGCGGGGATGCCCTCGACGATCCCCACGAGGCCGCGGCCATGTGATTCGCCCGCCGTTGTGAACCGAAAAGGCATCGTGTTCTAATCTCCTAACGGGGTCAGGGGTGAGCCCCATAACAGACGAGCCCGACGTTGGGTCGGGCTCGCGTGTTCACACCCGGGCCCACCTGGCGCCCGGCATCAGCGAATCGGCGGCCCCCAAGGCGGTTGGGACGGGAACGGGTTCGTGATCACGGGCAGCTCGACCACCACCACCCCGGCCGCAGTCACCCCGAACAGCCATTGCCGCGTATTGGCCCTGTTCCGGGCGACGCGCAATGGTCCAATGATGGGGTCGCGGACCACGATTCCGCCAACCTTGCCGTAGAAGAATGTATCCCAGACGTCGATGTTGCCGTCAGGCCGGGCCGAGAACGCAATGCGGTCGTTGGGGTTGCCGGTGCCGGGCGGGAACGTCGGCGTCCCGGGGTCACCAGCGAGGAAGGCATGGTTGTAGTTCATGTCCATGCCGAACGCCCCGAGCGGCGCCTCGGCGGTGCCTTTGAGCTTCATCCCCTCGTCGAGGAAGTAGATCGAGTCGGCGCGGACGAGGTTCGTCCCGCCGTTGAAGTTCGTGGCGATGGAATGGAGGGTGACGCCGGTATTGCTGATGAAGTCGCTGACGTCAATCGCCGGCGTGACGCCGAGATCGCGGTGGTTTTCGCCGCTGTCACTGACGATTGGGTTACCAAAGAGATCGACGGCTGCGTTCGTTGCGCAAAAACGTGCCGTGCTCGGACCGTGCAGCAGCGCCGCTTTGGTGGTGTAGCCGACCACCCGCGCGAACTGGGTCGTGATATTTCCGCCTTCACCCATGATTCCGTGCGTGAAGTTCCCCGAGTTACGTACGTAGGTGGAATCCCCCAGCCCGAACCGCGCCAGCTCGATCGTCACCCCGGCGCACGCGGTCAGCTGCAGCTCCTGCACGTTGTACGGCCGGCCCCGCCGCATCTCGATGCGCAACGTGTCCCGGCTGTCGCTGGACAGCGTGCTGTCTCCGGCCAGCTCCCAGAAGAGATGGCTGAACAACAACGCCGGGTTGGGCGTGTCGATCAGCTTCTCCATCCGGAGCGTCGCGCGCCCGGCGAACGGGGCGCTGCTGCTGGCGGTCGGCAGCGTCGAATAAATCGCAAAAACCGAGTCCGCGTGGCAGTTGGGTGTCCCTGTCGTGACCCGGCACACGGACGCGACATACTGCGGGCGGTCGGACACATCGTAGATGATGATGTTCTCGCGCAGCGGCGAGGTCAGCACGCGATACGTTTCGATCAGGTAATCGGGCAGGTCCTGGCGCCACGCGAGGCGACGCACGCCGGCGCGCACGTCGATGATCGAGAGCTCCAGGCCGCCCGAGTTGGCCACGATGATCGTGTCTTTGTAGTTGCCCAGCGTATCGAGCGGCCAGAGCGCGATACCCCACGGCTGCGGTCCGGCGGTCTGAATCCCCGCGGCGACGAACGACGTGTTCGCAACCTGGAAGACCTCGACACGACCGAGCTGCGGGTTCGTGAGGTAGAGACTCGAGTCGTTGCCGTTGAAGATCGCGTCCGCGATCCGGCCGCCGAACGGTAGCGCTCGCGTCACGCCCGCAACCACGATCACGGTATCGATCAATGCCGCGGGCGCCGGAAGCGGCCCGGCTCCCCTGGTGGGCAGGTTGCCGAACTTGATGGGCGCGCTGGGAATCAGCGTGGTGCTGTTCGTGAAGTCACAGTTCCGTGCGGTGGCTGCGTCGCAGGCATACCCCTTCACCACGATCGTGTGCGGCAGCGGCTGCAACCCCTGGAGCCCGAGCGAGAAGTGGCGCGTGACGTCGGTCAGATTGCCGGCGGCGACGTTCACGGTGTCGAACTTCATCATCACGCCGCCGGTGTCGACGCGGAAGCCGATCCACGAGATGGCGCTCGGGTCCTGCGCGCGCACGTGCACGGTGTCGTCCACTTCGACCCGCGCGGCGATGCGGTGCGCAACCACCGGGACCTGGTTGTCCGTGGCCACCGATTGAATGAGGACGGTGACGGTATTGCTGAATCCGCGCCGGCCCGCCGAGTCCTCCGCAAAGCCTTGGACGGTGAACGTGCCGCTCGACGGCACCACGATGAGGGTGTCGACGTACTCCACCGAATCGGCGAACGGCGACCCGAAGAGCATCGAGTCGGCCGGTGGCGTCGTCGGATTGGTGACACTGGCCGGCGGTGAGACGAGGAATCCGATCTTCGCGATGCCCGAATTCTGGACCGCGATGACGTCGACCGCGAGGCCTTTGCCCGTCGACGCCAGTGCACCCGGCGACGGCAGGACCAGCGTCACGCGCAGCGCCTGCACGTTGGACAGGAAAATGGAGATCGTGTCTTCGGCGAAGTTCCCGGCCCCGTCGACCGCGCGACCGATGATCTGGATATTGCCGCCAACGCCGGAGTTCGGGCCGAACGTGATCGTGGGGCTGACCGTATACGTCTTGACCTGGCCGGTGAAATTCGTGTTGATGGTGTCGATGAAACCGCCGCTGAATCGCAGGCTGACCACCTTCAGCGCCAAGTTATCGACGGCGTCGATGCCGAAGCGCAGGCCGCCGGCGATGTCCTGCGTATCGCCGACCGTATTGACCAGAAGGATGGCCGGTGGCTGGGCGTCCGTCTGGATCCCACCCGGATGGCGCGTCGTCTCGCACGACCAGACGGCGAGCGCAAGCGCGATGATCCCCCAGACTGCGGTGCCGCGTGTGACCAGCCGCATGTTCACCCTCTCCTGCGCCCGCCCGCCGGGTTATTGCCCGGTGGGCGAGACGAGATCGTCGATGATGTGAGGCGTGATCAGAATCAGGAGATCACGCCGGTTTTCCTGTTGCTGCGTGAAGCCGAACAGCTTGCCCAGGATCGGCAGATCTACAAGGAAAGGGATTCCGGACTTTGTGACCGTGACCTCAGTCACCGTAAGTCCGCCAATTACGGCCGTTTCGCCGTCGTTGACCAGGAGCTGATTGTCCGCCTGCTGGGTCTGGAAGGTGAATCCGATGTCCACCGACGCCGGCCGGACGTTGGAGCGCTCGGCATGCACTTCCATCAGGATCTGGCGATTGGCCGTGACGTGCGGCGTGACCCGCAGGTTGATACCGGTCTGCTCGAACGACACCGTGGCGCGCGGCACGTTGTTTGCCCCCGCCGCGCCCGCCGTCGACGTCGCACTGACGTCGATCACGCGGATCGGCACGCGGTCGCCGACCAGAATCTCGGCTTCGCGGTTATCCAGCGTCGTGATGGTCGGCTCCGCCTGAATATCGGCCAGCTCGACGCGCTGCAGCGCCTGCACGAACGTGGTGAGATCGAAGTTCCCGATCGCCGTGGAAAAGATGAGCTCGAGCGCCGGGTTGATCACCTGCTGGCTGGCGTTGCCGAGCGCAGAGAGCGAGTTGCCGCCCAGTGCCACGACGGTTTGGTCGGCCGGGAAGTTCTCCGTCGGCACCAGCGCGTCCGGGACGCCGTCGAGGTCGGTATCCACGGGCTGCGCGCTGCGCGGATCGGGCCGCTGCACGAGCTTGTTGAAGAACTGGTTCGTCGTCCCGAGGTCGTATTTGACGCCCAGCTCCTCGACGTCGGTGCGATCGACGAAGATGATCTTGGCCTGGATCGAGACCTGCGGCGTACGCAGGTCGAGGCCCTTCACGAACTCCACGACCTCATCGATGCGCGAGCTGACCTCGGTGATCACGAGGGCGTTGCTGGTCGAGTCGGCGACGACCTGGCCGCGCTTGGTGACGATCGACGCCACGGCCGGGACGAGCGACGTCGCCTTGGCGTAGTTGATCCGGACCAGGCGCGTCGTGATCGGGACGGTGGAGTCGGCGCGCGCCAGCTCGACCTTGCTCACGACGTTGAGGATGCCGCCGGGCAGGGTTTGGACCGCGAGTCCCTGCGATTCGAGCACGGCATTCAGCGCGAGGTCCCACGGCTGATTCTTGATTTCGGCGGTGACGTTCCCGGTGATGCCCTTGGCGAGGATGATCGTCCGGCCGCTGAACGCTGCGAACCCGGCGATGACGTCCTCCATCGACGCGTTGTCCCACTGCACCGTGATCCGCGGTGCCTGCGACTGCGCCGCGTCAGCGCGGTGCACGGCGAGGTACTCGTCGATCGACAGCGACCGGCCGACGGCGGGTGTCGTCACGCGCACCGCTTGGTCCGGGCCGCCGGTCACCGGGGGGGGCGGGGGGGGCGGGGGGGGCGCGGGATCCCGGCTCGCGACGGCAACGGGCGCGGCGGGAGCCACCGTGCTGCTCGACCACGCCGCAAAGCCCGTCCGCTCGCTGCCGATGCGCACGCGCACCTGGCCGCCCGAGCGATCGACCTGGTAGTCCTTGAGCGCATCGAGATCGATCACGATGCGGACGACGTCGGGTTTGAATTGCGCATAGCGCACGTTTTTCACGCCGCCGCGATTCAGACCGTCGTACATGGCCGCCGGCACCGTGAGTCGCGTGCCGATCAGATCGATGACCAGGCGCGCCGGACTGGTGAGCGTGAAGTCCCGCACCTCGGCGGCACCCTGCAGATCGATCAAGACTTCGACCTTGCCGGTAGCCGGCAACACGCTCACACCCCGCACTTCCCCGTCGCGGACCGTCGTCCCGGCAAGGGCCCCGGGAGCGACAGCCGCGAGCAGGGCCGCCAGGGGAAGAATGGCCGTCATGGCGTCTCCTCCTGCTTGGTGAGCGACAGGGTTTCCTGTCGTTCGAACCCGAATTCCTGCACGGTAAATACGACCTCACGGGGCCGGATCTGCGTGACTTTCAATCGCCCCACAATGTCGCCCGTTTTCACGCGGTAGATGTGCCGGTTCGTGATGTCGCGCAGCACCGCGACGCTGCGCGCGGCGAACCGCCCGTCATACACGATCGTCGTCAATTTCAAGTCGGAAATCAGCGGGCGGACGTCGCCCGACTTGAGCAGCGACATGAACGGATCGCGCCCGCCGCCTTCGTACGCGAACACTTCGCGGACCAGCGAGGTCGTCTGCGCGGCCGCCGAGTCGGGGCCCTGTTCCTGGGCCGCGGCCGGCGCCGCCAGTGCCGTCAGCGCAAGCGCGACATTAACTACGCGCACGAGGAGCTCCCGCGGGCGGCCGCGGCAGGGTGGACTTGACGAAGGTGCGGATCGAGAATTCCGCCAGGAGCAGCGCACCGGCCGTATCCGCGAGCAGCTTCTGCGCCTGGCCCGACGCGGGCGAGAGCGCAAGGTCCCCGGGCACGATGATGCGCGGGAGCGAGGCGATATCGGCGAGGTACTCGCCAAGCTGGTCGTAATGGCCGTACACCTCGAGCCGGTAACGGTAGGTGTCGAAGGGCGAACCGGGTTCGGGCGGCATCGGCTGAATCTTGCCGACCGTCACACCGCGCACTTTGGCTTTGGTCGAGATGTCGTCGATCAGGGTCGGGACCTCATTCTTGTCCGGCACCAGGCGACGCATCAGCTCGAGCGACCCCTGGTAGCCCTCGACGCGGCGCTGGAGGTCGGCGGTGGTGCCGCTCGCCAGATCGGCTTTCGCGGCGGCCACGATTCGTTCGAGGCTGTCCGACTCCTGATTTGCGCTGCTGATCTGCGCGCTCTGCGGCTGGTGCACCTTCGTCCAGAAGAAATAGCCGCCCGCCAGGGCGACGAGGACGAGCAGCGCCATGATCTGGCTGCGTTGGTCGGTGGGTAACCCGAATGCCATGGCGACTTACCTCAGCGATTGCACGAAGGGGACTGTGCGGATGTAGACGGAGTCCGCCACGCGGTAGCGCACCGTGACGTTGAACGCCGTCACCGGACGGTCCGATTCGATCACCGTCTGCGAGCTGGCCGGCGTCACGTCCGTAAACCAGGGCGACGCCGCGAGCTGACGCAGAAACGTCGTGTAGGCCTGAATGTCGACCGTCCGGCCATCGATGGACACGCGCACATTGGCACCCATCGGTTCTGTTTGGGTGACGACGGGACCCGTGTTCGGTTGACCCGGGGCCGGCGGCGCGGCACTCGCGGCTTGCACGCGCGTGATCCATGTGTAGGGCGGCAGCGCCTTCGTCGTCTGGTCGAGGATGTGTGGCCAGATGTAGCGGTCCGCGTCAATCTGACGGATGACGTTGATCTGAAAGAGCAGCGAATCGCGAACCTTCTCGAGCTGGCGCTTCTGGGCGATCACGATGTCGTAGCGGCGCTTTTCGTCACGGATGTTCTCGAGCCGCGATTCGGCGCGCGCGAGCCGCGCGCGCTCGGTGATGAACAGCAGCGCGCCGCCGCCACCGACGATCACCCATGCGACCACCGCCGCGATGAGCCAGGGATCCTTGACCTGCGCGAAGAGCGCCTTGAAGTCGGGCATGCTCAGTCTCATGCCTGCTCCCTTTGGCGCCTTCTTCTTCCCTGGCAGTAGGTTTATTTCAATCATGTGGCGCGCCTCAGCGCCAGACCTACCGCCAGCATCAACAGCGGCGCGATTTCATCGACCGGGACCGTCTCAAACACGTCGTCCTTTACGCGCAGCCGCTGTACCGGATTGGCCAGCTCGATCGGCACTTTGAGCCGGGCTCCCAGCACATCGTTCAGCCCCGGGATCCGAGCCCCGCCACCAGTGGTGTAGACGCGCGACAACCCGCCGGCATTGCGGGACGCCGTCGCCAGGAACGCCGCCGCGCGCTCCACGCCGACAGCAATTTCCTCACCGCGCGCGCCGACATAGCCGGCCAGATCAGCGTGCTGTGATGCACCCTGAATGACCCGCTCGGCTTCGTCGCTGGCGAGACCTTTTTCGCGCTGCAGATCCTCGCGGAAGCGTCGCGTGCCAACCGAGAGGTCCCGGGTGAGCACGGGCACGCCGTCCTCGAGGATGTTCACATTGGTGACTTCATGACCGATGTTGACGAGACCCACGACGCCTTGCATCGCGTCGGGGTGATTCAGCTCGAACGCGTTATGAATGGCGAAGGCGTCGACGTCGATGATCGAGGGATCGAGACCCGCTTCGCTGAGCAGACCCACGCGGCTCTCGACCAGCTCGCGCTTGGCGGCAACGAGCAGGACGTTCATCTGGAGGCCTTCGGCGTCGGGATCGAGGATCTGGAAATCGAGCTCGACGTTGGCCATGTCGAACGGCACGTGCTGCTCGGCCTCCCAGCGGATGACTTCGCGGGCATCCGCCTCTTTCATCCGATCCATCTGGATCTTCTTGACGATGACGTCGCGCCCGCCCACCGCCGTGACCACGGATTTGCGCTTCACGCCGGCAGCCTCGAACAACCCCCGAATAGCCTCCGAAACGAGGCCAGGGTCCATTACCTCGCCTTCGACGATGGCGTCGGCCGCAACTTCGGTCGTGGCGACTTTAGTCAGTTCCGGTTCGCTCCCGCCGTGGTCTACCACGACGAGTTTGACGATACCGGAGCCGATATCGAGACCCACCGACGTCTTCTTGCCACCGAATAACCCAAAAAGAGCCATGGTCCCGTTTCTGCAAGAGAGAAGGGGGCGAGGGCAAACTACAGTATGGTTCGCCCCTTATCCTGTCAAGCCTCGAACCAACTTGAGGGGGAACCGAACAAGTAATTTACCAGCCTAGACTTAGGGCCAGCTATAGAGCTCCCCCCACGCTCGGGAAGGCAGCGGCTTCGGCCGGGCCGCAGCAGCTAACGCGTTATCAATGGCGCACTTGGAGTACACGAACGTCTGCGGCCCATGAACGCGGCGCGCCACGACGCCACCCCAGAATCCAACGGCCCCAGAATCGGTCGCTTCCGCAGTCAGGGTACCCTGGACCATCACGATTCCGGAGAATTGGAAGCCGCCCGAAACCGATAAATCGCCCGCTACCAGCAAAATCCCTTGGCCCTGGCCGCCGGTGATCGTGGCCGGGCCCGCAATTCGGACGGTCGGCCGATAAGCGTGGCACGGTCGGCCAGGCTCGAGCCCGTCCCCCCAATTGGTGGGCTGGGCGGTGTCGCACCTCCCGCCCACGATCGCGGGCCCGGGGTGGTAGGTGCCCGAGGGCAGCGTCACGTCGGCCTCCAGGCTGTCGGCTGCGAGGTCCGAACCGACCTCCGATCCGCTGCCGGTCGTGCTGTCCCCCCGACCGGCGGGAGGCGGGGGCGGGGGCGGGGGCGGGGGGCAGTCTTGCCACCCTGGCGGAATGCTGTCGCCGCCGGAGGCCGTGGCTGACCCCGGTCCAGACTGGTCGGCGGTACGGACGGCGGTGCGGATGTCGAGCGCGGGCCTTACCAATTCCACGAGCAACCCGACGCGCGCACGCTGGCTACCGCCTGCCATGCCGGTCGCATCGATCAGAAACAGGTCGGCGTCCACGCGGTGCACCCCGTCTATGGCTGAGGGGTCCCCGCCGCCCTCCCGCCGGGGCCAGGCGCGCAGTTTGGCCGCGATCGCGGTCTCCGCGGCGCCGAACGCCTGCTCGCGGCCGTACATCGATTGCCCGATCCGCTGCTCCTGCAGTCCGACCACGAATGCCGCCCCGACCAGGATTCCGACGACGACCAGGGCGAACAGGGTAAGCGCGAGCGCGATGCCGCGCTCGCCCCCCCCCAGTGCGGACCGCGCCCTCACGGCCGTCGGTTGTTCCGGAGCGCCACGGACGTCGCGAGACTCTCGGTCTCGGTGCGGACGAAGACGTCGATGCGTGCCACTCGCCTGGTGTCCAGCGTGGGATTCCCCGCGGCGTCCGCGTAGCTGAGCGCAAAACCGGACCCAAGTGGGAACGGACCGGCGAGCGGCTGCAGCGTGCCTCCGGGGGTCTGCAGCCCGACATACCAGCCGCTGTCACTCGCGGGCCGGTAGAGCCGATAGCGAACCCGCTCGAAGCCGCGAACGGGCACAGCTCCGGTGACCGCGGCGAGGTTAGGTCCGTCGGCGGGCATGGCAGCGATCGTGACGCGGACCCCTGGGCCTCCGTCCGAGCACGTCGTCGGTACCACCGCGATGCTCTTTCCCCGGATCCAGGGATCTGCACTCGCGTGGCTTGAACCGGGGCCACGATACAGCAGGATCGAATCGGTGCCTGGGTCGATGTCGCGCAGTCCGAAGAAGCGACGTCGCGTCAACGTGATCTCGACCCGGTCGGGCAAACTCGCATCGAATCGCGGGCGCGCGCACGTAAAGCCAAGCCAGCGCATGGCGCGCATGTCGATCTCGCCGGCGGACATCGCCGCGATATCCCCATCGGCCGCATCGAGCGCGCGCAGCTCCGCGGGGAGTACGGTGGTCAGCACACGCCGTTGCTGCTGCTGATCGATGAGCCGCGCCTGTTTGGTGGAGGCCCGCAGCGCGCGGACGACGATCCCTCCGACGATCGAGCTCACGATGCCGAGTACCGTGAGTGCGACGAGCAATTCCATGAGGGTCACCGCCCGGCGATTCAGCATACGACGGCCGACTCGATCGAATCACTCCGGGCTGTTCCAGGGCGCGTCGCGAACCGCGTAGTGATCAGAATGCGGACCGTCGCGGCGGGACCGCGCGTCATCGTCCAGTCGTTAGTCGCGAGCCATCCATTACCGAGGCGCAGCTCCTCCGTGCCCTGTGAAGGTCCGCTGCCGCACGCGGTCACGCGCAGCCGTTCCAGGCGTCTGGCCGCAAACGCGGCGACGCGCTCCGCCTGCCGGCCCTGGCCGATCAGACGAGAGACCAGCGCCGCACTGGCGACGCTCGCGAGAAGGCCTCCGGTGAGAAGGGTGACGGCCATCAGCAGTTCCAGAAGCGTGAATCCCGAGTTTTCGCGGCGGAGCATCGCGACAACGTATGAGGAGCGAGCCGGAAATCACGCCCCAACGAACGCGCGACGCATCGAACGAGCGCGGCCAAAACAACGCTCCCTGCGCGCAACAGCCGCGCGCAGGGAGCGTGTCGCTTACTTGCGGAACGTTAGTGCAGCAGCGTCCAGAAGGTGGCGATGTTGAATCCGGTTGGTTCCACTTCGTAATAATGCCCGCGCGCGAAGTGACCCGTCGTCGGGAAATACGGCGGCGGGTTGGTGGCCGCGCACGCGTCGTAAGAATACCGCTTGATGTTCCCCGTTCCGCCGGTCGTGCCGACCGCACCGCGCTGTAGCTGAATGACGCCGCCGGTCAGGAACAGGCAGCCGCGTCCCCAGTTGGTCGTACCGCATTTCTCGAAGTTGGTCGGCCCGCTGTTGTAGCGCTCCACGGTGAAGTTGCTCAGCGCGAGGATGGTGCCATGGATGAACTCGTCCTGGGTCTCGTCCCACGTGACGTTGACCCCGACGGGCACCGCTGGAATCGGGTCGTTGATCAGGTTGTCGGCAACCACGACGTCGGTGCCGCTGAACAGGCCAAGCATGTCGCGCGCGCTCGAGTTGCACTGCACGCTCGAGCCGGGGTTGGTCATGTAGGTGAGATCGTCGGCAATGATGATATTGTCCGTCGCCGCGAGCGTGACTTGCCCCCGCACGCGGCCGCTGATGGCGACCTTGCCCGCGACGTAGATCACGCCCTTGAAGTTGGGGTTCAGGGAGCGGGTGATCGGCCACAGGTACGCGCGATCCGGGGTGGCCGGGATCAGGGCACTTACCGCGCCGGGCCAGGGCAACCAACGCCCACGCGTATCGTCGCCGATGCCGTCCAGCGGGAACTTCTTGGCCTGCGCAGTGCCGTACGGACCGTACAAGCTGTCCGCACCGCCGAGGTAGCAGCGCCGCATCACGACCCCTGCGCCGGTCGTCGTGGGGGCGTTGGTCTTGGAGTCGTTCCCGGCGGGCCACGCCACGGCGTGGTTAGCGAACGTAACGAATCCGCCCGCCGCATGGTTCGACTGGCCGGCAGTCGTGTAAATGTGACCGCAATTCGGTGAGTTGCGGACGCCGCCGTTGGGCGCCGCGGCGCCATACTGGTTCGTGTCCGCCACGACCCACCAGACGTTCGCGGCATTGGTGACCTGATAGATTTTGATGAAGCCTTCGTTGTCGTCAGTCGAGTCGCCGTCGCCGTTCAAGTCGCGGGCGGTGAACTCGATGCGCGTCGTCGCCTGGCCTGCGAGGCCGGCGGTGCTGCCGACGAACGACATGCTCCCTGCCGCCGCCTGCGTCTGCAGCTTCGCCAGGTCGGCCGTCTGCGGGAATGGAATGGTCGGGCCGTTTTCCGTGTAGCCCTGCTTATAGGTGCCGTTGGTCCGGTTGGCGATGTTCTTCGCGGTGGACAGCGGTCCCCAGAAGGTGGCTCCCGGACTGCCCGATCCGATGTTGATCTTATCGTTGCTGTGCACCGGCCCGAACAGCTGGTCGCCGGCCGCAAACTGGATCGAGCCCTCGACGTCGGTGAAGTACGCGTACTTGGCGAAACTTTCCTGGAAGACCTCACCACGCCGCACGACTTTGTTGCCTTGCGCGTCCTGCACCACCGTGACGACGCTGCCGAACACCCCGTACTGGCCGGACGTCGACCCGATCGGGCCGAGATAGCTCCAGCGCTTCACGCCGGGGATGACGGCACCGCTGGCGTCGTAGACCACGACGCCGCTTTCAATGGTCCTAAATCCCGTATCCGGGTAGATCGACTTGTTCGCGTTGACGGCCGACCGCACCTCTTCGAGTCCCGCATCCGCCACGGTCTCGACGGTACTCAGCCGCGTATGATACTTGTCGATCAAGCTCGTACTCGAGCTGAGCAACGCCGCACCGGCGGCGATGGCGGCGACCGCCAGCACGACCAGCAGTACCACGACCAGCGCCACGCCGCGCTCATTGCGATGCAACGTCCCCATGTTCATAGCCGTACCCTCGTCCCCTGTGTTCAAGGAATGATGACCTGCACGCTCGACGTCAGATTGGAAAGCGTCGGCGTGCAGTCCTGCGCCGCGAGACCGTAGAAATACCGGTCCCCGGATGCCACCGCGGCATCCGTCCAGCTGTAGGTCGCCTGGCCGGCCGGAATACTCAGATAGGGGTCTCCCCAGTCCGGATCCGCCGCGAGCCGCCGCCAAATGACGTATCGCTCGACGTCCTTTTCCCCGCCGCTCTCGTCGGTAGCCTTGCTCCACGTCAGCAGGACCGACGGTTCGCCGGTTGGCATTGCCACGTAGACTGCATTGAGCCCCGTGCCCAGGAGCGGCTGGTCGCCACACGTCTTCTTGTTCGCCAACCCGGCGTTCGGCAGCCGAATGAGGCGCCCGAGCGTGCGCTTCCGCTCCGCCGTGCCGGTCAGGCCATTCGTGATGGTCAAGCTGACCAGGACCGCCCGCACGCTGTCGATGCGCGAGGCCGGGCCGGTATCAGTCAGCGCCAAGTGGATCGGTATGCTGTGCATGAACGGCAGCGATGCATTGGGCACTTGCTGCAGTTGCAGTCCGCCGCCGGCGACCGAGACATGGCGGAAGTACTGCAGGAACGGCACGCCGGGTGTCTGGAGCACGTTCCGCGCGACCACGTCGGGCGGGAGGGTGTTGACCTTGCGCCGCAGCACATAGTCATCGGCACGCGCCGTGCTCGTGTCGGGCTCGAAGAAAAAGATGATCGTCTCCGACGGACTGTTGACCACGCCCGTGCGGTAGTTCGTGTCGGGGTAGAAGAACGTCGTCAGCGGAATCACCATCCGATCGGCTTTGTCCATGGCGGTCACGCTGCCGGCGGGCGCATCGGGGTTGTAGTAGACCGCGAACGGATCGTTTTGCACGTCCGTCCAGTAGTTGGCATTGAACGCCACGACGTTCACGCCGGCGTAGATGATTTGCGGCTGAATGTCCGGCGCCGCGGCGCCCGCCGTGCGCAGATCCTTCTCCATCTCGTTAAACGCGTAGCGGCCGTTCTGGTACATGCCGACCCGCTGGTTCGCGAGCTGGAAGCTGCGGCCCTGGGCGCGCAGGAAGGCGAGCGCACCCGCCATGACAAACGAGAACACGAGCAGCGCGACCAGCATTTCGATGAGCGTCAAACCGCGCTCGGACTTCAGACGCTGTGTCATGGAGCCGCCACGGTGATCGTGCGGCTGATGCCGGCCGCCGGCAGCCCGGGGCCAGTCACCTTCACGGTCACCTTCTTGTAGTCGTTGTTCGACGAGGTGAATCGCGTCACGGTCGTGACGCGCTGGAATCCCGGCAGCGTCGGGAACGACAGCTCGGTGGTGCCGTACGTGGTGTCCAGACCGCCGTAGTCGGGGTCAACGCGGACCTGATCGATCCGGTCGTGCACGAGCTCGGTTGCCGCCGACTCGCGCTCGCTCGTCGCCGCGACATGCGTCGTCTTGCCCGTCGTACTCACCATGCCGACGATCACGATCAGCAGGATCGCCAGCGCGATGAGCATCTCGACCAGCGTAAAGCCGCCTTGTCCTCTCATGTCAGAACGCCCTCAGCCATTTGGAGCCGTTGTAGCGGTACCAGGACGCCCGTCCCGTTGCCGCTTCGAGCTCGATCGCTCGCGCGTCGGTCGCGCGAATCGTACCGGCTGCCGCGCGCACCGACGTGATGTAGAAACCCGCTGCTTCGCTCGCACTGCCGTCGCGGTGGAACACCAGGGCCGGGAAGGTGCCGATGTGTTTCACGAACGTGATCGGCCCGGCCCCCATCGGCCGCGCCGGCGCTGCTCCTCGGCCAAACACGATTCCTTCGCCGAGCGGCATGCCGCGCACGCGCTCACCTGCATCGATCAGCCCGTTGTTATTCCGATCTTCGTGAATGCGAATCGAGTTGTTCGCCTGGTCGAAGAGGATGATGATGTCGTGCTGCTTGGTGATCGCGAGCCGTTCCTGCGCCAGCAGACCCACTCCCAACCCCTGCATGGCGCTCTCGACCCTGTACTTGGTCGTATCGATCCGCGGTGCCGCGATCGCGACAATGAGGCCGATCAGGACCATGACGATGACCAGCTCGATCACCGTAAAGCCTGCGCGATTGCGATAGCCACCCCAGCGATCCCAGCGACCCATGCACCCTCCAGGTTGGGGAATTCCTATACATGGCTCGTGCCACGATGTAACACGTGATTTGACAAGAGCTTATGATGGGTGGGACCTAATCAAACGATTGCAATTCTCTGCGTTTGTGCAGAGAATTGCACTACGAAATACCGTAGCGCGTCATCTTGTAAAAGAGGGTCCGCAGACTCACCCCCAACCGTTTCGCCGCCGCGCGCCGATTCCCATCCTCGACCTTCAGGGCGGCCGTAATCGCGGTCCGTTCCGCCGCCGACACAGCGTCGTCGAGTGTGCCCACGGTGCTGGCCGGCGCCTGCGCGCTTGCCGCCGGAGCACTGGCGAACGCTGCTGGCTCTACGGTATCGCGGTCCGAGAGCACGACGGCGCGCTCGATTGCGTTCTCGAGCTCGCGCACGTTGCCCCGCCACTCCTGTTCCTCGAGCCAGGCGAGGGCTGTATCACTCAAGACCAGGGGCCGGGCAAAGCGCCGCGCCAGACTGGCGACGAAGTGCTGCGCGAGCGGCCGGATGTCGTCCCGCCGCTCGCGCAGGGGCGGGAGCGCGATGGCAACGACGTTCAACCGGTAGAACAGATCCTCACGGAACCGCCCCGCGGCGGCCTCCGCCTGCAGGTCGCGAGCGGTCGCCGCGAGCACACGCACATCGATGGGCCGCATCTTGTGGTCGCCGACGCGGCGGATCTCGTTTTCCTGGAGCACCCGCAGCAACTTCGCCTGCAAGGGGCCGGGGAGCTCGCCGATTTCATCGAGCAGTAACGTTCCGCCGTCGGCCTGCTCGAACAGTCCCGCCTTGTCGGCGGTGGCGCCGGTGAATGCCCCGCGCACGTGGCCGAACAGCTCGGACTCGAGCAGTGCGTCGGGAATCGCCGCGCAGTTGATGCCGATGAATGGACGACCCGCGCGCGGACTCGCGCGGTGGATCGCGCGGGCGATCATCTCCTTGCCCGTACCGCTCTCACCCGTGATGAGCACCGTGGTGTTGTGCTCGGCGACGCGCGCCACGACGTCGAGGGCCGCCCGCATCGCGCGGCTTTCCACCACCAGCTCCCGCGCCGAGTCTCCGCCGTCGGCGAGCTGGGCACGCAGGCCCGCCACCTCGCGGCGCAGCCGTTCGCGCTCTTCCGCCTTGCGCAGCGTCAGCACGACCTCGTCGGAGCGGAACGGTTTGGGGATATAGTCGTAGGCGCCTTCTTTCATCGCGGCGAGCGCCGCGTCCTCACCGCCGTACGCACTCATCATGATGACGAGCGCGGATCCCCCTTTTGCACGATACGCGCGCAGGAATGCGAGCCCGTCGAGCTGGGGCATGCGCACGTCGCACAGGATCAGGTCGACCGGCTCGCTGATGGCGCGCGCGAGCGCGCCCCGGCCATCGCTCTCCGCGGCGACCTCGTAGCCGGCGTCGCTGAGCAAAAGGCCGAGCGACTGCCTGAGCCCGGGCTCGTCGTCCACGATCAGGACGCGGCTCATTGGGGAGTCGGCAACGCGGCCGGGAAGAACATCTTGAAGACGGCGCCTCCTTCCCGCGCGGTGTCGACCCATACCACGCCCCCCATGTCGTCGACCACGCGCGCGACGATGGCGAGACCCAGTCCGGTCCCCTGACCGGGGTCTTTGGTCGTGTAGAAGGGGTCGAAGATCATCTCGCGGCTCTCCGGTGGGACGCCGGGTCCGGAATCGGCGACGTAGAACAACACGCCGTTCAGTCCCGCGGTGAACTCCGCGCGAGTCGGCCGGCGCTCTGGCGCGCGCGGAAAAGCGCGGTCGACCGGATCGTTGGCGCGCCGCGGGCGCCCCACCCGGCCGGGCTCATAGGCCCACGGCCGTGCACCCAGAACGACAACCCCTCCTGCCGCGGCGAATGTCGCGTTGAGGAGCAGGTTCACGAGCGCCTGTTCGAGTGGATGGGCACGCCCCATGATCCGTGGCAATGTATCGGGACAGTCGAGCGAGGCGGTAACCCGCCGGAACGCCCCCTGCGCGTTCAAGAGATCGAACGCGGCCTGGATGACGGCTCGCGGATCGACCGGCTGCACATTGTCCTCCTGCGGCCGGGCGTAGTCGAGCAGGCTGCGGACGATCTTATCGATGCGCTCGAGCTCGCGGTTCAGCCCCTCCATGACCTCGCGGGCCTGCGGCTCGCGCCGCCGCAGCACCTCGAGATACGTCGTCGCGCTGCCGAGTGGATTGCCGATCTCGTGCGCGATGCCCGCGGCGAGCCGGCCGATGCTGGCGAGCTTCTCGGCGCGTACGAGCTGGCCCTGCGCGTCGAGGAGGTGGTCGGTCATGCGGTTGATGCGCTGGCTCAGCGCGGTGAGATCGGCGGTTTCCGCCTCGGGGGCCCGCGCCGCGAAATCGCCCGCCACGACGGAATCCGCTGCGGCGATCAGGCGATCGAGCGGCTGGAGCACGAGTCGTGTAACCAGGTAATGGCCGAAGCCGATGAAGATGGCAACATCGGCGATGACGACGGCGAGGACCAGCGGAACGGTGCGTTCGGGTGCAACCGTGCTCGCAAGCAGGCTCGTCGCCGCGCCGAGGATCAGCGCCGTCGCGGCGAGGAAAGCGAGCTGCACCAGTACGAGCGCGCGGAGGGAAGGTTTTCCGGCCACTTACTGAATATGGGCCAAAAAAAAGCGGCGGGGACTCAAGTCCCCGCCGCTCTCCGTGCCTTAGGCCAAAGGCCTTATGCGCACTTCGGCTCGCCTTCCTTGTTGGCCGGGGCAAGCGGGGTCGAACCAACGTACACCGCGCACGTCTTCGTGGTCGTGGTGTGCGACACCGTCGCCGTGAACCCGTCAGCCGTCACCGCAATGGTGGGGCCAACCACGCCGCTGGTCGTGTTGTAGTTCGTGCCGAGGTTGGTTGTGTACTTCACCGAGTCGGCGAAATACGCCTCTTCGGCCGTGATCAGGTTCCGCAGGTCCGACTTCATCGACGCCAGATACGCCTTCTCCTTCGTGTTCGCGAACTTCGGAATCGCAATCGCGGCCAAAATGCCGATGATCACGACAACGATCAGAAGCTCAATCAGTGTAAAGCCCTTGCGGTTCATCGGTACTCGCTCCTCGCCGAAAGCAGCAAATTGAGTGGGTCAATCATAAGGAATTGCCAATGTTCTGAGCTTAGTATAGGCAGCTAGCATGCCCACACATGCCTGCTTACTCTATAATATGTAAGGACAATAGGTTACGCAGCGTACCAGAGAGAAAACGGCAGCGGAAACCCTGCTGGGAGTAGACGCAATCTGCAACGATAGTGGGTTAACGCGTTGAACCGCTAAGGCGTGCGATACCAGGAAGCCATGGACCCGTGGTTGACGAAGGTCCATTAAAAAAAAGCGGCGGGGATTCAAGTCCCCGCCGCTCTCCGTGCCTTAGGCCAAAGGCCTTATGCGCACTTCGGCTCGCCTTCCTTGTTGGCTGGGGCAAGCGGGGTCGAACCAACGTACACCGCGCACGTCTTCGTGGTCGTGGTGTGCGACACCGTCGCCGTGAACCCGTCAGCCGTCACCGCAATGGTGGGGCCAACCACGCCGCTGGTCGTGTTGTAGTTCGTGCCGAGGTTGGTTGTGTACTTCACCGAGTCGGCGAAATACGCCTCTTCGGCCGTGATCAGGTTCCGCAGGTCCGACTTCATCGACGCCAGATACGCCTTCTCCTTCGTGTTCGCGAACTTCGGAATCGCAATCGCGGCCAAAATGCCGATGATCACGACAACGATCAGAAGCTCAATCAGGGTAAAGCCTTTGCGGTTCACTGCGACCTCCATTTACGGGACACAGACACAGGCGCTTCGCTAGGACTCGGGCATGAAACGTTTGGTCACACAAAAAGCGGCGGGGATTTGTGTCCCCCGCCGCTCTTCGTGTCTTAGGCCATAGGCCTTATGCGCACTTCGGCTCGCCTTCCTTGTTGGCCGGGGCAAGCGGCGTCGAACCAACGTACACCGCGCACGTCTTCGTGGTCGTGGTGTGCGACACCGTCGCCGTGAACCCGTCAGCCGTCACCGCAATGGTGGGGCCGACAACACCGCTGGTCACGTTATACGCCGTGCCGAGGTTGGTCGTGTACTTCACCGAGTCGGCGAAATACGCCTCTTCGGCTGTGATCAGGTTCCGCAGGTCCGACTTCATTGACGCCAGATACGCCTTCTCCTTCGTGTTCGCGAACTTCGGAATCGCAATCGCGGCCAAAATACCAATGATCACGACGACGATCAGAAGTTCGATCAGTGTAAAGCCCTTGCGGTTCATCTGGACTACCTCCCTGAAGAGATCTGAAACACGGGCACATCTACGGTCCGGACCCCGTAGGAAGCACGAATCATGCCTTAGATGGGTATCTGAGGTTATCTATCATGAGCTCAACAAGTTAACACGTCTAGTAAGCCTTTGCTGACCACCCAAAAGGGATCAGAAACTCATGCTTTTTGCAATTCGCCACGCCGGACGCGGGGGCTACTCACGGCAGGTACGCACGGTACCACTCCCCTTCGCGGGGCCACCGCGTGGCTGCCGAGTCGGCCATGGCGCGCGCCCGAGCGGGATGTTGGCGAGCCAGCTCGAGCAAAAAGCGCGCTCGCCACGCCATTCGCTCGCCCACCTGCGTGTCGCTGCGTCGATCGATCAGCGGCACCGCCGCCGTTGTGTCCCCGATGCCGATCAGAAAGATCGCGTGCGCCCCATCGAGATACGGATCGTCCGGGAACAGCGAGTCCGCTGTTCGATACTCGCGTCGAGCGCCGGCGGTGTCATGCAGTCCGGCAAGCACCGCCGCAGCGGACGCGTGGGCTCGATACGATTCGGGATGATCGGCCAGCAACGTGAGCAGCTGCGACCGGTTGTCCTCCCAGGCAGGCAGCCGCGCCAGCGAGCGCGCTCCAGCCGCGACGACGAGAATCGCCGTAGCGACTGCCGCCTGCCGCGCACCTCGCCGAGTGGCGAGCCATGTGCCGGCTAAGCCGACGAGCACTGCGGGAAGGGCAACGGCGAGATAGAGATTGCGCTCCGCCAGCGCCACGCCGGAAGGAAAAAACAGATTTGCCGTCGGCACATAAGAGAGCGTCGCCAGTCCGGCCGCGAATGAGATCGCGGGCGCCCGCCGCCGGCACCACAGCGCGAGCGCTGGAACGAAGAGGACGACGCAGAATCCGAGCAGCGCCGCGAGCGAGAAGCCGGCGCGCGCTGGAATCACCTGCGGGCCGTAATCGGCCGATAATGAGGCGGGCCACACGAGCACCCACGCGGCGCGTAGCACCGCCGGCAGCGCGATCGCCAATCGTCCCCACGTTCCCCTTCCATAAAAGACCGCGGCGGCGTCGTTCTCTCCGACCCAACCAACGGCAAGCCACGCGGCAACAAAACCCGCCGTCACGATCCCGAGCGCGATCCAGAGCCCACCCGGGTATCTCCCCACCGTACCCCCTCTCCCGAAGGGAGAGGGGGCCAGGGGGTGAGGACAGAGCCACTGGTCGAGCAGTATGACGACACCGGTAATGACACCGTGCTCTTTGCTGAACATCGCGACCGCCGCACACAGCACTGCGACGAGCCACCAGCCACGCCGTGCTGCGAGGACCGCTCCGAGAATGCCGGCGGCAACGAGCAGCTCGGCCCGTCCCACGAGGCTCGCGACCGCCTCGACGTGCACGGGGTGCCAAGCGAAGATCAACCCTGCCGCCGCGGCGCCGAGCGGCGGAAGCCAGCGCGCGATGACGCACACGAATAGCACCGTGGCCAGGCCATGCCACAGCGCGTTCATCAGATGCAACCATCCGGCGCGCCCGCCGGAGACCGCCCAATCGACCGCGTAGCTGAGGATCGTCACCGGCCGATACAACCCCGCTCCCGTTTCGCGCGGCCAGTAGGGGTCGTCAAATGCGCGGAGCGCATTCCCTATAGAATGAGCGGCGGGGTTCGATACGATGATCGCGCGGTCGTCCTGGACGAAGCCGTACCGCGCTGCCGGCAGATACAGCGCCACCGCGAAGACAAACACGACGATGAGCTCGCGCTTCACGGCGCGCGTGCCATCAAGGAATCCGCGACGGCGCTGTCGCCGCGGGAGCGGGCAGCGAGAGCCTGCGTCCGATACGCACCGGCGCAGCGGAAACAGAGCTGCTCGGCCCGGACGAGCATCGAATCCGCCAGTCCTGGCCGTCCCAGCGTGAATGCCGCATCGGCCCCAGCGATGAACAACGTGGGATCACGATCGTACGTGTGCATCGCCGTGCGCAGCTCGGTGAGGGCGCGCTCCGGTTGGCGATGGCTCTGATAGATCGCCGCCACCCGCGCGTGACCGCGATAGGAACGCGGCGAATCCTCGAGCATGCTCATCGTGACCGTTACGTCATCACGCCACACGGGCACGCGTAGCGCCGAACGAATGCCGCCAGCAAGGACGAGCAGGCCGGCGGCCAGACGCAGGCGATCAGGAGAGAGACGTGACAGCACCGTCCCCAGCGCGAGCGCCAAGCCAACCGAGGGGAGATACAGCGTGCGCTCGGCCATCAACACGCCGGTCGAGAAGAGCAGATTGGCGACTGGGAAGAACGCGATCGCGATCCAGCCCAATCCGAACGCTTCGACCCGGCGCTCACGCCGCCAGGCTGCCGCCAAGAGCGCAGCCCAAAGCGCGAAACAGGCAATGCCGAGAACGAATCGGCCGTCGATCAGGCTGTGGACGATGGTTCGCTCAGCGGGCGAGTAGTCCACCCGCAGTATGAGCGGGGCGATCAACAGACGCAGTACATCCCACAGTTCAGCGAGGGCCGTCAACCGGCCGGCGAGAAAGGATTCGCCGACGAACGCAGGCGCCGTGGCGTGCAGGCGCGCGTAGGGATGCAGTACCACCGCTCGCACGGCCAGGTAACCGACGGTGATCACGAGCCAGCTTCCCGCGTACGCCGCCATGCGGGCACGTGGCGGACGGCGAAGTCCCACGATCCACGCCCACGCGATGAGGCCCGGCGCCACGACGGCGTTCTCCTTGCTCAGCAATCCGCAGGCAAGCGCCAGCGCGCTCCATCCGATGCTGTCTTTGACCACCGCAGCGTACACCGCGAGGCAGACCCCGAGCGCGGCCATCAGCTCGCCGCGCCCAATCACATTGGCGATCGCTTCGACGTGCACCGGATGCACCGCAAAGAGCAACCCGGCAACGAGCCCAGCAGTCCTCACCCCTTGTCCCCCTCTCCCGTCGGGAGAGGGGAGACGCAGTGCGAGTGCCGTGACAGCTATCGCCATTCCAGCATGCCACAGGAGGTTGAGCGCGTGAAACCAGGCGGGATGACCGCCGGCAATCGCCCAATCGATCGCATAGGTCGCAAGCGGCAGGGGCCG
Organism: uncultured Gemmatimonadales bacterium; assembly: GCA_963704805.1. GTDB lineage: Bacteria > Gemmatimonadota > Gemmatimonadetes > Gemmatimonadales > GWC2-71-9 > 20CM-2-65-7. The sequence goes on along the minus strand of CAVPHS010000001.1, from coordinate 779,809 downwards.
GTACATCTGACCACCGAGGTCGGGCGGCCAGTAGGGAGCGGCGAACGCCTTCCACACACCGCTCATCGAGTGCACCAGAGGATTCCAGGCGATGATGTAGAGATCATCCATCGCGAAGCCATTCCACAGCGCGCCGACGTGTGGAACGAGCGCACAGAGCGCGACGCCGATGTAGAGCCGGCGGTCTCTACTGTCCACGGTTCACCGCGAAGAGCCAGCGACCGTCCGACCACCGGTACAACGCCGTAAACCTCGTCGGATAGGCGTCGAGCAGCACCTTGAGCTGGCCGGCCGATGGGGAGCTCGAGCTCGCCAGCAAGACATGTGTGACGCGCATCCGATCGAGGTATGAGAGATGCTCGGCAGGCGTGGGCTTGACCAGCTCGCGCCCCCGATACCGCTCGAGATAGAAGGGCACGCTCTGGCGGCGACTGTACAACCACACCAGCGGCTCATCATCGGTCGCGATAACGCCTGAGACCGGCAAATTCTTCACGACCGGAAGCAGCTCGGCGAAATTGGCCGAGATGTTGCGCGCCTGCGCATCCCACCAGCGGCCCGCAAAGCCGCGCACCTCATAATAGAGGTAGCCGCCCACGATCAACGTCACGAGCAGCGCGAGCGGGAGTCGGGCGCGCGGCCAGCGCCCCCACAGCTCGAGACCCCCGGCCGCCCATGCCAAACCAAGCCAGGGCAGCACCGCCCATAGGAAGCGGTCGGGTGGGTGGGGCCATACCGCGAGGATGAGCAGGTAGAAGATCAGCGACAGCCCGATGGCGGAGCGACGTGCCAGCAGAGCAATCCCGTACAGGCCAACGGCAAGCGCCATCGTGGCCAGGACCTCGAACAACCAGCGCACGGGAATCCATCCCAGGGTGATCGCTTCGAGCGGCCGCGACAGATCTGGAACGTTCACGGCGATTGCCGAAAGGCCCGCCTGGCTGAGGTGAGCCGAGTAGTTCCCATAACCGAGCGCCAGCTCCGGATCGATCCCGTGCTCGTGCGTCTTGACCCAGACCGCCCATGCAAGACCGGCCACGACGACGGGCACCAGGACGGCCAGCATCACGCGGCGCGGGGCCCGATGGGCGAGTAGGAAGGCGGCCACTCCGGCCGCGCCTGCAATTCCAATGGAGCGGGTGAGCAACGCGAGCGCGGCGACAATGCCCAGCGTCCACGGACGATCGGCGCGATCGGCCAAGACAATGACGCCGGCAAGCAACACCGCGAACAACGGCTCTGCGAAGAGCACCGTCTGTGTGGCGAGAACCGGGATCGCGACCGCTGCCGCACCGACGATGAGCGGAGCAAGCCAGCGCGGCGCGCTGGGCCCCAGGAGACGAATCTTCGTCGCATGCCAGGCAATCAACCCCGAGGCGGCCGCGCCGAGGAGCGCATTCAGCAGCTTCGCGGCCAGCGCCGCGCCGTTGACGGACAGCACGCCAAAGAACGGCGCCAGCACGACGGGATAGAGCGGCGGGTAATGCACGGCTGCCGGCGTACCGGGCAGGCTGGGGTGCACGTAGCCGAGACCGGTCGCGAGTGCGGTAGCCAGACCCGCGTACAACCCATCGTCATAAAAGACACCAACGAGTGCCTGATTGAGGGCGATGATCCCGACGGCCAGCGTCACGGCCGCCGCGACACCCGCACCTTTTACTTCGTCGGCGAGCGCCAACCGTTGGAATTCGAGGGGACGAACAGATTGTAGCGGAGAATGTGGAACAGGGCCGCGACGCCATCACGCCAGGTGATTTTCTTGCCTTCCTCATACGTGCGGCCGCTGTACGAGATCGGCATCTCCCAGATGCGCGCGCGGGCCTGCGCGAGACGCGCGGTGATCTCGACCTCGAAGCCGAAGCGGTTGGACGTGAGCGGCAGCCGCTTGATCAGGTCCATCCGCACGAGCTTGTAGCAGGTTTCCAGGTCGGTGAGGTTCAGATTGGTGAACATGTTCGACAGCAGCGTCAGGAAGCGGTTTCCAGCATAGTGCCAGAAATACAGCACGCGGTGCGCTCCGCCTTGAAAGCGGGAGCCGTAGACCGCGTCGGCCTTTCCGTCGCTGATCGGTTTGATGAGGGCGGGCAGATCGGCGGGGTCATACTCGAGATCCGCGTCCTGGACGACGAGGGCGTCGCCGGTCGCGGCTGCGACGCCGCTCCGAATCGCTGCGCCTTTGCCACGATTCTTCTCGTGGTGCACGAGGCGATCCACCAACCCGGCGGCGGCGAGCTTCTCCAGGATCTCGCGCGTGCCGTCGGTCGAGGCGTCATTGACGACGATGATCTCGAGACGCAGCGGCACGCCACGCACACGCCGCAATGCCGTTTCCACCGTCTCGGCCTCGTTGTAGGCGGGCACGACGACGGAAACCAGCAGATTGCGGGATGCAGTGGTAGTGATCATCACCGGGCCTCACCGATCGCGATCAGTGACTGCCCGACGCGCCAGGGGAGGAACCGCTCGAGCTTGAACAGCGGCACGAGCACGTCGTACAGGCCGAGCGAGCCGGCCGGAATCATCTGGCGCCGCAAGACCCGTCCCGCGAGGAACCATCCCGGCACGCCCGCAAGATTGAAGTACTCGACGTGCGCGACGCGAAATCCCGTTCGCTCGAACTTGGACTCGAGCTCGGCGCGCGTGTAACGCCGGTGGTGACCGAGCGCGCGGTCGAGCGTCCCGTACAGCGCCGGCAGCGCCGGGACCAGCAGGACGAGCCGCCCGGACGGCTCGAGCAGCTTGCGAATTGCCGTGAGCGAACCGACGTCGTCGTCCACATGCTCGAGCACGTTGAGACAGATAATCGAGTCGAACCGCTCGCCTCGGACCGCGCCATCGTCATGCGGCAGGTAGAGACGGGCCACCGAGATGTTGGGCCGTCCGGCGAAGCGCCGACGCAGGCGCTCGAGGTATTCGGCGCGCGTGTCGGTGAGCACGAGGCGCGCGCGATCGACCAGAAATGCCGACAGGGTGCCGATCCCCGAGCCGATCTCGAGGACGCGCGCGCCGATCCAGGGACGGATGCGGTCGAACATCCAGCCGTTGTAGCGGACCGCGTCGGCCAGGCGATCAAGCGTTTCCGCTCCGACCGGGTCACTCGCCCCGGTGGTTATTGGGCTCCGCTCCAGAAGTCGAGCCCTCGTAGCGGCTCAATTTCCGGTACAACGTGGAAGGATCGATGCCCAAAACCTCGGCCGCCCGGGTCTTGTTGCCGCCTTCGCTTTGCAGCACCCAGGTGATGTAGGCCTGCTCGATCACATCGAGCGACGGATTCTTGTGCGGCCGCTCCGCTACGAGCGGCTCCGCCTTACGCTCGGTGATCTTTTCCGGGATGGCGGTGCGCGGAATGACGTCGCTCTTGGTGAGCGTGACGGCCCGCTCGAGCGCGTTCTCGAGCTCGCGGACGTTGCCGGGCCAATCGTAGGCGAGGATGACTTCCTCCGCTTCGGGGGACAGCGTCTTCACGCCTTCGCTGCGCTCACCGGCGATGTGAGCGAGGAATTCCTTGACGAAGATCGGGATATCCTCGCGCCGGTCGCGCAGCGGCGGCAGGTGGATGTTGATGACGTTGAGCCGATAGTACAGATCCGTCCGGAAGCGGCCGCGCTTGATGTCGTCTTCCAGGTCGCGGTTCGTCGCCGCCACCACCCGCACGTCAACCGGAATGGCTTCCGTACCGCCGACGGGAATCGCTTCCCGTTCCTGCAACACGCGCAGCAGCTTCACCTGGGTCGCGGGCGACATTTCGCCGATTTCATCGAGGAAGAACGTCCCGCCCCGGGCGGCGGCGAACAGTCCTTGCTTGTCGCGCACGGCGCCCGTGAACGATCCCTTCACGTGACCGAAAAGCTCGGATTCGAGCAGGCTCTCGGGCAGCGCGCCGCAGTTGATGGAAAGGAATTGCCCTTCGGCGCGGGCCGACAACTCATGCAGATAGCGGGCGATGACTTCTTTCCCGGTGCCCGACTCGCCCTGGATCAGCACGGTGCTTTCGGTCGGCGCAACCTGCTCGGCCAGCCGCAGCACGTCGCTGAACAGCCGCGACTTGCCGAGCGGCTTGACCAGGCCGGAACGCTCGCGCCGGCGGATTTCCTGCTTGAGCTGTTTGTTTTCGGCACGCAGGCGGCGGTGTTCGGCGGCACGCCGGCAGATCGCCACCATGTCGTCGTTGGAGAACGGCTTCTGGATATAGTAGAAGGCGCCCTCATTCACGGCCTGAATGGCCGTCTGCAACGAGGCCTGCGCCGTCATGAGAATGACCGGCGTCTCCGGATCCTGACCGCGCACCGCGGACAGGATCTCGATGCCGGTGACCCCCGGCATTTTCAGGTCCGTCAGGACGATGTCCGGCGCGGAGGCCTTGAGCTGCTCGAGACCGGCCTTCCCGCCCTGCGCGGTGGTGATGTCGAACCCTTCATTCTTGAGCAGGATCCTGAGGGTCTCCAGGATTCCCTGCTCGTCGTCGATGACCAATATCGAGGGCGCGGCGGCGGAAGGTGGATTCATCAGGCAGCCTCCTCCTTTCGACGGGCGGCTGGGAAGTAGATCGTAAATGTCGTGCCCTTGCCTGCATCACTCTCCACGAGCACGAGACCGCGATGCGCTTCGACGGCACGCTGCACGATGGCGAGGCCGAGTCCGGTCCCGCCGACGCGGCCCGTTGCGAACGGCTCGAACAGCCGGTGCTGCAGCTCTTCGGGAATCCCCGGCCCGTTGTCGGTCACGCGCAGCGCGACGGGGTTGTCGATACCGGCTCCGCCGGGCACCTCGTTGAGCGAGGCACGACCGGTGCGCACCAAGACGTGCGCGCGAGGGCCGGCGGCCTGTACGGCGTTGAGCACCAGATTCGACACGACGCGGTGCAACAAATCCTCGTCTCCTTCCATGGGTGTCGGCGTACCCTCGAGGGAGATCTTCACCGTCGCGCCGCAATCAGGATGCTGCTTGACCAGGCGAATGGCGGCCCCCGCGACCTGATGCAGGTCCACGGGGCGACATTCGGTCACGCGCACGCGGGAGAAATCGAGGAATTCCGACAAAAGACGGGAGAGCCGGTCGCTTTCGCGTACGATCAGATTGGCGAGGAACTTTTCGTCCGGATTCGACCGCGACGAACGCGACAGCTGCTCGACCGAGCTGCGGATCGACGCGAGCGGGTTTTTGATCTCGTGCGCCAGGCTCGAGGAGAGCTCTGCCACCGCCTCGAGCCGCTCGGCGCGCAGGTGCAGCTGCTCGAGCCGCTTCGAGTCGGAGATGTCCTGGAAGATCGCCGAGACCCGCGGCCGGGAGCCGGTCGGCCCGTCGAGGGTCGTCGTCGTCACCCCGATCGGGAACGTCCGATCCGGCCGGTGGACCGTCGCCTCGACCCGCATGAGGCGCACGCCGCGACGCGCGGTCGAGGTCATCGCTGCCCAAAACTCGGGGGCGAGTCGCGCGAACTCCGGCATGACGGACCGCCCGAGCCATTCCCGCGCCTTAAACCCCAGGATCTCCTCGGACGCGGGGTTGGCGTACAGCAGGCGGCCGTCGGCGTCGACCGTGAGGACGCCCGTGCGGATGTTGCGCAGGACGTCATCGGCCTCGAGCTGCACCTGCCGGACCTCGGCCGCGAGCGCTTCACGCTCCGCACCCATCACGTTCACCCTGCTGGCCACGTAGGCGGTCACCAGCGCCACAAGCACGAACACGGCGAGCTGCACCCAGACGCCCGGACCGACGGTGGCGTCGTGCCCCCAGAAGACGTCAGCGACGTAGACGAGCCCGGCGAAGAGGGTGACGAGACCGGCGTTGGCGGGCGGCATGAGCACCGCGGTGACGGCGATAAGGAGCACGTACAGGCTGGCGAGGTCGCTTTCGGCGCCGCCTGTCATGTGCACGACCGCCGTGATCAGCGCGACGTCGAACAGCGCCTGGAGATAGAGGAACGTCGGTCCGGGGAGCCTGCGGCGGAAATGGGTGTGCCAGTACGAGGTCAGGGTGACTACAGTCGCGGTTACGAGCAGGAGCGACGTGGCCAGAATGTCGAGCGGCGCAGCCACTCGGATCTTCAGGGCCGTGGTGACATAAATGGCCGTCGCGAGGCACATCCGGCCCAGGTAGACGAACCGGAGAAGCTGGGTCGTTGTGGGAATCGCGGACCCGCGCGATTTGATGTTCAACCAGCGCATGGGGGGGCATTATTGGACGTGGTGTGGCAAAATGCAAGAGCGGGCGTCACCTAGGCAACGAAAAAGGCCCCGGCGAATGCGCCGGGGCCTGAGTGTTTCGTCGTGCAGATCGACTAGGGCTTGGGCGGGCTGTTGGTGAAGTCAGCAAAGCTCGCCAAAACCGAGCCTTGCAGCGAGAACGCCCAACCGAAATTGCCGTCCGCGCACTGCGACCCAAAACTCGCATCCGGAGACAGCTCTGACCAGCCTGCCTGGAGCGTTTCGCAGACCTGATAATCACCATCAGGCAGGTTCATGAACGCGTAGTAGCCACTCGAACTCGTCATCGTCGAGACGTTGACCGGACCGAAGAGCCAGATGGTCCAACCCTCGAGCGCGGCCCCAGATGCATCAAAGACGTTCCCCTCGATCATCGCGTCACCCGGGGGGGGCGGCGGAGGAGGAGGCGGCGGGGGCGGCGGCGGCGGAGGCGGCGGAGGCGCCGGAGGCGGTGGCGCCGACCCGCAGTCGCGGTCGTGGCCATGACTATCGTGGCCACGTCGGTCGCAGTTCCGATCATTGTCGTGACCGCGGTGGCCGCGGTCGTGGCCGCGGCCACGGTCGTGGTCGCGGCGGTCGTCGCGGCGGTCGTCGCGGCGGTCGTCGCGGTATTCGCGGCGGTCGTCGCGGCGGTCGTCGCGGTATTCGCGGCGATCGTCGCGGCGGTTCTGGCGGTGCTGCGCGCCAGCGCCGACGAGCGGCGTCGCGATCAAGAGTGCAAGGAACACGAGGAGGCGCATCGTTGTCTCCCGAGTGAGTCGCTGGCAGCTCGGCCGACTTAGCGAGTATTTCTCGCCGTAGTCCCGGAGCTTTGCGCCACCGCCTTTCAGCGGCTTTGCTCTGAGCAGCACGCGGAGTGCGGGCAAAAACCACACCACCTGGTTTCAACGTGCTACAGATCAACGACTTAGACGCGCGCCGCGCTCGATTTGCGCGCCGTGCTCAGCATTGGATTCGATCCTTGCAATATGCGGTTTTAGTTGCTAATTGCGGCTATGGTTGGACACAAGAAAAAACCCCGTCCACGGTCTCTCGTGGACGGGGTTTTCGCCAGCAGCTGTGGCGCCTACTGCACCGCGTTCACCATGTCGAAGATGGGTAGGTACATCGCGACCACCATGCCGCCGACGATCACGCCCAGCACGACGATCATGATCGGCTCGAGCAGCGAAAGCAGCGCGCTGACCGCGGCATCGACTTCATCATCGTAGAAGTCGGCGATTTTCGTCAGCATCTCGTCGAGACCGCCGGTTTGCTCGCCCACGGCGATCATCGAGATCACCATCGGCGGGAAGACTTTCGACTTCTGGAGCGGCGCGGCGATCGTCTCGCCGCCGGCGATCGAGGCGCGGGACTCCATCACCGCGTTGTGGATCACCATGTTGCCGGCCGTGCGCGCCGTGATCTCGAGACCATCGAGAATCGAGACGCCCGACGAAATCAGCGTGCCGAGGGTACGCGTGAAGCGGGAGACGGCCGACTTGCGGAGCAGGTCGCCCAATACCGGCAGGCTGAGCAGCAGCTTGTCGATCTGCAGCTTGCCGTCGGTCGTCTTGTAGTAGCGGTTGATCGCGACGACGCCGAAGACCGCGATGCCGATGAGCGCCCACCAGAAATTCTTCAGGATGTTGCTCGCGCCGATCACGATGCGGGTCGGCAGCGGCAGGGCGAGGTTCACCGAGGCGAACATGCTCTGGAACGTCGGAATGACGAAGATGAGCAGCACGGCGATGGCGATCGCCGCGACCGAAAAGATCACGGCCGGGTAGATCATCGCGCCTTTCACTTTCCGGACGATGGCGTCGTTCTTTTCCAGGAACTGCGCCAGGCGCAGCAGAATCGTGTCGAGAATACCGCCCGCCTCACCGGCGGCCACCATGTTCACATACAGATCGGTGAACGCCTTGGGGTGTTTGCGCAGCGCGTCCGCCAGCGTGTGCCCGCTCTCGACGTCGTACACCACCTGGCGCGTGACGTCGGCAAGAACCTTGTTTTCCGTTTGCTGCGACAGGATGTCGAGCGCCTGCACCAGCGGCAGTCCGGAGTTGATCATCGTCGCGAACTGGCGCGTGAAAATCACGACGTCGCGTGTCTTGACGCCCGGCTTGAAGAAGTCGGCGAGCCCGCCGCCCTTCGCCTTGGCCTCGCGCACCTGGACGACGATCATGCGGTTCTTGCGCAGGTGGGCAATGACGTCATCGCGCGAGGCGAGGTCGATCTTGTCGTGGACGAGACCGCCCTTCAGGTTGCGCGCGGTGTATTCAAAGACCGGCATGGTTACCTCCGGACTGCGACCTTAGGTGGACCGGCCTGCGCGGCGCCTGCCCCGCCTACCGGCTTGCCTTCGTCTTCGGGTGGCGCTTCGCCGATCGACCGCAGGAAGTCATGGGGCTTCGACGTCACGCGCAAACATTCGTCCTTGGTGACTTCCCGGCTCATGTAGAGCTGATAGAGCGCGTCGTTCAGCGTCTGCATGCCGTATTTCTTGCCCGCCTGCATGGACGACTCGATCTGGTGCACCTTGTCGTCGCGGATCAGCGCCCGGATCGCGGGCGTGCAGATCATGATTTCAGCCGCCATGACGCGGCCCCTGCCCTTGGCCCGCTGTAGCAGCGTTTGCGTAACCACACCTTCGAGCACGAAGGCGAGCTGCGCGCGGACTTGCGCCTGCTGGTGCGAGGGGAAGACGTCGATGATACGGTTGATCGATTCCGCGGCCGAGTTCGTGTGCAGGGTGGCGAACGCCAGGTGACCGGTCTCGGCGATCGTCAGGGCGGCCTGGATCGTCTCGAGATCGCGCATTTCGCCGACGAGTACCACGTCGGGGTCCTGGCGCAGCGCGTATTTCAGCGCGGACTGGAAACTGTTGGTGTCGGTGCCGACTTCGCGCTGGTTGACGATGCACGCCTGATGGCGGTGAATGAACTCGATCGGGTCTTCCACCGTGATGATGTGACCCTTGAGCTCCTTGTTGATCTTGTCGATCATCGCCGCGAGCGTGGTGCTCTTGCCCGAGCCGGTCGGTCCCGTCACCAGGACGAGGCCGCGCGGCCGGTCCGAGAGCTGCGCGACCACATGGGGTAACCCCAGCTCCTGGAACGTCTTCACGTTGAACGGAATCTGCCGGATGACGACCGACACGCAGCCACGCTGCTTGAAGACGTTGCCGCGGAAGCGCGCGAGGTTCTGAATGCCGAACGAGAAGTCGAGCTCGTTTTCGGTCTCGAACCGCTTCTTCTGGTTCTCGGTCAGCACGGAGTACGCCAGCGACAGGGTGTCCTTGGGAGTCAGGACTTCGTCGCTCGAGGCATTCACGATGTCGCCATCGACGCGGACCTTGGGACGCTCGCCCGCCACGAGGTGGAGGTCGGAAGCGTCCTTCTCGATCATCTCCTCGAGCAGTCCCCGGAGGTTGACTGGCATTGCTTCCTCTCCTTATCCGGCAGCGGTTTCTTTGACGACTTCTTCGAGCGTCGTAACGCCCTTCTTGACCTTCAGCATGCCGTCCATCCGCAGGGTGAGCATGCCTTCCCTGACCGCGAGGTCACGGAGCTCCTCGGTCGAGGCCCCTTTCAGGATCTCGCGGCGCAGCGGGCTCGTGAGGTTCATGACCTCGTAGAGCCCCTGGCGGCCGCGGTACCCCGTCCCTGCACAGGTGTCGCAGCCAGCGCCCTTGAAGAACGGCCCTTCCTTCTTATCGATCGCGAAGGCGTGCATTTCCTCGGGCGAATACTCGTGCTGCTGCTTGCACTCCTTGCAGATGCGGCGCACCAGCCGCTGGGCCACGATGAGGTTCACCGCGCTCGCGACGTTGAACGGCTCGATGCCCATGTCCACCATGCGGGTGATCGTGGACGGCGCGTCGTTGGTGTGCAGCGTCGAGAGCACGAGGTGTCCCGTCAGCGCGGCCTTGATCGCGATCGAACCGGTTTCGAGGTCGCGGATCTCACCGACCATGATGATGTTCGGGTCCTGGCGCAGGAACGCCTTCAGCGCCGCCGCGAACGTCATCCCCACCTCGTTGCGCACCAGCACCTGATTGATACCGAGGAGATTGTACTCGACCGGATCCTCGGCCGTCATGATGTTCACGTCGATTTGATTGATGCGCGAAAGGGCCGAGTATAGCGTGGTTGTCTTGCCCGATCCTGTGGGCCCCGTCACTAGCACCATGCCGTACGGATTCTCGATGGCCTTGAGCAGGTTCTCTTCGGACTTTGGCTCAAATCCGAACGTCTTCAGGTCCAGGGTCAGGTTGCCCTTGTCGAGAATACGGAGCACGATCTTCTCGCCGAAGAGCACGGGCAGCGTCGACACGCGGAAGTCGATGACGCGCGTGCCCATCTTGAGCTTGATGCGGCCGTCCTGCGGCACGCGGCGCTCGGCGATGTTGAGCTGTGCCATGATCTTGACGCGCGAGGTGAGCGCGGCGCGCATCTTGACCGGCGGCTTCATGACTTCCTGCAGCGCCCCGTCGACCCGGTAGCGCACCCGCATCTCGTGCTCGAACGGCTCGATGTGGATGTCGGAGGCGCCCCGCTTCACCGCGTCCGTGAGCAACCCGTTGATGAGCTTGACGACGGGGGCGTCATCGGCCAGGTCCGTCGCCTTGACGTCCTCATCCTCCTGATCCTCCACCACCTCCAGATCTTCGGCTGCCTCCACGGATTTCAGCAGGGTCTGGAGCTGGGCATCGGACTGCTGGTAGTAGCGCTCGATCGCGTTGCGCAGGGTGTACTCGCCGGCGATCACCGGGAACACGTCGCAGCGGGTGATGAACTTGATGTCTTCGATCGCCGCGACGTTGTTCGGGTCGGCGATGGCGACGGTCAGCGTTCGTCCTTCGCGCTTCAGGGGAAGGACGGTGTGTTTGGTGGCGATATCGGGTGGCAGGAGCTTGAGGATTTTGGGATCGACTTCAAAGCGTGAGAGGTCGACCGCCGGCATACGGTACTGCCGGGCCAGCATCTTGCTGACCTCGGTCTCCTCTATAAACCCAAGTTTGACCAGGGTATAGCCGAGGCGCATTCCGGAGCTCTTCTGCTCCAGAAGCGCCTTCCTGAGCTGTTCCTGGGTGATGAGACCCTCGCGGACGAGGATTTCACCGAGCTTGTCTTGGGTAAGGGCAACGCTCGCCGTATGCAACTCGTTGAAAATGAGGGGACTAACATGTGTTTCTGGACTTATCGGGTCAAGGTTTTGCGGCGGGCTCCCCCGAAAACGATATGAAGGGACGAATTGCGTCGAGCAGCTTGGGTCCAACACCCGATACGCTATCCAGTTGGGCGACACTGCCAAATGGACCGTGTTCGGTGCGCCATGCGACGATGCGTTGGGCCAGCGCCGGGCCGACGCGCGGCAGGCGTGTGATTTCGCTCACGTCGGCATGATCGAGGTCGATGCGCTCTCCCGGCAACAGGGATCGGGAGAGCTGCGCCGCGCGCCGGGCCGTCTCTTGCAACCCGAGAGGCCTCGGGGCTGAAGCGGATTGGAGCTGAACGTCACCAGGCGGAGAAGAAGGTGAGGGTGAGAGGAAATGACGAACGCCTGCGCCGGCTAATGCGAGGCAGGCAAGCAGGAGCGCGGCGCGTTTGTCATCCATCTACGGGTGCGTGGTGCGTGGTACGTGGTGCGTGGGATTGCGTGGCGGCGCACGCAGTAAGCCTCGAAGGGTTCGCAGTGCTCCGCTCAGGAGAGCTTCCAATTCGCGCGTGACTGCCACATCGAGATACCCAAGCTCAACAACTGCACGAACCAAGCACTCGGACTCGGCAGCAGAACCGAAGGCGATCCAGAGGTGGCGGCGACACTGTGCCTGTGTCGCGAGTGCGTAGCCCTCAACAATGTTGGTTTCTACCGAGATAACGGCGCGTCGCAATTGATCCAGAATGGCCCAGTATTTCGGGCGATTTCGATCTTCGGTGGCCTTATGAAGAAGGATTACCGCGGCGTGCGCGTGTTTCCACGCTTCGAGTGAGCGATAGCTGTCCATTCAGCACAAGATGTCGCTCACTCAGTCTTACCGATCATCGAACTAACGCGTCGGCTCGCAAAACTACGCACCACGTACTGCGCACCACGCACTGTGTACCGTTACTGCCGTACCAAAGCAACGGCGACATCACCAACAATCTGCAAACTCTCGCCGCTTACCTTATCGATCGTGTCCTCGGTCGTATGCCAATAAGGGTAATCGAAATCAACGACATCGATCGCGTGGATCCCCGCCTTCTGTAGCGACACATGATCGTCGGTGAGTGTGTGGCGCACATCGGGCACGAACTGGCGCTCATGACCGCGAGCCGCGGCGACTCTCCAGACGCGCTGCACGACCTCGGGGGCGAACGCAGCCGAGTTGCCCTCCTGGTGAATCTGCAGGTCCTTGTCGCCCACCATGTCGAAGAGGACGGCATACAGCGGCTGGTAACCCGGTGGCTGGTGTGCCGCGAACCAGCGTGAGCCAATCAGCACATCGTTCGTGTCCGCAAAGTCGCCGAAGTCCTCGCCGTCCACAAACAGCAGATCCACGCCATTAGCCGGCGGCTGCGCTTTGAGGGCATCGGCGACGCCCAACAGTACGGCGACACCCGATGCGCCGTCGTTGGCCCCTGGCACCGGCATACGCTGCTGCGCGACGTTCATGCTGCGGTCCGCCATCGGTCGCGTGTCCCAATGCGCCAGGAACAACACGCGCTCGGTCGCCTGCGGGCGGAAGCGAGCGAAGAAGTTGCGCAGGTGGAGTGTGTCGCCCTTATGCGTGACGTGGCGGATTTCCTGCACGATGACCGTGTCGGCGCGAGCTCGCAGCTCGCCCAGCAGCCAGTCGCCGGTCTGGCGATGACCCGGCTTGTTCGGAATGCGTGGCCCGAACGACATCTGTTTCTCGACATACGTGAACGCGGTACGCCCGTTGAACTCCACGGGGCCCACGGCCTTATCAGCTCCCGCGCGCGCCTGACACGCCAACCCAGCGAGCAGTACGACGCACGACGCACCACGCACCACGCACCTCATTTCAGTTGCCCCACACTCGCCGACAACTGGACGAATGCCGTAATCACGAACTGCGAGATCTTCCGGTTCGTCTGCCGCTCTTCGTTCAGTACGTAGGCCATTTGCAGCCCCGCGCTCATGTTGGAGGGGAGATCGGTGTCCATGGTAAGCTGCGCCTGCGCCTGACGGCTGTCTACATACGGCACGCAGGCGCTCTGCCCCGCACCCCGCAGGCAGGTCGTATTGGCCGTCACGTTGTACCCTCCGGTCGTCCGGATGACGTTGCGCCAGCGGCTCGAGCCACCGGGAGGCCGGAACGAAAACGTCAGCGAGGTATTCTGCGAGTTGCGCTCCGTATGGAACAGGCTTCCGGCCGCGAGGCGATCGCCGTTGCTGCGCGCCCAGTCGGTGGTCACCAGGATTCCGGCGGGCAGCGACAGCGACACCGAAGGATTCAACGCCTCGTCGATCGTGCGCGTGATCACGCTGCTCCCGTCCTGGAAAGTGGGCTGCTCGTTGGCCGTCTGCGACTTGCGGTACGACACCTGGGCGAGAATACGCGGAATGATCCGACCGATGCTCTGCTTCGACGGCGTCACCGTCCAGGCGATCTGCCCATTGGGCCAGTCTCGAATGCTCGAGCGGAGCGGCACCTGCTCATCCGCGCGCAGCGTCCAGGCGACGTTGTTCGTCTGGCGGTACGTCGCCGTCACGCGCAGGCCGAGGCCCGGACTCACCCCGCCACCAGCCGTGAGCACCGAGTTCTGCACCGCCGACGTGGCGAGCTGTCCGTTGACGCTCTGAAAATCCTCCAAACCGCCCCAGCCGAGCCGGTAGCCGAGCCCCGGCAGATCGGTCGCGAGGTTATAGCTCGAGCCCCGCTGGCGGCCGTAGGAGACATCGACCGGGGCGATCCGGGTAAGCCAGATGCCGACGCCTGAGGAGTCGCCAAAGATCGCCTTGGCCAGCCGGCCGATGTCGAGCTGGGCTCCCAGGTCGACTCGCCGCGTGTTGCTGAACGCCGCGGGGACGCGGAACTCTCCCGCGCTGTCGCCGGTCGTACGGATGGGCTGCCGGGCGTTGGGATCGCGGGAGAAGTTGAAGCCCGAGATCGCCGACAAGCGGGGCCGTATCCACGCGGCAATGCGCGGCGTCAGGCTGAGACCGCTGGTCAGCGACCGTTGCGTCTCGACGCCAACGTCCATCCCCAGGAATGTCTCCCGCTCCTGACGCAGCAGCCGTCCCATCGTGGTCGAATCGCCGTAGTCGCGCAGGTCGCGCGTGGATGCCGCCTCGACGTTGAACTGCAGACCGGTCAGGGGGAGCAGGTCCACCCGTGCCGAGTTGCGCCACAGCCGCGTTTTGGACAGCGAGGGCGGCAACGTGTCGTCGCCGCGCGGGATTGGCACGGTAAACGTAAACCGCTCGGCGTCACTCCCCGCGAGTCCGGACCGGACTGTCACGGCCGACGGATTGATCCGCAGATTCGCGCCGGCGATGCGCACGGTGCGCGCGCCGGGCAGCAACGTGTAGTCGAGGTTGAAGCCGTAGCTCGTGCCGGAGGCTTGCGCGAGCTCGGATCGCGAGCCGCCGGTGTTGAATGCGCCGCTGAGCGAGAGCGGGTCGACCAGCCAGCGACCCAGGAGGCGCCTCGAACGGCGAATTCTTCGTGCGGAGAACGTGTAGGTCGAGCTGGTGGCGTGTGGGCGGCGCAGGCCCGGCAAGGCGTCCGCGCGAATGTCCGTATTCGTCAGATAGAACGGATCGCTCGCCGCGATGGTATGGCTGAGGGTGATTGGAATCGACACGCCCCAGGTTTGCGGCAGGAACCGGTCGAATCGCACGGTCCCGGCGATGTTCGCGGCGTTGTCGGTGAGGTAACTGGGGTCCTGGCCTAATTGCCTGAACTGTCCGTCGCGTCGCGACACGCTCACCGCAACGTCGGCGACGTCGGCCGCCGTGAGTGAGACATCCAGCGCGCCCGCCATACCGGTTTCCTGCACGACATCGTCCAACCGAATGTCGTCAACCCAGAGCTCCGCCTGGTCGATGAACACGTTGCTGTTCACGCGAAAGATGCCGGCGGCGATTTCCTGGACGCCCGCAAGATTGGGAGGGGCCGTGCCGGGGTCTTTCACATGCGCGATGTACGGCCCATCGCACATGACGTACGCGGTATCGAACGGGACGAGCGTGGTATCGGGACAGCCGGCGTAGACCTGCGGCGTATCCCCCGAGAGCCACGCCTGTTCGATCCGGGCGCGCAGCGCCAGCCAGCGATCGAAGTCCACGTGCACCTCGGGCTCCCAAGAGATCGTCCGCGCCGGTGCGTGATACAGATAGAAGTTGTCCTGGTCTTTCCCCGCTTTGATGAAGAACTCGAGGTCTCCGTCTTCCCACCCCGGTCCTCGGCCTCGCGCCCAGGCGCGCAGCGACCGGTACTTGAGAAAATTCTTGTCGCCCTCGGTCGTGAAGCGCAGATACGTTTCCGCGCGCTCGCCTTGGCCCAGACCGCGCGCCAGCACCCGCATCGAGCGCTCGTTGATTTGGACGGCCCCGAGCTGGAAGGACGCGTCGCGGCGCCCCGCCTGATCGACGACGCCGGGAGGAGGCGTGTAGCCGAGATCGGTGTTCTCGGTGCTCACGATCGAGGCCACGACCTCGCCGCTGCCGGTGCCGCGCTGGCCGGCGATGCCCTTGATCGGCGTATCGCTCCGCTTGACCCAGCTGCTCCCGATGAGTCGCACGCGCGACAGCGCGAAGTACACCTGCGGCGCGGGACCTGGAATGCCCGTCGCCGGAGTGATGACGGTGATGCGCAGCGCTTGAACCTGACGGAGGTTGGGGGTGCCGATCTGCAGTGAGTCGGTACGGAAGGGGATGCGATACAGGCGCCATCCCGCTGTCCCGCCGGCGGGATCGGGCAACATGCCGCCGTCGCGCACGTAAAAGCGGTCGTCGCCGATCAGGAAGACGTACCGTACGAAGTTCTCGGCCGTCTTCACTCCGCTCGCCGAATCGAGCGCAAAGTCGCCGTCTTGATCCTCCGTGTCGGCCACGCCGTTGTGCCGGCCGCAGCGCGACCGTACGTCGCCGAACACGAACGGAATGAGCTGGCCATCCTCGGTCAGGCTGCACAACGGCAGCGTGTCGATCGTGGTTGCGTGCGTCGCGTCGTTGATGCCGTCCACGACGCGGTCCGAGAGGATGCCCTCGTCGTTGATCGTGGCGCTCCAGGTCTGCGTGCGCGGGTCGCGCTCGCTGTCGAGCCGTCCCACGCCGGTTTGGCGAATACCAGTGTAGGTCGTATCGCCGGTCGGGCTGACAGTGAACGAAGTGGGTACGAACGCGAGGGCATCCTCGAACACAGACCCGAAGTCGAACATGACGACCGTGCGGTTCTGCTTGGCGACGCGCGAGCCGTTCTCCCACACCCAGAACTCCAGAAACTCCGTCCGGGACAGGTCGACGCCGGTCGGCGAGAGCGTCTGCGTGATCGAGCGCCAGCGCGGCGCGTTGGTCGGCGGCTGGACCCAGTTCGGCACGCCGAAGCTCGGCGAGCTCGGCGTGTTGTTCGCGAGCCCCAGCACCGTATCCGGCTTGAGCATGAGCCAGAGCACCGGCTCGGCGGCGGTCGTCTGGCCGGCGAGACGGATGGTCGGATCGATCTGCTGCGGAAAGAACTGAATCGGCTGCAGCGTGCCGTTGTTGTTGTTGTACGGTAGGCTCTGCCACGTCAGGAACCCGGCCTGGGTGGGATCGAAGCTCGCCACGATCCCAGACGGTTCGGCGCCGCGGGTCGACGAGGGGATACTGCCCCAATGCCAGGCGTTCTCGGCCAGGCTAATAAACCGCGCCGCCCCTGATTCAAACTCCTCGATGTACGCCTGGCCAAACCGGTTGGGACTCGGTTTCGACATCGCGACCTCGCCCGAGATCGCGAGGGACGAGAGGGCGTCGGTGCGGACGCCCGGAAGGAGATCGGCGAAGCGCGTCAGCCACGCCGGCTGAAAATGCAATTGGGTGGAAAGGCCGCCGATGAAGCTGGACGACGGCTCGAAGCCCAGCGGCGGGCGGTTGAACGAGCTCTGCTCGTTCTGAAACAGGCCGGTAAAGTTGACCTGTCCCACCGCGCCGAGGTCGTAGCGGGCGGCCAGCCCATAGATCGACGTCGGGGCGAGGCTGAACGCGGCCCGCTCCTCGAACTGGGCGCGCACGTCGGCCCTGCCGGCGGGAAACAGCGAATCGGCGTGCGTGAATTGCACCTGCCCCGTGGTGTAGTCGATGGAGTAGTCGACGTCGCGCACCAGCAGGGCGTTACCCACGTAGATCCGCTCGCTGCCCTCGCGGATCTGGAAGCTGTTGAGCGACAGCACCGACCGGTCATCCGAGGCCGCCGCCTCGAGGTGCAATCGCAGGGCGAACACCGACGGGGGCGCCTGCGTGGTGAGGTAGACGCGCGGTGTGCGATACAGCGAATCGTTGCGCTCGCTGGCCGAGAGTTTCGTGGCATCGGCGAACGGCGTGAGGTGGGGGAAAATGACGAACAGATCGCGCACCGGATCGCCTTGACTGGGATCGCGCGAGCGTGGAAACAGCCGGTTGTACTGATCGAACTGATTCGGGTCGGTCTCGAGCGCGACGCCGAGCACGCTGAGGTACGGCTGGCCGGCGGGCGAGCGCTCGCGCTGGTTGACCATCAAGGCGAGCGCCAGCGACTCGCGGTTCACCTCGCGGCCGCCGACGCGATACGCGTTGCGGATCTCGAAGCGAAACGACGGCGCAGCCGCTGTCAGGCCGGGATTGGGATCGTAGATCAACCGCAGCGTATCGACCACGGAGGTGTCGGCGTTCACCTCGATGGGAAACGTGCCGATCGAGTCCGCCCGGCTGGCGGTGATATACGAGACCGCGAGGTTGTCGTTCTGATCGAGCCGGTTCGCGAGGGCGAACCAGGTCCCCGACGGATCGACGTAGTAGTCTTTGCGCTCCTCGAGGATCTCCCACTCGAAGGGTCCGGCGCGCTGCCCGCTGCAGTCGATCGCCTGACCCTGTGGACCCGGGGCGCACGCGACTGCGCGGACGCCGCCCGCGTTCTGATTGCCGGTGGATCCGGGCGCGACCGAGCGGCGCCGGTAGACGCGCAGCGCGGCGACCGTGAGCGAGTCGGGCCGCACCGTCTGGTCGAGCGACAAAATATCGACGGCCGGATACCCCGGCAGCGCCGCGGGATCGATCACAAAGAAGAACCGGCCCGGCTCGAAGTCGAGGTCGCGGGCGTCGCGGTCGATCGGCTGGCTCGTCGTCTCCCCCACGTGGTAGATACGGTCCGTCACCATGTTGCCCTTCTGCTGGGCAAAGATGCCGCGAAACTCGATCGGTCCGACCTGGGCGATCGCCTGCACACCGAAGTTGTTCGCGGGAATGGCGGCGCTGATGAAGCGCGACGACGGCATCTGGAACGTGACGTTGCCGGCTTCGACGCGCCGCAGGATCTCGTCTTCCAGTCCTTCGTACCACAACCGGAGGTTGTTGTTGGCGTCGAATTCGCGCTGGCTGTCGAAGTCGACGTCCACGTGGAGCCGCTGCGCGACGACGCCGCTCGTGCGCAAGGAATACAACGGATTGGGCGTGATGGTCGGGAAGCCGCTCTGGCACCCGGACAGTGCCACCTGGCGATCGGCGGCGGTGCATCGCAGGTTGCGGAACTGATCGGCCTTCAGCTCGAAGCGAAGGTTGAGCTGCATGCCGATGTCGGCATAGGGGCCTAAGAGGCCGGCGGCGGGGGGCGGCGATGGGGCGGCGGAGGGCGGCGGAGGCGCTTCGGCGAGCGTCGCGGGCACAGTGAACCAGGGACGCCGGCGTGCCAGTACGGCATCGATCCACGCCGCGGCGACGAGTGCGGGCGGCACGCGTGCGCCGAGTCGTCCGCCTGGCTCGAGTGCCGGATTCCGTGGCGGAGCGAGCGGCGGCACGCCAAACGTGTACACAGGAGCCTGCGCATGTACCTGGGGTACGCCGAGCGTGAAACCGAGTAGCGCTAGCGTGGCGAGACGACGCATCCCTTGTAGAGACTTGGGGTTCCGAATATAATGGCGCGACCCATCGTGCGCATCCTCAGCCGTTACATCCTGCGGCAGCACGTTCCTCCACTCGGATACGCGCTCGCGGCGCTCACCTTCGCGATGCTCGTCAATCAGATCGCGAAGCAGTTCGGCAATTTTGTGGGCAAGGGACTGCCGTGGGGCGTCGTTTTCGAGGTGTTCGCGCTCTCGATTCCGTTCATCGTCGCGATGACGCTGCCGATGGCGGTGCTCGTCGCGGTGCTCTACACGTTCAGCCACCTGGCCGCCGACAACGAGATCACCGCGATGAAAGCCAGCGGTATCAGCGTCGGCCGGCTGCTCCGGCCGGTCGTCGGCGGCGCGACGCTGGTCGGCCTGATCGCCTTCGTCTGGAACGACCAGGTCCTGCCGCGGTCGAATCACGAGCTGCGGACGCTCCTCGTCGACATCCAGCGCAAGAAGCCGACATTCCAGTTGAAGGAACAGGTGATCAATGAGGTCGTGACGAGGCAGTTCTTCCTGCGCGCCGCCCGCATCGATCCAGCTGCGAACACGATGAGTGACGTGACGATTTACGATCTACAGGACCCTGACCGGCGCCGCATCATCATGGCCGACTCGGGTCGTATGGCCTATACCCCCGGCGGTACCGATTTGTACCTCACGCTGCGCGACGGCGAGGTCCATGAAATCAAGCGCAGCGATCCACAACACTTCAACCGGACATTCTATACCGTCAACCGCATCAAGGTCGCCGGTGTGAGCAATACGTTCACCCAGACCGAGGGGGACGACTACCGCGGCGACCGCGAGATGACGATCTGCGCGATGGACGAAGTCGTCGCGCGCGCGCGCAAGGACATGGAGCGGGTGCAGCGCGACGGGCTGATGGCGGTCAGGGGGGAGCTGCGGCGGCTCATCAAACTGGCACCGCTCACACCGCCACCTGCGTCCGCCGCCGACACGGCACCGCCCCCGGCGACGCTCTACTGCCGGGCCCTCGGCGCGATTGCGCGGCTGGTCACGCCCACGCCCGCGCAGGCGCAGGGCGTACGCAAACCGCCGCAGCGACCCGCCACCGTGGTCCCCTATGTGGCCCAGCAAGCGGCCATGACGGCGTACGATCAGCGTCTGCGCGGCGCCCGTCAGCGCGCCGCGATCTACGAAGTCGAGATCCAGAAGAAGCTGGCGATCTCGGCGGCGTGCGTCATTTTCGCGCTGCTCGGTGTGCCGCTGGCGATCCGCTTCCCGCGCGGCGGCGTGGGCCTCGTGATCGGCACGAGCCTGGCGGTCTTCTCGGTCTACTACGTGGGCCTGATCGGGGGCGAGGAATTCGGCGACCGCTTGATCGTGCCGCCCTTCTTTGCCATGTGGATGCCCAATCTCATTTTCCTGCTCGTCTCGATTCCCCTGCTGTGGACGGTGGGGCGGGCGGGCGGCAGCGCGCACGGCGGTGACTGGCAGGACATGAAGCGGGCGTTGCTGGGATGGACCACGAGCTTTCGTGAAAGCGGAAGTCGGAACGCGGAACGCGGAACAGGGGGCTGACCATGTCATTGCGTTCCGCGTTCCGCGTTCCGACTTCCGCCTTCCGTACGCTCGACCGCTACCTGCTGCGCGAATGGCTGCGTGTGTTCCTGATCACGCTGCTGGGGTTCCCCATCCTGGTGATCGTGATCGATCTGACGGACAAGATGGATACGTACCTGAGCCGGGGCCTCAAGCCGATGACGGTCGCGGTGTCGTACGTGTTCGATTTGCCCGAAAAAATGTTTCTGGTACTGCCAGTCGCCGTGTTGTTCGGCACCGTCTTCACGGTGGGGACGCTGGGCCGCAATTCCGAGCTCACCGCCGCCAAGGCGTCGGGGATCTCGTTCCATCGCCTGGTCCGGCCGTTGTTCCTGGCCGGCGCCGTTTCTTTTTTGATGGGCCTGCTGCTCGGCGAGATCGCGCCGTGGACCACGTCGAAGCGGCTCGAGTTATTGGGTGAGAAGGCGGTGCAGTCACTGCCGACGCGCGACAACTTCGTGTACCGTGCGGATGGCGGCTGGGTGTACGCGATTCGCAACCTCGATTTGCGCTCCCGCCAGATGGTGGACTTGATGCTCGAGCGTGAAGGCTCGGGCCTCGACTATCCCACCATCGTGCTCGCCGCCCAGAGCGCGCTGTACAGCGACAGCAGCAGGAAAAAGAGCACACGGCCCGCCTACTGGACGTTGCTGCGCGGCACGCTGCGCTACCTCGAGGGGACCGATCCTGTGGGGGAGTACGCGTTCGAGTTCGATTCGCTGCAGTCCCGCACGCTGCGCGAGAGCCCGGCTGACCTGCTGGCGCAACCGAAGGCGCCGGACGAGATGCGCTACTCCGAGCTGCGGCGCTACATCGACGCGCTGACGCGCAGCGGCTCGAACGCCAAGAAGCTGCAGGTGGAGCTGTCGCTCAAGATCGCCATTCCTTTTATCTGCTTACTGATCGCCCTGTTCGGGGCGCCGCTCGCGATTTCCTCGCCCAAGAGCGGCGCGGCATGGGGCGTGGCCGCGAGTCTCGCGACGACGTTCATCGTGCTGCTGATGTTTCAGCTCGCCAAAGCGGTCGGCGCCGGCGGCGTGCTGCCCCCGGCGCTCGCGGCGTGGCTGCCCAACATCCTGGTCGGTGGAGCGGCGATCTACCTGCTACGAAGAGCACCGACGTAGCTACAAGCGTAGTGAAGTTTTGACCCTATTGACCGTACAGGTTGTGAGTCCACAGCGCGCGTATTGCGCTCTGGCTCCAGTTCGTAGGTTCGGTCGCGCTCTCACTCTCACCCACAGCTTCAAGATTTGCCGGTCTTGTAACGAAGTAGATTGACGAGTTTTTCACAGCTGGATCAACCTGCCGCTCTAGACAGTAGATCAGGTCGTCAATTCCGTTCTCACCACGAATCACACCGCCAAACTGCGTTATCAAGCAGGTACGCATGAGCGTTCCCAAGTAACTCCCTGGATACTGCACCGCGTCGTCGTCACCATCAGGTTGGTTCGTGGGTCCGTCAGGATCATTGGGGCCGTCTACTAGGTCGTACAGGAAAGCGGCCACTGAGCCTTCGATAATCGAACCATCTCCCCCCTGGTAAAATTGATTGGATTCAAATTCGTGGTCTGCGAAGCCTCCACTTGTCAATACCTCGCGGCGGGTGTACGCAGCGTGAAAATCGGCAAAACCTTCCTTCCATGCGCAACCCAGATTATACGCGCCGTCAACGTAATGACTGTCGGGGCATGCACCGTACGCTGCGATTCCACCCAATGCCTTGTCATGGACCGCATGTCCATATTCGTGGGCAAACGTGAATATTCCAAACTCGTGTAGTGTGTGGGACGTCTTGATGAAAATGGCGTCAGAACCCTCGGAGTAGTATGAATTGTTGATGTTCGACATCATGTTGACGTAGATTATTGGCCTGCTATAACCCAGAAGCGCCTGTGACTCTGGGATGGTCGCTTCCATGTTCTTGAATAGCAGTGATTGATTTGTGCCGCTGACCATTTCATAGTAGCCCCAGTAGTCCTGGGTGTTACCGCCAGCAAAGAAAGCACCGTCAGGTGTGACCGAGTTGCCACCCTGATCCATCAGCTTGATGCTGCCGTTGTATCCCACCCCCGCCCAAGTGCACACCGCGAACTCACCATCTTCACCGATGCTCATACCGTAGTTGTTCACGATCTGACCAGTCTGATCGTCAGTAATGTTGACATTCGCCCAAGTACCCGACATCACTTCGAACGCGCCCGCTCCACCGTTCGCGTCAGGATTCCAGAACGTGACGTGGTACACGTCGCATCCTTGTACCGGGCCAGTTGGCTGGACTCTCGGAGCTGCCTTGCGAAACCCTGCTGATTGCAGTCGGCGAGGTCCGGGCAGCGAAAGCGCAGCGCTCGGTGGTGTTGCAGGATCTGTTGGAAGAATGAATCGACCTTGCTGATAATCTACTATGATCCGACCTTCCAAGTACGCGACATCTTCCACCCATCTGCCGCCTATTACAACGGGCTCCTTTGAGCGTTTCCGAGCGCTTAGAGCGACTCGATAGGTACCGGGCTCTGCTATGGTCAGTGATTTCCTGAACGCATAATTCTGACCTTTCGCGAGCGCCGAACGCGCGTGAACCAAGGGGGCAAGCGAGATCATTAGGGGGAGCCTGCCGGATGCGGCCTTTGCAAATCCCTCGACTTCCGGAAGTATTACCTGGACTTCCATATCCGCGGTTGAAAGGTCAGCCGTTACGGAGCCCTGCAAAACAATTTCGTCGCCAGGTTTGAAGGTTCCGATTGCTTCAAACGCTAAATGAAATCGTGGGACGCTGACGAGATCGACCGGGGAGACTTGTGTCGTCTGGTCAATTGGTCGTGAGGAAGGGGCGCTTGCTTGGTCAATCGAGCAACCAGTTACAGCTCCAATTGCAATAAGGAAAACCAGACAACTAAGACGGCGATGCATATAGAACCCCTCTCCGTGTGGGTCTAGTTCTTTAACACACGGAATCAATACTATTGCGTTTGAGCTATGCCACCGCTCAAGGGATTGAGGAGTTCATTTCTTAGCACTAGATCTTCGGAGCGTAGTTACCTAATGCGCGGCATTGGGTGTCGCGACGACGTTCATCGTGCTGCTGATGTTCCAGCTCGCCAAAGCAGTCCGCCCCGGAGGCGTGCTGCCCCCGGCGCTCGCGGCATGGACTCCCAATCTTCTCGTCGGTGTCGCGGCCGTGTATCTGCTGCGTAAAGCACCCACCTAGTCTCCTTGACGCGGTCCCATGAGCGGGCGACTTTCTCCCGGTCTCGATGGCCAACCGCAACCTGCATCCGTTCCTTCTGAAGCGAGGTCCAATTCATGCGTTGGATCGTTAGCAGCCGCGCCGCCGTGGCGGCGGCGGTCTTTGCGATGTTCTTCTCGGGCGCCGTGCGCGCCCAGGGCGTGACTACCGGCGCGATTGCCGGAATGGCCACCGACTCGGCAGGCGCCCCCCTGGAGGGGGTGCGAGTGGTTGCCGTACACCAGCCTTCGGGAACCACGTACTCGGCATCGAGCCGGAGCGATGGGCACTTTACGCTCCCGGGCATGCGCGTGGGCGGGCCCTACAAGGTCACCGCGTCGCGTGTCGGCTACCGGCCGGAGATCCAGGACGGCCTCAACGTGGGCCTGGGGGTCACGAGCGACCTGCGGTTTCGTTTGACTCCTGCAAGCGTCGAGCTGGAGGCGATCACGGTCACGGCGAGCTCCGACCACATCTTCAGCTCGGGGCGCACGGGCGCCGCGACGACCATCTCGACCGAGCAGCTGCAGAAACTTCCCACGATCAGCCGCCGAGTCGAGGACCTGCTGCGCCTGACGCCGCAGTACAGTCCGATGTCGTTCGGGTTTTCGTTCGCCGGACAGGACAACCGCCTGAACAACATGACGATCGACGGATCGTACTTCAATAACTCGTTCGGCCTCGCCGGGCAGCCCGGTGACCGCACCGGTGTCACACCCGTTTCGATCGACGCGCTGCAACAGGTACAGGTGGCCATCGCGCCCTACGACGTGCGGCAGGGCAACTTCGTGGGCGCCGGCATCAACATGGTCACGAAGGGCGGCGCCAATCAGTTCAGCGGCTCGATGTTCTACAACACGCGCAACAACGACTACGTCGGGACGCACGCCGGCCCGAACACATTCAACCCCGGCACCTTCGACTACACGAACATCGGCGTCTCGCTCGGCGGACCGATCATCAAGAACAAGCTGTTCTTCTTCGCCAATTACGAGGACGACAAGCAGACGCAGCCCGGCACGACGTTTATCGCGAACTCCGGAGCTGATTCGGTCAAAGGAACCACCACGCGGGTGCTGGCTTCGGATCTCGACGCGCTCAGCAACTACTTGCAGACCAACTTCGGCTATGCGACGGGGCCCTACCAGAATTATGACTTCAGGATCCCCTCGACGCGGTTCCTCGCGCGCCTCGACTTCAACCTGAACGAGCACAACAAGTTCAATCTCCGTTACAACCTGCTCAACTCGAGCTCCGACCAGCTGATTTCCAACTCCGGATCGCTGGGCTTTGGTAATCGGCGGAGCAGCTTGCAGTCGCTCAACTTCGCCAATTCGAACTACGCGATTCTCGAGAACATTCGCTCGATCGTCGGCGAATGGAACTCGACCTTCGGTAACAAGTCCAACAATCTGATTGTCGGCTACAACAAGAGCGACGAAAGCCGCAAGAACGTGCAAGGCCCGTGGTTCCCGGAAGTCGAGATCTTCCAGGGGACGAGCAACTACACCACCTTCGGTTTCGAGCCGTTCACGCCGCAGAACCAGTTGTACTATCACAGTTCTCAGCTGCAAGACAACTTCACGGTGTACCTGCCGCAACATTCGCTCACGCTGGGCGTGAGCGTGGAGAACTATCACTCGAAGAACGTGTTCTTCCCTGGCGCGCAAAGCGTGTACGTCTTCAATTCACTGGCCGATTTCTACGCCGCGGCGGACAGTTTCCTCGCGAACCCCAATCGGACGGTCTCGCCGGTGGCGCTGCGGCGGTTCCAGTACCGCTATTCGAATATCCCCGGGTTGGATGAACCGGTGCAGCCGCTGGATGTGCTGTACTCGGGCGCGTACGTCCAGGATGTCTGGAAGCCCTCGAACAACCTGACGCTGACCGCCGGGCTCCGGATCGATGCGCCCAAGTTCAAGAACACGGCGTACGACAACCCGGTGGCCGACACGATGACCTTCCGGGACCAGAACGGTAATCCGGTGCACTACAACAGCGGGGCGTTGCCGGGCGTGAACGTGCTATTCTCCCCACGCCTCGGGTTCAACTACAACGTCGGCGGCAAGCTGCAAACGCAGATCCGCGGTGGAACCGGAGTGTTCACGGGCAGGCCCGCATACGTGTGGATCTCGAACCAGATCGGCAACACCGGCGTGCTGACGGGCTTCATCTCCGCCGACAACACGACGGCGTATCCCTTCAACCCGAATCCAGACGCCTACAAGCCGCCAGACTCGCTGATTACGGGAGGACCCGCCGCCACTTTCCAGCTGGCGCTGACCGATCCGAATTTCATGTTCCCGCAGCTGTGGCGGAGCAACCTCGCCATCGACCAGCGCTTGCCGTGGGATCTGGTGGGCACCGCCGAGTACATGTACTCGAAGGACGTCAACGGCATGGCGTATATCAACGCAAACCTGCCGGCGGCGCAGTCCGCGTTCTTCGGACCCGACGGGCGGCCACGGTGGACCTCGAATCGGATCTATGGCAACGTCAGCGACGCAACGGTCCTGACGAACCAGGGGAAGGGATCGTCGTGGAACATCTCCGCGACGCTCGAGCGCTCGTTCACCCAGGGCCTGTATGCGAAGGTTGGCTACAGTTACGGGGTCAGCAAGAACACCGTCGACGCTGGCTCCATCGCATCGGGATCCTGGACGGGCAACTTCATTGCCAACGATCCGAACAACCCGATCGCGGCGTATTCGCAGTTCAACCCGGGACCACGGGTATTCGCGGCCGTCACGTACACGCGTGATTTCCTCAAAATCGGACCGTCGAGTATCGCCCTGTATTGGGACGGCCGCAGCGCCGGCACCGACAGTTACATCTTCAGCAACGACATGAACGGCGATGGCGCGACCAACGACCTGCTCTACATCCCGCGCAACACCGCCGAAATGAACTTCCAGCAGTATTCGCAGACGCCGCCCGGGAGCACCACCCCGACTGTGTACACGGTCGCGCAGCAGGTGGCATCGTGGGAGGCGTACATCAATCAGGACGCGTATCTGCGCGCCCATCGCGGGGAGTACGCCCAACGTAACGCGATCCTCCGCCCCATGGTCTACCGCGCAGACTTGAGCTTGTCGCAGGACCTCAGTCGGCACATCGGCGGCGCGGCGCACGGCCTCCAGGTGCGGCTCGACATGCTCAACTTCACCAACTGGCTCAACAAGAACTGGGGCGTGTCGCAGATCCTGATCACGAACCGACCGCTGGCCTCGCAGGGGGTCGATGCGACCGGGGCCAACCTGTATCGGCTCAATACGGTGTCGCAAGGAGGCCCGCTGATCTCCAAGAGCTTGCAGAAGGCGGTCACGACGAGCGACGTGTGGCGGATGCAGCTCGGCGTGCGCTACATGCTCAACTGGTGACGGACGGCCGGACGGCCAATAAGACGGTGAAAACTGTAGGGGCGCAGCAAGCTGCGCCCCTACGTCTTTTTGGCGGACCGATATCGTTTCCTAGCGGACTGATGTTGCTGGCGGCGGAACGCGACGCACCCGTCGCCAAATCACGTACGCGGGAATGCCGGTGAGAATGATGCCGATATCGACGGCGAACGCGCCCGTCTCCGAGACCAGATAGTTGCCGAGCAGCAAAAGCGCGCCCGCGAGAAACACGAGGGGGACGAAGGGATAGCCCAGCGTTTTGTAGGGGCGCTCGAGGCCCGGCCGCGTACGCCGCAACACGAACACCCCCGCCACCGCGAGCGCGTAGAACGGCCAAATGCCGATGATGAATTGATCGGCGAGCGC
This sequence comes from uncultured Gemmatimonadales bacterium, assembly GCA_963704805.1. GTDB lineage: Bacteria > Gemmatimonadota > Gemmatimonadetes > Gemmatimonadales > GWC2-71-9 > 20CM-2-65-7. The sequence goes on along the minus strand of CAVPHS010000001.1, from coordinate 751,989 downwards.
GGTGAACGTACGAATCAGAATGAAGATCATGCCCATCACCGTCATCAGCACGATGGCGCCGGTGGGAGCGTGCGTGCGCAGATCGACGCGCGCGATCGCGGTCGGGAACAGGCCGTCCTCCGCAGCGGCGAAGAAGATCCGCGGCGCGGTCATCATCGAGCCGTTCAGGGTGCCGAACGTGCTCACGGCGATCGCCGCGGAGACGACCACGACGCCCGCCGGCCCGATCACCAACTGCGCCACGTCCGCGGCCACGAGCTCAGCGTGTTTCATCTGCTGAATCGGAATCAGGTAGAGATAGACGAGGTTCGCCGCCAGATAGAGCACGACGACGATCGACGTGCCAATCAGCAAGGCTCGCGGCAGTGTCTTCTGGGGGTGCATGACTTCGCCACCGACGAATGCCAGGTCGGCCCATCCATCGTAGGCCCACAGGATCGCGACCATGGCCAGCAGAAACGGCGACAGCCCTACCGACGCGCGCTGTGCGAAGATGCCGCCGACGATGGGCTCGCTGGGCTTTCCCAGCGTAAACCCCACGACCACGAGCAACGCCAGCGCCCCCACCTTGAACACGGTGCTCACGTTCTGCAGGATCGCGCCGCGGTGAATCCCGAAGTAGTTGACCGTTCCGACCAGCAAGATGAATCCCGCGCCGAGGAGTTGCTCCGCGCGGATCTCGATCGGCCCCACGACGGCGGCGACGGCGGCGGGGTCCGCGCCGAGGGTGCGCAGGGTGTAGGCCGAGGCGGTGATGCCGATCGCGCCGAAGGCGCCGGGCCGGATGATCCACAGCTCCGCCCAGGCGAACAGGAATGCGGGCAGCGGGCCGAAAGACTCGCGCACGAACACGTACACACCGCCCGATCGTGGGAACGCGGCCGCGAGCTCCGAATAGGTGAGCGCGCCGCACAGTACCACGACAGCGCCCAGCACCCACGCCAGCAGGAAGAGCGGTACGTCGTCGATCCGTTGCGCGACGCCGGCGGGTGTGCGAAAGATGCCGCTGCCGATCGTGGAGCCTACGAGTACGGCGACGGCGCTCCACAAACCGAGCCGTCGGACCAACCGCTCACCCCAACGGTCGGCCGGCATCAAGGGTGCAGACATGAGGTTCGAGAATATACATTTCGCCGCCTATGACGCGACGCTTTACCGCACTCGCCTGGTCCGCGGCGGTCTGCACGTATCTCCTCATCATCCTCGGCGGCGTCGTGCGCATCACGGGCTCGGGCCTGGGGTGCGGCGATCATTGGCCGCTGTGCAACGGCCATCTCTTTCCACCGCTCGATGACATCGGCACCGTGATCGAGTGGAGTCATCGGCTCGTGGCCGCGCTCGTTTCCATCTTGGTTGTCGCGCTCGCAGCCTACGATTGGTGGCTCAGCCGGCCGTCCGGCCGTCCGACCGTCCGACCGTCGTATGTCGCCGTCGGACTGCTCATCCTACAGATCCTGCTCGGCGCGATCACCGTAAAGCTCGAGCTGCCCGCCTGGACGGTGATTCTCCATCTCGGCACGGCGATGCTGCTGCTCGCGACCCTGTTGGTGATAGCGTCGCGCGTGGATCGTCCTCACCCCCTGTCCCCCTCTCCCGTTGGGAGAGGGGGGATGTGGGCGTTGGTTTCGGTCACGTTCTTCACGGTTCTCTTTGGCGCGCTCACCGCGAATCTCGGCGCCGCCGCCGCGTGCCACGGCTTCCCGCTGTGCAATGGACAGATCTGGATCACCGCCGGCCCGCTGGCGCTGGTTCAGTGGATCCACCGATTGCTCGCCTATTCACTCGCGATCGTTGCGGTGGTCTGGGCGATCCGCTCGCGCGCTCGCGCGGCGTTCATCACGGTGGGTCTCGTGGTTCTGCAGATGAGCATCGGCGCGGGGGTCGTGCTCCTCGGTCTCCCGACCGGGTTGCAGGTCGCGCACGTCGCGGTGGGAACGGCAGTCTGGGCGACGGTGGTGCTGGCGACGTTGTCGCGCCAGCCGGCCGAGCCCCGGCGAGGCTCAGAACCGCATCGCGTCCTCGACGGCCTCGGGTCCTAAGAGCAGATACCAGTCGGGCCGCGTAGCCTCCTCGCGGTCATCGGTCCAGATGAGCGTGTAGTTGCCGAAGCGGGTCAGATCGAGAAACACGAACTTGAGCAGCCGCCGCTTCTCGTAGCGCCACACTTCATAAGGATTGGTCGAGGCCGGTTGCGGCCGGCTCAGCACGGCGCTGGGCGGCCCGTACTTCAGGTAGATCCGGCCGCGATCGGTGCGCCATCCGGGGATCTCGGCCGCGCCGCCCTCGCGGAACATGCGGTTGACCGTCACCACCCGCTCGTAGAAGCTCGCCATCGCCTCGTTGGCCGCCGTCTCCGGCGCCGGGTCGCGGCGCTTCCAGAATTGCCGCAGGAATGTGCGCTTCCCTTCGACGTCGAGCCCGCCGTAGCGCCCGCGCTCCTCGGCCTTCATGAGATAGACGAGTGGGCCGTACAGGCTATCGAGCTTCGCTTCGCCGGCGGTGGAGAAGGTGGTGTCTTGCTGCGCAGCGAGCACGGCTGGAACGAACGCGAGGGCAAGCCACCGGACCATGGCCCGGATCAAAACACCGAGCCCCGGGGTTGGTTCCCCCCGGGGCTCGGTCCCTTCATCGGAACAGGGATGACGAGCGCTACGGGTTGTGGATCGTCACCTTGAACAGATGCGCCGGCAAGTCGTGATCGTCGAACGACTCGACCAGCAGATGGTACGTGCCAGCCGGGAAGATCACGCTGTACGTCTCCGGATTCGCGCCCGTGGCCGCTCCAAGCCCGCCGATGATTGCGAAGGCGCTCGTGAAGTTGACCACGTCGAGATCGGCCCCGACGTCGGGCGGATCGGGCGTGTCCCACGACACGGTAAACGTCAAGGTATCCGTCACGGCAAGCGTAAACTGGTAGAAGTAGTCGATGACTGTGCTCCCATCGGCACCCGACTTGAATCCATCATAGAAGACCAAGTCCGGCCCGCCACTCGCGGGAGGCGTGATGACTACCGTTCCCGGCGTTTCGCGATCACCCACGGGGGCTACGTTGAGGGGCGTCGCCGTCGGCAGCGTGACCACCAGGCCCGGTACGTACCCGACGGCAATGCCCTGAACATCGGCGACAGCCGGCTGTGCCGCGTCTGGCTGGGGCACGCGCACGGTGAGGGTTTCCGCTGTCACGCTGATCACGTCGGCCAGAACGCCGCCGAAGTCGATATTCGCGGCAGGATCGAACGAGAACAGCGGGTCGGTCATGGCGATCTTAAACAGCTGGCCGACGACGGGACTGCCGACCGGCACGCCCGGGGAGGCCACCGGCAGTACCGTGATCGTTGCTGAGTCCGCCACGCCGCCCGAAGACACGCGCACCACCGCTTGTCCCGTACCGACCGCCGTGATGATGTAATCGTGGTGAGCGCCGTCGGCCGATGGCACCGTGGTGTCCGGCGCGACCGTAAACACCGCGGCATCGGACGAGGTCACCGTGACCTCAGCGGCGACGGGATTCAATTGCTGGTCCCGTACCACAACCTCGAATGGCTTGCTCGCCCCGTCATCGATGAACATCAGATCGGGGTTCATGGCCAGCGAGCTGACGCCGGTGCGGAGGTCTGCCGTGGGGTCGCCTTTGCACCCCGCAGCGGCCGCCAGGAGCACCACAACCACCGAACGAAAATCCAATCGCTTCATATACGGTCTCCCGACAGAGTGATGGTCCACGTTAGAACCTGGCGATCTCGTCCACTGCATCCTGACCGACCAACCGCTCCCACCCCGGCATGCCCTTCTCCTTGCGGTCGTCCGTGTAGATCAGCTGATAATTCCCCAGCCGCGTCTGATCGTAGAACACATACTTGCGCGGCCGGGGCCGGGTATATTTCCAGGCCTCCCACGGATTGCTCGTCCCGTTGGAGGGCCGGCGCATGATCTCATCCGGCTCGCCGTTCAGAATCAGGATGCGTCCCCGATCCGTGCGCCATCCCGGAATCTCCGCAGCCCCACCCTCCCGGAACCGCCGGTTCGCTTCGGCCAGGTGCTGATAGAACCCGACCTGGAGCTCATTCTCCGGCGTCCCCGGCGTGGGATCGCGCTGGCGCCAGAACTCCCGCAAAAACCGTCGTTTCCCTTCGAGCGACAGGCCGCGGTACGCGCTCAACTCACCCGTCGTCGCCAGGTAAAACAGCGGCGCGAACAGCGTGTCGAGCTTCGCCTCGGTCATCAGCGAGAACAGGTCGCCGGCGTTCGCCGTCGTCTGCGCCTGCTGCGCCAGCTCCTGCTCCACTGCGAATCCGGCCATCCGGAACGGCGCCGAACGTATCAGCGAATCCGTTCCGGCGCCGACCACGAGCTCGAGCCGGTAGGACCCCTCCGGTAATCCCGTCAGATCCGCTGACCCGGTGATCGCCCCGCCGCCCGCGGCGATCGCAGCCCGTGTCGCCGGCGTGCTCACGATCGCCTTCCCATCCTCGCCGCGTACCCGCAACGCCCACGGGACCTCACCGGCGCTGTCGCGATACACTTCGCAGTAGTAGAACAGCGTCGCCCGCGTCGGCGACAGCGCCACTTCCGGCCCGGCGGTGATCAACAGATCACCCTTGCGCAGCTCGCCCGGCCCGGTGGTCGTATCTCCGGTCGACGCGCGGCGGATCTCCGATGCCAGCAACAAGTCGGACGCCGGCGGTCGCGCCGTGAAACCGTGCACGGGCAGCGTCGCGGTCGACTGCCGGCCCGACGCCGAGTCTTTCACGATCGCCCGGATTTCGTAGGCGCCGGAATCGACCGTGAACGTCACCATTTCCACGCTCGCAGCACCCCGCGCCTGTGTCGCCGTCCACGGCACGCGCCGCGTCCAGCTGTCGGTTGCGAGCACGTTGCCTCGCGCATCCACCACGCCGACATTCAGGCGAAACTCCGCAAACCCGCCCGCCCCGATCGTCACCGGATCCAACAGCAGGTGCGGCACGCGCACGAAGCCGTTGATCAGCGTCCGATCTCCCCGATAGGACCGCACCGCACCGATGGCGACATCGCGTGACGCCGACGGCGTGGCGGGGGAAACAGGAGCAGGAGGCGGCACGGGGCTCTGCGTGGCCGCCGCGCGAGGCGCGACGGCCAGCAGCATCAGCCACAACACCCGCAAGTCTCCTCCTACAGCTCGTTCAGCTCGGCTTCCTCGTTACCAGGAGACCGAGAACGTCAACATGTTGGTGCCGCCCAGCAATCCCATGCTCTTGTAGGCGTAGTCGAAACCCAGCTCGAGGCTGGGGCGACGATAGCCCAAGCCGAAACCAGCGGCGAGACCGTCCTTGCTCTCGTCGCCATTGTTGCTGGTGAACCCCGCCGCGCCAGACGGATCCAGATTGTTATCGGGCTGATACGACCAGCTGCCCCGGCCGGCGAAGAAGAACCCGCTCTTGCCGATGTCGTTCATCGCGAACTCGGCGCCCACGCCGAAGCCCGAGCGATTGTTGTTCGGCTGAGTGAACTCGGACAACACCGTGACGCGAGTCTGCTCGTTGGAATACGCATCGAACGCGGCGCCCACCCGGAACAGCACCGGCAGGCCCCACGATTTCGTTTGCAGCTCGGCCGGCTGCGGATCCTGCGGCACGTCGACCTGACCGGGAACCGGGGGCCGCGTGACGGTCGCATCGAGCGCCGAACCGTCGTGCTTCAGCTCGGAGCCGAGGTTCTGAATCACGAACGACACACGGATCGGCTTGCCCATCGCCTGCGCGTGGAAGTTCGTCCCGAAGTCCACGGCGAAGGCGTTCGCCGACGTCTTACCGAGCGCGTCGGAGATCAGCTTCAACGTCATGCCGGCCGAGAACCGGTCGCTGAAGTTCTGGGCGTACGTCCCGCCGACGAAAGTCTGCGACACGCTGTATTTGGTGCCGTCTCCATCGGGGTTTTCGACCGTGTAGACCGGCTGGTCACTGAACCCGAAGTTGCCGATCTGCAGGCCGACGCTCCGCGCGCCACCGCTCATGGGCAGCGCGAGACCGGCCCAGATGTAGCGGGTGCTCACCGCGTAGTTGTACGTGGAAACCGAGACCCCGGGGCGCGCGATCTGCGCCACGCCCGCGGGATTGTAATACAGCGAGCTGATGTCGGTGGCGAGCGCCGCATAGGCGCCCCCCAGCGACAGACCGCGGGCGCCCGCTCCCAACAGCAGGAACTCACCCGCGGTGGTGCCATAGGCGGTATTGTCGGACGGCAGGGTGACCTGCGCCGCGACCGGCCCTGCGACCAGGACGAGCGCCGCGAGGGCACCGCTGAAGCTTCGAATCATGCGCGTCATCTCGAATGCTCCCTCTTGAGCGCTATTGCGCGAAGTTGACCACGGTGAACCGGCCGGTCTTCGACTTGCCGTCCGGTGTTTCCACCTGGTAGAAGTAGACGCCCGATGCCACGAACTGCTCGTTCCGGTTGCGGAGGTTCCACTCCAGCTCACCGCCGCCCGTCGCATCGTTCAATGTCAGGACCTGCACCAGGATGCCGCTGACCGTATAGATCCGGACGATCGCCTGACTGGGCAGGTTGACGAACCGCAGCTTCTTCGAGTTCGCCGACTGCTCGAGCGAGTTCGTCACGTAGTAGGGATCGGGCACCGTGTGCACCCGCTCCAGCTGGGCGGCGGTCGTCGTCGTCGGATCGAACGTCGATCCGGTGAACGCGACCTGCATGCGCAACCCCGGCACCGCTGGTGTGCGCGTGGCGGGCTGGAAGGCGAAGTCCCCCACCGCCGCTGTACCGGTGACGTTCCCTGTGTAGAGACGCGCGTGCCAGATCGTGCCTGACGCCGGCAGCGCGGTCATCTGCATCACGAAGAACTTTCCTGCGAGATAGAAGATGAAGCCGTTGCCGGTCGTCGCGACCGCGGTCCCGTAGGCGGCGGAGACCACCGAGACCGGCGACAGATGCGCCGTGCTCTTCAGCTGCGCGCCCGGCGCTGCTCCCGGCCCGCAGTTCAGCGTATACGCGGGAGCCGGGTCGATGCAGAGGATGTCCGACCAGGTGATCTGCGCGTTGTTGCCATCCGCCGAACGCGACGCAGTGAACCCGTTGAATGAGGAGGTGTCGAGAATGCCCCAGCTCGCCTCGAGATTCGGGCTGTTCGGCACCTTGACCTTGTGCACGTCGTCGACGACTGAATCGATCACGCCGCCCGTGCCCCAATAGACGCTGAAGTCAGCGGCACGCGTGACTGACGCGGTGACGGCCTCCAGGTCACGCATCGGCAGACTGCGGACCGTGTTGTACGACTGAATATTCCACAGGACGTCGACGCCAGGTATCGCGCCGGCGGTGATCTTTCCGGTCATGTTGCCCGGCACGCAGGCACCCACCGACGGCGCGCAGTTCGCGCCGTTCGGGTTCGCCGTGTTCTCGTTCGTGCCCGTGAACCAGCGCGGGCCGTTGAACGCCGAGTTTGCCGGATCGGCGTTGGCGTCGCCACGGCCCGGCCCGGTCGAGAACCACGTCGGGGCCATGGTGACCGTCGTGCTCCCGTACAGCGAGAACGTGGAGTCGCCGCCGAACCGCTCCGACTTCGACTGGGTGATCGCGGTGGCCGGGAAATTGGCCGTACCGCTGGTCGGGATGTCACAGCAGTCGACCGGCAGGCTGAGCACAAAGGACGATGGTGCGCCGGCGCCCTGCGCGGTCATGAAATACGTAGCGTTCGCGGCAGTCCCAAGACCGTCCGGATCGCCGTTGCCGGCGTGCACCGAATCGATCTTGAGGGTCAGCGAGCCGTTGCCCAGCACGTCGGGCAGGAACGCCGCCAGGCCCAACTCCAAGCCATCGGTCGGCTGGAATGGACCGGAGAATTCACCAGTCGCCGCGGTAATCGTGGGCGCGGTCCCGGCCGGAACGGGCTGGCCGTTGGAACCAATGATCTGCGGCGGCGCCAGCTGCCCCGCGACGGTTTGGCCCGAGGTCTTCCGCGGCGTCGCCACTTTCGTCGTGCGCGGCGACTCGAGTGACGCGCTTCCGGCACCCACCGACTTGACCGAGTTTACGTCGTACGCGGTCACGGCGTAGTAGTACGTGAACGAATTCTTCACCCCATTGTCTGTGTAGGCAAAGGGCACGCCGGTGTCCCTCAGCGGCAAGCAGGGGCTGGGCTGGCACGCACCTGAGGCCCCGCCGCCGGTGAGGGCGGTGTCAGCCTGGACGATGATGATGCTGGAGTCCGGCAACGCGGCGATGCGGCCGCCCGCTGGAATCTGGACGATGTTGCCCAACAGGTCGTGCGGCACGCCCTCCGTGAACTTCCCGGTTGAGTCGACGGGAACCGGACAATCCGCAGTGACGCCGAGCTCTGGCGCGCACTTGCCGTAGTCGAACGCGCCCGTGGAATCAATGATCTGGGTCCCGGAATAGTCGAACTGGGCGATCAGCTGGAGATCACCCGTCGTGCGGCCGCGGTAGATGCGGTATCCCTCGACGTCACGTTGACGGTAATTCGGGTCGTAGAGCGCATTGGGCACCGAATCGGCCGGGTCAGGGGTGGTCAGGTCGGGCACCCTGGGCTTCCTGGCGATCTGGAAATAGGGATCACCGAGCGTGTCGGTCTCCGTCGCACTCTGCTTCCAGACGATGGTCACGGAGTTGTCACCGGGCACCAGGAAGAAATCCGCCGCCGCGGGCGGGAACGGCAGCAGGAAATGGGCGTTGAACACGGCCTGCGCCACAAGCCCCTTGTTCAGCAGCGAGCGGGGGACCGTGCGCACTTCGCTCTGCTCGATCTTCCCGTTGCCGTTGGCGTCGTTCACCGAAATGGCGCCAAAGACCCGATCCACCGAACGCAGCGAGTCGGGACCGGTTGGGTTGATCATGCCGCTGGGTTGCGCCGGGAAGCCTGGCTTCAAATCGAGCGCCTGGCCGCGGGCGGCAATTGCGGGCGTGTTGACGGGCGCCGCGGCGATGTACGCCACCACGATCGTCTTCGACTCACCGGGCTTCAGGTCCATCGGGCCCGACGACTGAAAGAAGCGGATGTCGTCGCTCGACTGCGTGACAAAGCAGACCTTGGTGACGGCGGGCGTGCCCGGATTGTTGCAGGGTGCGTCCCCCGCGGTCGGATCGAGCTTGGCGGACAGATACCGCCACAGCTGGGTCGTGTTCTGCGCGTCGTCGAACTGACCGCCGTTGATCGTGTTGCTGAACATCGTGAGGCCGACTTCCTGGCCGGCCACGACTGGGCTCTTCAAGTATTTCACGCCCACGATGCCCGGGGCTTGCGCAAACGGCGGACCGAAGATGGTGCTCGGGAAGACCATCGACGGCGCGTACCAGTTCCGCTTGAACGCGGTGCCCATGCTGAAGGGCAGGAACGCCGTCGAGTAGTTCTCGCGCGCCGCGTCGGACACGTCCATGTCCGCGGAAAACGCCGCGTACATGTTCGTGATCGTATAGCCCGAGTCCGGGATCTGCACGCCGAAGGCGGCTTCGTTCAACGCCTGGAACCGAGCGCCATAGCGCGCCAGCGAATCGGCATCGGGTCCCGTGTAGACCGACGCCGCGCTCGCGGTGATGTTGGTGAAGGTGTAGAGGAAGTAGAGGATGTCTTCGTTACCGCTCGGGAAGTTCCACCCCATGCCCCGCTGGTTCACGAGCACCCCGAGCGGGTGCTTGCGGCCGGCGTTGTTCTGCGGATTGCCGTCCCAGTAGCGCGACCACGTGTCCTGTTGTGATGCGGCCTTCAAATTTTGGAGGATCGGGTCATACAGCGACGAGTCGTTGGGTACGTATGCATCGCGCGGCCAACTGGCGTTGTCCGAGACATCGAGAGAGTTCCAGACCAGCGACAGCCGGTCGCCGTGCTCCGTCGTCCCCTTGGGGTCGAAGAAGAACGCGCCGACCGTGTCCCCCGCCCACGTGAAGCCGGAGATAGCCGGATTCACGATACCGGCGAGCTGCAGGCCGGAGTTGAAGACGTATTGATCGGGCGTGCCCTTGGGCCAGAAGCCGCCGCCCACGGTGGTCGATCCGTTCGGATCGACGCACACCATGCCGACAGCGTTGAGACCGCAGTCGAAGCGGTTCACGTTCTGCCGGCCGAGGAAGCCCGAAAAGAGGTGTAGGACGCGACGCGCACGCGGGCGCGGTGTCGCCTGCGCGGTCTGCACCGCGAAGGCAAACCCGAGCGCAAGCAGCGCGCCGAGCCGCAGTCCATTGCTTACCGATACTCGTGCCATTGACGGTCTCCTTGAGAAAAAACGCGATCCTGGCGAAACGGCCGCCGGGCGAGCCGTCCGGGCGCCGCAGCGCCCGGACGATTCACCCGGCTCCAGGACAAGTCTTTAGAACGAAATCTCCGCGCCTACCCGCAGCCGGCGGCCGGCCCCGTAGAAGCGGTCGGGAGCCTGCTGCAGGTTGTACCAGGCGTTGAAGGCCGACTTGTATTCCGACGCTGTGTACACGCCGTCACCGTTACCAAACCGGGCCTCGGCGCGCTGCAACAGCACGCAGTCCACCGGACCCCCCGCCCCGTTGCCGGTGCGCGAGGACCACCCCGTGCAGATACCCGGGGACGACAGGTCCAGGGCATTCTCGCCGGAGACGGTGGTGAAGACGTGGTTCTCTTGAGCCTCGGTCTCGAGCTGCGCCGTCTGCTCATCCACGTACTTGGAGCGGTGCAACGAGTTCACCACGTCACCCGTTTCGAGGAACAGGTTCAGGACGTTCCTCCAGTTGAAGAGGTTCCGCGCCTCGCCGAAGACGGTCCAATCCAGCGATCCAAAGCGGAAGCCCTTCGTCAGGCGCACGTCGACGTTCTTGAACCACGGCATCGAGGAGGAGTTGATCGGCTCGATGTTGGTGAACTCGAGCGGAGCCTCGCCCTGCGCCACGCCTTCACCCGAGTTGCGGATCTGGGTGTACGGCAGGCCGCTCGCGAAACGGAACGTGGCGAACACACCCACATCCCGGAACACGCTGCCCATCGTGGTGCCCTTGTGCCAGTCCGTCGGGAGCTGCAGCGACATGGCACCCGTGATGTTGTTCGTGCGGTTGTCGTCCGTCGGCAGCGTCGCCTGGGGCGGCGGCGCCGTTTCGTTCGTCAGTGAGTTAATGACGCGCGCCGTCGTGCGGAAGTATGCGAACGGATCCGATCCGGTGCTCTTGGCGACCTGGAACGTATACGCGACCGAGCCGCTGAAGATGTTGGAGAAGCGGCGGTCGAGCCGGAAATCGAGACCCCGGACGTTGCCGAAGTCGGCGTTGTTGAACACACGCCAGTCGCCCTCCTGGCCATTTTGCCCGGGATCGGGGATCCGGAACAGGCGGCCCGACACGTCCGCCACTTTGTCCTTGTTGTACGCCGACACGTCGAACACCATGTCCTGGCTGAACGCGTGCCGGATGCCGAACTCGAAGATGATCGTCTTCGCAAAGTCCAGGTCGCGACCGTACGTCTGGTTGCGGTTGCTCTGCGAGAGATCGGTGTTCTTGCCGCGATAAATCAGGTCGTAGTCGGGCGACTGCACCTGGTGCGCGTAGGACAGCCGGAAGTTCGAGTGCTCGGTCACCGGGAAGGACACCTGGATGCTCGGGCTCCACGCGGTGTGCGCCGGCGCCGCGACGAAATTCGCGGTCGGGTTCAGCGGATCGAACGGATCGAGATGATAGTGCACGTTTTCGATCGTGACCGAGCTGTCGGTGATCGACGAGATACGGCCCGGCACGATCGGGAACGAGGAATTGCTGTTGAAGCGGTCGAACCGCAGGCCGCCGACGAGTACGACGTCACCGAGATCGAGGCGATCTTCGACGTAGGCACCCATGCGGTCGGGCTTCTCGGAGTAGCCGTTCAAGCCGAACGCGGAGATCATGCCGCTGGCGTAGCGCCGCGTGTCGAAGGTGTGGTATTCGGCACCCAGCTTGACGCGGTTGTAGCGATCCGCCTGCCAGTCGAAGTTGCCGCGGAACTGCCAGCGGTTTTCCTTGATCAGCGTGAAGCCGTTATCGACGCCGGACGTGTACATCGGCAGACGGGCGCTCTGCTCGGCCCCGTACGGATTCATCCGGTAGGGCTGCGCCGAGATCAGATCGTTGCGATCGAGGAACGGCGCCAGATCGGTGCACGCCGCCTGACCGGCTTGCAAGCACTCGATCTGCTTGTCGTCGAGCCAGTGCACGCCCTGATACGTCGTGCCGGCGATCGTCACGTCGTGGGTCGAGTTGAAATCGACGAGGAATTTGAGCGGGTCAACGAGGAACCCGCCCGTCGGATTGCGCGAGTCGAGCTCGGACTGACGCTCCAGCACGCCGGTGATGGACCGGTCCTGCTGATACGACGCGTAAAAATCGACGGCCATGGCGCGCTCGGCGGACCGTGCCAAGTTCTGGGTCCAGTTCAGCGTCCACGTCGACTGGTTCACCCGCGAACCAGTCTGGTTCGACGCGTTGTAGAGGTCGATCGTGGGTACGTTGCGCCACTGGTTCACGCTGGACGTGCCCGAGACGCGCACACGCGAGCCGCTGCCGTAGGTCCAGAGCACCGACGCATTGCCGGTAAAGACCGAATTGGCAGACAACGGCAGCCGCAGGCCCTGACACTCCACGCCGTAGTTGCTGGAGATCGCCTGTTTCAACGGCGTGCTCCCCGAGGGCGAATTGCCGCAATAGCCGCTGTACTGCACGAAACGCGGGATCTCTACGTTGACCGTGTCGCTCAGCGGATTGCCGAAGTCCACCGGCTGATGCACGACGGTATCGACGCCGCTCGCGACGTACATCGGCCGCTCTTCATCGCGGCCGAGCGCGATATCGCCGCACCCGGCGAGCCCGCCGCAGGCGCCGCTCTGGTTACCCGTCGCGGTGCCGCCGAGGAAGAATGTGAGGTCGCTGGAGATGGGGCCACCGAAGCTGGCTTCGATCCGGTGCTGGCCGACGTTCCGCCACAGATCGCCCACCTGATCCGTGGACAGCGACAGGTTGCCCTGATAGCGCTGGCCGCCGGACTTCGTGATGAACGCGAACACGCCCGACTGCGCTTCGCCGAACTCAGCGCCGACCGCGCCCGTCGTCACCGACGCTTCTTCGAGCGCGTTGGTGCCGAGGGTGAGGTTGGTCTGGCCCATCTGGCTGTTGCGCACCAGTACGCCGTCGACGAAAATCGCGGCTTCACCGGGACGGCCGCCGCGAATGACGAGACCTTTCGAGTTCCCGCTTTCGACGACGCCCGGCTCGAGCCGCAGCGCTTCGCGCACGTCGTTGACCGGCAGCTTCTCGATCACCGCACCGGAGATGATCGATTTCGACGTGACCTGGTCGCGCGGCACGATCGGATTCGCCGCCGTCTCGACGGTGATGCCCGTCAGCACGATGGCCGACGATTGCATCTTCACGTCGGTCGTGACGGTCTGGCCGCCTTGCACGCGCACGGTGCGCACTTCCGCAGGCGCGTACCCGATGAATTGCGCGCGCACCGTGTAGGTACCGACCGGCACGTTGTTGATGAAGTAGTAGCCTTTATCGTTGGTCACCGCACCAAACGATGTTCCGACGACGAACACCTGCGCGTTGGCGACTGGGGCTCCAGCCTGATCCGTCACCGTGCCTTCGACCTTTCCGGTCACGGCTTGCGCGGCGAGCGGCGATGTAACACTGCCGACTGCCAGCGTGAGGACGGAGCAGAGCACCAAGAAGCGCACAACAGCGCTCTTCACACGAGGCATCATGGATGCTTCCTCCAAATGCGAGAATGCGCGTGGACTTCCGGACAGAATGTGTGAGGTCGGCACCACACCTCCCTTCGGTCTTAGACCAACCGACGGCGCGGAACTAGCTCTTGCCGCAAAAAGCTGGCCGGGTATCAGAGAGTCGTCAAGACAATGTCATGTCAACGTCTTGGACTCGTCACGGCGCGGCGAAAATGCGCCGTATCGCGGGAGGCCGCAAGAGGCTAAACGAGGATCAGGTCCTGCTGCGGCCGGGAGGGTGTTACCTCCGGGCCCGACTCCCCCAGGTAGACGTTTATCTCGCTACGCATGCCTACCCTGCCCGGCAGGTATATCCCCGGTTCGACCGAGAACCCCAGTCCGGGGATCAGCGTGCGCTGGTCGGCGGTCTCGAAATTGTCGAGGTTGGGACCGGAGCCGTGCAGGTCGCGATCGATCGAATGGCCGGTCCGATGCACGAAATACTCGCCGTATCCGGCCGCGCGAATGACGCCGCGCGCCGCGTCATCGAGCGCCGCGCCGGTGACCGCCTCTCGTTTGGCCCAGCGGTCCTTCACGAGGCTGACCGCGGCGTCACGCGCCGCGCGCACCGTATCCCAAATCTTCCGCTCTTCGGCCCCCGGGGTGCGCCCGGCGTATGCCATCCATGTCTGATCGGCAAAGACGGAACCCAGCTGGACGCCGGCCCAGAGATCGAGGAGCAAGACGTCGCCGGCCGCAAGCTGGCTATCCGCACCCGCGCGTGGCTCGTAATGCGGATTTGCGGCATTGGCCTGGAAACCGACGATCGGCGGGTGATCGGTGACGAGTGACGCGCGGCTGAACGCGTCCATGACCCGCGCCTGCACCACCGTTTCACGCACCGCGTTACCCGCGGTGAGCTCGGCACCGGCCCAGCGCAGCGCGTCGACGGCAATCTCCGCGAGTGCCTCCGCCGCGCGCCGATGGCCCGCCAGGTCGCTCGGAGACCAGCGCGCCGCGAAGCGGCTGATGAGTGTGCCCGATGTGACGATGCGCGCGCCGAAGCCTTCGATCAATTGAACGACGCCGTGCGGCACCCGATCGACATAAGGAACTGCGTCGTCCGGAGAAACCTCCATTGCCAGGGTCTTGCCGCTGACCAGCGCGCGCAGCTTCTCGTGCAGCTCGGACCATGCGGCGTAGGGACGGACCTCGCCGGGAAATCCTTCGAACGATGCCAGCTCGATGCGATGCGCGATCGCGACCGGCGGGCCGGAGCGCGGCAGCAGTACGAAGAAGCGTCGCGTGCCCATGCCGTGGATACCGAGCACGCGCGTCGCCGCGGGATTGATGCCGTGAAAGTCGTACAGCAGCCAACCGTCGGCGGCGATCGTACCAAGCAGCTCGCGCAGCGCGGGAAAATCAAACCCTTCGAGCGGCGTCATTGATGCCGGGGATCGGGACCGACGGCGCGCCATTCGCACGCGCTGCCGCCGCGCGCGCGACACGTCACGTGCAGCATCGCGCCCTCGTAGCCCACGAGCAACCGCAGCAGCTCGACGAGTCCCGCGCCGTAGAAGGTGCACGCCGCGCCGTCCGGCGTCGCCTGGATCGCGAGCGGATCGCTGACGCGGGCCACGGGCAGCCGCTGCTCGCGCCCCAGCTCGGCGCCGAGCACGGTGCGCGCGGCGCGACGGGCGGCCGCGTGCCCGAAGAGACGCGGCGCGCTCTGCGCGGCGAAGCGCGACACGCCCGACATGCGGCGCACCGCGCGGCGGGCCGCGCGCCGGCCGGCGTCGGCGAACACGAGATCGGCGTCGGGCCGGCGACCTACCAGCCGCAGCAGCGCCTCGACGTGCGACGGCTCCACCCGCGCGTCCTTGCGCACCAGCTGCTCGAACTCGGCAAGCTGCATCTGCACGGTAGACGACAATCCGAGCCGCTTGACCAGCAACTCCTCAGCGAACTCGGTGAGCCCATCTTCGACGGGGGTATCGAGATTCTTGACCGCCTCGAGGATGGCGAGCGGGACGATGCTGTGGACCACGGAGCGCGAAACGTAGCATCCCCTCCCCCATTGCGGAACTCAAGCTGTCACACGAGCCTTCACGGAACCGCATGGCTCAGACCCCTTCTCCCGACGTGTCGCCTCCGGTGGACGAAAAGCGCGCCAGCTTTGAGCGCGAGGCGCTCGTGCACCTCGACGTGTTGTATCGCGTCGCGCTGCGGCTCACAAGCAACCCGTCCGATGCCGATGACCTCGTGCAGGAGACGATGCTCAAGGCCTACCGCGCCTGGGATCAGTACGAGAAGGGAACCAATGCCAAGGCCTGGCTGCTTACGATCCTGAGGCACGCTTTCATTAATGAATACCGTCGGAAGATCCGCCACCCGGAAACGGTCGACCTGGACGCGATCGAGCCGTTCGCCGTGTTCTCCGAGGTCCAGGATGACGATCCGCAGGGCGCGTTCTTCGACCGCATCGTGGACGACGAGGTGCTCCGGGCCATCGACAAGCTGCCCGATGCGTTTCGGGAGACACTGGTATTGAGCGACGTGGAAGGAATGTCGTATCAGGAGATCGCCCAGATCCTCGAGGTGCCCGTGGGCACCGTCAAGTCGCGGCTATTCCGCGCGCGCCAGCTGCTGCAGAAGAAACTCTATGATTACGCCGTCGAGATGGGATACATCAAGGGAAGTCCCGCATGAATTGCCGTGAGTGCGTCGAGCACCTCTACGAGTTCCTGGACCGCGAGCTGACCCCCGAGGTCGAGCGGGAGATCCGGGAGCACCTGGAGGACTGTCCGCCGTGCGACGAGCAGTTCGACTTCGAGGAGCTCTTCCTCAAGTTCCTGCGGGCGCGCTGTCGTACCCAGGGAGCCCCCGCCGAGCTGAAGCGCCGCGTCCTGCGCGAATTGTTCGGCGAGTGAAGTGGCTGACCCGTCGCGGCGCGGCCGCGGCGCTCGCCGTGGGCGTGACGACACTCTGGGGATTCGGCTGGCGAGGATTCGCATTGCTCCTCGCCTTTTTTATTTCGTCGAGTCTGTTAACGAGGGCGGCCGAGGGCGGCGAAGGGCGGCGAAATGAGCGCCAGGTGCTGGCGAATGGCGGCGTCGCAGCCTTGGCCGCGCTCGCGGGCAGCTGGGCCGCATTCGCCGGCGCGCTCGCGGCCGCAACCGCCGATACCTGGGCGAGTGAGATCGGCCGGCGCTCACGCATATCGCCCCGGCTGATTACCAGTGGAAAGCCCGTCGCCCCCGGCACCGACGGGGGTATCACGCTCCTGGGAACGGCCGGCGGCATCGCGGGGGGTGGATTCATAGCGGGGTTGAGCGCGTGGCTTCCCGGCTCCATGGTCACACCGCGCGCCCCTGGGCACCCGGTATGGTTCTGGAGTGTAATTGCGGGTGCCGGTACTCTGGGCATGCTTATCGACTCAGTGCTCGGCGCGACAGTGCAAGGAAAGACGAGATGGCTGGACAACGACGCGGTAAATCTCGCGGCAACCCTCGGTGGAGCCGTAGCGGCAGTCGCCGCCACGGCCCTCTGCTGCTGACCGCCGGCTTGGGGTGAGCACCAAACGCTGGGATGCCGTCGTCGTCGGCGCGGGTCCTGCCGGCTCGGCAACCGCGCTGCTGCTGGCACGCGCCGGCGCGCGCGTCGTGATGCTCGATCGCGCGTCCTTTCCCCGCGACAAGCCCTGCTCCGAATACCTGAGCCCCGAGTCCACGCGAGTCCTCGAGCGACTCGGGTCTCAAGTGCTGGCCGCCGTCGCCGCGGCCTCGCCCGCGCGTCTCACGGGCATGCGGGTCGTTGCGCCGAGCGGAGTCGGCATCGTCGGGACCTTCACGAATTTCAGTTTTGCGCTGCCGCGCACCCGCTTCGACATGATTCTGCGCAACGCGGCAGAAGCAGCCGGCGTCGAGGTGCGTGAGCGCGTGAAAGTCGAAGAGCTCGTCTATGACGTGGGAGCCGTGGCTGGTGTCACTGCACGGGAAAGGGGAAGCGGGACACGGGACACGTATCGAGCTCAGGTGACCATCGGCGCGGACGGCCTGCGATCGATCGTCGCGCGCCAGCTTGGCCGCGTGTACACCACCCCACCGCACCGCATCGCCTTCACCGCTCACGTGCGCGACGTTCGCGACGTCACGGAGCTGGGCGAGATGCACGTCGGCCGGTCCGGCTATGTCGGCTTCGGACCAATCGGCGACGGCGTGACGACCGTCGCGCTCGTTGTCCCGTTCAGCGAGGCCAGGCGTGGCGCCCGGTTCTTCGAGGAGCTCGACCGCTTCCCCGGCGTCGCCGGACGATTTCAGGCGCGACACATCGTGCGACGCGTCCTGGCCACGGGCCCGTTCGCCCGTTGGTCACGTCGTCCCGTGGCCCGCGAGGGCGGCGCACTGCTCGTCGGCGATGCGGCGGACTTCTTCGATCCGTTCACCGGACAGGGGATCTACAGCGCGCTTCGTGGCGCCGAGCTCGCCGCGGCGGCGATCGTCGAGTCGCTCGCGACCGGCGCGTCCCTCGAGGGGTATGCGCGCGCGCGCCGCCGAGAGTTCACCGGCAAATGGATGCTCGAGCGGATGATCGGCTTCGCAGTCGGCTGGCCGGCGCTGATCGAGCGGGTGGTTGGACGTCTTACGCGACGCCCCCATCTTGCCGATCTGCTGGTACGGGCGACCGGCAACTGTCTCCCCGCGCGCGCCGTGTTGACGCCCGGCGTCCTCGCAGGACTGGTCTTGTGACCCCCCCCCCGGCGTCCCGCGGAGTCGAGCCGTCGCTCTTCCGCCAGCTCCTCGGCCGCTTCGCGACAGGGGTTACGGTGATCACCGCGCGTACGGCGAAGCGCGACCCGATCGGGATGACGGCAAACTCGCTGGCGTCAGTCTCCCTCGACCCGCCCCTCGTGCTGGTCTCGGTCGAGAAAATTCACGAAATGCATGCGGCTCTTACCGGCGCGACGCATTGGGTGTTCAACATTTTGTCATCTGAGCAGGAAGCGTTGTCGCGCCGTTTCGCGGGCACAGAACCGAACCGTTTTCTCGGCGTGAGCTATCACGAGAACGAGCGCGGCGTCCCGGTGATCGACGGGACCGTAGCGCACATCGAATGCGAAAAGCACGCCGCCGTGCCCGGCGGCGATCACACAATCTTCATCGGCCTCGTGGTGGGGGGGGACGCGACCGACAAGCGTCCCCTCCTCTACTATAGAGGAGGGTACGCGGGGCTGAGCCGCTGATGCGCACGGTCGATCGTATTCGCGTCCACGCACCTTTCGCGCGGGTCTTCGCCGCAGCCAGCTCGGTCGTGCGCTGGCCATCTTTCCTGCCGCATTACCGCTGGGTGCGCCTGCTCGATGGGGACCTCGTCGAGATGGCGGCGTGGCGCCCCTTTGGGGGCGGGCTCCTCAAGTACCCGACGTGGTGGGTTTCGGAAATGACCATCGATCGGCCGGCTGGGGAGATTCGTTATCGGCACGTGCGGGGTATCACGCGGGGCATGCAGGTCGTGTGGCGGCTGCTGGAGGTTGATGGCGGTCGTGACGGAGGCGTAGACGCCGAGATCGTGCATACCTGGGACGGCCCTGGCTGGCCATTCATCGGGCGGCTCGCCGCAAACCTCGTCATCGGTCCCATTTTCATCCACGGCATCGCGTCGCGGACGCTGGCAGGAATCAAACGCGC
Organism: uncultured Gemmatimonadales bacterium; assembly: GCA_963704805.1. Classification (GTDB taxonomy): domain Bacteria; phylum Gemmatimonadota; class Gemmatimonadetes; order Gemmatimonadales; family GWC2-71-9; genus 20CM-2-65-7. Next base: position 732,647 of record CAVPHS010000001.1, on the reverse strand, counting down.
AGCCGAAGAGGAGAAACCCTAGTGAACAATCTCCGTCGGGTGGTGATCACCGGTGTCGGAGCCGTCACGCCCATCGGCATGACGGCGGATGGCCTCTGGGCCGGCCTACAGGCGCGCACCTCGGCGGTGCGAACGATCACGCGCTTCGACCCGACTCCATTCCGGAGCCGCATGGCCGCTGAGATCCCCGATTTTCGGCCGCAGGATCATCTCGACGCGAAGCGCGCCAAGCGGCTGGATCGCTTTTCCCAGCTCGCGGTGACGAGCGCCGGTTTCGCACTGGCGGACGCGGGAATCTCCCCTCGCCAGGAGGATCGCGATCGCGTCGGCACGATGATGGGGTCGGCCCTCGGCGGGGTGGCGTTCGGCGAGTCACAGGTGCCGCGCTACCTCGCCGACGGGCCGCGCGGCCTCGATCCGTCGCTCGCTCTCGCCGTATTCTGTGGCGCGGCGAGCTGCAACATCGCGATCGAATTCGGCTTCACCGGACCCAACGCGACCAACGCCATGAGCTGCGCGTCGGGCACGATCGCGGTGGGCGAAGCATTTCACGCCATCCGCGATGGGCGCGCCGATGTCATGCTTGCAGGCGGCGCCGAGGCCCCGATCGCGCCGATGACGTTCGCGGCGTTCAGCATCATTCGGGCGATGAGCACTCGTAACGATGATCCTGTGCGGGCGTCCCGGCCCTTCGACGCGTCACGTGACGGGTTCGTCATGGGCGAGGGTGCCGCTGTCCTGGTCCTGGAGGAGCGCAGTCGCGCGCTCGCCCGTGGCGCCAAGATTTACGCTGAGGTCGTCGGACACGCGTACACGAACGACGCCTACCACATGACCGCCCCCCGTCCCGACGGCCGCCAGGCGGCGCGTGCGATACGGCTCGCGCTAGCCGACGGCGATGTGCCACCGACTGATGTCGGCTACATCAACGCCCACGGCTCAGCCACGCCGCTCAACGATCCGACGGAGACATCAGCCATCAAGCAGGTGTTCGGCGAGCACGCCTACCGGCTGACGGTCAGCGGCACGAAGGGCTACTACGGCCACGCGCTCGGCGCGAGCGGCGCCATCGAAGCCGCGATCTGCGCGCTGGCGCTGGCCCGCGGCTGGCTGCCGCCCACCGTCAACCTGGAACAGCCCGATCCAACCTGCGACCTCGACTGCCTGCCCGGCGCTGGCGGCGGACGTGCCGCGTCCCCGGAGGCGGTGGTCTCCAACTCGTTCGGCTTTGGAGGGATCAACGCCGCGCTGGTGTTGCGGCCTGACGTTGCCGGACGGTAGATTCGCGCCGCCCCCACTCTCCGGAGCAGACGCGTGAATTCTCAAGCTCTTCGTGCACCCATTGCCGAGCTGATTGGAACGGCGTTGTTCGTCTTTTTCGGCGCCGGCAGCGTGGTCGCCAACGCCTCGGGAATTCCGCTGGGACCCGTCGGCATCGCGCTCGCGCACGGTGTCGGCATGTCCGTTCTCATCACGATGACGATGGCCGTCTCCGGCGGCCACCTGAATCCCGCCGTGAGTCTTGGGCTGTGGCTCGCGCAGAAAATCGACGGGCGCCGCTTCGCGTTCTACGTGGCCGCTCAGCTCGTCGGCGCGGTCATCGGCGCGCTGCTCGTCAAGGCCTTCTTTGCGCCCGGCGTCGCGCGTGTCACCTCGCTCGGCACGCCGCAGATCACGGGCGCGCTGTCGCTCTTCGAAGCAATCGCGGTCGAAGCGCTGCTCACATTCTTCCTCGTGAGCGCGGTCTTCGGAACGATGGTCTCGCCGCTCGCCCCCAAGATCGGCGGGTTCGGTGTTGGGCTCGCGATGTTCACGTGCGCGCTGGTGTGCGGCTCTCTCACCGGCGCCGCGATGAATCCGGCGCGCGCATTCGGCCCCGCACTCGTATCAATGGATTGGCACGGCCAGATCGTTTACTGGATCGGTCCGGGTCTGGGTGCGGCGCTTGCCGCGGCGCTGTGGAAGTATCTGCTGCTGCCGCGAGATGCTACGGACCTCGTTTAAGCGGATTGTTCCGCGAGGGCCGGCGCGAAGTAGGTGAGGATGATATCCGCACCGGCCCTGCGGATTGCCGTCACCGATTCCCACATCGCCCGCTTTTCATCCAGCATGCCGCGCTCCGCGGCAGCCTTGATCATCGCGTACTCGCCGCTGACCTGATACGCGCCCAGCGGTGAGCCGAAGCGCTCCTTCGCGCGGCGAATGAGATCGAGACACGGGCCCGCGGGCTTCACCAGGACGATGTCCGCACCCTCATCCAGATCGAGCTGGATTTCCTTCATCGCCTCATCGGCGTTGGACCCCGCCATCTGGTAGCTCTGCCGATCGCCGAATTGCGGTGTCGAGCCGGCCGCTTCGCGAAACGGGCCGTAGAAGGCGGACGCCATCTTCGCCGCGTAGGACATGATCGGAACGTGCGAGAACCCACCGGCGTCGAGGGCCTTACGGATGGCGGCCACGCGACCGTCCATCATGTCGCTTGGCGCGACGATGTCGACACCGGCGCGCGCCTGCATCACGGCGATCTTGCCGAGCAGATAGACCGACGAGTCGTTGTCTACCTCGCCGTCGCGAATCACGCCGCAGTGACCGTGGTCGGTGTACTCGCACAGACACACGTCGCCGACCACGAGCAATCCCGGGACGGCGCGCTTCACTGCCCGAATCGCCTGCTGCACGATGCCCTGCTCGTCGTGGGCTTCCGAGCCGGTCGCATCCTTCGTTGCGGGGATGCCGAAGAGAATCACGCCGCCGAGTCCCAGCGACTGGGCGCGCTCGGCGTCCTTGACCAGCTCGTCCACCGAGAGCTGCGCCACACCCGGCATCGCATCCACCGGCTGACGCTTCCCTTCGCCGTGCATGACGAAGAGCGGCCAGATGAGCTGCGAGGGAACGACGTGCGTCTCCTGCACCAGGCGGCGCAGTGCGGGCGTGCGGCGCAGGCGCCGCATGCGCCGAATCGGAAACTGAGCAGAGCTCATCGGGCGAGTAAGCTCGCGGCGCCTTCGCTCTCGAGCAAGCGTGCCACTTTCTCCCCGGTTGCCTCAGGATGCTCGGGATCGATGCCCCACGATGCGGTGAGCTGAACTGCGCCGTCACGTTCCATAACACGACCATACAGCCTGATCTCAGCGCGCGCCTCGACCCACGCCGCAACCGGCGCCTGACACCCGCCGCCAAGCGCTGCAAGCAGCGCACGCTCGGCAACAACCGACCACGCACTCGTCCGATCGTGGAGCGGCTCCAATGTCTTCCGTATCGCCTTGTCGTCCGCCCGAATCTCGATGCCGAGCGCGCCCTGCCCCGGCGCCGGCATGACCTCGAGCGGATCGATGGGCGAGGCCTTTTCGCCCAGTCCCAATCGCTCGAGGCCGGCGAGCGCGAGAAGGGCGGCATCGAGTCCCTGGCGGGATTCCACCTTCCGCACACGCGTGGGGACGTTGCCGCGCAGCGGCACCACCTCGAGGTCGGGGCGCAGAAAGCGGATCTGCGCGATGCGCCGCAGACTCGACGTCCCGACGCGCGTCCCGGCCGCGAGGTCGAGAAGCGACGCGCCCTTGCCATTGACGAGCGCCTCGCGCGGATCGTGGCGCGCGGGGATCACGCCGAGCGCGAGCCCGGGCGGCAAGGCAGTCGGCAGATCTTTGAGTGAGTGAATGGCAATGTCGATGCGGCCGTCGAGCAGTGCGTCTTCGATTTCCTTGGTAAAGAATCCCTTTCCTTCGAGCTCGTGCAGCGGCCGGTCAACCTCGGCGTCGCCCCTGGTCTTGATGACGACGATCTCCGTCTGCACACCACAGTCCGCCAGGCGGGAGCGCACCCAGTCGGCCTGCCACCGCGCCAGCTGGCTGCCGCGCGTCCCGATCTTCATGCGAACCGCCGCAGCAGGGACTCCACCAGTCCCGGGACGGTATGCGGCTCGGCCTCCATGACTTCTCGCAGCCCGAGCTCGCGGGCGGTGTCGCCGGTGACCGGCCCAATCGTCGCGGCGACGAACCGGCCCGAAGTGGCGACGTCGGCGCCGATTAAATCCACGAAGCAGCGGACTGTGGAGGACGAAGTGAACGTCACGGCGTCAATGCGGCCGCCGCTTATGTCGCGGGCCAGTCCACGGAGATCGGTTTGCGCCGGCACGGTTCGATAGACGGGCAGCGATTCGACGCTGGCACCGTGCTTGCGCAAGCCAGCCGGGAGCGCCTCGCGCGCGTCTGCGGCGCTCGGAATCAACACCCGTGCCCCGTCCAGGCTGCCACCACTGCGCGCCACGAGCGCCTCGGCCAACGCTTCGCCGACGAACTCGTCCGGCACGAGAGCCGGGATCAAGCCGCGTTGTCGCAGCGCCTCCGCCGTGGCAGATCCGATGGCCGCGATGGCGGTGGACGAGAACACGCGTGGCGTGAGACCCCAGGCCACGAGGCGGTCGAGCACGATTTGCACGGCGTTCTGGCTGGTAAACACGACCCACCGATAGGCGGACAGACCGCCGAGGACGGCACGCAGGCGTCCGAGATCCTCGAGCGGCTGGATGCGGATCACGGGCGCCAACAGGGTCTCGGCACCGTGATCCTCCAACGCGCGAATCAGATCACCGGCCTGCTCGCGCGCACGGGTAATCACGATGCGGCGCCCTCTCAAGCCTGCGACGCGTGTCATGCGCGGTTGCAATCTCACCGTGGCTTTATCCATTATCAAGCAATGATCCGCTCACTGCGTGCCGCACTCGCTCGCTTCTGCGCCCGTCGCGCCGCCGCCGCCCAGCGCCACGCTCCCAGACGGGCGGTCGCATGGCTGCGTCTCGGCTGCCGCTTCGCGCCCAGCTACGCCGACACCTACCCCGCGCTCGTCCATTTGTCTCGCGTTCTCGAGGACCGGTGGGGCGCGGTGGACGCCGCGCGCGAAGCCAGCATCCGCTTTCCCGATCACGCCGATGCCTGGATGCTGCTGGGTGACGCGCTGCAGATGGTCTTTCGGCAGGAGGACGCGCTCGGGGCGTTCGAGCAGGCACTGGTGCTCGAGGAGCGCGCCGATGCCGCGATGGCCGGGGGGATGCTGTATCAGCGGATGGGACGGTTTCCCGAAGCAGCCGCCCGATTCGCGCGCGCGTATGCCGCAGGTGGCGGCGCCACGGCGTTATGGAACAACGCGCAGGCGTTGTACGATGCCGGCGATCACGCCGCGGCGGACGAGGCCCTCAACCTCTGGGCCACGCAGGTGCCCGACGGGCACAGCCGGTTGTCAGCCGCTCGCGCCGAGCTACGCGCGAAGGGTGCGGCGCGCTCGCAGGTAGAGTGAGACCGCGTACCCGCCGACCAGAACGGCAACGACGATGTACGCCGCAATCATGTACCCGGCGTTCTGCGGCGCCTCAGGCATGACCCATTCCTCCCGCCGCCTCCAGCTGCTCGCGGAGGTAACTCAGCGCGTACCGCTGCACCACAAATCCCACGTACAACAGCGTGAACACAAACAATGAAAACAGCCACGTGGTCAGCATGCTCGGCGGCAGCGATGGCGAGCTCGGTTTCAGCACGATCGGCATCGGGTGCAAGGTGCGAAACAAATACACGCTGAGGTGCACGAACGGCACCAGCACCATGCCGCAGATGCCGAGCACCGCCGCGTAGCGGGCCCGCATCGCCGGATCGGTGACCGCGCTGCGCAACAGCAGATATCCGACATAGAGCAGAAAGAGAAACAGCGTCAGGGTCAGTCGCGCGTCCCACGACCACCACGTCCCCCAGATCGGCTTGCCCCAGATGGGGCCGGTGGTCAGCACGATGGCGGCGAAGACCGTGCCCACCTCCGCGGAGGATTCCGCGAAGCGGTCGAGCCGCGGGTCCTTGAGGAACAAATAGAAGATGCTGGCCACCCCGACGAGGATCATCGCCGTTTCCGCCCAAATTGCCGCGGGCACATGCAGGTAGAAAATCTTCTGGGCGAGTCCCTGCGTCCGCTCCACCGGAGTGTAGACGAGCGCCCGCACGTACACACCCGCCAGCAGCACGAGCGCGACCGCGGTGATCCAGCGTCCAACGCGCAGCATCCTCATTCGTTTACCGTCGCTGGAAAGAGGAGCAGGGCCACACCGACGAAGACGATGTCATACGCGGCCAGCATCTTAAGCCAACCGGCGGCGTCGCTCAAGGGACGCCCGGCGAACAGTCGCGCCGTGGCGAGGACCGCCCAAATGAGTGGTGGAATCATGAACGGCAGCAGCAGGACGGGCAGCAGCAGCTCGGCGAACCGCGTGCGCACCGTCATCGCGCTGAAGAGGGTCCCCACCGCGACGAAACCCACGGTGGCGAGCGCGATCACAGCCGCGAGCGGTCCAAGCACCGGCAGAATCCTCACGTTGAAAAAGAGCGCCAGCAGCGGCACGCCGATGATTTCGATGGTCACCACGAAGATCAGATTCGCGATCAGTTTGCCGAGATAGATGCTGCTGCGCTCGATCGGCGCGAGCAGCAATCCATCGAGCGCCTGATTCTCCAGCTCGAGCTGAAACGCGCGATTCAGTGCCAGGATGGCCGCGAACGTCAGGGTCACCCATAAGATGCTGGGTGCGAGGTCGACGTTTGAAACAGCCGTGGGATCGCGCCCAAAGTTGAAGACGAGCAGCACCAGCACGACGAATGCGGCGGCGGCGAGAATCGCGGTGCGCGAGCGGAATTCCACCAGCAGGTCCTTGCGCGCGACGTACCACGCGTGCCGGATGGCATCAGGCAACTGCATTGCGATACTCCTCGGCAATCTCACTCGCCGCTCTGCCGGATCGCGGGGCGAAGTGCACGAAGCGGCCGTTGCGCATGAAGGCGACATCGGTCGCGAGCTCGGTCCCCTCTTCCACGTTGTGCGTCACGAGCACCGTCGCGCGGCCGGCGGCCGCGTGCTGGCCCAGCAGGCGGCTGAGCGCCTCGGCAGCGACCCGATCCAATCCCGTGAACGGCTCATCCAGCAGGAGCACGCGCGGATCGTGAACGAGGGCCCGCGCGATCGCGACGCGCTGCACCAGCCCGCGGGACAACGCGCGCACCGGCCGGTGCGCGTGCTCCTCGAGACCCAACCGGGCGAGCAGGTCGCCACTCGGCCGCGTGTCATAGAGCGAACCCCAGAACTTCAGATTCTCGGTTACGGTGAGCTGCCCGTACAGCTGCGGTTGATGGCCAATCCAGCCGATCGCGCGGCGGCCGCCGTCGACGTGCGCCCGCCCCCCCTGGGGCTGGATCAGCCCCGCGAGAACTTTGAGGAGCGTGGTCTTGCCGGCGCCGTTGGGCCCGAACACGGCAAGGGTCTGGCCCGGGTTTACCGTGAAGGAAACGTCGTCGAGGGCCCGAACGGGGCCGTACGAGTGCCGCAGCCCTTCAGCCCGCAGCATCGATCGCGGCCGCCAGCTCACTCAGTTCGTAGGGCTTCACGAGGTAGCGGCTGTGGCCCAGATCGAGCACGTTCATCAAAGGCTCCATGCTGACATACGCAGTCGTCACGACGACCGGCAGCGCCGGCAGCTTCTCGCGAATGCGCTGCAGCAACGCGATCCCGTCGGTGTCGGGCAGCCGCATGTCGAGCACGAGCACATCGGGCTGAAAACTCTCGAGCTGGCGCATGGCCTCCGCGCCGGTCGGCGCGTAGGCCATGGCATATTTTCCTTTGAAGAAGCGCTCATAGGAGTACTGCAGGGCGGCTTCGTCTTCGACGAACAGGACCTTGCGCGCGGGCGAGGGGGACGCCATCGCGCCAATCTACGTCAGGAAACGCCCGTCTCCAATTCGAACAGGTCGTCGAGCTTGGTGAGCACCAGGAGAAAGCGCAGCTCTTCGTTCGCCCCGCGCAGGCAAACCACTTGCCGGCGCTCGGCGGCCTTGCGCTGAATCAGCATCAGCGCGCCCAGGCCGGCGCTATCGACAGAACGCGTGCCCGACAGATCGATTACCAGGCGGCCAGTCCCCTCCGCGAGCAGGTCGAGGACTTCACCTGCTGCGCGACGGAACGCGGTGCGGGACTCGAGATCGAGCCGCTCCGGCGCCGCCAGCGTCTTTTCAGTCAGGCGCGTTGACATGAGCGAGTTCTCCACGGGCATTGATGACATGATTCCTCCTGGCCCGCGTAACGCGACTCCAATGCCAACTCGGCTAACACGCGTTGCATCAATCAGTTGTCGGAAACGGCGTGAGCCTCCTCACGCACTTCACCTGCCGCATACCGAGCGGCGCGGCGCAACTTGCTAGACTCCCCCTCTTCCTTAATATCCTCGAACTATGGCGACTGAACGGATCGAAACCCTCCTCGACGAACAACGCCGCTTTACCCCACCGAGCGGCTTCCAGGCGCAGGCACACGTCCAGAGCACCGACATATACGAACGAGCCCGGCGCGATCCCGAAGGTTATTGGGCAGAGTGGGCGAAGCAGCTCGAATGGAGCCGTCCCTGGGATCGTGTGCTCGAGTGGAAACCACCTCATGCCAAATGGTTCGTCGGCGGCAAGCTCAACGCCTCGGTGAATTGTCTGGACCGGCACATCAAGGCCGGTAAGAGCGGTCGCGTCGCACTCATCTGGGAGGGAGAGCCTTCCGGCCAGGTGAGACGCATCACGTATGGCGAGCTGCACAGCGATGTCAACCGGTTCGCCAGCGCCCTCAAGGGGTTGGGCGTGAAGCGCGGCGACCGCGTCGCGATTTACCTGCCCATGGTCCCCGAGGTCGCGGTCGCCATGCTGGCCTGCGCGCGCATCGGCGCAGTCCACACCGTGGTGTTCGGGGGCTTTTCGGCGGAGTCGCTGCGGGACCGCATCAACGACGCGGGCGTCAAGGTGCTCATTACGGCCGATGGCGGCTATCGCCGCGGCGCCATCGTGCCGCTCAAGCAGAACGCCGATGACGCGCTGCAGGCGACGCCCACCATCGAACATGTCATTGTGCTGCGTCGTACCGGTCAGACAGTGACCTTTCGAACGGGGCGCGATGTCTGGTGGTCAGAAATCATGCGGCGCGCCGAGCCGAACTGCCCGCCGGAACCGATGGATGCGGAAGATCCCCTGTACATCCTGTACACGTCGGGCACGACGGGGAAACCAAAGGGCATCCTGCATACCACCGGCGGTTATCTGACGCATGTCTACGCAACGACGAAGTGGGTGTTCGACCTCAAGGACTCCGACGTCTTCTGGTGCACGGCCGACGTCGGGTGGGTAACTGGTCACTCGTATGTCGTGTATGGCCCGCTCGCGCTCGGCGTGACGGAAGTGATGTACGAGGGTGCGCCGGATTATCCTGGGAAGGACCGGTTCTGGGCGATCTGTGAGGACCACGGCGTCACGGTGTTTTACACGGCGCCCACCGCGATCCGCGCATTCATGAAGTGGGGCACGGCGCTCCCCGCCAAGCACGATCTCTCCAAGCTCCGCCTCCTCGGATCAGTCGGCGAGCCGATCAATCCCGAAGCGTGGATGTGGTACCAGGAGCACATCGGCGGTGGGCGCTGCCCCATCGTCGACACCTGGTGGCAGACCGAGACGGGCGGGATCATGATCACGCCGCTACCCGGGGTTACCGCCACCAAGCCGGGATCGACGACGATTCCCTTCCCCGGCATCGAAGCCGTGCTGCTCGACGGAGAGGGGAAGGAAGTGAAAGTCGGCGGCGGCTATCTCGCGATTCCGAAGCCGTGGCCGGGCATGCTGCGCACCATCTGGGGCGACGATGAGCGCTACCGCTCGGTCTACTGGAGCAAATGGAAGAACACGTACTTCCCCGGTGACGGGGCGAAGCGCGACGACGACGGCTACTTCTGGATCCTCGGGCGCGTGGACGACGTGCTCAACGTCGCGGGCCATCGCATCGGCACGATGGAAGTGGAAAGCGCGCTGGTGGATCACCCGGCCGTCGCCGAGGCGGCGGTCGTCGGTCGCGCGCACGAGCTGAAGGGTCAGGCGCTCGCGGCGTTTGTCACGCTGAAAGAGGGCAGGCAGAGCAGTGACGCGCTCCGCGAAGAGCTCAAGAATCACGTCTCCAGGAAAATCGGCGCGCTGGCGAAGCCCGACGACATTCTCTTCTCGGCTGACCTGCCGAAGACGCGCAGCGGCAAAATCATGCGCCGCCTCCTGAAGGACATCGCGGAAGGGCGCGCGTTGGGAGATACGACTACGCTGGCGGACCCTGCGGTTGTGGCGAAGCTGCGGGACCAGTACGAGGCGCAGGAGACCTGAGCGGGATCACCGACGCTATCCATATCGCCGTGATGATTAGCGCGCTGCCCACGCACCAACGGCACAGCGCGTGGATCAGGAAGAACTCGACGTAGGTGAGATACGCGGTGAACAGGACGCCGATCGTCGACAAACCGGCCAGCACCACATTCCATTTGCGTTCGGCTAGCGCGACGGGCCGCAGCGCGACCACCGCGACGACGAAAACCGCCAGGTATCCCACGACGCCGTAGAACGCGACCGGCAGGCCGAGGAGGACTGCCCAGCGGCTCGTCTGCACCGTCTCGCATCCGCCGGTGCCGCACTTCAGCGCCCCGCCGACGCCAAGCGCGTGAAGCCAGAGATAGAGTGCCACGAAAAAGCCGACGAGCGCGAGCAGCGCGATCGCCTGGCGACTGCGCATCAAGGATGTGCGGGAGCGCGCGGCTTGGGCGGCGTGTGCGCGATGATGCTGTCAGCGATGGCCTTGAAGGCGTCGGAGGTGGCGCGCGAGCCTTTGAACTCCTTGCCGTTGATGAAGAATGTCGGTGTCCCGTTCACCAGCAGGCGATCACCTTCCTGGCGGCTGAACTCGATCCGCGATGCATAGCGGCCGGAGGTCATGCACGCATCGTAGCGTTGCAGGTCCAGCCCGGCGGCTTTGGCGAAATCCTGGAACAGCCCGGAGGGATCCTTGCCGGTTTGCGCCCACTGGTGATGATAAAAGAGCTGATCGTGCATTTCCCAGAATTTCTCCTGCTCACCGGCGCATTGCGCCGCGTGCGCGGCGAAGCGTGAATAACGGTGGACGGGAAGGGGGAAATCGCGAAAGCGCCACCGCACCTTGCCGGTGGTGATCAGCTGCTCCTTGATGGTGGGCATCTGGATCGTCGCGAAGTTGGCGCAAAATGGACACTCGAAATCGGAGTACTCGGTGATCTCGACCACCGCGGCCCCGCTGCCCAGCGTGTAGCCGCGGAAACCGTCGTCGACGACGGCAGCTGGAGCGCCGGCGGCGGCCGTCGTGGCGCCACTGCCCGGCCGCAGCAGGACGAACAGAACGGCGCCCAACGCCACGGCGAGAACAGCCAACACCACGTAGAAGCGATTCATACGTCCGGTTCTTCCCTCCTCCCCTGAGTGCGCCACGGCTCATCATCGTCCGGATCGTCGAGCGTGAGGTCGCCCATCGCTTCTTCGACGATACGGCGGCTCTCGGCTACTTCGGGCGTGTCATACGTGGTGCGAACCTCATAGTGAAACAGCTCGCTGCGCGCGTTGCCCAGCAGCTTCTGCAGCTCGGGCGCCGCATCGAGTAAGCGACCTGCTCGGTCCAGCTCCCGGATCCGCTCGGCTAAGGCCCGGAGCAGCGCGACCAGCCGCTGCGCGCGCTCGGGTCCATAAACTTCCTCGCTCATGGGTATCTCCGGCACTACGGAACCCCGCGTTCCTGATGTGGCATTATACCACACAACCCATTATCTTGCGGCGCCGTTTCCACGAGGTTTCTACCCGAAAGGAAAACTCCTGCATGGCCAAAAAGCGTAGTGAGCCACGGAAATACGCGATTCCCACGAGCTTCGAACAGGCACGTGACGAGCTGTTCTCCCACATTCTCCGCTGTGGAGTGTTGGAAGCCACACCCGAGCATCAGAAGGAATGGTTCGACGACACGTTGTTGTATCTCGCGGATCGCTTCACCGACCTGACCGAGACTGAGCTGAGTGAGTTGCGCGTGCTGGGCGAGCGGTATTGCCGCCCCGTCGTCGCGCGCACCGCTCCCGTCGGCGCCAGCGCCTGACGACTTTCGTCTCACAAGGGGGGCGCCCGGCTGCAGGGGCGCCCTTTGTGTTTCTAGCCGCTCCGCCGCCACCAATCCGGGAACCAGCGCATCCGCCATCCGAGAGCAGCGCGATACCCTCCGCCGAGCCCCACTTCGGCGTACCAGCTGGATGGTCGCCCCGGAGCGCCCTCGAAACCCAGCACCACCGCGACAAACCCCTGTCCCGCTGTCCCGCGCCGGGCGGTGAGCGCCGCGCCGAGCCCTCCATACAATCCCACGCCCGTGCGCGTTGTGGGATTCACGAGCAGCTGCAGCGTCAGTTGCGCGCGCGCCGCCGCTTCCCCGCCGGGGGCGGCGCTGCCTCCCGCGACCGCGAGCGCGACTCGGCTCTCGGTGCTCGTACGCCGCGCCACGCCCAGCTCCCCGCCGATGAACGTCCCGCTCGCCATCGCCGACGCCGCGCCGAGACTCAGCTCGGTCGCGGTGATCTGCCGTGCCTGAAGTGCGAGAACCGGCAGCAGGACCAGCAGGCTAGGCAATGGCGACGTCGTAGCTGATCGGAATGTCCGGTGCCAGCGAAGCGATGACGGAGCAGTACTTCTCGATCGAGAGGTCGATCGCGCGCCGCACCTTCACGTCGTCGGCCCCCTCGCCGCGCACCCGAAAATGAACCGCCATGGCGGTGACGCGGCGCGGCTCCTCGTCGCGGCGCGTGCCATCGACCTCGATGTCGAGCGACTCGAGCTTGACGCGCTGCTTTTGCAGAATGATCACGACGTCCGCCGCCGTACAGGTGGCCGCTGCGAGCAGCAACAGCTCGACCGGCGACGTCGCGACGATCGCATCGGCATCTACGAGAATCGTGGGGCGATCGCCGCCCTTCCCCCTGCCCTCGAACTGCAGCTGCTTGACCCAACGCATCGTCACCGCAGCGGTGCGTGCCACGTCAGTTCCCCCGGCGCGTCGTCAGACCGACAAAGATCCGGTGCCGGTTCAGCGCGTCCATGCCGCGATACTCGAGCAGCCAGTTGAAGGTCGAGCGATAGCGCAGCTCGAAGCCGAACGTGAGATTGAGCCAGAGATCGGGGCACTGCGGATCGCTACCGCAGTCGGTTCTTCCCGCGACGGAAAATCCGAGCCCGACGTACGGCGTGGCCACCTCTTCATCGTCCGTGAATCGCCACAGCGCATCGAGGCTGCCGGCGTAGGTGTTCGGCCCGTTGAACACGCCAATCTCCGCCGAGGGGCGGAGCCGGATGCGATTTGCAAACAGATTCCCGGCATCGAGCGTGGTGCCGATGACCAGTTGCCCGGAGCCGCTCAGATCCACGCCGCCGCGCACCCCGAACCCGAAAAGGCCAATGCGCGTACCGCCGTGGCTCGCGTTCTTGGGCGGCACGAACTCTTGCGCAGCCGCTTGACCGGCTGCGAGCGACACGAGCAGGGCAGCCACCAGACCCCGCATCCCGAGCTCCCCCCCTCCCCCTCCGCCGTCGTTCACTGTCGAGCCTGCGTTCCCGCCGTGCGGCGTGCCGCCGTACGGCCATAATCCCAGATAGCGTACACTGCAATGGCCGCTGTGGCCCATGCCAGCTGCCGCACATGCGGTGAATCGGCAATCGCCGCGACCAGCGTCAGCAGCTGCGCGATCGTCACCGCCTTGCCGCCGGCGCGTGCCGGCAGCGCCACGGGACGCCGCAGCAGCAGTGTCGCGAGGAAGCCGAGGATCGCCAGCACGTCGCGCAGCAACACGCCGGCCAGCTCGTACCATTCTAGCAGTCCGCGGCGCGCGATGGTCACAAATGCCACGACCATGAAGGCTTTGTCCGCCACAGGATCGAGGACCGCGCCCGCGCGTGAAGCGCCGAACCGCCGCGCCAGGACGCCGTCCACCATGTCGCTCACCGCTGCGACGGCGACGATCGCGAGCTGCCCCGCGGGCGATCGCACCAGCGGGAACAGCACCGCGAGCGGAAATCGCAGCGCCGTCACCACATCCGCGGCCGTCATCACCGGTTTCACTTGCCCCTCACTTACGTGCGTCGTACCTTCACCTCGTGGACCTCAAACTGTTGAAGCAAGCGGCCATCTTTCAGGACCTCGACGACGGCGAGATGGCCCGCGTCGCCGAAGTCTGCCGCGAACAGAAGTTCACGGTCGGCCAGTACGTCTTCAAGGAAGGCGAACCGGGCAACCGCCTGTTCCTCATCTCGGACGGCGAGGTGCGGATCTCGCGGACGATTCCCGGCTCGGGCGAAGAAGCCCTGGCGGTGCTCAAGCCGGGTGCCTGCTTCGGTGAAATGTCGATCTTCGACCGGTCCGAGCGCTCCACCGACGCCATCGCCAATACCACCTGCACGCTGATCACGATCTCCCGCTCGGACTTCGAGCTGCTCCTCGACTTCAACCGCGATATCGCCTACAAGGTCCTGTGGTCGGTCGTGCGGCTCCTGTCCGCGCGGCTGCGCGTGACGAACGACAATCTGCGGTCGTTCCTCGCCATGTCCATGTTTTAACCGGAGCCCTCATGAATGCGCTGACCCCGTACGCAGCGTTCATCATGCGCCTGGCGGTGGGTGGGGTGTTTCTGCGGCATGGCATCATGAAATTCCAGAACGGCATCGGCGCCACGGCTGGCTTCCTCGCGAGCCATCACATCCCGTTCGCGACGATGTTCGCGCTGATCCTGATAACCGTGGAGACGATCGGCGCCCTCTGCGTGCTGCTCGGCATCCTGACACGGGCATGGGCGATGGCGATGGTGATGGTGATGGTGGTGGCGATCCTCGCCGTGAAGCTCCCCGGACATCAGAGCTTTGAGCTGGAGGCACTCCTGCTGGCGGGCGCTCTCACGCTCGTCGCGCTCGGCGACGGGCCGCTGTCCATCGCGGTGAAGTTCAAACAGGGCAGCTAATGCAGGATTCTTAGCACCCCCGCATCCGCGCCCGCGCGGAGAAAGCTCTCGGGATCCGTCGCGGGAATCGCGATCCCGGTCTGCTTCCGCCACCGCTTCGCACTGGCCTCCATGTACTCCTCGACCGAGCCGCCGGCCCATTCGACCGCATCGTCCTTCATCTGGCGCACGATCTCCTCCCAGGTGCCGACATAGGTCGCACCGGAGACCGTGCTGACGCGATGCAGCTCGACGGCGGCGCCAAGGCCATTGCCGCCCTTTTTCATCCCCTGCAGCTCGGTGAGGAGCGTGCCGAACAGCTCGAGCTGGCGAGGATCGCGGATCTGCCCGTCGGGCGTCATGGCTTCGATCTCTGCAAGCAGGAGGTCTTCGGGAGCTGCGTCGCGCGCGAACTCATCGAGCCGTTCGTGCCACGGCACGAGCTCGGGATCCTCGTCCGGGAGCCGATAGACGCTCTTCTTCAGCTCGATGAGCCGCCAGATCGCGAGGGCATCATAGTGCTCTTCCGGTCCCGTCCGCTCGAGGTGAAAGAGCGCCGCCTCGTACTCGCCACGATCGTACAGCAGGTTGGCGAGATAAACGCGCGCTTCGGCAAGGCTGGGATCGAGCTCCAGCGCGCGCCGCAGCCAGTGCAGGCTGCCGCCTTCGTCGGCCAGGCGGTGGGCGGCGTATCCCACGCATGCCGCGGCATCGGCGGAATCGGGATGCGCGCGCAGCGCGCCTTCAAAGAACCGGCGCGCCTGGTCGAGCACCCCTTCGCGAAACAGCGCGCGACCGATTTGCAACATGAGATCGTGATCGTCCTGGAACCCGAGCGAGATGACGCGCTCGAAGCACGCCAGTGACGCCGCCCGTTCGCCGAACTTCAGCAGCACTTCGCCGAGTCCCGCGAGCGTGTCTTCATGATCGGGATCGAGGCCGCGAGCTTCCTCGAACGACGCCCTAGCCCACGCGAACTCCTCACGCGCAAGCCGCGCGTATCCCATGCCGACGTGCAGCTCGACGGCGTGCGGATACAACGCCAGACCCTCGTGGAGAGTCGCTATGGCGTCGTCGTAATGCCCTTCGTTGTAGAGCTGATGTGCACGTTCGTCGTATTCGTCGGAACTGAGAAACGGATCCGACATCGAACGGGACCCTCCGGGATGGTTGCGCTATGATAAGGAACGGAGCACGGTTACACAAGCGACCCGCGACCGCTATTTTCACCGGCCATGCCCGCCGTGTATGCGCCCATTCCAGACGGCTCGGTCACATCACCGGGTGGCTTCAGCGCCGCCGCCGCACACGCCGGCCTGAAAACCGATCGCGCGCTCGACGTCGCGTTGCTCGTCAGCGCGACGAGCTGCGCGACGGCGGGCGTGTTCACGCGGAATGCGTTGCGCGCTGCACCCGTGATCTATGATGCCGACTTGCTGAGCGAACGGCCCGGGCGAATCCGCGCCGTCGCGATGAACGCGCGCGTCGCCAATGCGTGCACGGGGGCCGCGGGACTCGAAGCAGCCCGTGCGATGGCACGATGTGCCGAAGAGGCAGGCGGCCTGCCACCCCGCACGGCACTGGTGCTCTCGACCGGCGTGATCGGCGTATCGCTGCCGGTCGACAAAGTCTGCAGCGGGCTGCGTCAGGCGGCGCAGCACTTGTCGGCGACTGGCGGCACCGACGCCGCGCGCGCGATCATGACGACCGACACACGTCCCAAGCACTGCGCCGTACGACTGGAAACGCCCGGCGTCGGCAACGGCGCCATCACGATCGGGGGCATCGCCAAAGGCGCCGGGATGATTCACCCGGACATGGCGACGTTGCTCGGCGTCATCACGACGGACGCCATCTCCGAGCCGGGTGTGCTCGGCCCGTTCTTGCGCCGCGTCGCCGACCACACATTCAACGCCATCTCCATCGATGGGGATACCAGCACCAACGATACCGTTCTGCTGCTCGCGAACGGCACCGCCGGCATCGATCCGTCGCGCGACGGCTCGATGTGGAAGCTGTTCGAGGAGGCGGTCACGGACGTGGCGCGCACACTGGCGCTCGCCATCGTTCAGGATGGCGAGGGCGCGACCAAGCAGCTGCAGATTCACGTCGTGGGCGCCCAAACCGAGGCGCACGCCCGTGAGGTGGGGCGCGCGATCGCCCGCTCCTCGCTCGTGAAGACAGCGATCTACGGCGGCGATCCCAACTGGGGACGCGTGTTGGCCGCCGCGGGCGCCGCGGGCGTCGCCCTGGTCGCCGATCGGATCAGTCTGGTCGCCGCCACCTCGAGCAAGGCCGGGGACGAGTGGCTCACGCTCGCAACCGGCGGCGCGACGGCCATGGCCGATCCTGCGCGGGCCCGCAAAATCTTCGAGCAGAAAACGATCCGCCTCCGACTCGATCTTGGATTGGGTCGAGCGGAGGCGGTGGTGTGGACCTGCGACTTGTCGCCGGACTACATCAGCATCAACGCCGACTATACGTCCTAGTTGGCGCTGCGCCCGTGTGACCCGGGGTGGGTCACCGGCGTAGCCGGCGAGGGGACATTGGGTAGCATCGCCCGCACCCTCGCGAGCGCATCAGCATGGGTGCGTCCACCGGCGCGCTGCAGCTCCTGATCGGCCGCCATTGCCACATCCAGGAGACGGTCCCCGCGCAGTCCCTTGTTGTGGGCCTCGACCAGCAAGTCGGTGGCCGAATCGGGATCGAACCCGTGGGCGACGAGGTCGGCAGCCGCGTGGAGCGCCGGCACCGGTGGCTCGTTCGGCGCCGTCGTGAGCAAGCGCTCGACAATCTCAGGGCTCAGACCGCGCGCCAGCGCTGCGGCGACGGCAGCCACATGGCCATCCGGCACGGGCTGACCCGGCACGGCGCGGGCCACGATCGTGCGCGCTTCACGCAGCTGCGACAGCCCCCGCCGCACGGCGCTGACCAACCGGTCGGGCGGCACGCCCTTCGCGCTCCCCTCCAGCGCCTTCTGAACGAGCGGTTCCGTCGGCAGGCTCTCGGCGACGGCGACCGCGATGATCGAGTCGATGGCGGGACGAGCGGCTTCGGGCACGCGACCCTCGAGCCGGTGGTTGCCGTCCTGCGCGCTGAGCGGCGAGACCGCGGCGACGCATGCCAGGAGCAGCGAGAGTGCCTGTCTCACCGGGGCGCCGCGTCGTCTGCGCTATTCGCCAACCGCACGATCAGCACGGCGTTCTGGCGTCCCGCGCCGAATCCATCGTCCACGTACCGGCCGGCCAGGGGATCGGCCACCCAGCGCTCGCCATCGACCACGAACATGTACTCGTGCTGACCGGCGGGCAGCACCGCAGCAGCGTGCCAGATGCCGTCGTGATTCTCGTCGCGCAGGTGCAATGAGCCCCGGCTCCAATTGTTGAATGAGCCGACGACCTCGACCGAGCGCGCGCCGGGAAAATTGCCGACAAACCGCGCGATCCCTTCGGCGGCTCCCGGAGTCGGCACGTCTTTAGGTTCACCGGGCAGCAGTAGAATTGCGGCGAGACCGGCGGCCACTACTCCCAATGTCCACGCCGGCTTCAGCCGCAGCGTCACGGCCAGCGGGCGCGTCAGCCACCGGGTCGCGCGCCGCCAGCGACTGGCTGGTTGGGCCTGCGGCGGCAGGGCGCGGATTTCGGCCATCACGCGGTCGGCCACACTGACCGCGGGCTGCGCCGCCAGCAGCATGCTGGCGTTCATGAGCCTGTCGTAGGCCTCGCGCTGATCCGCCGACAGCCCCCCCGGATCGCGCTCGCCGTCCAGCGCCTCCTGCAACCGCGGATCGATTGGGCTCGTGGTTCCTCCTGGTTCCATCATACCAGCTCCTCCAGGGCGGCGAGCAATGCTTCGCGCGCGCGATGCACGCGCATCTTGAGCGTTGGAATCCTCGCCCCCGTCACCGCCGCCATCTCCTCGTAGCTCATCCCTTCCACGTGCTTCAGCACGAACGCCTCGCGTTTCTCCGCCGACAGCGACGCGAGCGCCCGCTCCACCAATGCGATCTGCTCTCCCCGTTCGACCACCGCCCACGCATCCGCTGGATCCGCCAGGGGCGGAGCCTCACTCAACGGGATGTCGTGGCTCGCTCGCCGCGCGAGGTGGCTGCGGCAGCGATTCCCCGTGATGCGGTAGAGCCAGCTGCGCAGCCGCGCGGGATCGCGACATTGCGCCAAATGCCGGTAGGCGCGCACGAAACTCTCCGCCACTGCGTCCGCCGCGGCATCGGGATTCCCCAGCATGCGCGTCGCGAAGCGAAGTAGCCCCGGCTCATACCGCCGGATGAGAATCCCGAACGCTTCCCCATCGCCGCCGAGAACCTGGGCGACTACTGCGACATCGGGGACGCCGTCGTTCACCATCAAAGTGACCCAGCGGGGGGGGCCTTGGTCACGGGCTGCCCATGATCTCCCAGGCGACGCTCAGGAACGTCGAGGCGCGAATCCCGGAGCCACTCACGCTGCCGGCGAAGGCCTCGAGCGTTGCCTGGGCGCGGCGCCGATGGGCGGCATCTCCGGTGACTTGACCCAGGTGCAGAAGGAACCGGGCGGCTGCGGCGTTCGCGCCGGGGAGCACGTCATCCAAAAAATGCTTGGTGCGGTCGGTGAGGGGAGGCGCTAAGGGGACCGGCGACGGCGGCAGCGCCGTGTCGTAATACCCGCCGATCGGATCGGCATAGGCGCGCTCGAGAATCGCGGCCAGATCGAGCGCAACGTCGAGGTAGCGCGGCTCGTCGGTGAGCTGGTGCGCGACCAGGCAGGCGGATGCCACCTGCACCTGGTCCTGCAGGAGCGCCTGCGTGGCGATCGTCCCGGAGATGGCGTGTCGCACGCCCCCAGCTCGCGCGTAGGTTCGCCGTAACAAATCGTCGAGTGCAACGCGGGCCCGCCGCCCCGCCGAAATCTCGCCGAATGTCGCGGCCGACAACATCACCGCTTCGATGACGTACGCCTCCTGATCGGCGAAGATGGCGCGCTCGTGGTCCGACTCCGTCAGACCGCGCGCCAGCGCGCGCACCAGCACCCGGCCAAGTTCACGATAGCGCTCGTCCCCCGTGACGACCCACGCCTTTGCGAGTGTGCCGGCAATGGCGGCCCGCACCAATCGCGGAGGATCTTCGCCGGCGTTTCCTGCCGCAGTGTCCATCATCAGGTCGAGTGCGCGGCGCGCCGTCGTCAGCGAGAACGTATCGCGATCGCGCGCCGAGACGGCGAGCAGCAGGGTCACCGCTTCGGCGTGCATCACGCTCCCGGTCACCGCACGGACCCGCGCGGCCTGGTCGAGCGCCACCCGCACTCCGGCGATTTCCTCGCGGAGCAGCGCGGTGTGCAGCACGCCGCGCGACGCCCCGCCGCCGGTGAGCACCAGCTGCCGCACCATCGCGGCCTGTTGCACGATGAAGGACCGTTGATCACGGTAGGAGCGCGCGACTTCTGGAAGAATCTGCTTCAGGCCACGGCCGGTGACCGGATCGTCGGCCGGGAAGTAGGTGCCGCCAAAGAAGGGTGCGCCATCGGCGGTGAGGAACACGGTCAGAGGCCAGCCATGCAGACCGGCCAGGCGCTCGACGGCAGCCTCATAGCGCTGCGCGACGTCGGGCCGCTCGTCCCGGTCGACCCGAATGGGGACGAAGAGCGCGTTGATGAGCGCGCCGATTTCCGGATCGGTGTAAATCGCGCGGTCGGTTTCCGCGCACCAGCGGCAGACGTCACTGCCAACGTACAGGAGGACGGGACGGTCGAGCTTGGCGGCGAGGGCGAACGCCTCTCGACCCCACGGTTGCCAGTTAACCGGTTGCCGGGCGGCGCGTGCGAGATAGTTGGTCGATGAGTGGGCCATGCGGTTGGTGAACGGCCCACGTTCAGCGATACAGGCCGTGGAAGCAGCGCAGAGGAGCAGGAGCGAGCGATTGTACACAGGTTGCACGTGAGAAGTACCCGCTCGGGAACGAGTGCGTTCCCCCTACCGGCTGTACATCAGCGTGGTCGTAATGCTGGACCAGGCCGTTTCGAGATTCAAGAAGTGACGGTAGGTGTAGTCGGCCCGGATGCCGAAATGGGAGGAGAGGTGGAGCAGCAATCCGGCACCCAGGTGGTATCCAACCGCGGCCCCTGACCCCGCGCCGGATGTGTGGCCGGCGGTCAACATACTCACGCCCGCGTGCGGTAGGAAAAATACGGGCGAGCTGTCACTCGGCACTCCATGCGTGATGCCGAGGTCCATGAGAAACAGCAGCACGCCGTCGGCCAACGCGTCGGGATAGGTGGCGAATGTGAAGTCGACCGCGGTGAATCCCCCGCGCCAGGGCGCGGCGCGGAGGCCGAGCTGCAGGATGGACTCGTCGAATGCAGACAGCGATCCGGCCTCGAATCCGACCGCCAGCGGAGTCTGAGTCACCGCGGTTGCCGTGCTCGTCACCACCAGAGTGACGGCGATTACGAGCGTCTTGATCCGCATTTGTCTGTCTTTCCAGCCGCTATATTGGCCCGATGACCCCCGTGACCATAACTCCTAAGTCGAACGGCCCGCTAATCATCGAGGGCCCGGTCCGCATTGTGACGCCCGACGGGCGGGAATTGACGCCCCCACTCCGGAAGGACGGCAAACCGGCGGAAGTCGTTGTGCTGTGCAGATGTGGGGGCTCGTCCACCAAGCCGTTCTGTGACGGATCGCACAAAAGAAACGGGTTTCAAGACGGTCAGGTTACCACCCCCTAGCGCGACCATATTATGTTGTCTGGCGCTTGCAGCTTCCCGTTCCCCAACGAGCCCGTGCCCCCCGAGGGAGGAGCGATCGACAATGGCGAAGGGAAAGGCCCCGATGGCCGCGGACGAAGGTTACTGTGTGAAGTGTAAGGCGAAACGGAAGATCTCGAACGCCCAGCAGGTGAAGATGGCCAATGGCCGCCCCGCGCTAAAGGGTGTCTGTCCTGTGTGCGGGACCGGGATGTTCAAGATTCTGCCACCGCAAAAGTAATCTCGCGGCCTCTCATTTCCGCGCCCCCGACGATGTCGCTCGGGGGCGCGTTGTTTTGTAACGAATCGTGTAGCAGGCGGCGCCCACCTCACGGCAATAGTAGGCGACGATTTCGAGCGCGACGAAGTCCCCCTGAGCAGTGCGGATCGCGTAGACGTGATGCTGTGACGTGAGCAGATGTGACATCATGCTGTAGGAGTACCACTTGCCGATCCCCGGATTCACCGTGTCGGCCCCAAACAACGTGGCCGAATACCCCCCCCCCTCCCCCCCCTGCCCCCCCTCCCCTCCCTCGTCTGCCGGGACCTCGGTGAGTGAATCGAAGTTCACGGGCCCAAGGTCTCGCGCGACGGCGCCCCGAGCCGTGATCACACGGTTACGCCGGAAGCCGACGTCGCCCCACCACTGCCACTGGTCACCGCGGGAGGCGTCGAGTGTACGCGTCCCGTCGGGATGCGGGCCGAGCTCGTACGGTGGGAACTCCGGTTTGGTAAACGAGCCGATCAACAACGACGCCACGAGCAGAAGAAACGCGGCCGCGAGTGCCCAGACCAGGAGCGGTGCCCTCAAGCCTCCGCCATGAACGGATACCAGGGCTCGCGCGGCGGAACGAAATTCTCCTTGATGACCCGCGCACTGGTCCAGCGGATCAGGTTGAGCAGGCTGCCTGCCTTATCGTTCGTGCCGCTGGCGCGGGCGCCGCCGAATGGTTGCTGCCCCACGACCGCCCCGGTCGGCTTGTCGTTGAGATAGAAGTTGCCCGCTGCGTAGCGCAGCGCGGTACTCGCCTCGGCGAGGGCCGCGCGATCCTGCGCGAACACCCCACCGGTCAGCGCGTACGGCGACGTCCGATCGACGAGCGCGAGCGTCTCTTTCCATTGCCGGTCCGGATAGACGTACAGCGACAGCACCGGCCCGAAGATTTCCTCACACATCGTTCGGTAGCTCGGGTCTTCGACCTGAATCAAGGTCGGCTGCACGAAGTAGCCGTCGCTGTCGTCGCAGTCGCCGCCTGACAGGATCTTCGCTTTGGAATCGGCTTTGGCGCGGGTGACGTATTGCTTGATCTTGTCGAATGATTTCTTGTCGATCACCGCAGCCATGAAGTTGCGGAAGTCGGCGGGATCGCCGACACGGATTTCCGACATCCTCCCGAGCACCCGCTCGCGCACCTTGGGCCACAGCGATTCCGGTACGTACGCGCGAGACGCCGCGCTGCACTTTTGGCCCTGGTACTCGAAGGCTCCCCGCACCAGCCCGGTAGCCAGAGCGTCGACGTCGGCGCTCGCATGGGCGAGAATGAAATCCTTCCCCCCCGTTTCCCCCACGAGACGCGGGTAGTCGGCGTAGCGCGTCAGATTGTCGGAGACCTGTTTCCAGAGTGTTTGAAAGACCTCGGTCGACCCGGTGAAGTGAATGCCGCCGAGGCGGCGGTCGCCGAGGAGCCGCTCACTGACGAGCGTTGCCGGGCCCGGGACGAAGTTCACCACACCCGGGGGGAGTCCGGCTTCCTGCAGCAGCCGGAACACGAGGTAGTTCGAGTACACGGCCGTCGCCGCCGGTTTCCAGACGACCGTGCACCCCATGATCGCGGGCGCGGTCGACAGGTTGCCGCCGATCGATGTGAAGTTGAACGGCGTGATCGCGTAGACGAAGCCCTCGAGCCCACGGTAGTCCATCCCATTCCACGTGCCTAACGGGGAGATGGGCTGTTCGGCGTAGATGCGGTCGGCGTAGTGCACGTTGAAGCGCCAGAAGTCGATCAGCTCGCAGGCGGCGTCGATCTCGGCCTGGAACGCGGTTTTGCTTTGGCCCAGCATCGTGGCGCCGTTGACCATCGCGCGCCAGCGCGTAGCGAGGAGATCGGCGGCCTTGAGGAAGACGGCCGCGCGATCGGTGAGGCTCCACGTCGACCAGTCACGCCAGGCCTGCCGGGCGGCCTCGACCGCGCGCTCGATTTCCTGCGGACCCGCCTGATGCACCTTCGCGAGGACGTGGCGGTGACAATGCGGCATGACCGCATCGACGGTTTTTCCCGTGCGGATCTCCTCGCCGCCTATCACGATCGGAATGTCGACCTGACGACTGCTGAGGTCCTTGAGGGCCAGCTTCAGCTCGGCACGCTCTTTCGTGCCCGGTGCATAGGAGAGAACGGGCTCATTGACCGGGGTGGGAATCTTGGCTGATGTCATGCCGTGAAATCTAGCCTTCGCGCTGTGGCGGCAATGGGAGCACGACCAGCAATGTTGTTTCACCCGCAGCCGCCGATTCGATCGCGACGGTTCCGCCGAACATTTCGGCGGCCACAGTCCGGATCTTCGCCAGGTCGGCCGGCGTGCCTCGACCTCGCACGAGGAGCTCCAGATTCTCTCCCTTCCGTTCGAGCTGCACTCGCACCGGCACCGGTTTCTCGGTAGCGGGGTCCGCGGCATGGCGCACGAGATTGACCAAGACATCGAACAGCGCGTTGGGATCGCCCTTCAGGTACAGGGTCTCGAGGTTTGTCGTGAAGTCGAGCTCAATGCCCCGATCGCGCAGCAGGCGCCGCTCGAGCGTGAGGCACGAGCGGACGACCCTGACGGCATCGAACCGGCCGCCGCCCTCTTGCCGCGCCGTCATCACGCCACTGCGCGCGCTTTCCTTCATTACGCGCAGGTACTCGGATGTGCGGTCGATATCCTCGAGCACCTCACCGAGGTCGTCGAGCAGGGTAAGCCGTCGATCGGCGGCGAGATCCACCCAGCGGCCGATCGACTCCATCGCGAGCTGCAATCCGGCGCGCGCCGCGGTGAGCGGATTGGTTGCCTGGTGCGCGATCCCGCCGGGAGGACTGGCGCCGCTGGGCCCCTCGAGCGTTCCCAGCGCGAGGCCCGCCAACTCGAGCGCGAGCCGTTCCTTGCTGCGGCGCTCACGGCCGCCTGGCGGGGGCGCGGGGGGACGAGATCGCACGGGGGCGACCACCCACACGTCACCGGCGTTCAGTGGAGGAGCCGCGGCGAGCCAGAGGGAGCCCACGGGAACAGGCATGTGCCAGTGTCGTAAGGTGCTGTCGAGGTCGAAAGGTGGAGGAGCGCCGGCAGACGATGTGGCGCGGGGAACGGCCTCGTGCTCACCGGTCACTTCCCAGAGAGTGACCGGCCGGCCGATGAGTGCACTTGTTTGCCGCAGAACTTCCCCTGCGTCCACTTCTCCTCCAGCAGAATCCCCGAAAGCGCTCGGGAAGATCAAGTCGGCGCGGGGGCGCATCTTAGAAATGCGGGTTGCCGTCCGCGCCGTCAAGCGGTACGCTAGGTCCCATGACGACACCACCTCCCTTCCCATCTCGCCCCTCCGCAGGGCGCTCGTCCTTCGCCATGGCGATGAAGGACTACACATTCATCCGGCCGGGCGTCGCGGTCACGATTAGCGCCGTGACGCTGGCCCTGGCTCTGGTGATCGGGGTGTGGCTGATCGCTTCTCTGAAGGACGCCGCGGACACCGTGGCGCACGGCGCGACCACCGTCGAGACCCTGCACAGGTACAACGCGGGTCTCGAGGTCTGGCGTCAAATGGCGACCAGCACGGACGCCGGGTATCGGCGACCGGAGGCGGTGGCGCAGCGGGACAGCCTCGGCCGCGAGCTCCGCGTGGAGCTGGCGGGACTCGCGAACAGCATGGATGACGAGAGCGAGCGCAATCTGGTGCAGAGCGTGCTGCTCGGCTTGACCAGCACGAGCACGGCCGGAGGCCGAGAGGCCCAGGAGGCCCGGGAGGCGATGATCGTGCTGCTCGCCAGGCAGGACTCCGCCATGTTCCACGCGGCAAAGACGTCCCAACAGGCGGTGCTCCTCGCGGCGGTCCTGCTCGCGCTGACGATCATCGCCGCCGGCACCATGATCGTGCCGATGGCGTGGTTGTACGTGCGCTACAAGCGCGGGGCGACCATCGAAGTGAAGGTGTAGATGGCGAAGGCTGCGGAACGCCGCGTCCTACCGCCGACGATCGAGAGCTCCCGGGAGCGGGAGCGCCTTCGCACCGTCGTCTTTCCCGAGCACAGCGATCTCGCGGTCGCGGTGGCCGACCGCATCGTCGAGATCATTCAGCGTGAGACCCGCGCCAAAGGCCGGGTCGTGCTCGGCCTCGCCACCGGCAGTACTCCCCTCGGCGTCTACGAAGAGCTGATCCGCCGGCATGAGGCGGGTGACGTCGATTTCTCGCGCGTCATCACGTTCAATCTGGACGAGTACTACCCGATGGCG
Source organism: uncultured Gemmatimonadales bacterium (assembly GCA_963704805.1). Lineage (GTDB taxonomy): Bacteria > Gemmatimonadota > Gemmatimonadetes > Gemmatimonadales > GWC2-71-9 > 20CM-2-65-7. The sequence continues at coordinate 706,574 of CAVPHS010000001.1, read as the reverse complement.
CCGGACAGCGGCCACAGCTATCACCGCTACATGTGGGAGAACTTCTTCGCGCACGTGAACATCGCGAAGGAAAACGTGCATATCCCCGACGGGACGCCGCCGCGCGAGCACGTGGTGGAGGCGTGCGCCGCCTACGAAGCGGCAATTCGCGCCGCCGGCGGGATCGATTTTCAGCTGCTGGGCATCGGCAAGACGGGACACATCGGATTCAACGAGCCGGGATCGGATGCCGCGTCGCGCACGCGCATCGTCACGCTCGATACGCTGACGCGCAAGGACGCCGCCGCCGATTTCTTCGGCGTCGAGAACGTGCCGCGCGAGGCGCTCACCATGGGTGTCGCCACGATTCTCGACGTGAAAGAGATCGCGCTGATGGCGACGGGCGAGCACAAGTCGGGAATCGTCGCGCGGGCCGTCGAGGGAGACATCTCCCCGGACGTCGCCGCCACGTTCTTGCAGCGCCATCCCGGCGTGACCGTGTACCTCGACCTGCCCGCGGCCGCCGATCTGACGCGCATCAAGACGCCATGGGTGCTGGAAGGCGCCGGTGTGGAGTGGACGCCGGACATCGTCGAGCGCTCCGTGGTCTGGCTCGCGGAGCGCGTGGGCAAGGCCGTGCTCAAGCTGTCGGCGCGCGACTATGCGGAGAACCACCTCAGCCCGCTGCTCGCGCGCGCCGGCTCGGCGGGACCGATCAACGGCCAGGTGTTCAACCGCCTGCGCGACAAGATCCGCGGCCGTGCCAAACTGCCGGCACACGAGCGCGTCCTCGTCTTCTCGCCCCATCCCGACGACGACGTCATCTCGATGGGCGGCATTCTGCGCAAGCTGTGGGAGAACGAAAACCAGCTCGTCGTCGCGTACATGACGAGCGGCAACATCGCGGTGTTCGATCACGACGTCACGCGCCACCTCGATTTCGTCGAGCGGGCCGCGGCGTCGCTGGGGCTGGACGCTCACGCCGCACAGCGGGCGCGCGCGACAGTGAATGACAGCATGGAGCAAAAGGCGCCCGGTGATGTCGACATCCCCGTCGTGCAAGACCTCAAGCGGTTCATTCGGGAGTCGGAAGCGATTGCCGCGCTCGCGGCGGTCGGCATTCCGTCGACCGCCGCGCGGTTCCTCGATTTGCCGTTCTATCAGACCGGTGAGGTTCGCAAGCACCCGCTCTCCGATGACGACGTCGCGATCGTGCTGCGGCTGTTCGAGGACGTGCAGCCCGATCTCGTGTTCGTCGCCGGCGATCTCTCCGATCCGCACGGCACGCACCGCACCTGCAAGGCCGCGGTCGAACAGGCGCTCGCACGGTACAAGGCCGCGCAACGACCCGAGGTCTGGCTCTATCGCGGTGCCTGGCAGGAGTGGTCGCTTACGGAGGCGGATGTTCTGGTCCCGCTCTCGCAGGACGAGTTGAATGCGAAAATTCTCGCGATCTTCCGCCATCAGTCGCAAAAAGACACCGCGCCCTTCCCCGGCTACGACGAGCGCGAGTTCTGGCAGCGCGTCGAGGCTCGCAACCTCGAGACGGCGGCGCGCGCCGACCGGCTTGGTTTGCCCGAGTACTACGCGATGGAAGCCTATGTAATTCAACGCGTTTAGCCGTCCAGCGTTGCATCGCGCACTACCCGTTCATTATGTTGGCGCCGCATTCCCCCTTACTGGAGGAGGCCCAACAGATGAATGCGTCGACTACCAAAGCAATGAGCTTGGGGATCGTCGTGGCCCTATGGGCCGTCATCTCCCATTTCGGCAAACTCCCGCTACAGCTATGGCCCGTCCTCGTCGGCCTCGCCTGCTTCGTGGGCGCCGGCGGCGGCATGATGGGATTGCAGAAGTCGGTGCTGGGCTCGGCGTCCGGGGTCGTGTGGGCGCTGCTCTACGTCACGGTGTCGCGCGCGCTCGGTGGCAATGAACTGCTCGACGCGCTTGCGGTCGGCGCCGCGGTGTTCGGCATGGTGTTCCAGGCGAGGATCCCGCTGCTGTCGTACACGACCGGCGCCCTTGCCGGCGCGGCGACTGCCGTCGGGGCCCGCGCCGTCGCACTCAACGGCGGCATCCGGGTCGTGATCGCCCTGGCGATCGGCTGCGTGCTCGGGATCGCCGCCGAGCGTGTCGCCGAGATGATGGGCCGGATGCGGGTCGTGCCGTCGATGTCGACACACTAGCGCATGAAAAAACCAAACCCGGAGCCACGCGCTGCACTCCGGGTTGGCGAGGCCGGGCCAAGTGGCCGTCGACACTTGACCGCGACCTACGGTTTAGAGGGTCAACGTGACGTTCCTGCGTTGACCCTCTTGTTTCGAATGTAGGAGAGTGGGACCGAGGTTTTTGTCAGAAATACGTCCAGCGAACCGTGTCCGACGTTGCAGTGCAGCACGGGAAGAGGGATTGTTTAGGCGATGAGTTTGCTCGATCGAATCCCCCGTTTCCGGGTGAGACGCACCTTCGTCGTGGCACTGCTGCTGGTGCTGGCCTTAGGATTCGCGGCGGCGCTCGGCATCCAGGCGTACGGTGTGGCGCGCAATCATCGGGCGCAGGCGGATCGCGTGCTGCGCGATTACGCCGCCCTCGCCGCAGCGCGCGTCGCCGGACGCAGCCGCAATTTGATCTATTACACCCTCACGCCGCCCATCAAGGCGATTCAGCACGCGTACGAGATGTCGCCCGCCAAGCTGCCGGCGCCGAACGAGCTGCACATCGATGCCATGGAGCGCGAGTTCTCACTGACGCCATACATCCGCTTCACCTTTCACATGGACGTGGTGAACGGCCGACTCGAGACCGCGGGCGAACTGCTGCCCGCGGCGGTCCGGTCCTGGCTCGTCGACACGCTCCCCCTGCACGCACGCGCTGTCTACGATACCGCCTGGCACATGGGGCCCATGGGAACGGTGCTGGGCCAACCCGCCGGAGAGCGGCGCTACCTGGTGTACACGTTGCTCCGCGACTCGAAGGGTGTGTTCCGAACGGCGCTCGGCTTTGAAATGAAGCCTGAGGCGCTGCGCCCGCTCGTCATTCAGGCAACTGAGAAGTTTCCGCTCCTGCCGGGGCCCCTCACGGGCGGCGTCGAGTACGATTCGATGGGCTCCGTCATCATCACGGATCGGTATGGCGTCGACATCTACCGCTCCGCGGTGCAGTACACGTCGCCATTCACCGCCCGCGACACCATCGGCACTGACATGGGCGATCTCTACGCGCAGGCGACACTGCGCGCATCGGTCGCCGATCAGCTGATCATCGGCGGTCTGCCAAAATCGCGCTTACCGCTGATTCTCGGACTACTCGGTCTGACGGCCGCGCTGATCGGGACCGCGCTGTTCCAGTTGCGGCGTGAGTCGCAGCTCGCGCGGCTGCGCACCGATTTCATCTCCGGCGTGTCGCACGAGCTGCGCACCCCGCTCGCACAGATCCGGATGTTCTCGGAGACCCTCGTCCTCGGCCGCGTGCGCTCGGATGAAGAGCGGCTGCGCTCGCTTGCGATCATCGATCAGGAAGCGCGGCGCCTGACGCACCTCGTCGAGAACCTGCTGCACTTCTCGCGCTCCGAACGGCAGACCACCCACATTGCCCCCGAGCCGACGGCGCTCGCCCCGCTGGTGCGGGAAGTGATCGACGGCTTTGCGCCGCTGGCGGCAGCGCGGGGCGCGCGCCTGTCGGCCGCCGTGCCTGACGACCTCGTCGTCCCCGCGGATCCCGGCGCGGTGCGGCAGATGCTGCTCAACCTGCTCGACAACGCCGTGAAGTACGGCCCCGCGGGCCAGGAGATCCGCATCGGCGCGATGCGTGACAATGGCGCCGCACGGCTCTGGGTGGACGATGGCGGACCAGGAATCCCCCGTGCCGACCGCGAGCGCGTGTGGGAGCGCTTCTGGCGGCTCGAGCGGGATCGCGGCTCGGCCGTCGCCGGCAGCGGGATCGGACTCGCGGTGGTGCGGGAGCTCGCGGTGTTGCACCACGGCCGCGCCTGGATCGACGAAACGGGCACCGATGCGGGAACCCGCGTCGTCATCGAGCTGCCGGGATGAGCACGGGACACGGCGTCGCGAATACCAAGCGGATCCTCGTGATCGAGGACAATCCCGACCTCGCGTACGGACTGCGCAACAACCTCGAGATCGAGGGCTACGAGGTCGAGGTTGCAAAGGACGGCACCAGAGGGCTGTCGCGCGCGCGTCTCTCGCGGCCCGATCTGGTCGTGCTCGACTTGATGCTCCCCGGCATGGATGGGTTCCGCGTCCTCCGCGCGCTGCGCGAGGATGGGATTTCGATGCCGGTGCTGATCCTGACCGCGCGCGGCGAAGAGGCCGACAAGGTCCGAGGCCTGCGGCTCGGCGCTGACGACTACGTCACCAAGCCGTTCGGTGTGCTGGAGCTGTTGGCGCGCATCGAGGCGCTGCTGCGCCGTGTCACCGCGCCGCGCAAGAACGGTGGGCCACCCGAGGCCGCGATCGAGAAGTTCGGCGAGATCGAAGTGCTCAGGCCATCACGGACGGTGCTGCGGAACGGGTCGCCGGTCTCGCTCACGCCCAAGGAGTACGACCTGCTGCTGGCGCTGCTACAGCGTGACGGCGCTTGCATCACGCGCTCCGATCTGCTCGTCGAAGTCTGGGGCTACAGCGCCGAAGTGATGAGCCGCACTGTCGACACGCACGTCGCCGAGCTGCGCCGCAAGCTGGAGCCCGACCCCACGAATCCGCGGCACATCCTCACGGTCCGGAAGACCGGGTACCGCCTGGCGAGGTAGTCGCCGCCGCCGCCGCCGAATCGAAGACCAGCCGGATCTCCTGCACAGGAGCGAGTCGCGCATCGCTGAGATTCGTCACCAGCGCGATCACCACGTGCGAATCGCGGTCGACGCCGAATGCCGTCGTGCCGCCAACGGAGCCGCCGCCGTGGTACACGTAGCGATGGCCCAGCGTGTCGGTCGCGACAAACCAGCCAATGCCATAGGGTGTCGTCTGCCCTGAAGTCGTGTGCTGGGGCGTGAAGAGCAGCTCCAGGGTCGCCGCCTTGAGGTAGCCGGGCGAGAGATGCGCCGACCCGAACTTCACCAGGTCCTCAGCAGTCGAGAGGAAGCCCCCGCCAGCCCACTTGTAGCTGTTGTCGACGGCCGGGGAGAGCACGAACTGGCCGGAGTCGGTGCGCTCGTAAAAGCGAGTCCGGTTCGGGATCAGGCTGTCGTTCTTGTCAGGAGCGGTGTGCGTCATACCCAGCGGCTTGAAGACATGGCGACTCATATATGAGAGGAACTGCTCGCCCGATGCGCCTTCCACCACCGCGCTGATGAGATTGAATCCATAGGTCGAGTAGGAGAAGCGCGTGCCGGGCGGCGCCACGAGGGAGTCGTTCTGGAACACGCTGAGTCCCGCGGTGACGTTCGAGAATGGCTGGTTGAGCAGGAACTCGTTTCCCTTGTAGTGGCGAATCCCCGCCAGGTGGCCGCCCAGGAGTCGCGTGGTGATCGGGGCGCCCTTGTCGGGAAACGTCGGGACATAGCGTTGCACGGGAGCATCGAGGTCGAGTTTTTGGGCCTCATATAGCTGCGCGACGGCATCAGCCGTCAGCGACTTCGACACACTGCCGATCCGGAACTGCGTCTCCGGCGTCGTACGGCGCTTCGCCTCGAGATCGGCATATCCGAACGCTTCCGACCAGACGATGCGACCGTCCACGGCGACGGCGAGCGCAAACCCCGGGATGTCGGGCGCCAGCTTTTCACACGCGATCGCACGCGCCCGGGCTGCGGCAGCCGCCCACCGTTGCTCAACGGAAGGAAGCGGGGCCGCCTGGGAAACGCAGGTCGCCTGCAGGGTTGCGAGGAGAAGCAGCACTCTTTGACTCCGCTGAATGAACGGATAACATACCCCGCCATGCCGGACTCCCGCACGTCAGAGCTGCGTGGGAAAGCCGAGGCCCTCGGGCGACTGCACGTCGAGGGCCCGATGCTCGTGCTTCCCAACGCCTGGGACGCGGGCAGCGCGCGCATCTTCGTCGAGGCGGGCTTCAAGGCGCTCGCCACCACCAGCGCTGGAATCGCATTCAGCCTGGGCTTCCCCGACGGCGAGCGGATCAGTCGCGACGAGATGCTCGCGGCGGTCGCGCGCATCACGCGACGCATCGCCCTGCCCATCACGGCCGACATGGAAGCGGGCTACGGCCAAGCCCCTCAGGCGGTGGCCGAGACTGCGCGGCGCGTGATCGACGCCGGTGCGGTGGGGATGAATCTCGAGGACCGGATGGAGGGAAAGCGCCTGATCGACTTTCCCTTGGCTGTCGAGCGCGTGAGCGCCGCGCGCGCCGCCGCCGATGCAGTCGGGGTCCCGCTCGTCTTGAACGCCCGGACGGACGCCTTCGAAGCACCGGAGCTCCCGCCTGACAAGCGCTTGGCGGAGGCCGTGCGGCGCGGCAATGCCTTTCGTGACGCGGGTGCCAATTCGGTGTTCGTGCCGTTTGTCAGCGATCGAGACACGATCGAACAGCTGGTCCAGCAGATCAACGCGCCTATCAACATCCTCGGCACGCCCAACGCGCCGTCCTTGAAAGAAATGGCGGCCCTCGGCGTGCGCCGCATCACCTTCGGCTCGGCCCCCATGCGGGCGACGCTCGGTCTGATCCGGCGGATGGCGCGCGAGTGGAAGGAAAAAGGGACCTACGGAACGCTGGAAGCCTACGGCATTCCGTTCGCCGACTTGCAAAAGCTGTTTGGCTAGTTGAGCTCGACGTGCAGATGGTCCGCGGTGCCCACGTGCCGCCGCGTTTCGAACCCCATCAACCAGAAGTAGAACTGTACGCCGCGGTTCTTGATCGGGCCGTGCCCACTCGTCCGGAGATCGACGGCGTGAATCCACCCGTCCGCCTGGCGATAATGACGCGTGCGGCTGTTGGGGGGCAGTCCCATGCGCGCGTAGTCCTCAGGCTGCCGCCCCGCGTCAGTGATCAGCATGTCGCGATCGACGAGAATCAAGGTCGACAACGAGAGACGCAGCAGCGGGTGGATGGAGCGGTAGTATGCCCGCACCGGCTCCGACTTGGCGTTCACGCTCGCGAGGTAGAGTAAGGAATAGCTGCAGTAGAACAGGACGAGCGGCGCTGCCACCCACTTGGCGAGCGGGATGACGAGGGCTCGCCCGCCCCTTCCTCCTTTGCGGGTGAACTTTCGAGCCACCCACACTGCGTAGGCGGTGACGACGCCGGCGGAGAGGAACGCCGCGACCAGCACCGCGAGCCAGACCGACGTCTGGCCGTGCTGGTAGATGAATACCGCGCCCCGCACGAGCACCGCGAAGGGGAGCGCGATGATCAGCGCGACCTTGAGCGTGCCGATGGCCACGGCGCCGGCGAGCCCACGCCACTCGGCGGCGGTCGATGGCGTCGCCTCCTGTAACCGTCGGCGCCACGTACGCTTCCACTCGCGCTGCGCTTCGCGTTTGAGTCGCTCGAGCTTTACCGCAATGGCATCCATGTGGGAAATCTACGTTCACCGAATCGTCATGTTTCCGTGCCCCACATCTCATGGAAGGCTGTGCAAGCCGACAGCGCCCTGCCTGATTCGCGCGTCGAGGCCGGTTGCCAGCGGCTGACATTCAGGCGAGGCTTGAGAGAACAAGGAGGAAGCCATGCCCGATACCATCCGGAAGGTCGACTACTACTACGTCACCACATCGGACAAGCCTGGAGAAGGAGCCCGTCTGTTTGATGCGCTACGTAACGCCGGCGTGAACCTGCTGGCCGTCCATGCGTTCCCAAGCGCGCGCAAATCCCAGATCGACCTTGTGCCGGCCGACGCCGTGGCATTTCTCTCGGCGACGAAGAACGCCGGACTCAAGGTGTCGAAACCCAAAACGACGTTCCTGATCGAGGGCGACGATCGCGTGGGGGCGCTCACGTCAACACTGTCGCGACTCGGTGCGGCCGGCATCAATGTCACGGCGCTGAGCGCGGTCCGCACAGGAACCGGCCGTTATGGCGCTCTTCTTTGGGTAAAGGCCGGCGACGTTCGCAAGGCCGCCGAAACTCTAGGCATCTGACGGCATATCATAGGGCGACCCTTAACCGAGAGGATTAAGCCATGGCGTCACGCGCGGAGCGCTACAAGAAGGCGGTGGTGAAGGCCGCGATGAAAGCACGGATATGGGCGTTGGCGGCCGCTCGTGAGGCAGACCGGCTGCTGGCCGAGGCACGGAAACGCGCCGAGACGGAACAGCGCCGCATGCGGATGAAGGCGGCGCTCCGGCGCACCGGCAAAGTGTTACGGGCGGCCGGGCGCGCGGCAATCGTGGCTGGTGTGGCAGCCGGCATTGCGGCCGCGCGGGCCGACAGGCGCGGGCGTAAGGCGGCCAAAAAGGGCCGGCGCTAGGCGTCCGCTCCGGCCAGTTTCAGCAGTCGCTTCCACTGCGGCGCCGTCACAGGGCTCACCGACAACCGTCCTTGCCGCACAATCGGGAGCTCCGCGAACGCCTGGTCCGATTTGATCTGGGCAAGGGTCACGGGTTGCGGCAGCCGGCGGTGCGCTTTCAAATCGATCACCGTGAGGTTGGCCTCGTTCTTTTTCGGATCGGCGTACGGTGCTGACACCACCGTCGCCCATCCGACCACGGCTTTCTCATCGCCGGTATGGTAGACGAGCACCTGATCGCCGGGATGCATGGCGCGCAGGTTCCTCAGCGCAACGGGATTCTTCACGCCGTCCCACACTGCGGTTTGCGCGCGCTCGAGATCGTCGTAGCTGTAGCTGCTCGGCTCTGTTTTCACCAACCAGTAGTTAGGCATGTGTGCGAGCCATCCACTCGTGTATGGTGTCGGCCAGCTCGTTCATGACATCGGCCTCTGTCTTGCCGGTACGCTTCGGGACCTTGAATGAGTGGTCGCCGTCCTCGATGAGATGCAGCGTGGCGCGCTCGCCCAACCCCCGCACCACCGCTTGCAGCAAGTCGAGCTGCGCGAACTCGTCGCGTGTCCCTTGCAGGAATAGCATCGGCACGTCAACGGAAGTTAAATGCTCGGCTCTGCTCGTCGCCGGCTTGCCGGGCGGATGAAGCGGGAAACCGAAAAACACCAATCCGCGCAGACCAGGCATCGGCTGTGCTGCCTGTGCCTGCGACGTCATCCGCCCCCCGAACGATTTACCGCCTGCAAAGACCGGCAGATTGGGAGCTCTGCGCGCGGCGTCCGCAACGGCCTGGCGCACCGCCTGCTCCGCGATGGCCGGAGGGTCGGGACGGCTCTTCTTCGCCTGCATGTAGGGGAATTCGAAGCGATGCGTCGCGACGCCGCGCGCTTCCAGCGCCTCCGACGCGCGCTGCATGAACGGATGATTCATGCCTGCACCCGCGCCGTGCGCGAACACATACAGGAAGCGCGTCTCAGTCTTCGCCAAGCAGCGTGTTGAGGCGCTCGAGCACGCCCATGAGTTTGGGCTTCACCTCGAGCACTTTGACGACGGGATCGTGACCGAGCTTCTCCATCCGCTTGCGCGCATTGGCGATGGTGAAGTTGCCGTTGCGCAGCTTGCCGTTGACCTCGTCCCACTCGAGCGGCATCGACACGGGCGCGCCGGACAGCGGTCGCACACTGTACGCCGAGACCATAAGCTGGCCGGCGCGGTTCTGGAACGCATCGACGTACACTTTGCCTTCGCGCTTGCTGATCGTGCGCTGCGTCGTCGCGATATCAGGATGTTGATCGGTCACGAGGCGCGCGAACAACATCGCGAACTTGAGACACTGGTCGTAGGTCATCTGCCGCCCCAGCGGCAGCATGATGTGCAACCCCGACTTGCCGGTCGTTTTGATAAACGCCGGCATCTTCACTTGCTCGCACAGCTTGCGCATCGTCTTCGCGAGCGTGATGACGTGCTCGAACGGCGCCTCCTTGGGGTCAAGATCGATCAGGCACCAGTCGGGACGCGTGAGGTCGTCGATCCGGCTCATCCAGATGTGCAGCGGAATGGTGCCGAGGTTCACGAGGTAGACCAGGGTCTCCACGTCGTTGCACACGAAGTACTGGATGTCGCGCTGCGTATCCTCACTCCAGATCGGAATCGTCTGGATCCAATCGGGGACGAAGCCGGGGGCGTCCTTTTGATAGAACGACTTTCCGTTGATGCCGTCGGGATAGCGCGTCAACACGACGGGGCGGTCCTTCAGATAGGGCAACAGCCACGGCGCCATCGAACGGTAATACTCGATGAGATCGCCCTTGGTGTACTTCTCGTCGGGCCAGAAGGTCTTATCGAGGTTGGAGAACTTCACCTCTCTTGGGAGAGGGGCGATGGGAGATGGACGTTTGGGTGACACCGTATCGTCCTTCTCCCTTCTCCCCTCTCCCTTCTCTCCAGGCATCACCACATCCTCAGGCTTCTTATCATCTCGAAACCGCACGAATACCGACTGGCGTAGCAGCCCGTCTTTCGTCATCTCCTTATACCGCACATCGCACACGAGTTTAGGCTCGACCCAGGTGTGGTCCGGTCCTTTCGGTAGCTGACCACCGGGTGGCGGCTCACAGGGCGGCGTCTTACGGACGAGTGCCAGGAGCTGCTCGCTGATCTCGTCCAACTGGGCGCCGGTGAATCCCGATCCCGCGCGCCCGCAGTAGATCAACTTGCCGCCCGCGTACGCGCCGACGTGCAGTGATCCGAATCCGGAACGCGCGCCTTTCCCTTTCGTGAACCCGACCACGACGAAGTCGTCGATGCGATCGGCGCGAATCTTGAGCCAGTCGCCGGAGCGGCCGCTGCGGTAGGGGCTGTCCGCCTTCTTCGCCATGATGCCTTCGAGGCCGAGCTTCATGACCTGCTCGTACAACGCCTCGCCGTTCTTCGGGAAATGCTCCGAATAGCGCAGCGGCCCGGTCTGTGGCAGCACCTGCTGCAGGATTTCTTTCCGTTTGACGAGCGGAAGCTTGCGGAGGTCATACCCGCTGAACGCGAGCAGGTCGAAGACGTACAGCGTTGCCGGTGCCTCGATTGCGGCACGCCGCGCTTCGCGCGCGCCGAGTTTGGCACGAGCCTGGAGCATGTTGAAGTTTGGTTTCCCTGCTTCGTTCGCAACGACGAGCTCGCCATCCAGAATCACGCCTTCGAATGGAAGTGCCTTCACCGCGCGCGCGATTTCCGGAAACGACTCCGTGTAGTCGAGTCCTTTGCGCGAAAACAGAATCGGCTCACCGTCCTGGCACGCGGCGCGCATGCGATAGCCGTCGAGCTTCACTTCGAAGATCCAGCCGTCCCTGGTAAACGGCTCCTCACGCGTCTCCGCCAGCATCAGCTCGGTGTCTTCCACGCGCAGCGCTCGCTTCGGCGCGCCCAGCTTTTCGAGCTCCCGCTTGATCGGCTCGGCGCGTTGCTTTGCGTTGCGCAGCTCGTCGTTGGTGAGACCGGACAGCACCGATTCGTTGGAGTAGGGCTCCGTCGAGACGTACTCATCCCGCTCCTTGATGAGCAGCCACTCCTTCTCGGTCTTCTTGAGCTTGATCAGGGTCCAACGGCCGTGAAGCTTGTAGCCCTTCAGGTTGAAGAGGAGTTTCCCCTTTTCCAGCCCCTCGTGCGGATCTTCGAGGGGCTCCCACACGCCGCGGTCCCACACCACGACCGTCCCCGCCCCGTAGTTCCCCTCGGGAATGATCCCTTCGAAGTCGCCGTACTCGAGTGGGTGATCTTCGACTTTGACCGCCAGCCGCTTGTCGGCGGGATTGGCCGATGGTCCTTTTGGAACGGCCCACGATTTGAGGACGCCATCCATCTCGAGACGGAGGTCCCAGTGCAGGCGGGTGGCATCGTGCATGTGGACGATCAGCAAGCCGCCCTGCGTCGGCCCCCGCTTCGGGACTAACCCCCCCGGCTCGGGAGTCTGATCGAACGCGCGCTTCGCCCGGTATGTACTGAGCGCGTCACCACCCTCTTTTTTGTTCCCCTCGCCTTCGGGGCGGCGGGCCTTCCGACGAGTAGGCATGAGCGCGTATCATACCCCGATATGGCCGCCCATTCCATCGGTTCCGCCACGGTCTCGTTCGGCCTCGTGTCCGTGCCCGTGCAGCTCTACGCTGCCGGCGAGTCGAAGGCCGCCATCTCATTCAACTTGCTGCACAAGAAGGACGGCGCTCGCCTGAAGCAGCAGTATCTCTGCTCCAAGGACGGCGAAAAAGTCGAACGCAGCGACATGGTCAAGGGCTACGAATTCCAGAAGGGGCAGTATGTCATCTTCACCCCCGAAGAATTGAAAGCCCTCGAGGAGCGCGGGACCGGCGCGATCGAGATCAAGGAGTTCCTCCCGGCTCAGCAGGTCGATCGCATTTGGCTCGACCGCACCTACTATCTCGGCGCGGACAAAGGCGGCGAGCGCGCCTACAAGCTGCTCGCCGAGGCACTCGAGGAATCAAAGCGCGTGGCGATCGGACAGTACGCGGCGCGCGGCAAGCAGTACCTGATCATGATCCGACCCCTGCAGGGCCGGCTCGTGATGGAGCAATTGCGCTACGCTGACGAGATCCGCGACATCGCGGAGATCCCAGTGCCGAAGACGGACGTCAAAAACCAGGAGCTCCAGCTCGCGATCAAAGTCATCGATCAAGGCGCCATCGACGCGTTCGAGCCCCAGAAATACAAGGACAACGTCCGCGACCGGATGCAGGAACAGATCGAGCGCAAGGTCAAAGGCAAGGAGATCACAGAAGAACCGGAGGAGGCGCCGAAGACCAGGGTGCTCGACCTCATGCAGGCGCTCAAGCAGAGCCTCGAGGGCGCGCCGGCAGAGGAGAAAGAGAAACCCGCCAAGCGGCGGAAAGTCGCGGGGAAGCGCTAGCGCATTATCTTGGGGCGACCCTCACCCGCGAGGTGCCGCCGTGTCGCAAGACTCGCCGCTCTTCAGCACGACGTGGCTGCTCATCATCTGCGCGGTTGCCATCTTCGAGCTCGCCAGCATGTGGAAGGTCTTCACGAAGGCGGGCAAACCCGGTTGGGCCTCGCTCATTCCCATCTACAACGCCATCGTGATCCTGGACATCGCCGGCAGGCCGTTGTGGTGGATTCTGTTGTACCTCATCCCCGGTGTGAACATCGTCATCGCGTGCATCGTGTCGCACGCCATCTCCAAGAGCTTCGGTCACGATATCGGATTTACCCTCGGCTTGATCTTCCTCGGTGGGATTTTCATTCCAATTTTAGCGTGGGGCGACTCGCAGTATCTGGGGCCAGCCGCATGAACTCGCGCGCCAGTTTGGGGCCCACGCCCTTCTCTTCGTGCTTGAAGAAGACATACGCATCGGTCCAGGCGCTCCCCAGCGCCTGGATTTTCTGCTGCCACTGCCTCAGCCCCTCCTCCGAATAGCCTTCGTCGCGTAGTCGCACGTACCCAAAGTCGGCGGTCGCGACCTCCGGCGTGGTCCCTTCCTCTGTATCGGCGATGCAGAGCGCCGTGTTCGTGCTGCGCAGCAGATCGTAGACGTCGTCTGACCACCATGATGCGTGACGGAACTCACACGCCGCGCGGACATCCGACGGAAATTGCGTGAGCAGATCACTGAGTCGCGCGAAGTCTTTCTTATAATTGGGGGGTAATTGAAACAGCACCGGACCAAGTTTGGTACGTAGCTTGCGAACGGTTTCGAGAAAGACGCGGAGAGGTTCATCGACGTTCCGCAGACGCGCGATATGTGTGATTCGTTGAGGCGCCTTCAGAACGAACGTGAATGACTCCGGGGTCGCTGCATCCCAGCCGGCGACCGTTTTGGCGTTGGGCATGCGATAGAACGTGTAATTGATCTCGACCGTGCCCAGTTGTTGAGCGTAGTACTCGAGCCACTTCGCGCTCGGGAGCTTGGGCGGATAAAAGCTTCCCTTCCATTCGGGGAAGTTGTAGCCGGACGTACCAACGTGCAGCCGCGCCATCGCGGCAAAGCTAGTCTCACCACACAGGATGGGGGAGTCGCATGCAGACGCTGAAGTTCACATTCGCCACGCTCGTCTTTGCCGTTGCCGCCTGCGGCACGTCGGCGGAGACCGAGCGGAAACTGGCCGAGCTCGAGCAGGTCAACGCGCAGAAGGACAGCCTGATGCAGGAAGTAGCCATCAGCTCGCGGCTCATCAGCGACGTCAACGTCGAGCTTGCGAAGGCGAAAGTCCGCTACAACCGGTTGCACGTCTCGAGCGAGAGTCCGGTCACCGCATCGAACGACACCCTGATTGCCAAGCTGAAGTACGTCGTCGCACGCGTGCAGGAAACAGAGAGCGCACTGAGTCAGAGCCGCGAGCGAATCAAGACCCTCACCAACCTGTCGGACAGTCTCCGCACCGCGTACGATTCGGCGGTGGGCAATCTGCAGTCGGTCATCGCCGGCCAAAAGACGACGATCGACCTGCTCACCGATCAGGTCAACACGCTGACCGCCGAAAACGTGGCGCTGCGCGACAGCCTGTCGACCGGTTACTACGTGATCGGGACGCGCGACCAGCTCAGGAAGAAGGGCATCCTGACCGAGCAGGGAGGCGGGCGGGTGCTGTTCGTTCTGTGGCGCACCGGCAAGACGCTGCAGCCCGCGCGGAACCTCGACCCCAGTCTCTTTACGGCGATCGACACGCGCCGTGTGACGCAGATTCCGCTTCCCGTCGCGAGCGCCGAGTACCGCGTGGCCTCGCTCCAGGACCTCGAGTACATCGCCGAGGAACGTCACAGCAACAAGTACTCCGGCACACCGACGCTGACGATTACGTCGCCCGTCGATTTCTGGCGGAATTCCAGGTTCCTCGTCATCATCCGAGAGGGTGGATCCCGTGACGTCGCCGATGCGCCGCAGGTGAGCTCAGAGTCTCAAGTCACAAGCCGCTAGAAGAGTTGCAAGACGCCAAGTTGCAAAGTGGTCGCAAGTGAAAGACACAAGAGGCCAGGGAGTCGTTCCTGGCCTCTTTCACTTTGAGCTGACAGCCACTTCGCAACTTGGCGTCTGGCAACTTTTCTTGTGTCTTGTTCGCTTCTAGCTTGAAGCTATGGATACCAGATGCGGTTGGTCCACATCTAACGAACAGATGATCGCCTACCACGACACCGAATGGGGTGTCCCGGTGCATGACGATCGGCAGCTGTTCGGGAAGCTGGTGCTCGATGGATTCCAGGCCGGCTTGTCGTGGGCGATCATCCTGCGGAAGCGTGACGCCTTTCTGAAAGCGTTCGACGGCTTCAACCCCGACAAGATGGCGCGCTACGACGCCAGGCGAATCGGAAAGATCCTGCGTGACCCGGGGATCGTACGCAACAAGCAGAAAGTGAAGTCGGCGGTGGGCAACGCCCGCGCCTTCCTGAAGATGAAAGACGCGGGCGAGTCGTTCGACGAATTCCTGTGGCAGTTTGTCGGCGGCACACCGAAGGTCAACGCCTGGAAGACACTCAAGCGCCTGCCCGCCGAGTCGAAGGAATCGATCGCGATGAGCAAGGCGCTGGTGGAGCGTGGGTTTCGTTTCGTGGGTCCGACGATCGTCTACGCGTTCATGCAGGCGGTCGGGATGGTCAACGACCATCTCATCAGCTGCTACCGCTACGCCGAGCTTACTTCGCGCGCTCCAGGTACTGGCCCGAGCGCGGGTCCACGCGCACCTTCTCGCCGGGGCTGATAAACTCCGGCACCTGCACGGTCACGCCGTTGGACAGCTTCGCGGGCTTCGTGCTCGCGGTCTTCGTGGCGGTCTTCATCACCGGCGACGTCTCCACCACCTTGAGCTCGATCACCGACGGCAGCTCGATCGCGATCGGCCGGCCCTCGAGCCACTCCACCTGCACCACCATTTCCGGCTGCAGCCACGGCGTGTCCTGGCCGACGGCCCGCTCGTCGAGCGTGTACTGCTCGTAGGTCTGCTGATCCATCACGTGCACGCCGCCCTGATCCTGATACAGGACTTGCATCTCCTTCGTATCGAGCCGGGCTTCCTGGAGAAAGTCGGTCGCCGCGAGACGCTGATCGAACGTGTTGCCCGAAACGAGATTCCGAAAACGCACCTGCACGAACGCCCGGAGGTTACCGGGAGTCCGATGCGTGAAGTCCATGACCCGGCACGGTTGGCCGTCGATCATGAGGACGTGACCTTTGCGAATGTCTGTGGCTTTCATGGGAGCGGGAACATAAACCGGCGGCCTTAGCACTCCAAGCCCCTGAGTGCTATCAGCTTGCCCGAGAGAAGGCCATTTACTAGCGTGAGCCGTCTCACATCGCCTGGGCGTGTCCTAGTGCAGCGTTCGGTTGCACCACGTTGCACAGTTCAGCCCGGCGCTTTTTTCCGGTAAGGCATTAAGAGACAGCGAGATAGATGACCGGCACCAAGCTTGCCTCTCTCGTCGTGCATAAGGGAGGGACGCATGATCAGGCCAATCATCCATCGTCAGTTGAGCCGCGGGGATCTCGCTTCCCTCGTCGAAGCGATCGCGCGGATGGATGTCACAGAAGGGCGTGAGGCCGACCAGGCGCTGCAGGCGGGCGCCGTCGATACGGTCCTCGATTCTCCCGCCGCGCTCGAAGCCGTGCTCGGCCGCGGCGGCGCGCCCGCCCCTCTCCCGCTCACGCTCCTCTGGTACGTACCGATTCGCGCCCAGCTGAAAAACCACGGCGTGACCGACATTCTGCTCGCCGACTACGCCGCGACACTCCCGGTCGTCTTTGCGACGACGCAGTCACAGCAGTCGATCGCCAAGGGCGAAAATGGCATGGCGGAATGGTCGCGCTTCGTGGCCGCGCTGCCGCAGGGTACGGTCGCGCAAGCGGAAGCGGCCGCGGATGCGGCGGCGCTGGCCTTGTGGTGGGCTGGCTGCTTCCCCGAATGGGTCGAGCGCGGCAGCTCGGGCACGGGCATGGTGCGTGCCTACGTCACGTTCGCCGGTCGCATGCTCGCCCTCGCCGCCGATCTGCTCGAGGCGTCGGCGCCCGCAGAAGCGGCGCTGTGCGCCCGCGCCGCCGAGGCGCGAAGCGAGCTGCATGCCGCGCTCATCGAGGCACGCGTCGACTACATCGGTGATCATCCCCACAGCAGCGAGAGCCGCCTCAACCGGTTCTTGAAGCGGCTCTCCGGAGACAACTGATTACGGCTGGGTTGGGACTTCTTTGAGTTGCTCCACCCGCTGCAGATTCGTCACGGCTTTCCCGTACGTTCCCTCGATGGCAACCGCCGCACGATACTCCGCCTCCGCCGCGCGGTACTGGCCCGTCCGCTCCAGCGCCATGCCGAGATTGTTGTGGAAGACCGCGACCTTGTCGTTGAGCTGCACCGCGACCTTGAGCGGCTCAATCGCTTCCCCGAAGCGCTCGAGACGAATGTACAGCGCGCCGAGGTTGTTCAACGCCCACACGTCCGTGCTGTCGAGCTGAATGGCTCGGCTGTAGGCCAGAATCGCGTCGTCACTCTTGCCCTGCGCCTCAAACGCGCGGCCCTGCAACCGCACCGGCTCGCTTGAGGTCGTGTCGAGCGCGATAGCCGCTTCGATGTGCGTGAGCGCGCTGTCGGGCTTTCCATCCTCGAGCAGGACGCGACTCAGGTTGAGCTGGCTCTTTACGTGCGTTGAGTCGAGACTGAGCGCTTGCACGAAGGCGCTCTCGGCCTGCGCGCGATCACCCGACTTCCACGCCGACAGGCCCAGCATGTAAAAGCCCCACGGGTTGCTGGGACGGTTCTCAGTGTACGACTTAAACAGCGTCGTTGCGTCATCGTAGCGGCGGTCCCGGAAGGCGGAGTCCGCCATCTCAAAGGTGACCGGCCCGCTGATGACGAGCGCCGGCTTCTCACTGCTGACATTGCTGACCGGTGTACCAGTAGCCGGCTGTGCGGTGGCGGGTTCGCCGGCGGCGGCTTGGTCGGGCGTGCGATCGCCACAGGCGGCAAAGACGTACGCGGCGATCACCATGCTCACGATCGCGGCCATGAGGATGGCGGGGAATCGGAGCGAACGGTTGGAACGATCCAGCTCGAATTGATACGACATGGCTCCTCCGGGAGCAGGGGTTCGCCCCACGGAAAAGCAGATGCGGTGCCAGGTGTCCGGTGTTTGGTGTTAGTTGCGAATCAATGACTTACGTGCGACGGCCAAGCGCTTCGTGTGCTGGGAAACACTGCCTGCTAGGCGTCCTTCGTGTCCCGCTGGACACCGAGACGGCGCATAATCTTGAGCAGGCTGGCGTGGTCGGACAGGCCGAGCTCCTTCGCGGTCTTCGTTACGTGCCAATCGTTGCGGTCGAGCGCTTGGATGATGATTTGGCGCTCGGCCTCGATTTTCTGCTCCTCGAACGTGCGTCGTGCGTCGCTGGACGTGCGGCGTGCCGCGTGCGGCGTGCGTGACCCGAGGATTTCGGCGGGCAACGCGCCCCGCGTCAACGCATCGCCATCAGTGGCGATGATCATGCGCTCGATCACGTTCCGCAGCTCGCGGATATTGTTGCGCCGCCAGTCGTAGGCCATCAGCGCCTCGAGTGCGTCCGGCGCGACGGTCTTGAGACGTATCCCAAACCGCTCGCAGGTCGACGCCACCAGGTGCTCCACAAGCGCCGGCACATCCGACAGACGATCGCGCAGCGGCGGCACGCGGAGCACGTGCACGTTGAGCCGATAGAACAGATCCTCGCGGAAGCGGCCCTCTGCCACCTCTTTTTCGAGATCGCGGTGCGTCGCCGCAACGACGCGCGTGTTCACATCAATTGTCTTGTTGGCGCCAAGCCGCGTGACTTTTCGCTCTTCGAGCACGCGTAACAGCTTGGCCTGGGCGGCGGCAGGTAAGTCGCCGATCTCATCGAGGAACAGGGTGCCGCCGCTCGCCGCCTCGAACGCCCCTTTGCGCGTGACGTTCGCTCCCGTAAACGCGCCCCGCTCATGGCCGAACAGCTCGCTCTCCACCAACTCGTGCGGCAGCGCGGCGCTGTTGATCGCGACGAAGGGGCCTTTGGGATTGGCGCCCAGTCGATGGATCTCGCGCGCGACCAGCTCCTTCCCCGTGCCGCTCTCCCCCACGATGAGCACCGGACTGGGCACCGGCGCGACGCGAACCATCGCCTCCTTGAGCTTGGCGAGCGCGGGACTCGTTCCCACGAGCGGCGACTCGAGACCGAATCCGCGCCGCAGCAGCGTGACTTGTGTCTCCAACCGCCGCCGCGCGATCGCGTTCTCCACCTCTTGCGCGACGCGCTCCATCGGCTCGGCCTTGTCGATGAAGCTGTAGGCCCCCAGGCGAATCGCCTGCGCGCACCGGTCGTAATCGCCGGTGCCTGTGTAGACGATGACCGGCACGCGGAGACCGAGCCCCTCGACCGAGCGCAACACTTCGAAGCCATCCATGCCGGGCATCTCGAGATCGAGAATGACGCAATCGACGGAATCGCGGGTGAGGCTCTCGAGCGCCGTCCGGCCGCTTTTGGCAATGAGGGTTTCGTAGCCGCGCAGCCGCTTCAAGTCATAAGCGTACTGTTCGGCCATCGTGGGTACGTCATCGACGATGAGGACGAGTGTCACTGGATCGGGATCTCCACGATGAACGTCGACCCCTGCCCAGACTCGGTTTCCACCTTCATCGAGCCATTCGAGTCGAGCACCAATCTGCGCACGATCGACAGACCAAGGCCCGTCCCGCCGGACTTTGTCGTGTAGAAGTCGTCGAATGCCCGATCCAGCTCCGCCTTACTCATCCCGCGACCGGTGTCGCTCACCGCGAGGCGAACCGTTCCCTTGCCGCGCTCCGTCGACACCGTGACCGTACCGGTTTTGCCGTTCAAACTCTCGAGCGCATTGCTCACCAGGTTCTCGATGACCCGCCGCAACACCAGCGCATCGGCGGAGACCGGCGGCAATCCATCGGTCAGCTTGGTGCGAACGGCTGCCGAGCCCGCGACTGTGTCGCGCACGACGGCGTTGATATCGGTCGCCTTGCGCCCCCCCGCCAATTGCGGCGACAGCTTGGCGTAATTCGCGGCGAGTGTCTCCAGGTAGTTGATGCTCGATTCCACCGTTCCCTGCCGCTCGGTGAACACCTGCGGCAAGTCCTCCGGCTTCTCTCGAGCGACCTGCGTCAGGTGGCGAAACACGTTGCGCAGCGGCGCCAGTGCATTCTTGATGTCGTGATTCACCTGGCGCGCGAGGTCCCCGATGGCGATGCGGGCCTCGATGGGAGTGCTGATGCGCGTCGACAGCCAGCTCGCGAGCAGCAGCGCTCCGAGCGCCGCGACCAGCACCGCGACGGCAAACCAGAGATTCACGTTGCGCTGCAGCGCGGTCAGCAGCGCGGACGAGCGCGTGATTTCGATGTGCGCCTGGTCGACGCGGCCCGGCCCATCCAGCGCGTCTGTAAAAGGAAGCGTGATCTCGCCGACGACGAGCCGGCCCGTGTCGGCGGTCGCGGAATCGGTCGGAAGCCTGAGCTGGACTCCCAGCTCCGGATCGCGCGCCAGGCGGGCAAGGAAGGCGGAATCAACCGCGACTCCTCCGATCAGGAAAAACGGTTTCGCGATCCTGAACGAATCACTCGTGACGAGCGCGAGGAATGGTCCTTCGGCGGTGGCCGCACGCAGCAATGTGAGCCCGCGCACGGACGGCCCGAGCCGGTCGAACTCGTTGCGGAAATGGCCAGACGATACGACGCGCCCCTCCTCGTCCTGCATTTGCAGAAAATCGAGCCCCGCGACGCGCATCGCGCTGCCCGCATAGTCCAGCGCATAGCTGCGATCCTCACCGCGCACCACGACGCCGCGGAAGCGGTAATCGTCTGCCAGTGAGCTCTTCAGCGCCGCAAGGCGCGCACTAATGCGATCGTTCTCCCGCGCGATGTCTGCGTTGATGACGTTGACGAGCGCGCTGACTCGGCGCTCGTACTCAGCGGTCACACGCTTCGCCATCTCGCGGCGGATGCCAAGGCCAAACACGAGCAGCGGAATGAGCACCACCACCCCGAAGGCGATGAGGAGGCGGGTGCGGAATTTCATGGCGCGAGATGAACAGTGCCGTCCTGATCGACGGTCCAACGCGCAACGCCGCGGCGAACGATGGCGGTCGGGCGCGTCTCGACGAGCGCCGTGATCGTCGCCGGCCAGGACGGAAGCAGCTGTTGGGCGACGCGACAGGGATCAGGCGCGATCCGGGGCAGCGCGACGATGTAGCCCCAATCCTTCCCGCTCGAGACGGCGTCGCTCAGATCGTCGGGCCCGCGGGGTGCGGCGACAGCGCGCGTCAGGGCGGCAAGCCGGCCGGCGAGCTCGCGCGCCGTCGGATCGGCGCGACTATAGAGGATCCGCCGCTGACCGGTGGACGTCGGAGGGGAGCTGCTACCCCCCGTCCCGCCCATGCCGCAGGGGCGCAAATCCGACCACCAGAAACTGCCCTCCGGACGACGGGCTTCGGCACGCACCGCCTGCTCCATTCCATCGTAGCGAGTTCCGCCGGCTTCGGGCGTGACGAACACATAGGTGCGGTCCCACGGCAGCGCGACGACCGTGAAGTTCTTGAGTGTGGCAGCATAGTCGCGCAGCGCACGGTCCCGCGTGACCAGCAGGTCCACCCCCGCGTCAAGCAAGTCACGGGCATCGCCGCCCGGCGCGAAGCGGAAGACGAGGGTGTCTCCACCGTTCGAGTGCGCGCGGATCTCCTGCGGCGTCGTCGTCGCGCTCGTCGCCCAGTAGCGACCCGTCCCGATCGGCCAGCTCGTGTCGGGCGCCGGTTTTGTGACCGCGAGTCCCACGTCGCCGAGCGGCGCGGGGACGTCGTCCTTCGGCTTGGCGAGCGTCATCGTGATCGCCCGAGTGTCGAGCGCACCCAGCGTGTAGCCCGCGCCGCTCCGGCCAAACACGACGTCCTGGGCCGTGACGGGGGCGCCATCCCAGAATTGCGCGCCGTCGCGCAACCGAACCGTCCAGCGCCTGCCATCGTTGTCGCGCTCCCACTTCTCCGCGAGCTCGGGATGGACGTGCCCCTCGCAATCGAAGCGCAGCGGGGTCTCGTACAGGTGACGAAATACGATCCGCTCGGCATCGGTGCGCGGCGCCGGGGCGTGGCGCGGGTCGACGGCATCGGTCAGGCCGATCGTGATCGTGGCCGGGCGGGAGGTCACATCGCCCGTGGACAGCACACAGGGCTCGGACGCCGACGGAGTCGGCTCGCCGGACACGATCCCGCCGACGTGCGGACCACCGCAGGCGCCAAGCAGGGCGATCGAGACTGCGAGAAAGACGCGCGGCGCTGGCATGAAGTAAGGATACACTACACTATCTCTGCATGGGACTCGCACGAAGCATCCTCCTGAAGGCCTCTCGCAGTGCGTGGCTCGCCCGGCAACTGCGCGAGCGCCGTTTCTTTCAGCGCGCGGTTCGCCGCTTCATGCCGGGCGAGACGGTGGACGCGGCGCTCGAAGCCGCGGGCGCGTTCGCCAAGCAGGACATCGGCAGTGTCCTCACCGAGCTTGGCGAGCAAGTCACGAGCCGCGCCGAGGCCGCCGACGTGCGCGATCATTACCTCGGTGTGCTCGAGAAGATCCAGCGCCGCAAGCTGCCGGCCCATATCTCCGTCAAACTCACCCACCTCGGCATTGACGCGAGTCACGAAGGGTGCGTGCAGGATGTGCTGAAGCTCGCGGCGCGATCCGAGCAGGCTCGCTCCTTCCTCTGGATCGATATGGAGGAGTCGCGCTACGTCGATGCCACGCTCGAGGTGTATCGTCGCGCCAAGGCCGAATGGTCGAACGTCGGCGTCTGCCTCCAGGCGTACCTGCGTCGCACCCCGAAAGATCTCGAGGCCCTGCTACCGATCTCGCCCGCTATCCGGCTCGTGAAGGGGGCGTACAACGAGCCGGCCGATGTCGCGCTGGCGAAGAAACACGACGTGGACGACCGCTACCGCCAGCTTGCCGATCGCCTGCTTGCCGAGGCGGCGCGGCAGCGAGCGAAGCCGGTATTCGGCACGCACGATCTCGGTCTCGTAGAGGCAATTCGCAAGTCGGCCACGACACAGCGTGTAGGTCCCTCTTCATACGAGTTTCATATGCTCTATGGGATTCGGGCCGACGAACAGCGTAAGTTGGCGTCGATGGGTGCCGAGATCCGTGTCTTGATCAGCTATGGCAGCGCCTGGTTCGCCTGGTATATGCGGCGTCTTGCCGAACGGCCGGCGAACATGTGGTTCGTGCTGCGAAACGTCGTATAGATTAACAGTATGGTTACATCCGCTATCACCCCGCGCTCCGGCCGCGAAACGCGCGACTCCGTCGTGGTTCGTTTCGCGGGAGATTCCGGCGATGGGATGCAGGTGACCGGCAGCCAGTTCACACTGGAAGCCGCGCTCGCCGGCAGCGACTTCTCGACCTTCCCCGACTTTCCCGCGGAAATCCGCGCGCCCGCCGGCACGACGTTCGGCGTGTCGGCGTTCCAGATCCAGTTCGGCGGGACCGATGTGATGACGCCGGGCGACGCCGTGGACGTGCTCGTCGCCATGAACCCCGCGGCGCTGACCGTCGAGCTCAAGGATCTCAAGGTCGGGGGAGCCGTCATTGTCGACACGTCGGCCTTCAACGAGCGCAATCTCGGCAAGGCGGGGTACGCCAAGAGCCCGCTCGATGACGACTCGCTGGCACGCTACCAGGTCTTGAAGTTCGACATCACGAAACTCACGGCCGACGCGGTCAAGCCGCACGGGCTCTCATCGCGCGAAGCCCACCTCTGCCGCAACATGTGGGCGCTCGGCTTGCTGCTGTGGATGTACGGCTACGAGCGCGTGGCGACGGTCGACTGGCTCAAGCGCAAGTTCGCGAAGAAACCGACGATCGCCGCTGCCAACATCGCCGCGCTCAATGCCGGCCATGCCTTCGGAGAGACGGCGGAGCTGCCGGAGCATCTCGTCGGCTACACCGTTCCCAGGGCCCACGTGCTACCTGGCCGCTACCGCACCGTGACCGGCACGGAGGGTCTGGCATGGGGCCTGGTAGCCGGGCTGCGGGCGAGCGGCATCGAGAAGATGGTCTTCGCGGGATATCCCATCACGCCTGCGTCGGCATTGCTGCACACGCTCGCCAACCTGCGCGCCTACGGCGTCGTCACATTCCAGGCCGAGGACGAAATCGCCGCGAGTGGCGCGGCGCTGGGCGCGTCGTACGCCGGCGCGCTGGGCGTCACCTCGAGCTCGGGACCCGGCATCGCGCTCAAGACGGAGATGCTGGGTCTCGCCATCGCGACCGAGCTGCCACTCGTCGTCATCGACTCGCAGCGCGCCGGACCGTCCACCGGCATGCCGACGAAGGCCGAGCAGTCCGACCTGTTCCAGGCGGTGCATGGGCGCAACGCTGACGCGCCGCTCGCCGTAATCGCGCCCGCTACCACGGCCGATTGTTTTGACATCGCGATCGAGGCCGTGCGGCTTGCGACCAAGTACATGACTCCGGTCATCGTGCTGAGCGACGGCTATCTGGCGCACGCCGCCGAGCCGTGGCGGTTTCCGCGCGAGGCCGACCTGCCCCGCTTCCCGGTCACGTATCGCACGGATCCGAACGGCTTCCATCCGTTCTTGCGCGATGCCGAGACACTCGCGCGGCCGTGGGTAAAGCCGGGCACGCCGCAGCTCGAGCATCGCATCGGCGGCCTCGAGAAAGACTACGACTCCGGGCACATCTCGTACGATCCCGACAATCACGCACGCATGACGAAGGCGCGCGCCGACAAGATCTCAGGGATAGCCCGGGATATCCCCCTGCAGGACGTGGCCTTGGGCGAGGATCACGGCAGCCTGGCGCTGGTCGGCTGGGGATCCACGTTCGGCCCCATTCATCAGGCGGTGAAGATCGCGCGTGACGAAGGTCGCGATGTGGCGCACATTCATCTGCGCTACTTGAACCCGTTCCCGCGCAACCTCGGCGAGCTGCTGAAACGCTACGGCCGCGTCGTCGTGCCCGAGATGAACAACGGGCAGCTGGTGAAGCTGCTCCGGGCGGAGTATTTGATTCCAGCCGAGCCGCTCGCCAAAGTGACGGGAAAGCCGTTCCGAGTGACGGAGATCTTACAGGCCATAAGGAAGACTTCATGACGGTCACGACCATCACCGACGCGCAGCTCGCGCCCAAGGACTATGCCTCGGACCAGGAGGTCCGCTGGTGTCCCGGCTGCGGCGACTATGCCATTCTCAAGGCGGTGCAGAAGGCATGCGCCGAGCTGGGGGTCAAGCGGGAGCGCACGGTCTTCGTGAGCGGGATCGGCTGCGCCGCGCGCTTTCCTTATTACATGTCGACCTACGGATTCCACACGGTGCACGGGCGCGCGCCGGCAATTGCCACGGGCATCAAGCTCGCCAATCCCGATCTCGACGTCTGGGTGATGACGGGCGATGGCGACGGGCTGTCGATCGGCGGCAATCACATGCTGCATGTGCTGCGTCGCAACGTCGACCTGCAGATCATACTCTTCAATAACGAGATCTATGGCCTCACCAAGGGCCAGTACTCGCCCACGTCCCGGCGTGGGACCCGCTCGCCCTCGACGCCGCAGGGCTCGATCGAGTACCCTGTCTCCGCCTGCTCCTTCGCGCTCGGCGCGGGCGGACGCTTCGTCGCCCGATCGATCGACACGCTACAGGCACATCTGGTCGCGACGCTGAAGCGGGCTCACGCCAATCGTGGCGCGTCGTTCGTCGAAATCCTGCAGAACTGCGTCGTGTTCAACGACGCCGTGTTCGACAACATCACCGGCAAGGAAGTCGCCCCCGATGCGCAGATCCTGTTAGAGCATGGCAGGCCGCTGCTGTTCGGCAAGAACAAGGAGAAGGGGCTGCGTCTCAAGCCCGGCAAGCTGGAGCTGGAAATCGTGACGGTCGGCAGTGGGGGGGGCGGCGTGAGCGCCGCCGACATCCTCGTACATGACGAAACCAACCGCCCGCTGGCGCAGCTACTCGCCGCATTGGAGCCGCCCTTCCCGGCGGCGATGGGCGTGCTGTATTGCAATCCGTCCGCGTCGTACGAGCAGGAAGTCCAGGCTCAGTTTGCGGCCGTGCAGGCCAATGGCGACCTTGACGCACTGCTGAACAGCGAACGCACCTGGGAGGTCATTCCATGACCGTTGCGAATCGCAGGCGGGGCGAAGAAAGACGGGTAAAGACTGTTCCGGTGGAGATAGAACGGCGCAGCGGCCTCGACCGGCGCATGATCGTCGAGTCGGCGACCGCACAGATCCATGTCGTCCTCGAGCTGCTCACCCAGCTGGCCGACCTGGGCGCGATGCGTGACGAGAGCCGGCGGCTGCTCGACACGGCGGTGCTCCGGCTGCGCTTTGCGCTGGAGAGGATGGACCCGGACTAGCGGCTGAACCAGTACGACGCCTTGATCAAGAACGTGTTTAACGGACGAGAGTTGAACAGCTTCCCGAAATCGTCGGCGAAGGTGCCGCCTGGGGTGCTCGGGTCCAAGTTCTGACGCCCCTGGTTCCAGACCAGGTACAACGTCGAACCGGGACGATACTCCCACCGCACCACGACGTTCGAATTGAAGAATTTCTGGTTGAAGTCTTCCGGCATGGTGCCCGCATAGGGTTCATACCGCGCGTCGTACGAGTCCGCGCGTGGCGTCGCAGAGAGCTCGCGCAGGTTCGACCACTTTCCCTTGCTCACGAATGGTTGCCCATACACCTGCAGCGTGAGAGTTGGCGTGACCGTGTAGTCCAGCCGGAAAGTCATGGAAACGGTCTGTTGATCGATGTGCGCGAAGACATAATGCGTACCGACAACCGTGGCTATCGTGTCCACCTGCGGATCCCTGTCCTGGAGGTCGTTGATGGTGTGCGTCAGGCTGAGCACCGCCGAGCCGCGCAACTGTGAACCCACCCGGTAGTCGATCTCGGGGCTGAGATTCAGCGATTCCGAGCGACCACCATCGCGCTTCCAGTAGTTGACGAACATCACCGGCGTGATCGGGGGACGCGGGTCGCCGACAAAGCCAGCCCAGGGATAAACGCCCCGATCGGTCCGCACCGCCGGCCCACCTCGGGCGCAGGTGCTACAGTAGACAGCACCCAAGCCGGCTACCGTGCTGCCGAAGTGAATGCTCCATTGGTTATTGAACGTCGCGTGCAGGTTTGTATTCGCTGCTCGTTCCGTCGCCAGACCTTCGGCCGTCCAGAACTGCCACCAGTTGAAGTTCCAATTGACCCGCTGAAAGACCAGCACCGGCTTGCGCCAGTTCATCGACGCCCAGTTGTTCCACCCCTGCTGGTCGGACTGATACAGAAAGCCCAGATCGTTGATCTCGAAACCGGGTGAGCGTCGTTGATAGCTGGTCTGGAAGTTGATGAAACCGTTCTGCTTGGTGAACAGCAATTCCTCGGCGTTCCCGCCGAGCGAAGTCCGAGTGCTGTCGAACTGGATGTTGTCGTCAGGCCGCTGGTAGTAATGTGTCGAATTCCGCTGCGTCGACGCGATCATGGCCGGGGTCCCGCCGACGGTGCTGAGATCGAAGGAGCCGGACAGCTCATACATGCCGTTCATGAACTTGTGCCGAAAATCCACCGCGCCGGTATACGCGTGGCTGTGAAACACATCGTCCGTCGCCGGGTCGCTGTTGCGATTCACCGCGGTCCCCATGAAGCCGATGGCGCTCTGGCCGCGGCGGAAATCCTGAGTCACGCGCAGCGTCGCATAGTTTGTGAGTGGCTCGATCGTGACGCCGTTGTCCGCCACCCCGCGCTTCGTCACGCTCTCCAGGGCGCCGATCGTCAGGCCGCTGGGCATCCGGCCCGTGATCTTGGCAGCCCCGATGATCCGCGCGGGATCGTTGCCGATGCGGCGTGAGTAGAACAGCCCTTCCCCACTGCAATTCACGACGTTGCAGTTCACGTTGAAATTGAAAATGCCCGTGCCTTCCACAAAGAACGGGCGCCGCTCCTGAAGGAATGTCTCGTACGCGGTGAGGTTGACCACCGACGGATCCGACTCGACCTGACCGAAATCCGGATTGATCGTCGCATCGACGGTGATGTTCGAGGTCACACCGTACTTGAGATCCCCGCCGGCCGTAGCGGACTGCGTATGCGCGTACCCGATCGGCTCGTTTTTGGTCAGGACGTAGGGAATCAGCTCGAGCCGGGTCGGCGCCGCGAGGCCCTCGAGCCCGACGACCTCACCCAGCTGCGAGATGAACGCCCGCTTCGCTGTGCTGTAGACCGGCCAGCTCACGCGCTCGCCGGCATGGCGGTCGATGTCGCGCCAGATCCCGAATCCAAAGGTGTTCGATGGCCGATGCGGGTAGCGCAGCTGCGAGAGGGGAATGCGGAACTCCGCCGTCCAGCCGAGTGAGTCCACCTGCGTCCCCACTTCCCAGACGGCGTCCCACGCGTCGTCTTCGATCCCGCCATCGTCGTACACGGCATAATCGCGCTTCACGCCCCCCGGGCTGACCGCGAATTCGAAGCCGGTGCGGCGGTCGTGGTAGGAATCGATGATCAGCTTGATTTGATCGCAGCACAGGCGATTGTCACGGCGGGCCAGAAGCGATTTGATGCTGTCGGGATGCGGGTCAAAGGCGCGCACAAACACGTAGAAGTTGCGGTCGTCGAACGCGATTCTGGCTTCAGTTTCGACGCTGGGATCGGCATTCTCGACCGGTGAGAACTGGCGGAATCCCCGAATCGCCTGAGCGCTTTGCCAGACCTCGTCGTTGTCCTTCCCGTCGATCACAATAACGGCGGGAGTGCGCTTGGCCACCGCCGTCGCCGCAAGTGCCGGCGTGGCGGGGGCGGGATCAACAGCGGTCTGCAACGCAAGGACGGCGACAGCGACCGGCAAGAACGGCATCAGTACGCCCCGGCGAAGGGTCCAAGTACTTGGATGTTACGAAATGGGAAATGGTTGGTTTCTGAGGTTTTGCGCAGTCCCTAGCTGAAACATGGCTCGCGCGGTACCTTCGCGGTCCCCAATACCCAGGGAAGTCCATGCAGAAATCGATTCGCCTGACGCTCCTCACGCTTGCCTGCGGAGCCGCTCCCGCTGTTGCCCTGACACAGGGACTGCCGACGGCTCAGCCAGCGCTGGTCACGATAGTTCGGGAGGAGGTCAAGGTCGGCCGTACAGCCGACCACGCCCGCATCGAGGCGGGGTGGCCGGCGGCATTCGCTCGGGTGAATTCGCCCGATTACTACCTCGCGCTGGTTTCGATGACGGGACAGCCTGAGGCGTGGTACCTCATCCCCGATGCCTCGCATGCGGCGATCGCCCAACGGATGGCACGCGATGAGAAGAACGCGGCGCTGACGGCGGAGCTGGACCGGCTGAGCCGCGCCGATGGCGACGTTCTGAACAACACTCGGACAATTCAGGCCATGGCCCGCACCGACCTGAGCATGGGCGCCTTCCCGGACCTCGCGAAGCAGCGGTTCTGGGAAATCACGATCTTCCGCGTTCGTTCGGGTCACGAAGATGAGTTCGATGCCGCCGCCAAGGCGTACATCGCCTCAGCTACTCGCGCCGCCCCCAATACCCAGTTTCGTACCTATCAGGTGATCGCCGGGATGGTGCAGCCGACGTATATCATTTTTTCGTCCGTGACCGGCTACGCTGAGTTCGATCAAATGTTCCAGGATGGCATGAAAACGATGCAGGGATTCACGCCGGACGAGATGACCAAAATGCAGAAGTTCTCGACCGATGGGATGATCAACTCCGAAACGAATCGCTTCCGTCTCGATCCCAAACAGACCTATGTATCGCGCGAAACGAGGGCCACGGATCCCGCATTCTGGGGAACGGCGCCTGCGGCAAAGCCGGCGGTGCACCCGCCAGCCCCCAAGCCCTAGTGGGCTCCATCCGGATCTGGTCCGACCGCCGCAGCGGCACGGATCGCCGCTCCGAGCAACGGCGTCAGGTAGTAGGCGCCGTTGACGACGAGCGCCGACAGCTAGTTGATCGTCGGACTGGGTCCGAACGGCGCAGCACGCTGGAGCGCCGCGGCCGGCCGTTCCGCTTGACGATGTCGGAACGGCCGGTCGAGCACGTCCGCAATGCACTGCAGTTGTTGAAGGAGGTCGCCCTGGTGGGCGAACTGTCGCCCGGACCCAGCGAAGACCTGGGCGCGGCAATCGACCGCCTGCACCGCGCCGTCAGTCTTCTCGAACGCCAGACGGTGAGCAGCTAGCTACTTCTTTTTGAAGAGCGCCAGGTACTGGCCGTACCCTTCCGCTTCGAGACTGTCCACCGGAACAAACCGCAACGACGCCGAATTGATGCAGTAGCGCAATCCGGTCGGGCGTGGCCCATCGTCGAACACGTGGCCGAGGTGTGAGTCGGCGTGCGCCGAGCGAACCTCGGTTCGCTCCATGAACAGCGAGTGGTCGGTCTTTTCCTTGACGTTCGCCGCGTCGAGCGGCCGCGTGAAGCTCGGCCACCCCGTGCGCGAATCGTACTTGTCGGTCGAGCTGAACAGCGGCTCACCGGACACGACGTCGACGTAGATCCCGTCCTTATGATTGTCCCAGAAATCGTTCTGGAACGGCCGCTCGGTCGCTTCGTGCTGCGTGACCTCGTATTGCAAAGGCGTCAGCGTGCGCCGCAGCTCGGCGTCAGTTGGTTTCGGTTTCACTGAGTACGTCACCCCCTGTTGCACGTTTCCCGTTTCCCGTGCACTCACCTTGCCCGCCTCGTCCCCCCAGATCTCTTTGAGTCGGCGGTCGCGACCACAGCCCGTGCGGTACATGCCGTAGTGCTCCGGGTTCTTCTTCGCGAAGTCCTGGTGATAGTCCTCGGCCGCATAGAACTGACCGGCCGTGAGAATCTGCGCAGCGACGTCGCGGTGGAATCGCTCGATGATCTGCTGGCGCGTCGCGCTCGCGGCACGCCGCTGCTCTGGCCCGCTGACGAAGACCGCGGTGTGATAGTTTGGACCGGTGTCGCACGCCTGGCCGTCGGCCTGGAACGGGTCGATGTTGTGCCAAAAAGCCCAGAGCAGCGTCTCGTAGCTGATCTTGCTGGGATCGTAGATCACCTGCACCGACTCGAGGTGCCCGGTCGTTCCTTCCACGACTTGCCGATAGCTCGGGTTTTTGGTCGTACCGCCCATGAATCCGGACGTCGCCGAAATCACGCCGGGCAGATCGTCGTAGGCATGCTCCATCGTCCAAAAACAGCCGCCCGCGAAAGTGGCTGTATCCCGAGGCGCCGGGGGGGGTGCCACCGTCAGGCCGACGGCGAGAATGAGCGCGAGGTTCATAAGGTCAAGCTATCATTAGTGTCAATGCAACGGGCATACGTCGCGCTCCTTTTTGTGACGGTCCTGCAAGGCACGGCGCCGCAGGACGATGGGCAGTGGACGATGCCGGGAAAGAATTACGCCTCAACTCGTTACAGCGGCCTCTCGCAGATCACGCCCGCCAACGCCGCCAAGCTGCGCCCGATCTGGAATTTTTCGACCGGCGTGCTCGGCGGCCACGAAGGGCAACCGCTCGTTGTAGGAAATACGATGTACGTTGTAACTCCCTTCCCGAACGTCCTCTACGCGTTCGACCTGACGCGCGAAGGCTATCCGCTGAGATGGAAGTACCGCCCTGAGGTGAATCCGGCCGCGTTGGGCATCGCCTGCTGCGACGCGATCAACCGCGGCGCCGTGTACGCGGACGGCAAAATCATCTACAACCTGCTCGACGGACACACCGTCGCGGTCGACGCCCAGACGGGACGCGAGGTGTGGAAGACGCAGATTGCCGACATCGGGCAAGGCGAGACGACGCCGATGGCCCCGTTCGTCGCCGGCAATCGCGTTTTCGTCGGCCCCTCGGGTGGTGAGTTTGGGATTTATGGTTGGGTGAAGGCTCTCGACGTCGCGAGCGGCAAGATCCTGTGGACCGCGCACAACATGGGACCGGACAGCTTGATGCTCGCGCACGCCGGGACCTTTGCCGGCGGCGCCAACGTCGGAACGTCCACCTGGACCGGTGACGCCTGGAAGCGGGGTGGCGCTCCGGTGTGGGGGTGGATCTCCTACGATCCGCAGCTCGATCTCATCTACTTCGGCACGGGCAACCCGGGGCCGTACAACGCGGAGCAGCGCCCGGGCGAGAACAAATGGACGAACAGCGTGCTCGCCCGGCGACCGGCCACCGGCGCGCTCATCTGGGCCTATCAGTTCACGCCGCACGACAGCTGGGACTACGACGCCAATGCAGAGATGATCCTCGCCGATTTCGTGGTCGGCGGGCGGTTGCGCAAAGTGCTGGTGCACTTCGACAAGAATGGGTTCGCGTACACACTCGATCGCGCGACCGGTGAAGTGCTCGTCGCCCAGCCGTTCGCGAACGTCACCTGGGCAAAAGGGATCGATCGCATTAGCGGACTGCCCATCGTCGATACGACCAAGACGACGGGCGTCTCGCGCGGCGACGTGAAGGGCATCTGCCCGAGTCTCGAGGGCGGCAAGAGTCCCGCTTCACCGGCGGCGTACTCGCCGCGCACGGGACTCTTCTACACGGCAACGAACAACCTCTGCATGAACTTCCAGGCTGCGGAGGTGACGCGCATACCGGGTACTCCCTACATCGGCGCGAGCACGCCGTACATGGCCGGGCCCGGGGGCTACATGGGTGCGTTCATCGCCTGGGACGCGGCGCGTGGACGCAAAGTGTGGGAGCTCAAGGAGCCATACCCCGTGTGGAGCGGCAGCGTCGTGACCGCCGGCGACGTCGTCTTCTTCGGGACGCTCGACGGCTGGTTCAAGGCCGCGGACGCGCGCACCGGCCGGCAGCTGTGGAAGTTCAAGGTCGGCTCCGGCGTCGTGGGCGCACCGATCTCCTTCCGCGGCGCCGACGGCAAGCAATACATCGCCGTCTACGCGGGTATCGGCGGTGACTGGTTCCTGCTGTCGGGCGACGTGCGCTCCGACGACCCCGCCGATGTCCGTCCGCCCGCCGATTTCGCGCCCGATCTCGCGCGGCACACGAGCCAGGGAGGCAGCGTCTGGATCTTCGGCCTCTAGTCGCCCTGGTCGTGATTGCGGGGTGCAATCGCGGCGACAACCTGCCACCATCGGTGCGCTACGCTGAGCATGTGTCGGCGGGCGGCAACGCGCCCCCGGCCGGCGAGCTGAGCAGTCCATTCGCCAACGATTCTTCAGCGGTGCCGGACGGCGCGCGGATTTTCAGCACGATGAACTGCGACGGTTGTCATGGCGCGGGGGCCACGGGATGGGTGGGACCGAGCCTCGTCGATGGACGCTGGCGTTACGGCGGTTCGGACGGGTCGCTGTTCCAGTCCATCTTCTACGGCCGGCCGCGCGGGATGCCGGCGTATGGCGGCGTCATGTCGGCGGGT
Organism: uncultured Gemmatimonadales bacterium; assembly: GCA_963704805.1. Classification (GTDB taxonomy): domain Bacteria; phylum Gemmatimonadota; class Gemmatimonadetes; order Gemmatimonadales; family GWC2-71-9; genus 20CM-2-65-7. The sequence goes on along the minus strand of CAVPHS010000001.1, from coordinate 673,309 downwards.
GCGATTTGGAAGGTGGTCGCCTACATCCGGGCGCAGCCGGTGCCCGCGGTGGTGCCAACGCAGCGCTTCTAGCCTGCTGTGGCCGAGCCGAAGCCGTGAATTCACAATGGCTTGTGGCGCCTGTGACTCACGGCCCCCCTCATCAGAACGTCGTTCATTATTTTGTGCCCCGAGCTCCCCGCTTCGGAGGACCGGATGCGTGTGCGCGTGGTCATCTGCTTCGTCGTTATCCTGATGATTTTTGGCTGCGGCGGTGCACACCGCCCACCGCGGCAGCGCGTGCTGCTGCCGCCGACGCTGAACCTCGTTCCGCATAAGAACATCGGTCTGTTCGTGTTCTCGGTGGAGAACGCGAGAGGCAATCTCAACGAATTCGCGACGCAGCGCTTCGAGGAATACGTCCTGGCCGCGCAGAGCGGCATCGAGATGCGCGAATTCACGGCGGCCGACTCGGCGCGCGTATTCAAGGCCGCCGTGGACTCGAACGGGTGCCCCGTCGCCTTCTTCGGCCACCTCAAGATCTCGAACGTGAAACCGAAGGGCGCGCTCTCCATAGGCCTCGCGCCCTCCATGCAGGCCACTGTCACGGTCGAGCTGTCGGTCTGGCTCGTGAATACGCGAACCGGTGGCGTGATGTGGCGGCGCAGCTCATCGGAGACCGAGAGCGTCGGCGGTTTTTCATTCGTCGGCGGCACAGCATCATTCTCGGCAACAGATCCGAACGACGCGTACGGGCGACTGATCAATCAGCTCGTCTATAACGTGACGTATGACGTGCGGTCGACGTGGGTGGATCAATAGCTCTCAGCAGTGCTCCCCCCACATCGCCACCTGGTCCACGAACTCCTGCGCCCGTTTGGTCAGCTCCGCATCCGTGATCTGAGCCTTGCCCGCCATCTTCAACGCGCGATCCAGTAGCGACCAGACACCCCGCCGCTCCGGATCGAGCTGAGCGGCGCGCGCCAGCGGGCCAATCGCGGCATCGTACCAGCCGTGCTCGACGTACATGCGCGCCAAGTTCACCATCGCCGCGACATCGTCGTCATGGCTCTTCAGGTACACCATCAGCGAATCCTCGAGACGACCCGCTTCATCGAGCTGAGTGTCTTCAGGTGACGTCTGCATATAGGAGACTCCCTCCCCCGGTGCCGGGTTCATGACCCAGTAGGGCTCGCGCGCTGCGGCCGGCCCTGGGCCTGTCACGACGGACGGGTTTCCCATGATCCAGGCGACGTCGAAGACGACGGCGATCCACAGTCCTTTCCAGTAGTTCATGGTTCCCCCTTTCGGGGGGAGGAAAGGCACGAGGCGCGCCAAGCGTAATTCGTGCTCGACGCGCCTCGATTGTGTCAGCCCAGACACCCCCTCTGGGGGGGCTTTGTGGTTACTCGGACACCGGCGGGGTGTCCTCCTTGCGTCCCCTCTTATTGAACCACCAGACCGCCAACACGACCAGACCGACGATCAGGCCGATCTTGAAAACGAGGAAGATCAACGGCAGCAGCAGCGCGGCCGCGACCTTCCAGAGAACGATGCCGACAAGACCCACTGCAGCGAGTGTCAAAACGGGCTTGAACATCCGATGTGCTCGGGAAAAAAGGATGACTACCCTACGGGGGGCGGCCGGAAAAGGTTCAGGGCGAGCCTCGCTGGCGATAATAGATGATTCCGCCGCCTTCGTTCCCCGCGAACAGATCGTTTGTTCCCGCGCCCAACACGTCGGCGAACACAGGAGCAGTGTATGGTGGGAGTGAGGGCAACATTCGCGCGAGACTCGAGTCGCGCACCTGACGGCGAAACACCGCGGGCGTTCCGCCCTGCTCGGTCCCGACGACCAGCTCCGCGACACCGTCGTGATCGAGATCCACGAAACGCGGCACTGCGCGGCGGCCGGCGCGCATGCCGAGGTAGTCGTCGCTCACCAGCGCGAAGTGCGGCGCGCGTCGCGTCCCATCGTTCTTGAAGAAAGCGATTCGCCCCGACGCGTCGCCGAGGAACAGGTCGAGATCGCCGTCGCCATCGACGTCGTGCAGCTCGGGCACGCCGTTGCTGCCGCGCGGTAAACGGACCACGGCGGAGTCCACGAGCACGAATCGCTCAGCGCCGCTCGTGCCGCTGTTACGATACCATGCGACCGCGTCCTGAAACTGCCCGATCACGAGATCCGGGAGCCCGTCGCCATCGAGGTCGCCGAGTGCCGGCGCATCATGAAAAGCGGGGAGCACGGTGAGGTGCCCGCGCAGCTGGAAGCCGGGCGCGGTGCGTGAGCCTACGTTCTCGAACCAATACAGCCCGCCGGTTTTTGGATTGGCGGGCTCGATCTTGGTGCCCACGACCAAGTCGAGATCACCGTCGCCATCGATGTCGGCAATTGCGGGAATCGACTCGGTGCCGACGTCGACACCATCGAGCATCCGCGGCGTGACGACGGCCCACGCGCCGGGCGCCGTCTGATCGATTTCATAGAGATTGGCCGCACTGGTCTTGACCGGATTGAACGCTCCACCGAGGACGCCCATCACCAGGTCAGCATGTCCGTCGCCGTTCAGGTCCCCGAAAGCAGGAGCGTTGTAACCGCTCGTCTCGATCGGTTGCTGCGGCGGGAAGGCGAGGCGATCGCCGTGGAAGTCCGGCTGGGCGCAGCTGCCCTGGTTGCGCAGCCAGAGGAGTCCCGGCTCGAAGAAGTCCCCCCAGAGAATGTCCGGATCGCCATCGCCGTCGATGTCGAAGACGGCCATCGTGTTCGCGCCGTGCATACTCGGCGTGCGCGTGCCGATGATCTGAATGTCCTGAAACCGCTCGGTGATGAGTCGAAAGCGCGGCGCGCGCAGTGAATCCCGGCCTTCCATCTCGTACCGCGTGATGGTGCCGTCGACTCGACCGAGCAGCATATCGATTTTGCCGTTGCAATCGACGTCGGCAAACTGCGCGATGTTCTGCCGGTCGGCATAAATCGCGGCGCCCTGGACGTCCTTCAGCGTATCCGCGGCGACGACGAATTGCGGGGCGGCACGCGTGCCGGCATTGCGGTAGTAGCGGATATTGCTGAGCGGCGACTCGGCAAAGAGATCGTAGAGTTCCTGCCCCGCGCCGTCGAGATCGACGAAGCGGTACCACTCCCCGATGTCGATGTTCTGGAAGCGGTCACTCGTGAGCCGCCAGTCGCCGGCACTCCGCTGGAACAGCTCGAGCTGCCCCGATTCCTCCTGAATGAAGAGATCGACGACGCCGTCGCCATCGATGTCGAGCAGCTGCGGGCGCGGGTGCTCGAAGCCGCCGAGAAACGGGAGAGCGTAGGTGTGGCCCGTGGAATCGGTGACGGGGAAAGGAGCGATGATGCGTTGAAAGACAGGGGCGGCAGGGGCGGCTGGAGGGTGCGTGGTGCGTGGTGCGTGGTGCGCGCAAGCGCTCACCGCGAGCAGCATCGCTACCAACCTCAGGGTTTCCCTCCGGCGATCCCCAGGCCCGAGCCATCCGGCGCCGTGTCGATCCGGTGCACCACCTCGCGGCGACGAGCGTCGATCACGATTACGCGCCCCGCGTTCGCGGCCATGCCGGGCATCGGCATCGCCATGCTGATGCCGCCCATGTTCATGATGTTGTCGGTATTGTGGTTCGCCACGAACACCAGACGGCCGTCCCCCGAGATTCCGATGCCATCGGGCTGCGCGAAATCGCCCTTCACCGTCGTCACGACGGTCCACTTCCTGGCATCCACGACCGTCACATCGTTCGACCGCTGATTCGGCACCCACACCTCGGCGCCGTCGGGGGTGAAGGCGACGAGCCATGGCCAGTCGCCCGTCGGCACGCGCTGCACGAGGGTGGGCTTCAGCGGATCGGCGAGGTCGAACACCAGCAGCTTGCCGGTCAGCTGCGCGGTGGCCACCAGCGTCTTTCCATCGGGCGACACCGCGAGCTGCACGATCACCTGACTCGTATCGCCACCGGGTACCTCTACGATACCGACGTGCTCGCGCGTCGCGTCGTACACGGCGATCTGATTTGCGCCCAGGCTCGCGACGTAGGCATGCTTGCCGTCGGGTGCGACGGCGAGACCGTGCGGCCTCGGCACCAGCACTTCCACTTCTTCCGCCGTCATCGTCTTGCGATTGATCACCGCGATCCGCGCGGGCGCGTTGACGGCGGACATCGAGCGCGTTGCATACAGCTTGTCGCTCTTGGGATCGAGTGCCAGAAGTCCCGGCGTCACCGTCTCCGCTTTCGCGACGATATGATTGCTGCGATCGAGCTTCACGACCGCGTTATCGCCGACCAGCGAGACGTACCAGTACGAGCCGTCGGGCTCGACCACGATGTGGTGCGGCTTGGGATGCGCGGAAAACCCCAGCGCCGTGAAATCAACGGTCGCGACGATGGAATCATTGGCGGCGTTGATCACGGTGACTTTCCCCGACGCCTGATTCGCAACGTATACAAAGATCGGGGAGAGCAACGCAAGCAGAACGTTCATGGCACCGGCGTCACGGGACGCGCCTTCAGAATGAACAGGCCTTCTGTCATGCTGCTCACCGCGACGACACCGCTCTTGAAGAAGGGATAGTTCCCCCACGTGCCCTCGAAGCCCGGCTCATCGAGACCAACGGGGTGCGTGTCGAAAAAGCCGATCTCCTTGGGATGCAGCCGGTCGGTGATATCGAGAACGCGCAGCCCACTCACGTAATTCGATTGGTACATCGTGTTGCCCACGAGCCAGAGGTTGTGGTCCGTGGCCTTGTTCTTGGAGATGTACTGTCCCGCGAGCAGGGGGTTCTCGAGATCACTCACGTCCCAGATCAACGTCCGCGTACCATCGACCAGGCCTTGGATCTCGTCCAGCTCGTCGTCCTCATACGCATAGCGGTGATCGTCGGTGAGCCATCCCTGGTGCGCGTAACCCACGTTCGGATAGGTGGCGCGCGAGATCGCGACGGGATGCGCCTTGTCGGTCACATCCGCGATCGAGAGGTGCGTCTCATTCCAGCCAAAGCAGATCTGCCGCCCCTGATACTTCGTGGTGGGGCCATGGTAGACGACGCACTGCGCGTCGTGGGTGTAGCCGGTGCCCTGGCGGCCCGTCTGCGGGTCGGAGAAGCAGCCGGCAAACTTGGGATGCACGGGGTCGCGGACGTCCACCATGTGGAGGCCGCCACCGCACATCTCGCCGCCGGCGTTCGAGCCCGTGAGATAGATGAAGCCGCTCACCGTGTCGGCCACGATGTCGTGCACGCTGTGCGCGACGCCGTAGTGCGCATCTTCGGTGAAGGTCTGTGGTCGCGTCACGCCGCGCAGGCGGTCGAGATCGAACACCTGCATCCCATGATTGCGCGCGGCGTCCGAGACGATGTAGGCGTAGTGCTTATACGTCTTGATCTCACGCCAGAACGTGCCCGGTGAGCCCGCGGTCTTCGGCAGCTCGCCGAGATACACAGGCCGAGTCGGATCGCTGATATCAACGAACGCGGTCCCGTCCACCCGCCCGACAAGCGCGTATTCCTTCCCTGTCTGTGGATCGGTGTAGCCCCAGATGTCGCTGAGCTGGACCCCGCGCTTCCCGCCGATCGCCGTGACGGGCAGGAACGACATCAGATCGACCTGCTGGCAGTCGAAGATCTGCACCTTGCCGCTCGTGCACTCGCGTTGCGCGCCGGTGATTGCCGCCAGGCTCGTCACCTCGCCCACGAGATGCCCGGCCTGCTGCCACGTGCCGTTGGCCCGGCGCGAATACAGGGCGACGCCGCCCTCGCCGTAGTCCTCATTGTCGATCGACACGGCGACAAGCGAGCCGCTCGCCGCGATCCTGGTGCCGAAGCGATCACCATCGACCAGCGTGGCAGGGCCCACCTTTGTGGCGGTCGGGAAGCCGGTCGAGTCGCGCGTGAAGCGATAAATGCGGCCCTGGAATTGATTCGCGCCCACGGCCCCGACCCACAGCTCCTTGCCCACCTCTGCGATTGACGATCCGAACCGTGCGCCGAACGAGCCGTCGAACGGCAGCACGCGCGTCACGGGACTCCACTGCCCGCTCGTGCTGTCGCGGCCGAACAGCCAGACGGCACCCGCGCCGCGATCGTTCACAGCGCCGATGATCGCTGTGTCACCACGGAGAATGATCGCCGCGCCAAAGCCGCTGTTGCGTCCCGTAATCGGCCCGGGGGGCGAGATCTTGTTCTCGAGCTTCCACGCGCCCGAGCTGTTGCGATTGAACACATAGACGGCGCCGTTTCCCGAGTCGGCGCGGAAATTGCCGACCATGACCCGTGAGCCTGAGCTCGCGACGACGTTGCCGAACGTCGCGCCCCCCGACGTATCGCTCGAAACGAGCGTCGTCTCGGCCGTCCATGTGCCGCCGGTATTGCGGAAGACGTAGACGGACCCGCTCCGGCGCGTGAATACCATTGACCCGAATCCGCTCACGCCGGTCGAGATGTAGGCACGGCCGCCCGCACTGACGATTCTGGCACCGAAGGCGTCGCCTGGATGCCGTTCCGGAGCCTTGATGCTTCCGGTCTCCCTCCAGGAACCGCCGGCATCGCGGGTGAACAGGTAGACGACACCGCTTTCCGAATCGGCCTTTGTCTGGCCGACGAGCATCGTGTTGCCGTCGATCGCAATCGCCGAGCCGAAGCCGTCGCCGTTGGATGCAGCCGACTGCGTGATCTTCTTGATCGGGCGCCAGACGCCCTTCGCGTCGGCGCGGAAGACATACACCAGGCCCGGGCCGTACGCGTTATTGGGCTGGGCGACGTACACGTCCTGTCCGCTTACGGCGAGTGAAGAGCCAAAGCCGCCTTGTGCAAGCAGGGTGGCAGGAGTGAGAGCGACAGCCAGGGCGATGACAAATGCGGTTCGATGCGACACGAATGAGGTCTCCACGGGAGATAGATCGACGGCGTGGCGTTCCTGCGAGCGATCAGGCGAACAGCTGAGACGATTGGGAGCCAGAGGGCGGCGGCGGTCGCATGGCCGCGAGCGCGCGACCCGCGTCGGTCCAGCGTGAGCGCAGCCATTCCATGAGCCAGAGCGGGAGCGCGCGCGTGCGCTCGAGCGGCTCCTCGCCAATCATGGGCTTCGTTCCCGTCAGCATCTCGCGCGCGAGCGACTGCATGGCGGCCATGTCGTTGCGCGGCGTCGCCGGTTTGCCGAGCGCGCTCGCGATGCCGGTATCGGCAACAAGCACGCCCTGATCGGCGAGTAACACGTTTTCGGCTTTCAATTCGCCATGGGAAATGCCGGCGGCGTGCGCGTGGGCCAGGCCTGTGAGGACGCCGCGCATGATCTCGACCACGCGGGCGAGTGGGATTGCGCCGTTATTGCCGATCCAGGCGCGCAGCGTCGTCCCGGGGACGAAGGGCCGCGTGTGGTAAACGAATGAGCCCGCTCGTCCCGCGCCGCGCGGGGGAACCAGGTTCGGATGGCGCAGCTGGTCGGCCAGGAGCAGTACCGCGCGCTCGAATTGCAAATCGTTGATGCCGAGGGACAACGCAGCCGGGAGCAACTTGATGAGGAGCTGCGGGCCGTTCTGGGATTGGCTTGCCACGAAGAGCCGGTATTCACCCACCGGCCGGACTTCGCGCTCGATCCGATACAGGGGACCGAGGGCTTCCGCTAAAGCGGCGCGGAGTTCGGACATGATTGGCAAGTTAGCTCCGGGACCTTGAATGGGAAGGGACTACTCCCCCGTTTCCCTTCTGATCCCCTGGTAGAGGTCCTGGGCGCGTTGTCGCTCTCGAGCGGAGCCGAAAATCTTCTCCCCATCGAAGCGCCCATTCTCGATGAAGATCTCTGAAATCTTGAGGCCCGCCGTCACGCTCCCGGCCACGTACACGCCCGGGACAGACGTTTCCAGCGTTTCGGGATTAATCTCGGGCCGGCCCGTGTCGGGATCGACCGCGATGCCGATGCGCTTGAGCAGCTCGAAGTCGGGCTGAAAGCCGATCAGCGGGTACACGCGATCGGCGGGAATGCGCTCCTCGTTTCCCAACGCACCTCGCACCAGCACGTCGCGTTTTGTGATTGCGACGATCTGGCTCCCCAGCCGCGCCTGGATTTCGCCCGCCTTGATACGGTTTTCGAGATCCGGCCGCAGCCAGTACTTCACGCTCTTGGGCCAGGTTTTACCGCGATAGATGATGGTCGTAGTACGGGCGCCGGCGCGAAACAGTTGCAGCGCGGCTTCGACCGCGGAGTTCTTGCCGCCGACCACAACGACATCGAGGCCGTAGGAGCGGTGCGCTTCGTCGAAGTAGTGATGGACGTGCGGGAGGTCTTCGCCCGGAACGCCGAGGCGGTTCGGATGATCGAAATAACCGGTGGCGAGAACCAACTTATCCCAGGAGATCGGCTCACGGCCCAAGCGCGTCTCGACTTCCCTCGCGTTGGCGAGTCTCGTGTAGGTCTGAACCCGAATTCCTTCTGTTCGGGCGACGCCGCGATAGTACTTCAGCGCCTCCTCGCGGGTCGCTTTCGCACCGGCGCACACGAGTGGGTGATTGCCGATTTCCAGGCGCTCCGGCGTCGTGAAAAACGTCATCCCGATGGGATAGCGGACGATGGAGTTGGTGAGCGCTCCGGCGTCGATCACGAGGGGATCGATGCCACGACGCTTGGCGGAGATCGCGCAGGCGAGACCGATCGGGCCTGCGCCCACGATGATTGCCGGCTCGTGCTTCATCCTCTCAGAATGTAACTTGGCCCACGATGCCGCTCATTACCGTCCTGCCGTTTGTGACGCTGCTCCTCGTGATCGCGCTCGCGCCGCTCGTCGCGCCTCGCTGGTGGCATTCCAACCGGAACAAGGGGCTCGTCGCGCTCGTCATCTCTGCCCCGATCCTCGTGTATCTAGGCCTCAGATCTCCCGAGCTGCTGCACGAGAAGCTCCATGAGTACCTGAGCTTCATAATCCTGCTCGGCGCGCTGTTTGTCGTCACCGGAGGGATTCACATTCAAGGCTCCCTCGCCGGAACACCCCTCGTCAACACTGGCTTGTTGGGGCTTGGCGCCGTGCTCGCGAACGTCTTGGGCACAACTGGAGCGTCGGTCCTCCTGATCCGGCCGCTGCTTCGGGCGAACAAGCCCCGGAAACGCGTCACCCACATCGTCATCTTCTTCATCTTTATTGTCGCGAACTGCGGCGGCCTGCTCACCCCCCTCGGCGACCCGCCGCTGCTGCTCGGCTTCCTGAGAGGCGTCCCGTTCGTCTGGACGCTCCGCCTGTGGCCGCAGTGGCTCGCCGTCAACGGCATTCTGCTGGCGATCTTCAACTTGTGGGATCAGTGGGCGCTCGATAAGGACGAGAAGGAGCTGCCGGGCTCGCAGCACGAGGAGGTCTTGGTTCACGAGCCGCTGCGCATCCAGGGCTGGATCGAGATCCTGGTCCTTCTCGCTGTTGTCTTGACGATCGTAGCGGCGGGGCAAGGGGAGGCAGCGGGTCGGCCCTGGCCACGGAACGTCCGTGAGCTAATGATCGTGATCCTCGCGCTGATCGGCTATTTCGCGGGATCAGGCGAGCGGCGGGCCAAGAACGTGTTCACGTTTGCACCGATCATCGAGGTGGCGGTGCTGTTCGCCGCGATCTTCGCGACGATGGCGCCGGTGCTCGAGATCCTGAACGCGTGGGCTCAACGGCCCGACTTCGCGCTGCACACTCCCGCCCATTTCTTCTGGGCATCGGGCACGCTCTCGAGCGTGCTCGACAACGCGCCGACCTATCTCGCGTTCGCGGCCAGTGCGGCCGGGCTGCATGGGGTCGCGCCACACGGCGCCTACGTCGGTGCGATGGCGCTCGACCCGTCCGCGGCGAAGCTCCTCGCCGCGATTTCGACCGGAGCAGTCTTCATGGGGGCCAATACCTACATCGGCAATGCACCGAACTTTATGGTCCGCTCGATTGCGGAAGAGAACGGCATAAAGATGCCGTCCTTCTTTGGATACATGGTCTACAGTGTAGGAATCCTGCTGCCGATTTTCATAGCCGTGGCGGTGGTGTTTTTCGGGTCCTGAATCGATCGACGCCGTCCAGGGCGCGCATCCGCGCCGCCGCCGCCACGTTGGTGAGCTCGTTGATCAGCAGATCCCACCGCTCCACACCCAGGCGTTTACGCAATCTCTCTTGAACTTTTTCCCAGCGGGGGCGAGCGAGGTCGAAGGTTTTCTTGCCGGCCGGTGTGAGTGACCAATGGCACTCACGCTTGTTTTCGCCCTCGGCGGCGCGAATCAGCCGGCGGCGCTCCATGGTCGCGAGCGTTCGGGTGAGCGTCGTTCTATCGATCGTGAGCAGCTCGGCGATCGCTGCTTGCACCAACGGCTGTTTGGCGAGGACGTACAGCAGCGTGAACTGCGGCACGCTCAATCCTGACGGGCCGAGCGCCCGCTCGTAGAGACGGCTTACGGAGCGGGACGCTCGTTTGAGGCTGGCGCAGACGCAGACCAGCTGCGGCAGAGTCTCAAGCTGCATTGAGGCGCCGGAAGATTGCCACGTGACTCGCGACGAGCACGGGTACGAAGAACATCGGAACGAGGTTCAGGGGCAGGTGGGTCAGCGGCTGCATCCCAGGGACCGCTCCGCTTTTTGCGACTAACGTCGCGGTGCCGACCGCTACGATCAGGTCGAGCAGTCCAAAGGTGTTCCAGGCATAGACAAGCCACTTCGGTCTGAGACCCGCAACTACGAGGGCAACGGCGCCGAGGGCGGCGATGAGGTCACCCCATCCCGCACGAGCCGCGAAGACCGGCGCGAGCGCGCCGCGCGCGCTCAAGATGAGAAACGTAATCCCGACAAACCGCACTGCGTGCATGCCCACCAGGCTCCGCCAGGGCAATGCATCGAGCCATTTGCGCAGCCCGATCGTGGCGACGACGGCAAGCGCCACAACGGTGAGCTGCGGTGCTGGGAATGGAAGCGTCGCGAAGAGCCAGGGGCCGAGCGCGAGGGCGGCGAGCAGCCAGATCAGAAGAGCGATGGGAACGGTGCGGGATTGTGTGGGTGCGGCGGCGAGTCCGGCGGTCATAGGCCCCTCCACGAATTGTGGGATGATACGTGTATATACACGTATTTAGGCTTCAAAGCGCAAACCCCGGGGGATTGGTTCCCACCAGCTCATCCACTGCGTTATCATAGGGGAGCGTGGAGCTCACCCCTCTCCCCCAGCAGCGCGCCGCAATAGAGGCGAGCCTCGGCCCGGTCCTCGTCGTCGCCGGCCCCGGCGCGGGCAAGACTTTCTGCCTCATCTCCAGAATCCAGCACCTCGTCGACCACGGTTTCGATCCGCATCGGATCTGTGCCGTCACCTTCACGAACCGCGCCGCCGAGGAGATCGCCTCGCGCTTGAAGCACGACGTGCAGCGCGGAACGATCCACGCCCTTTGTCTCGCGCTGCTGCGCGAGTTTCCCGAGCCGGTCGGCCTGCGAAAGGGATTTGGCGTCGCCGACGAGCAATACCAGGACGTGATCCTGCACCGGCTGCGGGTACCGGCGGAGCGGCGTGGCGGGATACTCAATCGCTTCGGCCGGCACCGTTTCCAGCAGTACCAGCTCACGTCGGACGAGGCGCGGCTGTATCGCGAATACGCCGCCTGGCTCGCGCACCGCAACATGGTCGACTTCGACGACCTGATCATCAAAGCCGAAGCGCTGCTGCGCGTCAACGACGAGATCGCCCTACGCTGGGATTATCTCCTCGTCGACGAATTCCAGGACGTCAATGCCGTCCAGTACGAGTTCCTCAAGAGCCTCGCGGCGCCGCATGGCAACTTCTTCGCCGTCGGCGACGACGAGCAGTCGATCTTCGCCTGGACCGGCGCCGATCCCTACGTGCTCGAGCGCTTCCGCCGCGACTACGATGCCGAGCCGATCATTCTGGACAAGAATTGCCGGTGCTCGCGGCAGATCTTCGAAACGGCGCGGCGCGTGCTCGCGCAGAACCCGCGGCTCTTCCAGAAGCAGCTCACGGCCGATACCGAATCGCCCTATGAAGTCGCCGTACAAGCCTTCCGCGATGAGCACGACGAGGCGACCTGGCTGATCGCCGACCTGCGGACCGACCCCGAGCCGCGCGCCGCGATTCTCTATCGCAAGCATAAGGTCGGCGAATATCTCGAAGGCCGGCTGCTGCGCGCCGGCATTCCCTGCCGCCTTGCCCGCGGCCGCGCGCTGATCGAGGACGCCGTCATCGGCTATGTCATTGCCGCGCTGCGCATCGTGCGCATGCCGGAGGACACCGCCGCGCTGCATGCGTTCGCGCAGATCGTGCTGTCGGCGCATTTCCTCCAGGAAGTCGAAGCGGCGCTCGACGAGACGAAGCCGTTCCTGACCTCGCTGCGTGAGCTCGCGACACGACGACCGCGCGAAGATCCCGACACGAAGAAGCTCTGGCGGCTCATCTATCAGGTGGAGAATCTGCGCGGCCTGCCCCATACGACGCTGCCGGCGGTGATCGACGAAATCCTGTCACAAACCATCGGCCCTTACCGCAACAAGCTCGAAGAGCGCCACGACGAGCTGACCGATCCCGCAGACTGGCCTGACGCCGTGCGGCTCGCCGCGCAGGTTCAGGCTGAGAGCGTCACCGTCCCGCCCGGCGTCTTGCTTATCCGGTCGAGCGACCCGCTCACGAGCTTCAAGGCGCTGCAGCTCGCGCATTCCGAGGGACTCGGCGCCGGGCTCGCGCACTACGTCACGTTCGACTTCGAGACCACAGACACCGACGTCGAGACGTGCGGTGTCGTGGAGATCGGCGCTGCCCGAGTCGTGGACGGCGAAATCGTCGACCGTTTCCACACGCTGGTGAACCCCTATCGGCCGATCACTCCACGCGCGACGCAGATCCACGGCTACACCGATGCCGACGTCGCCGGCGCGCCGCCGTTCCACGAGGTGTTCCCACAGTTTCGCGCGTTCGTCGGCGACGAGATGCTGATCGCGCACAATGGCCAGCACTTCGACATCCCCGTCCTGAAGCGCCTGGCAAAGGATCAGCCGGGTGTAGACACCCTCACGTTCTACGACACGCTGCTGCTCGCGCGGTCGCTATCGCATGGGAGCGCATCGCAGGAAGACATCGCGCACCGCCTCGGCATCGACTGTGGCCGCGCCCATCACGCGCTCGATGATGCCGTGACGTTGGCACACGTGTATCGCGAGCTGGAGAAGCAGCGGCTGGCGCGCGCGAGAAAGGCGGTGCGGGCTGACCTGCTCGATTATCTCGCGGTGAGTCTCGCGCGCGCAGGGTCCGACCGCACCCCCGAAGCACAGCTGCTGTTCGACATCGGCCGCTTCCGCGCCCTCGGCCCCTACAGCGACGCGCTCGAGTTCTACGCGTCCGTTCGGACCGCCGACATGCCGACGCTCGACCAGATCATCGAGCGACTCGGCGGGCACAAGCTCATGGCTCGACTCCGCGCGCAGCGCGACCCGACACAACGCTATGCGTCGGCAGTCGCGAGACTGCGCGCTCTCATCGACAGCGCGGCAACCTCATTGCCGGACGCGATCGATCACCTGCTCGAGCGCGTCGCCCTCTCGGCCTCCGACGATGACGGCGTGACGGATGGACGGATCAATCTGCTGACGCTGCACTCGACAAAAGGCCTCGAGTTCTCGCGCGTGTACATCGTCGGTGTAGAGGACTACGAGATCCCCGGCTATCAGGCCGTCACCAACAACATCCAGGACGAGATCGAAGAAGCGCGGCGGCTGCTCTACGTCGGCATGACCCGGGCGCGGGAGCGCCTGACGCTCACGCGGGCGGCGCGGCGGTTTGGGCGGGATACGGGCGGAAGTACGTTCCTCGAGGAGATGAGCCTCTTAGCGCGGGATCAACTCAGCGACAAAGACGTCGCTCTGCCGGTCCTCGACGTCTGAGCCCTACTGAGTAGCCTTGATCTGCATCGGGACAACGACCGTCCCCCACTGCAACCGCAGCACCGCCGAGTCCGCGTCGACCATCGGGAAGTAGTAGGTGAGAGTCTCCATGTGCTCGCCCGTCTCGGCTTTGACCTCGATGCGCAACGCGTCCTGCGACTCGCCCGGATAGTTTGTGTGCCAACCACCTACACCCCGATTGAAGATCACGGTCCACGCTTTGGGCGGCTCTTCGGGAATCGTCCAGAGCGAGTAGCGGCCAGCCTTGAGCTCATGCCCGTCGATCGTAACGTCCTTGCTGAACGAAATCGTCGTGGCGGAGTCGGCGCCGGGATGCCACCGGCGTCCCCAGGGAATGAGGCTGCCGAACAGCTCGCGCCCACGCGCGACGGGGCGATTGTAGGAGATCGCTATGTCGGTGCCCTGGATGCGCTGCGTCACCGTGCCGTGTTGGCTGCGCGGGTACTGAACCAGGAGCGCGAGAATCAGGACGATCATGTGCCGTGGAGCTTTCTGACGGTCTCGATAGTGTCCGCATCTTCGGGTTTCTTATCGTCACGATATCGTACCACTCGCGCGAATCGGAGCGCCAGGCCGCCGGGGTAATGCGGGCTGTCTTGCAAGCCGTTGAACGCGATTTCGACGACCAGCTCGGGCCGCACGTAGACGGTGATCCCTTCTCGATGCGTCTCGATCTCCAACAATCGCTTCGTCTGCCACTCGAGTAGCTCGTCGGTCATCCCTTTGAAGGTCTTGCCCAGCATGACGAAGCCACCGTTGACGGGATCGCGTGCTGCCAGGTGCAGGTTCGACAGCTTGCCGTGGCGGCGGCCGTGGCCCCATTCGGCGGCGAGCACCACGAGATCGAGAGTGTTGGCCTTCTTGATTTTGAACCAGGCGCCACCCCGCCGGCCGGCCTCGTACTTGGACTCTAGGCCCTTGGCCATGAGCCCTTCCTGGCCGGCAGCGATGGCGGCGTCGAAGAAGTCCTGCGCTTGCTTCGCGTCGGCCGTCACCAGACGGGGCGGGCGGTGCGATTCCGGGACGCGCTCGGCGAGAATCTTGGCGCGCGTCGAGTAGGGCTGATCCAGCAAGGACGTGCCGTCCAGATAGAGGATATCAAAGAAGAAAGGAATGCCGCCGCCGAGACCCTTCATTGTTTCCTGAAAGCGGACCGGGCGATTGCCGGCGGTAAGCACGATCGCCTCCCCATCCAGTATCCCCTCGTTCATATCAACACTCTTGGATATGTCGACAATGGCGGGGAGCTCCGCGGTGATGTCGTTCAGCGTGCGTGAATAAATGCGCACCCGATCCGCGTTTTTATGCACCTGAATCCGAATCCCGTCCAGCTTGTACTCGAATGAAGCCGGCCCCCCTCCGAGCTCGGCAAGCGCGTCGTCCACATCGGTCGCCGTCTTCGCGAGCATCGGCTTGATCGCCCGGAACAGCTCGATCTTGAAGCTCGAGAGGTCACCCTTCGCCACGGCGCCCAGATTCCCCGCGAGCATCATGGCGCGCCGCACTTCATTTGGTGGTAAATCGCGCGCCTTCGCGAGCGCTTCGACCATGATCCCCTCGAGCGCACCTTGGCGCAGCTCACCGGTTAGCAGCCGAAACAAAAAGTCCTGCTCCTCTCGCGTAGCCCGGGCAAAGAGGTCGCCCAACAGCTTGGTCTTGGCACCCGCCGACCCCTTCCCTGCCTGCTTTCCGATGCTCTCGAGCGTCGCATCCACGTCACCGATTTCGATGGTCGGCGTCGGTGCAGGATGACCGCGGGCCGCCTGGAGCGTCGCCCACCCGACACCCACCTTGGCCTGGCGCGTCGTCCCCGAGAGGTAGGCGATGACGATCTCGACCTCCTCGCCGCTGGCCCGCTTCAGCAGGTCAGCCAGGAGCTCGATCTTGGCGAGACGACCGGAGGTGGCGGCCACCTGGTTCGAGGTCTGGACAAGCGCGGACAGGAGCACGAGGGTGAAAACTATGCGACCTTCGTGAGGCCGTGAGCGTCTTCAACAGCATGACACTCCTCCTCTTGCTGCAGGCCCTGAGCCTCGGCCCCACAGTCGACAGTCTTGTCACCGCCCAGCACTTCTCCGGCGTCGTGCTCATTGCCCGCGGTGGCGCGTCGGTCTTCGAGAAGGCCTACGGGATGGCGGACCGCGAAGCCGGCCGAGCCAACAACGTCGAGACGGCGTTCAACCTGGGCTCGATCAATAAGTTCTTCACGCAAATCGCCATCCGGCAGCTCGCCGCGCAGGGCAAACTCAACATCGATTCGGGCATAGGCCACTACTGGCCAGACTATCCCAATCCAGCGGTGCGGCGAGTCACGATTAACCAGCTGCTCGAGCATCGCGGTGGGCTGGGCGGCAACATCTTCGATGCCCCACCGGGCGGTAAGCGCAGCGATATCCGCAAGCTCGCCGACTTTCTGCCGCTGTTCGTGAACGAGCCGATGCGCTTCGAGCCGGGTGCGCAACAGCAATACTCCAATGCGGGATATGTGGTGTTGGGACTGCTCGTCGAGCGGCTGTCTGGTGAGAGCTACTACTCCTACGTGCAAAAACACATCTACGACCCAGCGGGAATGATTCGAACCGCTCACTTTGCTGTGGACTCGTTGCCGGAGAACACCGCTATCGGCTATACAACGGGAGGCCGCAACTCCGAGCTATTACCAGGGCGAGGAAGTTCAGCAGGTGGCGGCTACTCTACCGCGCACGATCTGCTCCGCCTGCTCAATGCGTTGCGCGAGGGGAAGATTCCGAACGGTCCAAGGCTCGGCTTCGGGATCGCGGGCGGCGCGCCCGGGCTCAACGCGGTCGTCGAGACCGATCTACCGGGGGGCTACGACCTCATCGTGCTCGCGAATCTCGATCCACCGGCGGCGGAAGCGATGATGCGGGCACTGCGAGAGAAGGTGCGCTAGCACCCGCAGAAAAAGACGACAAACGTCGGCCACTCGATGTAATACGCGATATCCGCGGGAACCGAGAAGAGCCCTTCGAGCACACGTAAATCTGTGCCGCGCATATGCTGGCCATTGGGCCCGGTCGCCGAAATGCCGGTTGCCGTACGCGTGACGGTGGCGAAGTGGACACCGTTGATGGTGATCTCCGATTTACCGATCAGCCTGCCCGAGTTGGGATGAAGTGGCCCCGAAATTGCCTCGATCGAGTCGTCTCCGAAACGAAAACCCAGATTGGCGGTCGCCGCCGTCGAGCTCGGTCCCGGAAGTGTCGCGAAGTGATTGAAGTTGAAGCCACCGCCCCACGAAGTGGCGGAAAACTGTCCGTCACCGTCGACGGGGATTTGATACGGTACCTCGAGGTAGATCGTGCGATTCCCGATACTGACAGGCCCCGCCGATGCACTGAAGCTCGCGCATTGGCCGCATCCCACATCGGACGGAAGGCGCCACGCCATGATGTCCGCTACGACGGCTGAGATCGGAGTCGCGTTGTTGAACACAACAAAGCGCAGCGACACGCTGTCCGGCTGGCCGCCGGTGCGCTCATTCATCGGCTCGAGATAGGCGTAACCGACCTCTTCTGGGGGGTACGCAGGCAAGCCGGTGTCGTCGGTCTTATAAAGGATCAGCTTGATCACATTGGACGGCGCGCCGCTCCGCGACGTGAACTGCAGCTGGCGACGGATTGGATCCCACTCCACTGTCCGCCCCAGCATCGTCGAATCCATCGTGTAGACTGTGACGCGGAGGTTCAGCAGCGGCAGCGCGAGGCTGCCCAGGCTCTTGAGTTGCGGGGACGCGAGGGCCGCGTGCAGCGTGTCGAGTTCCGCCGCGAGCAGCGTGCCGTTCGCGATCAGAGGGGCGGGGCCGGAGCCGTCACTACAGGCGGCGAATGAGGCGGCGACCAGAACGGCGGCGGCGAAGGGGCGGCGACGCATGATTTTAATGTATGCCAAAAACTAGCGCTGGGCTTCTACTGTACCGCTACCAAGCCGGTGCACTCGAGGTGTTTCTCGTGCATCCGGGCGGCCCCTTCTGGGCAAAGAAGGACGATGGCGCGTGGTCGATCCCGAAGGGCGAGCTCGCGCCTGGCGAGGACGCACTCATGGCTGCGCGCCGTGAGTTTACCGAAGAGACGGGCTGCACGGTCGCCGGAGACTTCCTGCCGCTCACGCCGTTGAAGCAGCGGAGCGGCAAGATCGTGCACGCGTGGGCCGTTCGGGGCGACTGCGATCCGGCGCAGGTGAAGAGCAATACCTTCACGTGGAAGGGCCGGGAGTTTCCCGAGATCGATCGCGCCGGCTGGTTTGGTCTGGATATGGCGAAGGAGAAGATCCTGCCCGGACAAGCAGGCTTCCTCGACCAGCTTGCCCGCCTCAAATTGGAGCCGTGACGATGCGGCGCGTGCGCTATTCGGTCGCGATGAGCCTCGACGGCTACATCGCGGGTCCCAGGGGCGAGTACGACTGGATCGTGATGGATCCGGAAATCGACTTTGGGGAGATGTTCAAGAACTACGATGCCGTGCTGATGGGCCGGAAATCCTACGAGGCCGCCCAGGGCACAGGCTACGGGATGCCGGGACCGAAGGCCTATGTCTTCTCCACAACGTTGCGGCAATCCGACGTCCCAGACGCGACAGTCTCAAGAGATCCGAAGCGGACCGTCGCCGAGTTGAAGAAAGCGAAGGGCAAGGACATCTGGCTGTTCGGCGGCGGCGAGCTGTTCCGCAGCATGCTAGAGCTGCAGCTCGTCGACGCGGTGGAAGTCGCCGTGATCCCGGTGCTGCTCGGCGATGGGCTGCCGCTGCTGCCGAAATCGACGGGCAGCGCGAAGCTCGTATTGACCAAGCAGAGGCTCTTCAAGAAGACCGGCACGGTGTTGCTGAATTACGACGTGAAGTATTCGAAGCGCCGCTAGTATTCTCATCGAAGCGGCAGTGGAGTCCCTCGAGGCCGCGCTCGCGTCGGCCGAAGGTGGCGCGCATCGCCTCGAGCTGTGTGCCGATCTCGCGCACGGCGGCACCACGCCGGAAATCCCGCTGCTCCGCCAATGCCGATCGCAGCTGTCGATTCCAATCTTTGTGCTGGTACGATCGCGGGCCGGCGACTTCGTCTACACCGATGCGGAGCATCGCACGATGCTCGAGCAGATTCGGCGGGCGAAGGAGGTGGGAGCGCACGGCGTCGTGAGCGGTGAACTGTTGGGCGATCACATCGCAGAGGAGCGTACGGCAGAGCTGATCGCGGCGGCGCGTCCGCTCCCATTCACGTTTCATCGCGCGTTCGACGAGTGTCGCGATCTTGCGACGTCGCTGGAAACGCTGATTCGGCTGGGCGTTGTGCGGGTGCTGACCTCAGGAGGCGCGCCTACGGCGATCGAAGGGGTGGAACAGATTGCCCGTCTGGTCCGTCAGTCCAAGAGTCGCATCGGGATTCTGCCGGGCGGCGCAATCAATGCGACCAACGTGCGGAAGATTCGCGACGCGGGCGTTCGCGAGGTGCATTTCAGTGTGACGAATGCGGAGAAAGTACGACAGGTCATCGACGCACTGCTTGCGAGGTAAACCAATGAGAACTGCGACGGTTTGCGTAATCCTGGCGGCGCTCGCTCATTCGGCGGCGGCGCAAACGGCGAGGGACACGCTCCTGAGGCTCGACAGCGCGTGGGCGCGGAGCTACGCGACCAACGACACGGCGCTCGCGTCCAAGCTGTTCGACGACAGTCTGATCGTGACGAGCGGGAACGGCCGGCTCAAGGACAAGAAAGGTGAGATGGCGGATGTCGGGCCGGCGCAGCCAGGATTCCAGATCCATTACTTCCGAACGAGCGATGTTCGGGTCCGATCGCTTGGTAGCGCGGGTGTGCTGATCGGGCTGGCGGAGTGGTCGTGGACAAGCAATGGCAACACGAATACCACACGCCGCCGGTACACGGCGGTGTATGCACGAGGAGGACCGTTGGGCTGGAGGATGGTCGCGCTGCACATCGGTCCCGCACCACAGAGTTAGACCACGAGGTAGTCGAACTCCTTGCCCGCCGCATCTACGACAGCGGCGATCGCGGGATCGCGCAGCGCGCGATGGAGACTCGGCGACGTGGGCCGAGCGTCCTCGGCCCGTTCGTAGAACGCGTATGTGGGTCTGTTGCTATCCATGGACGAGCCATACAACAGTCCTTCGAGCTTGGGATACGCCTCGTAAATCGCTCGCGACCAACGCCGCGCACGGGCGCGGTTGCCGGAAACGATCGCCATCGATGCCTTGGCCCTCGTCGGCCACCTTCCGGACAGGTCGAGCAACTTCACATCGCGCGCGAGCCGAAATCCGACGAGCCACGGCTCGTTGCGATTCCGCTCGATCGTGTGCGTTTCCTGAAACACCTCGGCGAAGCAGGTAAAAACCCGCGCCGCCCCATACAGAATGCCCCGCTTCTGCACATGTTGCGGCTCCTCGTGATGGTCGAAGCGACCCGTTGCCAAAGGACCAAACGACCGGAAGGAATTCCACGTCGAAGGATTGGGGCCACCGGCGAAGTAGATCCGCCAGCACAGGGTGCCCTTCCGAAGCGTCGCTTCGTCTGGGGCGAGCCTGGCAAGTTCCGCGGCGGGTGGCGGCTCAGGAAACTTCGGCACCTAACGTCAGAGCTCAGCCGCCAATTGCGCGACCGTGCTCGCCGGCCGACCGCTGCGTAACCATTCGATGGGAGAGTAACACTCAGCGCCGCTCTCATCACACAGATCGCCGTGACGCAGCGTGAACCACTCGTGCAGGGCGACCGGATGCACGTCGCGGGACAGTGCGCCCAGCACCGCTTCGAGGCCGGGAATCACGTGATCGCGATCGAACTGAAAGCGCGGGATGCGCCACTCTTTTCCGACCCTGATGCCATACAGCGTCGGCGGCGTGCCGGACAAGCGCTGGCGGACACGACTCGTGTTCACGCGAAGCTGCTTCGCTGCCTGCGCGGTCGAGTAGCTGTCCCGGAGGAGACGCGAATACGCCGCCGCGGCGCGGACGCGCGCATCATCCGCCAATGCTGTGCTGTCACCCGGCACCTTGGCCCCACCTTCAGCCAGCACTTCCGCTTCGGCGTCGGTCAGGGGGGCACGTGCGCGCGGCTCGAATTCCTCCAGCACGGCCTCGATCTCCGCGAGGCGCGTGGCGATGTCGCGGGACTGAGTCTGGCGACGGCGCCCCCCCCCAATACTCCGCTTGATCGCATGCAGCGTGAGGGTGTCGTCATCCGCGACCGCGATGAAGATCTTGTTGCCCAACGGCCGTTTCAGGCGGCCGGTGATGACGTGTCCGGACTTGGTGCGGCGAGCGACGCGCTTGGCGAGGGCGCCGATCGCGGCGGCGAGATCATCGTCGATGGTCTTGTGGGGCTTGGCAGGCATGTCTAAAACTAACGCATCCTAACGCTGTTATACAAGAGTAGCCTCGGCTACACTCCCAGCTGCATCAGCGCCCCTTCGTGCTCGAGCAGCCACCGCTTCGTGTCCAGTCCACCGCCGAATCCCGTCAGCTCGCCTTTCGATCCCACCACCCGGTGACACGGGACGATGATCGGGATCGGGTTCTTGGCGTTCGCGAGCCCGACGGCGCGCGTGGCGCTCTTGTCGCCCAGGCTCTTGGCGAGCTCGCCATAGCTCATCGTCGTGCCATAGGGGATCGCGCGTAGCGCGTTCCACACGCGATGCTCGAAGGCGGAGCCGAGGGCTTCGAGCGGCAGGTCGAACGTGGTGCGCGTGTGGGCGAAGTATTCCTCGAGCTGCTGGCGGGCGCGCGCGAGCAATGCCGCGGCTGGTCCTTCGCTGCCCGCTTCGACCCAGCCGGCCTGATGCGTCGGCGGCGGGCCGCGGCGCGATTTCTGGAAGTACACGCCGGTGATCGCCGTGTCGGACGCGGTGATGACCAGCTCGCCAACGGGGGGCGGGACGCGCAGGCGGGTGAAGGTGAGAGACATGCACTCAAAATAACCGGGTTTGTGCTCAAATGCGGCCGAATGTTCGACAATGGTGGTACGAACCGCTAGCTTGTGCGATGCCTACGATTCACTGCCACGTCTGCGGTGGCTTCATCGACAACCCAGCGAGCACCATTTATCGCTCGCCGAGTACTGCGACGCCGCCGAAGGCGCCGCGCAGCGCGCTGTGCACCTGCGAGCATGCCGTGCTGTTCGAGTCCGCCCCGGCTTTGGCTCCTGCTCTTGCTCCGGCTGCTAAACCCGCCCCGGCCCCGGCCCCCGCCCCTGCCCCCGCCCCTACCGCCTCAACGCCTGCTGCCCCGCGGGGATTCGTCGCGGGCTCGGGGTGGCCCAATTAAGCCCCATCGCGCGGCGGCGCGGAGTCCACTCGTGGTCGATCGCGGGCCGGCGCGTTGTCCCGTCTGTCGCGAGTACCTCGAATTCCGCACCGACCGGTACGGCCGCATGCTCGAGCAGTGCGCGTGCGGTCATCGTGCCTTCGTCGAGCGCCGCAGCGGCAAGCGCGAGGAGCCTGGCGAGACCGCCTAGACGCCGGTTTCGCTACGCTAGAAAGCCGGGAAGCAATGCTTCCCGGCTTTCGTTTTTCCGTGCCGCCGCTCGAGACTACAAGGAGTTTACAAATGCGACCAGTGTCGCGCGGCTCCGACGACTGAGCCGGAAGAACCGATCGCGCGCCGAGCGGCCTTGCCCGTCATGCGCGGCGATTGCCGCCTCGATCGACCTCGCCCGCCCGTCGTGTAACAACATCGTGCGCGTCCGGACACCCCAGAGCGGCGCTGTGCGCATCTGGCGGCCCGTCGAGTTGCCCTGGACGATGCCGTCGCCCAGTCTGCCCATGTCGTGCAGCAGGAAGTCCGAGAACGGGCTGAACGTCTTCTTCGACAGCGCCCCGACAGGGCTGGCCGAGCTGGTGAGCGAGGGCGTGTGACAGTCGGCACAGCCGATTTGGGCGAACAGCGAGCCCCCCTGGGCCACCTGGAAGGTTTTCCGCCCCCGCGGCGGGGGCGCCATCAGGGTCATGAAATCGGCGAACGCCGCGACGCCCGTGCCGTCGTCGTTCAAGTCCGGCGCGGGATTGAAAGCCGCCACTGCGGCGCAGTCACCTTGCGGACAGCTCTCGGCCGGGAAGTCGGGGTTCGTGATGCCCATCTCGTTCAGGTACGCGTCCCCCGCGAACTGATGCAGCGTCGGCACCTGTGCTTTCCAGCCGAACCGGCCCACGCGCATACGGCCCGTGCTGATTTCGAGCACCATGTTCGGTGTCCCGGCGGTACGCGGCGTTCTGGCGGCCTGACGGCGTGCGAGCTGCAGGAACACCTCATCCGGCACCGCGTCGACGAGACCGAGGCCAAAGAGCGGCGTCGTGATGCGGCCCGTGCGGACGTTCGCGACGGCAGGTACGACCTCGGCGAGGAACTCGTGCGTCGGCGGATCGCCACCGACCGCGCCGATCGCATGGTCCTGGATCAGCGAGCCGCCAAAGTTCGCCAGCGGATCGAACACTCCGTTCGTCGTCTTGCCGAAGCGCGTTTCGATCCGGTTGTTCGTGCCGCCCACCGGGTTGGTGTGGCACGTGGCGCACGACGCCTCGTTGAAGACGGGGCCGAGCCCATCCTCGACCTCCTCGACCTCTTCGAACTCGTCCCGACCGGCGTCGAACCGCGCCTGCTCGTCGGCATTGAGCCGCGCGAACGGCTCACCCAGCCTCGACGCGGCCAGCGCTACGACGGCGCCATCGATGCCTTCGATGTCTGCGACCGTCGTGTCGGGAGACGCGGGATTCGTGACATCACTCTGTGGGTTTTCGCAACCAGCGAGCAACAGAACTGCGACTGACGTGAGGGCGCTGCATGTAAATCGCGAACGCTTATGCATGGTCCACCTCCCGCTTACACATGGTCCACCTCCTGAATAGTGGATGGATGCTATCGCGAGAGGTTCCCCCTACACTACTCGGTAATTCCCTAGACACATGTGACCGGATCGTTGGGTCATCATGCCTAACACATGTGACCGGAGCGTTGGGTCATGATGCCTAACGCATGCGACTGACCCGTTGGGTCGGTGATGCGCCTCACAGGTTGTGAGAGAGGTCGCGCAGCCGCTCCAGCACTTTCACCATCGCCCACGTATCCCGCTCGCAGTAGTTGAGCAGATCCTGCCGCACGCGGTCGTGCTCCTCACCCGGAATCTTCCCCGCCACGAAGAGCAGCCGAGCGATCTCCACGCTTGCCACGAGCCCGTCCACGATCACGAGATCGTCGTACGTCAGCTCCGGCACCAGCGGATGCAGCACGTACTTGAGACTGAAGCTGCCGAGGAACTCCGGGTGGTATACGTTCTCCCGAACCACCGGTAGTAGATCCACCAACTTGCTCTTCGAGCGTCTCGAGCTCAGCTCGTACTTCTGGTACCGCCTTTCTGCAGCCCACGAATCTTCGTCTTCTCAAAGCCCGAGTACGTCGCGACCTTCTCCGCGTTCTGCGTCGCTTCGATCATGCGCCGCGCCAGCTCCGGCCGGCAGTCCTTCGGTCCCTCCGCCAGGTACTCGGCGTGCGTATACGTGCCGTCGCCGTTCGCTTCGTGATAGCTGAACTGCGCCGGCGCCTGCTCCCACGGCACCATGCCCGGCCACACCGGCACCGCGCGCGAAATCGTCTCGAAGTCGAGAAAGCCGAGCCTCCCGTCAAAGCGCTTCCAACGCCTTGCTGAGGCCCGGCTCGACGATGATGCGGCCCTCTTTCATCGCGCGGATCTGACGCTTCTGCGTGACGTTGAGCTTCTGCGTCGCGGGAAGATCGGAGATCCGGTTCACGCCGGTCAGCAGGAAGTCGCAGCCCTTCTTCGGCCCGATGTTGTAGAGCCGCATGATGTGATCGGGATCCTTGGGCCAGCAGCGCTCCATGAAGGGACATGCGTACGGCTCGTGGCACTGCAGTCCGATCGGCACGTCGGGCAGCGGGCCGTCGAGCATCTGCGAGCTGCGCGTCGATTTCCCAGCCGACTTTGCCGAGGAGTGGCTGCACCGCTTCGGTCACATCGGTGCGCTCGAACAGATTCGCCAGGTCCGGGAAATGGCACTCCTTGTTCAAGTGCATGATGTCGACGCCCGTGACGTGAATGCCGCTCTGCGCCAGGACGTGTATCTGCACGGCGACGTCGGGGAGGTGCTCCTCCTTCTGTGAGGACGACGACTTCACCTCGGTGAGGTGAAAGCCGCCGTCCTGGGGCGTCAAGACGTCAACCGCGACGAAGGTGTTGTCGGCGAGGAAGCTCGCTTCGAAGATTGCCGGCGCGCCGTCGTCGATCAGCTTGCGGGTGAGTTTGACGCGTTCAGCGACAGCTTGATGCGGCAGGTCGATCGAGCACGCCACCGGGAAACCTGTCTCGCGCGCGAGCGCGCCGACCTGTGCGCCCTGGTCGAAGCGGTCCTGCAGCACTTTGTCGGGCTGGAGCTCGACGGCGAGGGGCTCGTGGACTTTCCACCAGAGGAGCTTGTGGCATTGGACGCCGGCGGTGTAGCGCGACTTCGAGAGACGGTGAGGCATGGATTCAATCTGGTGACGCGGTGCGACATTGCACAGCTTATCCGGTGTGCTTCCCCCTCTGACCGGCGCGCACTGGCCCGCCACCGCCTACGATCGAGATCGGTTGCCCGAGCGCGTGCTCCAGTTCGGCAGCGGCATGCTGCTGCGCGCGCTATGCGCGGCCGCGGTGGACTCGGCAAACCGCGCGGGCGCACGCGCCGGTCGCATCGTCGTCGTGCAGAGCACCGCGGAAGGAGCGTCCCGCGCCCGCGCCCTGAACGCCCAGGACGGACTGTACACGCTAGTCGAGCGCGGCCTGACCGGCGGCGCGCCGCTCGAGCGGATTGGCTTGATCGGCGCGATCTCGCGCGCGCTCGCCGCCGACACTCAGTGGAACGCCGTGCGCGACGTGGCCGCGCGGCCCGAGACTCAGGTGATCATCAGCAATGTCTCGGAGGCCGGGTTCCGGATCGACGCGCCCTTCCCCGCGCGGCTCACTGATGCCCTGCACGCTCGATTCACCCGCGCACCGGATGCTCCGCCCGTGTTCGTCATCCCGACGGAGCTCGTCCCAGATAACGGACCGCGCCTAGCGGCGATGGTTGACGAGCTGGCTGGGCGGCACGATGCGGCTCGAAGCTTTCGCGACTGGCTCAAGGCTCGCGTGCGATTCTGCTCTTCGCTCGTGGACCGAATCGTGACCGCCCCGCCGCCCGACCAGCACGCCGCCCTCGAAGCGCAGCTCGGCTACCGCGACGCCCTGCTCACCGTGGCCGAACCGTACGCCCTGTGGGCCATCGAAGCAGGCCCCGCCGAGCTGCGCGCTGCCTTCCCGATCGAGAGCGCGAGTGTCGTGTTCGCACCCGATATCACCTTCTATCGTGAGCGCAAGCTGCGCCTGCTCAACGCGCTGCACACGGCGACCACGCCCGTCGCGTTGCTCGCCGGCCTCCGCATCGTGCGCGACGCCACCCGGGATCCGCTGCTCGGCGCGTTCCAGAAACGCTTGCTGTTCGACGAGATCATCCCCGCGACCGATATCCCGGCGGACGAAGCGCGCGCGTTCGCGCACGCGGTGCTCGAGCGGTTTGCCAATCCGTGGCTCGAGCACGAGTGGCGCGTCATCGCGACGAATCAGGAGGAGAAGTTTCGGATTCGCGTCGTGCCACTCATCCTTGCGTCCTTTAGGACGCGCGTAGTAGCCGAGCCGGCCCTTCAGGGCACGGACAAAACCCTCCGTACCGGTCTCGCTCTTGCCACGGCGGCGCATCTGACGTACACGGGCGCGCCGCTCGAGTCGCTGGGCGAGGCGGCGCGCATCCCGGAGTTCGTTGCTGCCACGACACAGTGGATGGCCGTCCTGGCGCAGGGCGGCGTCGAGACCGCGTTGAGCCAACTGGTGGAGACGGCCCGATGTTCATGACGTTCCGCTGGTTCGGGCCGACGGACCCGATCCCGCTCGCGCACATCCGCCAAATCCCCGGCGTGCAGGGAGTCGTGAGCGCGCTGTACGACGTGCCGGTCGGCGAGGCGTGGCCGAAGGGCCGGCTCGCGCACCTGCAGGACGACATCGCGGACGCAGGACTGCGCCTGGCCGTCGTCGAGAGCATTCCGGTCCACGAAGACATCAAGCTCGGACGGCCGACGCGAGACCGTCTGATCGCGAACTACTGCGAGAGCGTCCGTACGATGGGCGAGCTGGGCGTGCAGGTGCTGTGTTACAACTTCATGCCCGTGTTCGACTGGATGCGCACCGATCTCGCGATGCGGCTGCCCGACGGATCGACTGCGCTCGCCTACGATGAAGCGGCGCTCGCCCGCATGGACATCGCGCGCGGGACTGGGGATCTCCCCGGCTGGGCCGCGGCCTATGATGCAGACGCGCTGCGCGGGCTCTTCGCGGCCTATCGCGAGGTGGATGCGGAACGGCTGTGGGATCATCTCGCGTACTTCCTCGAGCGCGTCGTCCCCGTCGCCGAGCAAGCGGGCGTGCGCATGGCCATCCACCCCGACGATCCACCCTGGCCCATCTTCGGGCTGCCGCGGATCATCTGCCGCGGCCGGGACTTGGAGCGACTCCTGAAGCTCGTCGACCGCCCCGCCAACGGTCTGACGTTCTGCACGGGCTCGCTCGGCGCTCTCCCGGAGAACGACCTCCCCGCGATGGTGCGGCGACTCGGCCCCCGCATCCACTTTGCGCACTGCCGCAACGTGCACATCACCGGGGACCGACAGTTCCACGAGACGCCGCATCCTTCGGGTGACGTCAGGCTTGCCGACGTGCTCCGCGCATTGCGCGACACTGGCTTCGCCGGTCCGATGCGCCCCGACCACGGGCGGATGATCTGGGGCGAGCGCGGGCGGCCGGGGTACGGATTGTACGACCGCGCGCTGGGCGCGACGTATCTCCAGGGACTGTGGGAAGGTCTCGGGGGTGAGCGATGAAACTCATTCGTTTCGGTGAACCGGGACGGGAACGGCCCGGCCTAATTGTGGACGGAGGGCGGCGCATCGATGTCTCGGGTTTCGGCGCCGATTACGACGAGGCGTTCTTCGGCTCAGGCGGCCTCGAGCGACTGGCGCGCTGGCTCGCGAAGGAAGGCCCTCCCGTCGTCCCCGACTCCGTGCGTCTCGGCCCGCCGATCGCGCGGCCGAGCAAGATCGTGTGCGTCGGGCTCAACTACCGCGACCACGCGCGCGAGACGGGCCAGGCGGTCCCCGCCGAGCCCGTGCTGTTCTTCAAGGCCACGACCGCGCTCGCCGGTCCGAACGACGACGTCGTCATCCCCAAGGGCAGCACCAAGACCGACTGGGAGGTAGAGCTTGCGGTGGTCATCGGGCGCCGCGCGAGCTACGTCGAGCGGGACGCCGCCCTGGCCCACGTGGCGGGCTACGTGCTGCACAACGACTACTCGGAGCGGTCCTTCCAGCTTGAGCGGGGGGGACAGTGGGTCAAGGGTAAGAGCTGCGACACGTTCGCGCCCCTCGGCCCCTTTCTCGCGACGCCCGACGAGATCCCCGACGTCCACAACCTGCGCCTGTGGCTCAAGGTGAATGGGGAGACCAAGCAATCCGGCTCGACCAAGGACCTCGTCTTCGACGTGCCCACGCTCGTCAGCTACATCAGCCAGTTCATGACTCTGTTGCCGGGCGACGTGATTTCGACTGGGACCCCCGCGGGCGTCGCGATGGGGCAGAAGCCGCCGCGGTTTCTGGTCGACGGTGACGAGGTCGAGCTGGGCATTGACGGGCTCGGCTCCGCCCGCCAGCGGCTCCGTGCTCTACCTGCCTAAATACTGCGCCGCGACTGTGGCATACTGCGCAAACGCGACCTCGGGAGCCTCGATCTCCGGATGCCAGCGCTTCTCCCACTCGAAATTGTAGTAGCCGCGGTACCCGAGCTTCACGAGCGCTTCGATCTGTCGTTTCACCGGGACCTGGCCGGTGCCCGTGAGCACGTAGCGGCGGTCGTTGCCGGCGGGGACCGAGTCTTTCAGATGCACGTGCCGGATGTAGCGGCCGAGCTGGCGCACCGTGTCCTCCGGCTCCTCCTTGCCCGACACGAACGTGTGATGCGCATCCCAGAGCAGCGCCACGTTGGATGAGTCCGCTTTCTGGAGGATCTCGAGCAACGCCGGCGAGTCGGTGAAGTCGCCGTGCGACTCGATGACGACCGTGACGTTCTTCGGCTTGGCGTAGTCGCCGAGCGCGTGCAGCGCGCCCGCGATGTGCGCGAGCATCTCGTCGCGCGGCACATCCTTCACGTACTCGTTCCCGAATACCCTCACGTACGGGGCGCCGAGCGCCTGGGCGAGATCGATGAAGCGGCGCGCCTCGTCGAGCTGCGCGGCATGCTTGACCGGGTCCATGTCGTGCATCTGCGCCGACGCGCCGAGGCACGACACCACCAGCCCGTGGGCCGCGAGCTGCCGTTTCGCCTCGCCCAAACGATCGGGCGCGAGCTCGGGCACTTTAGTGAGATCCATGTTCTCGAGGATCCCGCGTAGCTCGATCGAGGCGAACTGGTGCTCGGCCGCGAAGTCGAGAATCTCGGACCAGGGCCAGGTCGGGCAACCAAGCGTTGAGAAGCCGAGCGGCAGCCTCACCCCCGCTCCAGTCCTCACCCCCTGACCCCCTCTCCGTTCCGGAGAGGGGGAACGTAAGGGCGAGTGCGGCGGCGGTTGCGAGAAACTCCCTGCGAGTAGTCATCGCGTGTTCTGAAAGTAGCTTTGGAGTCGCCATGTCGCTCGACTCGTCCCCCGCCCCGCGTCCCCCCTCTCCCGAAGGGAGAGGGGGCCAGGGGGTGAGGCCGCCGTACCGCTGGACGATCTGCGCGCTGCTGTTCCTCGTCACCACGATCAACTACATGGACCGGCAGGTGCTCAGCATCCTCGCGCCGACGTTACAGCGCGAGCTGAGCTGGTCGGAGTCGCAGTACGCGGCCGTGGTCTACTCGTTCACCCTGGTGTACGCGTTCGGCTTCCTGATCGCCGGGCGCTGGCTCGACCGCGTGGGCGTGCGCCGCGGCTTCGCCACGGCGGTTGTCGTATGGAGCCTGGCGGCGATCGGCCATGCCCTCGCCCGCACCACCGCCGCCTTCTCGGCCGCGCGCGCGCTGCTCGGCCTGGGCGAGTCGGCCAACTTCCCCGGCGCCATCAAAAGCGTGGGCGAGTGGTTCCCCAAGGATGAGCGCGCCCTGGCCACGGGCATCTTCAACGCCGGCACCAACACCGGCGCGATCCTCACGCCGCTCGTCGTTCCGTGGATCGCGCTGACGTGGGGCTGGCGCTGGGCGTTCGTCGTCACCGGTTCGCTTGGCTTCCTCTGGCTGTTCCTGTGGCTCGTATTGTACCGCAGCCCTGCGTCCCCCCTCTCCGGAACGGAGAGGGGGCCAGGGGGTGAGGACTTCGGGGCCCCGCCCCGGGTGCCATGGCTTCGGCTTCTCTCTTTCCGCCAAACCTGGGCGATCGTCGCCGGCAAGTTCCTCGCCGACCCGGTCTGGTGGTTCTATCTGTACTGGCTCCCGAAGTTTCTGGATGCGACGTACGGCATCAAGCTCGCCCAGGTCGCCCTTCCTCTTATTACGGTGTATGTGATCGCCGATGTCGGGTCGATCGGCGGGGGTTGGCTGTCGAGCGGCCTGCTCAAACGCGGCTGGACCGTGAACCGCGCCCGCAAGACGGCGATGTTGCTGATGGCTCTCGCGATCGTGCCCACGGCGCTGGCGCCGCGCGCGGGCAGCCTGTGGACGGCGGTGCTCATCGTCAGCCTCGCGGCCGCCGCGCACCAGGGCTGGTCGGCCAACGTCTATACGCTCGCGAGCGACATGTTCCCGCCGAGCGCCGTGGCGTCCGTCTCCGGCATCGGCGGTTTCGCCGGCGCCATGGGCGGCGTGCTGTTCCAGTGGCTCACCGGCCGGATTCTCGACGCCACCGGAGGCAACTACGCGTCGATCTTCGCCGTCTGCGGCTTTGCCTACATCACGGCCTGGACGATCATTCACTTGCTGGCGCCGCGACTTGAACCGGCGCGGATGGGAAGCTCCGAGGCCACGTCATGAGCCCTGTCACTGAAAAGCAGGTCCTTCGCTACGCGCGCGTACCGCGCGCTCCGCTCAGGATGACAAGCTGTTGCTTGTTTTTGAAAAAAAAGAAAAGAGAAGCAAGCGCGCTTGTCATCCTGAGCGCCGAAGGCGCGAAGGACCTGCTTTTGTGGGAGCCCTAATGATCACAACATTCCTCATCATCGCTCTGGTCCAGAATCCCAACACCCTCACGTCCGCCGAACTCGCCGCCGGCTGGCAACTCCTGTTCGACGGCCGCACCCTCGCTGGTTGGCGCGGCATCGGCTACGACACCGTGCCCACTTCCCACTGGGTCGTGGTGAACGGCGCGATCAAGAAGATCGCGTCGGGGGACGTGCCGCGCGTGGCCGACGGGCGGCCACTGGTCGGTGGCGACCTCATGACGGTGGATTCGTTCGCCGATTTCGAGCTGAGCTTCGAGTGGAAAGTCACACAGGGGGCGAACAGCGGCGTCAAATACAACGTCTCCGAAGCGATGTCGCTGGCCCAGGGGGGCGCGGGCACGCAAGGCGGGCCGACGCACTCCGCGCTCGGCTTCGAGTATCAGGTTCTCGATGACGACCGGCACGAGGATGGCAAGCTGCCGAGCCACCGCTCCGCAGCGTTGTACGACCTGATCGCGCCGAACGTAGGGGCGCAGCATGCTGCGCCCCTACTACACCCCGTAGGCCAATGGAACAGCTCACGCATCGTCTTCCGCGGCACCCACGGCGAGCACTGGCTCAACGGGCAGAAAGTCGTCCAGTTCGAGCTCGGCACCGCGCGCATGGATTCACTGCTCGCGGCCAGCAAGTACAAGACGATCCCCGGGTTCGGCGAGAAGCGCCGCGGACACATCGTCTTGCAGGACCACGGGGACGAAGTCTATTTCCGTGATATCAAAGTGAGGCCACTATGAAACGCCGTCGCTTCGTGAAAACCGTGTCCAGCGCTGGGTTCGGACTCATTGCGGCACGCGCGCCGCTATTCGCCAAAGGCTCGCCTAGCGAGAAAGTCGTGGTCTGCGTGATGGGCCTGAACCAGCGCGGGACCGTGCTCGGCAAAGTGTTCGCCAAAACGCCCAACGCCGAGGTCGCCGCGGTGTGCGACGTGGACGCCAATGTGTTGGCCAAGGCCGCCGCGACCGTGAGCGAGGCGCAGGGCAAGCAAGTGAAAAGCATCGTCGACTTCCGGCGCACGCTCGACGACAAATCCATCGACGCGCTCGTGATCGCGGCGCCCGATCACTGGCACGCGCCCGCCACGATTCTCGCGCTGTCGGCCGGCAAGCACGTCTATCTGGAGAAACCGTGCAGCCACAACCCGCGCGAGGGCGAGCTGCTGGTGGACGCGCAGCGCAAGACGAAGCGCGTGGTCCAGATGGGTACGCAGCGCCGCAGCTCGCCACGCGCGATCGAAGCCGTGCAGGCGATCCGCGAGGGGATCATCGGCCGCCCGTACTTCGCGCGCGCGTGGTACGCGAACCGCCGCGCGTCCATCGGGCGCGGCAAGCCCGTGCCGGTGCCGGCGGATCTCGATTACGAGCTGTGGCAGGGGCCGGCGCCGCGCACGCCGTACAAGGACAACGTGATTCACTACAACTGGCACTGGTTCCGCCGCTGGGGCACGGGCGAGATCAACAACAACGGCACACACGAAATCGACGTCGCCCGCTGGGCCCTCGGCGTGGATCATCCGGTGCGCGTCACCTCCGCGGGCGGCCGCTACCACTTCGAGGACGACTGGGAGTTCACCGACACGCAGGAAGCGGCGTTCGAGTTCGAAGGCGGCCGCGCAATCGCGTGGCAGGGACGGAGCTGCAATCCCTATCCTGTCGAAGGCCGCGGTCGCGGTACGATCGTGCACGGCACGACGGGGACGATGGTCGTCGATCAGGACGGCTACACCGTGTACGACATGGACAAGAAGGTCGTGAAGCAGAACGTCGCCCCCCCTCAGCCGAGCAACGATCCACTCGCATTCAGTGGCGACGATCAGCTCACGGCGCTGCACATCGCGAACTTCGTCGAGGGTGTCCGCACGGGGTCGCCCGTCACGCAGCCGATCGAGGAGGGCGCGAAGACCAACCTGCTCTGCCACCTGGGCAACATCGCGCAGTGGACGGGTCGCGCGCTGCGCGTCGATCCCGCAACCGGCCATATTTTGGGCGACGAGGCGGCGATGGCTCACTGGTCACGGGAGTACGCGCCCGGCTGGGCACCCACCGTCTGAACCCCGACCGTTTCTTCGACCCCGACCCCTCAGTCCGCCGCGTCGCGCGCGCGCTGTACGAGGAGACCCGGGGCCTTCCGATCGTGTCGCCCCACGGCCACGTGGATCCGCGCATTCTTGCC
The DNA here is from genome assembly GCA_963704805.1 of uncultured Gemmatimonadales bacterium. GTDB lineage: Bacteria > Gemmatimonadota > Gemmatimonadetes > Gemmatimonadales > GWC2-71-9 > 20CM-2-65-7. Next base: position 640,041 of record CAVPHS010000001.1, on the reverse strand, counting down.
GAGAACGCGCCGTTCCCGGAGCCGGCGTCGCTGATCGTTCAGCCCGACCACTACATCCTGCGCCTGCTGTACGCCAATGGCGTGCCGCTCGAATCCTTGCTGAAGGCTGAGCCTCGCCAGGTGTGGCAGCTGTTCGCCGAGCATTATCACCTGTTTCGCGGCACACCGACCGGGGCGTGGCTCGACTACGAGCTGTACGAAGTCTTCGGCATCGGCGAGCAGCTGTCGGGTGACACGGCCGCGCGGATTTACGACGAGATCGTCGCGCAAGCTCAAGAGCCCAGAGTTCCGGCCGCGCGCGCTGTTCGAGCGCTTCAACATCGAGGTGCTGGCGACGACCGACGCGGCAACCGACAGCCTCGCGCACCATGACGCGATTCGCAAATCGGGCTGGCAAGGCCGCGTGATCCCGACGTTCCGTCCGGACGCGCTGTTCAAGATCGCGTCGCCCGAGTGGCCGGCAGCGCTCGACGCGCTCGGCGCCGTCCGCGATCTACGCGAGCTTTGTGCGCGCGATCGCCGAGCGTCGGACGTACTTCAAGCATCTGGGCGCCACGGCGACCGATCACGCAGTGCTCGAGCCGTACACCGCCCTCCTCCCCGAGGAGGAGGCCGAGCGGCTGTTTCAACGGGCGTGTAAAGGTGAGGCGACGCCGGAAGACGAACGCCGCTTCACCGCGCACCTGCTCATGGAAATGGCGAAGCTGTCGCTGGCGGACGGCCTCGTAATGCAGATCCATCCCGGCGCGTTCCGGGACCACAACACCAAAGTCTTCGAGCGCTTTGGCCCGAACATGGGCGGCGACATTCCGGTGGCGACGGAGTTCACGCGCAACCTGCGCCCGCTGCTCAACGCCTACGGCAACGATCCGCGGTTTACGCTCGTGTTGTTCACCCTGGACGAATCGACCTACAGTCGCGAGCTCGCGCCGCTCGCGGGCCACTATCCCGCGGTGCGCCTCGGACCGCCCTGGTGGTTCCACGATTCCATGGAGGGCATGCGGCGCTTCCGCGAGCGCACGACCGAAACGGCGTCGATCTACAAGACAGCCGGGTTCAACGACGACACGCGCGCGTTCTGCTCCATCCCGGCGCGGCACGACCTGGCTCGGCGGATGGATGCCAATTATCTCGGCGGCTTGGTGGCGCGGCACGTGATCGAGGCGAGCGACGCGCGTCTCATGGCGCGGGCGCTGGCGTACGAGCTCGTGAAAGAGACGTATCGGCTCTAGCGCGCGTCATCTTTTTCATTTCTTTCTCGTTAAGGGAGCGAGCCTGTCATCCTGAGCGGAGCGCGCGGAACGCGCGCGTAGCGAAGGACCTGCTTGTGGAGACATGAGAAACGCCTGGTGGGTCGCGCTCTACGCGACCGCGATGGCCGCGGTCGAGTCCGCCGTGGTCGTGTACTTGCGCGCGCTGCACCCCCCCCCCGACGCGCCGTTGACCGTTCTGCTGCACGAGATTCCCGCCCACCTCGTCCCGATCGAGGTCGGTCGCGAGGCGGCGACGCTGGTGATGATCGTGGCGGTCGCCGCGATCGCCGCCCGCAACCTACGGGAGGCGTTCCTCTACTTCGCGCTCGCGTTCGGGATCTGGGACCTCTTCTACTATATATGGCTGTGGGTCTTCATCGGCTGGCCGCCATCGCTCCTCACATGGGATGTCTTGTTCCTCATCCCGGTCCCCTGGCTCGGCCCTGTCATCGCGCCCGTCATCGTGAGTCTCTGCCTCGTGGCCGGATCGCTGTGGCTCCTCGCTCGTCCGGCGCTGCAACTGTCGCGGCCAGCCGGGGCTCTCGCCATCCTTGGCGGTGTGCTGGTGCTGCTCTCGTTTACCGTGGATTACCGCTACGCGCTCATGCGCACCGATCCGCCGCGATTCCGGTGGGAGCTGTTCGGGACAGGGATAGTGCTTCCACTGGCAGGTGTAGCGGGCGTACGGATTCTCCGTGTGCTGAAGCACCGGCTCGGCCGAGACACGCGCCCTTAAGGGCGTGTGAAGTGGCCGAGCCGCGGCTTTAGCCGACGGGATCTGCTTTTTGAGTCTACAAGGAGTTCACAAATGCGAGCAGCGCCGCGCGGCCGCTAGCGCTGAGCCCGAGGAACCCGTCTCGCGCCGACCGGCCTTGCCCGTCATGCGCGGCGATTGCGGCCTCGACCGTCGCCGCCCGCCCGTCGTGTAACAGCGCCGTGCGCGTCCGGACACCCCAGAGTGGCGCCGTGCGCATCTGGCTGCCCGTCGCGTTGCCCTGGACGATGCCGTCCCCCAGGCTTCCCATGTCGTGCAGCAGGAAGTCCGAGAACGGGGCGAACCCCTTGCGCGACAGCGCCCCGACAGGGCTGGTTCCGCTGGTGAGCGAGGGCGTGTGACAGTCGGCACAGCCGACCTTGTTGAACAGCACGCCCCCTTTTACCACCTGGACGGATCTCGGCCCCTGAGCCGGGGGCGCCAGGAACGTCATGAAATCGGTGAACGCCTCGACGCCGTCGCCGTCGTCGTTCAAGTCCGGCGCGGGATTGAACGCCAGTGTGGCGCACTCACCTTGCGGACAGCTCTCGGCCGGGAAGTCGGGGTTCGTGATGCCCATCTCGTTCAGGTACGCGTCACCCGAGAACTGATGCAGCGTCGGAACCTGTGCCTTCCAGCCGAATCGGCCGACGCGCATTTGGCCTGTGCTGATTTCGAGCACCATGTTCGGTGTTCCAGCGGTGGAGGGCGTTCTGGCGGCCTGAAGGCGCGCGAGCTTCAGGAACACCTCATCGGGCACCGCGTCGACGAGGCCGAGGCCAAAGAGCGGCGTGGTGATGCGGCCCGTTCGGATCGTCGCGTCAGCGGGTACGACCTCGGCGAGGTACTCGTACGTCGGCGGATCGCCACCGACCGCGCCAATCGCATGGTCCTGGATCAGCGAGCCTCCGGCGAAGGTCATCGGATCGAACACTCCGGCCACGAGCCGGCCGAAGCGCGTTTCCAGCCGGTTGTTCGTGCCGCCCACCGGGTTGGTGTGACAGGTGGCGCACGACGCCTCGTTGAATACGGGGCCGAGCCCATCCTCAACGGTCTCGACGTCTTCGAACTCGTCCTGACCGGCTTCGAACCGCGCCTGCTCGTCGGGCGTGAGGTCCGCGAACGGCTCACCGAGGCTCGACGCGGCCAGCGCTTCGACGCCGCCGTCGAGTGTCGAGTCGGCAAGCGCGGCATTCGTGACATCGTGCTGAGGATTTTCGCAACCAGCGAGCCACAGAACTGTGATTGACGTGAGGGCGCAGCACGTGAACCAGGAACGCATAACCATGGTCCACCTCCGCGATAGTGGTTCCATGGTATGGAGAGCGTTTCAGAACCGCCATTTGGGAATTTCATCTGACGATCATGATGGTGTGACCCGGGCCATTGGGTCCGTGAGGTTACATGTGGCCGCGCTGGGTCATCCCATCATTTGCGTCTCGGTAAAACCCCCGAATGGCGGAGCATGACCTGGCGCGGGAGAGACATAGCAATCAGCACACCGTTTTTAGAAGACGCCACAGACGCAGCAGACGCAGCAGTGGTTTACAGCGTGGAGATTGCAGGAAGTCCCTCGACACATTGACACGACCCGCATTGATCTGGTACTACTCGGCGTGCCTTCAGGAGCTACTATGCCAAACGACATGGGGACCTTTCGCGTTGACATGGACTTGGAAAATCCGGCCAGGCCGGGCGTTAAGCGCACACTCCGGTCGGTCCTGGTCGACACGGGTGCCGAGTTGAGTTGGGTACCAACCGAAGTGCTCGAATCGTTAGGTGTGGAGCGCAACAATCAATGGCGCTTCCGCCAGGCGAACGGAACGGTGCTCGAGCGCTGGACCGGCATCGTCGTGATCACCGTGGCGGGAAAGCGGACGGGAGATGACGTGGTCTTCGGTGAGCCGGGCGACCTGACTCTGATGGGCTCTCGCACTCTGGAAGGCCTCAACTTCCGCGTCGAACCCGTCACGAAGCAGCTCGTCGACGCCGGGCCGGCACCCGCGGCGGTATTGGTCTCCGCGTAGCCAGTTTGGCTTTGTCTTCTTCTTTTTTCACGTAAGCGAGCGAGCGTGTCATCCTGAGCGCCGAAGGCGCGCTTGCGCGCTTCCCGAAAGCAGGTCCTTCGCTCGCGCGTGCGCGCTCGCTCAGAGCCTGCCCTGAGCGCAGCGAAGGGATGACATCGCCGGGCGCTTTATTGAAGAAGAGACAAAGGCCTGGACGGTAGCTCACGGCTCCAAGAACAGTCCCACCTCCGCCACCGCCGGACACACCGGCGCGCGCGTCACCCGCAGCCGCACCCGCGTCGTCGTGAGTCGCGGCCCCCGAATCAGCCGGCAATTGCCGATGCTGGTGGCGCGCACAAACTCCTCCCAGTGGCCGTGCTGCCACGCATCGAGCGCCATCGCCTCGATGCGCTGGCCGAGCGGCAGATACTCGCGCAGGCGGACCACGTTGATGCTCTTCTCTCGGCCGAGATCCAGGGTGAGCGCGGGTGTGTGCACCGCATCCTCGCTCGCCCAGTAGGTGTCGCGCTTGCCGTCGAGCACACTGGCAGGTTGAAACCGCGGATCTGAGCCGCGCGTGCTCGTCGCCTGGACGCGAGCGCCGGCGGCGAGATCGGTGGCGAACGTCGCGTCGAGGATGCGACGGAACTCCGCGAGCGAGCGCGCGTCGTTCTCGTGAATCCTGCCGCGGCGGTCCGGCGGCAGGTTGAGCAGCAACGAGGCCCCTCGGCCCACGGACGAGTAATAGAGATCCACGAGCTGCCGCGGCGTTTTCACCTGCTCGTCCTCGTGCTTGTGATAGAACCAGCCGGGCCGGATCGACACATCGCACTCAGGCGGCACCCAGTGTGTGCCGGGCCGATCGCCTAGGGTTAAGCGCGCCGGATCGGCGCGGCCGGGGGCGAGACCCTCGCTGTTCTGGGTCGCCCAGCAGGTCTCGCCTGCGATGCCGTTCTCGTTGCCCACCCAGCGGATGTCGGGGCCGGCGTCGCTGAAGAGCACGGTGTCGGGCTGCAGGTCGCGCACCAGCTGCCACGTCGTGGGCCAATCGTAGTAGGTGCGGTTGTCGATTGCGCGCCGCTCGTAGGCGCCGCCGTAGTAGCCGTCGCCGCCGTTCGCACCGTCGAAGAAGATCTCGAAGACCGGGCCATACTCCGTCAGCAGCTCGCGCAGCTGATTGCGGTAGTACACGAGATACTCGGCGCGGCCGTAGTCCGGGCGATTGCGATCCCACGGCGAGAGGTAAATGCCGAACCGCACGCCGTGCCGCGCGCACGCCTCGGAGATGTCTTTCACGACGTCCCCGCGACCGTCCCGCCAGGGACTGCGTTGCACCGAGTGGTCGGTGTAGCGCGATGGCCAGAGGCAGAAGCCGTCGTGGTGCTTGCAGGTGAGGATCAGCCCTTTCATCCCGCCGGTCTTCGCGGCCTCGACGATCTGATCGGCGTCGAAATCGGTCGGATTGAAGATGGCGGGCGATTCGTCGCCGTCGCCCCATTCGCGGTTGGTGAAGGTGTTGACGGTGAAATGAAGGAAACCGTAGAACTCGAGCGCATGCCAGGCGAGTTGGCGGGGTGAGGGGAGCGGGCCGAATGGTGCTGGAGGATCGATGAGGCGGAGCGGCAGGCCGGTGAGCGCTGCTGCGCTGGCGAGGGAGGTCTGGAGGAATTGGCGACGAGTGGGCGGCGTCATGAGGACCGGAATCTGGCAGTCGGTCGAGACATTGCAATCAGAACACTCTCCGGCTTTCGTGCTTCCGTGCGCTGAAGCGCCGGCTCGGCGGAGGCGTGAGCCCTTAAGGGCTCGTGTAGTTGCCGAGCCGCGGCTTTAGCCGACGGATTCTCTCCTTTCTCTCCTTCTCTTTTTCAAGCGAGGCGCGCATGTCATCCCGAGCGAAGCGCGCCGTAGGCGCGCGGAGCGAGGGACCTGCTTTTGTAGTTGGCGATGGATCCAAAAGCAGGTCCCTCGCGCCTTGGCGCTGCGCGCCAAACGGCGCTCGGGATGACGTGCGTGCTTGCTTGCTAGAGAGAAAAAAATGAAGGAATTTGCACCGCTACTCGAACACGCAGGTGGCCGATGAGTCGGAAGAGGACGGCGGGGGCGATGACGAGCGCGACGCGACGCGAGTGGTTACGGGTGATGGCCGCGCTCGGCGCGGGTGCGGTGGTCGACGCGCTGATTCCCCGCGAGCTGGCGTCCTTCGCTGCGCTCGGGACGCAGCGGCCGACTCAGGACCGCACGGCGGCGTTTCGGGCCCAGATCGGCGCCGTCCCGATCCAGACGCAGCGGCTCTCCGAGAACCTCACCCTGCTCTCGGGGCCGGGGGGCAACGTGGTGGTGCTGCACGGCGCCGAGGGGTTGATCGTGGTGGACACGTTCGTCGCGCCGGCGTGGCCCAAGCTCCAGGAGTCGCTCCAAGGAGTAGGCGGGGGCGCGCCCGTGAAGTTCGTGATCAATACGCATTGGCACTTCGACCACACCGACAACAACGCGCCGCTGCATGCCGGCGGTGCGACGGTGGTGGCCCACGAGAACACCAAGCGGCGGATGTCCCACCCGCAGCGCATGGCGATACTCGAGCTCGACATCCCGCCCTCACCAAAGAACGCCCTGCCCCAGCGCGTGTTCAAGGACGGTTACAAGCTCGAGGCAAACGGCGAGCGGATCGAGGTCTCACACGTGCCGCCGGCGCACACCGACACCGACGTGATCCTGCGGTTCGAGCACGCCAACCTGCTGCACGCGGGCGACGTGTTTTTCAACGGCAGGTACCCCCTCATCGACGGCGGGACCGGCGGCAAGGTCGACGGGATGATCGCGGCGGCGGGCCGCCTGCTGAGCATGGCCGACTCGGACACCAAGATCGTTCCGGGCCACGGCCGACTCGCCACCAGGGCCGACCTCGTGAAGTATCGCGACATGCTCTCCACGGCAGCGGACCGGGTACGGAGGCTCAAGGCGTCCGGGAAATCACTGGAGGAATCCATCGCCGCCAAGCCGTTCACCGATCTGGATGGCGACTGGGCCGGGGGGAGATACAAGGGCGACGACTTCGTCAAGATTGTATATCTGACGCTGTAGGGAGGAGTCGAGCAGCACACCGTTCTTAGGAGACGCACAGGCGCAGCAGACCCAGCAGTGGTCTCAAGGGGCGAGTGGCTAGCTTGAGTCGCCACCGCCAGACCTTCCAAGCAGATCCCGAGTCCGCGATCCGATGACACCGGCGGCACAACACGACCGGTCTCGGCGGATGTCCCCAGCTGCCTTTTGACCAATCATGATGTCGAGTGAGTCCACGACGTCGTCCACACCATGCGCATGCCCGCGCGTGCATGCGTCGCGCATGACGCGTTCGAACGTTGTTTTTCCATTTCCAGTTGGGATCGCGGGTCTTCACCGTCATTCGATGGCGGGCACATACCGGATAATTGCCCACTCTACCAGTAGCAGCACGGCCGCACGCAATGCACGTTCTGCCGGTAGCTAGCGCGACGTTGCGGATTACCTGAGTGCGGTTCGTGTGGAGGCTCCGAAAGGCAGTACCCGCCTAGTATAGGAAGCCCGAAAACGCGAGCATAACCCAAAAAACGCACGCGCCTGAGCTGAAATACTCCGTGACGCGTTCGCGCGGTTAAGTCGACGTCGCTGTCTCAACCCACCGTCGCATTATGGCCTCCGAGAGAAAATCGAAGCTGGAAATGTTCGGGGAGTTCTTACGCGAAGCGGCAGTACTCGTTTTTGTGTTTGGCCTTCTGGACCTGTCATCGCGTGGGAAGGAAGCGCTAGATTTCACTGTGCAGGTGATGTACGTCATTGGGATACTGCTCGTGAGTGGATTGTGTTTATGGCTCGGAATACGGGTTGAAATCGAGCGCTAGGGGGATTGCGATGTTTCGATTCGTTGTTCTCGGGTTGATGACTGTCTACATCCTCATTCTCTACGCGATTGCGAAACGCATCCAGCGTCGCGAGGCTTCGAACCGTCGCCCGCCGAAGGATCACCAGGCGACCGCCTAGCGCGTTACAGGGGTGATGGGATTGCCGTGTCCGTGCCCTGGAGGGTTTTGATTTCCTATCAACGGTGCACTGAAGACCGCTGTTGCGCCTGTGGCGTCTGTGCGTCTTCTGGGAACGGTTTGCTGGCTACTGCCTGACTTCCCCGAGCAGCGCTTGCACCTCCGCCGCCGCCGCAAGCCGGCGGTCGACGTGGTCCCCGATCTCCTTGGCGCGCTCGAGAGCGAGCGTAAGATCGGAGGGCGACCCCACGCCGGACTGCTGCTTCACGAGGGCGAGGCGCAGGTGCTCGAGCGCGGCCACAGCTTCGGTGAGCGATTCGCCCGTGTCGCCCCGTGCCCGCAGTGCCTCTGCGCCGGTCTCCAATCGCTCCACAACGGCCGGGAGGTCTCGCGCCTGGCGCCGCTCCGCGTCCGGCAGCGCCTTATAGGCGGAGAGCGCCGAGCGTCCCAGCACGAGTTCGGTCCGATCGACCGAGGGCAGGGCCGGGCGTGCGGTTGCCGTGAGGCCGATCCCCGCCAGCCGGAAGAATGCGCGTCCGACTTTTCCGGCCCAAATCCGGTACCACAACGAGTCCAGCTTCCGGAACCAGCTGCGCTGCTTGGTGACTTCCGCCTCCTCCTGCTGCACTTGCCGTTCGCCGAGCAAGGCCGCCCGGATGTCGTCGAACGCGAAGCCTTCCTTCAAGAGCCGGCGGGCCACGATGACCAGTTGGATGATGAGGATCGCCCCGATTATTCCCGCCCCCTGCCCCGCGACCGCCAGCGACAGCAGCACCATGGTCGAGACCTGCGCGTTCCGCATGAAGGCTCGGACCAGCGGCGGGGCGCGGAAGTCCCGGCCCACGAGCTCGCCCGCGACCCGCGCGAGATCGTCCGCCGTCTGAAACCGCTCCGGCGGCGCTTTGCGGAGCAGGCGCTCGATTACGGCTGAGAGTTTGGCGGGCACCTCGGGCCGGAGCGCGTGAACCTGGGGCGCGATCTCGTAGACGTGTTTCGTCAGGATCGCGGGCACGTTGGCAGCCTCGAATGGTGCCCGGCCCGTGAGGGCGTAGAAGAACGTCGCGCCCAGGGAGTAGAGGTCGCTGCGCGCGTCCACCGGCTCGCCGCACGCCTGCTCGGGGCTCATGTAGCGCGCCGTCCCGGTGACTGAGCCGTCCGTGCTTTGTTCGGCCCCCGCCCCCGCGCGTCTGCCGAGCGCGATTCCGAAGTCGGTGACGACCGCGCGCTCGGTCGCGCGCTCGATCATGATGTTGTCGGGCTTCACGTCGCGGTGAATCACGCCGCGCTGATGCGCGGCGCCCAGCGCCCACGCCACTTCCTGCAGCAGCTTCGTCGCCAGGCGCGGCGGGAGCGGGCCGGCTCGCTCCACCCGATCGCGCAGCGTCTCGCCGTCCACGAAGCCCATCACGAAGAACACGAGGTCGCCGTGTGCCTCGACGAGGTGAATCGGCACGATATTGGGATGCGCGAGGCCGGCGGCGGTGCGCGCCTCTTGCAGGAAGCGGTCCCGTTCGTCGGGGCGCGACGCGAGGTGCGGCGGGAGCAGCTTGATCGCGACCGGGCGGTCGAGCGCCACATCCCGGGCGAGCAGCACGATCCCCATACCGCCTCGGCCAAGCTCGCGCTCGATCGAATAGCGGCCGGCAAGCAGCTCCTGCAGGACGAGGAATTCGGGGCTGATCGACGCGGTCATGGTGTCTCGTCCTACGAGTGGAGCCTCGCTGCGTTTCTCACCCGCGGCGTTTCGTGCGGCCGCGCTCCGCAACCAGCTCCCCAAGGCGATCCCATATTTCCGGCCGGATGTTGCCGGCGAGCTCCTTGCTGGGTTTCGCCAGCATGGTGCTGATGTCGGTTGTGTCGAGACCCGCCATGCGCGCTTCCGCAAGCACGTTCTCGAAGTGGATTCGGGCTTCCTGGATCATGGGGCCCAAGGGACCGGGGCCGCTGCCGCGCTCGCCGACGGCCAGGGCCAGGAGGTAGAGGTCGCGCGCCCCATCCAGGCGCCGGGCGAGGTACTCGTGTGCGGTCATATGAGGGATAATAGTCGTGTTTAGCGCACGCGCACGCGGCTTCAGCCGACGGGTAACTCTCTCATCTTCGCCAAGATGGGAGTTAACTAATCAAGTGAATTATGACTCATATGTCGTATGGTGACTTGACAAATGTAGTACATTCAGCTAGGTTGCTCCCGTTGAGTCGTGTTCGCAGTGAAAAGTGCTGTTGCAGTTGCAGAGCAGTTGTCTGCAGAGGAGATTGTCAAATGTATGCTCGTAATGTGTCGCTGAACCTGAAGGCCAATTCGCAGTCCGAGTTTAGTCGGATGCTGGAGTCAAACGTCCTGCCGGTGCTGCGCAAACAGAACGGCTTTAAGGACGAGATCACATTCGTGGCTCCGAACGGCACGGATGCGCTTGCCATAACCTTGTGGGAGAACCGCGAGAATTCGGAATCGTTTGCGCGCGATGCGTATCCTGGCGTCGTGGCGAGCCTGGCGACCGTCATCGACGGGACGCCTCGTGTCGAGACGTACGAAGTGAAGAACTCGACGTTCCACAAGATTGCATCGAAGAACTAGTCGAGTGAAGCAGTAGTACGCACAGCAGGACATCGGGGGCGGCAGGCCGCCCCCGGTTTTTTTTGCCCGGGCTCCCCGACCCATCATCCCCGCATCCCACACTTAGAGGAGCTCACTGCACCGAAATAATCGCCACCTGATTGTTCGGCGGGTCGAAATAGGTCGGCGTTCCACCAACCGCAATCAATGTTTTCCCATCCGCGCTGATCGCCAGCTGGTAGGGCCAGAACGGCAGGCGCGAGCGCTCGAGCACCACGCCGTCCGACGTGCGCACGATCGAGAATCCGGTCCAGGTGCCGAGGTATGCCGTGCTGCCGTTGGGTGACAGCACCGTCCCGCCTCCCTGCTGGTAATCCGCGTCGGTAAAGGAACCGAGCGAGCTCAGCGCTCCATCGAACAACGCGTTCACAAAGAGATAGCGGCTGCCCGTCGAGTCCGCGGAGGCGGCGTACAGCCAGGCCGGGAGCGTGATGAGTTGCCGGTCTGTGAAGGTATCGGTCGCGGCGGTGTAGAGCTGCGCCGCCACCGGCGTCGACGATCCCGTCGCCGTGGCAAGCACCGTGCGATCCCAGGAGCGCGCCAGCCATTGGCGCTCGTCGGACATGAGGCGCTGGCGCGAGAGCCCGGTTGCGAGATCGTAGTCGACGATCCGAGCGGAGCAACAGCTATACGCGTCGCGGAACTTCAGGGTAACGAGCAGCTTGCCGTTCCCCATCGCCCGCACATTGTCCGCCACCTGCCAGGCGCCGCCGACGTAATTCGAATCCACACGCACGACGGCCGTGGTGGGCGGCTGCGTAGTCAGCCTCATGATCGCGAGCGCGGGCTGGCTGTCGATCGAGACGATCAGCGAATCGCCGCCGGCACTGAGGTCGAGTTTGCGCGGCCAGAACGTCGTGCTGATCGATGGCGCGAATGTGCCGGTGGTGAGATTGATGACGCCGATCTCGTGCCGGCCCACGTAGCTCAGATAGGCGAGGCCGCGCTTCGTATCCATCGCCACCTCGTACACCGGCGCGGGGAGCGTGAGCACATGCATCGCTCGCCGGGTGCCGCTCACCACCGAGATCGGGTCGAGCGTGAAATCGCGGACGTACCCCGCTGAATCGCGCGCGAACACGTTCACCGCCATCTGGCCGGCGGTGATGAGCGGGATCTCGGTCCGCAGGGTCACGTCGGCACTCGTGCCGGTCACCGCGACCGAGTCTCGTTTGACGACCGGCGCGCCCAGTGTGTAGCCGACCCACGCCAGCTTCTTGTTGTCCGTCGCATGAATCGCAATGGACAGTGAGTCGCTGACGACGAGGACGGTATCACCAAAGGGCCCGGCACGGCTCCCGCCCACCCCTGGAGGAGTCCGATCGATGACATAGACCGCCGACCAGCTGCCGTGCAGCGTGTAGATGTGGCCGGAGCCGTCATCGACCAGACAACTCTCCGATCCGGACGATTTTGTCTGCGAGCCGGCGTCGTACAGCGTGCCGTCGTACGTACAACCGTTGTCGTCGGTGAAATGGATGGTCTGGCCGTTCAGGGTCCCGCTGAGCGACACGGTGCTGCTATCGGTGACGGAGCCGCCTGGTCCAGTGCAGGTGCCCTCGCCGTACCCGGAGCCGGTGACCGTGGTGCCGGTGACGGTTATTGAGAAAATGCCGGTGCTCGTGCATCTGATGTGCAGGGAGCTTTCGCTGACGTCGTCGGTGAAGCTCCAGTCGCCCGTCGCATCGAAGCCCGCGGGTGGAGGCGGGCCGAGACCGTTGTCGCTGCTGCATGCGGCGGAGAGCACGCCGAGCAGGATGAAGCAGCGACTAGAGGCCGAAGCGATAGGCCAGCCCGGCGACGTAGGTCACGTCCAGTTGGTTGCGATTGAAGCCCGCCATGTTCCAGTTGTAGGTCAGGCCCTTTATTTCACCCAGTATCTCGAGGCGCGAGTCCGGAATCTGGTAGAACAGGCCTCCACCGAACATCGCGGCGGGACGGGTGGTCGGGTCAAAGGCCTCCGGGTTCAGTTGATCGATCGAGACGGCGCCAAGTCCGCCAAAGATGAACGGGTTCCACTTCCCCATGGGATAGCGGTATTCGACGTGGACGCCGTAGAAGAAGCGGTTCACGTCGCCGCCTACCATGGCGCCGCTGCCCTCGACGGGATTGCGCGTGTATGTGAAATCGCCGTGAATGCTGAATTTTTGGTTGAGCGGGACGCCGACGCTACCGCCGAGGGCGTAGCCGGGCATGAACCACGCGGGCGGTGACTCCTGGAGGTCGGCGAGGTGATCGGCACCGCCGCCGTACAGTGACACGACAATCTCGCGGCCTTGGCCGGCAAGGGGAGCGGCGGCGAACAGGAGTGCCGCCGTGATCGCATAGCTGCGCATAGAGACTCCTCGTTCGGTCTGACGCGAGGCTAACCGGGCGCGCTTAAGGGGATCGTGAAGATTCCGCCAAGGAGCTCTCCGGCTTTCGTGTTTAGAACGTTCGGCGCCTCATAAGCACGATGTCCGCCGCATTCTGTTGCTTGATCCAGCCGAATACTTCTTCCCAGTATCGGAGCACCTCCGGGAAATCTGCGTAACCGGTACACTGTGGTGTCGTGAGCCGCCGACTGTGCAGCTCCGCCAGCGCGATGCGGAGCATCCGAATCATCCGATCGCGATCGACGAGCAGGGCTTCGAGCAGCGGTTGCTGTGGAGGGGGCGGCGGTCCGGCGTAGGTAGCGGATTGGGTCCTCGGACATGGAAGGAGTCTATCCGACGTGTGTGACATTGGTGTCCGTGCGCTGAAGCGCCAGCTCGGCAAAGGCGTGAGCCCTTAAGGGCTCGCGTAGTGGCCGAGCCGCGGCTTCAGCCGACGGACTCCACCATCCGCTTCACCGCTTCTCTCAACCCCTCCGGCCCCAACACCTCAGCCTCAGCCCCGTACTGCAACACCTCACGCACGAACCACGCCGGATCCGCCACCTGGAACGTGACGACGTAGCGCCCATCGCGCTGCTCGCGCCCGTTCGGATACTTCTCCTTTAGCCAGCGCGCGATCTTCTTGCTGAACGCGACCTCCGCCGGCACCGTCCCGTCCGCGCTCAGCAGCTCCTTAGGGTCCTTGATCGGCTTGAACAGCACCTGCGGACGGAAGTCCTGCGAGAGCAGCCGAGCCTCGAGGATCCGCTCTGCCCGAAACCGCCGGAAATCCTGCATCTTTCTCGCACCACGCGATGACGTACCAGCGCCCGGCGCTCTCGACGATCTGATGCACGTGCACGATGCGGCGCGAAGGCTCGCCATCCGATCCACAGTACAACAGCTCGAGCTTGCGTTTCTCATCGCGCGCCGTCCGCGCCACCGCGAGCACGCCGTCCAGCTCGGCGCTCGGCGCCGTTCCGATCGCATAGGCCGACTCGATCGCCTCGGGAGCGCCGGCCGCGCTGTCCGTTCGCGAACTTGGCCGCGACGCTGCTGCCGCCGCGCACCGCGCCGAGTCCGAGCAGCAGCGCGAGACCTTCCTCAGCGGTGAATTGAATTGGCCGGCGGAATGCGCCGCGGCTGATCACCGTGAATCCGTCCGCCACGAGCGCGACGCGCAGGCTGCCGAGCCAGTCCTTGTGGTCGGATGACAGCTCGAGCAGCACGTCGAGATCGTCGCGCAGCTGCTTCTCGGTCACGCCCAGTTTCTTCGCCGCTGCCTTATACGAAATCGTCGTGCCCCCCCCGTTGTCGCTCTGTGACAGCCACGCGATCAGCTCGATGAGTCGAGGGGCCTGGGTGACGGCGGTGTCTGACATCTAGGTGCGTGGGCGTGGTGCGTGTGCGCGTGCAGAGCCCGGTGCCGCGCGAGCTTCGTCGAGCTGTTTCTTGATCGACGGTTGGCGAAAGGACTTCGACCTGCTTGCCGAGCGGGAGCAGCCAGCGCACGAAGGCATCGACGGCGCGGACCTCGAATTCGAACTCGCTGCCGGCGTCGTCGGTCACCGCTTTGACGACCTTGCCGAGCCGCTCGCCGATGACCCAGCGCGACTGCGGGAAGTTGATGCGCACGCGCGCCGTGACCGGCTTCTCGTCGGACAGCTCCCACGGGGCGCGGTTCAGGTAGCTCGCGATCTTGAAGCCCTTGGGCACGGTGAACTCGCCCTGCTCCCCTTCTACTATATGGACGTCCTTCATGCGATCGAGCCGGAACACCCGCACTCGATCGTCCCCCTCTCCGCGTGCGGAGAGGGGGCCAGGGCGCGAGACGGGCGACGCAGTACCAATGTCCCCACGACAGCATCAGTCCGTACGGCTCGATCACCCGCTCGCCCTCTACGTCGCGTCGAATCGAGTAGTAGCGGCAGCGGACCGCCCGCCGCGATTCGACCGCCTGTCGCAGAATCGCGAACTGGGCGTCGACCTCGGCGGGTGCCGTGAAGGCTCGCTCTTCGGAACCGACGTTCAGCTCCGGAAGATCGAACGACAGCTTGCGGATCGCCGAGCGTGCAGCGGTGCCGAGGGGCGTATCGGTGAGCGCGGCGATGCGCTCGGCGGCGCGACGGAGAACGGGGAGATCATCTGATGAGAGCGCGACCTCGTTCAAGAAATAGGGCCTCACCCCCGTCCTCACCCCCTGACCCCCTCTCCGTTCCCGGAGAGGGGGAACGCTGAGATAGGGTAGATAGAAATCGCGAGGCTTGAGCTGGTAGGCTTCGACTTCCTGATCTGCGTGATCCGCGAGGATCTTCTCTTTCAGCGGCTCGAGCGTGACGCCGAGGTCCTTCAGCTCCTTCTTGTCGCGTTCGAACTTGCGGCGGACCGTCTCGCGCGCGCGCGCGTCGCCGCCGACCCAGTCCTCTTTGTAGTCTGAGACCTGGCTCAGAATCTCCTCGCGCGAGGCCGGGTAGTGGCGGTCGAGGAGGAAGGCGAGGAGGTTGAGCCAGCGCTCGGTTTTTGTCATTGCCACGACGATACGGCGCCGGTGCGACACCGCCCGCGTTTTAGTGATCCGAGTCGCGCCATACGGATACCGTATGCATATTGTGCGTACACGATTATGGCGGGGTGTGTGATGGGACGGAAGGTGCGCAAGACGCTCAATATTGATGCCGCGAAGCTGCGGCAGGCGCGCGAGTATCTCAAGCTCGAGACCGAGACGGAGGTCATCGACCGGCTCCTGGACGACATTGTCTTCGAGCGGGACTTGATGCAGCTGTTCCGGGAAGCGTCGCCGAGCTGGAAGACGTTTCGCTCTCCTCTCACTCGGCGGCCGCCGCCGCGTCGCCGGCACCGCCCGCGGTGAGGGTCATACCCGACACAACCGTTTGGATCGACTGGCTGACTGAAACGCCTGTCTCGTTCCAGCTCGGGCGCGACGGACATGCGAAGCTGCTGGTCTCCACCATCGCGCTGCAGGAATTGTGGGCCGGCGCCCAGTTGGCGGCCGAGCGTGCGGACTGCGAGCGACTGCTTCACACAGCGCAGCGACAGCGGCGCCTGGTGAATCCACCAGCCACGGCCTGGATCCTCGCGGGCCAAGTGCTCAGCGTGTTGGCCCGGCGGAGTCTGTTTGGGCCGGCGCGGCTCCGCGTGTTGCGCAATGACGTGCTCCTGGCCGCGACGGCGTGGGCGTATGACGCCGCCGTGATGACGTATGACCAGGACGACTTCAGCCGGATCGCTGCGGTGTTGCCGGTACGCGTCGTGTCGCCGCCCTAAAATCAGCCTCCACAGGTGCTGGTGACATGGGTGCAGTTCCCGCTGGGTTCGTTGTCCGTATCCTGAAGGACCGGCTTCAGCCGACGGATCACACTAACCGGGACACGCTGGATTTCAGATCAGCCTGCACGGGTGACGGCGACAGCACCGACGGCGGAGGTCACGCCGGCACGGGCTCCTCGATCCTGGTGGGTGCTGGTTCCTTCGGCGCGGCCGCGTTGGGCTGCCGCTCAACGGGGAGGGCGGCGGGGATGTTTTCGATGATGCGGATGACTGGGCCGAGATCCATGAGCGAAGACTGGCGGAGGGGTGTGACAGTCTCCTGGGTGCTTCCTAGAGCGTAATATCCCCTCCGGGGTCGCTGCGTTTCATCTCATCGAGCAGGTCCTTCGCCTCTTTGAGACGCCGCTCCTCTTCCTTCTTATCGATCGCCGCGCTCGACCAATCCGGCTGGTTCTGCGCTCCAAGGGGCACCCGTAGCACCGAGCCTTCACCTATGCCTTTGGGCAGCTCGGCCCGCGGCAGGTCGATTGTCTCGCCGGTGTCGCTCACGAGAACCGCGACGTTGCGCTCGAAGCGGTCGACGGCGTAGAAGGCGTATTTCACGGCTTGGCGTTGCAGGCGCAGCCGACCGGTTGATGGCACTGCCGGTCCTTCGCGATGCAGGAGTTGCCGCACGCTTTTCCTGTGGTGCAGATCCGGCAGCACGCTCGGGGTGGGGCTTCCGCGGGCGTGACCGCGGGGGAGGGACCCGAGTCCTGGACGAACGGTTGGAATTGTACGACGCCGCTCGACGTGGAGCGATCGGTCGTGACGACAAAGCTGCCGTCGTCGTTGGCGACGACGAGCACGCTGCCATCCTCATCGGTGCGATAGACCCGCGCTCCGGCGCTCTGCCATTCTGTGATCACGGCAGCTGAGGGATGGCCGTAGGAATTCCCTGCCCCGACCGAGATGACGGCGACCTGCGGCCTCGTAGCGGCGATCCATTCCGGGCTCGTGCCGTTCGGGCTCCCGTGGTGGGCAACCTTGAGCACGTTTACGCGCGGGATGGTCTCGGATCCGAGCCAGTAGCTCAACTCCTTGAGCTCAGAGTCGCCCGTGAACAGCGCGTGGAACTGGCCGTATTCGATCAGGATGCCGACGGAGCCGTTGTTGATTTCATTATCCGCGGGTGGCGCGAGGACGTGGAGCAGAGCGGCGCCGAGGGTGATCGTCCGTTTCGTGGCGTTCAGGTATTGCGCGCCGCTCGCGCGGACCGCGGTCATTGTCTGACGATAGACCCCGGTCGTGTACGGCACGCCGTTGTCGAGGTAGAAGCGGACAACGGTTGATTGGAGCAGCGCCGGCATGCCGCCGATGTGGTCGGCGTGCGGGTGACTCGCGACGACGAGGTCGATCGTGTCGACGTGAAACCTCTGGAGGTATGCGCCGATGCCGGCTCCTGTGCCGGCATCGATGATGGCGGTGTGGCCGCCTTCCTGAATAATGGCGGCGTCGCCTTGGCCGACGTTGAGGAAGTGAATTTCGAGTTGCTGGGCGGGAAGAGGGCTGGCGAGCAGCCAGAGGATACCCCCGACAAGACCGGAGTTAGAGGTGCGGTGTGTCACGAACATGAATCTGCACCAAGAACCGACTTGTCGCGCTTGCCGAAGACGAGGAGCCAGCGTAGTGGCTGCCCCCGTCGGTTAGAGGTAGTTTCGCTTTTCAGAGTGATGCCAGTAGGGTCGCCGAGCTCCGAAGTGTCTTGGAGGGATTCACGACGGGCGTCCTGTACGAGCCAGTGCGCTGCTGCCACCTCGACGACTTAACGGATAGGGGAGAAGAGAGAAGGAGCCTAGACGCTTGTCCCCAGCTTGACCTAATGGTGGCAGGCAACGCTTCAAGTGATCAAGTTGGTTGTATGCTCGAGCCCGCGCGCGACAGGTCTCGGTAGACACCGGGATTTGGTTCGGCGTGTGAGTCGGCCCGCGAGGCCAGACAATGACTGATGTCTTTGAAGCATGGTGCCATGATGCGCGGTCGCTAACCTACGGCGAGTTCCTCGATGAGTTATACGGCAAGTGGGAGGCGTGGTGTCGCGAAGTGGCTCCCGGATTCCTTGACGACCGCTGGAGGGAAGGCACCGAGCCGCACACTCCAGCTGAACAAACCTACTTTGACATTCACCACCAGTGTCGGATTCGCCTCCTTGATGGACAATGGTTCGCCGTCTGTTTTCTCGACATTGATCGCCACGAGGAGCACGTCAAGAAATTCGGTGGAACCACAGAGGACGTGGTTGCGGTACTGAGTGCGATCGTAGACCAGCTAGTTCTAGATCCCTCTGTAGAAGGGTTTGTTGCCCGGGTTGGGAAGGTGCGGTTCATCCTGATCCTTCCCGCCGCTAAGATTGGAGAAGTGTGTAGTCAAATCCTAGAGTCTTTCGACTTGCATTTCCATCGCCCTACTAAAACCATTACGGGTGGTTTAAGTATGCCAAACATCAGAGCATCTATGGGCGTCGTAACGAATCAGCACCGGCGCTACGAGCACTTTTCGCAGATTGCGGAACTGGCAATTGAGATGTTGGGACATGCAAAGACCCAACAGGGTTCGGTCTTTGTCTTGGATCGGAGAACGGAGGCTTAGGCGTTTTAATGGGAACTCTTGACCAGAGAGATTGCGCAACTGCGCGTCACGGCTCCAGGCGCACGTCGGCGAGCGTCGGGCAGCGCGCTAACGCAGGTTTCGTTTGGGAGGAACGCGACCATGCTTTGGAAGAAACTGCGTCTTATCGGATCGCTTCTGTTCGCGCTCGGGGCCGCAAGTGGTCCACCACTCACCGCAGCTTGTGGAAATGGAACAGGACCGGGTTGCTGTAAGGTCTGCTCGACTGGGAAGGCGTGCGGCGACACATGTATCGCGGCAACAGCGACGTGCAACGTCGGGCCGGGGTGTGCGTGCAATAGGTGAGTGTCGACGGCTGCGATTTTGAGCTAGGCTCCGAATTGGCACAGCAACTCGGAAACACTTGTCGCCCTGTTTTCTTGTACTACTGAGGCACTTCACCCGTGGGCTTCTACCTTCGCAAGAGTTTCAGTGCAGGACCTCTGCGTCTGAATCTCTCCAAGAGCGGACTGGGACTGTCCGTTGGTGTTCCCGGAGCGCGTATTGGTATTACGTCGACCGGGCGTGGTTACGTGCACGCGGGGCGTGGTGGTCTGTATTTCCGACAATCGCTCGGCAGTGCTTCAAATCCGAGTGCCAATAGACTATCGGAGGCTGGTGTATCAGAACCGGAGGATCCGTTTACGATTAGCGGGGATGCCAATGTCACTTACCCTCTCGCGAGTATCCCGTCCTCATCCCTCCCCACTCTGGAATCAACACTGCGGCGAAAGACACTTAGCATAGCCGTTTATCTTCTTTTGCCAACTCTCGCCGTGATTGGCGGTGCAATACTGCGCAATCAAGCCCTTCTTAGTCCCCAAGTTCGCACAATCGCAACTGTGGTACTCGCCGCTCTGCTCTCCCTCTGGCCTGCCCCAATGATTCATGCCTGGAGGAAGAATCGTCGAGGTGCAGCACTCGGCACGCGGCTCGCTGAGAGATTCTCAACCACCAGAGAACTGTCCCCGACAGAGATGGCTGAGCTCCGATCTGCAATTAGCGATCCGCGCGTCACAGACTCCGATCGGGAATACTATGGGAAGACCTCTTACCTGAATGCCCTCGAAACGATCGTGACGGACGGTCGGGTTTCCGATGAAGAAAAAACCCTCCTTCGTCAGATAAGCCAATTGTGCAGCTTGACGGAAGAGTTCTTGCACGAATCGCACTTGAATGTTTTTCGAAGAGTTTACCTAGAATGCGTCGCTGATCATGAACTCACCGAGGAAGAGGAGGACGCGCTACGACACATCAGAGAAGAACTGGAGATCGACGAGCACGCAGTTCTTCCGGAGCTTGGATTCGTCGTGCATCTCAAACAGATAAGGTCTATTCTCAGCGGAGCCCTTGAACCGATTAAGCCAAGTGTCTCGCTTCCCGAGGGTGAGGTCTGTTATTACGAAGGCGACGCGCGGCTGCTAAAAATCAAAACGGTGCGGTCCTTTCAGAGCGCCGGTCAGCGATACAAGGTCCGCGCCCCGGTAATTGAGAAGGAAGGGGCCTTGCTCATCACCGACAAACGACTCCTGCTGATCCATGATGGGACGACGTCCATTCCCCTAAAGAAGTTGCTCCATGTTCAGCTCGATTATGATCGTAATCTGCTTGCGCTGACTAAGGACGGTTCAGGTTCCGCTCTATTCATCACCACGCCAGACGCGTATCGGGCTAGCGCAATTCTTTCAGTATTAGGCAGGTGAGGCCAGGTTCAACTGCCTGATAAGCGGCGGGCATTCGCAATCGTCTTACCTTCCCTCGACACGACAAAGCCGTCTGCGCGTGCCGACTGGACCATGAATTCAATTTGGATGGATGGATCGTCAGCTTCCACAAACATGTTATTGCCCTGATACGTCAGGGGCAGAATTCGTCTGTTTGGAATGACGATAACAAGACCGGACTCCTGTGTCTCAACAGGCAGTTCAAGACCCTTATGTAGATAGATGCCTGTATACTTAACTAGCTCACCTTCCGAGACAATCATCTTCTGATTCTGGGCCGTGGGCTCCGAGACGCCTAACACACGCCGACTGATCATCTTCTCGAGCCGCTCTGCTTCGTGTCGTTCGGAATTCATTAACACAACAACGGACAGGTCTACATCTGGGTAGTACGCAGCCTGCCCAGAGAATCCGCCGCTAGTGCCGTCATGGCCGATCTCACGAAATGGCCCGCAAGCCCCAAGGAAGAGTCCGAGCCCATAGCTGGTTGCCTCGCCGTTCAGTAGAACAGCTGGACTGGTCATTTGTCGATACGTGCTGGTCTGGATCAGCCGCCCATCTTCGATGGCAGCCCGCCACATTTGAAGGTCCAGCACGTTTGAAAAGAGCGCGCCGGAAGAGAACGTCTGGCTGGTCGCCGGCGTATCGACCGAAGCGAATTCACCCTGCCGCTCGGCGTAGCCCTGGGCGAGCAATCCCATGGGAACTGACTCGGCGCCGCACGTCGTGTTGGTCAGGCCAGCCGGGTGGAGAATCTCTGTCTTGAGATAGTCCGAGTAGCTCATTCCGGCGATTTCTTCAATCAACAGCCCCAACAGGTAGTACCCAAAGTTGCTGTACCGCCACACCTCACCCGGCCCCGCATCGAATACATCGTCAGTGAACAGCGACAAAGCTGCATCTCGAGACATGGCATTGGGGCCACGCGAATCGGCAAGCATCGCCAGCTCCACGTCGGCACGAATGCCGGCTGTGTGCGACAACAAATGGCGGATCGGGACCGCAGATCTCGACGGTTTCTTTAGTGGGAGCGCCGAGCCGATCGAAGCATCCAACGCAATGCGTCCTCGCTCGACGAGCTGCAGCACCGCAACCGCCGTGAACTGCTTTGTCATCGACCCTAGACTGTACACCGTTGACGCTGTTGCCTTCGTACCCTCTATGAGGTTCGCGTAACCATGACCATCCGCATATAGGAGCATCCCCTGGTGGGCCACTGAAATCGATACGCCCGCGATACGTCTTTGGGGGAGGGTATCTTCTGCAGTGCGGTCCACAAACGAGCCCAACCCTTCGACACGCAGCATTAGTTCACCCGCGTCGCAGCGGAATCCAGGCTGTGGAGCTTGCGCATGTAGTTAAGTGCCCTGCCTGTTAACGCCGCACAGGGCGCTATGTGAGCGCTGTGCTTCTTGGTCGCAGACTGGAAGAATCCACCGCAGAAGTCCTTCACTCCACACGAAGCGCAGACGTCCAGGTACACATTCTTCCAGTCAGATATGGACTTTCGTGCGTACGGCCAGAGCGATCGCGGAATCGTGCAGAGCTGATGATTGTAGATCGAAACGTTCATTCCTCTCGTGGCCAACGTCAAAGTGGCCTCTTCGAGTTGCGGCGCGTAGTCTGCAGGGTCGATCCACAGCACGTCCAGATTACGCGGAGTGAACCCGAACATCTCGAGCCCCATGAGTGCGACGTGCTCGACGAAAGGGAGATTCCGGGTCACGAACTCAGCCAGTCGGGGTAGGCGTTCGCAGGTTTGTTTATGCAAAACAACACGTAGCTCCAGCCGCACTCCTGTCGCCGCCAGGTTGTAGAACCCTTCGAGCGTCTCATCAAACGCATTGGACGCTTGGACGACGTAGTCGTGCAGTTCGGGAATGTCGGAGTAGAGCGGAATGCCCAGCATCAAATCATGGTGATCGATATCCGCGAGGCGACGTGCAAAGTCTTTGCTCTTGAAGTGCCGACCGTTCGTCAAAACGTGCAGGGCTGTCCTTGGCAGGGTCACCCTGGCTTTCTCGATGATATCCAGAAAGCGTCCGCCCAGGAGCGTTGGTTCACCGCCGCTGATGATCAATTCGATCGCCTCTAGGTCGATGAGCTCGAGCAGGCGCAGAATCATGGCAACGCGGTATGAGTCGTCCGCTGGTTTGGGTGGCTGCGAACACATCAGGCAGAAACTGTTGCAGCGCTCCGTGGTGAGAATCGTGTTGTAGTGTGAAGAGCGCCGATACAGCACGTTGATCGTTCCGTCCGGCGACAGTCGAACGACGTCACCATCAGACAAGTATTCCAGATGGGGGGCCGAATGAATGACCGCTGTCTTGGGGATGGCGCCCAGGGAGCCGCGACACAGGACACCCGGATAGCGAGCGAGCTCAGGTCCGAAACGGGCTAGCTCGGTTTCGCTCCCATACGCGATGAAGTCGTGACGTTCGCCCTCGGGTACTGGCTGCGTCGTAACTCTGCCCAGCACTGGCCGCGTGATGCCGTGTGCCTGCCCAGCTGACCATAAGCGCATCGTTAGTTTGGTAAGCGTTCCGTAAGGGAATCCACCGGCACGTTTTCGACCCAGCTCCAAAACAACTGTTGAATGAACGCATCTCCGCTGTGGTATAGACGGAGTAGATGCCTGATGATCTCCATATTCCGAGCACAGAAGCGACTCGTCGGTCGATGGCCGAAGACATCCCCCTGGGTGGCGTAGTTTTCCACGGGATCCGCGCCGCAAAAGGTTTGGAATGCACAGTCTGAGCAACCGGGAAGGGACTCGACACAGGAGGCCGCGACGAGGGACCTCAGCAGTGGACCGCCGAACACCTCTTCATAACTGTTCGAATGAACGTTGCCTAAACGAAAGGTGCGGTCGCCCATCTCGGCGAGCATCCGCGATTCGTCCGTTGCATAGACGTCGCCATCGTAGCTGTAGACCGCAACGCTAACTCCAGCGCCAGCCGGCGATTGCAGGTCGACATAGCCTGTAGCGAAGGGAGTCAGGATTTTTGTCAGCAAAATGCGCGCGTAGATCTCGACCATCCATTTGCCGCTCCGATTGATCGCAATCACTCGATCTAACGCGCGTTTGTAGAACTCCAGGAAGGCCTGCACGTCATAGCCGGTCTTCTGCTGCGTCCGCACCGCAAACCCATACGGACTGATGGGGCGCAGGAAGATTCGGTCAAAACCTTGCTTGATGTATTCATCCACGATCGCCTCGGGATGCTCAAGACTCAGCCGTGTCGTTGTCATCAAGGCTGAAACAGCACCCCGTCCGAGGGCTGCTCGCGCCCGGGCTATGCCGCGCACCGTCGTTTCGTGAGCGTCATTACCAGGCCGAGGGCGGTTGACGTTGTGGATGAATGCGGGCCCATCGAGGGATGTCGAGATGCCGATGTTATGCGCCTTCAGGAACGCCAGAATGTCGTCGCTCAGGAAGGAAAGGTTCGTTGCCACGACGAACTCAACCTCTTTCTCCGAGGCCACGGCCCGCCGCTTCGCCTCCTCTGTAATGTCTCTGATGAGCTCGATATTGAGCAGCGGCTCGCCGCCTTGGAATTCGATCTTGAGATATCGGGAGGGGGAGCGAAACACCCAATCGAGCGCCGCTCGCGCGGACTCTGGTGACATGTCGTACTTTGAGCGGTTCATGCTGACGCGCGACACCTGGCAATAGTGACAGGAGTGATCGCACCGCAGCGTGACGACGAAGATGTGGAGCCTAGTAAACCCCTCTAGAAACGCGCGCTTGGTCCTGTATTTGGTGGACAGAAGTCTAAGCGGGACCAACGACTCTGGGTCCCGGAGGAAATGCTTGGCCTTGAGGTTGCGATAGGTGTCCGAGGTCGGAGAGAGCGAGTGTCTTACGAACTGCTGGAACGCGTTCTGGTCGAGCAGTTCGTACTCGCCGACTTCGTTGACGACGACCTTGCGATCGTCCAGATCAATGAAGCGAAATGGCAAAAGCTCATAGTCCCCAGGCCCGGCATAGCGAGCGGGAGGATGAAAGACCACCTTCGTCATTGAGTCGAGCTGGCGAGGTGAGACTCAATCGCCGCCGAGAGCACGTATGACAGGAACTCATCAACCGCTTCAAGGGGCGCGCCATCCCGGGCCGATATCGTTACACGCACATCCGCTCCGTCACTCCGTACATCGATGTCACACAGCCCCGCAAAGGCTGACCGCGCCGATTCCAATGCCGATCGCGGGTAGATCGTATGAGACAGCACCACGCTCCTACCCCGCATGCAAATCGGACTCTCGGAACGCCTGGGCAACGATCATCTCCCGAATCGCGCGGGTTTCTCGCGCAATGTCGGTCCGGACTTGTTGATTCAGGAGCTCGTTGCCGAAGTCACCAAGCAGTTCGCCGAGCGGCGCGGACGCGGGTCTACGACGAATCTCGACGACGATCGCGTTGTCGCCATCAGAGCGCAGAAACAAGTAACAACGATCGGTGAACTGGTAGCACGCGCGGAAGAGGGACTCGCGAGCATACAGCTTAGTATCGACCCGCAGTAGAACGAAATCGTCCGTCCTCTCGACTGTTTCGAAAGCTGGAGCCCCATCGTTGGTACTCACCGGCAGGTCAGATCCAGCCGCCCGAGGAATGGGACGAGTGTGAGGAGTGCGATGAGTGCGAGGCGTGTGAGGCATGTGAGGCGTGAGACGCGTGCGACGCGTGCGACGCGTGGCCCGTCGTCGGGTGGCTCCGCTTAAAGTGCGCGGTGTCACCATTTGCACGAACCACGAGAGAGTCGGCACGGGTGAGGAGAAACTTCTCTCCCAAACGCGTGTACCCGGAATCAATGAGGATTCTTGTCGAATCTTTTTCGACGGGTGGCTTTGGTTTCGGGTTTTGCGCGACCGCGACAGATGAGACCGACCCGATGGCAAGGGTACCCCCGGATAGGTAGACGACGAGAGACTTGACCCACCGAGGAATAGCCACACGATATGAATTACAGTCGTTTCAGACTGTGTCAACTGCAGGTCGACAATCCAGACGTCCGTTTACCTACCTGAGCTCGACCAGTCATGTCGCGGCCAGATTCAGCCATCGACTGGCCCATTCCTGGTCCAGCCCTTTCACGTCGCCGATCCTGACTACGCGAATTCGTGCATTAGCCAGGTTCATCAGGACTTGGAGTCCGTCATTCGCCGATTGAACGACGATCGGTCATCTATGATTCGAAACGGTTATCAAAAGGCATTCAGGGTGCGGGTGGGAAGCTAGCAACGAACTCGACTGGTCTTCCCTCTCACGTCGTTGCGGGGTTAAAGAGGTATCCCATCATGCGGTCGGTGAACTCACGACGAAATTCTGCGTTCTCGATTGGGCGGACTCACTTCGAACTACTCGAATTGGCGACCCCGTCACTGGCTATCGCACGCGAATAACATCGTAGAGTTCATCCGCGATCAATAGCTTGTACAAATTGACTTGACGGTCTTGGATGGTTGCGGACCGAGCGAAGATAATAACATCAGGGCGATAGCTGTACGAATAGTTGTATTCTGTGAACTCGAAGATCATTCCGTTGTCAAGCTTCACCGGCTTATCGTAGTCCGCTCCTTCGAATTCGCCAACCACATTGGTCGATGTAACGGCAGTGTAACCAACGATCTCACTCAAGTCGGAGGCATCACAGGATGCCACGCCTGGATGAGGGGACCAGGCCATTCCCGAAATCGAGACAAGGCTCAAACACAGCGTGCCCACGATCATGGCAAGTTTCATACGGATCCGCCTCTCGCCCGCGATGGGAAACGCAAGACTAGTGCGTCATCACTCGAATCGCATCGGGATTGCCAACCACGATCTGAGGGCTCCCGCGGTACGTATCGATGAGTCCGGTAACGCAGATCTTCTTGCCGTAGTAGGCTGCCTCAGGCGCTTGCGTAAACGCACCGCGCGCTGATCCCCAGATGACGATGGTGAAAATCTGGGCCGGATAGGGTTCATCGAGATTCAGAAACGTCGGCTGACCGCGACTGGACGCAGCGTACCGCGCGCTCGATACGACGCCGCACACCGTCGCGGTCTCGCCCACGTGATCCCTTGCTTGAGCTGCGGTAAGAGTCCCTTGGCGAACCGGGCCAGAATCACGGGACTTCGATGCCGGCGCTGCCGTGCTCGGCGAGAGCCATTGGGCGACGCCTCCGTGATGCGAGCACGTGCCACTGTGGTTTGTACTATACGAATACGAACTGTCCCGACACCGAGCGGTGGCGCCAGAGGGAGCTTGGGCTGTAGCTGCTTGCACCGGCAGCAAAGCCGTGAGCATCCATCCGACGACGAGATGTCTGATCGCGTTCATAGTGGTGCCCTCCGAGACATTAAGTAGCGCCCGGACCGAAATGCGGCCAGCAGTGCTCCTCCGGCCTCAGCTGACAAGGGAAATGATGCCGGGGCCGAACGAGCGGAGCTAGGGCGTTTTTGCGGCACTGACAGGCGGAAACGCGGCACATTCGTTGATGTGACCCCGCGGATCCGATCTACAAGGCTCTCACGAAAAAGGGCCTGCAGGTGCCTGGACGCTCCTCTCAGGTTGGCTCTTCGATTGCTTCGGCGCGCACTACGACCAGATCGCGTTCTTCCCCGGCGTTGTCGGCCAGGCGTTCACAGGGAAATGGGAGTCTTCGACTACGACCAGGTGCTCTTCCCCGATCTCTATCAGACCCGCGGCACAAAGGACTACAAGACCTTCGTGAAGTACCACATATCAGATCACAGACCGATGTGGATGGAGTTCAGGACGGCGTAAATCAAAGAGGTCCTCGAGTGAACAGGGCGCGCCAGGCGTTGTCCTGAGCGCCGCGAGGCGCGAAGGATCGTGACCTTCACCCAGAGCGCCTGTCTGCTTACACTCCCCCTCTTCCGAAAGGGCCTCCCCTGAGCGTAGCGAACGGGAGAGGGGCCGGGGGGTGAGGCATCACGCCGCCTTCGGCCTTTCACCACCACCTGTCTTCGAGCCGCCCCTTCGGCTTCAACGGCCGCAGCACATTCCGCGCGCTGGCCCACGCCTCCATCAGGTCGACGCTATCCCGAACCCGACACCGCACAGGCCCCTCCGAGCAGCCGCAGCTGCTCGGCGATCTCCACAAGACCTAACACTAACCATGGTTCGTTTTGCGACGCATCTTCTGAAAGCCCTCCGTCGGGAGCTGAAAATGGATCTCTCGTGCCCCAGCTGCGGCGCTGCGGACGTTCGTCGGGTATCGCTCGTCTACCGTGAAGGAACGACTATGGTGGATGAGCAGACCGGAGGAGTCGGTGCAGGCGTGGCGCGGGGCGGGCTTGGAGTAGGCGTTTTTGGTTCGAAGACGCAGGGAACTCACAAGACTCTGCTCGCACGCGATCTCGCTCCACCCCAAGTTCTAAGATTGAGCGGGTGGGCTGCGATGGGTGTACTTGCGGGGCTGGCTCTCTACTTCGGAGGCCTCGCCAATCCCGGTGCAGGTATCCTCTTCGGCGTCCTGCTGGCAATCCCGTGCGCGCGATATCTCTGGCGACAGAAGCAGTGGAATCAGACTGAGCTGCCAAAGCTCGTCACGCGATGGGAATCGTCCTTCCTGTGTTCTCGATGCGGAACGGTATTCACCCCTGGGGGACACTCCACAGAAACAACGGTTCCCAGACCTTCAATTCAGCAGTTGTCACGGGGAACTGTCATTGCCATGGTAGCCGCTGCGCTTGCGGGCATATTTGTCGGCTCCGTTAGCGGCAGACCTGAATCGCGCTCCGTTGCTCCCGCAGCGTCTGCTGATAAGCGGCATGGCGACAGTGCATCGGCCATGCAGCTGATGGCAAGTCTGCGCGTGCCTGCCACGCGAACCACAGCAGACCTTTTTCGATTTGAAGACCTTGTTCACGGTTCGCACCTCACTATTCCTCACGATTCTCTCCATGTCCGTGCAGTCACGAGACGACTTGATTCCGCAGACGTGCTGTTGCGCCCCAACAAGGACGGGTGGGGGAGGATCGCACCTGCGAGAGAGCAGTTAAATGCTCTGTATTCGCCGCTCACTGCTCCACAGCAGCAACGACGAGCGCAACTCCTTAGAAAAGCATTACATCAAGACAGTCTGCTACAACAGGCGGCGCTTCGTGCTACTGAAGCGACGATAATTCAAAACCGCCGCGAGTTTGCAAAGCGCGCGGAGTCATTGTTTCTCGACCAGGGGATGGATGTGGAGGTAACCGTGCTCGGCCGCGCAGCGACGACGCTACACATGAAATACGTCCTGGCCGGGCGCGTAACCGCGCACCAGATGTCTCAGAACACCGACTTCTTTGGGACATTGCGCACCATGGGGTTCCGGCGTTTTGAATTGACCGATGGTTACGATTTTAACTGGTACTGGGATCTGCGATGAGATCACTGGCACAGCAGGTCTCAGTAGCTCCAGTCCTAGTGAGCGAGCACATGGCGGAGTGAAGCAATGGCTGAAGGAACCGCCAAAGTCATGTGGAGCGCGTGCTGGTCACGAGGTCTGATCGCGCCTCCATGCAGCTTGGTAAGGGAACCCATCATTTAGCGTAGAATTGGGTTTGTGAACATGAAAGCCTGGCGCCGCACCTTAGGCGCATCCCGTAAGGGGGCACCGTACGCACGGAGTTCTTCATTCTTGGCCACAAAACTAAGTCCGAGAGATATCGGCCTCCTTCTTGTCCTGGGGTCGTTCTCCTCCGCGCTTCATGCGCAGCATCCCGCGGGCGCTCGAACCATCGACGCGGCGAGGAGGGCAACAGCATTCATCGCGGTTAAGAAGGCGAGTGGCGGTTTTACTGGGAGCGGCTTCGTTATCTCTCCCAACGGGTTGTTAGTCACGGCCGCTCACGTCATCGACGGCGCCTCTTCAGCTTCCGTTCGCCTGCCAGACGGGGACACGCGGGTAGTTACCGGAGTCTATCGCGTGGATCACCGGTTCGATTATGCCATCATCAAAATGGAGGGAGTCGATCTCCCTACGATCACCCTTGGCAATTCGGATAGTACTTCGGTGGGACAGCGGATCTACGTTGTTGGGGCACCAGAGGGGTTTGAGGCAACGGTCAGTGATGGGCTACTCAGCGGTGTGAGGAACCAGGGGGATCACAGGCTCTTTCAGATTTCGGCTCCTACGTCGCCCGGGAGTAGCGGTGGACCCATACTCGATGAGGGGGGTCATGCGATCGGGCTCGTCCTCGGGACATGGGCAGAACCAGGGGCGCAAAACCTGAACTTCGCGCTTCCAATCAACTACGTTCGCGCTCAGCTAGGGACGATTGCTTCGCAGGACGCGGTGCCTCTTTCCGAAGCTGTTCGTGTGACCTTTGGGTCTTCGGTTCACCGCGAAGCGCCGCCTGACCCGTCTCTGGCAAAGGCGAGCGTGAACGATTCGTTGCGGATCGATCCCGATGTCCTTGATGGAGTGACGTTCTTTGAGAAGGACAACAACCATATACGAACTATAAGTACGAGGACCGTTTACTCGAAGACTCTTTCTCCCGAGGGGACTGCAATTCTCGAGCGCTACGTCTCATCGACGTGGAATGAGGGGAACAAAGACCAGTACACTGACGAGTGGCGGACCGAAGTCGATCGTGGTATGTCCACCATTCACAGCTACGTTCAGCGCACGAGTTATTCTCGTGAAGTGGCGGGGTATTCTGCTCAGGCACTGATCGACAGCGGACAGTATTCTCTGACGGGCGAGGGCGATCTAGACCGGAGCGGCGTCCACGTCCCGAGGGGGATCGTCACGGAAAACTTGCTTCCCGCTGTCATCGCATCGCTACCTGATCATCCACCGCGACTAGTATTTGTCTGGGTTCTGTCGACAGATTCCCTGAGAATGGCTGCGGTTCCCGCACGAATCGAATTCGGTGACAGTTCGTCCATTCGAGTGGCACTCTCTAAGATGGGAAAGAAATGCGGACCTGAAACTGCAGTCCAGGGAAACTACCTGCGTGCGACCAGCGTGACGGTGACCATTGGTGCGCGCAAGGAAGAATTCCTCGTGTCCGCAGAGCGCCCCCACGTCCGACTCGATAATGTCCTGGCACCTGAACACGGCCAGCCGACGGGGTGCTTATCTCTCCCACAGGGACCCTGCACAAAAGCGTCTTCGGCTGTCCAGGCTGCCCAGCGCCGAGCCCAGGCTGACCTGGACAGTCTTGCGGTCCTGAAATCGAAACGCCAGTCATCACCCAGCAACCGGCGGTCGCTGGATTCTCTCATCTCGATCATTGAGGCACGCCATGCGATGGACCAGGATTCTCTGCTAAAGGTCTTGGGTGCCGAAAATTGTCCTCCGGAGGACTGATCGTCATGGGTCTCGCTAGCCCCTTGCGGCACGCCTAAGCCTCCAGCGCCACTCATCCGCGGAACCGATGCGGGTCTTCGCCGTACGTGTACTCGCGCTCGACCCTGCCGTTGTCGCTTTTGATGACCACTTGGCTCAGCGGATGCTGCTGTGCGAGCCTGCGGGCTTCAGTTGATCGCCTCGGCCTTGTTCTCCGTAACGACCGGGGCACGCTCCGTCCCACGACGTTGCGCTGCCCAGTCGCCTCCATCTCGTGGCTCGACCACGTAAACACTCGCTTCGTCATTGGCATATCCTCCTATCGTTGATCTGCTTTTGGAGATGGACCGCAAAATGGCACGGCAGGTGATCAGTCTGCCGCGCCCCTAAGCCGCCGTCATGCAGCCTTCGGCGTCTCACTACCGCCGGCCTCGGGCTCCTGCGCTGCCTTCGACCGGAACGGTCCCAACACAACTCGTCCTGAGCGCAGCAAAGGATCCCGAGCGCTCGACCAGCCTTCCATCAGCGCCGCGTTGTCCCCTAACCGATACCGCACCAGCCCGTCGAGCTCCTGACGCGTTCGGCGATCTCGGCGGCCACGGCCTCGAGATCGGCGCTCGCCTCCACATGCTCGCGCCGCCCCGCCCGTGAAGCCTCCAACGTGTTAGCTCCTAATCCTACCTACCCTCCTGTGCAAAAACCCCGACGGCCCAAGCGATGACGTCGTCGACATCGTCGACATTCACCTGATCGCACCGGTCACAGCAGAATCGGGTTCGTCGGAGACGGACGGACCGTGAGAGCACCCATTCCGCAATTCGTACGGCGATGCTTCTACGCCGAGGCGAAGGCATTTCCCCAAAGTACTGGACGATATTGTTGCGAACGCAGACGCCTCTCGACGTCGCAATGCGCCGCATTTCCTTGATTGCTTCGAGCTTGGCTTCGAGCACCGAGGCCTTGGACGCGTCGTCGACTGCCATCTCGGATGTCTTCTCCGCCATGAACCTGAGCAATCCTTCGTCGCTCTCTGCTGTGAACATGACAGCGACCGAAGGCTTGCCATCCCGACCAGCGCGTCCGAATTCCTGAAGGTAGTCTTCCGGTGACGCGGGATGCTGCCAGTGAACCACGAGTCGAACGTCGGGCAAATCGAGTCCCATGCCGAAAGCATTGGTACAGATGACGACTCTCACGGGCGGGTCGACGCGGCCCGTGAACTGGCCCAGCAGCATGTCGCGGTCGTTAGCCGTACCGAGTTTGGAGTGGAAGAAGGGAAGGTCTAATCCCACCGAGCGAAGGCCCTCCTGGAGCTGCTTTCCGGTGTTGACCGTGGGCACGAACAACATGGCACGACCATGCGGCATGACCCTGAGGAGGTTCATGATCAGGGAAAACCGCACCTTGTCCTTCATGTTCGGCAGACGGACGAACTTGATGTTCGGTCGGTTCACCCCGGTCACCACTACGCGAGCGTTTGGTATGCCGAGCGATTCGAGAATGCGGCGCTGGCCCTGCGTTCCGGCCGTGGCGGTGAACGCCAACACCGGCGGGCTGCCAAGCGCCTGGCGAATTGCACCCAACTTGCCGTAGTTCGGGCGGAAGTCATTTCCCCAACGATCGATGCAATGCGCTTCGTCGATCACCAAGTAGGCCGGCCGGGTACCAGTGATCTCGTCCACTTCAGCCTGGCGAACCATTCTCGGATCGAAGCGCTCCGGCGTGCAATACAGGAACTTGATTGCGCCATCCCTTAGCAGTTGGTACCGGATCTCCTTTTCGTGCGGGCCAAGGTCACCGTTGATGAAGGTGCCCGGGACCTTTCTCATCGTAAGGTCGGCCACCTGCTGGCTCATGAGCGCCTTCAACGGTGAAATCACGAACCCGCACCCGCGCGTTAACAGGATTGGCACCTGAAAACAGAGCGACTTTCCAGAGCCGGTCGCGCTGACGAGAAGGAGTGACTCGCCTCGGAGGGCCGCGAGAATCACGTCTAGCTGGGGAGTGCGGAGATGGGTAACTCCAAGCAGCCGCATCGCCGCGCCGAGCGATTCATCAACGCCAGCCAACTCGTGCCGGAAATCCAGTGCCCTAGCCAGCCTCAATCCCCAGCGCTCTATCATCCGGCGAGCAAGCGTACCTTGAAGGTTCGGATGGTGCGCAGCATGACAGCCATCGCACAGTGTGATCAGGTTGGCGGGGTCATCGACCCCACCGGCGGCACGGGGAATCAGATGATGAACGTCGGCTTCGCCCTGAGAGCATGTTTCGCCGCAAGCCCTGCAAATGTGCGAGTCGCGAGCGAGAACGACAGCGCGAACCGCGCGCCATTGCTCAAGCTCCGCTTGGGCAGAAGGAAGAGACATAGCGTTCACTGGGGAATCCACGGCCATTGGAGCGAATTGCCGGTGGAATAGAGCGAACCCATGAGGGCTGCGGAAGTGCGGCGCGGGATCTGCTTTTACGTAAGATTCACCCGACATGAAAGCGGTTCGCTACGATCAATTCGAAGGCCCGCTTCGCCTAGTCGACGTACCCGATCCCACGCCGACCCCCGACGGCGTCGTTATAAGAGTCGGCGCCTCGGGACTCTGCCGCTCCGACTGGCACGGATGGAAGGGCCACGACGCCGACGTCAAAGTGCCACACGTCCCTGGACACGAGTTCGCCGGCACGGTGGTCGCAACGGGCAACGCCGTACGCAAATGGAAGCAGGGCGACCGCATTACCGTCCCCTTCTCGATGGGATGCGGCTCGTGCGAGCGTTGCCGCGCGGGCGACGAGCAGATCTGCGATCGCTACTACCAGCCGGGCTTCACGGGCTGGGGCAGCTTCGCGGAGTACGTCGCCCTCCCCTATGCCGACCTGAACCTGGTGCGGCTCCCCGATGCCATGGCCTTCACGACCGCCGCATTGCTCGGGTGCCGTTTCGCGACCGCGTACCGCGCCGTCGTCGGACAGGGCCAAACCCGGCCCGGCGAATGGGTGGCCGTGCACGGCTGCGGTGGCGTTGGCCTCTCGACCACCATGATCGCGCGGGCTCTCGATGCACGCGTGATCGCCGTCGACATCACCGCGGAGAAACTCGAGCTGGCTCGGTGTGCTGGTGCCGAAATCGTCATCGACGCGCAGAAGGTGGCGGATGTGCCGGGCGCGATCCGGGAGGTGACGGGAGGCGGCGCCCATGTCTCGATCGATGCGCTCGGCAGTCCCGCCACCTGCCGCAATTCCATCCTTTCTCTCAGGAAGCGGGGACGGCACATCCAGGTCGGACTGCTCCTCGGCCGTGAGAGCGATCCTCCCGTGCCGATGAGTCAGGTGATCGCGCGGGAGCTCGAAATCAGAGGGACGCACGGGCTGCAGGCGAGGGAATACGTGGGGATGCTGGATTTGATAACCAAGGGACACCTGCATCCTGAGAAACTGTTAGGAAAGACGATCACCCTGTCGCAGGTCGGCCCCGAGCTCGCAGCGATGGATTCGTTCCGCAGTGTGGGTGTTACAATCGCGGTCTTGGACTAGTTCTGAGAAGACAAAGGCGCGGCAGGTGATCAGTCTGCCGCGCCCCTAAGCCGCCGTCATGCAGCCTTGGGCGTCTCACTACCGCCGGCCTCTGGCTCCTGCGGTGCCTTCGACCGGAACGGCCCCAGCACATCCCGGGCGCTCGCCCAGCCTTCCATCAGCGCCGGGTTGTCCCCAAACCGATACCGCACCAGCCCGTCGAGCATCCGTACTCGCTCGGCGATCTCGGCGGCAACGGCTTCGAGATCGGCGCTCGCCTCGACATGCTCGCGCCGCCCCGCCCGCGAAGCCTCCAACGTCTTCTCGAACTCTGCGAGCTTGGCGGTGAGGTCGTCGAGCAACGTCGCCGACATCCCTTCGCCCACCAGGACGTCCTTCTGCGCGGTCGCCTTGTCCAGCATCCCACGCGCAGCCGTCAAGAACGCCTGATGGCTGGACTTGCGCGGCAGACGGAAATGGGCCGACAACTCCACATTCCCGCGCGCCGCCACCGCGCCCACCGCCACCAGATACCGGAGTAGCTTGGTCTTGAGCAGCTCGCGAATGTCGGCGCGCTGCATCGTCGCCGCCCGCGTCGCGACCTGACCACCCCGCTGCTGAGACGCGAGCGCCTCCGCCCGCGTGATGAGCTCCTCGAGCTTGGCGAGTCCCAGCCCCTCACCAACTCCGTCCGTCTTGTGGGTCCGGAGGAAATCTCGGACCCGCGCGGCCATTTCCAGCCGCCTGCGTACCACGGCATTCATACAAACCTCCCTCCCATCGTTCCCCCTCTCCGCTTGCGGAGAGGGGGTCAGGGGATGATGACACGGCGTCGGGATCCGTGTCGTGTGTTGAACTTCTCCCGACGCTCGGGAGCGTGTGCCTAACGCGTGCCACGGTGCACGGTGCTCGCGGACCAATCGACGCTGTCTCCGGATGAGGACGCTCTGCGGAATTTTTGGCGCGCGAATTTGAGGAATCAAGAAATGCCGCGACGAAACCTGTCCGCCCATTGCGTGTCGCAGTGTTTCGCATCCTCGGGACCGCTCGCTGTTTTTGTGGACCGGCGAGTTTGTGCGATGAACCGGGAGGCACAACGCGCGTAGGGGATTGCTGATGACGTGGACCAGAGCGCTGCTTCGTTGGATCAGTGTGCTCGCGGGGTGGACCGGTCAGCACATTTCCTGGGGATATCCCCTAATCGGCGGGGCCGACTAGGACAATTTGTGCACCAGCACGCGCATCGGTTGGACCGGCACGGGCGTTCGGCGATCTACCTGGCTCTTTCGGTGGACGACCCGCCTGCGCTCCTCGGGCGGGAGCTACTCTTTCGCGCTATTCGCTCGCCGCCGGGCCTCGTCGCGCCGGATCAGATAGAGATCGATCAGAAACGCAATAAGGCCGAGCAGCCCTACCCCACCAAACGCCACCAGATCATTACTTGGCATGGGACCCCCGTCTTTCTCTTTATTCAAGAAACCGCCGCGAAGCCTGTCATCCCGAGCGCCGCAGGCGCGAGGGACCTGCTTTGGAAGACACCGCGACCTGTCATCCTGAGCGAAGCGCGCGGAACGCGCGCGCAGCGACGGACCTGCTGTTCGAGCCCGCGCCCCCTATGGCTGGTCTTTCGCAGCACGGCGGCGGGCCTCGTCGCGCCGAATCTCACGCAACGCAACCAGGATTCCGATCAGCGCCAAGAGTCCCAGGGCAGCACCATAGATCAACGCAAGATCAAATGTCACGTGAGCGTCTCCTCTCAAGCCACAACGATCCCACGAATAACAGTACTCCGTAGATCGCGAAGAGCAAGAGAAGACCGGCTCGTTCGGCCCCCTCTGCGAATGCAGCATCGAGCGGCGCGAACGCGATGACAAGCGTGCCCACCTCCCTCATGGCGTCCTCGACTCGCTCGGCAACGTTCTTCATGGCGCGATGGTACTCCGGCGGTGTCAACGGGCGTTCATCACCCTCTTCCTCCCTTCTCTTTCAGCGAACCAGCGCGAGGCGTTCATCCAGAGCACCGCAGGCGCGAGGGACCTGCCGCAAAAAGGCCCCTTCGTGCCGCAAAAACGCCCTAACCATTGCCAGGTTGCGGCGCAGATTCGACCGGCGAGAGGATGGGACCGATCATGCGCGCCACCGTCACGCTTCTAGCCGCAGCGTTGGTTCTCGCCGCTACTCAATCCTCGGCGCAGACGTGCACCGAGCCCCATTACCGCTGGACCGAAAAAACCGACGAGTCGCTCGCGTCGGTCACCGCCGTGCAAACATCTGTCGGAGCGATGTTGCGGACTTGGGCGCTGCTCCCTTTTACCAGCCAGGCACAATTCAAATGCGCAGACCGTGCAGGTCGTGAGCTACGCGTCTACTCAGTCCTCGGCTGGGTGCGGCGCGTAAAAACCGGTGAGACCGATGGCGACTGGCACGTAGAGCTCACCGCCAGACAGAACAGCCCAACTGACTCCTGCATCGTCGTGGAGATTCCGCCGGCAGAGCTGAGCGCAAAGTATCAGGACGCGCGTACCAACTTGGGGAACTTGTTGTCTTGGAACGCGCAGGGCGATGTGACGCCGGCCGTGCGCCTCAGGTTTATTGGTGCTGCGTTCTTCGACGGCGAGCACCGCGGCGGCGCCACTCATCGCGACCGGACCGATGGAGCTCACGGCCGATGCAACTCCTCAGCTCGTGCCCTGTGGGAGCTGCATCCGGTCTACTGGGTGAGGGCGCCCTAGCGGGGCAGGACATCATATCCTCTTTTTTTATTCAATAACGGCCGCGAGCGTGTCATCCCGAGCGCCGCCAGGCGCGAGGGACCTGCTTTTGGCAAAACAACCCTTCTCTCACACTTCTTCTTCCTCACAAGCGTAAGCGCGCGTGTCATCCCGAGCGCCGCAGGCGCGAGGGACCTGCTTTTGGCAAGACAACCCTTCTCTCGCAGGCGCGAAGGACCTGCTTTTGGCCGCGCCAACTCACGCCCGTAGAGAGCCAACTCATGCCGTAATCGTGGTGTCTTCAAGGTATCTCGACCAACTTCCCCCCATGACCCTCCTCCTCGTCCCAGCTCTGCTGCTCGCCCAGGCGACCGCCGCCGATCTCACCGGCCTCTGGGGCGCCACGCTCCGCTTCGGTCCCGATATCGCCGGCACCCTGATCATTCGCCAAACGACGGACGGTTACCGCGCCGACATTGCGGGCTTCACCGTCCCCGCCAAGCGCAACGGGCAGGAGTTCACGTTCCAGCTGCCCGACGGCAAGGGCGCTTTCAAGAACGGCCATTGGATCCAGCCCCAAGGTTTCGCGACTCCCGTCACGCTCGTGCCCGATGGCAAGGACCGCTGGCGTGGCACCGTCGTCCCGCTCGAGAGCCGCTTCACCTTTTTCTTGCCGATCACGCGCCAGCCCGATGGAACCCTGCATACCTACCTCCGCAATCCCGACCGCAACGTTGGTTGGTTCACGCGGGCGACGCGGATCGAGGTGAACGGCAAGGATGTGCGGCTGATGGGATCGATGTTCGGGCGCGGTCCCGAAACGACACTCGCCGAGGGGCGCTACGAGGACGGCGTGATCTCCCTGCCGCTGCGCGGCGGGACGTACGACTTCACCAAAGTCACGGACACGAGCAGCAGCGACTTCTATCCCCGCGGGCAACCCGCCCGCGCGCTATCACTACACACCGCCATTACGGTTCGACGACGACTGGCCCGTCGCCACGCTCGAAGACGTCGGCATCTCGCGCGAGCAGATCGAGCGCTTCGTCCAGATGCTCATCGACATGCCGATGGATTCATTGAGCTCGCCCGAGGTCCACAGCGTGCTGATCGCGCGGCACGGCAAGCTCGTCCTCGAGGAATACTTCCACGGCGCGAGTCGCGACCAGCCGCACGACCTGCGCTCAGCCTCGAAAAGCCATACCGCGACGCTGATCGGCGCGGCGATCGAGGCCGGAATCCCGCTGCGCCTCGACACGCCCGTCTACCAGACGATGCTCGGCACAGTCCCCTCGGGTCTCGATCCGCGCAAGCAGGCGATGACGCTCGAGCACCTGTTGACGATGACCGCGGGCTTCAACTGCGACGCCAACGACACCACGTCGGCCAACGAGGATGTCATGGACGATCGCGGGGTTCAGGACTGGTACGATTACACGCTCAAGACCGCGCTCGTCTCGGCGCCAGGCGAGAAGATCTTCTACTGCAGCACCGAGCCGAATCTCGCGGGCGGCATGCTGGCCAAGGTCGCGCACGAGTCCCAGCTCGAGCTGTTCGAGCGGCTCATCGCCCGCCCGCTCCACATGGGCACTCATCACCTCATTCTCCGCGACGGCGACGCCTACGGTGGCGGCGGGCACCGGTTCACCTCACGCGACTTCCTGAAGCTCGCGCAGCTGATGGTGAACGACGGCCGCTGGAACGGAAAGCAGATCGTGAATCACGATTGGGTGCAACGCGCGACCGCGCCACTGCGCGATCTGAACGCCTACCAGCAGTACGGCTATTTGTGGAATTCCGTCGCGTACGACTTGAGCGGCAGGAAGATTCGCGCGTTCTTCGCGGGCGGGAACGGCGGCCAGGTCTCCATGGGGATTCCGGACCTGGATCTGGTCATCGTGTTTACGGGCGGCAATTACAGCGACCCCGTGATGTACACCTCGCAACGCGTGTTCGTCCCGCAGTTCATTTTGCCTGCGGTGAAATGAGCGGGTCGGGAACCCGTCAGGGCAGGCTCTTGGCGCACGGACACCACCCCTTTCTCTAGGCTCTGGATCTTCTTATATTCGTAATACCCAGTAATACTGAGTATGCCATGGCCTACGCTCGCATTGCTATCACACTCCCGAAGGACGTTCTGACCAGCCTCGATAGGCGCGCCAGAGACCTGGACCGCTCTCGGAGCCGGGTGATCGTGGACGCGTTGCGCGCATACCTCGCCAATGCCTCCCCCCCCTCGGCGGTCCGGGAAGGGGCCACCCCAACCTACGGACCCGACGACTTCGGTCTTGCAAGCCGCAAGCAGCTCGAACGAGACCTTGCCAAATCCCCAGCGGAGCGATTGCGCCACTCGGAAGAGGTCGCGCGCTTGGCCCGCAGCCGGCGCCCGCGGCGCGGTCAGCGTCATCAGATCATTGGCTTCGACAGCTATGAGGATTTCTACGAGTGGAAGAAAGCCAATCGCGTGTAACGCAGGTCTGTGCCACGCTCAATCGGGCGAAGGTCAAGTACCTGGTGATCGGCGGCGTTGCTTGCATCCTTCATGGCCTCGGTCGCGCTACGGAGGACATCGACATCTTGATCGAGCGCACCGAAGCCAACGCTGACCGCACACTGCGGGCGCTCAGCACGCTGGGCTATGGCTTCGCTCGCGAGTGGACGGCGGTCGAGCTATTGCGCCGCCCCATCACCATTATCGGTGATGACCCTCGAGTCGATGTGTTCACGGTTGCGGGGAGGATCAAGTACGAGCAAGCGGCGCCTCGTTCCGACACTGTTACGGTGACGAGCGTGAAGATTCCGCTCATCTCCCTCGATGACTTGATCGAAACCAAGCGTACCGGTCGGTTGCGAGATGCGGCGGATATCGAGGCGCTCGAGGAGATTCGTCGCCTGCGGGGCGAGCACCCCAGATAACGGTTACCGGCGCGTGAGAACGACCACTCTGTCGGGCTGCTCCGTCACCGGCGGTAACGTGAGCATCATCCCTCCCGCCGTCTGCACCAGCGCCAGAGCCTTTCCATCCGGCCAACTCCTTGCCGTCCATCGCCCTGGGCCGAGTGACGGCAACGCAAGCGTGGGATCCTTCCAGTCCAGCACATGCACGAAAACGGTATCTCCCCCTCTCCCGGAGGGAGAGGGGGACGGGGGGTGAGGACTCCCGGAGGGAGAGGGGGACGGGGGGTGAGGCCGCTCGGTCGTCACCCCCCAGCTCCGCGGCGCGATCGGGCCCGCGCGCGTGCCGTAGATCGACCCGCCATACGTCGCCAGCCAGCTGCCGATCGCCCGCAGCCGCTCCTCCGCCTCGGGCGGAATCGTCCCATCGGGGCGCGGGCCGATGTTGAGCAGCAGATTCGCGCCATAGCCCGCGGCGCGAACGAGATAACCGATCAGCTCCCGCGGCGACTTGTACTTGTGATCGGTGAGATTGAACCCCCATGACTCATTCATCGTCAGCGACGTCTCGAGCGGCAGCCCGCCCACCTCGCGCGTGTTGAACCCCGCCGTGTTCGCCCCCGGCAAATCCTGCTCGAACGTCTGCACGTCCTCGCCCGCGAGCGGCGCCTTGTGATGATTGGGAATGACCAGCGCCGCCGGCTGCAACCGATGGATCAGCGCGTAAGTCTGCCCGAGTCGCCAGTCAGCCTCCGGCTTATCCCACATCCCGTCGAACCAAATCCCGCCGAGCGATCCGTAATTCGTTAGCAGTTCGGTGAGCTGTGTATCCATGAAATCGAGATACCGACTCCAGTCTCCTGACTCCTGTCTCCCGGCTCCTTGGCCGGTCGAGCCTCGGGGGAAGTAATTGGCATGATGCCAATCGAGCTGCGAATAGTAGAAGAAAAGCCTGATCCCCTGCCGCCGGCACTCCTCCGCCAGCTCGCGCAGCGGATCGCGCCGGAACGGCGTCCAATCCACGATGTTGTACCGCGTCGCGCGCGTCGCGAACATCGAAAACCCGTCGTGATGCCGCGCCGTGATCGTGATGTATTTCATGCCGGCGGACTTGGCGAGAAGGGCCCACGCGCGCGCGTCGAATTTTTGGGGATTGAACGTCCCGGCGAGCCACTCGTAATCGGCCTCGGCAATCGACCGATTCTGCATCACCCACTCGCCCTGGCCGAGCAGGCTATAGACGCCCCAATGGATGAACATCCCGAACTTGGCGTCGCGATACCACTCGCGCGCGGCGACACGCTCGGCGGGCACCGAGTCTGCGCCCTGCGCGAGCGCGAGGAGGAGTACTAAGGTTGGAAGAGCTTGCGTAGCGCGTTCAGCGCCTCGTCCACGTGACGCGCGGGCGCGAACTGCGACACATAGATGTGCCGCACGATCCCCGTCTTGTCTATGATGAAGGTGGCCCGGCCAGGAATGAGGCCCAGCGTCTTCTCGACTCCGTAGATACCTCGCGCGATCCCGGCTTCATCCGACAGGAGCGGAAAGGGCAAATGCATCCGGTCGGCGAACTGCCGGTGCGACTTTACTG
This sequence comes from uncultured Gemmatimonadales bacterium, assembly GCA_963704805.1. GTDB lineage: Bacteria > Gemmatimonadota > Gemmatimonadetes > Gemmatimonadales > GWC2-71-9 > 20CM-2-65-7. Next base: position 598,395 of record CAVPHS010000001.1, on the reverse strand, counting down.
AATCGCTACTGACGCCGACGACCTCGCTGCCCGCCGCGGCAAACTGCTCATAGCGGTCGCGAAACGCCCGCGCCTCGCGAATACAGCCCGGCGTGCCGTCGCCGGGATAGAAATAGAGGACCACAGCCTTCCTGCCGATCATGTCCCAGAGACGCAGCCACCCTCCCGTGTGCACGGGCAGCGCGAAATCCGGTGCGCGCGCGCCGATGCGGACGGGGCCCGCGGCACGCTCGCCCAGCGCTTCGATGCACGATTCACTCTCGTCCCATACCGGGATTGAGCTCATGGAGTCCTCTGCTTTGGGCTGCGAAGCATGCGTGGCGCACGTAACAATACTGCGGTGATCGTGCAACGCGTGTGCAAGGAATTTGTCCGCTTACGGACTGCCGCTACCTAGTCGCCCGCGATGTCCGCGCGCGCTGAGAGATAACGTCGTCGCAAGGCCGGCGGGAAACGCTCGATCGCGTACCGCAGCATCGTCCTCGGCATCCGCTGCGCATGCCGCTCGAGGAACCCCTCTAGCGTAGCGCGATCGCGCTTCCCCACCTCCCGCAGCATCCAGCCCACCGCCTTGTGAATCAGATCGTGCGGGTCGTGGCGTAACAGGCGGGCGAGGTAGAGCGTCTCGGCAAAGTCGCCGCGCTTGATGTAGGCAAGTGTCGCGATGATGGCGATCCGCCGTTCCCATAAGAGCTTCGACTTGGCAAGCCGTCGCAAAACACGGCGCTTGCCGGTGCCCAGGTGCGGTCCCACGATGTACGGGGCCGAGCAGTCGACGAGGTCCCAGTTGTTGATGTGCGCGGTATGGCGCAGATAGAGCCGGTAGATTGCTGCCCGGCGTTCCGCTGTGCCTTTCGTGTACTGCCGCACCAGGAGAAACAACGCGAGCGTCCGCTCCTCGTGCCAGCGCGACTTGAGGAGGACGGTAATGTCGCGCAAAGCAAGCGCCTGGTATTTGGCGGCGAGCCCTCGCACCGCCGGTACGGTGAGCCCGAGGAACCGGTCCCCCGCGCCATACTCCCCGGGACCGGTCTTGAAGAAGCGGCTCACGAACACGGCCCGGCGCAGGTTCGCGCCCGCGCGCAGCTCACGTCGCACAGATGTCGTAGACAGTCCGCACCTCCCGCCCGCTAACCCGCTCCGGAATCACGCGCCGTCAATCCGCTAATACCAGCACCTGCAGCCGCACGAACGCTGATACGTGTATGTACACGTATCTGAATCTCGAGGACACATACCCTTCTGTCAGGATCAGCAGACGTGTTGCGAGCAGACGTAGGGTGGCAAGCGATTCTGAACGGGCGTCCCTGATCGCGCTAAGGTTTCCTCTCCTCCACCGCGGCCTGCAGCTGCCGCAGCACGTCCTCGAGCTGGCGCAGCTCCTGCCCATAGCGCGCCCAATCCCCCGCGCGCTGCGCTTCCACCGCCCGGCGCAACGACTCGTTGGCGCGGCGCGCGAGATCGGCGGCGCGGGCATTCATCGCCGGAGCGGCATTCGCGGCCCCCGCGGCCCCCGGCTCGCGCGTCGCCGCGCCGGCACCGCCGAAGAGCTGCGTCAACCCCGCGTCCAGCGTCTCCTCCATCACGACCCGATTCTGATAGGCCACCACGACGCGCTTGAGCTCGGGGATACGGCCCCCCTGCGCCCGCAGATACAGCGGCATCACGTAGATCAGCGACTCTTCGATGGGAATCACCAGCAGATTGCCGCGGATCACCTGCGAGCCGCCCTGATCCCACAACGCCAGCTGGCGCGCGATCTCCGTGTCCTGATTGATCCGGTTCACGATCTGCGTGGGCCCGAACACGAGGCTCTGCTTGGGGAAGCGATACACGACCAGCTCGCCGTAATGCGTGCCGTCGTTCCGCGCCACCATCCACGACGCCAGGTTGTCCTTGCCGCGCGGCGTGAACGGCACCATGAGAATGAACTCCGCCTGCTTTTCCTCCGGCAGCCGCATCACCATGTGGCGCAGGAACGGATCGGGCCGCTCCGGCGCGATCGAGAGCACCGGCTTCTGCCACTGGTCCTCGCGATGATAGAAAATGTCCGGCTCCGCCATGTGATAGGTGCCGTACAGCTCGGTCTGGACGTGAAACAGATCCTCGGGATAGCGCAGATGCGCGCGCAGATCGGCCGGCATCGAATCGAGCGGGTGGAAGATCCCCGGAAAGATCTTGGCAAAGGTGCGCACCAGCGGATCGGCGGCGTCGGCCTGATAGGCGGTGACGGAGCCGTCGTACGCGTCGATCACGACCTTCACGCTGTTGCGCATGTAGTTGATGCCGCTCTGCAGCGGCTGCGAGTATGGATAACGGCTCGTCGCAGTATAGCCATCGAGGATCCAGCGCAGCCGCCCCCCCCCGGCGCCATCGATCACCATGTACGGGTCGGCGTCGAAGAGCAAAAACGGCAGCGCCGTATGCGCCCGCTCGCGGATGTTGCGGATATACATCGCCCGGCTCGCGCTCGTGATGTCGCTCGACAGCAGCACCTTGAGCGAGCGGAAATAGGCGGCGAGCACGAGGCGGCGCAGCAGCCCGCCGACCACGACCCCGCCGTTGCCCTTGTAGGTCCCGAAGATGTTCTCGTCGCCCGAGGGATAGTCGAACTCCTGCTGTCCCGTGTTGGCGAACACCCAGTTGTCCGTCAGCTCGCCGAAGTAGATCTCCGGCCGCTTGACCGCGAGCGACACGCTGGAGGCGGGCGGCAGATCCTTGATGAACAGAACCGGCAGCCCCTCCTCGGTCACCTCATTGACGGGTCCCAGCGTCAGTCCCATGCCGTGGGTAAAAGTGAGCCGCTCGTTGATGTAGGTGCGCGTCGGCAGCGACGCCGAATTGAGCTCGCGCGGCGACAGCATCACCTGCCGGTAGCGCCCGTCGATCACGTAGCGATCGTCATCCACCGACACGAAGTCGTAGTAGGTGCGAATCTCCTGGAGCTGGCCGAAGGTCTGCAGCAGTGGATCGCGGTCCCACAGCCGCACGTTGTCGATCGTCGGCCGGTTCGCCTGGATCTCGCGCCCGGTGAGCCGCGCCTCCCCCGAGAGATCGCGCACCAGCACGCTGTCGAGCCCCCAGGCCCGGCGCGTCGCGTCGATGTGGCGGCGCAGCTGCGGCGTCTCCTTGGCGAGCTCGTTGGGCGCAACCACGAGCCTCTGGACGATGGCGGGATAGGCGAACACGGCCAGCAGCGAGACCCCGAAATAGATCGCGACCGCGAGCACCGCGTTGCGTCCCAGGCGCTTGCTGCGCAAGCCCGCGAGCACCAGCCCCGCACCCAGGATCGCGGCCACCCCTGCGATGCGCAGGCCGATGAGCTTGCCGTGCAGATCGGCGAAGCTCGCGCCGGACAGCGGACCGGTCGTCGAGTACAGCAGACCCGGCAACCGGACGAAGTAGATCCGCAGCGCGGTGAGCACCAACATCGCGGCGATGAGCAGCCCCATGTGCAACCGCGCGGACGGCTCGATCGTCACCGTGCGGCGATAGAACACGACGTCGCGGCGCAGCGTGTACAGCGCGCCGCAGGCGAGCAGCGACAGCGTGACGAGAACGGTCAAGATCGCGAGCACGCCGGTCACGATGGGCAGCGTGAAGACATAGTAGGCGATGTCCCGGTCGAACACCGGATCCTTCACGCCAAAAGGCGTTTGATGCAGGAACTGCAGCACCGGCATCCAACCGGACGACATGGCGAGGCCGATGAACAGCGCCAGCGCGAGCGCGCTGGGCAGCGCCAGGCGGCGCACGAGACGCGTCACGTCCAGCGCGGGCATCTGCGCGTTCATCTGCATGACGACCGGGTTCGGCACCACCCCGCGCTGAGCGAACCGCAGGTTGCCGTACAGGAAGACGAACGCGATTCCGCCCGTCACGATACCGAGCAGCAGCGAGGCGAGCAGGCGTGTGCCGAACACGCGCTCGTACCCCAGCGCGCCGAACCAGGGCCACTCGGCGAGCAGTCGGATGAGTGGGGAGACGAAGAAGAGCAGGATGATGAGCGCGAGCGCCAACCAGAAGGCGGCCGAGCGGCGCCCGCGAGCGGGCAGACGGAGGGGGCGGGCGGAGGTCATAAGCAATGGTAACCCCGCCCAGCAGCATGTGAAGTGGGACCTTGACGGCTGCTTGACGCACCCGGCATAGTCTCGCGGCAGAAGACTCGAATCTGCCCGGGAGGAGCCAATGTCATTCTCACGCCGCATCCCGAAACTGCTCGGAGGCCTGTCGTTGGGCGTCGCTGCTCGGCTGTGCCCACGTCCGGCAACCCTCCGTGCACGAGCCAGGTGCCCTGGCGACCCTCGACAGCGTTAGTGCGCCGCTCAAGGTCCACACCCGCACCGGCACGGTTTACCAGCTCAGCCAGTGGCGCTTCCTGCCTGCTGACTCGCTGCTGGAAGGCCGCGGCACCCTGTACGACATCGACCGGCACCCCATTTCCGAAGGTGAGTTCCGCATCCCGCTCGACTCGATGGCACTCGTGGAGACCGAACGTACCAAGACGAAGCATCCGTTCGGCATCGTCGCGCTCGTCACGATGAGCACCGTCTGGGGCGTCGCCACGATTGCCTGCGTCTCCGATCCCAAATCGTGCTTCGGATCCTGCCCGACGTTCTACGTCGATTCCGTCAGTCGCGATCGGCCGCTCGCCGAAGGCTTCTCCGCCAGCTTCGCGCGGGCACTCGAGGCCACCGACGTGGATGCCCTCGGCTTGGTACGGCCCGCCGGGGATCGCGTCACCATCCGCATGGCGAACGAAGCGTGGGAGACACACGCGGTTCGCAGCGTGCAGCTGCTCGCGGTGCCGGCGCGCCACCCTGATGAGGTCTTCGCGACCGCTCGAGGCCAATTCTATGGAGTGCAGCATCTCCAGGCGCCCGCCCGTTGCACCGGGTTGGCCGGCGACTGTCGCGCCGCTGCGCTCGCGCAGGACTCGCTCGAATGGCACTCCCCGACAGACTCGAGTGATCTCGCGGCGGAAGAGACGGTCGAACTCGCCTTTCCGGCTGCGAGCAGGAATCCGGACACACGCCTCGGGCTGGTCCTGGGTGCTCGGCAGTCCTTCGTCTCCACATTCGTGCTCTATCAGACGATGGCGTACCTGGGCCATGAAACCGGCGCCTGGCTGGCCGCGCTCGAACGTGGCGACAGCATCGCACACCGGGCGCACAGAGCCGTTTGGGGCACAATCGGCCGGATCACCGTAGCCGTGTTCGATTCCGTCGCCGGCTGGCGGGACGTCGGGTCATTCGAAGAAGCTGGACCAATCGCAACCGACGTGCAGCTGATCTCCCTCGGGACGGCGCCGCCGAGCGACACCGTGCGCGTGCGCCTGACCATGGCGCGCGGCAGCTGGCGCATCGGCTACGCGGCGCTGGCCACACTCGGCGCCGAACGCGCGGCCACGCCGCTCGAGCCCACTGCTGTCGTGGGACCTCACGCCAAGAGTGGTGACTACCTGGTCACCTATCCGGGCGATGAGTATCGCTTCACCTACACGCTCCCTCGGAGCGCCGAGAGCTACGCGTTGTACATCAGATCGCGTGGCTACTACTACGAGTGGATGCGGGGCGAGTGGCTCGCCGAGCAGAATCCGCAGATGATCGCGCAATTCGCGCTCAATCCTCGCGCGGCGCTGCGGACGCTCGCGCCGTCGTTCAAGGCCGCCGAGCAGGGCTTCGACCAGAACTTCTGGGCCAGCCGGTTCGGGAAGGGGAGGTAATTATGCGTGTCGTCCTCACGGTAGTGCTCTTGCTCGCCGCCGCGACGGCCGCACCGGCACAGCGGCTGAAACCACCCTTGGGTGGTACGGTGAATGTGAACCTCGCGGGCGACCGGAGTCTGCGCGGGGAGTTGCTCGCGGTCGATCACGACAGCATCTGGCTGGTCCAGCCGCAGGGCATGGCGAGCGTACCACTGCGCGACGTCTCACAGGTGCGCGTCGATCGCGGCGGCATGGGCGCGACCGGCGCATGGGCGTGGGCCCTAATCGCCGGTCTCGTCACGGGCGTCGCGCTCCAGAGTGCCTGCTCGAGTGTCAGCGACGCGGAGTGCGGTACGGTCTTTCCGGCAACGCTGCTCGGTTGGACTTTGATTGGGGCCATCTCCGCCCCCTCGATGCAGCACGCTCGGTACACAAAGGTGCGAGCCGAGCCGGACAGTCTCCGCGCGCACGCGCGCTTCCCTCAAGGGTTGCCCGCCGGGCTGGCGCGGGATTCAGTGGCTCACTAGCAGCACCTCGAACTTGTTACGATAGACGCTGTAGCTTGAGGCGTGCTCGCCGTCCTCGCCCTCCTCCAAGCCCTCACCCTCGACTCCCTCGCGACCGAGCGCGTCGCCGGCCCGCTCGGCGCCCGGCTCGACGCGCAGCTCTCGAGCTACGCCGACTCGGGATTCTGGGGCACGGTGCTGGTCGTTCGCGACCGCAAGATCCTGCTGCTCAAAGGCTACGGTTTCGCGGACTCGACCCGCCACATCCGCAACACCGCGGCGACGCGCTTCGAGATGAACTCGATGACCAAGATGTTCACCGGCGTCGCTATCCTGCAGCTGGCCGCGGCGGGACGGCTGCGCTTGGGCGACGCTGTCGAACGCCATCTCCCCGGCTTCACCGCCGACAAGCGCGACGCGACGATCGCCCAGCTCGCGAGCCACACTTCGGGTTTGATCGTGGAGGGCAGCAATCTCGCCGGCGAGTCGCGCGCCGCATTCGTGCGCGATGTGCAACAGACGCCGCGCGAGGCGGCCCCCGGCAAGCAGTATCGCTACACCAACGCCGGCTACTCGCTGCTTGCCGCGATTATCGAGGTGACGAGCGGAGAGACCTACGAGGCGTATCTGCGCGCACATGCCTTCCAGCCGGCGGGGATGCAGACGGCGCGCTTTCGCGATGAGATCCCACCGAACGACACGTTGTTCGCACACGGCTACGGCGGCGCGCCCAATCCTTATATATGGGGCACGCGCGGCGCGGGTGGCGCCTGGATGACGGTGGGCGACATGTATCGCTGGGTCGTCGCGGTCGAGGACGGCGTCGTACTCCCGGCCTCGCAGCGCAGCCTGCTCTTCTCACCGCCGGCGCCACCGTCCCTGGAAGCGTTCGGCTGGCACGTCTCGCCCGCGCGCATCGACAAAGGCGGCGGCTCGGCAGACTTCGCGAGCCAGCTCCTATACTATCCGGCCGATCGCGTCGTGATCATTTGGACGAGCAACAACCTGCGGCGGCGCTGGCGGCAGACGCTCAATCAAACGCTCGCGTGGGTGGTGGCTCCCGACTAGCGCGGGACCCGGGTCAGCTTTGGCGCGCCCTCGTCACTGCCCCACTGAAGCGTGCTGACCGTCCCCTGCGCGTCACGCCAGAACGTGATCGCGATCCCGTAGTCGCCCACAACAAAGCGATCGTCACCTGCGGGCGCGAGATAGCGCGCCACCGGCCACCCGTTCACTTCCGCATACAGCGCGCCGCCGACGCTCGTTACCCGCAACGTCAGCGCGTCCGACTTGTAGATGCCGGTATACAGCGCGGGGCTAACCGCCGCCTCGTGCACCGGCAGCTCGGCGAAGAGCGGCAAGATCGTGTCGGCAGCCGCGCCGCCCATCACGATCTGCGCCAGCCCCCTTCCCCACCGTCCGAAACTCGGCGTGCTATGATTGCCCAGCACCACGACGACGATCGCGCTGTCGAGTCCCACGTAGATGTTCGAGACCCAGCCGTCCAGCAGTCCCGTCTGCTCGAGCCAGCGGCCGCCGGCGAGGTTGCGCTGCCCCCAGCCGTAGGCGTATGGCAGCGATCCGAGCCGGAACAGTTTGTCGGTCTGAATCGCCCGCGCCCAGCGGAGCAGATCGTCCACCGTGGAATACGCCGACCCGCCGCCCACGTCCGCCGAATAGTTGCCCTCGGCGACGCGCGCGCGCTTGGGGCCCGGGCCCGCGACATAAGGCGTCGCGAGTCCCGTCACCGCGGCGCCGTCCGACGCGTCGCCACTCGCGTCCAGCCCCGCGGGCGCGAGCACGAGATCGTGCAGCGCCGCGCCGTACACCTTGCCCGTCACCTTCTCGATGACCGCGGCGAGCAACGTGTACCCCGCGTTGCTGTAGCGGCTGTCACTCCCCGGTGCGAACAGCAGCGGCTGGCGGCCGATGTCGGCGACGAGCTCGTCGAGGCTCACCTGCCGCCCGAACATCGCCTTGTAATCGGGATTGGCGACGCCGGAGGAGTGGCCGAGCAGCTGAGCAATCGTGATGCGCCCCGCGTGCGGAAAGGCGGGCAGAAAGCGCGACAGCGTGTCCTCGAACGCGAGCTTCCCCTGATCGCGCAGCCGCACGATCGCCGCCGCGGTCAGCGTCTTGGTGAGCGAGGCGATCATGTAGCGCGTCGCGGGCGTTGCCTGGACGCCGAGCTCGATGTTCGCCAGACCGTAGCCCTTCCTGACCCATACCGCGTTGCCGCGCGCGATGAGAACCGACCCGCTGAAATCACCGCCCTGCACCGCCTCCGCGAAGTATTCGTCGACGCGCCGCGTGAGCTTGCTTTGGCCGGCGAGCGGCAATGTGATCACGAGAGAACAGATGGCGATGGCGGTACGCATGAGGGATAGAATATGGCGCGTTTACACGCTCAAGAGAGTGTGGTCCATCGCAATGCCTTTGGGATAGGAGGCGTCGCCCCCGGTTGCGAGCACACGTACGAAGCCACGGCATTGGCGCGCCGCCCAATCTCTTCAAGTGACCGGCCGGCCAGGACGCCGATCAGCAGCGCGGCCGTGAATGCATCGCCCGCGCCGACGGTGTCCACGACCACCGCCCGAGGCGCGGGTGATTCGCACACCGCATCCGGTGTGACGAGCAGTGCCCCGCACTCGCCGCGGGTCAACGCCGCGAGCTTCAGCCCGAACCGGTCGCACAGCCCACGCAGCAGGTCCAGCGGCGCTGCGCCGCGTACTCCAACCCCGCACAACTGCGCCACGACGGGCAGCTCCTCCTCATTCAGCTTCACCGCGTTCGCCAGCTCGAGCGACGTCGTCAGCACATCGGCGTCGTAGTACGCCTGCCGCAAATTGACGTCGAACAACCGCCACGCCGGTTCACTCACCGCCGTAACCGCGCGGTGGATGGTCGCGCGCGCGATGGGGCTCCGCTGGGCGAGCGAACCGAACACGATGGCGTCCGCCCGCTCCACCACCTGCTGCACCGCGACCGACCACGGCACGTAGTCCCACGCGCTTTCCGCCGCGATGTCGTAGACCGCGTGACCGCCGTCTTGGAGGCTGACCCGCACCACGCCGGTGGGATGCTCCGCGAGCTGCGCCACGGTGCTGCGCCGCACTCTCGCTTGGTCGAGCCGCGCGAGCGCGGCATCCCCGCGCGCGTCGCGGCCCACCGCGCTCACGAGCCACGCTTCGGCGCCGAGCGCAGCCGCATGCAGCGCCACGTTCGCGGGCGCGCCACCGAAGTGCTCTCTGTCGGGAAACACGTCCCACAGCGCTTCGCCCGCTCCGATCACCACCGGCCGCGTCATCAGGTGTCCTCACCCCCTGTGCCCCTCGGCCCTCCGTTTGTCCTCACCCCCTGACCCCCTCTCCCTTCGGGAGAGGGGGAACTATGTGCAAGGCTCGAGTGCTTTTCGGAGCACCCTTTCCAGATTTTGGCGCGTGACTTCCCGATTCGCGACCCGCACCACGCGGTATCCAGCGGCTCGGAGAATGTCGGTCCGGGCGGCGTCATAGCATCGCTGCGGGTCCGCAGCGTGCCCCGCGCCGTCGAGCTCCAGGGCGATTCGTTCCGGCAGGCAGCAGAAGTCCACAATGAACCCATGGAGCACCTGCTGTCGCCGAAACTTGAGTCCGAGTATGCCACGATTGCGCAGCAGCGACCACGCGTAGCGCTCAGCAGGAGTCGGGTTGAGGCGAAAATCGCGCGCGAGTGCGAACCGCTGAGCCGGAGTGAGGCGCCGTAGAGGATCCATGACTCGAAGGTGGCGCACACACAGCTCGTAATGCGGACCAGAAGAGCGCGTGCGTGATCAAAATCCGCGATGGCAGCCCTAAGTCCCCCCTCTCCCGAAGGGAGAGGGGGACAGGGGGTGAGGACAATCGGGAGAGGGGGACAGGGGGTGAGGACCACCGGCCGTGGCATCACGCGAGCCCGAGGCGGCGCTGGATCTCCTCGAGCGGCACGCCTTTGGTCTCCGGCACCATGGTGATCACCCACACGAGCTGCAGCACCATCATAAAGAAGAAGAAGAGGAAGATGGCTCCGGGGTGGAACGCGCTGACCATGAGCGGGAACAAGGTCGTGAGCAGCGCCGCGAACACCCAGTGCGTGGTGCTGCCGAGCGACTGGCCTTCGGCGCGGTAGCGATTGGGGAAGATCTCCGAGATGAACACCCAGATGACGGTGCCCTGTCCGACCGCGTGCGCGGCGATGAAGGCAAAGATGAAAGCCGGGACGAAGCTCTCGTGGTGCGTGAAGAACGCCCACGCGCAACCGCCCAGCGACAGCATGTAGCCGATCGAGCCGATGAGGAGCAGCGTACGCCGCCCCAGCCGATCGATGAGCCAGAGCCCCACGAACGTGAAGAGCAGGTTGGTCACGCCGATCCCCACCGACTGGAGCAGCGCCGCCTGGGGAGCGAGGCCCGTCATGTCGAAAATGCGCGGCGCGAAGTAGAGGATGGCGTTGATACCGGAGAGCTGGTTGAAGAACGCCATCAGGAACGCCAGCAGGATCGGCACGCGCAACCGCCAGGTCCAGAACCCCGCGTGCTTCGTCTGCTCGGCGCTCGCGGCGACGATCGCGTCGGCGGCGGCCTCGAGCTGGGCCGGATCGGCGCCGCGCATCGACCTGCGACAGCACGCGGCAGCGCGGCAGGGCGATCGCCCTTGCGCGTGAGCAGCCAGCGCGGACTCTCCGGAAGACCGAGGCACATCAGCGTGTACACGAGCGACGGCACCGCCGCCACGCCGAGCATCCAGCGCCAGGCGTCCTCGCCGACACGCGCGAGTAGCGCGTTGGACGCGAACGCGACCACGATGCCGAACACGATGTTGAACTGGAACATGCCGGCCAGCCGGCCGCGCTGGGCGGGAGGCGCGATCTCCGAGATGTAGAGCGGCGCCGCGACCGTGGTGATCCCGATGCCGAGGCCGCCGATCGAGCCGCGACGCGATGAAGGAGTCCCACGTTCGGCGCGAACGCGCAGCCCAGCGCCGAGAGCAGGAACAAGACGCCGATGGCGAGGAGTGTGGGGCGGCGGCCGAAGCGGTCGGTCGGCCAGCGGCCGATGAGTGAGCCCAGCCACCGTACCGTAGAGCGCGGCGCCCATCGCGATGCCGTGCATTCCGGCGCTCAGGCCCCAGAGTGCTGGATCGTTCTGCTCGGCGCCGGAAATGACGACGGTGTCGAAGCCGAACAGGAAGCCCGCGAGGGCGGAGGTGAGGGACCAGTAGAAGATGCGCACGCCGAAGCATGGAGGCCTTTGGACAGGCGCGCTACAACGCCTTGCCCAACACGCGCTCAACCCCGGCCCTGCGACTCCGCGCCATTCGCACCCTGGTCCCATCGACCAGCACAACCACGCCGTCCCCTGCCCCCGAGCCGTCCGACACGATCTCCCTGATCCGGTCCAGGTTGATGATCGCCGAGCGATGCACGCGCACGAAACACGCGGGATCGAGCAGGCGCTCGAGCGCGCCGAGTGACACGCGCACGACGTGTACGCTCGTGCCGACGTGGAGTTTGGCGCAGTAGTCCGCGGCTTCGATCCAATCGATATCGCTCACGCGCACGATCTGCACCCGCTGCGCCACCCGCACCGTGAGGCGCGACAGGTAGCGCGCTTCCGGCCGCACCGACTGCGCGAGCTCGCTGAGCCGCTCGGTCAGCTGCTGGATTCCCTCATCGCGGATCAAGCGTTTCGCCCGCGCCAACGTCGCGGCGAGCTCGGCGTCGGTGAACGGCTTGAGCAGGTAATCGAGCGCGTGCACGCGAAACGCCTCGAGCGCGAATTCTTCGTACGCGGTGACGAAGATGACCGCCGGCATCCGCTCTGCCCCGATCGCGCGGATCACGCCGAACCCGTCGATCTCGGGCATCTGCACGTCGAGCAGTACGAGATCAGGCTTGAGCGACTCGATCGCCTCGATCGCCGCCTGGCCGTCGGCACAATCGCCCACGCACTCGAGCTCGGCGTCGTTGCCGATGAGTGCGCGCAGGCCGCTGCGGGCCAGCGGCTCGTCGTCGACGACCAGCACGCGCAGGCGCTTCAGTCCTCACCCCCTGTCCCCCTCTCCCTTCGGGAGAGGGGGGACAACGGAATAACCAAGGTGGCCACAGCGCCGCCGTCCGGCCCATGCTCCAGCGTCAGCCGCGCCGCTGAACCGTACGCCGCCTTCAATCGCTCGCGCGTGTTTCTCAGACCAACTCCGCCGTTCCCCCTCTCCTGAAGGGAGAGGGGGTCAGGGGGTGAGGCCGGACCGGGGCCGTCATCGCGCACGACTACAATGAGCTCCTCGCCCGCCATCCGGGCGCTGATTTCGACGCGCCCCGCCCCGGCGCGTACACCGATCCCGTGGCGCACGGCGTTCTCAACCAGCGGCTGCAGGATCAGCCGCGGCACGGGCGCGCCCTTCGCCTGCTCCTCGAGATTCACCGTCACCTGCAGTCGATCGGCAAAGCGCACTTCCTCGATCGCGAGATAACGCCGCGCCAGCGCCACTTCCTCCTCGAGCGTCACTTCGGCGCGATCGTCCTCCTCCAGCCCGTCGCGCAGCAGCTCCGACACGCGCGCGATCGTGTCTACCGCTTCGGGGCCGCGGCCACTGCGCACCAGCATCGCGACGCTATTCAGCGCGTTGAACATGAAGTGCGGCCGCAGCTGGGCCCGCAACGCGCTCAGCCGCGCCTCGGCCAGCTCCGTCGCCAGCTCGCCCGCCGCGACTTCGCGCTCGAAGAACCGCTGCGCATAGTGATACGCAAGCACTCCGGCGAGTATCGCCGCGTACGTGAACAGCTGCTCCGGGAGGGAAGAGAGAATGATCGTCCCCACGTCCCTCATCCCGTACCAGAGCGATCCCAACACGATGGAGAGAAAGACCACGGCGAGCGCGAATGCGACGTGCGCAAGCAGCATGCGCGGCCATCCCCAGCGACGGCGTGCCACCGGATCGACGAACAGAAATACGATCGGAATCGCGAGTGCCCAGAAGACGTAATGAGGTGCTTCCTGAAAGAAGGCGTGCCGCCACGTCAGGTACTCGCCCCCCGGCGAGTGGTCCATCATCTGGAGGTGATGGCGCGTGACCGCCATGGCCGCGAGCAGGGCCACGATTCCGAACGCCCAGGCGAGGGCGCGCTGATTCCGGGTCACGATCGGCATGAGCGGAAACTAACGCTTCTCGGGCCGCCGTTTACTGCCGTTCGCTGCACCCAGACCGCCGTTCACTGCATGACCGGTTCCGCGCGCTCCTCGCCGCATCAATACTCGCGGAGGCCGTCGCACACCCTTGCGAGGAGCGGAAAATGAAAAGCACCACGATAGCTGTCGTCGCCGTAGTGACGATCTCGGCGTCGGCGTTGGGCCTTCAGGCGGTGAATCAGGCGAAACCGCCTGCGGACCAGGTCGCGCGCTTTACAAAGGAAGGGCGACTGATCCGGCCAACGGGATACGAAGAGTGGGTGATGGTGGGCGCGTCCACCGGGCTGTCGTACGCGGTGCCGGCGGCGCAGCCCGCGGCGGGCGCCGCGCCGGGCATGTTTCACAACATCTATCTCCAACCGTGGGCCTATCGCTGGGTGATGGAGCGCGGCGTTTTCCCCGACGGAGCGATGTTCGTGATGACATTCTATGAGCCGTCACGCAAATCGAGACCCGCCAAGGTCGGTTTCTACGAAGGCGACAGAATTCCGGGGATCGAGGTGCACTTGAAGCGCGCCGGCGTCGATTCCACCGGGTGGGGATTCTTCGGATTCGGGAGCGATACGAGCTCGAGTGCCGCCAAGGTCCCGGGCCAGGCTGCGTGCTATTCGTGTCACAGGGCCGAGGCCATGTTCGACCAGGCGTTCGTGCAGTTTTATCCGGCGCTGAGGGGGAAGCTGTTGGGAAAGGCTGACGGCCAGTGACTAGCCCGAGCCTTACGCCGCAAGAGTCTCGCGCAGCAGTCCCTCGAGCTGAGTCAACGTCCACGGCTTCTGTATGAACGGCACGTCAGGTACGAGCTCATCACGTTTCCGCAGCTCCTCCACGGTGCAGGCGCTCGCCATCACAAACTTCACACGCCCATTCAGCGCGCGCACTGCGCGATACAGCTCACCGCCGTTCGTGATCGGCATCTCCATGTCCGAAAGAATCAGATCGATCTCGTGCTCGTGTACCCCATAGAGCAGCAACGCCTGGTGGCCGTCGACGGCCACGATGACGCGGTACCCGAGATTCTCAAGCCCCAGCTGCACCAGCTGTCGCAACGAATCGTCGTCCTCCGCCAGCAGGATCGTCAGCCGGTCCTGAGTCATCGGCTCCACCGGTCGCGCCAGTATGCCGCGAGGCTGTGGATCGACTGCTCGGTAACCGCCGCTCCCAGCGTCATGAACCAACCCGACCCGCCGCGCACGGCGAAATCGGGATCGTGCAGATCGCCCGCCCGGTAACCGACGGCCACCTCGACTCCGCGCAGCGGCATCAGGACGAGCTGCGGCGCGGCATCCCAACGCGTGGTGGCGCTGGTGCCCTCGTGCAGTAACCGGCCCTCACCGCGCAGCCCCCACCACGGCGACATCCTGATGTCGAGACTCGCGCCCGCATATTCCGCTGAGGACGAGAGCGGCTGCACGACGCCGTCTGTGTGCGTAACCGTCGCATCGGTGTAGCGCACGGCGTAGCGCGTCGCCAGCTCGACCGCGGTTTGCGGCGCCCAGATGGCTTCGGCCGTGAGAATACGGCGCGATTCGTGCCCCGTTTGCATCGTCAGCACGCCGCCGCCCAGCGGGTTGGTTGCATCGATCACCTCGACCTTGCCCAGGAAGTTGAGCGCGTCCGATCCCACGGGACGGAACGCGAGACCGGTGAGCGAGGAGAACCGGCGGTGGGCGATCATTCCTGTCGGCTGACGGTCGTCCTCCGCGATCGCTTCCTGGCGCGTGAGCACGGCGAAGGCGGGGCTCAGCGACGCCTCACCGGCCAGCGTGACGAGCCGGCTCGAACGCTCCGCCCCGTCGCGCAGCTCGCCGCGCAGACTGGCACGGTAGGGCGCTCCGACCGGCAACCACTCGCTTCCCAACGCCGCCGACCAGTAATCCTCCTCGGCCTGCAGGAAGGGCAGCGCGCGCAGCGGATCGGCGGCCGGCGCCCGGCTCAGTCCCACGCGACGCTCGAACATGGCGTTGAGCGTCCACGCTGGGCTGAGCCGCAAGCGGTTGCTCAGACCGACGAGTGCCGCGCCGTGGGCGGCGCCGGCGCCGGCGATCTCGTAGGATCCCCACGCCTCGCCTCCGAGCCACAGCTCCGAACGGCCGCCGATCGTCGTGACGCTGTAGCCGTCGCCGTTCGGGATCAGCACCTGGCGATGATTCAGCTCTAACGAGGCGCCCGGGCTCAGGCGGAACCGGGCCCCGCCACCGACGTAGTCGGGTTGCACTGTGCTGACGGTATCGGCGCCGCCGAGGTGGTGGCGTCCTTCGGCCCAGACGCTCAGCGCGGACAACGGCGTCCACGTGAGCTTCAGCTCGCTCGCCTGCGAGGCATCAGCGGGCGTGGTTCCGGCGTCGAAGTGGTCCGAGGCAAGCCGCGCTTCCGCTCGCCACGCGTCGCCGAGCTTCTGCGACACGCTGGCGATGGAGCGCGACCGGCTCATGTTCTGGACGTCGAAGCGCTGGGCGGAGTGGTCCAGCCGGAACTCGGTGCCGCCATCCGCCGTCGCGAACCGTGCGCCGAACCGCAGGTCAGCCGCGCCGCCGGTCAACGCCACATTGGCCGGATTGTGGAATTCCGGATCGGCGTGCAGCCAACCGGCCGACAGTGACACCAGGCCCTTCGCCAAAGTCAGCGAGCCATCGATGCTGGTCGCCAGGCCCACCGAATCGGGCGTCGACGAGCGCGCCAGCTCGGCGCGCAGCGAGCCCCAGCCAGTTCTGAGGATCCCGAAGTCCAGACCCGCGAGCTCGCGGTCCGCGCCCGGCCGGCCGTCGCGAATGAACGTGGACCCGATGCGCACTGAGTCCAGCTGGTAGCGCGTTCTGAGACCGCGTGCATCGGCCGACGCCCGCAGCCCCCACACGGTGGACGGCGCGCCGCCGTCGTCCGCTCCGTAGGTCACGACGATGAACACCGGATTGCCCGACAGGTCCGTGGCCGGCACCGGCTGCTTGAAGAGGAGCAGGCCATTGTCGTAGTCGATCTGGTAATCGACGTAGCGCTCCATCTCCTGGCGTGCCAGGTAGCGCTGCGCGTTCTCCAGCGCGCGCGTCTCGATCACGACGCGCTCCGTGCCGGGACGCAGCTGGACACCGATGTCGTAAGGACCCGACATGCCGCGGCCTCTGATCTGGATCTGTGCGAGCCGCTCGGTGCTCGTGCTGCCGAATCCCTGCCACACGACGTCGCCCGTGGTGACGTGGCCGGCGACGCCCGAGAGCGCCCGGTCGTAGCCCGAAAGCGCCAAGCCGCTGGCGAATGCGCCGGTCGAGAGATCGCCGAACGCGAGCCAGTCCATGCCGCGCTCGAGCCGTGCCGCGACTGCATAGCGCGACGCGCTGCTCGTGTGCGCGCTGCTCGCATCACCGAGAATCGGATACTGGGCTTCGGACAATGGATCGACGGCGCGCCCAAACTCCTCGCGCCCGGCGTCGAGCTGACGAGAATCGACGCTCACCGTCACCGACGTGCGGTCATCGAGCCGGCCGCGGGCGGTGGCCGCACCGAACGCATCGGGGCTCGCGCCCACGCCGATCCGACCTACGGCGGTCATCATCAATGGCCGCATCGCGGGCAGGACCTGGAGGGGGACCTGGCTGGCGGCGGCGCCAGAGCGCAGCGCGAGCGAGCCCATACGCACATCCCGGCCGCCGCTGAGCTCGATCGTCAGCCAGCCGCTCGAGTCGGCCTTCACCTGTACGCCGACCGACGAGCCATCCTGGTCGGCACTCACGATCTTCGCGCCGTTCGCCGAGACGGTAACGAATGCGCCGCCGACGACCGGCACGTTCCATTGATCCAAGGCGCGGACGTGCAGGGTGTCGGTGGGCTGGCCGCCGGCGACGAGCACGACAGGCGAGTGCTCCGAGGCAAAGCGCGCGGGCCGCCCCGACACGTGCACGTCCAAGCTGTCCCACCGCTCCTGGCCCCAGGAATTCATCATGCGAACTCGCAAGCGATGCGGCCCGCGAGTGAGCGGCACGGCGATGAAGTCGGACACGCCGTCGCCGCGCATCTGCGCGGGCGCGATGAGCTTTGCGCCGTCGAACAGCTCGACCTTCGCGCCCGGTTCGCCGCGCACACCCACGAACACGCGATCGCTCGCCAGCACGGCGCCGTCGGCCGGCGCGAACACCGTCACGGCCGGGCCACTGGTGAGGGCACGCTGCGCTTCGGCGGCGCGGTCGGACGCGCTGCGCAGCGTCGGCACCGTCACCGCATTCACCCTCTCCGGAACAGCCGCCCCTGAGGGCGGCGAAGAGGAGAGGGGGACAGAGCGTGAGGACAGACCAGCATCCGGCACCACGTCTGCGGACGGACCGCGGTGTTCCGCAGGAATGACCGGCTGCGATGTGCCAGCGAGCGGTGCATTGCCGCGGCTGACGAACCGGAGCTCCACTCGACGGCTGCGGCGGAGCAGATCGTCGCCGAAGCCGAAGAGCTGATCCGACTCGCCGCGGCCGAACACATCCACCACCGTGGGCTTCATAGGAGTGAAACGCAGTTGATAAGCGACCCAGCGCGCGCGTTCCTCTGACAGGCGTTGATTACTCCAGAACGGCCCGCCATACACGTCGTTGGTGTCCGTGTAGCCGATGATTTGCACGCCACAATCGGGACGATCCCGCAGCTGCGCCGCCACGCGCCGGCCGATCTCCTCGACGTCGAGCACGTAGTACGGACGAGTATCGTTCTTCTGGAAATGGGCGATGATGGCGCGGTCGCCATGACTGCCGGGCACCACGTCGTCGAACTCGCAGGCGGCGCGCGTCGGGGGCTGCGCGGACACGGCCAGCTGCTGCGGCTGCGCCGACTCCGTGTCACGGGATGTGCTCGTCGCGCCGGCGGCAGGAGCGCTCGCGACTGCGCTCGGCACGCCGGCGGTAGGAGCGCTCGCGAATGCGCTCGGCACGCCGGCGACGGGAGCCGCCTCGCCACCGGGCGTGGCGGCGGATTGGGCCGACCTCACCGCGCCAGCAGGCGTGGCGGATTCGCCCGTACGCGGCACGACCGCGAAGTTCACCCGGGGCGTGGTCCAGCCGCTGCCATCACGCATCACGATGGGCGTCGCTGCAGCGTCGTACGCGGACGGCAGCGTCACGGCATCGATATGGTAGGCGTGCCGCCCGGGACGCAGGTTCTGGAACGAGAACCGACCGTCGGAATCCGTCGTCGTGATCTCGCCGTCGTCCGTCCACACGTCCACGCCGCCGATACCGGGCTCGCCGCTGTCCTGCCGCCCGTTCCGGTTCTCGTCCACGAACACCCTGCCGATTGCGGCGCGTGTTTCCAGCGGCCACGAGTGACGAATGCGCACCCACGCGCGCGCCTCGGTGGTCTGGATCGATCCCGCCTCGGCGGTCGCGACGGCCCTGTTCTCGAGCACATCGCCATCGGCCGACACCACCGCGACGCGATAGCGCACGGTCTGTGTCGCTCCCGCTGCAAGCGGGCCCGCGACATAGAAGGTCAGATCACGACCGTTGGCCGTCACTGAATCGGCGCCCAATGCGCTGCCCACTGAGTAGCGGCCGCCTTCGGGCAGATGATCGGAAACCCGCAGGTCGCTCAGCGCGATGGCGCCGGTATTCTGCAGGGTCAGCGTGTAGGGCACCGTCTCGCCGAGACTCACTTCCAACACGTCGGCTGTCTTCACGAGCGCCAATTGGCCCGAGCCCGCGAGCAGCAGCAGAACCGGGGGAGCGGCGGCGGCGGCGCCCGGCGCGTTGTCCGAGGCCAGCGACGCGGTGTTGATCACCGTCACCGAATCCGGCAGCGTCGCCGGCACGGTGGTCTGGACCGTGATGTCCGCGGTCGTGCCCGCCGGGACGTCGCCCAGGCCCCAAGTGAGAACCGATCCCGAGACCGTCGCCGCCGGAATCGCGCTCACGTACTGCAAGCCGGCCGGCAGCGTGTCGGTCACGATGACATTGCGCGCGATTACGCCCGCGGCCGTGCTGTAGCGAATGCGGTACGACACGGCATCGCCGACGCGGGCGATCGCCGGACCAACCGGGCTGTCGAGCAGCTTGGTGACGGACACATTCGCGAAGAGGAGCGTGGTCTGCACCGCATTCGACTGCGCCGAATCGGCGCCGAGTGGGGTGATGTAGTCGGCGCGCGCGATGTTGGTCGGTGACGCCGTGCCATCGAGGCTGGCGCGGAACGCGATCGTGCCCGTTGCACCACCCGTCACGGCCGGGATCGTGATGGCCACGCGACCCGCGAGGGCGTCGAACGCACCCGCGTCGTCGCCGGTGACGTCGCTGAGCACCGTGCCGTCCAACGTCATGCTCGCCGGAACGTAGGTGGCCCCGGCCGGCACCAGGTCGCTGATTACGACGTTCGTTGCGACGGCGGCGCCGAGCGCCTGGTAGGTGATCGTGTAGGTCAGGATGTCGCCCAGGGTGCCGGTGGCGCGATCCACGTTTTTCGCGAGCAACACCGCGATGCCTGAGGGTGAGCCCACAGTGACAAACGCGGAATCGCTGACAGGAGCGAAGCTGGCGCCGGTGGAGGCTTGATATGTCACCGTCGCCAGGTTGCGAATTACCGTGCCCGGAACAGACTGACTCTGGAGCGCCGACGCGCTCAGGACGAGCAGGACGCACGACACCAGCACCGGCAAGATGCCGGTCTGGCTCGTCCGCGTCGTTTTCCGCTCGACCCCACGTGTCATGCCCTCCGGAATGGCACGGGCCGTGCCGTGAATCGGCCCGCGGACCCAGCGTAAGCCATTGTAATAGAACGACTTCTAAGGCGTGGTTTGGATGGTTGAAAAGACCCTCTGGCCCGTTACCGTATGGGAACGCCCCTGGTAACCGATCGACGGGGTCCCCAAAACACGCAGGCCCCGCCGGAAAACGACGGGGCCTGGTGAACGACAGCTACGGGAAGCGCTGCTAGTTCACGCTCGCCCGGACCCAGATGAACCGGCTAGCGCCGACCGCCAGCGGTGGGGAGAGATCGGCATCGAGGTCGTTGAGGGTGTTGGAGAATGTCCAGCCGGCCGCGTCACCCGCCGCTGAGGCGAAAGTGAGCTGGGCGGGAAGCAGGTCGTCGATGTGCACGCTGCTCGCCGGGGCCGAACCGGTGTTCGTCACGGTGATACGGTAGCGAATGAACTCACCCGGCGCGACAGTGCCGGCACCGACGAGCGTGACCTGATCGTCGCGGTACGCCACTTTCGCGATCGTGATCGACGGCCCGACCACCGTGAGATCGGCGAAGCCGTTGTCGCTGGTTGCGGGACTCGCCAGTGAGCGAGCCTTCAGAACCAGCGTATCGACCGTTCCAGCCGCCACGCTCGCGATGGAATAGACGACGGCGATAGTCTGCGCCGCGCCGGCCGCGAGGCCGGTGATGCGTGTACTGTCACCCGCCACGCCGTTCACCGACACAATCGTGATCGCTACACCGGGGTGCGAGCTGAGCAGGTCGAACCCATCCGGCCCGGTCGCGTTGTTCGTCACGGTGAAGGTAAAGGTGTAGTTCGTTCCGTTGCTCGGCAGGCGCTGCAGATTCTGCCCGCCATCGGGCGTGACTGCCACCGCCGCCACGAGGTTGGGCGTGATCGTGGTCGCGTCGCTATCCGACACACCTGAGCTGCGCCGCGAAGTGCCGGTCATCGTGTAAACCGTGGTCAAGCCGCCCGTGCCGGCCGCAACGTTGTAGATCACCTGAACGGTGATCGACGCACCTTGCGCGACGCCGACTCCCGCAAGCGCCGCGTTCAGCGCCGCGAGACTGGCGTAGGTGGTGCCGTTGTAGCGATAGCCGGTTACGGCGATGATGCCGCCCACCGAGATGCTTTGCGACACAGTGATGCTATCCGTGCCGTTGCCGATGTTCGACAGCTGGAAGGCTATCGTGTCGGCCGTGCTCGGCGACGCTGGACCAACCGTGGCCGCCGCGGCGATCACATCCATACCCGCCACGAATCCGACGGTCACGTCCACCGTGTCGGACACGGGGGCGAAGGCGTTGCTGTTGGCGTCGGTAAACGTCACCGTCGCAATGTTCCGAATGACCGTTCCCTCGGGGGTCTGGCCATTCGCAGGGGCCGTCGCGGTCACCGCAAGCAGCACGGCGATGCCGAGCGACATCCCGATCCTGGTCAAGATCCGATTGCCCATCGTCCTTCTCCTTGGTAGTTCCGCACGCCGTTAGTGGCGCGTGGACTCGTTATGAACCGATGAATCCCTGTGCTCCGCGGCCGGCGGCGCCGGCAATTCCGCGCGAAACTCCGCCGTGACACTGGCACCGGGAGAGATCGAACCACGCACGGTCCAACGAACGTGCGAGTACTGCTCGGGCGTCGCGGGCTGCTGCACCCGTGCGCCGTTGACAACCTTCACAACCATCGGACTGACTGAATACGTCCGTCCGCCATCGATCGAGTACTCCGTAACCACATCGTTGCGGTCGGCGCCAGCCGATCCGCCGACGTAGCGCATGCCCTTGGGCACGGGATTGGTGAAGACCACGCCCCGGACATCGCCCTGCGTGACATTCGTGAACCGCAGGCGGTACAGCAGGATGTCGCCAGGCAATGCCGTCGCGGCGTCGCTGCCCTTGGCAACGAGCGCCTGGTGCTTGGCGTCACCCAACATCAGGTTCTCCGCCGTGACGACGAGGGCCCGCGGCGGCTCTGCCTGTGCCGCGAGTGACGTCGTCAGCACGAGCACCATGAACAGAGCCAGCCAACGGCGAGCCCATCCGCCGCGACGCGATTTCGCGGACTCGGGTCTCCGACGTGGCCGGCCGCAGGTGACGCAAACCACCCAGGCTCCGACGATGATGCCGCTCGCCGCCGTACCGACCGCCCCGCAGTAATGACAGGTGCTGCTTACGTCGCTCTGATGCCGCATGTCGTCGTTCCCCTCATCGTCTCGTTGGGGGCAATCCGCCCTCAGAATGACCGATGCCTGGTGCAGCCGTCATGCCGTGGTCCCGAATCGGGCGTGCCATCGTAATCGATTGCTACATAGTAGCTTATAAATACAGTCCGACGAGTGACAAAAATCACGTGAACCGTGTGTTACGGATTGGTAACGCACTCCGTAACCACAGATGCGTCGTTTTGGTAGTGAAGAAAGAGACCTCAGTCCGGCAGCAACCCGTATTTCTTCCTCTTCTCCCACAGGTTCTTGCGCGAGATACCCAGCGCTTCGGCCGCGCGCTGAATGTTGCCGTCATACGCGGCGAGCGTTCGCTGGATGTGTGCCTTCTCGGCGTCCTCAAGGGTGCCGGGGGGCGTCGCATCCATTCCCGGTGCGCTCGCGCCCCCCCCCCGCTGGTGCGCCGAGCGCGTCCAGCGGGGGCAAGTGCTCGAGCTTGAGCTCCGTTCCGTCGGCGAAAATCATGGCGCGTTCGATCACGTTCCGGAGCTCGCGCACGTTCCCCGGCCAGCGCCACGCTCGCAGCCGTGCCAGTGCTTGCGGCGCGATCGCACGGATCTCCTTCTTGAACTCCCGGCTGAAGAACTCGCGAAAATGTTCTGCCAGGACGGGAATCACGGCGCTGATTTCTCGCAGCGGCGGGAGGGTGATCGTGGCGACCTTGATCCGATAGTAGAGGTCGGCGCGAAACCGTCCCTCCTTGACCGCCTGCTCGAGGTTCCGGTTCGTGGCGGTGACGAACCGGGCCCGGACATCCATCTCCTCCGTCCCGCCCACGCGGCGGAACCGCCGCGATTCGAGCACGTTGAGCAGCTTTGCCTGGAATTCCGGCGAGAGCTCGCCGATCTCGTCCAGTAGCAGCGTGCCGCCGTCGGCCACCTCGATCAGTCCGCGCTTCGACTCACGAGCGTCGGTAAATGCCCCCTTCTGGTAGCCGAACAACTCCGCCTCCAGGAGCTGCCCGGGCAGCGCCGCGCAATTGACTTCCACGAACCGGCCTGTGGCGCCGGCGCTGGAGTAGTGAATCGCGTGAGCGATCAGGTTCTTGCCCGTACCGCTCTCACCCAGGAGCAGTACCGTCGCGCCGGGGGCGTTGGCCACGCGCCGCACGAACCCGCGCACCGCCTCGACCTTGGGATGGGCACCGAGAATGGCACCCGGGGCGAAGGTCTGCTTGCGCGTCTGCTCCAGTGACGCCGCTGCCTCTTTCAGCGGACGCTCCGCGAGGGCCCGCTTGAGCAGCGTCGTCAGCTCGTCGAGGTTGACCGGCTTGGTGAGGTACTCGGTGGCGCCGGCTTTGAGCGCCTCGATGGCCGTGGCGATCTCGCCGTGCGCCGTCAGCACGAAGACGGGGAGGAGAGGGTCGCTCTCGAACAGCCGCCGCGTCACGGTGATGCCGTCCACGCCCGGCATCACGAGGTCGGTCACCACCGCGTCGGGCGGTTCCTCGGCCCGGCGCGCGAACAGCTTCTCCGCCTGATCGAAGACCTCGATGCGGAACGTGCCCGCACCCCGCAGGTTCGCAGCGAGCAGCTTCGCAAACGAGAGATCATCGTCCAGGATGTAGACTTTGGGCGGCATCGGCCGAATCTTTCCTTTATGAACGCCCCACAGCGTAATATTCGACGGCAGAAGGCGAAAGACGTCGCGTGAGCGGGGACCAGGAGCGGGCCATAGCCTTGCTGCGCCGTGAGTTTGCCGACACCCTCCCGGCTCGGTTGGACCTCCTTCGTGCGGCCTTGAACCGGCTCAGGCAGGGTACTACGCCGGAGGACCTCCGGGCCTTCCACCTCCCGGCTCATGCGCTGCAGGGTACCGCGGGGTCATACGAAGCTCATGAGCTTGTGCCCCACGCCGCGCGTCTCGCGACGCTGGGCCGCCGCTGGATCGACTCTGGCGGCGCGCCGGCCACCGAGCTCGAAGAGGCGTCCCAGGAGCTCGAGGCACTCAGCGTAGCGATGGAGCGATTTCGTCGCCGCCTTAGTGCGTAGCGGAAATCAGCAGATGAAGACTCGTTCAGCCGCCGCTCAATGGCGCTTCAAACGCGTGGTGAGACTGTTATGCCATCCACGCATGCCAAGGAGCAGGAATGAGACAGAGAGATCGCTCGCGACCGGTCGCCGAGGCCCGCGTGTTCGTCGTGGACGACGACGCCTCGGTCCGCAAAGCCCAAGAGCGACTCTTGGCCTCGCTCGGGTATCGGGTCCAGACCTTCGAGTCCGCCACTGCGTTTCTTGCGCGCCCCGAGACGCCGGGTGACGGCCCGCAGTGCCTGATTCTGGATATCCGCCTGCCGGGGACCAACGGCCTCGATCTCCAAGCTGCCCTGCGCACCTTGGGCTCGACGATTCCGATCATTTTCTCGACTGGGTTCGGCGATGTCACGACGAGTGTTCGCGCCATGAAGATCGGCGCCGTCGATTATCTCACGAAGCCCATCGATGAAAGCGATCTCCTGTCGGCGGTCGAGCGCGGAATCGCTCTCGACGCGGAAACGCGCCAGTGGGAGGCCCTGCTGAGCACCCTCAGGAAGCGGCAGTCCAGGCTGACGCCGCGCGAAAATCAGGTCTTCGGGCTGGTGGTGACAGGCATGCTCAACAAGCAGATCGCGGGTCGGTTGGGAACGTGTGAACGGACAATCAAGGTGCATCGCGCCCGCGTCATGAAGAAGATGGAGGCCGGTTCGCTGGCCCATCTTGTCCGGATGGCGGACCGTCTTGGCCTTCCTCCAGCCGCGCCGATCACGACTGAACCGCGCCGCATGGCAATGGTCCAGGGCCGGCGACTATCTATCCCGCGAGCGGAGACGACTTCGTCGACGCACCAGCTTGCGAATCTACGATAGCAGAGCCCCAAACTTGATGTTGCCCCACCGCAAACCCCGCTCGAGCTGCGCGGCCTCGTACGCCGCCCGCGCGTCCGCCTGATAGCGCACCCGCAACGGGCTCAGCTGGCCCAGATGACGTGCCTGGCGGTACTGAAACGAAGCTGACAACGCGCGATCGAGCCGGCTCGCGAGCGCTTCCGGATCGGAGGCGCCAGCCGGGTGATCGGTGACGCAGCAATAGCCGGCCGGATTGCCGTTCCCGGTTATTGCCATGAGATAGCTGCAATGTCCGTCCGGACCCAGCTCGGCTGCGAGCACAGCCCGCGCCAGCGCCTCGTCGAGCTTCTCGCCCGCGAGATCGCTGTTGCACCCGGCGCGGCCGAGGAACCGCAAGCACGGCGTATTGCCAACACGTCCGGACACCTGCACGCGATCGCCCATGCGATATCGCAAGAACCCGCCCGTCTGCGACACGATGACGCCATACTCCGCTCCGTCCTCCAGCTCGTGCAGCTGTCGCACAGCACCGTCACTCGATTCGAGCTCCAGAAACACTTCGTCGAGGAGCGGTACCGGAGCAGGCGCACCGAAGAGCGGCACGGTCATCGCCGTTTCGGTGGCGAGCAATCCTTTTCCCTGAATGAGCGCATGAGGGAAGGCCTGCCGCAGCGCGGGCATGAATGTGGCTGCGGCAGCGTCGGTCCAGCATGACACGAGCTTCAACTCAGGCCAGATTCGGTCCCAACGGATCGGCGTCTCCGCGAGCAGCGCAGCCCGCGCGGCAGCGCCTCCCGATCGCAGGTCGGCTGCTATCTCATCGCGCCGAGTCGTAATCGTCTCCAAGATGGACAGAAGGTAGGTCGGACTCCACACCGAAATGATCTCGAGCTGAGCTTCAGCGACGAGAACCGTCGCCAGCGCTCGACGAAACGCCGCGCCGTCCGTAATGCTCTTCAGGCCCGGCGGTACGACGAGCAGCCCCGCGAGCAGCCGCTGATAGCGCGGCGCCAGATAGCCGGCATCGTCCGCCAGCGAGATCGGCGTGCCGTGCGGCGTGCGCCCACCGATCTCCAGCGCCGGTGACATGCCCCAGAACATGCGGGCCGTGCGCAGCCGCGGCCCATGGGTCAGGACGTCATGCGCCCAGATGACGAAGCAGGCATTGAACGAGTCGAGCAGGCTGCGCGTGTAAGGCACGAGTTTGCTCCGCCCCGATGATCCCGACGTTCGCTCGAACAGCAGCGCGGGCTCGGTCGACAGCTGCGGCACACCAGTCGTGGCTTCGCGATCGATCCAGGGCCGGAGATCCTCGTAGTCCACGATCGGAACGCGGCGCGCGAACGCATCATACGAGAGATCGGCGGCGAGACCGACAGCGTGGCCGTATGGCGAGCCGGCGGCGAGGCGTTGGATACGCGAGAGCGTTCCCGCCTGCGCACACGCCGGATCGCGCAGCGCGTCCCTGAACCGCCGCGCTCGCCGCATCGCTAGCCTCGCGGCCCCACCAGCGCCGGTGCCGAGACGCGTGTGGTGCGACGGCGCAGCGCCTTGCGGAGCCACTTGGCCGCCATGCTCACCACGGCCGCGGCGTCCACCCGCGCGATCATCGCCAGCTCGTCACCTTGCCGGTAACCAGGATTCGCGGCCACGAAGAACGCCACCTCGGGCAAGGCCAGCACGTCGGGCGTGATCGGGGCGACGGCACTCTTCAGCACCGGCTGCTCTTCACCGAACGACACCACACCCCGCTCTGCCTGCCAGGCCGAGCCGTAGCGCGCCTGGCAGATCGATTCGATGAGGCCGCGTTCCCACACCGGACAGGAATGCTCGTGATTGGGCCAGTGGGCAGGAAAGTTGCGCACCAGCGTCAGATAGGTGCGGAACCCCGAGCAGATGAGATGCCAATACAGCGGCTCGAGCGGATGCCGCAGCTTCCACGTGAGCAGCTGCTTCGTCACCGCGCGGTGAAACGCGGTCTGGCCCCAGTAGCGCGGCCGGAAGATGGTGTCTCCCGAGAAGTAGATCCCCACGGGCCTGCTGCGGTAGCGATGGTGGTAGAACAGCGCGGTGGAGAATCCCACCAACTCGTCCGATCCGGCGTCCGTGCCGACGAACACGAGCGACTTTTCCGCCAGGTCGCGCAGGAACGCTTCGTACGTCACGTGATCATAGAAATCGGCATACAGCTGCCACATCGCGGACACCGTTGCTCGCGAGAGCTCACGGGTCCGCACGGCGCGGACGCGCAACACTCCGGTCATGTTCATGACGGTTTCTCCTCTAGAGCTTGTAGACGACATCACGGTGCCGCAGCGGCGCGCCCGGGTCCCGGCCGTCCCGCAGCCGGTAGGCGCGGTGCATCCAGGTCGCGGCGAGATCGGCCGACACGGCGCGGAAGTCACGCGCGCCAAACCGCCGGATGCGCTCCGCCTGGCTGTTCAGGATCGCCACGTCCTGCGCCACGACGCGGCGCGCCAGCCAACGGAGATACAGCGCCGCGATGGCGGTGAACCGGCCGTAGCGCACGCCGGTGCGGTTGTAGACGCGAGTGTGACCGTTGCCCTCCGGCGTGCACACGAGAATCGTGGCCACGTGGGTCGTATCGCCGATCCAGTAGTCCACGAGCAGCGTGTGCGGCAGCACGACCTCGTCGACATGGCGCATCGCCTTGCGCCGGCCGAACACCGACCGCGCGTCCTTGGCGCCGCTCGTGTCTTCGCCCAGGGTCTCGGCACGGACGCCCGTGGGCGTCTCCTCGATCCGCGCGGTGACGAACTGCTTCGGCGCGCCGCGGAACAGCCCCTCGTGCGCAAACCCGGTGTGGCTGCAATCGAGGCCGTTCTCGAGAATCAGATCCACCGGCGCATCCACCACGTACTGCAGCTCGAACCAGTGATGGTTCGGCAGCAGCGGATAGCGCGGCGGCCGGTTGGCGATGCCATCGGGATTCGCGAGGTTCACCCAGATCCAGTCATCCCACTCCGTCACGCGGTACGACGGCACTCGGCAATTCGGCAGGCGCTCGTCAGGCGAGCGGCACGGGACGTCAACGACCGAGCCCCGCGAGTCGAAGCGCCAACCGTGATAGCGACATTGCAGCGTGCCCGCCTGCACGCGGCCGAGCGACAACGCGACGTTCTTGTGCGGGCAGCGGTCTTCGAGCGCGACGACGCATCCTGCTCCATCGCGATACAGCACGAGCGGCACGCCATTGACGACGCGCGCGAGCGGTCCGGCGCCGCGGAGCTCCCGAGTTTGCGCGGCGATGAGCCAGAGATCGCGCGGGAATGCGGAAGCGTCGTGCTGCGGCTGAACGGCTTCGAGGATGGCGGTCATGATTTCCTCCTAGACGAGCGCGGTTTCGAAGTGCAGCGGGCGGTCGTCGAGATCGGGCCCGCGGTACGAGCCTGCGGGCGTGGTGACGTACGCGTGCAGAGTTGTCGGAATCGTCATGAAGCCGTCGAGCGCGCGTGACAGCGGATCGCGCACGTCGAGCCCGAGCGTGATCATGACGTACTCGGAGCGACGGACCTCGGCGTACGCGGTCTCGAGCAGTGCGCGCAGCGCGGCCGGCTCGCTCGCCGGCGCAGCAACCTGGAATACCGCGAGCTGACGCAGCGCCGCTCCCGAACCGGGGGTGGGGAGCCGCGGCGTCGAGAACAGCGGTGCCGCAACGTTGAGCAACCTGCGCAGCGCCCCGAGGCGCGCGCCGTAACGCAGCACGTAGGTGCGCTTGAACGAGTGTTGGTCCCAGAGGGCGAAGAATCCCGCGAGACGGCCGGTACCGGTGCGGTGCGCCAACCAGTAGTTGTCGACCGAGAGACCGGGCGGGAGATCGGCAACGTCCCCCACAGGCGCGAACTGACGTTCGCGCGCCACGACACGCCAAACGCACGCCATCTCTTCGAGATCTGCTTCGCGCGCGCGGCGTACGGTGTATTGGCTCGGCCGAGCTCCGAGTCGCGGTAGAAACAGCGGGATCGCGTAGCTCTGCACCGTGGCAAAGCGGCACAACTGCGGCAGCCCACGCGGCCCACTCACCAGTCGTTCCAGGCCACGATTGCCCGCCAGGGCGGTGAGAAGACAGGGTACGTCGTTGCCCATCTGTATGCACAGGTCGCGGGCGTAGCCCGACAAGTCGTCGGCGACCCTGCGCCCGCGATGTGCCGGATGAACCTTCAGGTCGCCGATATACGCCGTGCGCCTCGCTACGCCGCGCACAAACGCCAGTCGCTCGGCCACCCCGATGCAGCCCACGACATCACCCCAGGGGCTGTCGACGACGCCGACCTGCCAGTGATCTCCCTGAATGCGATTGAGCGCGAAGAAGTCGGGATCACGCCGCACGCAGATCGTGAGGCCGGCCTCCATGGGACTGGCGGCGGCGAGCGCCACCAGCTCGTCGTTGTCGGCGGGCTGGGCGGCCCTGATGGTGTAGCCCCGAGCGGTTGCGATCATGGCCCGCACGTTCACCCGAGCGAGTCAAGACAGCGTCAAGCCGCTTGACGAGCACTTGCGGCATCAGGGCGATGCTTCGCCCATGATTCGGCATCGCCGGTGGGTCATGCTGGTTTGGGCCGTGATCACCGCCGCGCTCCTCCCAGGGGCGCAACGCGTCGAGCGCGTGCTCGAAGTCAGGGCGCACGTCCCGGGCAGCGAGTCGGAATCGGTCGAGCACGATCTCGCGTCGCGCTTTGGCTCCCCGTACGCTCAGTTCGCGGTGCTCGTCGTCAGTGACATCCCCAGCGAAGTCTCACGCGGGCAAGTGGTGGACTCGCTGGTGAGGCTCGTGTCCCGCGTGCCGGGTGTGACCCGGGTCCGGGGGTGGCGCGATTCGGACGACACGCTGTTTGTCGCCGACTCGGGGCGCATGACGTTGCTGCTCGCCGGGATCGACGGCAGCCGCTATGCACCGGGCGACGTCGTCGCGCAGCTGCGCGCAGCGACTGGCGGATTCAGAGGGCCGACGCTGCGGTGGACTGGCGAAGCGGCGTTGAACGCGGAGATGCGCCAGGTCAGCGCTCGCGATGCGGCGGTGGCGGAACATCGCGTGCTGCCGCTCGCGGCCGTTCTGCTCGTCGTCGCCTTCGGTACGCTGGTCGCCGCGATGCTGCCGCTCGTCACAGGCGCCATCACCATCCTCGTTGCCCTGGGAGCGGCCGCGCTGATCGCGGCGCACTGGCCGCTCTCTATCGTACTGCAGACGTTCGTCACGATGATCGGGCTGGGGCTCGGCATCGACTACGCGCTGCTGGTGGTCAGCCGGTTCCGGGAGCTGCTCGCGACGGGCGCGACACCTACGGAGGCAGCCGCACAAGCCGCGCGACGCGCCGGCCACACCATCATCCTCTCCGGCGCGTCCGTGGGCATCGGCTTCTGCGGGCTGCTGGCAGCACCGGTGAGCGACCTGCGCTCGCTCGCCGTCGGCGGCGTGCTCGCGGTTTCGGCGGCGGTGCTCGTGGCGACGACGCTGCTCCCCGCACTGCTGGCGGAGATCGGTGGACGGGTGAACGCGGGACGGCTCTGGCCGACCCGCATCACGACCGGAAATGGAGGGGGTTGGCGTCGCTGGGGTGAATGGGTGGTGCGGCGGCCCGGCCTGGCGTTGCTGGCCGGCGCCATCCCGCTCGCCCTGTTGGCGTGGCCGGCCCGTCGCATGCACGCCGGAACGCCGCAGGGCACGGGCTGGCTGCCGCCCACGCTCGAGGCGGTGGCCGGCTGGCACGAGCTCGAGCGGGTGAATCGCGGCAGCGTGTTGCAGATCATCCGCGTGGTGTTCGACTTGCCTGCCCATCAGGACCTCGGCACTGCGTCTGGCTGGGCCGCGCTGCGTCGCCTCCGGGCCCGGATTGCCGCTGACCCGCGCGTCGCTCTCGTCCTCGCTCCCACGAGCCGGATCGCGCTGCTCACGCTGGCCGACAGCGAGCGTCGCACCGTGTTGACGTCGGATCGCCGCGCGGTCCTGCTGGAGGTCGTTCCTCAACCCGCGCTGAGCGCTGAACAGGCGATCGAGCTGGCGCGCGGGCTGCGGCGACTCGATGTCGCAAGCGTGACCGGGCTTCCCGGCTCGGGTGTCCGTGTCGGCGGGCTTCCAGCGCTGCGTGCCGACTACCTCGACACCGTCAGCCGCGGCTTCCCGCTCGCGGTCGGGTTGATCGTCGGCGCGACGCTCGTCGCTCTCGCGGTCGGCTTTCGCTCGATCCTGATTCCTGTGAAAGCGGTCGCGCTGAACCTGCTCTCCGTCGCGGCAGGATTCGGCGCGCTGGTCCTGGTGTTCCAGGACGGTCTGGGCGCCGGGTGGCTCGGCGTTGCACCGATGGACCAGGTGTTCGCCACCGTGCCGACGCTCGTGTTCTGCACGGTTTTTGGCCTGAGCATGGATTACGAGGTGTTCCTCGTCTCGCGCGTCGCCGAGGCTCGCCGCGCCGGCCTCGCCGAGCGCGCCGCGATTGCCGAGGGCCTGGCCCGGACGGGCCGCGTGATCACGAGCGCCGCGCTGATCATGGTGGCCGTCTTCGGTGCGTTTCTCGCGGCAGACTTTGTGCTGATCAAAATGCTCGGGCTGGCGCTCACGGTCGCGGTGCTCGTGGATGCGACGCTCGTTCGCGTCGTGATCGGTCCGGCGTTGCTTGCGTTGGCCGGACGATGGAATTGGTGGCCGGGCGCTCGATGAAATACTTCTCCCAACCCTACGGCGTGCGCGACGCCGCCGCGTGGCTGCTGCACAACGTCGCGGGCCCCTCGCGCCGCCACGCCGACCTGACTCTGGGTGTGCCGAGTGGCACGGTCGTCAATCCGATCCGTCACGCGCTCACGCTCGCCTTCGTCGGCGACGTGCTCCCGTTCCGGGACGCCACGTACCGCGTGAGCGACGCGCTGCGCGCGTTTCTCGCGAGCGCGGACGTGCTGTGCGCCAACTTCGAGGGAACGATCGTGGAGGGCCGGCCGCCGCGCGTGTTCATGGGACAAGCGCACTCGACGCAGGTGATCGATTTCCTGGCCGACGTGTTCCCGCCCGAGCGCACCGTGTTGACGTGCGCCAACAACCATGCCGCGGATTATGGCCCTAAGCTGTTCGAGCGATCGCGAACGCTGCTCGAGGCCGGCGGCTTCCGCGCCATCGGCAGCGTAGATAGTCCGGGGACTCTGATCGACGGCGTCGTGGCGGTGGCCGCCGGCACCGACTGGCTCAATCGCCCGGCCGCCTATGTGCAGGGTCTGGACCCCGCCCCTCGAGTGCACGCCAACGCTGCGTTCCGGGTGCTGTGCCCGCACTGGGGCCACGAGCTCGAATCGTTCCCCCGCCCGACCCAGGTGCGACGGGCGAACCGGTTGCTCGAGCACTGGGACATGATCGTCGGTCACCATTCGCACTGCCCGCAGCCAGTCACCGTACGCAACGGAGGGAGGCAGGCGACCCGGCAGCTCGTCGCGTACTCACTCGGCAATTTCACGTTCGGCTACAACCTGCGACATCACTTACATGGCCTCGTCCTGAAGGTATCCGTGGGGCGGCAGTGCGACGGCACATGGGCCGCGGGACGAGTGGACTGGCGGCCGACCGTCATCCGATTCGAGCGGCGTACGGCCATCGTTCAAACGTCGAACGACAGCACGACCTTGCCGACGTTGCGGCGTTCGTGAATGTAGCGGTGGGCCGCGGCGGCGTCGCCGAGCGGAAAGACACGATCCACGCGCGGGCGCACCCGGCCGTCGCGCGCGTAGCGGAGGAGCGCTTCGACCTGCGGCCGGATCAAGTGCTCCGCGGTCCAAAGATGGCCGACGTTCACGCCGGCGACGGTGCGATTGTCGCTCATGAGTCGCAGCGGAGCGAAGCGCGGCCACCGCAGCGCTTTCCAGACGACGCGCAGGAGGTTGCGCCGCACGCCCACGGAAACCTCGGATGCGCCATAGCAAACGAGCCGTCCCAGCGGCGCAAGCAGCGCATAACCGTCACGCCACGACTGTCCCCCAACCGGGTCGAGCACGATGTCCACGCCACCGGGCGCGAGGCGGCGCACGGCATCGGGCCACTGCGGGTCGCGCCCGTCCACCGGCTCGACGCCGTAGCTGCGGAGTATTTCGTGCTTGGCGGGCGACGCGAGTCCGAGCACGCGCAGCTCGAGGATGCGAGCTAACTCGGCGACCGCGAGTCCTACGCCTCCCGCCGCCGAATGCTCGAGCACTGTTTCGCGGGGTCGAGCCGCTGCGACGCGCACCAGCACGTGATGTGCGGTGAGATACACCACCGGGAACGCGGCCCCCATTTCGAAGCTCCACCCGTCAGGCAGCGGAAAGACGGTCGCCGCGGGCACGACGACGACCTCGCTCTGACCGCCGAACTGCGTCATGGCGATGACGCGGTCGCCGACTCGCGGCGCGAGCACGCCTTCGCCGACGGCATCCACGATACCGGCCGCCTCGTAGCCGATGACACACGGTGGTTTGGGGGCGTCGGGATAGAGTCCCTGGCGAGCGAGCAGGTCGGAGAAATTGATGCCCGCGGCCTTCACCCGGATCCGCACGGTGCCCGGCGTGACTGAAGGCACCGGCGCCTCCCGCACCGCGAGGACCTCGGGTGGACCGTAATGCGGAATGAGCAATTGCCTCATAGCCTGGAACTTGCCACGCTCCCCCGATCAGGCAATGCCGGCCCTCTCGTACACTACGACCTCCCACACGAACGTCCGCACCTTGGACGCTTGAGTGAATCCCAGCGAGCGAATCAGCGCATCCATCGCGGCGACCGAATGCACATAAGAGCGAAAGGGATTGCGGAACAACCGTCTGAAGAGGTTCTCCACCCAGACCACCACGTGCGCCGGCCAGCGATCCCGCGGATACACGAGCCCATAGAGCCTGCGGCAGCGCTCGGCCGAAAGTCGAACGAGCGGCTCCACGTCCGAATAACAGCACACCACACGTTCGAGCGTCACGATGTCCGCCGGGGGAACGTGGGCGGCGAGGTCGACGAAATCAGCCAGCTGGAATGTGATCCGCTCGCCGAGGCCCTGGCGATCAGCCTCGGTCTGCGCGTAACTCTGATAGGCCGCTGACGCGTCGACGCTCGTCGCGGTCCGCGCGCCGGCCTTGAGCAGCTCGAGCTGAATGACCCCAATGCCACCGCCGATGTCGAGCAGCGTGCTCTGCTCCACACCGCGACTACGCAACGCGTCGATGAGCGCGCGTGTTGTCGCATCGGGACCGTGGCGCCGGTAGTCACGCAGATCGCGGATCGCGGTCTTCTGGTCGAATTGGCCCGCCCATGCGGGGGGCGCTTCACAGCAGCTCACGGCATCTTAGAGGTATCGCGCGACGGCCATAACTGCGAGGGTAACGAGCAACATGATCGCCACAACTGTCCCGAGCACCGTCCCCCTCACCCGCAGCCGCTGAATCTCCGCCTGCATTGCCGCGCGCTCGGCGGGCGGCGCCGAGGCGATCGCTGCCGTCAACTTCATCGTGCGCAACATCGCCGGCCGCATCACGACGACCCCGATGAGAAACGCGAGCAGCGCGACCGCACCGCCGAACGCGAACCCCTTCCCCATCGCCGTCGCTATCAGCGCCTCCATGTTGCCACCCGACATTCGCTGGAACAGCCACATGCCCGACACGATTGTGATCAGCGCGAAGAGGGGCATGATCAGGGGAAGTCGCGTTTTCATCAGCGAGCCCATGACTTTCCCGGCATCGGGCCCCGCGTCCGCGAGCGCGGGCGTGAGGAAGAAGACTTGGAACGCCATCATGCCGACCCACAGCGCACCAAAAAACACGTGAGCGAAGCGCAACACGAGCGTCAACATCGGTGACTCCAACGGAAATTGGTCGCGGAGAAATTAGTGCGACTAGGCGATTTCTGAAGGAGTCGTTGCGGGCTCGAGGGATGCTACGAAGGCGTCGTAGACGGGCTCAGACCAGCGGGGCTTACACGTCTCGATCTCCTGCATCGCGGCTTCATGCGACAGCGCGAGCCGGTACGAGCGCTCCGTCGTTAGCGCATCGTACATATCCACGATCCCCACGATCTGCGCCGCGACGGGAATCTCGTCGCCACGCAAGCGGTCCGGATATCCGGTCCCGTCGTAGCGCTCGTGGTGCCAGCGGATGATCGGCTTCAAGTCCCACGGGAATTCGACGGCGGCGAGCAGCTCGATGCCCCAGATGGGATGCATCTGCACCACGTCGAACTCCGCGCTCGTCAGCGGGCCGGGCTTGTTCAGGATCTCGTGCGGCACGCGCACTTTGCCCAGATCGTGGAGATAGGCGCCAAGGCGGATCGTGGTCTGCGTGGTGTCGTCCAGCAGCAGCTCGCGCGCGACGGCGAGGGCGCGCTGCGCCACGCGCTCACAGTGACCGAACGTGTAGCTGTCCGCCGATTCGATCGACTGGCCCCACTCGCGGACGACGTCGAAGTACGTGCTCTCGAGCTCGGAGACTTTGCCGCCGACATACACCAGATCGATCCGCGCGTCGAGCCGCCCGAACAGCCGGTGCGCCGTGTTCAGCAGGGTCAGCGCGTCCTGATTGCGGCCCATCGTCTGCATCAGCAACGCCAATTCGCGCGCCGCCTCCGCCTCGTTCAGGACCGAGCCGGCGCTGATCGCCAGCTCGATGGCCGTGCGCAGCCGCGACTCGGCGAGCGCCGCGCGCCCCGTTTCGCGGTATACCATGCCGATCATCTTGTACGCTTCGGACTTGTCGGCGCGGGAATCGAGGCGATCGAAGATCGCGAGCGCCGCCTCGGACATGCGGCGCGCCTCGTCGTAGCGGCCCCGGAAGAAATGCGCCTCGGCGTGGTTCGCGAGACACATGCCCTGCAGATGGACGTCGCCGGCACGCTCGGCAATGTCGGAGCTCTTGTTGAAGTAGCTGTCGGCCCAGTCGTACTGCCGCAGATCCGTGTGCGCGATGCCAAGATTCACGTACGCGGTCGCGGAGCCGTGCTCGTCGTTGACCGCGCGATAGGCCGCGACCGCCCGCTCGTAGTGCCGCACCGCCTCGACGAGCTGGCCGCGGATGTTCGCGAGAATGCCGAGGTTCTGCTCGACCCGCGCCTCGAGAGCGCGCGCGCTGCCGCCGCGCTCGAGCGCCTGCAGGAAGAAGGTCCTGGCCTCCTCCATTTCGCCGGTCCGCAGCGCCAATCCCCCCATCGTGTTCAGCGCCTCGGCCGCCAGGATGTCGTTCCCGATATCGCACGCGACCTGGTAGCTGCGATTGCACAGCTCGCGCGCGCGATCGGACTCGTTGCGGTGGTGGAGGACGACGGCCAGCCGGCGCTGGGCTTCCGCCACCACCGCGCGCTCGCCCGTCCGCTCAGCGGCGGTAATCGCCGCCTCGTACAGCTGAACCGCTTCAGGAATGCAGGCTGCGCGCTCGCGGGCGCGCGCCTCGTGCAGCAGATCGACGGCCGCCTTCATCATCACCACGCCACCATATAATCCGCCACGAAATACCTGGAGAAGTGATTGACCTTCCCCGTCACTCGCTTGTCGTGCAGGTTATCGCTCGAGACCAAATACGTGATGATGTTGAGATCGTCGTCGGTGTACGCGATGCGCTTGAGGCGGTGATTGCCGTGCAGGCTACAGTTCGCATAGCTCATCGAAAGCGTAGCGGGCGTGGTGAACTGCAGTCCTTCGGGCGCGAACTCTACCCCGTTCGCGCCGAGCCCGGTCAGGACGGTCATCGTGATCGCCGTCGGCCGAGTGAGTGCGCCCTGAGGGATGTCCAGTTTGTGCGGTCCCACGCTGATCCTGCCGCCGTCGACCCCGATCGTGCGCGTCCTCGATTCGTACGGCAGGTCGGAGCACTTGAGCAGTCCTGGCGGTACACGGTCGTAGCCGTCGTGGTCGTAGCCGTGGTCGTAGCCGTTGAAACTCGCTTCGGGAGCGGGGGCGACTGGAGCTGCGGGTGTAACGAGGGTGGTGGGAGCCTCGCCGCAGGATGGCGAGAACAGAACGACCAGCACTAGGACGGCTAGCGCGCGGACGGCCTTCATGAACCTACCCTGCTCCAGGGAGCGTGCGGGTTCGGAGTTGTCGGGGACCTTAAGCGGGTACAAAATGGGACCACGATGGGGACAATTCGGTGAGACAGGTCACATTGTGAGGTATTGGAACCAGTTTGGTGCCATATTGGTCCTGTTTGCGTCTCCTTCCCGCTGGCTCCATAGTTAGCGGCCAGCATGGATCGCCTCTCATATCCGCCCGCCCACGCTGTCGCCGACACAGTAGCTGAGCACTATCACCGTCACATAGCTCTGGCGAAGAGCCGCGCCGACACCGCGATCGCACCGGACGCCGCGGCGATCGAGCGGATCATCAATGCCGCCTTCTGGGCCAGCCTGCGGCGTGAGGAGGGGCGAGCACCGACGATCTCGCTCGCCTATCTGCCCCGCGAAGCCGCGGGCACGGCGCTCCTGATGGAGCGGCCGCTCACCCTCGACCCGGCGACCCTCACGAAGCTCGCGCCGGCGGTCGAACGGCCGGGAATCCATCTCGGCGTCTGGCCCACCGGGAACGAGCTGCGCATCTGGGGCGCGACGCGCGCCATTCCGCCGCTCTGCTTTGTCGTGGAGGTGATCGAGCCCGGCCTGCTCGTGGTCAAGCACCGCCGTGCCGATCCACAAGGGAAATTCGCCAACGTGGCGGTGCTGGAAGGCGATCAGGTCAAAATTGTGGAGGGCGAAGGGGTCCTGACCGAGGAGTGCCCTGACTTTGTCAGCGTGCTGCTCGGTTTCGATTCCGCAACGTCCGACAATGTGCTGCTCCCGCTCGCGCTCTCGATGCGCGCGCACAAGCATGGCGGCTCATTGCTCGTCGTGCCACACGGCACCACGACGTGGCGCAAATCGATCGTGTCGGTCCCCTATACCGTCGCTCCGCCCTTCTCGAAGCTCGGCGACGTCGTGCGCAAGGGAGGTCGCGACGAAGCGTTCAAAGAAGCGATCGACGGCATCGGCGGGTTGACGGCCGTGGATGGCGCGGTCGTGCTCAGCGACCGCTGGGACGTTCTGGCGTTCGGCGCGAAGATTGGACGGTCGGAATCCGGCCCGTTC
Source organism: uncultured Gemmatimonadales bacterium (assembly GCA_963704805.1). GTDB lineage: Bacteria > Gemmatimonadota > Gemmatimonadetes > Gemmatimonadales > GWC2-71-9 > 20CM-2-65-7. The sequence goes on along the minus strand of CAVPHS010000001.1, from coordinate 560,200 downwards.
GTCGAAGAAGTCCTGGTGCGGGAGCCCATCCTGGGCCACACCCCGGTGAAGGTGGACCCGTCCGAGCTAGGCGGAACGCGCCATCTCTCGGCCGCGCAATTTGTGCATGAGCAGCGTGACTCCCTGGCGCTGGTGGCATCTCAGGACGGTCGCTTCACCGTCTTCGGATGGTCCCAGCGCGCAGGGATGGTGCACGCTTACCGAGTGGAAGCGTTGTTACTGTAAGACTCTGCCGAGATTCTCCAGCTTTTCCTGCCAGAACGTCCTCATGCTCGTCTGCCCTTCCTTATTCAGCTTCATGTGCTGCACATTGACCTGAGCTTTGGCCTTTCCTTTACTATAGAAGTACACCGCCACATTCGACCCATCCGGCCACTTGATCCGCAGTGACTTGTTGCGAGTCGCCGTCGAGACCGTGAATTCATCGGGCAACCAGCGCGCACGGGTCTTCGCACTCGCCCACGCCTGATAGACCTTGGAGATCGGCGTGTTGAAGACTCTGGTCTTGGAAGCTTCATAGCTGCCGTCGCGGCGCTGGCCGATGGCGCGCAGGCCCTTGATGCGCTCGTAGCCCACCGTGACGCTTTGCGCCCACCAACCATCGATCTTGAACTTCTCGTATACGTACGTCGCGATCTCGGTGTGCGACCATTTGTGCGCTCCGACGTAATCGAGCGCGCCTACCCAACGTTTCCAGGTGCAGCCAGTGCGTGTCTTGATCGTCGCGTCGCTCATCCCGGCGAGCGTCGCGTAATCGACTTCGACCGGTTTTGCTTGGGATTGTTTTTGCAACAGCCGGCTGCGTGCTGTGGTATACGTTTCGCCCGTCTTCAGCATGCGAGCGCGCACCAGGCGCTTGAAATCCTTATTAACCGTCATTGGAATCGCTCCCTTGCTCGGCCGCGGCGGACGCTCCCCAGCAGCGTCGCGCGCAGCGACGCAAAGGAACTCGGAGTTTCTCGGATCCGGGAGTGTGCCCCCCTTTGCCTCACGTGGGCCCTCGCTGGGGGAGAGCCGCAGAGGTTAGGCGAGGATCAGGTCGCCAGTTACTATAGTAGCCCAGATGACGGACTCCGCCACTCTCGCCAGCCTCTCCCGCGCCCTCGGCCCCAAGTACGAGGTGCGCCGGCTCATCGGCACCGGCGGATTCGCCGAGGTCTACGAGGTGTGGGACAAGGACCTGGAGCGCCGGCTGGCGGTGAAGGTGCTGCGCCCCGACGTCGCCTGGACGTCCGGCATGCTCGAGCGCTTCCAGCGCGAGACGCGCGCGGCCGCGCGGCTCGAGCATCCCAACATCCTGCCGATCCACTTCGTCGGTGAAGGGGAAGGACTCGTCTACTACGCGATGCCCTTCGTGGACGGCATGTCGCTCGGCGAGCTGCTGAAGCGCTCGGGCGAGCTGCCCGCGGAGCGGGCGCTGGCGATCATCATCCCGATTCTCGACGCGCTCGACCACGCGCACAAGGTCGGCCTGATCCATCGCGACATCAAGCCGGACAACATCATGCTCGACGTCGCGCGCGGGCGGCCACTGCTCGTCGATTTTGGCATCGCGCGGCGGCTCGACCCCGAGGCCGGTCCCGGGCTCACCCAGACAGGTCTCGTAATCGGCACCCCGCACTACATGAGCCCCGAGCAGGCGCTCGGCGACCCCAACCTGGGCCCGGCATCGGACCTCTACTCCCTCGGCGCCGTGCTCTTTCAGATGGTGACCGGCGCCCCGCCGTTCGACGGCGACTCGTCGCAGCAGATCGTCAGCAAGCACATCGCCGATCCGCCCCCTGCGGCTGCGGATGTGAATGCGAAAGTGCCGCGGGAATTGTCCGACATCATTCTGCGGCTGCTCGCGAAGCAGCCCAAGGACCGGTTCCACTCGGCGGCCGAGGTGATCGCGGCGCTGGAGAGCGACAAGCAGCCGAGCACGATGCGCTCGCGAGCGACGGCGGCGCAGGCGGCGACGGAGCTGCTGGTGAGCGGGGCGAGAACGCAGCCGACGGCCAGACGGCCGGACGGCCAGACGGCCCGGCCGCGGCGAGTGGGTTGGGTCTTGCTGGTCATCGCGCTGCCCGTCCTGGCGCTTGGCGCCGGGGCCATGTTCTTCAGGCGACCGACGCTCGTGTTCGAGAACAAGCTGAACGACATCGTGGCGGTGCAAGTCGCAGGTGAGGAGCGGCGCATACTGCCGGGCGGTTCGTTTAGGCTCAAGCTCCGACGTGCGACGCGCCTGGATTTGTCGTGGCAGCTCGTGCCGCGGCTCGGCGTTGCCTTGGGCGATACGATTGCGATTGTGCGACCGCGCGGGACTGTGCGGCTCGCCGCTACCGCGAGCCCCAAGACGCGAGCGTACTTCGCCCCGCTCATCACGAACGAAACGGGCCAGCCGTTGTCGATCACAGTGAATGCGGGATTAGCGGGAGCGATGCGGTGCGGCTGTACGGTGCCGCCCGGTGCGGTGCGGATGATGATCGGCTACTACCCGCTGTTTCAGAATTCGACCGTGCGTGCCGATGCCAATGGGCGCTCGGCGACCTTCCCAAACCTCGGCACGCAGCCGAATGCGACGACGGGGATCGTGGGTCTGCTGTTTCGCGCCGAGGATCTGCGTTAGACAGCTGCTCCCCCACAGCACGCGGACAAAAGCCGGCCTTGTGGACCCCTGGAAGTAGCGGGATCTTGACCCCCCTCCTCACTAATCTCGCCTGGAGGCGACATGAAGCATTTCCGCCCTCTCCTTGCTGTTGCAGCCGGCTTTCTCGTGTTATCGTGCGGCGCCCCGCCGCCCGCTTCCAATACGCGCGATCTCGCCGCTCTCGAAGCCGTCACGAGCAGCATCTCAGGTTTGCCGGTCACGACTTCATCCGCCGACGCACGCAATCATTTCCTTCAGGGCCACCGTGAGCTGGACCTGACGCGCGTGTTCGACGCGCAGGACCACTACAAGCGCGCCGTCGCGGCTGATTCCACGTTCGCGATCGGCTACCTCTACGTCGCGAATACCAGCAACTCGCTCGAGGACTTCAAGACCAACCTGGCGCGCGCCGAGCACTTCGCGTCTCGTGCTTCGGACGCCGAGCAAATCGAGATTCAGATCGCGCGCAAGGGTTTCGAGAACGACGTCAGCGGTCAGCTCGCGCTGGCCGAACAGCTGGTCGCGAAGTATCCGCAGAGTCCGCGCGCATTGGTCATTCTGTCCGGCATTCAGGGAGGATTGAACCGCCAGGCGGACAATCGCGCGACTGACGAAAAGGCGCTCGCATTGGCGCCGAACTTCATCGCCGCGCACATCGATATCGGCAATTCGTACCTGCTCGGTGAGCCGAAGGACTTCCAGAAGGCGCTCGAGCATTTCCAGGCGGCCGCGCTCCTCGCGCCCAACGAGCCGGCGATGCACGACCTCCTGGGTGACGCGCAACGCGCCCTCAACAACCTCCCGGCGGCGCGCGCAGAGTACACGCGCGGGCATGAGCTGAATCCGCGCGACGCGTCGCTGTTGCAGCAGCGCGGTCACGTCAATTCGTTCGCGGGCGACTTCGCCGCAGCCCGTGCCGACTACGACTCCTCGATGGCGTTGGGGCGCGGCAACGAGCGCGGTTTCTTCGCGCCATTCCGCGCGTACGTCAGCGTGTACGCCGGCGACGCGCCTGGCGCGATCACCGAGCTGAATAAGCTCGTCGCGGGCGCCGACGGCATGGGGTTGCCCGATCCGCTCGCCGTCAAGGTGAACGCACTTGCCAATGTCGCGGTCATCGGGATCGCGACGCGCGACTTTGCCGCCGCGGAAGCCGCGCTCAAGGAGCGCGCCCCGTTAGCGGCGGAACAGTCCGAGAAGAGCGGCAGCGCCGGGTTTAAGCGCGCCCAGCAAGCCAACGGGGCGTACTTCAGCTCGTGGCTCGCGGCGCGGAAGGGGGACTACGCCACGGCAAAACGTGAAGCTGCCCGGTACACGACGATCGTGGCGCCCGACGCGAACCCGCGGAAGATGGAAGCGTTGCATCAGTTGGAGGGCTTCATCGCCGCCTATCAGGGGAAGACCGCTGAGGCCGCGGCGCACTTCGCGCAGGGCAACCTGCAGGACCCCTACATCGAGTATCAATACGCAACGGCGCTGGACGCTTCGGGCCAGTCGGCCAAGGCCAAGCCCATCTTCAAGGCGCTCGCCGTCTACAACTTCAACGCTCTCGGTTACGCCCTGATCAGGAAGGAGGCCCAGGCTAAGGCCGGAGCCGTTACCTCATAGGGAAATAAGCGGGGGCAGCATCGCGACTTTGGGGTATATTAAGTCGTATGCTGCTCCCACTGCTGTTGTCGCTTGCGCCGCTTATCGCCCCCACCGTAACACCCCAGGACGATCCGGCAGTCACTGTGCGGCTGAACCACGAACAGTTTCAGGTTGGCGACCGCGGCAAGATCTACTTCAAGACCGATCGCGACGGCTACGTCGCGATCCTTCACGCCGATCCGCAGGGACGCGTGCGCGTGCTGTTCCCGATCGATCCCACGGAGGACAACTTCGTGCGCGGCGGGAGACAAGTGGAGCTGCGCAGCCGCTCCGATCGTGATGCAATACAGATCGACGCCGGCGGGACTGGAACCGTGCTCGCCATCTACTCGGCCGATGCGTTCGCGTTCGACGAGCTCACGCGCAATGGTCATTGGGACTTCGCGACGCTCGGCGGCCCCGACGAAAGCGTCAAGAACGATCCTCTCGCCGGCCTGCTCGAGATCGCGAACAACATGGCGCGCGATCATCAGTTCGATTACGACGTGGCCACATACGTCGTCGCCGATCAGTACGCCGCGTCTGACGAGGATTATGGCTACGGACATTCCCACTTTGGGATCGGTGTGGCGTTCGGCTATCCGTACCCATTTGGGTTCGGCTTCGCGTTCGGCTATCCGTACTACAGCCCGTTCGCGTTCGTGCCGTTTTATCCGTATTACCCGTACGGGTATGGATACCGCTATCCGGTCTATCACCCGTTCGCGCCGGTCGTGCACACGGGGGGGTTCGTGACCGGGTTTACTCGTAAGGGCACCGGTATTCACGACCGCTTCACGCCGATCCAGCCGCGCCCGCGGGGTGGATTCAGTGATCCCGGCTCGGCTCGCGGTCACGAATTCGAGGTCCGGCCTCGCGGCAGCGACCCCCGCAGTCGAGCGGGCAGCTTCGAGCGGCGGAGCCAAAGCGCGCCATCGCGCAGCATCGCACCGCGTGGAGGCCAGTCGCGCCCGTCGTTCGGTGGCAGCCGGGTGAGCATTTCGCGCGGCTTCAGCAGGAGCTTTGGGGGACTGAGCAGGAGCTCCGGTGGGTTCGGTGGAGCCCGCGGTAGTTTCTCCGGCGGCCGCCGCCACTAAAATCCAGAAGACAACTTCGTTGGACACTTGGGCGCCGCTCGCCGCGGCGCTCGTGGCTGTCGTTCTATGGGCAGCGGCATTCGTCGGCATCAGGGCGGCCGGCCGCTCGTTCTCGCCGGGCGCTCTCGCGCTCGGACGCCTCACCATCGGCAGTATGCTGCTGGGAGCGCTCGTCGCGACGCGTCCCTTTGTGCGTGCGACCCGACGTGAGCTCGCTCTTTTAGTTCTCGCTGGCCTCCTCTGGTTCGGCGTTTACAACATCGTGCTGAACGACGCCGAGCAGCGCGTCGATGCCGGCACGGCGGCGATGCTGGTGCTGGTCGCGCCGATCGTCGTCGTCGCCCTCGCGGCGGTGTTTCTGAAAGAGCGCACCACACCAAATCTGCTGCTCGGCGGCGTGCTCGCGTTCAGTGGTGTCGTATTGATTGGGTTTGCGACGACATCCCGCCACGCCCCACTCGCGGGCGTCATCCTGTGCCTCGTTGCGGCTGTATCATCGGCGGTCGGCGTAGTAGCGGAGAAGCCGGTGCTCAATCGCATATCGGCGCTGCAAGTGACATGGACCTGCTGCGCTGTTGGCGCCGTTGTGTGTCTTCCCTTTGCGCCGCATTTGATCCGCGAGCTGCGCGTAGCGCCCGCAAGCGGCATCGGCTGGCTGGTTTTTCTTGGTGTGTTCCCGACCTCGATTGCGTTCACGATGTGGGCATACGCGCTCGCGCGCGGTTCGGCGGGGCGACTCGCGGCGACCGCTTACCTCGTGCCGCCGATCACGATCGTGCTGAGCTGGTTGATTTTGGGAGAAGTGCCGGCGACGCTTGCGGTTGTCGGTGGCGCGATCTGTCTCGTGGGCGTCTACATCGCGCGGAAGGAGCCCCGCTCCAACTAGCGCGGCTCCCCCCCCCCGTTCCTCGCGTTCCTCGTCCTCCACATCGACCGCCAGCGGGAAAAACAGCGAGCGCTTCACCTCCGGGTACGGCGTCGCCCAGCCGCGCGCATCATGCCAGAGGATCCGGTTCAAGCGCTCCGTTGGTGCGGCGTCGGGGTCACGGAAGTTCATGCGCGCCGAAGCGCGGGCGGCTTGTCTGCGTTCCGCGGCGTGCGGACCGGTGATCGAGCCGACCGGCTGGTTGACGTCCTGCAGCGATTGCCGCGGCACGAGAGCCGTATAGGGCGCGGGGTTCGGCGCGTCGCCCGGACCGATGAAGCTCGCGCGCATGTCGGGCGCGACGAGGTCGAACATGCTGAGTGCCGGCAGGCCGAGCATCAGCTCGATCGTCTTGAGCATGCTGGGAAACGCGTAGAACGTCGGATCGATCACGCCCCGCCGGGCGTAGGGACTCGCGATCAGCGCCACGGTGCGATGCCCGTCGATGTGGTCGACGCCGTTCTGTGCGTCGTCCTCGGTGATGAGAATCGCCATCGAATTCCAGAAACGGCTGTGCGACAGACCGTCGACGATCTTCCCGAGCGCGAGATCGTTGTCCGCCACGCACGCTTTCGGCGTGCACCAGCCGGGACTCGTCCCGTTGGTGTGATCGCTCGGCAAGTTCATCATGACCAGGGTGGGCATGTCGTTGCGCGCTTCCCACTCGCGCAGATGCTCGAGAAACACGTCGGCCTTGGCGACGTCCGGCACTTCCATGGTCCACCCCGGATACTCCCGCACCAGCACACGATCGAGCGACCCGATATCCGAGCGGGTGCGATATCGCTTGGTGAACTCGGCGCGGAAGTACGCGCCACCGCCCGGCTGCGCGTCCCCAAAGCGCGCCAGCAGCGCGTGACGCAGCGAGTCACTGTCGGTGAGTGGGCCCGGGGCGTATTCGCCAAAGACGCGCACGGTCTTCCCCTTCGATGCCGCCGCCTCCCACAGGAAACCGCCGGCCGCGTAGGCCAGAGGATCCTGCCCCTCCGAGGGATAGCTGCGCCCCGTGTAGAGCGGCCACATGGGGTACTCGGTCTCCATGCCCTGCGTCAGCCAGTTGTGCCCGTCCGCCGAGTTGCCGCCCGACGCAAAGAAGTGATCGAGCAGCACGAACTGCTCGGCGAGTGCGTGCGCGTTGGGTGTGACGTCGCGGCCGTACTGCACGAGCGAGCTGTCGCTCGCGCCTTTGCCGATATCCCCGAATACCTGATCGTAGGTCCGGTTCTCGCGGATGATGTAGACGACGTGCGTGATCAGTGACGGGTCGCCCGGACGCTCGGGGACCGCACGAGCCGCAGCCTTCCCGACGGGTCCGGGCGGGGCGGCCGGAGCGTTCGCCAACGTGAGCCGGTTGTTCTGGGCAACTGATGTCGTATACGCCGAGAGCTGGGCCTCGGTCGGCACCTCGATGACGTTGACCGACCCGCGGTAGGAGTGCACGTAGCGCCCCGTCTTCCCCAACGTGCGGCCGGTGCCCGACCCGACGCCGAACAGCGACCCCACCGCGATCGTCCGTCCATCCGCGCTCACATCGATGCTCGTCGGGTACCACCCGGTCGGCACCAGCCCGCGCAGCTGACCTGACGGCAGCGAGTAGACGGCGACTGCATTTACCCCACCCAGCGTGACGAAGAGTGTGGTGGCATCCGGTGACAGCGCGACCGCCGTGGGGGCGAGCCCGACGTTGCGTTCGCGAAAGGGGGCGATCGTGATCGTGTTGACCACTTCGTCCCGCCGAGTGTCGATCACACTCACGGCGTCCGAATTGCCATTAGCGACGTAGAGTCGCGCGTTCTTCTCATCCCAAACCATTCCGGTGGGATGTCGCCCGGCGGTGATGACTTTGGTCACCGTTCCCGCGACGAGGTCGATACGCGTAACGCTGCCGGGCTGCGCGATCCCTCGCTTATCGACGCGCACCAGCTCCGCGAACGGATCGCAGCATTGCCGCGCGGCACGATCCTTCTTGCTCGGCTTAGAACCTCCGAGGCTGGACACGTAGGCGACGGAGCCGTCGGCGTTCACTACCGCCGCCACGGGCAGCACGCCGAGCGGAATCTTCTTGAGCAGTGTGCCGGATTCGGCATCGAGCACCGCGAGCGAGTCGTTCGCCGAGAGCGGCACCGCAATGACCCGGTGACCGGAGGCATTGGCCGTGCGCGCGACGGCGGGCGCACCGACGATGTAGTCGCCGAGGGCCGGAGAGACCATGCGGACGGTGGTGCTTTCACCGTCGTACGCCGTGAGATGCGCGACCGATTTGGTGTGTGCGAGCTGCTCTGAGCCCGGAGTGCGGGAAAGTGCGAGCTCGGCCGGGAGCCGGCCAACGGATGTGACGAGCGCCCGGCCGCTCGCGGGATCGATCACCACACCCTGCACTCCGGCGCGTCCGTCGAATGGCGCGCTGCCGAGGACGACGTTGTCACGCCAGCCGAGTCGATAGGCGGCGCCGTGGATCGACACCCAGATTTCACCGGGCTTCGCGCCGAACCGCACGCCAAAGACGCGATCGGTAAAGACACTCTGCACGCCGGCGGGAGTGACCCGCTGGTTAGTGGCTATTGTGCCGGGATCGGCGATGTCGCGACGAGGTGCGGGCGCTGCTTGCGTGCCGACACCCTGCAGAATGGCAAGAAGAGCGATGAGCATCGTCAAACCCGTTTCGGCATGAGTCGCCAGGCCCAGACCGCCAGACCGACCGCTGCCAGTACCACGATCGGATCTTCGATCACGAAATGACCGCGATCGACTATTTCCCAGATGTGGAGCAGCGCGATGACGGCGAAGAGGAGTCCGGTTGTAATCAGATAGGTTTTCATCGATTCTCCCTACTCCTCGTCTGCCTCGACGTCCTCGTAATCGGGTAGAAAGACTTCCGCATACCCGAACACCGCGCGACCGGTGATTCGCACCACGCTCTCCGAGTCCTCGTCGATTCCTTTGACCGCGAAATACCCGAACAACGCATGCCCATGATTCTCGACGCGGACGCCTACCGGCAAGCGGATCTCCACGTATCCCATGAAGGAGCGCACGTCGATCGTCGTAATGCCTGGGGCAAACGTCGCATCGCGGAGATCCAGCTCAACATACCCCATCCGGGACTTGAGCTTGAGCTCGCGGGGCACGACGCCGGCGAGCCTGCGTTCCTGACCCGACAGTACCGCCTTGATGTTCGTGTCGGCTCGGGGCGCGACGGCGAGGGAGGGAAGACCCGCCGTGATGGCATCGAGATCATTCATGGTCCGCGCCGCGTACACATCCTGCAGGCGGGCCTCGAGCTGCGCTTCGGTCAGCTCGTCATTGGCGAAGTGGCGGGTCAGCAGCTCGATGACGCGCTCGCGCGCGGCGGACGGCAGTGGATCGGGGGCAGGAGTGAGAGGCGACGGCACAGCTCGAATCTAGCTCAATAGAGGAAGTATCACGATTTGAGAAATGACAGTACCTGACCAATCACCATGGCATCGCTGACGATGCGATGATGTCCGAGGCCAGTCGTCGTGACGAGCTGCGCTCCAGGCCAGGCCGCCACAATCGCGGCCCCATCGTCCCAGGAGACCTCGCGGTCGTCGCGGTCGTGAATCACGAGCAACGGAGTCCGCATCGCCGGCGCAAAGCGGGGGATGTCCATCCGTTTCCAGTCGAAGCCGAGGCGGCGCTCGAGGCGCTGCCGCATCGTCGTCATGACGGGATCCTGCACGCCGAGCAACGAGGCGAATTGGGCCGAGTAGCTGTTCACATTCGCCGATGGAGCGATCAAGACGGCACGACCGGCAGTGAGCCCGCGCTCGATGGCGAGTGCCGACGCGAAGCCGCCGAGCGAGTGCCCCACGACGGCGCTCACCGGTCCGACCGCCGAGGCGACGGCGACCGCCGCGCGGGCGAACTCGAGCCCTGAGCTCAGCCGGCCGGACGAGGCGCCATGACCGGGCGCATCGAACGTGACCACGCGGAATCCGCTGGCGAGCAGTGCGCCGCCGAGATCGACGAAGCGGGCGCCGCGGCTCCCCCACCCGTGAACGAGCAGGACACCGGGACCGCGCTCGCCCCACGACCACGCCGTCACACGCCGCTCCCCGACGGCGAGATCGAACCGCCGGCCGCTCGCGAGCCACGCCCCCATCCGCTGGCTGATTGGCCGCCGTGGCGGGGAGCAGAACAACCGCTCCGCCCAGCGCGCGGCTAGCCCGGGCGAGGCACGCTGCACCGCGCTGAACGCGACTCGAGTCAACCGTAATGCTGTGCTCATGGATTAATCCTGTAACGCAATCACACTGGATGCAGGTTTCACGAGTGCCGGTGCGTAACGGCTACGTAGAAAGATCCGCTATCAACGCGCGACCTTCGCAATCGTATCCCACGTGCGCGTGGTGACGTCCTTCCCGAAGGTCTTATCGATCAGTGTCATGAACACCGGGCCTTTCGGAGTCGGCAGATAGGCGCTGAAGACCTCGCCATCCTTGATGGCGCAGATGCGCGCCCCCTCCATCTCAATGGGCAGCTTGATCTTCGCCTTGGGTCTCCCGCGCAGGAACGTGACGATGCGTTTCGCTTTGGGACTGACCTTGAAGGAGCGATAGGGATCGGACTGCAGGATTTTCCGAAGCTGCTCGACCGGTCGGACAATGGTTAGAAACGCCTGGCCAAGGTGCTCCTGCATGGCCGCCTCGGCCCTCTGCTGCAGCGCTTCTTCCGACATGCTGCGAGCGTCGAACACCACGTTACCACTCCCGAGCACGGTCTTCACGTCGGTGAAGCCGGCGGCTTCGAACGCCGCCTTCAGTGCCGGCATCTTGCAGTTGGTCGGCATGACGCCCCGGAGGAACGCCGCATAGCGTGGCATGGCCGAAAGTTAGCGTCTTGTCGATTCTCGATAACCCCAAACGACCAGGTAGCGAGCGAGGTAATTTTCAGACTCATCGGAGGCGCCATGAAGTACTTGTGCCTGGTCTACCAGGAAGAAAAGCAGGAAGTGAACGTCCCGCGCGAGCAGATCGAGCAGGCCAAGCAAGACTACTGGGCGTTCACGGAAGACATCAAAAAGAGCGGCCACTATGTCGCGAGCAACGGCCTCAAGCACACTGACGCGGCGACAACCGTGCGAGTGCGCAACGGCAAGCTCTCTACCACCGACGGCCCCTTTGCCGAGACAAAAGAGCAGCTTGGCGGGTATTTCCTCATCGAGGCCAAGGATCTGAACGACGCCATTCAGGTGGCCGGACGGATCCCCTCCGCCAAGTGGGGATCGATCGAAGTCCGTCCCATCTGGGGATAACTGTTCACCCGCACGTGGAGGAAGCCATGAGATACCTGTGCCTGATCTACGAAGACGAGAAGTGGTGGGAGAAGGCCACGAAGGCCGACATGGAGAAAGGGATGGCCGCGTACAACGCCTTCACCGAGAGCATCAAGAAGAATGGCAACTACGTTGGTGGTGAGGCGCTACAGCCGACCACCACGGCCAAATCGGTCCGCGTGCGCAACGGCAAGCTCTCGACGACCGACGGCCCATACGTCGAGACGAAAGAGCAACTCGGCGGCTACTATCTGATCAAGGCGAAGGATCTGAACGACGCGGTCCAGGTGGCGTCCCGGATCCCCGGCGCAGAGCACGGCACGGTGGAAGTACGGCCGATCATGGAGTTCGACCAGCCGTAGACACGATCGAGTCGGTCTATCGCGCCGAATCGCGACGCGTCCTCGCTACGCTCATCCGCCTCCTCGGCGATTTCGATCTCGCCGAGGAGGCATTGCAGGATGCGTTCGCGGCCGCGCTCGAGCGTTGGCCGATCGATGGGACGCCCGCCAATCCGCGCTCCTGGCTGATATCCACCGGGCGGTTCAAGGCCATCGACCGGCTGCGGAAACGCCATCGCGAAATCCCCGGTGAGCAGGATATGCCGCAGGAGACCCCCGACAGCGAAGACTATGACGTGGTGGACGACCGGCTGCGCCTCATCTTCACCTGCTGCCATCCCGCTCTGCATCCCGACGCGCAAGTCGCGATGACGCTGCGCGAAATCTGCGGCCTCACCACCGAACAGGTGGCGGCCGCCTTTCTCACCAACGCGCCCACCCTCGCGCAGCGCATCGTGCGCGCGAAAGCCAAGATCCGCGACGCGAGGATTCCCTACGAGGTGCCCGAGCGCCGCGATTTGCCGGAACGTCTGGCGACCGTCCTGCACGTTGTCTATCTCGTCTTCAACCAGGGCTACTTCACGCGACCAGATCTCGCCGCCGAGGCGATCCGGCTGGGCCGGCTGCTCGTCGAGCTGCTGCCGGAACCCGAGGCCATCGGCTTGCTTGCCTTGATGCTGCTGCACGATGCTCGACGCGCCACGCGCATCAACGGCAAGGGCGAAGTGGTACCGCTCGAGGAGCAGGATCGCTCCCAATGGCAGCGGGAGCAAATAAAGGAAGGGAACGCGCTGATCGAGCGTGGCTTTGCGTCTCGGCAAGTCGGCCCCTATCTGCTGCAAGCGGCGATCGCGGGACTCCATGCGGACGCCGCGACGCCGGCTGATACGGATTGGGCCGAGATCGTCGGGCTGTACGATGTCCTGCTCCGTGCCGATCCATCGCCCGTGATCGAGTTGAATCGCGCGGCCGCGATCGCGATGCGCGACGGGCCGGAGCATGGGCTCAAGCTGATCGATGAAATTCTCGCGCGCGGAGAGCTGCAGGAGTACCGTCTCGCGCACGCGGCGCGCGCCGACCTATTTCGGCGACTGAAGCGCAAGCCAGAAGCCATTACGGCCTACGAGCGAGCTTTGCAGCTGTGCACCGAGGAGCCGGAACGTCGCTTGATCCAGCGCCGCCTCAGGGAGCTGCGGCCGTCCGGCGAAACCGCTCCGTCCGATTAAGATCCGGTCCCGGCCCGCGCGGCACCCAGCCTCGCACTTCTCGAGTCACGACCATCGTTCCATCGGGCTCGATCTTGCCGCGCAGCACCACGAGAGCAGCGAGTCCGCGAAAGAACGGCAGCCCCCACTCGAGCGTCCCGTCGGCTGTCACCTGAATCACCGGGTCGTCGCCCTCAAACCAGTCGATCCCGCGCATCTGGACGCGATCTTGCACCACGATCGAGTCACCTGATGCACGCACGACGACTTCGTGCGTGTCGGGCTGCGCGATAGTTACCCAGCGTCCGATGAATGGAGCAGCCTGCCGGGCGGTCGGCCGTCGCGCGGGGAATTCGAGTGGAATGAAATTGGCCGGCTGGAGCGTGGCGCGCTCGCGCGTCAGCCGCTCGTGAAACGCGCGCGACTCCTCGGACGCGCCCAGCGAGCGCTCCCACCGCTGGAGCACCCGCTCGGCATCGTCGAAATGGCGGCTATCGAGTGACATGCGGACTACAGTCGCGTACGCATCTTCGGGAATCGGAACCGCATACCCGACGCGCGCTGCGAGCGAATCGTAGCGGTTGAGCATCGCGCTGGGTCGAGTGCCCGGTTGCCATTGCGTGGGTTTGAAGTCGGCGAAGAGCGTGCGGAGCCCCTGCATGATGCCGGAGATCGCCATACTGGAGTGGGTCTCACCACTCGCCCTAAGTTCGCGAATCATCGGCTTGTCGCCGCCCCAGCGTGTCGTATCGAGCCCCCACGACGTCATGTTCACCAGCATGACGCGCGCATGCCGTCCGGCCGGCTGCTGCAACATCGCCTTCGCCTGATCCACCTCCGCTCCCCGATTCCACCACGCCGATGGCTCCATGAGGATGTAGCCGGTGAAGAGTTCGGGCCGGTGGGCAAGCGCGTAAATCGACAACAGTCCGCCGAGCGAGTGGCCAACGATCACGCGCAGTGGCGTGGTACGATAGCGCTGGTCGAGGTACGGCAGCAGCTCATCCCCCAGGAATGCAAGGAAACGCTCGGCGCCGCCCGCCTCGGGAGCCTCGGGCGGCAGCTGGAAGCCGGTCACTGGAGGCGTCGTCATGTCACGCTGGCGGTTCGTATTGCGCACACCCACCACGATCATCTCCGGGACCTGGCCCGTTTCGGCGTAAAACTGAGAGATCGAGGCGGCGATCTGATGCTCGTACTCGCCGTCGAGCACGAGCAGGAGTGGATACCGGCGTGTGGAATCCGATCCGTAGCTCGCAGGGAGCACGACGTCGATCACACGTGTTTCGCTCAGCGTGCGTGATTCGATGCGGTAAGTGCGACCGATTTCGAGGGGGGTTCCGGCATCAGCGGGAGCTTGCGCCACCGCCAGGATGAGAAGGAGTGTGGTCATGCCTCCTAGATGCCGCGACGGCGCCAATCGACGCCAGCGGCTTGGGTCAGAAGTTCGTCAATCGCGCGAGGGCACACTCAAAGGTGAGTGGCACCATGAAAAGGCCGAGTCGCACCGGGATTGCTGCCAACCCGCGCCGCCGCCGCTAGGTTCTAGCCTGTGACCCGCAACAACCGAAATCTTTGGCTGCTCGGCAGCCTCATCTGGACGACGCTGGGGCTGCTTTCGGCAGCACAGAATGCCGCGTGGCGAATCTTCACGGGCCGGCCGGTTCACTGGCTGACGATCGTTCCCACCTCGCTCGCCGACTGGCTCACCTGTGGGATGTTCACGCCTGCCTTCTACTGGATGGTCCGCCGCTTTCCCATCCGCGGCGAGCGGTGGTGGGCCAGACTGCCGGTTCATCTGGCCGCGTCGCTCGTCTTCGTGCTCCTCAAGATTTCGATCTTCACGCCGCTGTTCAACGTGTTGAACCCCGGGGAACCTCGTACACTCTCGATGGTGTTGTTCGGCGGATTTTATGCCGACCTGCTGGCGTACTGGGCGTCGATCGGCGTGATCCACGCCATCGAGTACTACCGGGAGTCACGGGAACGGGAGCTCGAAGCAACGCGGCTCGCGCTCGAGAACCTGCGGGCGCAGCTGCAGCCCCATTTTCTGTTCAACACCCTGCAATCGATCTCGACGCTCATTCACCGCGATCAGGTCGCCGCGGACCGGATGCTGACCGATCTGTCCGACTTGCTGCGTCTCTCGCTGCGCAGCAGCGGCAGCCAGGAAGTGCCGCTGCGCGAGGAGCTGGCCTTTCTGGATCGCTATCTCGACATCATGCGCGTGCGCTTCGGCGATCGCCTGGTGATCGCCGTGGAGGCCGAGCCGGACGTGCGGGAGGCGCTGGTGCCGAGCCTCGTGCTGCAGCCGATCGTGGAGAACGCGATCACCCACGGCATGGCGGACCGGCCCGATATCGGCCACGTGGCCGTGCGCGCCCGGCGCGACGGCGGCTCGTTGGAGCTGGAAGTGTCGGATGACGGACCCGGCCCCGGGTCCAGGGCTCCGACGAACGGTATCGGCCTCACCAACACGCGCGAGCGTATCGCGCGTCTCTATGGCCAATCCGGAAAAGTCGAGACAGTCGTCAATGGCGGGTTCACGCTGCGCCTCATCATCCCGTTCAAGCAGACGGCTGACGGCTGATGGCCGCTATACGGGCACTCATCGTCGACGACGAGGCACTCGCCCGTGAACGCGTGCGCTCGTTGCTGCAGGGCACCGACGTCACCGTGGTCGAGGAATGCAGCGGCGGCCGCGACGCGGTCGAGGCGATCCTCGAGCACCGCCCCGACCTGGTGTTCCTGGATGTGCAGATGCCTGATCTCGACGGCTTCGAAGTGCTCGACGCCGTGGCGGCGGAGTGGCTGCCGGCAGTCATTTTCGTCACGGCGTACGACGCTTACGCCATCAAGGCCTTCGACGTCCACGCGATCGATTATCTCCTCAAGCCGATCGAGCCGGGACGATTCCGCACAGCGCTGGCGCGTGCAACGAAGAACGGCCTGCTCAACATGCTCGATGCCCGCCCTATCGATCGCCTCGTCATTCGCACGCGCGGCAAGGTGTCTTTTCTCAAGCCCAGTGAGATCGATTGGGTTGAGGCGGATGGCAAACACGTGCAGTTACACGTTGGTCGCGACACACACGTCGTGCGGCACACGCTCACCGGACTCGAGCGGCGGCTCGCGGCGCACAACTTTGTGCGCGTGCACCGCTCGGCGATCGTCAACGTCGATCGGATCAAGGAACTCGAGCCGTGGTTTCACGGCGAGTACGTCGTGATCCTCAAAGACGGCACCAAGCTGACATCGAGTGCTGCTCACAGCCAGGCACTGCATCGGATAATTGACGCCGCGCCGTAGCCAAGTGGTGCCAGTTTCGTTGTCCCGCTGAAGCGCCTCTACTACGATGACTTCGTCTTCAACCGGACGGCGTCATGTCATTTCGTTTCGCACTGCTTTTCCTGGCCGCGGTGCCGGTGGCACCGCTGCACGGGCAGACCGCCGCGGACTCGAACGGCATCAAACAAGCGGCTATGGATTACATCGAGGGTTATTACGAAGGCGATGGCGCGCGGATGGAGCGGGCGCTGCATCCCGAGCTCGCGAAGCGCATCGTGCGCACCAACGAGCAGGGCCGCAGCCAACTCGGCCAAATGAGCGCGATGTCGTTGGTACTCGGCACGCGCGCCGGCGGCGGCAAGGACATTCCGGTCGCCGAGCGCCGCAAGGATATCACGATCTTGGACATCTACCAGAATGCGGCGAGCGCCAAGATCGACGCGTCAGAGTGGGTCGACTACCTGCACCTCGCGAAGTGGAACGGCCGCTGGGTGATCGTGAACGTGTTGTGGGAGCTGCATCCGCGGAGAACGCCATGATCGCGATTCTGTTCAGCCTGATCGTTGGACTCCTCCAGATCGACGAACCCTATCAACGCTTCTCGGTAGCGTATGCGACGCTGGACGCCGACCGTGTGGCCGCGATTTACACCGAGGATGCGCTGATGCTGCCGCCTGCCGGGGACATTCTCAAAGGTCGCGCGGCGATTCGCGCGCGCTACGCCGATGGATTCGACGAGGATCGTAAGCGCGGGCACACGCGGACGATCACGTTCGAGCTGGTCGACCGGCTGGTGAGCGGCGATGTGCGCAACGATTACGGCTATTACACGATCAGTGGTCGAAGCCCTTCAGGGCACGAGTCGGAACATCGCGGCAAGTTCGCGAAGGTGTGGCAACGCGGCCGCGACGGCGTGTGGCGGATCAGGAGCGACAGCTACAGTTCGGCGCCGAATAATCCCTAGTCAGGAATACCAGTTCTTGTCCCAGGCGTGAGTCTTGAGCTGTGCAACCATCCCGGCCGGCAGCGCCCCCTTAACGGACGCCATCGCGTTCTGCCGCACGTGCGCCGGCCGCCGCATCCCGGGGATCACCGTCGACACCTCGGGCCGCGACAGACAGAATCGCAGCGCCAGCTCGGGCAGCGTTTCGACCTGATCGTTCAGTAGCCCCGCGAGTGCCTTCCCCCTCCGCTCGGCCTCGGCCTTGCGGTCGCCGGCGAAATACTCGGCGCGCCAGTCGCCCGCGGGAAAGACGGTGTTCGCTTTGATCTGACCGGTGAGCGCACCCTCGTCGAACGGCACCCGGGCGATGATGCCCAGCGGTTTCTTCTTGGCCAGCTCGAACAGCGCCTTCTCGGGAGTGCGATCGTAGATGTTGTAGATCACCTGGGCAGTCTCGAAGATCGGATCGATCGAGCACCTTGAGCGCGGTCTCGGGCGCGTGATCGTTGATCGAGATGCCCCAGTGGAGCACCTTCCCTTCCTTCTTAAGACGCACGATCTGGTCGAGCGACTTCTGCCACTCCGGATCCGCAGAGCCAGACATCGTTCCACACGTGGAGCTGCTGCACGTGGAGCGCTTCCACGCGGAGGTTCTTCAAGGACTGCTCGGTGGACGCAGCGATGTGCTTGGCGGGGAAGACCGCGTGGAGCGGGTAGCTCGACTGGGCGGGCCATTGCAGGTTCATCGGCGGGACTTTGGTGGCGACGACCACGCGACCGGCGCGGATATCGTCCTTCAGGACATCACCGACGATCCGTTCGCTGTGGCCGTCGCCGTAAGCGAGCGCGGAGTCGAAGAATGTGATGCCCTGATCGACCGCTTCGCGCAGGGCTTTGCGCCCTTCGTTGTCATCGACGCCACGCCACATCGCGCCGCCGATTCCCCAGGCGCCGAAGCCGATTTCACTGACGCGATAGCCGGTGTTTCCGAATGGTCTCTGTTTCATCGTTCCGTTCCTATTTTAGAGCGATGCGTACGGTGGCAGGGGCAAGCCCCTCGCCTTCCGCCGTCAGCGTGGCCGTCCCCCCCGGGCTCCTGCCTGCGCGCACAATGACCAGCGCCTTGCCGTTGAACAGCCGCACCTGTTTCGCCTGGAAGGACGTGTGGCTGATCGGATCACCGTTGTCCACGCCAACGATGCGCGCACCACCGCTCACGCGGAAGCGGATGAGCGGCTCCGCTGTCGGCACCGCGCGCCCCCGCTGATCACGGACCGTAACCGTCACGAACGAGAGATCCTCCCCATTCGCGCGGATGCGGGTGCGATCGGGCGCGAGCGCGACTCGCGTGGGCTTGCCGGTGGTCCGGACCACGGCGCTTGTCGTCACGAGCCCCGCGGTGCGCGCCACGGCCCGCAGCGTCCCAGGCGTGTAGGCCACGCGCCACATCAGGTGCCCGACGTTGTCCTCCTTGCGCCTCACGCCTTGAAAGACGCCGTTCAGGTACAACTCCACCTGCTCGGCATTCGTGTAGACCCACACATCGACTGTATCGCCTCGCGCCCAGTTCCAATGCGGGAAGAGATGCAGCATCGGCCGCTCGACGGGAGTCCACACGCTCTGGTACACGTAGAACGGGTCTTTCGGGAATCCGGCCAGATCAACCACACCGAAATACGAGCTGCGCGCCGGCCACTCGTACGGCGTCGGCTCGCCCAGATAGTCGATCCCCTGCCAGATGAACATCCCCGAGAGAAATGGATACTGCTCGAACAGCCGCAACGATTCTTCGTGCAGCGAGCCCCAGAACGCGTGGCTGTTGTCGTAGGCCGAAAGACGGCCGTTGGTGGGCGGCCGCGGACCCTTGTCCTTCTCGTACGGCCAGTGGTAGTCGGCGACGCTATCGGACGGCTGCGGGTACTCGCCGCGCGAGTTGAGGGCCGACATCGCTTCGGTAATGATGAACTTCGCACCCGGGTACTGCGTCGGGAAATCCTTCCACACTTCGTGATGATAGTTATGGCCGAGCAGGTCGAGCGCCCCGGCGTGGAAGACCGGATTGGCGGGACTACCGTTGTTCGCGGCCTGGGTGACCGGCCGCGTCGGATCGAGGGCGTGCACGATGCCGGCCAGCTCACGCGCGATCGGGGCGGCCGTGCTGTCGCCGTCGGTCCACTGCTCCATGACTTCGTTGCCGATACTCCAAATGAAGACGCTGGGATGATTGCGGTCGCGGAGCACCATGTCCGACAAGTCGCGCACATGCCACGCGTCCCAATCGAGATGGTAGTCGTACTTGGTCTTTTCCTTCTTCCACATGTCGAACGCTTCATCCATCACAATGATGCCCATGCGATCGGTCAGATCGAGCAGCTCGGGCGCGGGCGGGTTGTGCGACGTGCGGACCGCGTTGGCGCCCATCGCCCGCATGATCTGGAGTTGTCGCTCGATCGCGCGGGTGTTCACCGCAGCGCCCAGCGCGCCCAGATCGTGGTGCAAGCACACGCCGCGGATCTTTACCGCCTTGCCGTTGAGATAGAAGCCTGAATCGGCTCTGAAGCTGAACGAGCGAACGCCGAACGGCGTGGCGTAATTGTCGCACGCTGTGGCGCCGCACGTCACCCGCGACACGATGCGATACAGATACGGGCGCTCGAGCGACCACAACACGGGATGGGGGATCGTCACCGCTTGCGTCAGCTCGACGACCGAATCGCCTGCAACCCTGCCGTCGGCCGATACCACCGCGACTTCCTTCCCTGCGGAGTCGTACACGCTCGTGCGCAGCGCGATGGGTTGCGCCGCCGCTCGCTCGTTGCGCACCGTCGTTCGAATCGTGACTTGGCTCGATTCCGCGCTCACCGCCGGTGTCGTGACGTACGTGCCCCACTGATCGACGTGCACGGGATTCGTCTTGACCAGACGCACGTGCCGGTAGATCCCGGACCCCGAGTACCAGCGCGAATTCGGCTGCTGGGAGTTGTCCACCCGCACCGCGATCACGTTGCGTTGCTTGCCATAGCGGAGGTGGGGGGGGGGCAGCTGATAGCGGAATGAGCTGTAGCCGTACGGTCGCTTGCCCAGGTAGCTGGCCGTTGATCCAGACCTCGCTGTTGCGATACACGCCATCGAACTCGATGAACACGACCTTGCCGGTGTCGCCGGCGGGAAGGGTGAACGCCTTCCGATACCAGCCGATGCCGCCGGGCAATGCGCCACCCGCCACGCCCGCGGGGTTCTGCTCGGTGAACGCTCCCTCGATGCTCCAGTCGTGGGGCAGATCCAGCTTGCGCCACGCGGCGTCGGCGAACGCCGGCGCCTGCGCTCCTGCGACATCGCCCAGATGAAAGCGCCACGCACGATCGAAACTCTGGGTTTCGCGTTGTTGCGCCAGCAGCACCAGGAGGAGCGCGAGCACTCTGTCAGCCTCGGAAGTAGAGGTAGGCGGCGAGAATCAGGACCAGCACCACCGCGGACGCGATCACCTCGCGGCCGCTCCAACTGGCGCGGGACTGGGCACGGTCTTCCGTCGTAACGGTCCCGTAGGTCAGTCCCACCACTTGTTCCGGCGTCGGCGGCGCCGTCGCATAGCTCACCACGACCATGACCACGACCGAGACGATGAAGATGAACAGGCTGTAATACTGGAAGTAGAGATTGTTGACGATCCACAAGAACGAGCCGGGCGCGTAGCCGTCGGCGAATCCCGCGAGGTGCAGGCTCACGGGCGTGTCCACGGCCAACCGGAAGACGCCCAGCACGAAGCCCACGAGCAAGGCGGCAAGACAGCCCTTGGCGTTCAGCCGCTTGTTGAAGATGCCGAAGACGAACACCGTGAAAATCGGAGGAGCGAGGTAGCCCTGGACGCCCTGGAGGTAATCGTAGAGACCGCGCGCGCCTTGAATGACCGGAATCCAGAGCAGGCTGATCACTACCATCGCCGCGGTGGCGGCTCGACCCACCCACACGAGCCGATGTTGTGACGCCTGCGGCCGGAACTTCTGGTAGAGGTCCATCGTGAATAGCGTGGACGACGCATTGAAGGCGCCCGCCATCGAGCTCATGAGCGCGGCGAGCAGACCGGCGACCACGATCCCGCGGAGACCCGCGGGGAGCAGGTCCTTCACCATCAACGGGAACGCCGCCTGCGCCGCCTGCGGGATCGCGTGTCCCTGCGCATCCACTATGCTGCCGAGGCCAGGCACTTTGCCCGTCTTCGCGAGCGCGAGCGCGATCAGTCCCGGAATGATGAACAGGAAGACGGGCGAGAGCTTGAGGTACGAAGCGAAGATGCTCCCTTGCCGCGCGCTGCGCTCATCCTTGGCTCCGAGCGCGCGCTGCACGATGTACTGATCGGTGCACCAGTACCACAGGCCGATGATCGGCGCGCAGAACAGCATGCCGAGCCATGGGTAATTGCCGTTGAAGTACCACGCGATGCGGCCGGTCTCCTTCACCGGCGCCCACGTGCCCTCCATTCCCGCCGGCACGAGCGGTTTCCACAGATTGAAGAGGTCGGGATCCAGCACGCGGCGCAGCTCATGCCAGCCGCCGAGCTTTGCGAGACCGAACAGCGTGAGCAAGCCCGATCCCGCGACCAGAATGAAGGTCTGCAACGCATCCGTGTACGCGACGGCGCGCATCCCACCCAGCACGGTATAGAGTCCGGTGAGCAGCAGGACGACGACGGAGCCGATCCAGAAGCTGTTGAATGTCGTGGCGCCGACGTGCAGCGAGACCTCCGGCAACAACGTCGCGAACACGACGCCGCCGGCGAAGATCGAGACGGCGAATTTCGTGAACACGTGCGCCACCAGGGTGATGACGGACAGCACCCAGCGCGCGGTGGGGGAAAAGCGCCGGCCGAGGAACTCGGGCATGGTGTAGACGAGGGCGCGGGAATAGAATGGGACGAAGACCCACCCCAGCACGAGCAGGCACCAGGCATGCAACTCGTAGTGGGCGAGCGCGACGCCGCTCGTCGCGCCCGCGCCCGCCAACCCGACCACGTGCTCCGAGCCGATGTTGGACGCGAAGATGGACGCGCCCACCAGGAACCAGCCGAGGTTGCGACCCGCCAGGAAGTAATCGTCGGCGGTGTCGCGGTTGCGCCGGGCCACCCACCACGCGACTCCCAGTAGCAGGGCGAAATACAACGCGATGATGACCCAATCGAGGCCCGCCATATGAGCGACTCAATTTCACGTCGGGATTGGCTGATGGCTATGGGCGCCGTTGGAGCAGGTGCGATGCTCCCGTCACCCGCCCCTCGACCCTCTTCCCTCCCAATTCTGCCCCTCACTTCGACGAGCGAGGTATTCATCCCGCCGCGGGGCCGCGCGTTCATGAAATTCAGCTTCGACTTCCCGGAGCCATCGGTCGAGTTTGCCGGGCTGCGTTTCGGCTTTCTCGTATTCACGCGCGAGAATGCGTACGCGCTCGACGCGAGCAGCATGAGTGCCGATGGCTCCGCCGACGCTGTGTCGCTCACTGCCACGCGCCTCACCTGGGCGGGCGGCCAGCAGACTGCGGCTGGGCGCGTCAACGCTCGCCTGCGTCGCGAAGGCGACGCGGTGCTGTGCGACGTCACCGCGGAGATGGACCAGCCGATCAAGGCGGTCACGGTCGTGGTGCGCGGCATCCCGCGCGGCAAGCTCTCAGCGGGCGGCGCGACGCCGTTCGATCCGCACGACGACGAGGTGCTCTGGGGCTATCCCTTTGGCGGCGGCGATCTGTTCGGCGACAACACCGCGTGGGGCATGGGCACGCCACTCACCGTGGTGCAAAGCAGTGATGGAAACTGCATCGCGCTCTCGTCACTCGACGATCGCGTGCGGACAAAGCGGTTCTATTTCCAGCCGGGCGAGCAGGGCTACCGCGTCGAGCTGGTGCACGAGGTGGAAGGGTGGATGGATCGGCGGACGGTTCAGGTGCCGACGTGGCGCGTGGGGCGGGCGGCGTCGCTCGACGCTGCCGTCGCGCCGCATTACGCGCACCTCGAGCGCGCCTATCACTTCCCCCGCTGGGAAACCCGCACCGACGTCCCCGACTGGCTGCGCCGCACTGAGCTGGTCGTGACGCTGCACGGCATGCACTTCACCGGCTACGTCTTCAACGACTACGCGCGCCAGCTCGAGATCTTGCGCTGGATCGCGACGCAGATTCCAGCCGATCGCGTGCTCGCCTTCATCGCCGCGTGGGACGGGCGCTACTACTGGGATTATCCGACGTATCAGGCCGCACCGCGCATGGGCGGCGAAGCGGGATTCCGGCGCCTGATCCAGGAAGGACAGCGTCTCGGCTTCAAGATGATGCCGATGTTCGGCGCGAACGCATCGAACCGAAAACTGCCGAACTTCGCCACATTCGCCGACGGCGCGACCGACCGCATCGACGGTGACCCGTTCAACTTGAACTGGGTCGACTGGGACAACGATCGCCATCAAGAAGGGTTCGGCGTCTACATGAACCTCGGCGTCGAATCGTGGCGCCGCTGGCTCACCGCGCGCATCGCCGATGTCATTGACCGCTATGGCGTGGACGCGTATTTCCTCGACATCATCGGCGGCTGGGTCAACAACACGAAAGCCGACATGCACGAGGGCGCCCGTACCTTCATCTCCGACTTGCGAACCCGCTATCCGCGCGTGCTCGCGTGCGGCGAGTTTCTCTACGACGCGCTGCTCGAGTTCATTCCACTGTATCATGCGTCCTACTCGCCCCACCACGTCCCTTATGCCCGCTTCTTCTCCCATCTCTCGCATCCCGCGCCGGGGCGCGGCTCATCGGGCGTGCATGAGTCGGGGTTCAGCCGCTGGGACGCGACGACGCTGTCGCTGACCAAACGCGACGGGCTCATTCCGACGCTCAACATCGTGGACGACACCTTCACCAAGTACCGTGATCAGATGGCTGCCGTGATTGCGCAGGCGAAAGCGTGGGGGACCCCATGAAGCGCCGTGAGTTTCTCTCCTCCGCAGTGGCAGCGGCAGGGTTGGCCGGGCTGCGGGTGCCGGTCCCGGATACAACGCCGGCAATACTGGCTCGCCCGTTCGAACTCAATCGCGTGCGACTGCATCCCGGGCCGTTCCTCGATGCGCTCGAAGTGAACCGCCGCTTTCTCCTCGCGCAGGACGAAAACCGTCTGCTGCACATGTTCCGCGTCACCGCCGGTCTTCCCTCCGCCGCCGAGCCGCTCGGGGGATGGGAGGCGCCGGTGAACGAGCTGCGCGGGCACTACCTGGGCCACTACCTCTCGGCGGTCGCCAAG
Organism: uncultured Gemmatimonadales bacterium; assembly: GCA_963704805.1. GTDB lineage: Bacteria > Gemmatimonadota > Gemmatimonadetes > Gemmatimonadales > GWC2-71-9 > 20CM-2-65-7. The sequence continues at coordinate 535,577 of CAVPHS010000001.1, read as the reverse complement.
ATGTCGCAAAGCCTAGGGCGTGCCGACCTCAAAGCACGCGGCGACCGGCTGGTTGCGGAGCTGGCCACGTGCCAGCAACGGATTGGGAATGGTTATCTCAGCGCGTTTCCGGAGGAGTTCTTCGACCGGCTGCGCGACGGCAAGCCGGTGTGGGCGCCGTTTTACACGCTCCACAAGATCATGGCCGGCCTGCTCGACATGCACACACTCACCGGCAGTGCGCAGGCGCTCGACGTCCTGCAAGGCATGGCCCGCTGGACGGGACGGTGGGCGCAACCGTTGGGCGACGAGCACATGGCGCGCGTGCTCGAGCGCGAGTACGGCGGTATGAACGAGATGCTGTACAACCTCGCGGCGGTGACGGGTCGAGACAGTTACCGCGAGCTGGCACACCGGTTTGACCATGAGCGCTTCTTCGCGCCGCTCGCGCAGGGCCGCGACGAGCTGAAGGGACTGCACGCAAACACCAACATTCCAAAGGTGGTGGGTGCCGCGCGCCGTTACGAACTGACTGGTGAGCAACGCTATCGCAGAATCGCTGAGTACTTCTGGCGCCAAGTCACGACGCAGCGCGCGTATTGCACCGGCGGCACGTCGAACGGCGAGGGATGGGAGACGGAGCCGGGGATCCTTTCGAACCAGCTGTCAGGCTATACGCAGGAAGACTGCACGACCTACAACATGCTGAAGCTGACGCGCCACATCTTTGGCTGGACGGCCGACCCTGCCTGCGCCGACTACTACGAGCGCGCGCTATTCAACGGCATCCTCGGCAGCCAGCACCCGCGTGACGGCGAGAAGCTGTACTACGTCAATCTGGCTGCGGGGCTCTGGAAGTTGTTTGGGACGCCGACGCAGGACTACTGGTGCTGTACCGGAACAATGAGTGAATCGTTTTCCCAACTCGGCGACTCGATCTACTTCCACGACGACACCGGCGTCTACGTCAATCTCTTCATTGCGTCCGAGCTGAGCTGGACGGAGCGTGGCATCCGACTGGTACAGGAGACGCGCTTCCCTCAAGAAGAAGGAACCACGCTCCGGATTCAGACGGGCAAGCCGGTTCGATTTGCGCTCCGCATTCGCGTGCCATACTGGACGACCGGTGGAACCGCGGCGCTCAACGGCCACATGCTCGATGGCTTCGCGGCGCCGGGCGGCTACTTCGTGCTGGATCGCACCTGGCGCAACGGCGACTCCGTCGCGATCAAGCTGCCGATGAGCCTGCACCTGCACGCGATGCCGGATGATCCCACGCTAGCGGCCGTGATGTACGGACCGCTGGTGTTGGTGGGACGGTTGGGGGCTGATGGACTGACACCGGAGGTGCTGCGTGCGGAGCCGACACAGCCGCGCAAAGTACCCGAATACAAAGGAGAGCCGATTCCGGCGCCCGGGTTACACGGGCAGGGGATCCGACGGGCATCTGATCGCGCGCTCGAGTTCCGGGCCGCGGGCCAAACGGGCGACGTCACGCTCGTGCCGTTCCACACGATTTTCGACGAGCGGTACGCGGTTTACTGGAGGATCGCTACCGGCTGATCACTCTGACCGAGCGCCGCACGCGCATGTCGGCCGACGACGCACCGACGGCGACCTCGACGGGCTCCTCCTCGACGATCCAGCGGTGCGCGTCGGGACTCCAATACGCCAGCGAAGACGCCGGAAGAGAGAACGCCACGGTCTGCGTTTCACCGGGCTTGAGAGTGACGCGTCGATAGCCCCGCAGGTCCTCCATCGGTCGCTCCACTCTTGAGCCGAGGTGTCGCACATAGAGTTGGGCAACCTCGTCGCCGGCGCGCCGGCCCGTATTCGTCACGTCCACGCGAACGATGAGCGTGTCTGACGCACGCAGCGTCTCGGCGCTCGTGCGCAGGTTCTCGTACGCGAAGGTCGTGTAGCTCAGGCCAAAGCCAAACGGGTAGAGGGGCGTCCCTTTGAAAAAGCGATACGTGCGACCCGCCATGCGGTAGTCATCGAACGCCGGCAGGTCGTGCGCGCTCTTGTAGAACGTGACCGGCAGCCGGCCGGCGGGGTTGTAGTCGCCGAACAGCACATCCGCCAGCGCGCTGCCCGCCGCCTGTCCTCCGTACCACGCTGCGACGATCGCGGCCACGTGCTCCTGCGCCCAGTTCACCGCGACCGCACTGCCGCTCATCAGCACGAGCACCGTCGGCTTGCCGACTGCGACGACCCGCTCGAGCAGCCGCTCCTGCGCCGCGGGCAGGTCGAGGCTCGTGCGATCCCCGCCCTTGAACCCCTCGGTCTGTACCTCCATCTCCTCGCCCTCGAGCCGAGCGGTGAGACCGAGACATAGCACGACGACGTCCGCTTGTTGCGCTACGCGCACGGCTTCGGCCAGCAGCGAGTCGGACGGCCGGACCCAGTCGGCGCCCCGTGCGTAGACAACGCGGGTATTCGGCAGTGCTTCCCGGATGCCGCGCAGCGGGGTAATGGAGTCCGCCGGCGAGCCTTCGTAATTGCCGAGCAGCATCGGCTTGTCGTCTGCGTTGGGACCGATCACGGCGATCGTGCCAAGATCCTTGCGCAGCGGCAGCACGCCGCCCGCGTTCTTGAGCAGCACGATGGACTCGCGCGCTACCTGACGCGCGAGGGTTTGGTGCGCCGGCAGATCCAGCACGCTGATCGGGATTCGCGCCCAGCGCACCCGCTTGGGCGGGTCGAACATGCCGAGCCTGAACCGGGCGAGGAACAGCCGGTTCACCGCGCTGTCGATCGCCTGCTCCCTGATCAGTCCGTGCTGCACCGCGTCAACGAGGCTCGCATAGACGTTGCCGCACTCGAGATCGGTTCCCGCTTTGACAGCGAGCGCCGCGGCGGCGGCCGCGGTCGGAACGACCTTGTGACGCTCGGAGATGTCATTGATGGCGCCGCAGTCGGACACGACGTAGCCCGGAAAGCCCCATTCGCCACGGAGGATATTCTTGAGCAGGAGATCGCTCCCGCAGGCGGGGCTCCCCAACACCCGGTTGTAGGCACACATGAGCGAATAGGCGCGGCCCTCCCGGACCCCTGAGGCGAAGTGCGGCAGGTAGCTCTCGCGCAGGTCGCGCTCGCTCACGACGGCGTCGAACGTGTGGCGCCCGGGCTCGGGGCCCGAGTGGACGGCGAAGTGCTTCACCGTCGCGATGGTCTTGAGATACCTCGGGTCATTACCCTGCATGCCGCGGATGAACTGGACGGCGAGACGCCCGGTGAGAAACGGGTCCTCGCCGTACGTCTCCTGGCCGCGGCCCCAGCGCGGATCGCGGAAGAGATTGATGTTCGGCGACCAGAAGGTGAGCCCCTGATAGCGCTCGCGCGAACCCCGGCGCGCGTACTCGTGGTGCTTGGCTCGCGCCTCGTCCGAGATGACGGTCGCCATCCGGAAGATCAGCGAATCGTCCCACGTGGCGGCCAGGCCGATCGCCTGCGGAAATGACGTCGCGCGACCCGATCGCGCGACGCCGTGCAACGCCTCATTCCACCAGTTGTACGCCGGGATCCCAAGGCGCTCGATCGCCGGCGCGACATCCTGCATCTGCGACACCTTCTCCGCGAGCGTCATGCGCGAGACGAGATCGTTCGCGCGACGCTCGAAGGGCAGGTCGGGGTTCCGGTAGTCAGGCGTCTGCGCAACCGCCGGCGTGACCACGAGAGCGAGACAAGCCAGGATGCGCATCACGGGGGGGAGCACCGCTCCCGAGCACGTCCCGCAGCGGGGTACGGCGCAATTCGGCGGTGAACGCCGGAACAGCCTTCGTCATGACGTCCGCGAAGCGCGTCGTGGCGTCGGCGAGCCGCTGCGCGAGCAGGTCGTGCACCGCGACCTGCTGCGTGGTCGGCGCGAAGTCGGCACTATTCTCCGCCAGGTCCGACTGCAAGGCAGCGAGCCGGCCGTAGAGCTGCATGGGATTGCGGAACGCGTCTTCCCGCGCGCCCGTCAGATTGACGTCGAACAGCACCGCCTCGACGCGGATGATGCGGCGCTCGAGGGTGTCGGCGAGGCCGGCGATGCGCTTGGCTCCCGAGTCGCTCACGAGCGCGGAGTCGCGGAGCTGCGCTGCGAGATCGCGCACTTGCTTGTGCACCCACTCGAGCCGGTTGATCATGCGCGCCATGCTGTCCTGCTCGGCGCGAATCGTGCGCGCGAGCGTCCCTTGCGCCTGCACGTCCGCCTCGGTCCCCACGGTGTTCGGATCCTTAAGCACCGTAACCGACTGCGTCGCCGTCACGGCAGGAGCGGCTGAATCTCCCACCAAGGGGACCACTAAATGCACGCTATACGTCCCAGGCAGAACGAGCGGTCCGCGGAGCGAGAGATCGAGGTCCCAGGTCACGAGCGGGCGCGTCCCATCGGCGCCCACGCGCACGAACGTCCTGCCGGGGGGCGGCGTCCGCAGCCTTGGCGAGATCGGCGCGGTATAGCGGAGGTCCCAACACACCCGGTTCAATCCCGCCTTGCGCTCTCCCTGCAGGACACGCACCGTGTCGCCCCGCGCATCGAGAATCACCAAGCGGGCGGGTTTGACGGGGCGCGTGCTGTCGCCAGGTATACCTGCCCCGCCACCTGCGGGTGGCGTGGCGGAAGCGAAGCACACGCCCGAGGAATTGGGTGAGCCCGGAGGACTGGCGGGGACTGCTGGCGCCGGCGTGGTATCCGCCAAGGCGGGAGAGACGTAGTACGTCAGCGGCACACCGGGCGGCGCATTCTCCGCCTGCACCGCGCTGTTCGGTGCACTCGTGATGCCCTGGCGGTCGCGGAACCGGTACGCAGGTGGCGGCACGAATAGCGTCGTCTTGCTCGCCCCCCCCAGTGCCGCTGCGTCGAGCTGCTCGAGCGGCCCGATGTCGTCCAGGATGTAGAAACCACGCCCGTAGGTGGACACCACCAGATCGTGGAATCGTGGCTGCACGGCGATCCACGAAACAGGAGCGTGCGGCAAGTTGGTCTGGAGCGGCAGCCACTTGGCGCCGTCGTCCAGGGTGACGTACAGACCGTTCTCCGTGCCGGCGAAGAGCAGGCCGCGTCGCACTGGGTCCTCGCGGACCACGTGCACGAATGAGAGCGGTGAGCGCGGCAACGTCGCCGAGATCAGCTTCCAACTCTTCCCGTAATCGGTGGTCTTGTAGATGTAGGGATCGAGGTCATCGAGCTCGTGAAGATCGGCGGCGAGGTAGGCGGTCCCCGCGTCGAAATGCGAAGGCTCGATGTTCACGATCTTCGCCCAGGTCGAGAACTTGGGGATGTTGCCCGCGACGTTGGTCCAGTGAGCACCGCTATCGGTCGATACGTGCACCAGTCCGTCGTTCGATCCCGCCCAGAGCACGCCTGCCTTCACCGGCGATTCGGCGAACGCGAACAGCGTCGCGCCGTCGAACGTCATCAGGTTGTCGGTGGAAACGCCGCCCGAGCTTTGCTGGTGCGTCGTGTCGTTGCGGGTGAGATCGGGACTGATCACCTGCCAGCTCGCGCCACGGTCCTTCGTCACGTGCACGACCTGGCTGCCGACGTACACCTTCGTGTGATCGTGAGGCGAGATGGCGAGGGGGAAAGTCCAATTCCAGCGGTATTTGAGATCGGCCGGCCGCCAGCCGTAGGCCGCCTCCGGCCACACCCGCACGTTGCGCGCGTGATCGGTCCGAACGTCGTAGACCTCGAGCCCGCCGTCGTAGCATCCTGACCACACCGTCGTGTTATCCACCGTATCGGGGATCGCAAAACCACTCTCACAGCCGCCGACGTGACCCCACTGACCCTCACTGATCCCGCTGCCGATACTGCGGCTCGGCAGGCGGTAGGAGGAGCCGTCCTGCCGGTTGCCGTAGAGGTTGTATGGCACGCGGGTGTCGGTGCTGACGTGATACATCTGCGCGATCGGGAGCACGATGCGGGTCCAGCTCTTGCCGCCCGTGAGCGTGATGCTCGCCCCACCGTCGTGCGCGATCATCATCCGGTCCGGGTTCACCGGATCGATCCAGATATCGTGGTTGTCCCCGCCGGCGGAGAAGGGCACCCGGTTGAGCGATTGCCCGCCGTCCCGCGACATGGTGAACCGCACCGACACGAAATAGAGCCGCTCTTCATCGTCCGGCGCGACGGCGAAGCGCACATAGTAGGGCGCGCGCTCGGCCATGTCGTGGTTGCGAGAAACCACGCGCCAGTTGTTGCCGCGATCGTCGCTCCGGTAGAGCGTCGGGTCGCGGTCCTCGACGAGCGCGTAGATGGTATTCGGATTCGACGGCGCGACCGCGACGGCCACCTTGCCGACGACGTGGTTCGCAGCGGGGAGTCCATGTCCGACGAGCCGTTTCCATGTGACGCCGCCGTCGCGCGAGACCCAGAGCCCGCTCCCCGGGCCGCCGCTCTGCAAGTGCCACGTCTTCACCTCGAACTGCCACATGCCGGCAAACAGCGTGTTGGGGTCGCCGGGGTCGATGGCGAGGTCCGAGCATCCGGTGTTCGGGTCCACGAACAGCACGCGGGTCCAGGTCTTGCCGCCGTCGGCGGTGCGGTACACGCCGCGCTGCTGCGCCGGACCGTAGGCAGCGTCCCAGCGCGCACACGAGCACGATATCGGGATTCGCGGGGTCGATGACGATGCGGGCGATGCGCCCGGTGGAGTCGAGCCCCATGTGCTGCCAGCTGCGCCCCGCGTCGGTCGAGCGATACACACCGTTGCCGAGCGCGGTCATCGACCGGATGAAGAACGTCTCGCCTGTGCCCGCCCACAGCACGTTGTGCGCCGACGGCGCGATGGCGAGCGCGCCGATCGCCTGCGCCGGCTCACTGTCGAACACCGCGCGCCAGTGCACACCCGCGTCTTCGGTCTTCCAGATCCCGCCCGACGCGGCGCCGATGTAAGCGACGAGCGGGTTCCCGGGCTCGCCGACGGCGGCAATCGTCCGGTTCCCTTCAGGGCCGACGAAGCGGAAGTGCAGGCGCGTCCACAGCGTCGTATCCACCTGCTGCGCGGCCGCGCAGATGGGGGCGGGCGCAAACGCCAGGAAGAGCGCGACGCAAAGCCTAGACACGGGCCGCGGCCAGACGGGGGGTGGCTCGAAAGCGGTCATAGATGTGCTCGTAGGTTCGGTGGGTCTCTGGGTTCGGGAGCGTCAGGGGGTGGCGCGTCAGGGTGCGCTGCGCGGCGGTCTGTAGATCCGGAAATGCTCCCGCTCCCACCGCCGCGAGCAGCGCAGCCCCGTACGCCCCGCCCTCTTCGCGGTTCACTGTCATCACCGGTACGCCGAAGATGTCGGCCTGCAACTGGCGAATGAAGGTGCTCTTCGCGCCGCCGCCCGTCAGGAGCAGCGCGCTCGGCATCAAGCCAAGCTCTTTCAGGATCGTCACGGAGTCCCGCAGGGCGAAGCAGATGCCTTCCAGCACCGCGCGGGTCATGTGAGCGCGGCTGTGCGCCAGGCTGAGCCCAGTGAATGCCGCGCGCAGCGATGCGTCACGATGCGGCGTCCGTTCGCCCTGTAGATAGGGAAGGAACGTCACGCCCTCGGCGCCCGGCGCGATCCCTCGGGCTTCTTCGACCAGAATGTCGTCTCGCTTCTGTTCCGGTAGCTCGCGCGCACACTGATCTCGGTACCAGGCAAACGCGCCTCCGGCCGACAACACGACACCCATCACATACCACACACCGGGGGGGGGCGCGACGTGACAGAAGGTATGAACCCGCAGCCGCGGATCCACGCGCGGCTCTGCCGTGGGAGCGAGCACCGTCCCGGACGTCCCCCAGCTCGACACGGCTTCACCCGGCGTGATCGCGCCCACGCCCGCTGCGCCGCACGCGTTGTCCGCGCCACCTCCCACGACAGGTGTGCCCGCAGTGAGACCGGTAAGCGTCGCGGCTCGCTCACTCACTCGACCGAGCACCTCCGCCGATCCCCCGACATCGGGGAGCAGTGATGGAGACAGCCCGACCGCGTCCAGCATCTCTCGACTCCATCGTAGCTGCGCGGGATCGAACATGAGCGTGCCCGACGCGTCGGAGGGCTCGGTGGCCATCGTGCCCGTGAGCCGCAGCCGCACGAAATCCTTGGCGAGGAGCACGGTGGCCAGACGCGCGAACGCCGCGGGCTCGTGGTTCCGCAGCCATAACACCTTCGGCAGCGTGAAGCCTTCCAGGGCGGCATTGCACACCCACTCGCGCAGCATGCGCCTCGCCACCCGCGCGCGTTTCGATCTCGCGGCATTCGGCCGTGGTTCTGCCGTCGGACCAGAGCAGCGCCGGCCTGATCACCGCACCGCTCTTGTCGAGAAAGACGGAGGAGTGCATCTGACCCGAGATGCCGACCGCGGCGACGCGCGCGTTCGGCTGCAGCGCCTGCACGTCGCGGATCGCCGCGCGGCTCGCGGCCCACCACGCCTCAGGATCCTGTTCCGACCACCCGGGGTGCGGCGTGGCGACGGACAGGGAAGCCGCAGCGGTGGCCTCGACCGCGCCCCCCTCCGGGTTCACGAGGATGGCCTTGACGCTGCTCGTGCCCACGTCGAGGCCGAGAAACAACTACCGCACTCCCAGCAGCAGCTCCATGGTGAGCTGGTCGAGGCGCTCGTACGCGTAGCCCCGCGCGCGCAGCGCCGTCAGGTCGAAGGGTCCGGTCGCGCCTTGACCTTCGTCCGGCTCTCGCAGCAGCTGTTGGATCTCGGGGTCCGCATGGAACTGTTCGACCTTCTCCTTCAGGATCAGGTAGGTCCTCATGCTACCGGCGGCAAAGTCCCAGACTCCGCTTTCATCCTCGGTGCGGTAGGGGTGGCTATCGAAGTGGCGCATACCGGGCCACTTGGAGTCCTCGAGCAGCTTGACGAGGAAGAAGGCACCCTTCGGGTCATCGCTGCCGAATCGCAGATCCTGATCGAAGCGCCCGACTTGCTGTCCGTTCAAGTCGATGTGGAACAGTTTACCCGCGTCGAGGGCTTGCGCGACCGCGTGCGAGAAGTCGAGCCCGGCCATCCGTTCGTGCGCGACTTCTGGATTGACGCCCACCATGTCCGGGTGATCGAGCGTATAGATGAAGGCGAGCATGTGGCCGGTGGTCGGCAGGAAGATGTCGCCGCGCGGCTCGTTCGGCTTTGCCTCGAGTGCAAAGCGCAGGTCGTAGCGCTGCGATCGGACGTACTCGCACGCGGAATTGATCGCGTCGCGATACCAGGCGAGCGCGCTGCGCGGGTCTTTGGCCGCGTTGGTTTCGACCCCTTCTCTGCCGCCCCAGCAGACATACGTCGTGGCGCCGAGCTCCACGCCGAGGTCGATTGCCGCCTTGGTCTTCTGTAACGCGTAAGCACGCACCCGCGCGTCACGGCTGGTGAACGCGCCGTCCCGGAATGCCGGGTCCGAGAACAGATTCGTGGTGGCCATCGGCACCTTCATGCCGGTGTCCGCGAGCACGTTCTTGAACTCGCGCACGATGCGGTCGCGGTCCGCCGCGCTCGCGCCCGAAGGGACCAGATCGTTGTCGTGGAGATTGACGCCGTAGGCGCCCAGCTCAGCGAGCTTGCGGACGATCTGCACCGGACTGGGCGGCGATCGCACCGGCTCGCCGAACGGGTCCCGTCCCGGATTGCCGACGGTCCACAGCCCAAAGGTGAAGTGGTGCTCCGGGCGGGGCTGATAGGCGTCCTTGCCGCTTCGTTTCATCCCGGCGATACTCGGCTCGCTTTGGCGCGTTGTCAAACGTCCTCACCCCCTGTCCCCCTCTCCCGTTGGGAGAGGGGGGACGGAGACCCGCATGGTCTGGGAGCAGCGTTGGCATCCGCTGCGGCGCGAATGGGTCATCATCTCGTCCCACCGGAACGAGAGGCCCTGGCAGGGTGAGCGGGTAGATGAAGTCGCGCGCTCCCGCCTGCCGGCCTACGCCCCCGACTGCCACCTGTGTCCCGGCAACGCGCGCAGCTCCGGGCAGCGCAACGAGCGCTACACCGGCGTCTACGTGTTCGACAACGATCACCCCTGCGTCGGCCAGGCAGCACCGCCAGTAACCGAGCCACCGGCGGCGATCTATCGGAACAGCCGGGCCGGCGGCTGCGCGCGCGTGGTGTGTTACAGTCCGCGTCACGATCTCACACTCGCCCAGCTGCCGCAGTCCGAAGTCCTCGGTCTCCTGCAAGCCCTTCAGGCGCAATATCGCGAGCTCGGCGCGCGTGACGACGTGCGTCACGTGCTGGTGTTCGAGAACAAGGGTGAAGTCGTCGGCGTGAGCAATCCGCACCCGCATTGTCAGATCTACGCGACCAATTTCGTTTTCAGGACGATCGAGCTCGAAGCGGAAGCTCAGCACGGCCGTCCGCTGTTTCAGCAAATCATTCGGGCGGAGGAAGATGACGGCAGGCGGCTCCTGGTGCGGCGAGACCAGGCGCTGTCGTTCATCCCGTATTTCGCGCGTTACCCTTACGAAACCTACGTCGCACCGCGCGAGACTCACGCAAGTCTCGCGGACCTGAACGCGGCCGAGCTAAACGACTTTGCGGCCGTGCTGCGCGAGACCTTGATCCGGCTCGACAACCTTTGGCGGATGTCGTTTCCATACGTGATGGTGTTACACCAGGCACCCACCGACAAGCCGTATCCCGGTTTCCATTTTCACATCGAGATGCACCCACCGCTGCGCAAGCCGGGCCTCCTCAAGTATCTCGCCGGTCCCGAAATTGGCGGCGGGAATTTTCTGAACGACACGGCACCTGAAGAGAAAGCCGCCGAGCTGCGGGCGGTCGCGAGCGTTCACTACAGTGAGGGCGGATGACGACGGGCGCCGAAAAGCTGCTCGAGCCGCTGCTGTCGCTGCACGCCGCCATTCGGGACGCCGTGGTGGACGCGTGCGACCGCCAGGAACCAGAGCGGCTCGCGGCCAAGGCCGGTGATGCGGGAGACACGATCTACGCGATCGACCGCGTTGGTGAAGACGCGCTCGTACAGGGTCTCGAGGGCCTGCCGCGCGATGAGCCGGTATGTGTGATCGCGGAGGGCCTCTCCGAGCCGCTCGTGCTGCCGCGCGGCGCGCTCGAGCAAGACTGTCACTGGCGCCTCCTCATCGATCCGATCGACGGGACGCGCGGCCTGATGTACCAGAAGCGGAGTGCGTGGGTCCTCACCGGCGTCGCCCCGAACCGCGGCGACGCGACGCGGCTCTCGGACATCGTGCTCGCCGTGCAGACCGAGATTCCGCTCCTCAAGCAGCATCTGTCGGATCAGCTGTGGGCGGTTCGGGGCACTGGCATGCAGGCGCAGCGCTGGAATCGGCTGACTCGAGCGGCGGAGCCGCTCACGTTGCGGCGCTCCCGCGCCGGTACACTCGCGCACGGTTTCGCAACGGTGGTGCGCTTCTTCCCCGGCGCGCGGGAGAAGCTGGGCGCGATTGACGACGACGTCGCCCAGGCGCTGATCAAACCCGAGCCGGGGCGGGCGTCATGCTTTGAGGACCAGTATGCGTCCACGGGCGGCGAGCTGTACGAGCTCATCGCGGGACACGACCGGTTCATCGCCGATCTGCGTCCGCTCGTGAAGTCGGGCGGCTTGTGTTGCCACCCCTACGATCTGTGCACGGCACTCATCGCGACGGAAGCGGGCGTGATCATAACGAATCCTGCCGGCGGCCCCGTGGACGCACCGCTTGACTTGACCACCGACATGGCGTGGGTCGGCTACGCGAACGAGGGACTGCGCTCGGCCATCGAACCGGTGCTGCAGGCTGCACTGCGCCGTCGCGGGCTCCTCCGGTGACGAGGTGCGTATACTTGGTGTCGTCGGCGTGAAAACGGTCACAGCGCCCCTGATGGAGGAGAGTATCATGGACGAAATGGGAGTGTTTCGAACGACGATCGAAGTCCAGAACCTGGACCTGCACGGGCCGCGTCGCGCACTGCCCGACACCCTGGTGGACACGGGGAGCGAGTACACCTGGATCCCGCGCGTCGTCCTGCAAGAGCTTGGCATCGTGGCACGGAGGAAGCAGGCGTTCGAGGTCGCGGACGGACGGCGGATCGAACGTGACATCGGTTACGCATTGGTCCACGCAGGAGGTACAGAAGCGCCGGACTTGGTCGTGTTCGCCGAACCGGGAGACATGACACTCCTCGGCGCCCACTCGCTCGAGGGGTTGAATCTCAAGATCGACCCGACAAGGAAGGCGCTCGTTCCCGCTGGTCCGGTGATTGCCGCCGCGGCCTAGGCTCTAGTCCCGTGTATATCGCTCGCGCGCCCGGCCGGCTGGACGTGATGGGCGGGATCGCCGACTACAGCGGCGCACGCGTGCTCGAGTTGCCGCTCGCGTGCACGACGACTGCGTCCGTGCAGGCACAGATGGAGCGACGCTGTGACATCGCGACTCGCCGCGAAGGGCGCTGGGATTCATTCAGCACCGCGCTGCCGCTCGCGCCGCCGACCAACCACTGGGCCAGCTATGTGGTGGGAGTCGTGCAGGCCCTGCTCGCGGAGCGAGATGTCACAGGTGGCCTCCGCATCGTCATCGAGTCCACGGTGCCGGAGGGCAGAGGCGTAGCGTCATCGGCGGCGCTCGAGGTTGCGACCGCCATGGCTGTCGCGGCGTGCTGCGGCATCGAGATCAGCCCCACTGATCTGGCCGCGCTCTGCCAACGCGTGGAAAACCACGTCGTTGGCGCCCCGTGCGGGATCATGGACCAAATGACGAGCGCCTGCGGCAAGAAGGACCGCTTGCTCAAGCTGCATTGTCAACCGGGCACGATCGAGGGCTACCTCGAGGTCCCGGCCGGCTATCGATTCTACGGCATCGACTCGGGGTTAAGCCACGCCGTTTCCGGGGCCGACTACGGCACGGTCCGCACCGCGGCGTTCATGGGACTGCGCATCCTCAATACGGAAACTCAGTGGCGGGGCCGTTACCTCGCCGATCTCACGCCGAGCGCATTCGCGGAGCTCGGCCGCGCCTTGCCCGAAGAAGTGTCCGGCGCGGAGTTTCTCGCACGCTACGGCGGGACCGCCGACACAGCGACGACGGTCGTGGCCGAGCGGAGTTATCCCGTGCGGCGCGCCGCCGCGCACCCGGTCAACGAGCAGCAACGGGTCGATCAGTTTGCAAGGGCTTTGAACGAGCTTCCTCGCCGGCCGACCGCCGCCCACGAGCTCGGCGATCTGATGTACGCATCGCACCAGAGTTACAGCGCCTGCGGACTCGGCAGCGAGGGCACCGATCGACTGGTGGAGCTCGTGCGGGCCGCAGGTCCCGAACGCGGCGTGTTCGGCGCGAAGATCACGGGTGGCGGGAGCGGTGGCACCGTTGCCGTCTTTGGAACGAGCGCTGCGGAGTCATTGGTGCGGGAGATCGCTGCTCGTTACGCGACCGAGACGGGCCGCGAGTCTCGCGTCTTCGCCGAGTCTGGATCCGGAGCGGCGGAGACCGGCGTGTTCAGCGCTGAACAGTGAACTCGTAGCTCCCCGACCCTACGGTGACGACGACATCGCGACCTGCCTGCCGTGCGTCGCGCAACCCCGAAATCTCTCGAACGCGGTCGACTGATGCATCCCAGAGCGTCACCTCGGCGGCCGTGTTCGGGGGAACGGTCACCGCGAGCACGTACCCTGCCCCGTCGAGTCGCCAGGACGACACCACCGTCCCGTAAAGCGTCTCGAGCGACGTTCGTGCATAGCTCAGACCGCCGCCTGGGCGCGGCGCAATTCGCACGCGCTTCCCACCGGGCGAGCGAGGATCCAGGTTGATCCCGCCAATCGTGCGATACATCCAGTCGCCCACTGCGCCGAAGGCGTAGTGATTGAAGGAATTCATGCCCGCGTCTTCGAACGAGCTGTCGGGCCGAATGCCGTCCCACCGCTCCCACATCGTGGTGGCGCCCCGCGTGATCGGGTAGAGCCACGACGGATACGACCGCTGCATGAGCAGGCCGTACGCCACATCGAGATGGCCGGTCGCGCTCAATACCGGAAGCAATTGCGGCGTGCCGAGGAAGCCTGTCGTGAGATGCATGTCACGCGCGCGCACGGCAGCCGCCAAACGTTCGGCGGCGGCAGCCCTCAGGGCGTCGGGTAAGAGATCGAACGCGAGCGCGAGCGCGTACGCCGTCTGCGTGTTCTCGCCGACTCGGCCCCCGCTGGAGACGAACTCACGATTGAACGCGGCCTTCACGTCTTGAAACAGCTTCTCGTATAGCGCCGCGTCGCTCTCCTTGCCCAATGCTCGGGCGGAGCGCGCCACAAGATCCGTGGAATGGGCGAAATACGCGGTCGCGATGAAATCGGTGCTGGTGGTGGCGCCGGGGTACGACGGATCATCGCTGTGCAAGGCGAGCCAGTCGCCGAACTGCCACCCCGGTTGCCAGATCAAATCGGGGCCTGCGCGCCGCTGCTCGAAGTCAACCCACGCTCGCATGCCAGGATACTGGCGCTCGAGCAGCCCGCGGTCGCCGTACGCGACATACATCGTCCAGGGCACGATCACGGTTGCATCGCTCCAGCCCGCGGTACCCGACGCGCGCGCGGAGTCCGCACCGAGGACGTCGGGAATCACCCAGGGCAGGCTGCCGCTCGGGTCCTGATCGGCGGCGAGATCGCCAAGCCACTTCGCAAAGAATCCGGCGACGTCCATGTTGAACGCCGCGGTTGGCGCGAAGACCTGCGCGTCACCGGTCCAGCCGAGCCGCTCGTCGCGTTGCGGGCAATCGGTGGGGACGTCGAGGAAGTTGCTGCGCTGGCCCCAGACGATGTTCTGCTGCAGCCGGTTCAGCAGCGAGTCCGATGTTTCGAATGATCCCGTCTGCGCAAGGTCGGATGAAACGACAATTCCAGTAATCGTGCTGCTGTCGGCACGCGCGGGAAGTCCGGTGACACCGACATAGCGGAAGCCGTGAAACGTGAAGTGCGGCTCGTAGATCTCTTCGCCGCCGCCCTTGAGCGTGTAGCGATCGGTCTGGCTCGCGCGCCGGAGGTTGGCGACGTAGAGATTGCCGTCCCGATCGAGCACTTCGGCAAATCGCATGGTGACGACGGTGCCGGCGGGGCCGCGGACCTTGAGTCGCGCCCATCCCGTGAAGTTCTGACCGAGATCGAGAATCGTCTCACCGGATGGTGCGCGCCGGATCGCGATGGGCTTGAGCTCGCCAACCCGTCGCACGGGCGGAGCCTCGGGGGCCACAAGCCGCGCGGCCGGAGGATCCAGCGGGACGACGGGTCCCCACCGGGAATCGTCGTACGGCGCTGCGGCCCAGCCGGGCCGCTCAAGACGCGCGTCGTATGTCTCTCCGCCGTAGATGTCCGACGCCTGAATCGGACCCGTGACTGTCTTCCACAGCGAGTCGGAACTGACGTGCTCGATGCGACCGTCCTGATAGAGGATCTCGAGCTGCAGGCGCAATCCGATCCGCCTGCCATAGACATTGCGCCGGCCCTCGAAGCCAAGCTGGCCGCGGTACCAGCCGTCGCCCAGGACCGCGCCGGCCGCGTTGTCGCCGGGCTTGAGCAGCTTCGTGACGTCGTAGGTCTGGTACTGTATGCGGTGATGGTAGGACGTCCAACCCGGCGTGAACAGCTGATCGCCCACGCGCGTGCCGTTGACGTACGCTTCGTACAATCCAAGGCTCGTCGCGTACAGTCGCGCTCTCGCCACAGAGCCGCTCACGCGAAACGTGCGACGCAGGAGCGGCGATGGACCGCCGACGCTATCGGTGGGACTCGGCGCGCTGCCGATCCACGCGGCTGCCCAGTCGGATGGCTGCAGGAATCCCATCTCCCACCAGCCAGGCGCGCTCCACGGCGACACGTGGCCCTTGGCGTCCCAGACACGCACATGCCACTCGTACCGCCTCCGTGATTCAAGATCGGGACCGGCATACGCGACAAAGACCGAAGAGTCGCCCGGAGTGCGTCCCGTGTCCCAGATGAGCCGCCCGCTGCGCGTCACCTGCAGCTGGTACGCTGCCTGCACGGTGTTGCGCTCGGGGGGGGCACTCGTGATGCGCCAGCTCAGTCGTGGGCGCGCCACATCGATGCCGAGAGGATTGGTCAGATACTCGACGCGCAGCCGGGTCACGCCGAGCGACGGCTGTTGGGTGGCCAGGAGCGCGGACAGCACGATGACCGATGTCATCCACTCCGCCCGAACTGCCGGCTGTATTTCACGATGAGCGACCGCGCTTGAGGCTCATTCAACTGGAAGAAGCCGTCGGCGGCGCGCCCTTCGTTGTAGACGATGAAGAAGCCGTTGCCCGCGGTGCTCAGCCAGCTGAACCGCGCATTCGCCGCCCAAACGGCCGCCTGATTGCTGTATTGCACGAGTGTTTGGAACTGGACGCGTGGAGTGAAGAAATAGGCGAGGCGCGTCACCACGAGCGATCGGATGAAGTCGCCTTCTTCAAGGCGTACGTCGTTGTATTCCAATGTGAGCGTGGCGGTCAAGGCGCTCGATGGGCGTGCGCCGAGTGTGACCGCGCCCCCGCGCCGCGTGCCGTCGTAGAACTGGCCGATGTCCGTGCGCAAGATCATCGAGAGCTTGGCGCTGGGGTTGGTTTGGAGGTCGAAGCCGACCGAGGTGTAATCGTAAGACCCCACGGGTAAGGTGACGCCGGGAGCGATCGCGAACGGCTGTTCGAGCCCTTGATGCTCGATGTTGACCTCGGGACCGAACAGGCCGCCATTCGCCAGATCGAACTCGGTCACATCGATGTGCAGGCGGCCTTCCTGCCAGAAGTCATTGAGCCGGTAGTAGCCGCGATAGTTGACGTGCGGCACCCATTCCTTAATCCACGGAACGCTCGGGAAGCGCTGCTTCCACATGACGCCGGCCTCATAGTAGCGGTAACCGCCCGGCCGATTGAGGAAGCCGACCTCCGGGCTGAAATCGCTTCCGACCTGGATATAGCGCGCGACATTACTCCAGTGCTGCGTCTCATAGCCGAGGCGCGCGCTATAGGCGACGGCGTCACTGTCGCGACCTGGTCCCGCCGAGGTCGCCCCCCACCAATCGATCGTCCACGGATCCCCAAGTCCGATACGGCCGTCCACGCCAAACACGCGATTCCAGTTTTGGGATTCGGACGTCGCGACACGTTGCACGCCGATGACGCCCACGCGCGATCGCGTGGCGAATTCGCGGCCGATGCGCAGGACCGAGTACGCCATCGGTTCCTGCGCAGCGTCGTTGCCCTCGGTGAAGATCTGAAGCCCGCCCACGGTGAGTCCGGCCAGGCGTCCGGTGAGCCGCCCGCCACCAATGATCGGAACCGGACGGCCAAGGTTGTCGATGCCGATACGTCGCGTGAAGAACAGATCCACCGCCTGCGGCGTGCCCGCCGAGAAGATGCCCGCGTTCTCGAGGAAGAACGGCCGCTTCTCGGGAAAGAACAGCGGAAACCGCGTGAGGTTGGTGCGTACCTCGTCGACCTCGACCTGCGCGAAGTCGGTGTTGTACGTGAGATCGAGCGTGAGACTCTGCGTCACACCCAACTTCACCTCACCGCCGAACTCGCTGCGCTCCTGGGTCTCCTGATCGAGGATAAAATTGCGCTCCGCGCCGACGAGGGCGTATGGTGACGCCGTCAGCACATGCCGCGACGGCACCTGCACGCCTTCGAGCGTACCCGCCCGGGAGGTTTTCATCAGGCTGTACTGCCGCGGGATGAACGCCCAGAACGCCTCTTCGTTCTTGCGGCGAATCGAGCGCACGAGGTTCAGGCCCCACGTCTGCGTCTCCGCTGCACCATAGCGCAGCGTTGTAAAGGGAATCCGGAACTCGGCGTACCATCCGGCCGAATCGACGGACGTGGCGACCGTCCAGGTCGCGTCCCAGTTGAGATTGAATCCGCCGAGGGACCCGGCCGTCGCGCGTGTCTGGCCGGGCAATTGAATGCCGCCGCCTTCTCCTTCGTTGACAACCTGCCCGTCGTACTCGATACCCGCCGGTGTGGTCGTGAAGACGAAACCGTTCTGCCGATCGTGATAGGTATCGAACAGGATCCCGAAGTAATCGCTCTTGGTGATGTCGCCGTCGCGCACCTTCTCGCCGGGAACGATGCCTCCAGCCTCCCCGTCGTACAGCCACGCGCCGATGTAGATGGCCTCGCCGTCGACGATGATGCGGACTTCAGTCCGCTCGGTGATCGGCTCGCCCTCGTGCAGCTCGCGTTGGATGAATTCAGTGATGGGCGGGACATCCTGCCATGCAGAATCGGTGAGGCGACCGTCGATGAGGGGCGGCCTGGCCAGGATTCGGGCGGTGGCCGTCGGACCCTGGACGGCGCAGAGCGATGACAACAGGACGGCCAACATGAATTATAGGAAGCTGGAAGTGAGCGTGCAGCACAGCAAGCGGTCACCAGCGCAGCGAAGGCGCGAGACCCAAGGAGCATCGAAACGGGGCCGCCGGCTGTGCCGAGCGGCCCCGTGAAGATTGCCCCTCCTGGGATCGAACCAGGACTCTCCTGATCCAGAGTCAGGCGTGTTGCCAGTTACACCAAGGGGCAAAAACCTAGACGTCTAGGGGTTCGGGCGTAAAAACTAAACCCGGGCACCCCACGGCAACAAGGCGTTAGGCAGCGGCCGCGATTGAGACCCTTGCTGCCTGCGGGACCAGGGGTCAAGATAGGCCGATGTCAAAGTTCGCAGTTGTCCTCCTAGCCGCGTCGCTCGCTTGCTATAACCGCCCCTCGCGCCCAGCCCCCGAGCCCACTACCGGAGTCGGGGGATGGTTCTCCGGAACCGCCGTCGTCACCCAACGGAACGACAACGCCCGCACCGGCGCGACGCTGGGAGAACGAGCGCTCACTGTGGCGAGCGTCAGCTCCGGCGAGTTTCGGAAGATCGGCGCGTTTCACGTGCAGGGCCAAGTGTACGCGCAGCCGCTGTACGTGCCGCGCGTGCCGCAGCCCGACGGGACGGTCCGCAACCTGCTCGTCATCGTGACGATGCACGACATGCTCTACGTGTTCGACGCGGACGCTCCCTTGAAGACCCGCGACCGCCCAGTGCCGCTCTGGACGCAGAGCCTCGGCACGCCGCTACCGTTCAACTACATGCTGATGGCCCTCGCGAATTTCATGGTCGGCCAGGGCGTGCTCACGATCCCGACCGTGCTGCCCGACGATCCCGCCTCGTACAACATCTATCCCGAGATCGGCATCACGAGCACACCGGTTGTCGACACGCTCACGATGAGGGCTTATGTCGTCGCCAAGGTGCAGACCTCCCCCGGCCACGCGGCCCTGCAGCTCTGGGCTTTCGACTTGAAGACCCACAGCATCGTGACGCCGAGTCCGGTGACGATCGAAGCCAGCGTACCGGGGACCGGGGCCGGCAGCGCGGGCGGCGTGCTCAGCTTCAACCCCAAGTTCCAACATCAACGCGCCGCCTTGCTCCTGTCGCGCGGCAGCATCTATCTCGGATTCGGCTCCCACCAGGACACGCCGCCGTTCCACGGCTGGGTGCTACGCTACGATGCCACCTCCCTGCGACAGACCGGCGTGTGGTGCGCGACACCCGATGGCGAAGGGGGCTCCGTCTGGCACGCGGGCGGCGGGCTGGCCGCGGATGACAGTGGCCGCGTGTACGGGATCACGTCCAACGGACTGCTCCCGTCGGATATGACCGGTCCCACGAACCATGCGCAGCGGTTCGTGCAATTCAGCCCCAGCCTGGGCCTGCTCGCCGCGTACATGCCCGCCGACGCCGTCGCGAAGAGCAAAGAGGACGTGGACCTCGGCTCTTCGGGCCCCGTGCTGCTCCCCGGCACGCGCAGCGTCATCGGGGCAGGAAAGGATGGCGTGCTCTTCCTCCTCGACGGCGACTCCGCGCTCGCGTTGCGTCAATCGCTGCAGGCCAGCAAGAAGAAGGATGAGCCGAGCATATTCGGGTTCGGGTTCCACCACCTGCACGGCTCGCCCGTGGTCTGGCGTCCCGAGCCCGGGCGGCTGCTCGTGTACCTCTGGGCGGAGCGAGACAAGCTGCGCGTGTTCCAATACGACGACGGCGTTGGCCGGTTCGCTCCAGGTGCGCCCGTGCAGATCAGCACCGTCTCGGCGCCCCTCGGCTTCCCGATCGGGATCAGCATGCCGGGCGGCATCATGTCGCTCTCGGCGTACGGCAGCGAGCCCGGCTCAGGGTTGATCTGGGCGTCGATTCCCACCCGGGACGACGCGATGCATGCCGTCGTCGCGGGGATGCTGCGCGTGTTCGATGCGAGCGACGTCCGGCGAGAGCTGTGGAGCAGTGAAGACCACGGCCGACGCGACCGCGTCGGCAAATTCGCCAAGTTCACGCCGCCCACGATCGCGAACGGCCACGTCTACCTGGCGACCTTCTCGGACAGGGTTTTGATGTACGGGATGGGGCAGTGGGCGACATTCGTTTCTCAATCGACCGTGCCCGCTACAGTCAGAGCCGGTGACCGGTTTACAACCCGCGTCACGATGGCCAACACGGGATCGGAAACGTGGACCGCGTCCGACTACTCGTTGGGGTTCGATGCTCCGCGAGACTCCATGACGTGGGGCACGAACCGTTTCCCGCTACCGCGGGACGTCGCCCCCGGGGACACGGTCACGTTCGATCTGTCGCACGTTGCCCCGGCGGCGCCCGGCAGCGCGACCTTGGCATGGCGCCTGGTCCGGGGCCGCTCCCGCTGGTTCGGCGAGGGGACCCCCAAGCAGACTGTGCAGGTCTCCCAGTAGTGCTAGACGTCTACACGTCTAGTACTAGACGTCTACACGTCGAGACGTCTGGACGTCTAGGTTAATGGAGCTGAGGGGGCTCGAACCCCTGACCTCCTGGGTGCGATCCAGGCGCTCTCCCAGCTGAGCTACAGCCCCGCGAGGGAGTGGAAGCTAAACTCGCCGGGGGGCCCATTCAAGGATATGCTGTTGCTTGACGTTCGCTTGAGAGGCCCTGCCGAGGTTGGATCCACTCACTAACGGAGGATCCATGCGCGCTCTCGCCATTCTCAGTCTGCTGAACATTGGAATCGTTCCCGCACAGGCACAGATGCCATGGACGGCGAACCTGCCATCGCGCGGGCTCGCGATCGATATCCTTCGTCCCAGCTTCCGGGAAGGAGCAACATCGCTCACGGGCGCCGCCGCCTACATCTCAGGCCGCTTGCCGACCGGTAGCGTCGCGATCCGCATCGAGCTGCCGCTCGCCTACAGCTCGACCGACCCCACGAGCTTCACCTTCGGCAATCCCTACGTCGGGATCGAAACCGGACGGGAGACGGGGCTGGTCTTCGAACTGGGCGCGCGCGGACCGCTGGCGTCGGAGGACGAGTCCGCCGCTTATGTCGGGGCGGTCAGTGACATTACCCGGTTTTTTGAAGCGTTCGCGCCAAATGTCGCGACACTCACCGGGGGGGTCCGGTGGCGCTTGCGCGACTCGAGCGGATTCACGTTCGACGCTGGCGGCGGCCCGTCGGGGCTGTTCCCCACAAAAGGAGACGGCGACCCCGAACTGACTCTGAACCACCACATGCTGGCGGGATATCAGGGTAAGGACGTCTGGGCGATGGCCGGCTTTGGGGGATTGACCATCATCACGGAAGATGCGGGGGGCGTCGGCGAGCGCACCCTCGATCAATTCGGCGCCTCGTTCGGGTTAGCCAGCGGAAACGTCCGGCCGGCCTTTCACGTGCTTGTGCCGCTCGACAACAACTACAATTCCGAGGTGGGGGTCGTGCTCGGCCTGGGCGTCTCAGTGAAGTTAAAGTAAACGCCCGCATTACTAACGAGTCAGCGCCTTTCTCAAATTGTTGATCAACCCGTCGAACATCCGGTGCGCGTTGCGCCGCCGGTAGAACTGGCCATTGAGCCACGACCGGAAGCCATTCGGCACCCAGATGTGTTTGAACGTCACCTTGGTCGATCCGCCTTCAAAGCCGAGTCCGAAAAACGTCTTGGAACCGGCACGGTGATAGATCTCGACCCATCCGAAGGTGTGGGGCGGTGAGTAGTCGATGATTTCGATGACCGATTCGTGCTGATGGACGTCGCGCTGGAAGGTGAGCTTGTAGCGGGCGCCCTTGCCGGGGGCCTTGTCGTTGGTCGTGGCCTTTACCGCGACGCAGCGCGGCAGCCACTCCGGCATCCGCGCAGGATCGGCGATGAGTGCGAAGACCTTATCGATCGGCGCGGGAACTTTGCCGGAGTAGGTGAATGACAGCGGACCCATGGCGCGGGGAATATAACCAGCCCCGATGATGCCGCTTCATTCGGTGAAGGGGACGTCAATCTCCAGTCCGTCCTTCGCGACACTGCTATTCTGAAACACCTCGCGTGCTTCGCGGACCAGCTCATCCGCGCTGATCGAGTAGCGCGCCGAAACGTGCGACAGAACGAGCCGTTTCGCTTTGGACGCAAGCGCGACCTGCGCCGCCTCTTTCGCCGTCGAGTGACCCGTGTCGCGCGCGCGCTCGCGTTCTTCCTCGCCGAACGTCGCTTCGTGAATCAGGAGGTCGGCGCCCGAGGCGGCGTCGACGGTCGCGGCGCAGGGCCGCGTGTCGCCGGTGAACGCGACGAGACGACCGGGGCGCGTGGGACCGACAAAGCCGTCGGCCGTCAGCCGTCCGCCGTCGGGAAGCTCGATCGACTCGCCCTTGGAGAGTTTCCCCCAGAGCGGGCCTTCGGGGATTCCCGCAGCCTTTGCTTTCTCCACGTCGAACCGGCCACGCCGCACGTGCTCCTTCAGGACGTATCCAATGGACGGTCCACCGCCATGCTCCGTGGGGAAGGCACACACGTCGTACCCGTCCCTCGTCCCGCTCCCCCCTTCCCGTTTGATCGTGTCCCCCGCCCGCACTTCCGTGATCTCGATCGGAAAGGGGACGCGTTCGACGCCGAGCTGCATCGCCGTGCTCAGGACCTTCTTCGCACCTTTGGGGCCGTACAGGAATAGCGGCTCCGGCCGTCCCTGCAGTCCGAGCGTGCGAATCAACCCGATGACACCGAGGAAGTGATCGGCGTGAAAGTGCGTGAAGAAGATCTCGGAAAGCGCAAAGCTCACCCCGTAGCGCATCATCTGGCGCTGGGTCCCTTCACCACATTCGAACAGCAATGTCTCCCCCTCACGGTGAATCGCGAGGCCGGAGACATTGCGCTCGACGGTGGGCCTGGCCGCACTAGTGCCAAGGAAAGTGACGGTTAGAACAGCTTCACCCTCACCAAACCAGGCTTCATGTACTTGTCGGGATGCTCTTTGAGATCGGTGAGCAGCGCGGTGAGCGAGACGGACAGCTCGTGCAGATCGTGATACATCGGTCGTGTCGCGACGCGATCTTGCCGAGCGTTCCCTCGCCGCGATTCATCCGGGTGAGCAGGGTGTCGAGCGCGGCGGTCGTGCTGCGTGAGGCGATCGTCAGCCGCGCCAGGTTGCGGGCGATCGGAGTCGATGTTCGCGCCCGTGCCCGACCCGAGCATCGAGTCCACGCGCTGCATCAGTCGCTCGGTGGCCTGGAGAGTACGCGTCGTCTGCTTGACGAACGGGCCCTCGGGCGCAGTGGCGAGCGTATTCATCGCCCGCTGCGTGACGATCAGCGTGTTGTGAATGTCCTCGCCGAGGCGATCGGAGACGATGCTCGCGGCATTCTCCATCAGCTCGTTGGCGCGGTTCGCCACGCCCTGCGCGACATCCGTGATGTCCGGCTGATTCGTACCCGGTCGAGCACGCGGCCCGTCGGCCAGCATCTCTCTCCGGTGTGCCGGGACTGTAGTCGATGAACCTGGCGCCGAAGAGATCGAGCGCCGCGACGGTCGCGCTGGCGTCGATGTGCGGCCGCACGTCCTTGGAGATCTCGAGCGTCACCCGCACGCTGTGCACGCGCTCCGAGCGACACGCGCGCGACGCGACCCTTCTTCACACCGGACACGAGCACCGGGTCACCCTGCTTCAGGCCAGCGACGCTCTCGAACATCACGTCCTGCAACATGCCGCTCGTGCGCAGCGATCGGCCGGTGAGCCAGAACATGCCGACCAGGAACACCGCGACGCCGACGAGCACGAACGCGCCGACACCGACTTCCTGCTTGTACGTGAGGTCCACTAGCGTGCGCCTCCGACCCTGAATTCTCCGGAGCGTCTCCTCGCCGGAGTCTCGAATGTCAAGCGACCAGCTTGAATCACGGCCATCTCGAGATCGCGCTCCAGGAACTGCTGCACCACGGGATCCTTGGACGCGATGATCTCTTCGGCGGTCCCGACCGCCCGGATCTTCGCCTGCGCCAGCAGCGCGATGCGGTCGGCTACGCGAAATGAGCCGCGCACATCATGCGTCACAACCACGCTCGTGACACCGATTTCCTGCTGCAACCGCTCGATCAGCGAATCGATGACGTCGGCGTTCACGGGATCGAGCCCGGACGTCGGCTCGTCGTACAGCAAGTATACCGGCTTTCCGGCGATCGCCCGCGCGATACCCACGCGCTTGCGCATGCCGCCGGAGAGCTCCGAGGGATACTTGCGGGCCACGTCCTCCGCCAGGTTGACGAGCCGCAGGCACTCTTTGACGCGATCGATGCAGTATTCCTTGTCCTCGTAGAGCTTCTCGTCGGTGATGCCCAGGCGGATGTTCTCGAACACGTCCATCGAGTCGAACAGCGCGCCGTTCTGAAAGACGTAGCCGATACGGCTACGCAGCTCGGCCAGCTCCTTGCGGCCGAGCAGAGGCACCTGCTGACCGTCCACCCACACTTCGCCCGAATCGGGTTTGATGAGCCCGATGATGTGCTTGAGCAGCACGCTCTTCCCGACGCCTGACGGTCCCAGCAACGCCACCGTCTCACCTTCGGCGACGTAGAAGTCCACGCCGTCGAGCACGACGTTGTCCACGAACCGCTTCGAGACTTTCTTCAGCTCGATGCTCAATGCGTGGTCCCGAGGATGAGCTTCGTGAGAATCGTATCCAGCAACAGCACCGAAACGGACGACGCCACCACCGCTTGCGTCGTCGCCCGTCCCACCCCCTCGGCCCCTTGCTGGGTGTTGAAGCCGATGTAGCAGGGGATGATCGTGACAGCTCCCGCGAAGGCGTACGACTTGATCAGCGAGTACCACAAGTCGAGCGGCCTGAAGAAGTAGCGCGCGCCGAACTCGAAATCGGCATAGGTGAGGCCGAGCGACGACTGAGCCGTGATGTACCCCACCACGACCCCGAAGGCGTTTGCCAGCATCACCAGCGCCGGAATCGCGATGATGCCGGCGAGGATGCGCGGCAGCAGCAGGTGCGTGACCGGAGAGCGCCCGAGGCTCTCGAGCGCGTCGATCTGCTCGGTGACCCTCATACTGCCGAGCTCGGCGGCGTAGCGGGCCCCGATTCGGCCGGCCAGGATGAGCCCCGTTAAAACGGGGCCCAGCTCGAGAATCATCGACTCGGAGATGACACCGCCCGCCACGTAGAGGGGCAGCTGTCCGGTAAACTGGTAGCCGGCCTGAAGGCTGGTCACGGCACCGGCGAACCCGGCTACCAGCAGCACGATAAAGAGGCTGCCATATCCGACAGAGATTGTCTGCTCGACGGTGCGGGGTACCCAGACGCGCCATTCGAGGATGCCGCGCACCAGATCGAGGAGCATAAAAGAGAAGCGCCCCGCGTGGCTGGCGCTCCGCAGCGACCACCGCCCGACGTATCGCCGCAGGTCGAGGGCGGCAGTGAATGCTCTCATGGCCCCTTATCTTGTGTAGCTATGAGCTTCACGCGCAAGCTCTTAGCCTGGTACACCCGCAACGGCCGCGATCTGCCGTGGCGGTCTACGCGCAATCCCTATGCCATCCTTGTGTCGGAGTTCATGCTCCAGCAAACACAAGTGAGCCGGGTTCTGGAGTACTACCCGCGTTTCATGAAGCGTTTTCCGACGATCGAGCGGCTCGCCAGCGCCCGACCCAAGGCCGTGATGGAGGAGTGGGACGGGCTCGGCTACTACGCCCGCGCCAAGAACCTGCACAAGCTGGCGCGCGTGGTCAGCAAGACACGCAACGGGAGACTGTCGGACAAACCGGACGAGTTACAGGAGTTGCCCGGTGTCGGCCGGTACACGGCGGGGGCGGTGGCGTGCTTTGCGTACGAGAAGCCCGTCCCGACGGTGGACACCAATGTACGCAGGGTGCTCACACGAGTTTTTGTGAAGTCGGAACGGGGAATGCGGAATGCGGAACTGTGGGATTTGGCGTCGCGGATTCTGCCGAAACACGGCAAGCGGGCGTGGCGATTCAATCAGGCGCTGATGGAGCTGGGGGCGTTGGTTTGCACTGCCAGGAAACCGAAATGCCCGGAATGCCCGGTCAAGAGAGACTGTTTGGCAGTTCGCTCGGGGACTCTTCCCCGCTCATATCCATGATTGTTGATATGAGCGCTGAAAGGGGGGTGCCTCCCCGCCCATATCCATAAAGTGTTGATATGATCGATCTACGCTCGAAAAAGGGTGCCCGCGAGCAGTGCGGCGAGCGCGAGAATTCCCGCCACCGTGGCGAAAATCGCCTGCTTCCTTCTTAATCCGGCGAAACGTTCCGGCAGCTCGCCACGCGGGTCGAGATCGAGTCTGGCGAGTCGCGCCGCCGTGGGCATGACGATCCCGATGGCCACCATCGCGCCGAGTACGCCAAACGCTAGCATTGCCATCAGCCAGCTGGGCGCCGTCGCAACCTGGAAATAAGGGACCGACAGGATCAGCCCGCTCACAACCACGAGGACGGATCCCGGCCCAACGAGACTGCGAGTCACCGCACCCATGATCCGGTAAACGGCGAGACGCTGATCGGGTGGGAAGTATTTGGCGGTGATGCCGCTCAGCATGACGGCCAACCCGCCGCCAATCCACGCCACGTAGCCAATAATGTGGACGAACAGCCAAAATCCCCTCATGTGCCGGTCATGACCTCGGGTAGCGGCTGGCGGCCGGCAAATCCCGCATCGAGCTCGTGCCAATGCGTGATGCGATCTTCGCCGTACTTCCAGCACCAGAGGACTTCACGCTCGTCGAGCCGTCCGTGGAAGTCGACCAACCCCTCGTCGAAGCCCTTGAACTCACATCCGACCTGCTCCAGCTCACCGAGGTATCCGTTGATCTTGCCGGCGACCGCGTCGATGCTCGCTTTCAGGTCGAGCTGCTCTTTCGATTCGCCCCAGTCGGGACGAGCCTGAGCGGCGATCAGCTCGTACTGGGCGACGAGATCCTTCCATTGAGGATACACGGTCATGATGTCCTGCACGATTCTTCGAACGAAAGGAAGAGTGCGGTTGGCTTCGGCGAGGGTGAAAAGCTTGTGAGCCACGGAGGAAAAGCTAAGGCGCGGCAATGCAAAAACTAGGCGGCAGACGCGCCGCGGTAATCGGTTAACCGTGTACCGGATAACCCTAATTGACCACGATTCCTTGGACCTCCTCCGGGTGTGGTATGAAGCCCACCACTCTCTTGTCCCCATTCACAACGACGATCGTTGAGCGCACATGGTGGTCAGTGGGATCTAACTGCTTCGCCACCTTGAACCCCTTCAGCTCTGTATCGGGCCTCACTACCGGTGTGTCCGTTCGAGCATGATCAGCTGCCGAGCAGTCCGTTGGATCATGGCCAGCACCAACGCATCGTGCAACAATATCTCGGTCGGAGATCGTTCCCATGTAGCGGCGATCCTTGGGATTATCGACCACAGGTACGACGGAGATGTTCTTGACGCGCATTAGCGCCGCGATCTCCGAGGACGTTGCGCCCGCCGCCGCAACTACAGGATCGGTAATCATGGCTTCCGATGCACGCATCAGGTTGTCCCGTTGACCGTGAACTGTGAACCGCGGCGCGTCTGTTGCCTAGCTCTTGCCTATCCTAAGGCTTTTTTCGTGGCCTGGTAGCCCATCTCGACGTATTCCTGAACTCGCTCCACCGCGAACGTCGCTTCGCGCTCCGCGATCGCCCTGACGTACACCAGCCGCGGCCCGTCCCTTGGCCAATCGGCGATCGCCCGCTCCGTTTGTTCCGCCATCATGATGCGTATCGTCTCGCCGTGCATCCGCACCACGCGCGGCAGGCGCGATGGAGGCCCCCCGTTCGTGATGACGCGCTCGTCGAAGCCGGGACCGACGTCGACCGCGACGAACAGATCGGCATCGGGCTCGAGTTTCCGGGCCGGCTCGATCGGCAGCACGGCGCGCAGCCCCCCATCGCCAAGTCGCTTCCCGTCCGTCTCGAGCGGCGGAAAGTACAGCGGCAGTGCGCAAGAAGCGTACAACGCGTCTCTCAGGTCGATGTCCCGACCGCCCCGCTCCGGGCCACCGAGCAGGAGGAGCTCGCCGGTATCGAGATCGGTTGCGGTCACGGTGAGCGGGATGCGCAGATACTCGAAGCGCGTCTTGGGAACGATTCGCGCGATGGCTCGTCGTAAGGCGGCGGCGGGAAAGAGGCTGCGCGCGAACAGACCCATGATGAGCACGCGAGGATCGAACGGCGCGATGTCCCTGCGCCTGAGCCCCATGGCGCGGCGCCGCACCTGATCGAACGGCATCCCGGCGCCGAGTGCCGCGCCGACGACGGCGCCCATGGACGTCGCGACGATGTGGCTGGGAACGAGATCGGCCTGCTCGAGAGCGCGAAAGGCTCCGGCATGGGCGATCGCCTTCGCCCCGCCGCCCGACAGAACCAGAACGACCTTACTCACCCCGGCCTTGGTCGTAGCGGCGTTCCATCACCCGGGTCGCCCGGCGTTTTGCGGCGCGGTCATAGCGCCGCTTTTCATCAGGAGTCTCCGGAACGATACCCGGGACCTCCGTCGGCCGGCCGTTGGCGTCGAGGGCAACGTAGGTGACGTAGCACGAATTGGTGTGGCGCTTGTCCCCCGTCAGCACGTTCTCGGCAACCACTTTCACACCGACTTCCATCGATGTCCGGCCCGCGAAATTGACGCGCGCCAGCGCGGTGACGAGCTCGCCGACGTGAATGGGCTCGCGAAAATCCACCTTGTCGACCGACACGGTGACGCACTCGTGACGCGCGTGGCGGATGGCGGCCACCGCGGCCACCTTGTCCACGAGCGCGAGGATGACTCCACCGAAGACGTTGCCCATGATGTTGGCGTGCTGCGGCATCATCAGCTCCGTGAGCGTCGTCTCGGAGTCGCGGGGCCGTCCAATCGCCCCACCCGGTTTCGCCATCAGTAGTCCACTGGCCTCAGGTAGAACTCCCCGATAGCGGTTTGCGACAGCACCGCGACCGTCGGCAGCCGCCGCTTCCAGTGGGTCGAATCGAGCCGCTGCCGCACGACCTCAACCTCTTCCTTAGTAAAGCCCCTGGGCTCTTCACCACGGATCAGATGATACAGGATACGGTCGGCCTTCACGTACGAGATGCCGAGGTCTCCTTCATCGGTCTGGCCTTTGATCAGATCCGCGGTCGCCGGCTTGCCGACGATCTCTTCTGGTACGCCGACGTGCCGCGCGAGCGCCCAGACCTGCGTCTTGAAGAGGTCGCCGAGGGGGTTCACGGGCGGCGCGTCGTCGCCGTGCCAGGTGAAGTAACCCAGCAACCGCTCCGACTTGTTGGAGGTGCCGAGGGGCAACGCCCTGTGCTTGGCGGACAGGTCGAACAGCACGATCATGCGCTCGCGCGCCATCACGTTGCCAAGGCGGTGCGGATCGGCGTCGCCCACCTGCTTCAGCAGACCATCCACCGCGGCCGAAATGTCGATCGTCAGCGACGGAATGCCGAGCGTGTCGATGACGAGCTGGGCGTGCTGGAGACTGTCGGGGCTCGACGTGCGATACGGCATGCGCACGCCGATCACGTTCTCCTTGCCAAGCGCCTGGGCGGCGAGAAAGGCCGTCACCGCGGAATCCACCCCGCCCGAGAGCCCGACGATCCCCTTCTTGAAGCCGCGGCGCCGGACGACTTCGTCCTTCAGGAAACTGACGAGCCATTTTCTGGTCAGCTCGGGATCGATGGCGAGGGGGTCGGACTCCTCGAGCTTTCGGTCCACGATATCGACGTGCGGCGTGCGGCGTGCGGCGTGCGCGGGAGCACCGTTGGTCGCCGGGTCGAAGCGCACTTTCTGATTCTGCTTGTCACCGCTCAGGCTCTTGGTCAGGACCGGCAGCGCGCTCTGCAGATCGGCGAGCAGGGGTGAGTCAGAGCGGGCGATGGTGAGCGCGTCGAGATCGACCTCGGCGGTCAGCAGTGCTTCCTCGAACAGTGGCCCGCGTGCGATGATCGTGCCGGTCGGATCGATGATCGCCGACGCGCCGGGGAAACCCTTGCCGCCCTCGAAACCGACGAGGTTGGCGAGCGCGACGAACACCCCGTGCTCTTCCGCGATGCCGCGGACGATCCGCTCCCACCGTACCACCGATCCGGGCAGTGCCACTTCGCCTTCGCATGCTTCCTCTTCGTCGAGCCCCCGCGCGGGCGACGCGCTGGGAACGATGATCAGCTGCGCGCCTTCGAGCGCGGCGACTGTGGCGGCCAGCGAATGCCAGGCGTCTTCGCAAATGAGAATGGCGGCTTTGCCGCCCCATCCGGTCTCGAACGCCCGCACGCCGTCCTGGCCCCGATCCACGAAGCGCTCTTCGTCGAACACGCCGTAGGTGGGCAAAAAGACTTTGCGATGGACGTGACGGATCTCCGGTTTCTTGTCGCCGAGCGTCACGTAGAGCGCAGAGTTGTAGATGTGGTTCTGAAAGCGTTCGTAGAATCCGACGGTGACATCGATCTGCGAGCCCTTACATGCCGCCGCGAGATCGCGGGCGAGCGTACCCGCCGTGACCGCCAGCTCCTTCACGCCACCTTCGACGAAGTATCCCGACGTCGCGGTCTCGGGAAAGACGACGAGATCCGGTTTGGGATCGAGCTGCGCGGCCTGAGTTACGACGGCCCCGATGCGCGCAACGTTCTGGGCGTACTCACCCTTGGTGGGACGGAACTGGGACAGCGCCAGGCGGATATGCGGCATGGGGGAAAGATATTAGCTTCCAGCAGGCGATGGAGTTCGCCTTCAACCGCCCTGTTCACGGGCTAATGACTCCTACCTGAACCACTTACGGCAGGAGTTTTTGTTTGACCGTCCTCTACATCGCCCTCGGCGGCATCGCCGGCACGTTGTCGCGCTACGGGCTCGAAGGCTGGATCCAGAGTCGGACGACAGGCGGCTTCCCGCTGGGCACGCTGATCGTGAACCTCGCCGGATCGCTCCTCCTCGGCTTCATCCTGCGTCTCGCGACCGGCGCCACGCTGATCACGCCCGATCTGCGCGCGGGACTCACGATTGGGTTCTGCGGCGCGTTTACCACGATGAGTACGTTCAGCTATGAGAGTGTCACGCTACTCCACGGCGGCGATTATCTGCGGGCGGCTGGGTACATGACTGCCACCATTGTCGGCTGCGTGGTCGCTGTGGTTGCCGGCACTGCGCTGGCCAACAAACTCCTCTGAGGTCCTGCCATGACTGAGAAATTTCGCGGTGAGCGCACGCTGATGCGTGTGTTCATCGGGGAGAGCGATAAGCACCACGGCAAACCGCTCTACGAGGCGCTGCTCGAACGCTTTCGCAGCAAGGGCCTCGCAGGCGCGACGGTGCTGCGCGGCGTGGCAGGCTTCGGCGCGTCGAGCAAGCTGCACACCGATAAGGTGCTGCGTCTCTCGATCGATCTACCCATCATCATCGAGGTAGTCGAAACCGACGACGTGATTCAGGGGATTCTTCCGGACCTGAGCGAAATGATCGGGGGAGGACTGATTACTCTCGAGAAGGCAAACGTAATCCTGTATCGACCAGGGTCCAGCTGAGTCCCCACGCGACTCCCATCACACCCAGCGCGATCGACATCAGCCCACCATGATCCCGATGACCATGGCGAGGCCGTCGAAAACACGAAGCGACCGTTTCAGCTCAGCGGACACGGGCCGAAACGGTCGCTTCTAAAGGCGGGTTGTGCTAGGTGATCAATGGAACGTCACACCAAGCGCGAAATGAATAGAAGCTTGGCTGAACCCGCTCGTGGGATGACCGCGGACCCACTGCAGGTTCGGTACGACGGAGATGTTCGTGCCCACGCGCAGATCGTAATCGTGGAACTCGTTGCCACACTTGGGTATGTTGAGGAACCATGCGGCTCTCTTTGCGCTTCGTGGTCCCGCTGCTCCTCGCGCTCGGCCTCTTCGCCTACGCGGTAGTGCCGCTCGTCGACAAACTCACGGCCACCTGGTTCAGCCGCGACCTCGACATTCGCGCCAACTTCGTCGCCAATACAGTCGAGGAGCCGCTCCAGGACCTCCTGCGCACCGGGAACCGGCAGCGCATCCTGCAGTTCTTCACGCGCATCACGCAGGACGAGCGCCTGCTGGCCGTTGGGTTCTGCCCGCTCGACGGCAGCCAGCCCATCGCGACGCCGACCTTCCCCAAGGAAGTGACCTGCTCGGCGCTGGACCGCTTTGCCAAGCCGAACGGGGGCTTGCTGCAGACACAAACGGGGCCGGTGAACGTCTCGGTGCGGCCGGTCGCAGCGGCGCCGCCCGAGGGAGCGGCGAGTCGGCCCACGCTGGTGGCCAATCTCGGCCGGCTCGTGATCGTCCATGACATGAGCTTCATCGCGCGTCGCAGCCGCGAAACGCGCGAGTACCTGTTCCTCTTCTTCGTGGGACTGGGGTTGGTCGTCGCGCTGATCACGGTTTTCATCGCGCAGCTTTCCTGGCGCGGCTGGGTGCAGGGATTGCAGGCGTTGCTCAGGGGAGAAGGACTAATCGCGCCGCTGGGACGCCCCGGGGTCCCCGGGCCGCCGGCCGAGCTTCGGCCGATAGCCAAGGATCTGCGCGCCCTCATCGAAGACCTCGAGGCCGACCACCGCTCGCGCGACGAGGATCAGCTCGTGTGGACGCCGGACACGCTGCGCCAGATCCTGGATCGCGAGCTGCGCGGCCAGGAGGTGATCGTCGTCTCCAACCGAGAACCCTACATTCACGTACGGCGGGGCAACGAGATCGAGGTGCGCCGCCCCGCGAGCGGTCTGGTCACCGCTCTCGAGCCCATCATGCGCGCCTGCTCAGGTATCTGGATCGCGCACGGCGGCGGCAGCGCGGATCGTGAGGTCGTGGATGCGCACGATCACATCGCCGTGCCTCCGCCCCCTGAGCGGCACGCCTATCAGCTCCGCCGCGTCTGGCTGACGCCGGAGGAAGAAGCGGGATACTACTACGGCTTTGCCAACGAGGGCCTCTGGCCGCTGTGCCACATCGCCCATGTGCGCCCGATCTTCCGCACCAGCGACTGGGAGCAGTACGTCAAGGTCAACCGCAAGTTCGCCACCACCGTGAAGCAGGAAGCGCAGTCGGACAATCCGGTCGTGCTCGTCCAGGATTATCACCTCGCGTTGCTACCGCGCATGATCAAGGAATCGCTGCCCGACGCGACCATCATCTCGTTCTGGCACATTCCCTGGCCGAATCCCGAAGCGTTCGCCATCTGTCCCTGGCGCGAGGAGCTGCTCGACGGCCTGCTGGGCAGCAATATCCTCGGCTTTCACACGCAGTTCCACGTGAACAACTTCGTGGACACGGTGGACCGGCTGCTCGAGGCCCGCGTGGACCGGGAAGTATTCGCGGTCACGTATCGCGGCAAACAGACGACGGTGAGGCGCTATCCGATCAGCGTCGATTGGCCGCCGCCGGCCGACCTGCTGGCGAAGCCCGTCGAGCAATGTCGGACCGAGGTGCGCCAACGCAACAACCTGCCGCCCGAGCATGCGCTCGCCGTCGGCGTCGAGCGCCTCGACTACACGAAGGGCATCGAGGAGCGGTTCCGCGCGGTCGAGCGCCTCATGGAGCTCGAGCCGCGCTGGATCGGGAAATTCACATTCATTCAGATCGCGGCACCGTCGCGCAGCCGGATCGAGGAGTACCGCGCCTATGAGGCGCGCGTCCGCGATCTGGCGACGCAGATCAACCAGCGCTTCCCCGAAGCGCCGCACCCGCCGATCATCCTCAAAGTGGAGCACCACCAGCCCGACGAGATCTTCGAGTATTATCGCGGCACCGACATCTGCATGGTGACGAGCCTGCACGACGGCATGAACCTCGTCGCCAAGGAGTTCGTGTCCGCCCGCGACGACGAGCGCGGCGTATTGATTCTGAGCCTCTTCACCGGCGCGGCACGTGAGTTGCCCGAAGGGTTGATCGTGAACCCGTACGACACCGACCAGTGCGCCGGCGCGCTCCAGCTGGGGCTCACGATGAGCAGCGCGGAACAGCGCA
The DNA here is from genome assembly GCA_963704805.1 of uncultured Gemmatimonadales bacterium. Classification (GTDB taxonomy): domain Bacteria; phylum Gemmatimonadota; class Gemmatimonadetes; order Gemmatimonadales; family GWC2-71-9; genus 20CM-2-65-7. The sequence goes on along the minus strand of CAVPHS010000001.1, from coordinate 501,391 downwards.
CCCGCATGCGCCTGATGCGGGGCCTGATCCAAGACTTCAACGTCTACCGTTGGGCGGGGCGCATGCTGATGGATGCCGCGGCCATCCGGCGGCGCGGCCGCCTTCCCGACTTCGTCACTGTGCGCGGGCGCGAGCGGAAGCTGGGGGCGTTCGCCAGGCTGGTCGGGCGGCGGTGAGCGACGCGACACCGCCCCTGCCGCGGTGCGACTGGGCATTCTTCTTCGACATCGACGGCACGCTGGTCGATTTCGCCGACACGCCGAGCGCGGTGCAGGTGAGCGATGACGTACGCCGGCTGCTCGAACGGCTGTACAAGTGCGCCGGCGGCGGGGTCGCCCTGATGAGCGGCCGGTCGATCGCCGAAATCGATCGCCTGTTCCCGAACGTCCGCATGCCCGTCGCGGGCCAGCACGGGGTGGAGCGCCGCAATGCCGCCGGTGTGCACAGCCACCATACAGCGCCAACCGAACGCTTCGCGGAGGCGCGCCGGCAGCTGCATGCCGCGATCGCCGATAAACCCGGGCTGCTGCTCGAGGACAAGGGCGTCTCGCTGGCGCTACACTACCGCCGCGTGCCGGAGCTGGCAGACTTCGCGCAGCGCACGATGCGTGAACTACTCCCGCAGCTCGCCGGCCAGTACAGCCTGCAGCTCGGCAAGAGCGTCGTCGAGATGAAACCGGCGGGCAAAGACAAGGGACTCGCCGTGCTCGAGTTTCTGGAGGAAGCGCCGTTCTCCGGGCGGACGCCGGTGTTCGTCGGAGACGATGAAACCGACGAATTCGGCTTCCACGTCGTCAACCGGCTCGGGGGGCACTCGATCAAGGTCGGCGCGGGTGATACGGCGGCTCGGTGGCGCCTGAGCGACGTGGAGGCCGTACGGCAGTGGCTTCGCTCGATCTAGCGCTTATCGGTAACGGGACGATCGGCGCGCTCGTCGATCCCGAGGCCGAGATCAACATGGCGTGCTTCCCGCGCTTCGATGGCGATCCGATGTTCTGCTCGCTGCTCAAGGCGCGGACAGGCCAGCGCGACGACGTCGGGTTCTTCGCGATCGAGCTGCTCGACCGGGTGCGCTGCGAGCAGCGCTACGTGCAGAACACGCCCGTGCTGGTCACCCGCCTGACCGATTCCACGGGCGGGGCCGTCGAGATCACGGACCTGGCGCCACGCTTCGAGCACCACGGCCGCGTGTTCTGCCCCACCATGATCGTGCGGCGCGTGCAGCGGCTCGCCGGTCATCCACGCCTGCGGGTGCGGTGCCGCCCCGCCCAAAACTACGGGCAGCCCCTCAGCACCACGACGTACGGCAGCAATCACATTCGGTATGTCGGCAATTCGCTCGTGCTGCGGCTCACCAGCGACGTGCCGGTCACGTCGATCCTCGAGGAAAACGCGTTCTTTCTCGACGATGCCGTCACCCTCATCCTCGGCCCGGACGAGACGCTGCAAGAGCGTGCCGATGATGTCGGCAAGCGCTTCCTCGCGGAGACGATCGCGTACTGGCGGGAATGGGTCCGCTCGCTCGCGATCCCGTTCGAATGGCAGGACGCCGTCATCCGCGCGGCGATCACCTTGAAGCTGAACGTGTTCGAGGACACGGGCGCGATCATCGCCGCCATGACCACGTCGATCCCGGAGGCCGCCGGCTCGAGTCGTAACTGGGACTATCGCTACTGCTGGCTCCGCGACGCGTACTTCGTCGTGAACGCCCTGAATCGCCTCGGGGCGACCCACACTATGGAGCGGTACCTCAATTTCATTCGCAACCTCGTCGCCGAGGGGGCCGATCAGCAGCTGCATCCGGTCTACACCGTGACGGGCCACCGGCTCCCACCCGAGCGCGTCGTCGAGTCGCTTCCGGGTTATCGCGGGATTGGACCGGTCCGTGTCGGCAACCAAGCCGCGGAACAGTCGCAGCACGACGTGTACGGCTCGTCCATCCTCGCCGCCACGCACGTGTTTTACGACCGGCGCCTGGTGCGCCAAGGCGATGAATCGTTATTCCACCGGCTCGAACCGCTGGGCGAACGCGCGTTCGCCCTGTTCGATCAACCGGATGCCGGCCTGTGGGAGCTGCGCGGCCGCACGGAGATCCATACGTTCTCGGCCGTGATGTGCTGGGTGGGGTGCGAGCGGCTGGGACGCATCGCGACCCATCTCGGACTCGCGGATCGCGCGGCGTACTGGACCCAGCGTGCCGCCGCCCTCTACGCCGTGATCGCCAAGCGCGCGTGGAACTCCAAGCTCGGCACGTTCGTCGCGACCTTCGACGGGGATACGCTCGATGCAAGCCTGCTGCAGTTGAACGAGCTGTTCTTCGTCAGCGACAACGATCCGCGCTTCGTCGCGACGGTGCGCGCGATCGGCAAGGAATTGCGGCGCGGGAACTTCGTGTTTCGGTACACGACGCCGGACGATTTCGGGACGCCCTCGAACGCGTTTCTCGTGTGCACCTTCTGGTACATCAACGCGCTCGCGGCGATCGGCGAGCGCGATGAGGCGCGCCGCATGTTCGAGGACATACTCCAATGTCGCAACCGTCATGGGCTCCTCGCCGAGCACATCGATCCGCAGACACGAGAGCAGTGGGGTAATTTCGTCCAGACGTACAGCATGGTCGGACTGATCAGCTCGGCGATTCGACTATCCCAAAGGTGGGATCAGGCGTTCTAGGCGGACTCTCGCCGGGTAAGCACCCACTTCAGTGCAGGCGGGGTAATCATGGTCGTCACGATCACCATGATGACGATCGCCGAGAACACCGCCTGATCGACGATGGGCTTACCCGCGATCGACAACGTAAGTCCGATGCCGGCAAAGATGAGACCGACTTCCCCCCGCGGCACCATGCCTATGCCGATCGCGAGTCGGTTCACGCCCCCCCCGGCACCCAGTGAGCACACCTGCTTCCCGATGATCGCGGCAAGTGTCAGGAACGTCGCGAGACCGAGCACTTCGGTGCGCGCGAAAGCGGACAGATCGACCCGCATTCCCATGAGGACGAAGAACACGGGCACCAACGCAGTAGCGATGGGCTTCATCAGCTCGTCGAGCTGGTGCTCGCCCCGTTCGGTGAAGTCGCGCCAGTGCACGTTCTCGAGCACCAGGCCGGCGGCATACGCGCCGACGATCGGCGCCAGCCCAGCGACTGCGGCGAGGTAGGCCAGCAGGAAGCAAAACACCAGCGCGGTGGTAAGCAGGACCCCCTGTCCGCGGAGCCGGGCGGCGCTCCGGAACAGGCGTGGGGAGACCCACAGCCCAAGCCCCAGCGCTCCGACCAGAAACAGCGCGGCCTTCAGGACCAGGAGCGCAGCCGGGCCGACGGCCAGTGGCGCTCCCAGATTCGCCGCGGCGATCGCGCCGCTCACGACCGCCAGGATGACGAGGCCCAGGACGTCATCGACGACGGCGGCGCCCAGAATGACCCGAGCCTCCGGAGTCTGCGACTTCCCGAGCTCACGCAGCACCCGGGCCGTGATGCCGACGCTCGTCGCCGTCAGCGTCGCGCCGAGAAACGCGTGCATATAGACGCTGTGATCGGGCAGCATCCAGGCGCCGACACCCCATCCCAGCACGAAGGGGGTCACGACACCAAGCACCGCCACGCGCACTGCCGCCGGACCGACTCGCAGCATGTCGCGCACGGTCGATTCGAGACCAACCTGGAAGAGCAGGATCACGACCCCGAGTTGCGCGATCACGTCGACCGTTGGCTCGCGGGCAAACGTCTCGAACCAGCCGACCCCCGCCAGTTGCAGATTGCCGATCACGATTCCGCCGACGAGCTCGCCCAGAACGGCGGGCTGACCGAGACGCTGTGCCACCTCGCCACCGAGTTTCGCGACAGTCAGAATCACGACCAGCGCCAGGAGGACGCCAGGAACGGCGCCGCCATGCGCAGGATCGCCCGCGGGAACGAGCGGCATGGATCCGGCCACCAGGGGGAGGGAGAGGCTCAGCATGAACCGGCTACAGCAGGTAGGTGAGGACGTGCACGCACGCCCACACCGCGGCCGCGGTGGTGAGTAATCCCACGGCGTAGCGCCGGAAGTGATCCACGGTCGCCGGCTCGGCGCTGGCCGTCCGGCCGCCGAACCGGGTGATGTCCACGTACCGCCCGATGACCAGAGCGACGACGACGCCCCAATACCCGGCGTCGAGCGCAGAGAAACCGCGTCGTTGGATCATCATGATGGCGATCATGACCAGCGCGAGATTGCCGAAGGCCATCCAGAACAACCGGAGCAAACAACCCCCGGGGCTCTCCGACGGAGCGTGCTGCGGAAGCGGATCAGACGGATTCGGTTTGGCGTCAGGCACCTTTCCTCCAGCAACCCAATGGGCTGTGTGGAGGTTGGCGGCCCGACCAACCAATCGACCTGCGGCGGGACGTCCCCGCCGCACCCTTATTCAAACACGCTACGTGTAATGAAGCGTTGTGGCAACATCACGCTGGACGCAAGCGGTCTCGCGTCACCACCGATCGAGCTGCCCAGCATCCGGAATGAAGAGGGGCCCTCCGAAGCGGGTCGTCCCGAATTTCCCGATCACCGCCTGTGCCTCCGGCGACACGAAGAAATCGGCGAGCGCACGCGGGCCGGCGCTCGCATGCGGGACCTCCATGACATGGTAGACGTTGTAGAGCAGCGTGTCGCCCTCGACCAGCGGCACGAGCCGTAGCTTGGAGCGCCACACCAGAAAAGTCGGGCCATCAGTGATCGTGTACGCGTCCTTCTGGTCGGCCATCTGCAGCGTCGAAGCCATCCCTTGGCCGGCCTCGATGTACCAGCCCCCGGGTGGGGGAGGCGTTTGCCCGGTGAGGCGCCACAGTTTCAGCTCGAACAGATGCGTGCCGGATCGATCGCCCCGAGAGACGAACTGCGCGCGGGCGCGCGCGATAGCTCGCAATGCACCAGCAGCATCGTGCCCACCGCGAATTCCCGCGGGATCGGCGTCGGGGCCTACGAACAGGAAATCGTTGTGCATCACGAGCCGCCGGCGCACGAAAAAGCCCGAATCGACGAGCGCCTGCTCCAGCTCGGGCGCGTGCACGAGCACGACTTCCGCATCGCCGCGCCGGGCCATCGCCAAAGCCTGGCCGGTCCCGACCGCAACCACCTTCACCTTGTAACCAGATTGCGCCTCGAACCCCGGAAGCAGTGAGTCGAGCAGCCCCGCGTCGCGCGTGGAGGTCGTGGTGGCGAGCACCACATCGTTGTTCTTCGGAGCCGCGGTGCACGAAATACACAGCAGTCCTAAAAACCAGATCCTGTTCACCGCTGGCCGCCTAGACGTCTAGCTTTTGCATGTCCGCGCTTGTGCCGGCATTGCGCATAATGCCAGTGCTACCCCGTTCGTCCACCCAAAGCCGTCCTGGGTCGGATACTCTCCGCCGCCCGCTTTCTTGTTGAGATTGACGACGTCGTATTTCTCCATCATGCCCCCCGTCGTCTTGTACGTGCGCTCGATCAGCCCCAACCAGCGGCTCGCGGCCTTGTCGGCCAGATCGGCGCGACCGTAGCGGCGTACCCCTTCCATAGTAAGCCACTCGAGCGGCGGCCAGCCGTTCGGGGCATCCCATTGCTGGCCGGACGCAAAATTGGTCGTGACGAATCCGCCCGGCTTGAGAAACTCGCGCTCCAGGCGAGCGGCGACCCGCTTGCCCTGCTCGGCGGTGGCGATCCCGAAGTAGAGTGGCTCCGCGGCGGCAAGGGAGGGCCGGTCGGTCACGAGCGCGCCCGTGCGCCAGCGCCGATCGAAGAAGTACCCCTCTTTCGCATCGTACATCGCGAGGATGGCGTCGCGCCGGGCGTCTGCTTGCAGAGTGTATCGTCGCGCTAGTCCCGAGTCTCCCGCGGCCTTTCGGAAGGCCAGCAAGGCCGCGATCGTCCGCTCGGCATTATGAAGGAGGCTATTCAGGTCGACGGGGATCAGGTCCGTCGTTTCCAAGGTGCGCAGGTCCTTAGGATCGCGCATCCAGCGACTCGAGAAATCCCACCCGCTCTCGGCGGTTGCCCGCGCATTGCGGTAGAAACCGGCGCGCAGTGACTCGGGCAACGTTTGCCCGATCTCCACGTCCGGACGGTACGATTCCGGCCTCGGCTCGTCCGAATCGTCCCAATAGCGATTCACGAGGACACCATCAGCGAGCCGCACGACACGACGGTACGCCTGCCCGGCCGTCACATGCTCGGCGCCGTCCATCCAGAACGCGTGCTCTTCCTCCAGGGCATCGAGATACGCGATGGCCTGAGCAGTGTCCGTCGCCCGCGCATACAACCCGACCATTGCCGCGAAGTAGGGCGGCTGGCTCCGCGACAGGTAGTACGTGCGATTGCCGTTCGGAATGTGACCCACCGTCATGATCAGGTGGGCAAAGTTGTCGAGCATGTTCTTCACGAGATCGGTGCGGCCGCTCTGCACGAGACCGAGCATCGTGAAGTAGGAATCCCAGTAGTAGATCTCGCGAAAGCGCCCGCCAGGTACGACATACGAATTGGGGAGCGGAATCAGCGAGGAGCGGGGATCGGTGCTGTCCGGCGACCGCGTCAGCACCGGCCAGAGTGCATTGACGTGCTGCACCATGCCTTGCGATGCCACACTGTGATAGCCGTCGCCGGCAGGCTTGGGCAGATCGAAATTCTGCTCGACGAACGCGCGCAATACGAACCCCGGCGTGTGCCGCGCCGAATCGTACCGCGCGGCGATGACGCTTGGCTCGGCCTTCGGACGTGCGTCGACGAATTCTTTAGAATCGGGGAAGATCCCTGACAGCTGCACGTCCGCGAACAGCATGCCGATGTCGTGCGCGGGATCGTAGGCGGACGCACGGGCGGGCGGGCGGGCGGACGGGCGGCAGGCCACTGCGGCGACGAGCGCCACCACGCACCACGCACCACGCACCACGTACCGGGCGCGCCCCACGCACCACGCACCACGTACCACGAACGCTCTTCTCACGCGAACACGATCCACAGCACACCAATGATGGCAACGAGTAGCACCGACAGCCCGATCTCGAACTTCCGATCACGCGCCGTCTCGCCTTCCAGCAGAACGGCGGCGGCCCCTGGTGCGGCACGGACGTACGTGAGTCCCTCAGTTTTGTCGGCGCCGGGTGGTGGTGTCATCATGCTCACGACGAAGAGCACCACCGTGCAGATCACGAACAGCAGCACGGCGTAGTGAAGGAAATTGATCGTCGCGATCCAGTGCCACAGCGTTCCCGGCTCGAGGCCACCGCCGGTCGCCTTGTTGGTCAGCTCGAGGATCAGCCGCAGCAGGCCGAGGACGAGCCCGGTGACGAGTGAAGCCACGGCGCCGGTGCCGTTCAGCCGCCGGAAGAACAGGCCGAGGAGGAAGCAGGCGGCGATGGGTGGCGCGATGTACGCCTGCACGCTCTGCAGGTAGATGTAGATCTGCGACGAGACGAACTTCATCAGCGGAATCCAGGCCAGTCCGAGGAACACCATGACTCCGGCGGAAATGCGGCCCACGCGCACGAGCTGCTGCTCGCTCGCGGCGGGACGCATCTTCTTGTAGACATCCCAGGTCAAGAGCGTCGAACACGCGTTGAACGCGGAGGCCAGGGAGCTCATCAGCGCCGCGAGCATGCCCGCGAGCACCAGCCCCTTGATCCCGTCCGGCAGCAGCCGCGTCACCAGCGTGGGGTACGCGGAGTCAGGGTTGTTGCTGACATCCGAAAACAGCGCCATCGCGACGATGCCCGGGAGCACGAAGATGAAGACGGGGAGAATCTTCAGGTATCCGGCGAAGATCGTTCCGGTGCGCGCCTGTTTGATGTTCTTGGCAGCGAGCACACGTTGCACGATGTGTTGATCGGTACACCAATACCAAATTCCGAGAATCGGAGCCCCAAAGATGATTCCGGTCCATGGAAAGTCCGGATGACTCGACGGTTTCCACATCGAGAAGAAGCCCGCAGGGACCTTGGCCTCGAGCCCCGCGATTCCGCCGACCCGCGACAGCCCGATCGCCATGAGGGTGATGGAGCCGAGAATCAGCACGATGGCCTGCAGCACCTCGGTGTAGACCACGGCGCGCAGTCCGCCGAAGATCGTATACAGCCCGGTGATGACGATGAGAACGATGGCCGCCGTGTAGAAATTCCACCCCGTGACCGCGCGGATCACGACGCCACCCGCATACAGCGTCACGCTGATCTTCGTCAGGACGTAGCCGATGACCGACACCCAGGTGAAATACGACCGCGCGGCCGAGTTGTACCGCTTTTCCAGAAACTCCGGCATCGTGTAGACGCCGCTCTTCAGGTAATAGGGCACGAACAGCCAGCCGAGCAGCAGCAGAATGAGACAGGCGAGCCATTCGAAGTGGCCGACGGCGAGACCGCTGCCGGCGCCGGTGCCCGCCAGCCCCACGAGGTGCTCGCTCCCGATGTTGGAAGCGAACAAGCTGGCGCCGACGGCGAACCAGGCGACGTCCCGGCTCGCAAGAAAGTAGTCGGAGCTCACGTTCTTCTCGCGCACCGCGGCCCACCACGCGATGCCGAACAGAATCAGGAAGTAGCCCGCGATGAAGATGATGTCGAACGCGTGGAGGTTACTCATTGCGGCGGCCCCGCCCTTGGAGAGTTGAGGAGATATTGAACCGCGAGATCAGTGAGCGACCACAGCTGCACGTCTGAGCTCGAGCCGTAGCGCACGGCGCGCAGGGCTCCTCCGTCAAACTTGTAACTCCACAGCTCCGCGTACTGCAGTCCCGAGCGCGCGACGGCGCTCCGGATGGAATCCACCGCGCCCGGGCGATTCCGCGTGGCGAGCGCGGCGAGCAAGACATTCACTTCACGTCCCCACACAACTCGCGGGGAATGATACAGGTCCTTGGCGAACATGTCCCAGACGGCCGGCGAGGCATACGCATCGTTGGCGACGGCGAGGCCGACGCCGTCAATGAACAGGCCGACCGGATAGGGGAGCAAGAACGGCTGCAGCAGCTCGGCCTCGCGTGCGCTGTCCTGGCGCGCGAGCAGCAGCCACATCCCGGGGTCGGTGGTCATGACCGGAATCGGATTGCCGGCGCTGTCGAGCGAGACAGCCGGAAAGCGCAGGGTGTCCGGCTGGTAGCCCCCCCCCGAGTGCGCGAGGACGCCGTCCCAGTATCCCCGCTCCGGCTCGGGAAACGATGCCAGCTTGGCGCGGACGCGGGCTTGTACTTCCGCGGGCGGAAGCGTCACCATGAAGTGTCGCGACGCCTCCCGCCACGTCCTCACGCCCGCCGGAACCATCTCGGCATGCTCGATTCCCGGCTCGCCCAGCGCGCGGAACGCGCTGTCGATCGCGACAATTGCCTTCAGCGCGGCGGGAACCCACACGACGTTCACGTCGAACGCGAAGCAGCCGCCCGCATACCCGACGCGGCTGTCGCGCCAGCTCCCGGGATGACAGTACCCGTCCGGATCGCGCCTGAAGCTCACGAGATTCGTGGCGACAGGATCATGGAAATACGGTGCCGCCTGGTGCATCACGTACGCGAGGTTCTTGCGCAGGGCATTCCCCCACCGGCCCACGAACGCCCGCTTGCGCGCTGCGGGAACGGACGCGTCGGCGAAATAGCGGCCCGCCACGACGGGCAGCTGAAAATCGTCGTCCACCATCCAGTAGTTCTCGCGTGTGGCCTGAAGATTCTTGAGCAGTGTGCTGTCACCGGTCCTGAGAAACTCGGCGGCGTTCTCGCGAATCGCCTGACCACCCAGCGCTTCTTCGTGACTGACTTCGCCGTCGGGCGACAGCTTTGCCAGCGCCGCGCCCATGACGAACTCAGGCATGGTGTCGGACCAGACCGGCTCCATGAGCAGCGCCGTCATCAGCATGTCACGCCCGAAGTAGGTCGCGTACGTCGGCAGGCCCGCCATCAGTTTCTGCTTGGAGCTGAGCAGCTCAAAGCCCCGGATCTCACGCTCGAGACGTTGCGACTGCGCCGAGTCGGCGAAACGGCGAAAGGCGGAATTGAAGATCTGCGTGCGTGTCAGCGGCGTGAGCGGCGGTCCATCGGTCGTGATCTCGACCGCAATGGTGAGGGCTCCCGTGGCGCCCGACCGGACGCTGACGACCCGATCATGGACCGAGACGCGGGACAAGCGTGCGTCGCCCGTCAGCGTGACCGCGAGATGGTTCTTGCCATCGAGGCTCGGCTGGCTGACCCGGACCCGCCAGGTCGCGGGCGTTACCGAGAACGTAGGCGCCAGTCGGCTGGAATAGACGCCGCCCTCCCGCTCGGCAAGCTGCTGGAATTCTGGTGGCACGAAGGTCGGCGCATCGATCGGATCGTTCACTCGGGCGGCGTAGCCGAAATCGCGCTCGATGCGCATCGAGCCCAGCAGGAATTGCCCGAACTGTATTGTCCGGCCGCCCGGAATCGTCAGTGAATACAGGACGCTGCGGCGAGCACCGCCACTCCAGACGGATGCCTTGGGATCACCGAATGCGACGCCCGGTTCTGCCGCCGCTTCACTCGCCGCCGCCGTATCCGCCGCCGTTCTTACGGTGAACCCAATACTCTCATTCAACCCATCGGCCCAGAGGTGCACCACCCGGCCGGTCTTGCCGTCGATGTAGACCTCCACGGCGTTGCCGCGCGAATCGCGATAGAGGCGCGCCGTGTACCCCTCATAGGCGGCGGGGTCGTCCAATCCGGGGGTCGGGAATTGCAGCACCGGCGGTGCTTCCCGTGCCGATGCCGCTTGCATCACGATCATGAAGGCCAGCAGCATGGGCGTAGATACTCCGCCCACAGGCCACCCTTGACAAGGGCTGAACGGAGCGGAATTTCGGAGCCATAACCGTCATTCCGAGGTCACAACCGATGCGCTTCGTTCGACATGTTCTACCCACTCTCGCCCTAGTGTTCGCCACGGCAACGTCTCTGGCCGCGCAGAACGGCACGATCAGAGGACAAGTGACGGACAGCACCACGAAGCAGGCCCTCACCGGCGTCACCCTAAGAATCGACGCCCTGCAACGAGAAGCACAAACCGGACAAGATGGCAGCTACACAATCGATGTTCCCGCGGGCACGCACATCGTGCGCGCGACGCGCATCGGGTACGCCCCACAATCACAATCGGTCACCGTGACCGCCGGCGGAATCGCCGATGCATCGTTCGGGCTTGCGCCGCAGGCGTCGTTGCTCGAGGCCGTCGTGGTGACGGGATACGGCACGACCAAGCGGGAGGCCGTGACCGGCGCCGTGTCGACCGTCGATGCCGCTGCCGCCAACGTCGGCGTCAAGACGAACGTCGACCAGATGATTCAGGGCCGCGCGGCCGGCGTCGAAATCATTCAGAACAACGGCGAGCCAGGTGCCGGCTCACAGATTCTGATTCGCGGCGGCAGCTCGATCAGCAACACCAACGACCCGCTGTACGTGATCGATGGCGTGCCCGTCATTAATGTCCCGACCGAGCCGTCCAGCTACGGCATCGGTGGGTCACCGCCCCTGCCGCGCAACCCGCTGAACCTGCTCAATCCTCAGGACATCGCGTCGATCACCATTTTGAAGGATGCGTCGAGCACTGCCATCTACGGCAGCCGCGCGGCGAATGGCGTGATCCTGATCGAGACGAAGAAGGGCGGGAAGTCCGGTGGTCCGACGGTCGAGTTCGACGCGTACGTGGCCGCGGCGTCGCCGGCGAAGAGCCTCAACGTGCTGGACGGCGCCCAGTACCGGTCGTTTATCCAAGACCAAGTGGCGCTCTTCAACACGGATACGGCGGCGGGAATCCCGATCGATTCCGCGCGTGGGCTTCCCCCCAACCACCTGGCGGCCCTCGGCGCGGCGAACACCAACTGGGAGAAGGAAGTCACGCGCAGCGCGGTCACGCAGAACTATGACGTGTCGTTCACCGGTGGCGGTGAGGACACGCGTTATCGCGCATCCATGAACTACATGAATCAACCCGGCGTCGCGATCGCCAACGGGCTGGAGCGGCTGCAAGGCTCCCTGAACGCCTCGCACGACGCATTCAGCAATCGGATGCGCCTCGGCGTGAACGTCACGGCGTCGCGCGTCAAGAACACGTACATCACGTTCGAGAATACGGGCGGCTTCGAGGGTGGCGTGTTCCAGAACGTGGCCATATTCAATCCGACGCAGCCCGTCACGGTCACCGATTCCACGGGAACGCATTACTACGAGACCGGCTCGAGCTCCGTCCGCAATCCCGTCGCGCTGGCCAACCAGATCGCCGACCGCGGCACGACGACGCGCGTCATCGCGAATGCGACGGCCGAATACGACCTGGCCACCGGACTCACGGCGCACGTGACCGTGGGCGGCGACCATTCGGGCGGCAGCCGCCAGCTCTACTATCCCAACGACAACCCGGTAGGTGTAAGGTTGGGCGGCGGGCTCGCGCGGCAGTACGATCTCGACAACACGACCGGGACGATCCAGACGCTGCTCACTTACAACCGGCCGCTCGGCGAGAACAACACCCTCGACCTGCTGGGTGGGTACGAGTACAACAAGTTCTCCAGCAACCTGTTCATGGCCGAAGGCATCGGCTACGTCACCGACGCCTTCAGCTTCAACAACCTGGGCGCCGCGCGCACGCGGAATGATTCGTCCTTTGCCCAAGACTGGAAGCTCGTTTCGTTCCTCTCCAGGGCCAACCTCGGCATCAAGGACAAGTATTTCGTAACGGCAATCCTGCGCTACGATGGATCGTCCAAGTTCGCCGAGGGACACAAGTGGGCGGCGTTCCCCGGACTGTCCGCGTCGTGGAAGCTCTCCGGCGAGGATTTCATGAGCGGTTCGATGTTCTCGGACCTGCGTCTGCGCTTGGGTTGGGGCCGTCAGGGCAATCCGGGTATCGCGCCCTATCAGTCCCTCGTGACGTTCTCGGGTGGCTCGAGCGCCAACTATCCCTGGGGGGATTCGCCGGCGAACGGTGTCATTCCCACGGGGAACGGCAATCCGGACCTGAAGTGGGAGCAGACGGATCAGTACAACGTGGGAGTCGACTTCGGTCTGTGGGGCAATCGCCTCGCGGGCAGCATGGACTACTACGTGAAGAACACCTCCGACCTGCTGCTCAACGTCCAGGTGCCGCCGCCGTCATTCTCATCCACCAGCCTCCAGAACGTCGGCAAGCTGAAGAACAGCGGCTTCGAGATGTCGCTCGACTGGCTCGCGATGTCGAAGCCGAGTATGACGTGGCGCGCCGGGCTCGTGTTCGCCACGCAGACCAACAAGGTGGAGGATCTCGGACCGTACACCTTCCTCCGCTCGGGCAGCGTCAGCGGCCAGGGTCAGTCCGATCAGTGGGCCCAGCGCATTATGCCGGGCTCGGCACTCGGCACGTTCTTCGGGCCGGTGTTCCTCGGCGTGGACGCGAACGGTAAGCAGTTGTTCCGCTGCTCCGCCGGCACGCCGGGCTGCGTCAACGGTGAGACGACGACGCCCGCCGCCAGCGATTACGCGATCATCGGTGACGCCAATCCCGATTTCACATTGGGCCTGACGAATCAAATCACCAAGGGGAAGTGGAACTTCAGCTTCCTCATCCGGGCGGCGGTCGGGCTGGACGTGTTCAACAACACCGCGCTCGTCTATTCGACGAAGGGCAACGCGCTTCAGGACAAGAACTTCCTGAAGGATGCCTTGAGCGATCCGACCGGGCTGCACGAGCCGGCGATCTTCTCGTCGCGCTGGGTCGAAAACGCCGACTTCGTCCGGCTGCAGAATATCACCGTGGAGTACAACCTCGACCTGCCCATGTTGACACGGAATGCGCGCAGCGCTCGCGTCTACATTTCAGGCGACAATCTGGTAACTTTCACGGGCTATACGGGTCTTGATCCGGAAGTCTATGCCAGCGCGGGGTTGGCGTCGCGTGGCGTCGATTATCTCAGCTATCCGCGGCCCCGCCTGGTGACCGGCGGCATCCGTTTCGTCTTCTGAGGAGGACTGAATCTATGAAGCGAATGTTCGTGGCGTCGTCGATCGGAGCGGCCGGGCTGTGCGCGCTTCTGCTCGTGCCCATACAGGGATGCACCAACCTCGACGAGACCCCGCCCAGCGCCATCACGCCGGGCAACTTCTTCCGCACGGAAGGAGAAGTTCGGGCGGCTCTCGCCGGCGTGTACGCGCAGCTGCGCGGCACCGCGGGTGAAGCTGACTACTGGGGCTCCAGTGAGGTGACCACCGACGAGATGGTCGTGCCGACGCGCGGCCAGGACTGGTATGACAACGGGACCTGGCTGGAGCTGCACCGTCAGACGTGGTCCGCCACCAGCGGCGCCACGCTCAGCTACTTCAACAACGCGTGGAACACGGCCTACGCCGGCGTCGCCCGCGCAAACGCACTGATCGACGGCGTCCAGAACGGCAGCGTTGCCAATCAGGCCGTGATGGTAGCCGAAGCGAGAACACTGCGGGCGTTCTACTACTACATCCTGATGGACTTCTTCGGCGGCGTCCCGGTCGCCACGACCAGCGAGATCATGCCGCGGGCGCGTGTGACCCGCGACTCACTGTTCAAGTTCATCGAAGCGGAGCTGCTTGCGGCGCGCCCGGATCTGCCGCCCTCGTGGGACGTCGGCAATAACGGCCGCATCACCAAGGGCGCCGTGGACGCCATTCTGGCGAACATGTACATCAACGCCGGCGTCTTCACCAAGGACGCGGCGGGCGCCGGTGGCATCAACCCAACGGCGTACAACTCGTGCGCCGGCGTGACGGTCGCCGGCGGCCTGGGTGCCTGCCAAGCGGCGGTGAACCGCGTGGATAGCATCCTGAACTCCGGCGTGTACCAGCTGGCGGATACGTTTTCGAAGAACTTCCGCCCGGACGCCGCCGCCTCACCGGAGAACATCTTCGTCATCAAGTTCGCCGCCGAAGCGGGGCTGGGATTCAACTTCCTGCAGCGCACGCTGCACTACAATCAGTTCAACCCCGGACCGTGGAATGGCTTCTCGGCTCTGGCGCAGGCGTACAACGCGTTCGACTCGCTCGACCGGCGGCGCAAAATCTTCCTAGTCGGGCCGCAGGTCAACGTCGAGACCGGCAGTCCGGTGAACGACCGCGCGGGTAACCCTCTGGTTTTCACCACGACGATCGCCAACGTAACGGCCGCAACGGAGGGAGAGGGCGCCCGGATCTACAAATGGCCGGCTGATCCAAAGCACGTGGCAGAGAATAATGGGAATGACTTCGCCTGGTTCCGTCTGTCGGAGATGTTGCTGATCAAGGCGGAGGCGATCCTGGATGGGGCAACGGGTACCGGGACCCCGCTCGCGCTGGTACGGCAAGTGCGCGCGCGCGCGTTCGTGACCGATACGCTCAGTGCCGTCACGCTCCCTGTCATCCTGCGTGAGAGGCTGTTCGAGTTCGCAGCCGAAGGAAAGCGCAGACAGGATCTGATCCGGTTCGGCCTGTTCACGGCACCGTTTGAATTCAAGACGACTCAAACGGCGGACTACCTGGTGCTGATGCCGATTCCGCAGGGGCAGATCGACGCCAACCCCCTGCTGACGCAGAATAGCGGGTACTAATTGCTGCAGGCGCTTCACAGAGGGGCGCAGCACGCTGCGCCCCTCTTTCTTCTTGTGGTGGGAATTGGCGCCTGCTCGGGCGCCCCTGCCAAAGAAGGGGCGCCGGCGGATGAAGGGAAACTCTTCACGCTGCTGCCCTCGAGTTATACCGGCGTCCGCTTCGCAAACCGGCTTACCGAGACCCACGATGCCAACGTCTTCACCTACCGCAACTACTACAATGGCGGTGGCGTCGGCATCGGCGACCTCACGGGCGACGGGCTGCCCGAGCTGGTCCTCACGTCGAACGAAGGCGGCCCCCACCTCTACCTGAACCTCGGCAGCTTTCATTTCCGCGACGTCACCGAGGCCGCGGGCGTAAGGGAGCGCAGTCACTGGACAACGGGTGTCACGCTCGCCGACGTCAACGGCGACGGACGGCTCGATATTTACGTCTGCCACGCCGGATTACGGCCGGGCTCCGCGCGTGCGAACACGTTGTACATCAGTCAGGGCGTGCAGGGCGGCGTGCCGCTGTTCCGGGAGATGGCGGCGGCCTACGGCGTCGCCGACACCGGGTACTCGACGCAAGCCGCCTTCCTCGACTATGACGGCGACGGCGATCTCGACCTCTTTCTGATTCGCAACTCGCCGCGGCCAGTCTCGAGTCTCGCCGTGCGCAACCTCCGCTCCGTCCGCGATCCACTCGGCGGACACCGGCTGTACCGGAACGACGGCGGCCGATTCGTCGACGTGAGCGACCAGGCGGGCA
The DNA here is from genome assembly GCA_963704805.1 of uncultured Gemmatimonadales bacterium. Taxonomy (GTDB): domain Bacteria; phylum Gemmatimonadota; class Gemmatimonadetes; order Gemmatimonadales; family GWC2-71-9; genus 20CM-2-65-7. The sequence continues at coordinate 485,107 of CAVPHS010000001.1, read as the reverse complement.
TCTATGGGCCCGAGATCGGCTTCGGCTTAGGCGTAGCCGTGGGCGACGTCAACCGCGACGGCCGCCCCGACGTCTACGTGGCGAACGATTTCTTCGAGCGCGACTACCTCTACATCAACAAGGGGGATGGGACGTTCGACGAGGTGCTGGAGCGTGCGATGCCCGTCTCCAGCTACTTCTCGATGGGCGTCGATATCGCCGATATCGACAACGACGGCTGGCCCGACATCTACACCGCCGACATGCTACCCGAAGACGACTACCGTCTCAAGACGACTTCATCGTTCGAGCCGTGGGAACTGTATCAGGCCAAGGTGCGCGAAGGGTTCGATCACCAGCTCATGCGGAATACGCTGCAGCACAACAACGGCGACGGCACGTTCAGCGACGTCGGCTGGATCGCCGGCGTGACCCGGACCGACTGGAGCTGGGCCGCGCTCATCGCCGACTTCGATCTCGATGGCAACAAGGACATCTTCGTCGCGAACGGGCTCGCGAAGGACGTGACAGCCCAGGATTATCTCGCGTTTCTCGGCAGCGACCAGACGATGCTCCAAGCCACGCGGGGCCAACGGGTGGACTTCATGAGCCTGATCAAGGCAATGACCTCCACAAGGCTGCCCAATTACGCGTTTCGCAATAACGGGGATCTGACGTTCACCAAGGTGAGCGCCGCCTGGGGACTCGACGTACCGAGCTTTTCGAACGGCGCGGCGTACGGCGACCTGGATGGCGACGGAGCGCCCGATCTCGTGGTGAACAACGTCGACGACGAGGCGTTCATTTACCGCAACAACGCCCGCGCACAGCTACCGGCAAATCACTACCTGCAGGTGCGGTTGGCGGGAGACAGCACCAATCCCTTTGCCGTCGGTGCGCGCGTTACGCTGCGCGCCGGCAGTCACCAGTTCATGCAGGAGCTCGAGCCGACACGAGGGTTTCAATCCAGCGTGGATTACACGCTCACCTTCGGTGTTGGCCCGATCGATACCCTGGACGACGTAGCGATCGATTGGCCGGACGGCCGAACGAGCCACGTCACGCGCGTTCCTGCTAATCAGCTCGTCACCTTACGCCAGACGGACGCGTATCTCCAACCGCCCAACCGCCTAACCGCCAAACCGCCGCTGTTCAAAGACGTCACCGCCCAAATCGGCCTCGACTTCGTCCACCACGAAAACGAATTCGTCGATTTCGACCGGGAGCCGCTGATCCCCAAGATGATGTCGACGGAAGGACCGTTCGTGACCGGCGGCGACGTGAACGGCGACGGGCTCGACGACTTCTTCATCGGCGGCGCCAAGGGCCAGCCGAGCGCGCTGTACGTGCAGCGACCCAACGGCACGTTCGGCGCCACGAATCAGGCGCTCTTCGACACCGACCGCATCTCCGAGGACCTCGGCGCGGCGTTCTTCGATGCCAACCACGACGGCCATCTCGATCTCTACGTTGTGACCGGCGGCAGTGAATTCTCCAACCTCGCCCCGGCGCTCGAGGACCGTCTCTACCTCGGCGACGGGCATGGCAACTTCCGCGAGACGGCGGGCCGGCTGCCGTCGCTGTTCGGGAGTGGCTCGCGCGTCGCCGCCTCCAAGGACTACGTATTCATCGGCGGCCGAGTGGTGCCCGGGCGCTACGGGATCAATCCGCCGAGCACCCTGCTTCGTAACGACGGCAGCGGGGGGGGCCATTTCACCGACGTGACCGCGCAGGTTGCCCCCGACCTGGCACGCATCGGAATGGTGACCGACGCGCTGTGGCTTGACGTCGACGGCGACGGGCGACTCGACCTGGTCGTGGTGGGCGAGTGGATGCCGATCACAGTCTTCCACAATACCGGCACCAAGCTCGTCCGCGTCGTCACCAGAGGATTCGAGCACAGCGCGGGCTGGTGGAATAGAATCGTGACGGCTGATTTCGACGGAGATGGTCGCGTCGATCTTGTACTTGGCAACTTGGGTCTCAACACCCGGTTGCATGCGTCACCGGCCGAGCCAGCGCGAATGTACGTGAAGGACTTCGATGGCAACGGCTTCCCCGAGCAGGTCGTCACCGGCTACGAGAACGGCATCTCCTATCCCTTCGCGCTGCGCGACGAGCTCACCGCCGCCCTTCCCTACCTCAAGCCGCGCTTCCCCAAGTACTCGAATTATGCGGGCCAGACCGTCGAGCAGATCTTCGGGAGCTCACTCTCGGACGCCACCGTACAGCAGGCTGAAACCTTCACGACCGCGCTGGCACGCAACAACGGCGATGGCTCGTTCACGCTGGTGCCACTGCCCCGAGAGGCGCAGTTTGCCCCTGTCTACGGCATGCTGGCGGTGGATTTCGATCGCGATGGCAAGCTCGATCTGCTGTTGGCGGGCAACTTCGACGGAGTGCAACCGGGCATCGGCCGAATGAGCGCGAGCTACGGGCTGTTTCTGAAGGGCGACGGGCACATGGGCTTTACACCCGTGCGGGCCGCGGCGAGCGGTTTTGTCGTCCCCGGGGCGTCGCGCGACATCCAGCGGCTGCGGACGCGGACCGGCGATCTCTACATTGTCGCGCGCAACAATGATCGCCCGCTCTTCTTCCGGGCGGGGCCGCCCGGGCGGCCGCTAGCTTTGCTTGGTCCGAATGAGGATCACGCCATTGGCACCGCGCGACCCGTATTGCGCGGTGCTAGCGGCGTCGCGCAGCACCGTGATAGACTCGATGTCATGCGTATTGATCGCATTCAGATTGCCGGCGGAGTTCGGTCCGAGGGCGATACCGTTCACGACCACCAACGCTTCCTCGTCGCCCATGAACGTGGTGTTCCCGCGCAGCTTGATGATCGTGCGTCCGTCCGCAGTGCGTCCATAGCTCAGACCGGGGACGTGCGCGATGAGAATCTGCTCGAGCGACATCCCCGGTGAGTGCGCAATGACCTCCGCGGTGATGACGTTGCCCGCCCCTGCGGGGCGCGCCGGACGCGTACTGGACGTATGGCTGGAGCAGGCGACGGTGAGCAAGGCGGCAAGCAGCAGCACGCGGTTCATAACATCCCCTGGTTGGTAATCGCAGTCGGAATATACACCACGCCGGAGTAATCGATGAGGACTCTGCTACTCGTTGCGTTGATCATGCTTCCCGTCCGAATGGACGCGCAGCTGCGCGTGGCTTCCCCCGACGGGCGTAACGCCGTCATGGTCGATACGCACGAAGGCAAGCTGTATTACACGGTCCAGCGCGACGGCCGCGCGCTCCTCACCCCGTCGCTGCTGGGATTTCAATTCAAGAACCAGCCCCCGCTCCGCGACAGCCTGCGCATCGTGGATTCGAGCCGCAGCACCTTCGACGAGACGTGGACCCAGCCGTGGGGGGAAGTGTCGCGCATCCGCGACCACCACAACGAGCTGAAGGTGTCCGTCGAAGAGACCACGGCGCCGAATCGCAAATTCACGCTCGCAGTGCGCGCGTTCAACGACGGCGTGGCGTTCCGGTACGAATTCCCTGCTCAGCCCAACCTCGGCGACTTCGAGATCATGGACGAGCTGACCGAATTCGCGATGGCCGACAACGCGCGCGCCTGGTGGATCGCCTCCAACCGGCCACGACTCGACCGCTCCGAGCAGCTCTGGTCGGAAGGGCCGGTGAGCACGCTCGACAGCGTGCAGACGCCGCTGACGATGGAGACGCGGGACGGCAAGACGTTCGTGGTAATCCATGAGGCGAATCTCGTCGACTACGCCAGGATGAATATCCGAGGGGCCCGCATGGAAAGCCGCACGCTGCGCGCGGACCTCGCGCCCTATGCGGACGGCGTCAAAGTGCGCGGCAAGACGCCGTTCGTCACACCGTGGCGGACGATTCAAATCGCCGACAAAGCGACACAGCTGTCTCCCTCCGTGATCGGGCTGAACCTCAATCCCCCGAGCAAAATCGAGAACACATCCTGGATCAAGCCGATGAAGTACGTGGGTATCTGGTGGGGGATGCACATCAACACGATGACATGGAATTCCGGGCCGAAACACGGCGCGACCACCGAAAACACGAAACGCTACATCGATTTCGCGGCGAAGAACGGATTCGGGGGCGTGCTGGTGGAGGGCTGGAACGTCGGGTGGGATGGCGACTGGATCCAGAACCGCAACGCGTTCTCGTTCACGCAAGCGTATCCCGACTACGACATCGCCGAGCTGGCCCGCTACGCGCAATCGAAGCACGTGCATCTCATCGTGCACAACGAGACGTCGGGCGGCATCCAGAACTACGAGCGCCAGATGGACAGCGCCTTCACGCTCTATGAACGGCTGGGGCTCGACGCGATCAAGTCCGGCTACGTGACCGACCTGACCAGCGAAGGCCATTCGCACTGGGGCCAGTTCATGGTCAACCACTACCGGCGGGTGATCGAAAAGGCCGCCGAGCACCACATCATGTTGGACGCGCACGAGCCGATCCACGACACCGGCGAGCGGCGCACTTACCCGAACATGATGGCCCGCGAAGGGGCGCGCGGGCAGGAATACAACGCGTGGGGCGGCGATGGCGGGAATCCGCCGGAGCACGAGACGATCCTGTTCTTCACGCGCCTGCTCGATGGTCCCATGGACTTCACGCCGGGGATCTTCGACATCCTCCGAAAGAACACCGGGCCGGCGCGCACCAACGAAGACGCGCGCGTCCGGACCACCATCGCCAAACAGCTCGCCTTGTACGTGGTCATCTACTCGCCGCTGCAGATGGCCGCCGACTTGCCGGAGAACTACGAGGCCCAGCCGGCGGGGGCGGGGGGGCGCTGCAGTTCATCAAAGACGTCGCCGTGGACTGGGACACGACGCGGGTCATCAACGGCAAAATCGGTGATTACGTCATCGTCGCGCGGAAGCAGCGCAACAGCCCGCAGTGGTTCCTCGGCGCCATCACCGACGAGGAGGCGAGGGTCTTCGATGTCCCGCTCACCTTCCTCGATCGCGGCAAAGCTTACATCGCCGACATCTACGCCGATGGACCCGGCGCCAACTGGCTCACCAACCCCACGCCAGTCGCGATCTCGCACCGCACCGTGACGCGGAACTCGCATCTGCGGATCGCGCTCGCTCCGGGCGGCGGACAGGCGATTCGGATTCGGCCGGCAGGGGCGGCAAAGACGGCAGGGGCGGCAGGGGCGGCAGGGGCGGCACGTCCATGAACCAGCCGATCGCGCGGGTCGTCAATTTGATTCCCGACGACTCCCAACGCATCTGGTCGGGCGACGTCGCCGCGGCCCGCCGTGCGCTGCTCACCACCGATCCGGCGGCAGTACTGGGCATCAACGGCTCATTCGCGCTCGTCGCGCAGGAGGGCGAGCGCGTGGTGCTGGCGCGCAGCCTGGAGCGGCCGCTGCGCTACTTCCTGGCGAAGGCCGCCGATGGCCCCGTGCTCATCGTGGCCGAGCGGATCGATGAGATCGCGGCGGAGCTCGGGCGGCGCGGCTGGGCCGATCAGTTTCATCCGTCGTACACGCGCATGGCTCCCGCGCATCACGTGACCACACTACGGCTGATCGGTTGCCCCGATCCCAGCCCCTGGTATCAGCGCTTCTTCGACCCGCCGCGCGCCACGCTGCCGCCTGGGCTGGACACGATCGGCCGTCACTATATCGGTGCGCTGTACGCGGAGCTGCGCAGCTGGCTCGCCGCACAGGATCCCGCGGCTCCGATCGGCGTTCCCTTTTCCGGTGGTGTCGACAGCGGGTCTGTGCTGCTGTGCTTGTACAAGGCGTTGCTCGATGCGGGGCAGTCGCCCGCCCGCCTCAAGGCGTTCACGCTCTCTGTGGATGGTGACGGCGACGACGCGCGTCAGGCGCGCGAATTCCTGCGGCGGACGAATCTCGAAATGTTTGGCGAGACGATCGAGGTCCCGTCGAGCGCGCTCGATCCACTGCGCGCCGTCCAGGTCATCGAAGACTACAAACCGCTCGACGTCGAGTGCGCGGCGGTCAATCTGGCACTGCTTCAGGAGATTCGCGCCCGCTATCCGGAATGGCGGCTCCTCGTCGATGGCGACGGCGGCGATGAGAATCTCAAGGACTATCCGATCGAAGCGAACAGCGAGCTGACGATCCGCAGCGTGGTGAATAACCGGATGCTCTATCAGGAAGGCTGGGGCGTCGATTCGCTGAAGCATTCGCTGACCTACTCCGGCGGCTACAGCCGCGGCTGCGTGCGCGGCTACGCATGCGCCCGCCAGTACGGGTTTATCTCGTTCAGCCCCTACACCCGGCCGTCCGTCATACGCGTCGCCGAAGCGATCCCCTTCGCCGAGCTGACCCAGGGGTCGCACGAGCGCCTCTACGCGTTGAAGGGTGAGATCGTGAGCCGCGGTGTGCGCGCCGTTCTGGGCCTCGACATGCCCGTGTATCCCAAGCGGCGCTTCCAGCACGGCTCGGCGTCTGCCGTGGCGGCCGCGCGGCTGTTCAGCGAGGACGAGGCGCGCTATCGCCGCCATTTCCACACACTCCACGCCTGACGCACGGATTCGGCGGCTCCGGCCGCCGAAGTCCGTGATCGATCCGTGGAAAGCTCACGGCACGATCATGGAAGACGAGCGTGCCGTGGGCGGGGGCGTCGAGCGGACGCTCACCGTATTTCTCGCCGGCGCGGAATGTCCGTTCACCTGCTCATTCTGCGATCTGTGGCGCTGGACGCTCGACGGCCCGACGCCCCCCGGGGCACTGCCGGCGCAGCTCGAGCGCGCGCTCGAGGGACTCCGGGGTCCACTTTCCGAGCGGCTGAAGCTCTACAACGCGAGCAACTTCTTCGACCGCCGCGCCGTGCCGGCGGCAGACCTACCCCGCATCGCACAGCTCGCGGAGCCATTCGCGGCGGTGACCGTCGAATCTCATGCGAATACCATCGGACCGTTGACGCTCGAGTTCCAGAGGATGCTCTCGGCACGACTCGAGGTCGCCGTAGGACTCGAAACCATTCACCCCGTCGCCGCCGAGCATCTCAACAAGCGGCTCGAGCGGTCCCGCTTCGACCGCGCGGCCGAGTTTCTCACCCAGCACGACATCGACCTGCGCGTCTTCGTCCTGCTCGGCGCGCCCTTCGTCCCGACCGCGGAGGCGATCGAGTGGACAGTGCGCAGTGCGGAGTACGCGGCGTCGCGGGGGGCCACACGCATTGCGATCATTCCGCTGCGCGGGGGGAACGGAGAAATGGAGCGACTTGAAGCCCTCGGCCATTTCGTTCCGCCGACACTGGTCCAGCTCGAGACCGCGCTCGAGCGCTGCCTGGGGCTCGCGCCCAGTCTAGTGAGCGCCGACCTCTGGGATTTGGGCCGCCTTCCTGCCTGCGAGGCGTGCCGACAACGGCGCGTCGATCGCCTGCGGCACATCAACCTGAGCGGCCGGCTCGAACCAGCGATTACCTGCGTCCAGTGCGCATAGCCGTCGTCGGCAGTGGGTTCGCCGGATCGTTACTGGCGCGCATCCTCGCCGTGCAAGGCCACGACGTCGTCTTGCTAGAACGAGGGACCCATCCGCGCTTTGCGATCGGGGAGTCGAGCACGCCGCTCGCGAATCTCACGCTCGAGCGCCTGGCGCGTCGCTATGGGTTGGATGATTGCTACGATCTCGCGGCTCACGGCCGCTGGATGGCGCGCTTTCCCGAGCTGCGGCGCGGCCTGAAGCGCGGATTCACGTTCTATCGTCATCACGCCGGCCGCCCGTTCAGCTCGAACGGACTTGGGGCCCCCGAGCGGCTGCTCGTCGCGGCGAGTCCGAACGATCATGTCGCCGACAACCACTGGCTACGTGCCGACGTGGACCATCACTTCGTCCGCGCGGCCGTGGCAGCCGGCGTCGATTACCGTGACCGGGTCGACGTCACGAGCGCGCTGCTGGACAAGCTGCGCGTCGACTTCGTGGTCGATGCGTCGGGACCCGGCGGGTTCATGGCACGGCGCCTCGAGATTCCCTCGGCGCTGCACCGCATGCACACGCACGCCGGTTTGCTGTTCAGCCACTTCGACGGCGTCCGGCTCATGGCCGATGTCGCGCCCGGCCTGCCGGCCGGTCCCTACCCCGACGATTGGGCTGCCGTCCACCACATAATAGATGAAGGCTGGATGTATTCCCTGCGCTTCGACCACGGTGTGACGAGCGCGGGGTTTGTTTTGAAGCAGAGGTTGTCAGGATCGCCGGACCAGATCTGGCAGCACTTGCTCCAGCGGTATCCGACGATCGGGGCGCTGTTCGGTGACGCGAAACCCCTCATGCCGCTCGCCTACAAGCCGCGCATTCAACATCGCCTCACACGCGCGACAGGCGATGACTGGGCCCTCCTGCCGCATGCCTATTGCTTTGTCGATCCTCTGTTCTCAACAGGGATCGCGTGGAGCCTCCGCGCCATCGAACGGCTGGCTCTTTGCTTCGAGAACGGTGGACCGTCTAAACCTGACTTGAGGCGGTACGAAGCGTTGCTCAGCGCTGAGGCAGATCAAATCGACGCACTGGTGGCGGGCTCGTACCTGGCGATGGCGCGCTTCGAGCTGTTCGCGGCGCATGCCATGATCTATTTCGCCGCTGTGTCGTTCGCAGAGATCCGCCAGCGCGTGGTGCAGCGCGACGCCGAGTCGAACGCCTGGGCGGGGTTCCTGGGAGTGGGTGAACCACGACTCGGCGGTTTGCCGCGGGCCAGTCTGCGCCGGCTGCGTCACGCGCGCACGCCGGCCGACCGGCGGGCCTTCGTCAAATGGGTGAGCAAGGCGATCGCACCGCGCAACGTGTGCGGCTTCGCGAACCCGGCCGCCCGCAACCTCTATCCTGTGGACCTCGATCTCCTGATCCAGCGGCACGCCGTGCTGGGTTTGAGCCGCGACTCGCTCGTCAGCGCTCTTCCCGCGCTCCGCGGGTTCTCTTGATGATGCGGGTGTTGTACTCACGCTGATACCGCGCTCGGGCTGAATCCGAAGGGTAGGCGTCACCAGGCACGTACGGATAGGACGCGATCGCGTGATAGGGAAGCGGCTCGATTGTCGTGCCGTGGGCGGTGTTCAGATCCGAGTCTTTGATCCACCCATCGCTATAGAGCAGGAAGTCTCGCGTCCACCCGGCCGGAGGAGGAGCCGGCGCGTCGAACTCGACCGTCGTCTCGTCACCGGGCACCATGATGACGTACTGATCGTCGCTCCGATCGAGCAGCGGCCGCACGTCGCCGAATCGCGTCGCTGCACCCGTAATCGAGCGCCACGGAGACTTCTTGGTCACGCTGTCGTAATCGAACCAATGCGGGCCATAACGCCCGCCGCGCCGGTACATCCGCGAGAAGCCGCGAAAGTGTAGATCGCCCGAGGTCGGCGCCACCGTCAGCGTGCGGACTGCAGCCTCAGCATTGAGGGCCACGAACGCCTGATCCCAGTAGATCTGCATGTTGGTGCGCAGGCGGATGTGGTGATCGCGGGTCGGAAAGATCCCGGCGAGATCGATCACCATTGTCTTGTCTTTTCCGGACGGGAATCCGATGCTCCCGCGCGATACCCACTTCCCCTGAGTGTCACGCACCTCGAGCACAGGTGGCTCAGCATTTACCCGGTGCTGCTGTGAAACCGCGACGTTGATGCTCGCATCGGATGGAAAGATCCAGCCGCGCAGCACGAGCACTGTTCCGGGCTGGCCGGCGTCGCGATCGAGATCGAGAAGCAACGCGTGCGGCTCGGTGAGACCCTGATAGCGCTGCGGCGTGAGACTCGAGACATAGCGATCGTCGTGCTCGCGCAGGTCCTCGAGCACGTCCTGACCGCGCTCATCGACCGCCGACAGCGGCGCCCGGTGGCGGACGGTTTCGTAAAGTCGCAGCCCGCTCGTCCGCGACGGGGGGGGGAAGCGCTCATCGACGAAGACCTGGGCCGAATCGGGATGATCGACCACCAGCAACCGGAGCTGATCGAGATAGGCCGTCTCCCACAGCTCTTCGGTGACCTGCAGGACGTAGCGGCCGTTGCGGCTCTTCAGCGCATCGCCGGGGATGCGCACGTACTCCCGTGACGCGCCGGCGGCCGCATACGCATTGCCGCCTGTGCCGCCCTTGCCGCCCATTATCCCAAGCGGCATCCCCAACGCACTCCGCCACATCAGATCCGTGACGAACCGGAAGTGTGTGCCATCCCATGTATAAAGGAAGGCGCACGAGCCCTTGAGCTGCTGCGCCTCGAGCACATCCTGATCGGTCCCCGGGAAGTAGATCGTCTGCGGGACACCGTTGGGCCATTGCACGCGGAGGACGTCGGCCTTGAAATGCACGCCAAGGCCGAAGTGCGTCACCGGTGCTGTAACGACGCGAGTCTGGTACAGCTCGCCCGCCCGTATCTCGAGCTTCGATCCGATACCGAACGTGTTGTTCTTTCCGCTCCCCATCCCCAGTGCGCTGAGCTCGACACGCATGCCGAGGTGAGCGTTGCCGCCGTCGTTGCGGAGCAGGTGGATGCCGATCGTTGAGGCGAGGAGGATATCCTGATCGCCGTCGCGATCGAGATCGGCCACGAGCAGCCGCGCGACGGGATCGCGCTGCACCGTGGGCGGTAATAGGCGGCTGCGGTCTTCAAATCGTCCCCCCCGTGGCGTCGTTGTGCAGCAGCGCTGCACCCCGCGGGCCCCCAATGATCAGGTCGAGCCAACCGTCGTTGTCGTAGTCCAGAAACGCCGCCACGGTACCGCCTGGCAACCGCCGGATCTCTGTGAGCCGGCCTGTGCCGTCATTGTGCCACAGCACGCCACCCGCCGGCCCTGGGCCCGCGGCAAAGACGTCGAGCGCGCCGTCGTTGTCGTAGTCACCCACCGCGACTGTGCTGGACCGCGGACCTGTCCCAGCGCCGGTGTTCTTGAAGCCGCTCACGCCATCGTTGTGAAAGAGGGCGTCGCCGCCGTTCTCGCTGGCGACGAACACGTCGCTGCGCCCGTCGTCATCGAAATCGCCGAACTCGGCATCGCTGCCCCCGCGTACGATCCCGTCCGCGTTCGGACGCAGCGTGAACGTTCCATCCAGGTTGTTGCGATACACGGCGAGCCATCCGCTGCCGACGAGCAGGAGATCGAGGTCACCATCGTGATCGAGGTCGACGAACAGCGCTCGCCGCGCACCGTTTACATCGCGGACGCCGGCGATCTCCGTGACATCGTCGAAGCGTTTGCCCTCGCGATTGTGCAGCAGATAGCCCTTGTGATCCGCCCCGACGGCGAAGAGGTCGAGCCAGCCGTCATTGTCGTAGTCGGCGAACGATGCCGCGATGACGCCAGCGGGGGGGGGCAGCGGGAGAGCGGCCTTGTCGGTAACGTCGGCGACAAAGCCGCCGTGGACCGTGTACACATGTACACCGGAATTGACACGGGCCACGAGGAGGTTGTCCTCGCCGTCGCCATCGTAGTCCCCCAGCGCCAGCGCCGTCACGGGACCTCCCGAGTCCGGCAACCCACTTTCGCCCGTCACATCGGTGAATTGCGCCTCGACGTTCGATGCCGGCGCGATGCCGCGCATCGTGATGAGCGATGCCGGGTTGAACGCCAGCACCGGCCGGCCGGGCAATGGTCCTTCGACCCAGTCCACACGCGCGAGCGAGGCCTGATAAGGGGCCGTGAGCTCGATCAAGTGCAGGAACCGCACGAAGCTGACGCGCGCGTCGGCCAACTTGCCGGCGCGCAACGCCCGGATCGTCGCATCGAGATACGGTCTGGCTTCACGCGGCGGCGCGGGGGGGATCTGCCTCGCGTTCTCGAGATAGCGGACCACGCTGTCGCTCGCGCCGAGCCTTAAAGCCACATCGGTGAGCTTGAGTCGCACGGCCAGGTTTGCCGCCGATTGCTCCAGCACTGCGCGCAGCAGCGCGGCGTACGCGGTGTCGCCGCGCGGTCGCTCGAGCTCCGCGAGGGCGTAGAGCACCCTCGCGTCCGGAGTCACGGACGTGAGGACCCGGCGCGCTTCGTCGGGACGGCTGGTGAGGGAATACAGTTTCGCGAGAATGAGCGCGACTTCGGGATTCGCGGGATCGAGGCGGCGTGCCCGCTGCAGCTGCGATTCCGCGTCGTCGTAGCGGCCGGCCCGGAGATACGTCAGTCCGAGGTTGGCGTACCCCAGGGGATCGCGCGGCGCCAGCGCGATCACCTGGCGGAAATCGCGCTCCGCGTCCGCGAGCTGCCCGCGCTGCAGGTGCTCGAGCCCCACTGTCCGCGCCGTGATCAACGCTCCCACGTCCACCGGTTTCTCGCGGCAACCGATGCAGGCGACGAGTAACGCTGCGGCAAGCGAAACGAAAGTTTTCACGCTATACTGGCGCCCCTTGCGAAAGTTTTCGGCTGTTCTGCTTGCGACGCTCGCATTGCTGAGTTGCGGTCGCTCGACCTCGCCCCCGCTCTTTCAGGCAGTGGCTGCTTCGACGAGCGGCATCACGTTCGCTAACACGCTGCCCCAGGAAGATTCCGCGGTCAACATCGTCAACTATCTGTACTACTACAACGGTGGCGGCGTGGCGGCGGGCGACATCGACGGTGACGGACAGATCGACCTCTACTTCACCTCGAACCTGGGTCGCAACCGGTTGTACCGCAACTTGGGCAACTTTCGCTTCGAGGACATCACCGAGCGCGCGGGCGTCGCCGATTCCGTCGGCTGGAAGAGCGGCGTCACCATGGCCGATGTCAATGGCGACGGGTGGCTCGATATCTACGTCTCAGGTGTAAACTACCTCGGCATGCCGGGCCGCAACGTCCTGTACCTCAACAACGGCGACGGGGGGAGCGGGGGGGGCGGGGGGGGCGGGGGGGGCGGGGGGGGCACATTCACCGATCGCACTGCGGAGTACGGGCTCGCTTTTTCGGGTTACTCGACGCAGGCGGCGTTCTTCGATTATGACGGCGATGGCGACCTCGACATGTATCTCCTCAACAGCTCGACGCACGCGGAGCGGGTCGCCAGTGCGAGCACGAGCCGCACGGTGCGCAACGCCAAGGCGGGCGACCGCCTGTACCGCAATGACCGTGGCCATTTCGTCGACGTGAGCGAAGCGGCGCGCATCTACGGCGGCGTGGAAGGCTTTGGCCTTGGCGTAGCGATCAGCGACGTCAATCTCGACGGCTGCCCCGACATCTACATCGCCAACGATTTTCCCGAAAACGACTTTCTCTACCTCAACAACTGCAACGGCACGTTCACGGAATCGATTACGGAGGCGACGGGGCACACGAGCCGCTTTTCCATGGGCGCGGATGCGGCCGACTTCAACAACGACGGCCGTCCCGATATCGCCGTGCTCGACATGCTGCCCGACAGCGAGCGCATCCTCAAGACCGCGGCGACCACCGAGAGCTACGAGCTGTTCAACATGAAGCTGGCGGCCGGTTACCACTACCAGTACGCGCGCAATACGCTGCAGCTGAATCGTGGCGTAACAGGCGGAAAGCTGCGCTTCAGCGAGATCGGTTATCTCGCCGGGATCGCCGCGACGGACTGGAGCTGGGCGCCGCTCTTCGCCGACCTCGATAACGATGGCCGCAAGGACCTGTTCGTCACGACAGGGATCTACCGCCGCCCCAACGATCTGGACTACCTCGTGTCGCTCGAGAGCGTGGGCCTCCGTCCGGGCCAGGCCCCCGAAGTCGCCAAGATGCCGCACGTTCCCGTGCCCAACTACGCATTTCATAACAACGGCGACCTGACATTCACCAACCTGGCCGCCGCGTGGGGCCTGGGCGCGCCGGGATTCTCGAACGGCGCCGCCTACATCGATCTCGATAACGACGGCGCGCTCGATCTCGTGGTGAACAACCTGAACGCGCCGGCCACGGTTTATCGCAACCGCGCGCGCCAGCTAGACAGCGCGTCACACCATTTCCTCAGCGTGACATTGAAGGGAACGGAGCCCAATACTGCCGGCATCGGAGCGAAGGTCATCGTCGTCAGTCAGAGTGGCCGACAGATGGTGGAAGTGATGCCGACGCGCGGCTTCGAATCGGCGGTCGATCCGCGCGCGCATTTCGGATTGGGTGAAGCATCCGGCGCTGACTCGCTGATTGTCGTATGGCCTGACAAACGCTTTCAGGTGCTCACCAAAGTCCGCGCCAATCAGTTCCTCACAGCGGCGCAATCCGACGCGCGCAGCCAACCGCCTATCCGCCCAACCGCCCAGCCGCCGCTGTTTACCGACGTCAGTGCGCAGCTGGCGCCCGCCTACAAGCACAGGGAAAACACATTCTTCGACTTCGGCCGAGAGCCGCTGATGCCGCATTTGCTCTCGACCGAAGGGCCCGCTTTGGCGGTCGGCGACGTCAACGGCGATAGCCGGGAAGACATCTACGCCGGCGGCGCCAAATGGCAGCCCGGCGAGCTGCTGCTGCAAGGATCTGACGGCACACTGCATGCCGCCCCTGCCGCCCGTGGCGCCCCTGGGTTCCGCGCCGACAGCCTGCACGAGGATGTCGATGCCGCGTTCTTCGACGCGGACGGCGATGGCGATCTCGATCTCTACGTGGTCAGCGGCGGCAACGAGTTCTGGGAGGGGGAGCCACTCCAGGACCGGCTCTACCTCAACAACGGCCGCGGCAACTTCCAGCGATCTGGTGACGCGCTCCCCGTCTTCTATCACAACGGTTCCTGCGTCGTGCCGGGCGATTTCGACGGCGACGGCGACGTCGATCTGTTTGTCGGGAGTCGCGTGGTCGCCCGGCAGTACGGCCGAACGCCGCGCAGCTATCTGCTGGAAAACGACGGGCGTGGCCACTTCCGCGATGTCACCACCGGATTAGCGGCCGGTCTCGACTCCGTGGGGATGGTGACGCGCGCGGCGTGGGTCGACTACGACGGCGACGGCAAGCTCGATCTGATCGTCGTCGGCGAATGGATGCCGGTGCGCGTGTTTCACCAGGAGAACGGACCCCCCCGCTTCGTCGATCGCACCGACAAGGTGGGTCTCGCCGGGACGAACGGCTGGTGGACCAGCATTCAGGTGGCGGACCTCAACGCCGACGGCCGCCCCGATCTCGTGCTCGGCAACTTCGGCCTGAACTCTTTCATCCGCGCATCACCGGGCGAGCCCGCACGCCTGTACGTCGGCGATTTCTTCGATACCGGCAGACTCACACAGATCCTCACATCCTATCGCCACGGGGTCAGCTATCCGCTGGCTGGGCGAGACGAGCTCATTCAGGTAATGCCAGCGCTGGCCAGCCGGTATCCGACCTACGCGTCATTCGGCGCGAGTCGCATCGAAGACATCATCCCGGCCAAGGCGCTGCGCAAGGCGCGCGTGCTCGAGGGCAACACGTTTGCCAGCGCCGTCGCGCTGAACCGTTGCGACGGCACGTTCGAGCTGCGCGCGCTCCCCACTGAAGCGCAGTTCGCGCCCATCTATGCATCGCTCGCCGAGGATTTCGATGCGGATGGAAAGATCGATCTGATCGTCGCGGGCAATCTCTACGGTGTCACGCCGGCCGAAGGCCGCTACGATGCAAGCTACGGACTCTTCCTGCGTGGCGACGGGCGCGGGGACTTCGCACCCGTGGACATGGAAATGAGTGGGCTCGCGCTCGACGGCCAGGTGCGCAGGATGGCGCTGTGGCACGGGCCGGGCCGGCGGCGACTGGTCGTCGTCGCGAAGAATAATGATTTCATGAAAATACTTCGCTGATCTCTTAATGATTCTTTGCTGGACGGCCTCGCTGGCGCGCATACCTTAGCCGCCATGGCCAATCCCGTGGAATTGCGCGCAAAGATTTCCGAGTGGCAGCAGCGGCTGCTCGCGTGTGTCGCCGGCTTGCTCGCGTTCGAAACGCTCACCGGTTTATCGATCCTGCTTCTCCCGTTCAGCGTACCGAACCAGGTGGCGGTGTTGGTGCACACCGCCGTCGGCCTGGCGTGCGTCATTCCCTACGCGTGGTATCAACTGCGTCACTGGCGCGTCTATCGCGAACGCCACCTGACGCACGTGAAGCTGACCGGTTACTTCTCGATGGTCGCCGCGATCGCCGTCACGATCTCAGGCCTCGTGTTGTCCTGGCAGGCGCTGTTCGCGACGCGCATCAGCTACGGCTGGGATCTCCTCCACATCATTAGCACGTTCGCGCTCCTGGCGTCGGTGCTGCCGCACGTGCTGAGCCTCGTGTACTACGCGCGCCGGGGCGTGGGCGAAGCGGCGAGCGAGCTGCGGCGCGCGCAGCAGCGGCTGGGCCGCGTCACATTGTACGCCACGCTCGCGCTCAGCGCCGGCGTCGCCGTCCTCTCGCTGGCGTACCGTCCGGTGCACCTCGATAACAAGCTGCCGGCCGACTACAGCTACGTGTACGGGCCCGACCGGCCGTTCGCGCCGAGTCTCGCGCGCACGAACACGGCGCAGGCGTTCGACCCGCGGTCGCTGGGCGGCTCCAAGTCGTGCGGCGAGGCCGGCTGTCACGAGCAGATCTACGAAGAGTGGTCGGTGAGCGCCCATCGCTACTCGGCGATGGATCTCGGCTTCCGCGCGATCCAGGCGACGATGGGGCAGCAGAACGGGCCCGAATCCACGCGCTACTGCGCCGGCTGTCACGATCCGATTTCGCTGTTCGCCGGCGCGAAGAACCTGTACCGCGACGACCTGACGAACGCGGTGGGCCGCGACGAGGGTGTCTCGTGCATCACCTGCCACGCCATCCGCGAGACCGACGTGAAGGGCAACGCCAGCTACGTGATCGCGCAGCCGCCGCGCTACATGTATGAGATGCGCGATGGCGATCCCGCGCGCCGGCTGCGCGGTTTCCTCATTCGCGCCTACCCGCGCCAGCACGTGCGCTCGCTGCAGCACGGCCTCTTCAAGAGTCCCGAGTTCTGCGCCGCCTGCCACAAGCAGTTCATCGATCGCGAGATCAATCAGGTCGGCTGGGTGCAGCTCCAGAACCAGTACGACAATTGGCGCAAGAGCCGCTGGAACGACACCCTCAACCCGCGGCGCACCGTCGAGTGCCGCGAGTGCCACATGCGGCTCGTGCCCTCCGAGGATCCGGCGCGCGGCGACGACCGTGACTACAACCGCTCCGTGGGCGACGGCGAGCATCGCAGCCATCGCTTCCTCGCCGCGAATCAGTTCATGCCCGTCGCGCTCAAACTGCCCGGCGCGGCGGAGCACGCCGCGCTTACTGAGCGCTGGCTCCAGGGGCGGATCGACGTGCCCGAGATCGCCGACAAATGGCGCACCGGACCGGCCGTGCCGATTGAGCTGGTGGCGCCGGCGCGCGTGCAGCCGGGAGAACCAGTCGACCTGCAGGTGCTGATCACGAACAACAAGGTCGGCCACGATTTCCCGACGGGGCCGCTCGACATCATCCAGTCGTGGGTCGAGATCGTGGTCCGCGATCAGAGCGGCAACGTGGTCTACGAGACCGGCCAGCGCGACGCGAAGCACTTCATCCGCCCCGGCTCGTTCATCTTCAAGGCCGAGCCGGTGGACCAGTACGGGAAGCTGATCGACCGCCACAACCTCTGGGAAATGGTCGGGGTGCGCTACCGCCGCTCCATGTTCCCCGGACAGTCGGACCGCGCGGAGTTCACGTTCAATTGTCCCGCGACCTCGGCCCGGCCGACCCCAGCGGCGGCGGCAGAGGGGGGGGAGATCGGCGATCAGCGCTACGCATTTCGCTCGCCCGCCAGGCGCGTCACACGGCTCGACGTCTCGGCCAAGCTGCTGTACCGCAAGGTGGACCAGTTCCTTTTGAACTTCCTGTTCGGTGAGTCGTCCGGCATCACTGCTCCTGTGACGCTGGTCTCGGAGGACAGCACCAGCATCGAGGTCGTGCCCCAGCGCGGGCAGTAGTCCCGTGTTCGATTCGCTGCCCCGCCGCTCACGCCGCCTCGCGCTCACGGCGACGTTCGCCGCCGTGTTTCTCGCTGTCGCCGGGATCATCGCCTTCGTGGCGCTGCGGCCGCGCGCCGGCTACCAGCCCGGCCAGAAGGTCGAAGGCCTGACGTCGGACCTGTCGCGCGACCTGCCCGGGGACTACCCGCGCGTCACGTTCGTCGACGTCACGAGCCAGGCGGGGATCCAGTTCCAGCATTTCTGGGGGGAGCGGACCTCGCAGATCCCCGAGGACATGGGCTCCGGGGCGGCGTGGGGGGATTACGACGACGACGGCTGGCCCGACCTCTTCCTCGTCAATCTCGCGGGACCGATCACGTTGAGCCCCGATTCGCTGCGCCGCTCGCCGGCGCATTGCGCGCTCTACCATAACAACCATGACGGCACGTTCACGGACGTCAGCGCCCAGGCGGGCGTGGACCTGCGAATCTGGGGGATGGGCGCGGAGTGGGGCGACTACGACAACGACGGCCACCTCGATCTCGTCGTCTCGGCCTACGGCGAGAACGTCCTCTTCCGTAACAACGGCGACGGGACGTTCAGCAATCGCACGCGGGAATCGGGCATCGGCGGCAAGCGCGGATTCTGGTCCGGCGTCGCGTGGGCGGACTACGACCGCGACGGCTTTCTCGACCTGTATGTCGCCGGGTACGTGCGGTACGCGCGTCCCTCGGAGAGCGTCGCCGCCTCACACTACGACGTCGAGAATCCCGTCAGTATCAACCCCAATGCCTTTCCGCCCGAGCGCAATCTGCTGTACCACAACAACCGCAACGGCACGTTCACGGAAGTTGCGGCGGCCGCGGGAGTATTGGGGGATCGCGGCAAGAGCCTGGAAGCGGCGTGGGTGGACTTCGATGACGACGGCTGGCCCGACATCTACGTGGCGAACGACGTCACCGACAACCAGCTGTTCCGCAACCTGCACAACGGCAGGTTCGCCGACGTCAGTCACGAGGCGCGCGTGGCCGACTACCGCAGCGCCATGGGCCTCGCCATCGGCGACTGGGACGGCGATCAAGACCTCGACATCTTCATCACGCACTGGATCGCGCAGGAGAACGCGCTCTACAATCACCTCAGCAACAAGCCGCTCGAATTCGAGGACGTCGCCGATCGCTTTGGAGTCGGTCAGATCGCGCTCGACTTCGTCGGCTGGGGGACGTTCTTCTTCGATTACGACAACGACGGCAAGCTCGACCTGTTCGTCTCCAACGGCCACACCTTCCAGCGCCGCGACGCTCCGCAGCTCCTGGCGCCCGAGACGGCGCAGCTGTTCTGGAACCGCGGGCCCAAGGACGGCTTCTACAACGTCTCGGCCGCGAGCGGGCCGTACTTCCGCGTGCCCCACGTCGGCCGCGGGGCGGCATTCGCCGACTACGACAACGATGGCGATCTCGACGTGGTCGTCGTGAACCACAGCGGCGCCGCCGCGCTGCTGCGCAACGAGGGCGGCAACCGCAACCACTGGCTCAACGTCAAGCTCGAGGGGGGGGGCGGGGGGGGCCGCCGCAGCAACCGCACCGCCGCGGGCGCGAAGCTGCGGGTGGTGGCGGGGAAGCAGGTGTTCATCCGCGAGATCGGCGCGCAGGCCTCCTATCTCTCGCAGAACGACCTCACCGAACACTTTGGTCTCGGCGCGCTCACGCAGGTCGACAGCATTGCGGTCGTCTGGCCGAGCGGCACCCACCAGACGGCCACGAACGTCGCCGCCGGCCAGACCGTGCGGATCGTCGAAGGAACCGATACCGAGGTGAGTCGCCAGGCGGTGCTCGAGTTCTGGACGCTCTATCGCGCCGCGACGACTGCGCGCGTGGACGGCCGGAACGCCACAGCCCGCGACGCCTACCGCCAGGCGCTCGCGTTGAATCCGCGGCACGAAGATGTGCTCTACTACCTCGGCAACATGGAGCTCGAGCTCGGCAATTTCGGTGACGCGGAGACCGCCTGGCGCCGGCTCGTGGAGGTCAACCCCTCGAGCGCGCGCGCGCACTCGCGGCTCGGCGACCTCTACGCGTGCCCCGACAGCGGAGCACCGTGGGATCTCGGGCGCGCGAGGACCGAATTCGCGCGCGCTGCCGAGCTCAATCGGGAAGAAACGGGCCCGCTCCTTCGCCTCGGCGAGGTCGCGTTGCTCCGCGGCGATCTCGCGGCGGCGCGGTCGCAGTTCGACGCCGTGATCGTCACCCACCCCAAGAGCGTTGAGGCGCATTTCCTCAAGGGCTACGCCGCCTGGAAACGCGGCCAGCAGGCGCTCGCTGCCACCGAGCTGCGCCAAGCGGAGGCGCTCGCGAACGCGCCGCAACCTGTACCACAGGCGCCATCGGAAGGCGATACCAAGAAGGGTGCAAGCGGAGCCGCGCCGATGGTCACGCAATCGACGCGCTGCCGGCTATTCGGGAATGAGTTGGATTACGGGCGGCTCGATCGCCGCTTACAGGAGATAGCCGCGCTTCATTAGATTCTGCCCCGACGCCGCATAACCCGCCTCATCCGGCAGCCACCACCCCAGCGCATCCGCCATACGATCGTAGATGTTGAACAGCGCGCAGACGTGGATCGCGTCTTCGATGGCCTCGTCGCTCAAGCCGGCGGCGCGGAGCGGCGCGACGTCGGCGGGACGGACGTCGTTCGGGTGCAGCGTCAGTTTTTCGAGGAATCCGAGCGTCGCACGCAGTTTGGCGTCGAGCGGCGCGGTGCGCCAATTATCGACGACCGCCCGCACGAAGCTGTCGTTTTGCAGGGCCAGCGCCGCGACCGCGGCGTGGGACTCCGTTCAGAAGACGCATTTGTTCAGCTTTGAGGTGAATGCGGCGAACAGCTCTCGCTCACCCACGCTCCACCGCGACGGGCCGCGCAGTACCGCCTGCGTCCAGTCGCACATCGGCTTTCCCCACAGCTCCGGCCGGTACATGATCGTCTTGACGACGTCCGGGACGCGCCGGCCGCCGACCAGACGAATCAGCACGAGCTTCAGCTTCTCCTTCAGCCGATGGCGGTGCTCCACGCGGGGGAGGCGCATCAGTCGGGGGGGGCTCCTCGCCGCGGAGCGCCGCGAGGCCGCGGTCCAGGCGATGGAGCGCGGCCCCTACCGCGGCGGCGACGGTGATCTCAAACAGGGCGTCTTCCGATTGGCCAGCCCGTTGCAGGCCTTGGACATCGCTGTCTGTCACTCTGTAGGCATTGCGGGCCACCGTATCGACATAGGTCTGGAGCGCTGGTGGGACTCCGTCCCGCAGGCCCACCCCTCTGGCACGGTCCAGCACCGCCTGCCGCAGCGCCGCAGGCGTGTCGCCCGGTGTATTCACGACCGCATCCGTGAGGCGTTTCCTGAAGGTTTCGTAACGCATCTTTCAATAATATCCCGTCTTTCTAGTCCTTGACACCCTTAAATTCACGGCGCCTCTTGGAGTCCACCAACTTCCGTCTCCGTCCACTGCTGAGGAAACGTATGAGACGACTTCCGTATTTCCTGGGCGCCATCCTGCTGATTCTCGGGATTGCGCCCACCGCGTACGCGCAGCAAACCACGGGCACGATTCGCGGACGCATCACGGATAATGCCACTCAACAAGGCCTCTCCGGAGTGACAGTCGCCGCGGGAGGCCACAGTGTTTTGACCCAGGCCGACGGCCGCTATGTGATGACCGGCGTACCGGCTGGTGCTCAAACTGTACGCGCCAGAACGATCGGCTACGCCCAGGCGACGAGTGACGTCACCGTGGCTGCAGGCCAGGAAGTCGTGGCCGACCTCGCGCTCACCGCTACGGCCGTCACGCTGTCCGAAGTCGTCGTGACTGGCTACGGCGAGCAGCGCGCGGGCAACATCACCGGCGCCGTGACGGCCGTGACGGATTCACAGTTCAACCCCGGGCGTGTCATCAGCCCGCAGATGCTGATCCAGAACAAGGTCCCCGGCGTGCAGGTCGTCGATAACAACGACCCCGGTGGCGGGCTGTCGATCCGGATTCGGGGCGCGACCTCCATCAACGCGAGCAGCGAGCCCCTCTACGTCGTCGACGGCGTGCCGCTCGGTACCGGCGCCGGCGGTGGTCTCTCGGCCGGCCGCGATCCGCTCAACTATCTCAACCCGAACGACATCGAAAGCATCACGGTGTTGCGGGACGCCTCCGCCGCCGCCATCTACGGTGCCAACGCGGCGAACGGCGTCGTCATCATCCAGACGAAGACCGGCAAGGGTCACGCGGGCCCGAGCATCGAGTTCAACACCAATGCGTCTGCATCGACGGTTACGAAGGTGCCGGAAATGCTGAATGCGACTCAGTTCGCGGATGCCGTGGCGACGCATGCTCCATCGCGCGTCGATTCGCTGCTCGGCCAAAACACCAACTGGTTCGACGAGATCGACCGCACCGGCTACGGCCAGGACTACGACTTCGCGCTCACCAACGGCGGCGAGAACATGGGCTATCGTCTGTCGCTTGGTTATCAAAAGCAGGAAGGCATCATTCGCGCGAGCTCGGTCGATCGGCTGTCGCTCGGCTTCAACTATGAACAGTCGCTCTTCAATGACCGGCTGAGCCTCAGCACCAACGTGCGGGGCGCCAGGTCGGTCGATCGCTTCACCCCGGGCGACGTGCTGGGCAATGCCGTGGGGATGGCACCCACGCAGCCGGTGGTCGATCCGACGAGTCCCACCGGCTACTGGGATTGGCACACGACGAACGCGTCTCCGAGCAATCCGGTCGCCAGCCTCGCGCTTGCCTCGGATGAGGGAACTACCTGGCGCAGCGTCGGCAACGTCCAGGCTGCCTATCGCGCACCGTTCGTCGAGGGCCTGACGGCGAACATCAACATGGGTTACGATCTCAGTAAAGCCGACCGGCGCACGTTCTATCCGAACAACCTGGCTGCGCAGATCAAGCAGGGCCAGGGCAGCCTCTACCTGGCGAACAACAGTCAGGGCAGCTCGGTCCTCGAGACATACCTGGGCTATAACCCGCACCGCTCTTTCGGCCCCGGTATGCTCGAGCTGACGGGCGGCTACTCCTACCAGCAGTCGCATGCCGAATACCCGGAGCTGCGCGAGCGTGGCCTTACGAGCAATCTCTTGGGCGATAACGGCGTTCCGCCGGCGACCAACGTCACCAACACCAAGAGCATCACCGATTTCAAGCTCATCTCTTTCTTTGGCCGGGCGAATTACAACATCAGCGACCGCTACATGGCGCTGTTCAGTATCCGCCGCGATGGTTCGTCGCGCTTCGGACCGACGCATCAATGGGGAACGTTCCCGGCGGTATCGCTCGGCTGGCGTATTTCGGAGGAGTCGTTCATGCAGAGGTTCGGGTCGTTGTCGGATCTGAAGCTGCGTGCCTCCTGGGCTCAGACCGGCAACCAGGCCATTGGCGACTACCTGTACTTCCCGACCTACACCTACAGTGACGCCCTGAGCAAGGTCCAGTTCGGTGGGCAATTCGTGAGCACGATCCGGCCGAGTGCGGTTGACCCCAACATCCATTGGGAGAAGACCGACGCGTATGACGTCGGCCTCGACTTCGGCTTCAGTGCGCAGCGTTTCAGCGGATCTATCGACTGGTATACGAAGAACACCAGCGACCTGCTCTTCAACGTACCGATCGCTGCCGGCACGAACCTCGCAAACTTCGTGACGACGAACATCGGCAGCATGAAAAACCACGGCCTCGAGATGGCGCTGAATGCTCAGGTCTTGCGGAAGCCCGGCAAGCTGAACTGGGACATGTCATTTACGGCGAGCTACAACAAGAACGAGCTGGTCAGCATCAACCCGAGCCAGAGCGTGGCGAGAATCCTGACGGGCAACATTTCGGGTGGGGTCGGTAACCTCGTCCAAGTCCTGCAGCCCGGCGTTCCGATCAATTCGTTCTTCGTCTACGAGCAGCGTTACGATGCGCAGGGCAAGCCGGTCTACGACCTCACGACGCCGACCAACATGTACGTGGATCAGAACAACGACGGCATCATCAACGATTCCGACCGCCGCCCCTTCCACGATCCGACGCCGAAGTGGATCCTCGGCCACTCGTCATATCTCAGCTTCGGCAAGTTCGACGGTGGCTTCACGTTGCGCGCGTATCTGGGCGCCTGGGTGTACAACAACGTGGCGTCCGCGAACGGCGCGTACCAGAACCTCACCGGGTCCGGGATGCCGAGCAACTTGCACGCCTCGGTCCTGACAACGGGGTTCGTCGTGCCGCAGTACTACTCGGACTACTTCGTCGAGGACGCCTCGTTCCTGCGGATGGACAACATCACGCTGGGCTACTCGTTCAACTTCAAGAACGAGCCCTTCCGCCTCTACGGCACCGTCCAGAACGCCTTCACGAGCACGGGCTATAGCGGCGTGGATCCGACCTCGGGCCTGAATGGCATCGACAACAACATCTATCCGCGCTCGCGGACTGTTACCGCCGGCCTGAGCGCCCGGTTCTAAGGGAGACGCCAGACATGAATCGCACGACCACAGTTCTCAGTCTCACGGCGCTCCTCTCGGTAGCCGCGGTCGCGTGCACCGATCCGACGGTCGCGCCGAAGAGCACCGTCACGAGCGCCAACATCTTCAACGACCCGAACTCCTATAAGGCGTTCCTCGCGAAGATCTATGGTGGTTTGATCGTCACCGGACAGCGGGGGCCCGACGGTAATCCCGACATCCAGGGCATCGATGAAGGATTCGGCGAGTACCTGCGCCTGTACTGGTATCTCCAGGAGATGCCGACCGACGAAGCCGTCATCGGCTGGAACGATCCCGGTCTGCCGTCCCTGAACACGGGGACCTGGGGCGCGAGCAACAGCATGGTCAACGCGATGTACTATCGCGTGTTCTACCAGGTCATGCTGGTGAACGAGTTCCTCCGGCAGAGCACCGACGCGAAGCTGGCGGAGCGTGGCCAGAACGATCCGACCCTCATCGCCAACGTGCACACCTACCGCGCCGAGGCTCGGTTCCTCCGGGCGCTGAGCTACTGGCACGGCATCGATCTGTTCGGCAACATCCCGATGGTCACGGAAAACGACCCGTTGGGAGCGACGCCGCCCGCGCAGGCGCAGCGCGCGGACATCTATGCCTATGTGGTGAGCGAGCTCAATGCCATCATCGCAGATCTGCCGGCAGCGGCGGGCGCGAGCACCTACGGTCGCGCGACGCCGGCGGCCGCTCACATGCTGCTTGCCAAGCTGTACCTGAACGCCGAGGTCTACAGCGGCACGGCGAACTACACGGGAGCGGTCACCGAGGCGGCGGCGGTGATCGCGGGCGGCTACACGCTCGATCCGAGCTTCGCCCACAACTTCCAGGCCGACAACAACACGTCGCCCGAGCTCGTCTTCGTTGGGGCGCAGGATGGCGGGAACACGCAGACCTGGGGTGGGATGACCTTCCTGATTCACGCGGGGTGCGGCGCCGCCATGTCGGCAGGCAGCTATGGCGTTGATTACTGCTGGGGTGGGTATCGGATGAAGCAGCAGGCGTTCCGGAGCTTCGCCGCCGGCGACCGGCGTGCCGCGTCCTTCTGGCTTCCCGACAGCGCCATCGCTCATGGCGACACGACCGTCCAGCAAGATGTCGACAGCGGTTGGGCACTTGCCACGGGCATAAGCCGCCAGACCGATTCGGTGATCTCCATCGGCGACTTCCACCACGGTATCCCCGGGCCCAAGTTCACGAACAAGACGTCGGGCGGGGCAAACGGCCAGCAGTCGGGCATGGTCGACACTGACTTCCCCATCTTCCGGCTCGCCGACGCTTATCTGATCTACGCGGAGGCCAACATCCAAGGTGGCGGCGGCAGTGCGGCGAACGCGCTGAACTACTTGAACCTGATTCGGCAGCGCGCCTACGGGAATACGTCCGCCAACTTTGCCGCTCTGCCTCCGGTGGATACGATTCTCGCCGAGCGCGGCCGCGAGCTCATGTTTGAGGCCAGCCGCCGTACCGATCTGGTGCGGTTCGGCGTCTTCACGAGTGGCACGTATCTCTGGGCCTGGAAGGGCGGCATTGTAGGTGGACAGGCTTTGCCGGCCGGGTTCGATCTCTATCCGCTCCCGGCGAACGAGCTGATCGCCAACCCGAACCTGCACCAGAACACAGGTTACTAGGGCTGGAGCGCTGTTGTTTTCGAGCCCCGCCGTGTCGCGCATGTCCCTCACGGCGGGGCTCGTACTTTTCGCGCTGGCCTGCGACAAGGACCTTCCCTCAGCGTCGCCAGGGCCGCCGCCACCGCCGCGCCCCACACTCGCCCCCACATACCGGCCGAGCGGGCACATGGCGGCGGGCGACGTCTTCGTCCATCTGTTTGAGTGGAGGTGGGCGGATATCGCCAACGAGTGCGAGAACGTGCTCGGCCCTGCCGGCTTCACGGCGGTGCAGATCTCGCCGCCGCAGGAGCACAGCATCGTGCCTACCCACGACTGGAGCGAGCGCTATCAGCCGGTGAGCTACAGCGTCCTGCGCAGCCGCTCTGGGACTGGCGCCGAGTTTCAGGACATGATCGTTCGCTGCAATGCGGTGGGCGTGGGCATCATCGTCGATGCAGTGATCAATCACATGACGAACTACCCGAGCCCCGGCGTGGGGAGCAACGGCACGGCCTACACGAAGTACAACTACCCGGGCCTGTATACGGAGGCCGACTTCCACACGCCCTGCGCGGTGAACAACTACCAGAGCGCGGCCAACGTGCAAGATTGCGAGCTGCTCTCGCTTCCCGATCTGTACACCGGGGCGGCGTCGGTGCGGCAGAAGATAGCTGACTACCTCATCGGGCTAGCGCGGGCGCATGTCGCAGGATTCCGGATCGACGCGGCGAAGCACATTCAGCAGGTCGAGCTCGACGACATCCTGCGGCGCGTGAACACCGCGCTGGAAGTGGAAAGTCTGCCACACCCCTACGTCTACCTCGAAGTCATCGGCGGCGCCGGCGAAGCCCTGTCGCCCCGCGACTACTTCGGCGAGGGGTACGGCTCGGGCGGCGCCGCCGACATTACCGAATTCACGTTCGTCGGCGTCGGCAACAAGTTCCGCAAGCTCAATGGTGAGCACATCTCCCAGCTCAATCCCAACGGCCCCCCCGGCAATCAGTTCTCTGAGCAGGCGTGGGGGCTGATCCCTTCGGACAAAGCCGTCGTGTTCCTGCAGAATCACGACACCCAACACCAGTGCGGCATCAGCTATCGCGACGGCAATGTCTTCCGCCTCGCGAACGTCTGGATGCTTGCGCAGCCTTATGGGTATCCGTCGATCCTCTCGAGCTACGCGTTCGACTGCCCGGCGGGCAACTCCATGGGGCCACCGTCCGATGCGAACGGCTGGACCACGGCCGTCTCCTGCGCGGCGAGTCTCGAGACCGCGACGGTCGGGCAGTGGGTCTGCGAGCATCGGGATCCGTACATCCGGAACATGGTGAGCTTCCGGCGCATCGTTGCGGGGAGCGACATCAACCACTGGTGGGACAACGGCGGCGACGCCATCGCCTTTTCGCGTGGCAACAAAGGCTTCGTCGCGATCAATGACGGGGCCGCGACGGTCGATACGACGATTGCGACGGGCATGGCCGCAGGGACGTACCTCGACCTGCTTACCGGAGCCACGATCGTCGTCGACTCCACTGCCGCCGTTCACCTGACTCTTTCGGCGAGATCCGCAATTGCTATCGACACTGCGACACGCCAGTAGCGCAGCGCTCCTGCTGCTCATCTTGGCGGCACCGGGTGCCGCCCAGCGGCAGCGGCTCTCCCTCGACTCGGCCTGGCGGTTTACTCTTGGCGACCCGAGCGGCGCCGAGAAACCGGGCTTCGATGATCACGCCTGGCGCCAGCTCGATGTGCCCCACGACTGGAGTGTGGAAGGAGTCCCCCGTCAGGACGCCCCCGGCGCCGGCCGCGTCGGCTACTTCCCCACCGGTATCGGCTGGTACCGCCGGACCCTTTCCCTCCCGGCCACAGCCCGCGGTCGTGAAGTGTGGCTTGAATTCGACGGCGTCTACATGAACAGCGCCGTCTGGGTCAACGGCGTCAGTGTCGGACGGCGACCCTACGGCTACATCAGCTTCGCATACGACGTCACGAAGCATCTGCACCCGGGGGGGGGCGCCAACGTCATTGCCGTGCGAGTCGACAATTCGGCGCAACCCAACTCGCGCTGGTATTCGGGAAGCGGGATCTACCGCCACGTCTGGCTCACACTTGTCGACTCGCTGCACGTGGGTCACTGGGGAGTCTCGGTCACCACGCCCACGGCGGACTCGGCAACCGCCGACGTCGTGGCCCGCACCCGACTCGAGAACCACCACGGGGGGGGTGCTCAGCGCCGCGGCGTCTTGCGCTCGGTCATCCTCGATCCGGCGGGCCGCGAGGTTGCGCGCAAGGACTCGGCGTTTGCGATTCCTGCCGGCCAACAGCTCGAGGTGGAGCAGCGAGTCCAGCTTCGCGCTCCCGAGCTGTGGTCGGTCGGTGCGCCGAATCTCTATGTTCTGCGCTCGCTCATTCTGGAAGGGAACCGCATCACCGATTCCCTGAGGACGACGTTCGGCATTCGCACCACCCTGTTCGATAAGGATCGCGGCTTCCTGCTGAACGGCCGGCCGGTCAAGCTGCACGGCGTCAATCTCCATCACGACGGCGGTGCGGTCGGTGCCGCGGTGCCGCTCCGGATCTGGGAGAGCCGGTTGCAGGCGCTCAAGGCGATGGGCGCCAACGCGATCCGGACGTCGCACAATCCTCCTGCCCCGGAGTTTCTCGACCTGTGCGATCGGCTGGGTTTTCTCGTCATGGCCGAGGCGTTCGACGAGTGGACGTTTGGCAAGGTGGCCGAGGGCTATCATCGCTACTTCGCCGAGTGGGGCGAGCGCGACGTGACCGACTTCGTGCAGCGCGACCGCAACCATCCGTCGATTGTGCTGTGGAGCGCCGGCAACGAAATCGGCGAGCAGACGTCCGACTCGGGGGTGAAGGTCCTGCGGCGGCTCCTGGACGTCTTCCACCGCGAAGATCCCACTCGCCCCGTCACGACCGGCAACGATCAGATCTACGCCGACGGCCACCCGGCGTTGGCGGCGTTTCTCTCAGGCCTGGATGTGGTCGGCTACAACTACGTCGACCGCTGGCACGAACGGCGCGAGATTTTTGCCGAGCAGGACCGGCACGATCATCCGGACTGGAAGCTGGTGGGCACCGAGAGCGGATCGATCTTTCAGAGCTTCGACGAGCGCTACTCACTAGGAACCGATTCCGCGGTGCCGCGGCCCAACTATACGACCGGCATGCTGCAGGTGGAACGGTTGTGGAAGTGGATCACCACGCGCGACTATTTCGCCGGCGACTTCATGTGGACGGGCGTCGACTACCTGGGCGAGAGCACGTGGCCGTTCAAGGGATTCGGTTCGGGCGTGCTCGACATCACCGGCCGCCCCAAGGATTCCTACTTCCTCTATCAAAGCCTCTGGACCGATCGCCCGGTATTGCATCTCCTCCCGCATTGGAACTGGCCGGGTCGCGAGGGACAAACCATACCGGTGTTGGCGTACACCAATTGCAGCGCGGTCGAGTTATTCCTCAACGGCCGCTCGCTGGGGGAAAAACGCATCGAGTTTCCAGCCCAGGGGACCTCGGGTGGATGGAATACGTACGCGCTACCGCGAGTTACGGCGACGACCAACGATCTCCACATGAGCTGGGACGTCCCTTATCAGCCGGGGGTCCTCCGTGCCGTGGGGAAGCGGCGTGACGGCTCGAGCTGCCAGACCACGGAAGTGCGCACCGCCGGCCCGGCGGTCGCGCTGCGGTTGTGCACCGATAGCGAGACGGTCAAGGCAGCTTCACGCGACATCGCGCTGATCCGCTTCTTGATCGTCGACTCGAGCGGCACGGTCGTGCCGACCGCGGCCAACGTGGTGCGCTTCAGTGTCTCCGGCGGTAGAGTCGTCGCGCTCGACAATGCAAATTTGCAGGATCACGATCCCTACCAATCCACCAGTCGCCGCGCGTTCAACGGACGCGGGCTCGCGATCCTCCGGCCGGCCGGCCCCCGGGGCGGGGGGACGCTGCGCGTGACCGCGGCCGCGGACGGTTTGAAAGAGGCGACCATGACCATCACGGTGCCATGACTCCACTCGTCCTTCTGCTCGTCGCCCTCACCCAGCAGCCTTCGCCTCAGGATATCGCGCGCTGGGAGCGCCAGGCACAGAACGTCACCATCATCCGCGATGACTGGGGCATCGCGCATGTGTACGGGAAGACCGATGCCGACGCCGTCTTCGGCATGGAGTACGCGCAAGCCGAAGACGACTTCAACCGGATCGAGACCAACTACCTGAACTCGTTGGGCCGCCTGGCCGAAACCGAAGGCGAATCGGTGCTGTTTCAGGATCTGCGGCAAAAGCTCTTCGTCGATCCCGATTCGTTGCGCGCGCAGTACACCCAGAGTCCGGTCTGGTTGCGCCACCTCATGGACGCCTTCGCCGACGGCCTGAACTACTTCCTCTATAAGCATCCCGAGGTAAAGCCCCGAGTCATCACCCATTTCGAGCCGTGGATGGCGCTGTCGTTCACCGAAGGCAGCATCGGCGGGGATATCGAGCGCATCAACGTGCGGGACCTCGCCGCCCTTTACGGTGATTCAGCCGCCCCTCGCCCCAAGACTCAGGATGGAGACTTCGACCCGGATCCGTCCGGGTCGAACGGCATCGCCATCGCGCCGCGTCTGGCGGCCAATGACCACGCGCTCTTGTGGATCAATCCCCACACGTCGTTTTACTTCCGCTCCGAGCTGCAGATGGTGAGCGACGAGGGGCTCAACGCCTACGGCGCCGTCACGTGGGGGCAGTTCTTCATCTACCAGGGTTTCAACGCCACCGCCGGCTGGATGCACACCTCGAGCGGCGTGGACAACATCGACGAGTTTCAGGAGAACCAGCCGCAAGGGTCCCGCAAGATCACGGTGCCGTATAAGACCGCCAGCGGCCTCGCTCGCAAGACGTTCACCGTCTACTACACGCAGCACGGGCCGGTCATCCGCAAGGATGGTAATCGGCTGGTCAGCATCAGCCTGATGTGGCAGCCCGTGAACGCGCTGATCCAGTCATACTCACGCACCAAGGCTCGGGACCTTGCCGCGTTCCGCAAGATCATGGATCTGCACACGAATTCGTCCAACAACACCATCTTCGCCGATGCTGAAGGCAACATCGCGTACCTCCATTCCAACTACATCCCGCGGCGTAACACGAGCTTCGACTGGACGCAGCCGGTGGACGGGAACAACCCCGCTACGGCCTACAAAGGCGTGCTCTCATTCGACGAAACGCCGAACGCCGTGAACCCCGCGAGCGGGTGGGTCTACAACTCCAATAACTGGCCCTGGTCGGCGGCCGGAGAAGGATCGAGCCCAAAGCGCGAGAGCTTTCCGCGCTATGTCGAAACCGGCACTGAAGAGAGTCCGCGCGGCTACCACGCGCTGCGCGTCCTGGCCGGCAAGACCGATTGGACCATGAACACGTTGCGGGACGCCGCGTTCGACAGCTACCTGCCCGCCTTCGAGCGCATGATCCCGCCGCTCCTGTCGGCCTACGATCAGGCTGCGTCCGACAGCCTCAAGACCAAGCTCGCCGAGCCGATCGCGGCGCTGCGCGGGTGGGACTACCGCTGGGGCGCGGAATCGGTGCCGACCTCACTGGCCATCTACTGGGGTGGGTTTGTCGGCCGCCGTGTGTTTCGCGATGCACGCGCCGCCGGATTCTCGGTGATGCAATACGTCGCGACTTCTCGCGCCCGGCCCGCGGATCTGCTTGGCTCGCTGGCCGACGCCGTCGACACGCTGTCTGCGACGTTCGGCACGTGGAAGACGCCGTGGGGCGCGATCAACCGGTTCCAGCGAATCAACGACGACATCGCCCCGCATTTCGACGATGCGCAGCCGAGTATTCCCGTTGCCTTCACGGCGGGCGGCTGGGGCTCGCTTGCCGCGTTCGGGTCACGGCCCTATCCCAACACCAGGAAGTGGTACGGGACGAGCGGCAACAGCTTTGTGGCAGTGGTGGAGTTCGGGGACAGCGTGCGGGCGAAAGCGATCACAGCGGGCGGAGAGAGTGGCTCTCCCCGCTCGCCGCATTTCAACGACCAGGCCGAACGCTACACCTCAGGCAACCTGCGCGACGTCTACTTCTACCGTCCCCAGCTCGCGGGGCACACGGAACGGGAGTATCACCCTGGCGAGCGTTAGGTCCGCGCTACTCTGCATCGCGCTCGCAGGTGTAGCGCCGCGCGCGTACGCCCAGCAGGAGCTCGTCTTCCTCGACTCGAGCGGCGTGGTGCGCTGGCGCAGTACCAAACAAGAGGTGGCGCTCTTCGGAGCGAATTACGTGCTGACGACGGCGTCGGATTATCGCGCCGCCGGCTATGTGCACGGCGATCGCAAGAAGATGATCGATGAGGACATGGCGCAGTTCGCCCGCATGGGGTGGGATGGGTTGCGGTTGACGTTTTGGGGAGACTGGGAATCGTCGGACAGCGCCGGCAACCTGATCGCGAACGATCACCTGGATCTCCTGGACTATCTTGTAGCCCGCGCGCGCGAGCGCGGCATCTACATGCTGTTCAGTCCCATCCAGCTCTACGGCTCCAACTGGCCCGATGCGCTGCAGGACACGTCACCGCCGGGCTTTGGCCGGCGGTACGGCAAAGGGCGCATGGGCACCGATTCGGGCGCGATCGCCGCCCAGGTGAACTACCTGCGCCAGATCCTGAATCACGTGAATCCGTACACGCACGTGGCGCTCAAGGACGAGCCGTCCATCGTGTTTATCGAGTTGGTGAATGAGCCGTGGCATCATCCCGAGGATCTGGCTGGCTCTGTTCGCTACATCAATGCACTCACTGATGCGGTTCGCAGCACGGGTTGCACCAAGTTGATCTTTTACAACGTCAGCCAGGACTTCCGCATCGGCGAAGCCATCCGCCAGTCCAAGGCCCAGGGGGTCACCTTCGGCTGGTATCCCACCGGCCTGAACTCGGGTCATGAGCTGGCCGGCAACTATCTTCGCGGCGCGGATGCGTTCCCCGACATGCTGCGCCCCGAGATCGCGCGCATGCCGCGGATCGTGTACGAGTTCGACAGCCCCGATCTGCGCACGGGGACGATGTATCCGGCGATGGCGCGCACCTTCCGCACGGTGGGTGCGCAGTTCGCCGCGATGTTCGCCTACGACATGCTCGGCACCGCGTCGCGCAACCTCGGTTGGCAGACGCATGCCCTCAACATGGTCTACACGGCGCGGAAAGCGATGAGCGCGGTGATAGCCGCCGAGGCGATGCGACGGCTGCCGCGGATGAAGGATTACGGGCCCTACCCCGGCAACACCCGCTTCGGCGACTTCCACATCTCCTACGACGGCGACCTCGGCGAGCTCGTGGCGCGCGACGCCTTCATGTACACGAGCAACACCACCGCCAAACCGCCGGAACCCAAGGCGTTGCGTCGTGTGTATGGCCACGGCTCGTCGTCAACCGTGACCTACGATGGAACGGGGATCTACTTCCTGGATAAGGTCCGCCCGGGAGTCTGGCGCCTCGAGGTCTATCCCGACGCGGTTCCCATCGCTGATCCGTTTGAGCCGCCGAGCACCGACAAGATCGTCACGCGGGCGATCAGCCGCGTTCGGACCATGACGATCACGCTGCCCGACCTCGGCGGCGCCTTTACGACGCAGCCCGTAACCGCAGGCAATCAGGAGACGAGTCGCGCGACCGACGGTCGCTTCAACGTCACTCCCGGCGTTTATGTCTTGAGCAAGACGGGCGCTGTGGACCTGGGAAAGATGCCGGCGCGCCTGGGGCAAATCGGCTTCACGGAATACCACGCGCCACCGCTCGATACCGTCCCACTCCGAGTGATTTCCCGGGCAGCGCCGCAGTATCTCGCGGGCCGGGACGCCGAAATCCGGGTGCGGATCGTCGATCGGACGCAACCCGATTCCGCCGCGCTTTTCTTCCGGCGGACGGTCGGCAGCGGTGGAGGGGGGGGCAGCGCCTCATATCAACAATCTTTGATATCACCCGTCGGGGCGTATGAGTACGCCGCAAAAATCCCCGCGGCCACGCTGCGCGAAGGGCCGTATCAGTTTGTTGTCACGGTATTCCGGGGTGACAGCGCCGTAACGTTCCCCGCCGCCACGACAGGCAAGCCAACCGATTGGAATTACACCAACCGCGGCCCGTGGCGATTTGACGTCGTTACTTCAGGTACTGCGCTGCGTTTGTTTGATCCCGGTACCGATGCGCCGCAGTTGACGTTCACCCGCATCGGTGACGCCGGACGACGCGGACTGTTCCGCGTTTTTATGTCCCCTCTCACTGGCCAGCCTGTCCTGCACCTCGAGCTCCCGCGCGACAGCAGCGGTTGGAGCCCCGCCGACTACACCGCATCGCTCGTCATCAAGGATCGCGTGACAGCGAGACAGGAGACCATCGCCGCCGCCAATGAAGTGCGGCTGCGTCTGCGCGGGCTCGGCGCCAAGCAGACTCTCCATGTCACGCTCATGGAGGACGACGGAACCAGCTGGACGGCGCCGCTGGTCGTGGACAGCACCTGGAGCGAGCAGACGATCCCGCTCTCGGATTTCAAGATCGGCCGCGGCGTGTTGCTCCCTCAGGGATTCCCGGGCGAATGGAATTACTGGGTGGGTCCCGCCGCTGACCGCGGGGGAACCGGCGACCGGTTGCGGCTCGACCACCTCGAGCGAATGCAGCTCTCGCTGCGGCGCGACGAGGGGCGGGGTGTCGAAGTCGAATCCGTCACGTTGCGATTCGGCGAACGGCTCGTGAAGACGACCTTGCAGGTTCGCGTCCCCGAGGGAATTGGGACTGTGTACGTCGCCGGTAACCTGAGCGAGCTGGGGCCGTGGCGCCCCGACGGCCAGGCTCTCAGCGGCACCGGGCGTGATCGTAGCGTCCAGGTCAGCGCGCCAGCAGGCACCACATTCGAATACAAGTTCACCCTTGGCGACTGGGACCGTGAAGCGCTGAACGCCACGGGAGCAGTCCCGCCGAACAATCGGCTGGTTTTGAACCGCGATACCGTCGTCGCACACGAGATCGCGCAATTCAAGAAGCCCGTGCGCGAGTACGTGATCGACTGGCGTGGCTCCGGCGTGCTCGGCCGCCTCGTCTACTGGCCCGATATGCACTCGCAATTCCTCGGACCGAACCGCCTCGTCGAGATCTGGCTGCCGCCCGGCTATGACTCGACGAGCACCACGCGCTACCCCGTGCTCTACATGCACGACGGGCAGAATCTCTTCGACCCACGCATCGCGAGCACCGGCACCGACTGGGGCGTCGATGAAGCGATCATGCGGCTCGTCAAGCGCGGCGCTATGCCGCCGGTGATCGTCGTTGGCGTCTGGAATAGCGCGCTGCGCGGCTCGGAGTATTCACCCTGGCGGGACGCGCCGCAGTACGCGCGCTTTCTCATCGAGGAGCTGGTGCCCCGCGTCAACGCGACGTTCCGCACCTTGACCGGCCCACAGAACACGGCGGTCATGGGCTCGTCGATGGGCGGGTTGCTCTCGTTCTATCTCGTCACGCATCACGCGGAGGCATTCGGCGCCTGCGGCTGCATCTCGACGCACTTCCCGCTCTCACAGGCGGTGGTCCAGCAGTTGTTCACGGACGTTCCGAAAGTGGCAAACCCCGACACGACGGCGTACATCGTGCGCGACATCGCTGCCGGACTACTGGCACCCAAGGGCACGCGTTACTGGTTCGATTTTGGCGGGCATGGGCTCGATTCGGCGTATGCACCGAGCCACGAGATCGTGCGCCAGTGGCTATTGAAGCAGGGTTTTAGAGAGGGAACGGACTTTGTGATCCGGCGTTACCCCGACGCGACGCACAATGAAGCCTCGTGGCGCGCGCGGCTGGAGGATCCTCTCACATTCCTGTTTGGGAGCCCCCGCCCCCTCCCCGTCCGCCCCGCAAACTGAATCCGAGCATCGTCAGTCCGAAGGCGATGAGAACGATCCCCCACCACAGATTCACATTGATCCCCAGCGATCGCTCGTAGATCGCCTGGTTCGAGACAAGTCCGTACACCGTCAGAATCGCGCCGAATAGCGAAAACATCAGTCCGATCGGGATCCGCAGGTCGAGTCTCATGCGCTCACCAGAAGATCACGTTGAGAATGGTCGAGGCAACCAGAATCAACACCGCGAGCGTGACCGGCCGTTTGTACCATGCCATGGCGGCGTCCGACTGCCGCGGCGTCAGTGAGTACACGAGGCCGCGCAGCTCCTCGTCGGTTTTGGTGCGCTTCGTAAGCAGCGAGATCAGGAGCGTTGCCACAAAGCAGAACGACCACGCAACGATCGCGGTCCAGAAGTTCAGCGCCATTTCGCTCGGATACACGTGGAGCACGGTCCCCAGGAAGCCACCCTTGATTCCCGGCACCGCGCCGCGCGGCAGCGTCAGGCCGTAGTGCAGCGCCGCGGCCACCGTCCCCGTCAGCAAACCGTAGAAGGCGCCGTTGCTCGTGGTGCGGCGCCAGAACATGCCGAGCAGGAAGGTCGCGAACAGCGGGCCGTTCACGAACGAGAACACGAGCTGCAGCATGTCGAGGATGTTGTTGAACCGCGTCGCGGCGTACGCGGCGACCACGCTGGCCATGATGCCGAACACCGTCGCCGCATGCCCCATCCGCAGGTAATGCGAGTCGGTCTGGCCCGGCTTGATGTAGGTCTGGTAGATGTCGTAGGTCCAGACGGTGTTGAACGCGGTGACATTCCCCGCCATACCGGACATGAACGAAGCCATCAGGGCGGTAAGGCCCAGCCCCAGCAGCCCGGTCGGCAGGTAATGCGCCAGCATCATGGGAATCGCCAGGTTGTAATTCGGTTGACCGTCGCTGCCGATCGGCAAGAATCCGCCGCGCGTCGCATGCATGCCGATGGCCAGCATCCCGGGCAGAATGACCAGCGCCGGCATCAGCATCTTGGGAATTGCCGCGATCAACGGTGTGCGCCGCGCGGCGGTCATCGATCCCGCCGCCATGGCACGCTGCACGACCAGGAAGTCGGTACACCAGTAGCCGAACGACAGCGCGAACCCGAGTCCCATCACCAGGCCGAACCACTCGATGCCCATCGGATTGTGCGTCGGCGCGTCCGTGTACTTCCAGGAATGCGACCACGCGCCGGGCTCGAATCCGGCGTTGGTGGCCACGACCGCGAGCTTGCTGGTCAGGCCGTGCCACCCGCCGATGTCCTTGAGACCGAGCAGCACCAGGGGCAGGAAGCCGAGCACGATCAGGAAGAACTGCAGGACCTCGTTGTAAATCGCGGACGTCAGCCCGCCCATGAAGATGTAGATGAGTACGATGACGCCCGTCAGGATGATGCTGCCGTGGAAGCTCCAGCCGAGGATCAGCTCCAGCAGCTTGGCCAGCGCGTACATCGAGATCCCGGACGAGAAGATCGTCATCCACGCGAACGTGATGGCGTTGAGTCCTCGCGTCTTCTCGTCGAAGCGCAGCTTCAAGTATTCAGGGACCGAGCGCGCGCGCGAGCCGTAATAGAACGGCATCATGAACAGGCCGATGAACACCATCGCCGGCATCGCGCCGACCCAGTAGAAGTGGCTCGTCATGATGCCGTACTTGGCACCTGACGCGGCCATCCCGATCACTTCCTGCGCGCCGAGATTCGCGGAGATAAACGCGAGGCCGGCGATCCACGCGGGGATCGACCGGCCTGAGAGAAAGAAGTCTTCGCTGCTACGAACGAAGCGTCTCAGTGCCCAGCCGATGCCGAGCACGAAGACGAAATAGATGATGAGCAGCGTGTAGTCGATGCCGCCGAGGTGTATGCGTTCCATTAGCGCACCAGCTCGAAGACGTAGGCTTGTCGAGGGGAGAGCGCAGGGAGCGGCAGGTAATCCGTGATTCTGCCATCGTCGCCGACGACCAGCGTTTGCGCCGATGGCCCCCCGAGCAGATTGCGCAACGCGTATCGCCCGGGCTCTGCGGCCCCGTCCGGCGAGCTCAACGAGATATTCTCGGCGCGCGTGCTTCCCAGATTGGCCAGCACGAGCGCCACGCGCGTTGAGTCCTTGCGCACATAGGCAACCACGGCGTCGTTGCCGGTCTCGAGCAGGACGAGAATCCCATTGCGCAACGCGCCGCTCGTTTCGCGCACATGAATCAGCCGCCGATACAGATTCAGCAGCGACGTCGTATCGCGATCCTCGACGGCGACGTTCGCGGTGAATGAATCAGGCTGCAGCGCTTCCCACGGCTTGCCCTGGGTGAAGCCAGCGGCTGGAGCAAGAGCCCATTGCATCGGCGTGCGCAGCCGCTCGTCCGGCTTGTCGCCCGTCATCCCGAGCTCTTCGCCGTAATAGACAAACGGCAATCCTGGGAGTGTCAGCAGGATCGTGGCGGAGAGTCTTGCACCGAGGGAGTCGCCGCCGAGTCCGGTCATCGTGCGGGTCTGGTCGTGATTGCGCTGGAATGGCGCCCAGCGCCACGCCGGCTCCGCGCTCTGGAAGCGGACGACCGTCGACAGCAGCACACCCGCCTTCTGTGACCGCACCGCGTCGATCAATGCCTCCGACACGGGGAAGGCGAAATACGCATCGAGCTGATCGGGATAGTACGACAGAATCGCGCCGGTGCTGTCCCACACCTCGCCGATGGTATATGACTTGGGCGCGACCTGGCGGACGTAGCCGCCAAATTCGCGCAGCACGGCATGTGTTCCTGGCGTGTTCGAGACCTGGTCGCCTTGCTCTATCAGGTGCCGCACTGCATCGAGCCGGAACCCATCGACGCCCATGTCCTTCAGCCAGAATCGCGCGACCTTCTTCATCTCCGCGAGCACGGCGGGATTGGTGTAGTTCAGGTCGGGCATCCCGCTCCAGAACAGCCCGTAGTAGTACTCGTCCCGCACCGGCGACTTGTGCCAGTTATTCCCTGGCGTCTTGGACCACAGGAACCAGCTGCGATGAGTCGACGTCGTATCGCGCAGCGCTTCTTGAAACCAAGGATGCTGGCTCGAGGTGTGATTCAGCACGAGATCGACGAGCACTTTGATGCGGCGCCGGTGCGCCGCAGCGACGAAGTTCTTGAAATCCCCTTTCGTCCCGTAGTCGGGCTCGATCTTGTAGTAGTCGGTAACGTCGTAGCCGTGATAGCTGGGCGACTCCGCGACCGGCATCAGCCAGATGCAGTCGACGCCTAACCCGGCGATGTAATCGAGCTTCTTCGTCAGCCCGGGGAGATCCCCGATTCCGTTGCCGTTGTTGTCGTAGAACGAGCGCACGAAAACTTCGTAGCACACGTTGGCACGTTGCTGTGGGGAGGATCCCTGCAGCAACGCAAGCAGGAGGAGCATCATGCTACTGGACCACCTCAAAGCGGCCCTCGAGACCTTCCGCCGAGCTCGGACCGACGTAGACGCGGAATGTCCCCGGCTCGACGACGCGCTTCATGTCGAGGCCGTAGAATGCCAGGGCCTGCGCCGCCACACGCAAATTGACGGTGCGTGATTCACCGGGCTTCAGCGTGACACGCTGGAATGCCTTCAGCTCCCGCACCGGCCGGGCTACGCTTCCGACTTCGTCGCGCACGTAGAGCTGCACGACTTCCGTCCCCTCGCGTGATCCGCTGTTCGCCACCGTCACGCTGACCGCCAGCGTGTCGGTCGCCCTGATGCGAGCGTTCGCGACGTTGAGATCGCGATAGGCAAATGTCGTGTACGAGAGCCCGTAGCCGAACGGATAGCGCGGTGTGACCGGAACATCGATGTACCGGGACGTCCATTTGATGTCCGCGGGCGGCCGGCCGGTGTTGCGGTGATTGTAGTACAGAGGGACCTGGCCCAGCGCGCGGGGGAACGTGACGGGTAGCCGGCCGCTCGGATTCACGTCGCCGAACAGCACGTCGGCGGTGGCATTCCCCGCCTCAACTCCCAGGAACCACGTCTCGACGATCGCCGGGACGTGCTCCGCCGCCCATTCGAAGGTCAGCGGCCGGCCGTTCATGAGAACCAGCACGACTGGTGTGCCGGTCGCCGCGACTGCCTCGAGGAGCTGTTCCTGTACACCCGGTAACCCGATCGACGAGCGGCTTGCGGCTTCGCCGCTCATGTCGCCGCGCTCGCCCAGGACCAGGATCGCCACCTTCGCCTGCTTCGCGGCGGCGACAGCGGCCGCAAACCCGGCCGTCGCCGTGTCCTCGATACCCGCTCCCTGCACATACGACACCTGCGTGCCGGCCGGGACTTTCGCCTTGATCCCTTGCAGCAGCGTCACAACGTCTTCGGCGCGGCCCATCGTGTGCCAGGGGCCGAGTGGCTCTTCCTTGTTGTCGGCGAGCGGGCCGATGACGGCGATCGCAGCTCCCCCCGCTTTGGCGAGCGGCAGGAGCGAGCCCTCGTTCTTCAGCAAGACAATCGTTTCACCCGCAACCCGCCGGGCCAAGGCACGTAGCTCGGCAGCGGGCGGCGCGGTGCGCGCCCGGTACGGATCGCGAAAGAGGCCGAGTCGCAGTTTCGCGCGCAGGATTCGCATCACCGCGGAGTCGACCACGGCCATCGGAATCCGGTTGCTGCGCACCAGCGCCGCGAGCGAATCGACGTAGATGCCGCTTTGCATGTCCATGTCGACACCGGCGGTGAGCGCGCGCCGTCCCGCCTCCGCCTGTGAACCCGCCACGCCGTGGTT
Source organism: uncultured Gemmatimonadales bacterium (assembly GCA_963704805.1). Lineage (GTDB taxonomy): Bacteria > Gemmatimonadota > Gemmatimonadetes > Gemmatimonadales > GWC2-71-9 > 20CM-2-65-7. The sequence goes on along the minus strand of CAVPHS010000001.1, from coordinate 444,573 downwards.
GATGAGCTCGGCGACCGACGTCCAGTCGCTCACCACGAAGCCGGGGAATTTCCACTCGCGCCGGAGCACCGTGTTGGTGAGCCAGGCGTTGCCCGAGGCGGGGACGCCGGCAATGTCGTTGAACGCGGACATGAGACTCGCGACGCCGGCATCGACCGCCGCCTTGAACGGCGGCAGGTACACCTCGCGCATCGTGCGCTCGGAAATCTCGGTCTCGTTGTACTCGCGCCCCGCCTCCGCTGCGCCGTAGCCGGCAAAGTGCTTGGCGGTGGCAAAGATCGTCTGCTGAAAGCCGCGCACCCGCGCCGCGGCCATGAGCGATCCCAGATACGGATCCTCACCCGCGCCCTCGGCGATCCGGCCCCAGCGCGGGTCGCGCGCGATGTCTACCATGGGCGCGTAGGTCCAGTTGATGCCGAACGCGGCCGCTTCCTGTCCCGCCGCGCGGGCCGTCGCTTCGGCGGCTTCAGGGTCGAACGTACCCGCTTCGCCGAGCGGGATCGGGAAGATCGTGCGATACCCGTGGATTACGTCGAGCCCGAAGAGCAACGGGATCTTGAGCCGCGATTCGGTGACGGCGATGCGCTGCACCGGCGTCGTGTTCTCGGCGCCGATGACGTTGAACAGGCCGCCGAGCTTGCCGGCTCGCACGAGCTGCTGCTGCTGTGGCGATGCGCTGCCGTCCGCCGAGAGCAGGTTCAGCTGCCCGAGTTTTTCTTCGAGGGTCATGCGGGCAAGCAGGGAGTCCAGATTCTGTGCGGCCGCGGGGGTCGAGGCGGGGGCGGCCAGCAGGACGGTCAGGAAAAGAGCGTTGCGTACGCGCAGCATGAACGAGGCTCCGGCGCGAGAGAAATGGACCTTGAAGTTACGGCGCAAAACGGGACGGCGCGAAGGTCTAGCGCTTTCCCGGGCGCTCTGCGCAAGTTACCGCCTTGACCTCATTTTCATGGAGACCGTGCAATGTCTCGCCATCGTTCGATGTGGATCATTGGTTTCGCCCTCCTCGCCTTTACCCCGTCGCTCAATGCACAGACCACTACCGGAACCGTTCGCGGCTATGTGAAGGATCAGAGCGGAACACCAGTTGCGGATGCCGACGTCCAAGCGCGCCAGATCACGACGGGAGTCGTGAGAAGCGCGACATCGCACTCCGATGGATCGTACATCCTGCCTGGTCTTGTTCCTGGCGATTATGACCTGTCCGTTCGCAAGATCGGTTTCACGCCGCAGCGTCGCCCGGTCACTGTGCAGATTGGCGCGACAATGCTGGCGGATTTCACGGTCCAAGCTGGTGCCATTGAGCTGGAGGCCGTGACCGTGGAGAGCGCGCCGGCCATCGAGATGCGCACGTCAGAGGTAGCCACCAACGTAACGTCGCGACAAATCGAGCAGCTGCCGACGGTGAATCGAAACTTCCTCGACCTCGCGTCGCTGGCACCCGGGGTGACCGTCTCCGAGGACCGGCTGAACTCGACCGGTTTTCGCACGTTCAGCGCGGGTGGCGCCAGTCCAAACCAGTCGAACGTGTTCGTCGACGGCTCGAGCCTCAAGAATGACCTGACCGGTGGCGGCGTCGCGGGACAGGACGCCAGTCGCGGCAATCCATTCCCGCGGAACGCGATCCAGGAGTACCGCGTCATCACTCAGAACTTCAAGGCCGAGTATCAGAAAGCATCGAGCGCGATCATCACCGCGACGACGCGCTCAGGCGGCAATACCTGGTCCGGCAACGCTTTATTTGGCTATCAAAGCAAGGATCTCGTTACGCTCGACACCTTCCAGATCGAGCAGAAAAAGAATAACCCGGCGTTCACGAAGCCCGACTTCACCCGTTACGTCACTAGCCTGAGCCTCGGCGGCCCGCTCATCCATAATCGGCTGTTCTTCTTTGGGTCGTATGAGGGGAACTATCAGAACCGCTCGAACGAGGTGAGGATCACGGCGCCCACCGGCTTCGCTGGGCTCGATACGGTCAACCTGACGCAGTACAACGGAAACTTCACCTCGCCGTTCCGCGAGACGCTGCTGTTCGGAAAGCTGAACTACGCCCTCGACGATCACTCGTCTCTGGAGCTGAGCTTCAACAACCGGCATGAGACCGACGTCCGTGATTTTGGCGGGCAAGTCGCCGCGCAGGCCGCGGTGAATTATCGCCAGGACATCGGCCTCGGGATTCTGAAACACAGCTTTTTCAGCGGCGAGTGGCTGAACGAAGCGAATGTCACGTTCCAGAATTTCAAACGTAATCCATCACCTGACATCAGCAATTTGCCGTCCCGTGAGTTCCAAAACGGCTCAGCCAGCAGCTGCTGCACCTCATTTGGAAGAATCGGCAGCTTCCTCAGTATTCAAGACTTCACCCAGAAGCGCCTCGGCTTCCGCGATGACGTGACCTACACCGGACTCGGCAATGGCAGCCACGTTTTGAAGGCTGGTGTTACCGTAGACATGTTGAACTACGACATCATCAAACGGAACGACGAGACACCCCACTTTTTCTACACCGATACGCTCGTCCGCAATGGAGACACGCTCGCCTACGACTATCAGAGCCCGTATCAGATGACGTGGCAATACGGGAACCCCGGGCTCAAAGCGGACAACAAGCAGATCGGCGCCTATCTGCAGGACGATTGGAGCCCGGTGCGGCGGTTGACCTTGAATCTCGGTGTGCGCTGGGACTATGAGACGCACATGATGAACTACGATTACGTCACGCCCCAAGCGGTCCGGGACACGATAAGGCTATACAATAGCCAGCTCTTCTTCCCTATCGATACGCTCGAGTACTTCACGAACGGAAGCCAGCGCGAACGGTTCAGCGGCGCGTTCCAACCGCGACTGGGATTCTCTTACTCGCTGGACAACGAGGACAAGACGGCTGTGTTCGGAGGCTGGGGAATTTTCTACGACCGCTCGTTGTTCGACATGTCGGTCGACGAAACGCTCAAGCTCCAGCGCCCGTCCTATACAGTTTTCTTCGCACACCCCGACTCCACCCCTGGCGCCAACGAAGTCGCTTGGAACAACAGCTATCTCACGACCGACACGAGTGTCCTGGCTCCACTCGTCACCGGATCACCGGGTAGCCTTGGCGAAGTGTGGTTGATTCCGAATCACGCGAAGGCCCCGAAATCGAACCAATGGAACGTTGGCATCCGGCATGCCTTCGGAAGTGTCGTTGCCTCGGTAGCGTACACGAATGTGAAAGGGTACGACCAGCTCGTGTTCAACTGGGCGAACATTAAGTGGAACAACTTCGGCACCGATAGCAGCGCATGCTGTGATTTTTCCCGGTCGCCCTTCCACGGTTTCAGCAACATTCTCTATGCCACGCACAGCGGCAACACATGGTACGACGCTCTCCAGGTGCAGGTGACGCGCGCATATCGGCGAAGTGGAAACTGGGGATGGGGCGGAGGTCTGACGTACTCAAACGCGAAGCGATCGATTGAAGGAATCGATTTCCCGAACGATCAGTTCGCTTTCCCGGGGACCAACGTGATCGTGAAGCACCCGGTGAACGACGAGCAAAGCCGTGTCGTCGCGAATTGGGTAATGGACGTGCCGGTTGCGGACATGCTATTCAGTGGCTTACTCACGTTGGGGAGTGGACCACGTCAGGACGTCTCCGGACGATTTGACCCACGGAATTACAAACCCGGGGCCGTAACACTGCCACAAGGCACGTTCCCACTCGTGCCCGGCGCCTGGGGTTATCGCAATCTCGATCTCCGTCTGCGGAAAGACTTCCCGGCATTCTCCGGCGGGCGGGTTGGTGTAACGGCAGATCTGTTCAATGCGTTCAATTATCAGAACTTTGGGTGTACGAATGGTGGTGTAACGCCCAACTGTGTAGTCAGTGATCCACGCCGGTTGCAGATCGGCGCCGAGTACACGTTCTGACCGAACGCCGCAGTCTCATAGCCGTTGTCTTCGCCCTGGCCCTCGGAGGCTGTTCGAGTAACTCCGGGGGCCCGGGCGTCCCGCCCGATACGGCCGCGTTCCTCGACACGCTGCAGCACCGCACCTTCAACTATTTCTGGGACCTGACCCCCGCGGCGAATGGGCTCACCCCGGACCGCGCGCCGACGCCCTCGTTCTCGAGCATTGCTGCCGTCGGCTTCGCGCTGACCGCGTACCCGATAGGCGTCGAGCACGGCTGGATCACACGCACGCAGGCCGCTGATCGAACGCTCGCGACCTTGCGTTTCTTCTGGACCGCACCGCAGGACTCCGCCGGCACCAACATCACCGGCTACCACGGCTTCTTCTATCACTTCCTCGACATGTCGACCGGCTATCGGTTCCAGACGGTCGAGCTGTCGACCATCGACACGTCGCTGCTGCTCGCGGGGATTCTGTTCGCGCAATCGTATTACACCGGCAGCGACACGACCGAAAAGCAGATCCGCGCGCTCGCCGATTCGATTTATTACCGCGTCGACTGGCAATGGGCGCAGGCGCGTCCCCCCGCGGTGAGCATGGGTTGGCATCCGGAGAGCGGCTTCATCAACGCCGACTGGATCGGCTACAACGAGGCGATGATCCTCAACATCCTCGCCCTCGGCTCGCCCACCCATCCGGCCGATTCCACGACGTGGAGCAAGTGGGTCAGCGGCTATCAGTGGGCGACCTACCGTGGCCAGACGTTCGTCCAGTTCGCGCCGCTGTTCGGGCACGAGTACTCGCACGTCTGGATCGACTTCCGCGGCATCCAGGATGCGTACATCAAGGGCCACGGCATCGATTACTTCGAGAACTCGCGCCGCGCGACGCTGGCGCAGCGCGCCTACGCCATCGCGAATCCCGGCGGCTGGAGCGGCTATAACGCCAACGTCTGGGGACTGACCGCGTGCGACGGACCGGCGAGCAAGACGCTCACGATCGCGGGGCGGAGCCGGCAGTTCCACACCTACATGGCGCGCGGTGTCTCATCCCTCGAAGAGCCCGACGACGGCACTATCGCCCCCACTGCGGTCGGCGGCGCCGTCCCGTTTGCGCCCGAGGTCACGATCCCCGCGCTGCTGGCGATGCGCACGACGTACGGCGATAAGCTCTTCTCGACCTACGGGTTCCTCGACGCATTCAATCCGACATTCACCGCCGCCGGCCAGCAGGAAGCCGGGACCGTCGACCCAAGCCTCGGCTGGTTCGACGTCGATTACCTCGGCATCGATCAGGGGCCGATCCTGGCGATGATCGAGAACTATCGGACTGATTTCGTCTGGCGCGTGATGCGGAGCAACGCCCACGTCATTCGCGGGCTGCAGCGGGCCGGGTTTACCGGTGGATGGCTGCCCTGATCGGCCTCCCCAACGAATCAGAGCCCGTGGCAGGCTGGATCACTGGCGGCCAGCCGACCGAGCAGCAGCTCAAAGCCTTCAAGGCCGCAGGCGGCCAGGTCATCCTCGACAACCGCGACCCCATGGAGCCTCGACCCTTCGACGAGCCTGCCGTCACCCGCGCGCTTGGCCTCGAGTACATCAGCTTGCCGATTGTCCATGGTGCTGTCACGGTCCAGACGATGAACCAGATGCACGAGACGCTGAAAAAGCTTGCGGGTAAGAAAGCCCTGATGCACTGCTCCAGCGGGAATCGGACATCAGCCGCACTGATTCCCTACTTGATGATCGACAAGAAGATGGAACAGGATGATGCGGTCGATGTGGCGATGCGTGGTGGACTGCGGAGTGCAGAGCTGATGGAGTTGGCGCTTCAGTACGCCCACGACCTCGGGAAGTGAGGCTTGTCCGAAAACCTGCTAACTACAACCCGCTGTGCGTCTGTACGTCTAGCCTTTGCCTGTCCTAAGCTTTCGGTTCTTCTCGACCTCCCGCATACCGGTGCCAGTACATCCTCATCTCGCTGATCTTGCCGTCCTTCGTCTCACAGAAGATTGCCCCGCGCGCATCGATCTGCTCGCCCGTCCTGCGGCGGCGGAACGTGCAGCGAAATTCCGTCGCGAACCACGGCCCCGCCGAATAGATCTCGCCGGAGGAGAAGTGCGTTTCGGCCTGGTGCAGCGGGATATCCTTCCAGTACTCGCGAATCGCCGTGAGCCCGCGGTCGGGCTGGCTGAACGGCGTCTCGAGGAACACCGCGTCTTCGGTGAACACCGACGCGATCGCGTCCACGTCCCCCCGCTCCCATCCTTTACCGAACGAATCGATCAGCCCGCGATAGTCGCCATTCATGGCGGCAAATATACGTTGCGAATGCGCTGGTTCGTGTTTCTTCTTGCAGTCGCGAATGCCCCCCGCCTGCCAGCCTGTGGCCGACAAAGGCTACACGTTGCTATTCCTCGGCCGATCTCCCGCGGCGCGACTCGGGCGCGTGTCGTGGGCTCCCGATGCAGCACACAGCCGTCTCGTGGCGTTCGATGGCGATCTGCATGTCATCAAGACAATTACGGATCCGCGGCTCTCGAGTCCCGTTGCCGTCGCCCGCTACCCGCAAGACCGCCTGCTGGTCACCGAGCGCACGGGCGAGGGAGTGGTCTTCGACAGCGCTGGGACACCGGTGCGCGAGTGGGAGAGCCCGTTCCCGGCTGCGCTGTACGCGACGGACGGCGCGCGCATCGTGGCGGCGCGTTCCCCCTACTTCGTACAGTTCGTCGCGGAGGACGGCAGCGCTCCCCTCTTGTGGGAGCTCGATACGCTGGGCCGCCCCGGCCGCGGCATCGGGATCACCTACATACCTGAGATTCCTTACCTCGCGCAGCTCGTTAATGCCGGTGCGGTCGCGGTCTCGGATGACCGCGTCTACTTCGCGCCGCTGGTCCGCGACGAGATCCTGCGGCTCGATGCCGCGGGGTCAACGGTCTGGCGCAGCTCACGCGGCATGATCCCGACCGAGCGGGACCCGCAGTTTTTGACGGGCAAGGAGCGGCGCGTCGCTCATGCGCTCATCAACATCGCGATGACCTTCGGACCGGACGGGCGACTCTATGTGCTTGGCGGCGCCGATTCGGCGGCCACCAGGCTGCGCCTGGACGTCCTGAACCCTGAAACGGGTGAGATCATGTCGAGTCGCCAGCTCGGCACCCCCGCCACGGCCATCGCGGTCAATCGCCGCGGCCAGATTCGCGTGCTCGATCCCGCCGCGCTGCTCGCCCAGACCCCGACGCTCGGCCGCGAGCCGTTTGCGCCGGCGTTCGCACTGCCCGATTTGTCAGGGAAGCCCGTTCGCCTCGCGGACTATCGCGGCAAGGTGACGCTGGTGAACTTCTGGGCGTCGTGGTGCGAGCCCTGTCGCGAGGAGTTTCCGCACATGGCTGAGCTGTACAAGGACTACGCCGCCCGCGGATTCGCGATTGCGGCAATCTCGGATGACGTCAGCGACGGCAAGATGCGCGCGTTTGTGCGCGAATTCCATCCGCCGTTTCCGATTCTCGTGGGCGGCGGTCGCATGAAGGCCACGTATCATTATCGCGGCCTGCCGTATTCGGTGCTGATCGATCGGAACGGCCGCGTCATCGAGCGCGTCTTTGGATTCGGCGGCGAGGACGAGTTCCGCCATTTGCGCGCGCTCATTTCCAGTGAGCTTGCTACTCCCTGACGGAGAGAGAAATCCTTGGTGCTACTTCTGACAATGCTGCTCCAGGGGCCACCCCCGACGACCTCCAAAATCGTAACCGCGCATGACTGGGTCGCGCGCCTTACGCGCGAGATGGGCGACTCCATCTGGCCCGGCTTCCGCCCCGATACGATTCCCGTGCTCTACGTGGTCCGTGGCGAAGGGGGGGGCACGCTGCTGCTCGGCTGGCGTGATGCCCCCCCCGCCCCGCCCCTGCCGCCGGGCTTCCTGCCTATCGAGGGACTGCCAGGGTCCGGCTGGAAATCGTCCGCCGATCCCGGCGCCGCCAGCACCGGCACGCAGCTCGCCGGCCGTCCCACCGCGCAAGTCGTGGTGAACGATTCGCTGAGCCTGGCCTCGCTCGTCGGCCTCACGATGCACGAGGCGTTTCATGTGTTCGAGGCGGCGGTCAAGAAGCAGGGTCGGAGATTCGGCCAGCAGGAGAACGCCTTTCTCGTCACCAGCTATCCCGTGTTCGATCCGCAGAATGAAGCAGGTATGGCGCTGGAGGGCCGGATTCTGGAAGCCGCGGAGCAGGCAACGACCAAGGAGCGTAAGCGCACGCTCGCCCGTCAGTTCCTCGCGGTGCGCGAATCGCGCCATCGGACACTCGGTGCCGAGCTCGCGGAGTTCGAGCAGCTCGCCGAGTTGAATGAAGGTCTGGCAGAATACACTCTGGTCCGCTCGGTGCAGCTCGCGGCACGGCAGCGCGACTTCCCCGATCGCCCGAGCGCGGCGCAGCTCGCGACAGGGAAACGGACCGGTCTCCATAAGCTCACGGAAGACGTCACCAACTCGATTCGGCTCCGCTTTTACGCGACCGGACCGGCGCTCGGGTTATTGCTCGACGCCCTCGAGGGGCCTCGTTGGAAGACGCGCCTCGTCGAGCAGAATCTGACGGTGCAAGACGCGCTGGCGGAAGCGTCAGGCTTTCGCGCGCAGGAACTGGCGCTCCGCCGGCAGGCGGAATCGACTTTTGTGATGGCAAATCTGCGGACCGCCGCGGATTCTCAGGTGGGCCGGCTGAAGACAATCCGTAAGGCTCAAGTTGACAGCATCCTCGCCGCCCCCGGCGTTCAGCTCGTCGTCACCACCGAAGGCCGCTACATCGGCCTGTGCGGCCTCGATCCGCAGAATCTCCTGCAAGTGGAGCCGGGCGTACAGCTGCATACGCGCTGGGTACAGGTGTGCGCGGGAGCCGCGCTCCAGGCGACGTTCAACACGCCCGTCGTGTACGATGGAAATGCGCAGGTCTTGCGCGCCGTCGTCGGTGCTGATTCAACCGTGAAGGTCTCCAACGGTCCCGAGGGCAACGTGAGCATAGATTCCCCAGTTGTCTCATTGCGCGCGGCGAAGGCAGACGTTTCTCGCGATGGACGCGTGCTCACCGTCACGATCAGGCGTCAATGATGCTGCCACTCCTCATGGTCCTCAGTCTCCAGCTCCCCGGTGACTGGCCCGTCTACGGCCGCGACCCTGGTGGGGCCCGGTTCTCGCCGCTCACGCAAATCACGCGCTCCAACGTTGCACAGCTCCAGGTCGCCTGGACCTATCACGCCGGCATCCCCGACCTGTCGAGCCTGTCGCGCCCACCCGCGCTCGAGGTCACTCCGATCGTCGTGGATGGCACGATGTACGTGATCACCCCCACGGGGATCGTGGCGGCGCTCGATCCGGCGACCGGTACCGAGCGCTGGCGCTACGATGCGGGAGTCAACCCGCATCGCGGGTACGGCGACTTCGCGAGCCGCGGCGTGAGCTTCTGGCGCGACAGCCGGGCAGGTTCAGGAACGGCGTGCGCCCGCCGCGTCGTCGCAACCACGATCGATGCTCGACTGCTCTCCCTGGATGCCGCGACTGGAAAGCCGTGCGCGGGGTTTGGCTCCGGTGGCGTCGTAGACCTGCGGAGGGGACTCCGGGTGGCCCCCGACGAGTTCGCGTTCTACGAGGTGACCTCGCCGCCGGCGATCGTGGGAGACCTCATCATCACCGGTTCCGCAGTCGCGGACAACACCAATCTCGCCCCCGCGAGCGGCGAGGTGCGCGCGTGGGACGCGCGAACCGGCGCGCTCAAATGGTCGTTCGATCCCATCCCGCAAGATTCGACGGATCCCGCTTTCAAGACGTGGGAACGCTGGAGCGCGCCGCGCACCGGCGGCGGTAACGTGTGGTCCGTGATGGCGGCAGACCCTGAGCGGGACTTGGTCTTCCTACCCACCTCGAGTCCCGCGCCCGATTATTTCGGCGGCATGCGGCTAGGGGAGAATCGCTACGCCAACTCGATCGTGGCACTGCGCGCGTCAACCGGCAAAGTGGTGTGGCACTTTCAGACCTCGCACCACGACATCTGGGACTACGACAACGCGGCTCCGCCCGCTCTGGCCACGGCGACAATACGTGGCGCGAAGATTCCCGTCGTCATCCAGGTGCCAAAGACGGGAATGATGTACGTGCTCGACCGCACAACCGGGAAACCGGTCTTTGCGGTCGAAGAGCGTCCTGTGCCGGCGAGCAGCGTGCCCGGTGAGGTGGCCTCGCAAACACAACCGTTTACGGTGGTTACGCCGCCGCTGTCCCCGCTCGCGTACTCCGCCGCGGATGCCTGGGGACCGACCCCCGAAGCCGAGGCGGCCTGCCGCGAGCTGCTCGGCACGCTGCGCAACGACGGGCCGTTCACCCCGCCCTCGCTGGAGGGCACGCTCGTCGTGCCCGGCAACATCGGCGGCGCCGCCTGGGGCGGCGTCGCCATAGATGAAAGCAGATCACTTGCGATCATCCCGGTGAATCGCCTACCGGCGATGGTCCAGCTGTTCCGGGCGGAGGGATTCAACCGCGACAGCATGCGGGCCGCCGACGCCCAGCGCGGGCTGACCGACTTCGAGTACACACGGATGCGCGGCACGCCGTACATCATGCGCCGCCGCTTGATCCTCGGTCCCACAGGCTTGCCCTGCATCAAGCCACCGTTCGGCTCCCTGGTGGCGGTCAGCCTCACTACGGGCGCGATCGTCTGGAACGTTCCCCTGGGCACGATGGGCGGGTTTCCGGGCTCCCCGAATCTTGGCGGTCCGATCGTCACGGCGGGCGGACTCGTCTTCATTGGGGCGACGCTCGACCGCGCGATCCGCGGATTCGACGTCGAGACGGGGCGTGAGCTCTGGAAGACGGACTTGCCTGCGGGCGCACGTGCCACGCCGATGACCTACGAGGCCGGCGGGAGGCAGTTCGTGGTCATCGCGGCCGGTGGCGGGGGCCCCTTTGGGACCGGCGACGCCATCATCGCGTTTGCACTTCCGAAATGAAACTCCTAACCTAGAGGGTGTCTGACCCGCTCCCTGCTCCCGGCTACCCGCTCCCCATCATCATCGATACCGACCCAGGCATCGACGATTGCCTGGCGCTCATGCTGGCGCTCAACTCCCCCGAGCTCGACGTGCGCGCGATCTCGATCTCCTATGGGAACACGATCGTCGAGAATGCCTACCGCAATTGCGTCGAGATCCTGCGCCGGCTGAACAATCGTCGCGTGCCGATCGGCATCGGCGCTCGGCGACCACTCAGACGCCAGCTCGAAGTCGCCGCCGATACGCACGGGCCCTCGGGGCTCGGCTATGCCGAGCTGCCGCCGGCTGGAGTGATTCTCGATTTTGTGCGGCCGCTCGAGCGGCTGCTCGAAGCGCAACCGGAACCCGTCACGCTGGTAACATTGGGTCCGGTCACGAGCTTCGCGCTCGCGCTCCGGGCCAATCCCGACCTGGTCCACGAGAAGGTCAGCCGCCACGTCGCGATGATCGGCAACGTCGAGGCGGCGGGAAATCAGACGCGCTTTGCCGAGTTCAACGCCTGGTGTGACCCCGAAGCGCTGGAGACGGTGCTGGCGGCTGAGATCCCCACCGAGATGATCGGCCTCGACGTCACGCGCAAGCTCATCGTGAAAGGCAGCGAAGTCGATCGGCTCGCGCACAGCTCTGCCTGGCTGCACGACGCGCTGCGATTCTACGTCGAGTTCCACCGCAAGCAGGAAGGGCTCGATGGCGCCGTCGTGAACGACGTCCTCGCGATCGCCTATCTGTTGCAGCCGGATGTCCTCACCTTCAGCGACCTGCGCATTGCGGTCGATCTGGGCGATGGGCAGAGCCGCGGGCGCACGAAGCTCGATCCCAAGGGCTCGTTCGTGCGCGTTGCGATGGAGGTCCATCCCTCGCCGGTGCGGCGGCTGCTCTTCGAGCGCGTCTTGCCGTCGGGAGCCCCGCCGAACACGCCACAAGCCGAGGAGGCGCTGGTCTGACGATTCCGCGCAAGGTCGCCGTGATCGGTGCCGGCGACATCGGGGTGGGGTGGGCGGCGTTGTGCGCATCCGCCGGTTGGTCTGTGGCGATCTACGACTTGAATCCGGGAACAATGGAGCGCGCCTCCATCGAGGTCGAGCGACGCACCCGCGCGCTCGTCGCGCTCGGTCGCGCACCCGAATCGATCGTGGAGCGAGGCCTGAGCGAGCTGGTGCGGGCGAGCTTCCTCTCCGAAGCGATTCAGGACGCCGACTGGGTGATCGAGGCAATTCACGAGGATGTCCTGGCCAAGCAGAAGCTGCTGGCGGCGATCGAACAGGCAGCGGGCGTGGAAGCCCTGATCAGCTCGTCATCGAGCGGGCTCGCGCCGACCGAGATCTTTGGCCGAATGCGCCGTCTGGACCGCTGCCTGGTGACGCATCCCCTGAACCCTCCCGAGCTGATTCCCGTGGTTGAAGTCGTACCTGAAGGGCGCACGTCCCCCGCCACCATCGCTCGAGCCGCCGATTACCTGCGCGCGCTGGGCCGCCACCCCATCGTGCTCAAGAAGGCCATTCCGGGATACGTGGTCGGTCGGGTGGCGGCGGCGGTTTGGCGCGAGTGCATCGATCTCGTATTGCGGGGTGTCATTACGGTCGATGATCTCGATCGCGCGGTATCGATGGGGCCGGGCATCGGGTGGGCCGCGGCGGGACCGCACCTCACCTACCACCTCGCCGCGGGCGAAGGGGGCATCCGCGGCTTCACCCAGCATCTGCTCGCGAGCTTCGAGAGCTGGTGGCAGCAGCTCTCGCATTGGGCACAGCTCGATCCCGATCAGCAGCGCACGCTGATTCAGGCAATCGAGCGGGCTTATAAGGGGAAGGTCGAGTTCCTGCGGGAGGCCCGGGATCGCCGGCTCAACGCGATTCTCCGGGCGCTGGAGCAGGCACGCGCACCATCAGAATCGGGATCCGGCTGACGTGTCGCAATGCTGTCGCGGTGGTGCCATGAACCACATCGCTCAGAAGCGAGTGGCCATGCGTCGCCATCGCGATTAAGTCGACCTTCTCTCGCTCCGCAGCTGCCGCGATCTCCTTCGCCGGATCACCCGCCGCCAGCACCGCATCCGCGTCGACGCCCGCCTGCCGTAGCTGCTGCGACACGCGCTCCAGATAGGCCCGGTCCTCTTTCATTTCCTGCGACTCGCGCAGGTTGAGCTGCTCCATGTTGCGCGCCGCCCACCCATCGGCGACGTGCAGGAGCAGGACCTGGGAGCCCAGCACCTTCGCCAGCTCCGTGACGTGCTTCAGGATCGCGGCATCCGCCGGACCGTTCTCGAGCGGCACCAGGATGCGCTTGTACATCAGGAGATCCAGCCCTTGAACGTCTGGACGAGCAGCCACGCGTTCAGGCTGGCGATGAACACCGCGACCGTGTAGGCGAGGAGCTTCAGCCACCGCGGATTCACGAACTCACCCATCTTCAGGCGGTCCGACGTGAACATCACGAGCGGAAAGACCGCGAACGAGAGCTGCAGACTGAGGATCACCTGGCTGAGAATCAAAAGCTGGGCCGTGCCGTGTTCACCGAAGAAAATAGCCGTCAGCGCGGCCGGCACAATCGCGATCAGCCGCGTGATCAGGCGGCGCAGCCATGGCCGGATCCGGATGTTGAGAAAGCCCTCCATCACGATCTGGCCGGCCAGCGTACCGGTGAGCGTCGAATTCTGCCCGGATGCGAGCAGCGCGAATGCAAACACGGCGCTGGCGCCGGTGACGCCGAGCAACGGCGTGAGCAGGCGATACGCGTCCTGGATTTCCGCGACGCCCGTTTGCCCCGCGCGATGGAACGTGGCGGCCGCGACGATGAGAATGGCTGCGTTGATGAACAGCGCGAATGACAACGCCACCGTCGAGTCGATGAACGCAAACTTCACCGCCTCCCGCTTGCCCGCCGGCGTCTCATCGTAGCTGCGCGTCTGCACGACCGATGAGTGGAGATACAGATTGTGCGGCATGACGGTCGCGCCAAGGATGCCGATGGCGATATACAGCTTGTCGGGATCCTTGAGAATGGTTGCGCTCGGCAGAAAACCGGCGAATATCGCGCCGGCGTCAGGTTTCGCAATCAGAATCTCGAACAGGAAGCAGCCGGCAATCGTCGCGATCAGCGCGACGACCAGTGCCTCGAGCAATCGGAATCCCTTGTGCTGCATGTACAGCACGATCAACACGTCGAGCGACGTGATCGCGATGCCCCAGGCCAGCGGGATGCCGAACAGCAGGTTCAACGCGATCGCCGAGCCAATGACTTCGGCCAGATCGCACGCCGCGATCGCGATCTCGCAGAGCACCCACAGGCAAAACGAGACCGGCCTCGAGTAGTGATCGCGGCAGGCCTGCGCCAGATCGCGCCCGGACACGATACCGAGCTTGGCCGCCAGACCCTGGAGCAGGATCGCCATCAGATTGGATAGCAGAATGACCGTCAGCAGCGTGTAGCCGAACCGCGCTCCGCCGGCGAGGTCGGTGGCCCAGTTGCCGGGATCCATGTACCCGACCGCGACCAGATAGCCGGGACCCGCGAAGGCGAGGGCTTTCTTCCACCACGTCCCGCGTTGGACGGGAACAGTGCGGTAGACTTCCGCGAGGCTTGGGGCGAGCCGCGGATGTCTCCAGCCGGTTTCGACCGCGCTATTCGCCATCGGAATCATCCGCGCGGCAGAACAACAGCAAGGCGAGCTCCTGGCCAACGACGCGCGTGGTCCCGTCGCCCAGCCGCACGATGGTCGGGCCGTTGAACGGCTGCCGATCGATGACCGTCAGCCGGAGGCCCGGCCTCAGCCCCTGCTCGGCGAGATAATGCAGCCTGGCGGGATGCTCGTCGCCGACTTCCTGCAAGACGACGCTCGCCCCAATGTCCGTCTCCGCGAGCGTGACGAGCTCTGCTTCCTCGATTTCACCTGCTGCTGTGGGAATCGGGGCGCCATGCGGGTCGTAGCGTGGCTCGCCCAGCGCATCGGCCATGCGCTCGATCAGCTTCTCCGAGACCGCGTGCTCCAATCGCTCGGCCTCGACGTGTACGTCACCCCAGTCGAAGCCGAGCCTGCTCGTCAAATAGGATTCGAGAATGCGATGCCGGCGGATCATTTGCAGGGCGGCGCGCCTGCCCTGCGGCGTGAGCTGCACCCCACGATAGGGCACATGTTCGATGAGTCCCGTTTCCGAGAGACGTTTCATCATGCCGCTCACGGACGGCGGCGCGACTTCGAGCATTGCGGCGATGTCGCTGGTGGTCGCGAACCCACCCTGATTGGTGAGATGGAAAACGGATTTGAGATAGTCTTCAACGGAACGCGTCAGCTGGGCGGTGGGTGTGGCACTCATCCGATCCTCGCTTGAGCTCTGTCAACCAGACAGGGCATTAGCCTAGCCTAAATCTCAAATATTGTCAAGCGAAGATGTGGATTTTGATGAACTAAGAAACTAGGCTAATTAACGGTGTGAGAATGCGCTCGCTCATCCCCCAGATTGTGCGATTGCCCAGCGTATATGCGGGAAGCACTCGGCGGGGGATGCCAGGATGATCGACCGTGATCTCCCCTCGAACCCCCGGGGCGATGAGTGATCGGAAGGAGACCCAGAAGGCGTCCTGGACCTCCGGGCTGAGCACCACAGCTGGCCGGGATGTCAACGCGAATACAAATGGGCGGACAACGACGGGCGGTAACACGGGTGTCCGGGGATACAGGTCGTCCAGGACGCCGAGGCGCTCAGTCGCTGCGAGATCGACGCCGATTTCTTCGTGGGTTTCGCGGATCGCGGTATCGAGGAGGTCGGCGTCCCGTGGCTCCCGGCGCCCCCCGGGAAACGCAATCTGACCCGACCAGGTGTCGCCGGCGCGGATGGCGCGATGAATGAACAGCGCCTCAATCCCGTCGTCGCCGTCGTGCAAGATCACGGCGACGGCCGCGGCGATCATTCCGCTTTCGAATGGAATTTCGGTAGGTCGATAGTCACGCAGCTTGAGCCGTGCAGCTTGCAGCGTTGCAGTCACCCTTCAAGCCGATACTTCTTCACCGCCGTCGACATTGATGACGTTGCCGGTAATCCAGTCAGCGCCAGGGTGCGACAACGCCACAATCGCGCCACCCAGATCCACGGGCGTGGTGAGCCGGTGATGCGGATTTCGCTGCGTGGCGATCTCGATGAGCTTCTCGTTGCCGGGGATCTTTCGGAGCGCCGGTGTGTCGGTGACGCCGCCGCGGAGCGCGTTGACGGCGATCTCGTATGGCGCGAGCTCGAGCGCGAGCTGGCGGGTGTGCGACTCGAGCGCCGCTTTCGCCGCCGAGACCGCGCCATAGGTCGCGAACACGCGCGTCGAGCCGGACGACGTCATCGAGAAGATCCGGCCGCCCTTCCCCATCAACCCGTGCTTCACCACGCCCTGCGCCCAGTAGACGAGTGAATGCGCCATGACATCGAGCGTCATGTCGATGTTGGCTTTGTTCAGCACGTCGTCGCCGATATAAGGCTTCAAAGTGCCGAATGCGAGTGAGTGCAGCAGCACCGCGACGTTGAGCTTCTGCTTTGCGAGCTCCGCCAGCACTTCGTTGCGCTTCTCTTCGTCGGCGGCGTTGATGTTGAAGTATTGGGTCTTGCGGCCGAGCTGCTCGATGTCGCGGCGAATCTGGGCGACGTGCTCGAGGCCCGCCTTGCGGTCGAGGTGCACGCCCACGATATCATAGCCCGCCTGCGCGAGGGCCCGAGCCGCTCCCTCGCCGAAACCGCTCGAGGCGCCGAGGATGAGCGCCCACTTCGGCGTTCTGACTTGCGCGTGTGAGGTATCTGGCATGGCGGTATAATAGCCGACCTGCGATGAGAAGCCACTTCTGGATGGGAATCGGCTTGATTGCGGGCCTCGTGCTTGGTCTGCTCGCCGCCGCATTGGCCGAGCAACATCATCCGGGGCTCGCCAACGCTCTGAATGCCATTCAGCCGATCGGCGTCATTTTCAAGAACCTCCTTTCGATGGTCGCGATCCCCCTCGTGGCAACGGCATTGTTTGCCGGGCTCGCCAAGCTGGGCGAGCTGCGGGCACTCGGCCGGCTCGTGACACGCACGCTCGCGTTCTTCTGGACGACGTCGATTATCGCGATCGCGCTGGGGTTCGCCGTCGGCAGCATCATGCTGCCGCGCACCGCGGTGTCGCCGGACAAGCAGGCGATCCTGCAAGCGCAGGCGGCTGATCCCGCACTGATTCAGGGCGCGTCCGCAACCATCCCAACGGGCCTCGATTTTCTCGTTCAACTCGTGCCGGCGAATCCGTTCAAGGCGGCGGCCGACGGCAACCTCCTGCCGGTCATCGTGTTCGTCACGATTTTCGCCATCGCGACCGCCACCCTGCCCCTCGAGCGCCGCACACCCCTCATCAACATGGCCGACGCCGCAACGGACGCGCTGATCCGCATCGTCCATTGGGTGCTGGTGATTGCGCCGATCGGCATTTTTGCCCTCGTCGCGCCGACCGCGGCGCAGTACGGGTGGGAGGTCGTCCGCGCGATGCTGTGGTTCATTGCGGCGGTCATCGTCGGCGTCCTTCTGTTCATTGCCGTCGTCTACCTGCCAAGCGTTGCACTCATCGGGCGGATCGCGCCGCTCCGTTTTCTGCGCGCCGCCTACCCGTCCATGTTCATGGGATTCTCGGCAACGACCTCGATGGCAGCACTCCCCAACATGCTCGACGCGGCAGACAAAGATCTGCATATCCCACGGCCCGTCTCCGGGTTCGTCTTACCACTCGGCGCGAGCATCAACCGCGCCGGCAGCGCGCTGTTTCAGGCGATCGCCGTCCTCTTCGTCGCCCGGTTGTACGGAATCCCATTCGGTTTGAGCCACATGCTGCAAGCCGGTATCGCGGTGTTCCTCGCTTCATTGACCGTCGCCGCTGTGCCGTCGGGTGGCGTCATCAGTCTGTTTCCGGCATTTCAGGCGACCGGCCTGCCCATCGCGGGGCTCAGCATCTTGATGGGACTGGATCGCATCTCCGACATGTTTCGCACCATGACGAACGTGACCGGCCATTTGGCGACGGCTGTGGTTGTCTCGCCGTCCCCGCCCTCCCGAGACGACCCGACGGCATGAGCTGGCTGTTCGCGGCACCGTGGTTCAGAAGTAGAGGCCGAAGATCAGGAGAACGTTGACCCCCGACACGAACCAGCCGTTTTCCCTGCTCGACGCGGTCCCATTCTCACTTCGCTGATGGGCGTATCCGCCGAACACGCTCGCCGTCCCACCAAGGCTCAGATTCGGCGTGACCCAATAACCTGCGCCCAGCTCACCCATGAGCCCAGCCCTCCACTGGGTGTTCTTGAACACCGACCCGGAGAAGGTCTGTTTCTGATCAGTGTAGCTCCCCGCAACCCCAACCGACTGAAACGAGCGAATCTTGTGGCGCGGCGCCTGATAAAACCGCTTCCCCACACCGGTCGCGAAGAAGACGTCCCGATCATCGGTGTCGGATGACGCTCCGGCGAAGTCAGTGCTCGTGCCGCTCAGGAATTGCGCGTCGAAGTCGAACAACAGCATCCATGCTGACCGTGGACCGCTGAATCGCAGGATGCCGACATTTGCCAGGCCGAAGCCCGCGCCGAATTGCAGCGCCCACTGACCGGCGTGAAATCCGGTGGTATCGGTGGCAGTCTCTTGCGCGGCGACGTAGCCGGGGAGCAGTGACAATGCGAGAACGAATGCTTTGAGCGAGGGCATGACCGACCTCCGATGAGATTGTGGTCGCGGAACGACACGCGCTTCGCGAATTCGAATTGGAAGAAGAGTGCCACGTCAGATTTTGTGGAAAAGGCTTGAGTCTGCTGATGATTTGTGTTTGGAAGCACAGCGGGGGCGTGTCCATCGACTGGGACACGTTGACCTCATCGGTGCGGCGATTTCAAGACACGCCGCCCCAAACGTCATAATCTCTACGAGCGCATGATCACCTGTTGCGCGAGCACCACGCCGGCCGCGACGCTCCCGACCGCTGCACCGACATGGAGGATCGTGGCCCATCGTGCCCCGCGCCCGGCGGCCAGGCGCACGAGCAGCGACAGCGTCAACGACACTCCCAGCATGCCGATGATCGTGCCCGCACCGAACGCGGCGAAGTAGGCCAATCGCGAAGGCGCATCGGGCGCCACCGCGACGAGTAGCGCCGCGATCGCGCCGCTCCCCGCCAGGCCGTGGGCCACGCCGAAGCCCAGCGAGCGCCGCGCATCGACGGTGGCGTGCGAGTGACTGTGCGTCGAACCACTCGCGTGACTGTGAAGATGGAAATGCGGCGCCGCGTCCGTGTGCGCATGCTCGTGCATGTGCCAGCGGCCGCGCACGTAGCGCCAGATGACCAGCGTGCCAAGCAGGATCAACAGCGCGGCTACGAGTAGCTCCGCCGCAGGCCAGAGAGCGGCCGGCAGCTGAATTCCCAGCGCGACCATGAGCAGTGCCACCGCGCCGATCGTCACCGTATGCCCGAGGCCCCAGATGAGCCCGAGCCGACCGGCAGACCAGAAGCGCGCTCCCGGCCGGGAGGCAAGCGTCGACACCGCCGCGAGGTGATCCGGCTCAAACGCGTGGCGAACGCCCAGCAGCAGGCTGATCCCTATGATTGGCAGCAGGTTGGGGCTCATGAAGGAAGGGAATCTACCCTATTCTTTATGAAGGGACGATGAATACAACCCTTTGCCCTGCCTGACTATCCAACACCGTGCATGCCCCGACAGGTGCTCGAGGACACTCTGACTGCTGATTCCATAGCGGCCGACACGGCTCTCGCTGCAAGTGGGGACCCCAGTGCGTTCGAGCGCTTGTACCGGACCCATGTTGCCAGGGTCCATTCGCTGGTGCGGCGCATGCTCGACGCGGATGAGGCCGATGATGTCACGCAGGATGTCTTCATCCGGGCATGGCAAAAGCTCTCGACCTTCCGCGGCGAGTCGGCGTTCGGAACGTGGCTGCACCGGTTGGCGGTGAACGTCGTCCTGGCGCGCCGCAAGAGCGTAGGCGTCGAGCGCGGGCGATTCATCACCGAGGACGACCCGCTCGACAATGCATCGAGCAAACCGGTGACGCCGGAGCTGTCCATGGATTTCGAGGAGGCGCTGGCTCGGCTTCCTGAAGGAGCTCGGCAGGTGTTCGTGTTGCACGACGTGGAAGGGTATCGCCACGAAGAGATCGCGCGCATGCTCGGGGTTGTGCCGGGCACGTCAAAATCGCAGCTGCATCATGCGCGGATGGCGCTGCGGAGGCACTTGGATCGATGAACCACATCTGGACCAACCGGCTTTCGGAATATCTCGACGGCGAGCTCGACAACGAGGAGCGCGTGGCGCTCGAGGCGCACCTTAGGGCCTGCGGGCAGTGCTACGCGACACTCGGCGAGCTGCGCCAGGTAGTGACACACGCGAAGTCGCTCCAGGACACGGAGCCCGCCACGGATCTGTGGCCTGAGATACGGGCGCGGATGATGCCGGCGCGTGACGGTGCGGTCAGCCGGTCCGCGCCGGCCCGCCGCCGGTTCACCTTCACCGTCCCGCAACTCCTCGCCGCGTGCCTTGCGCTGGTGTTGCTCTCGAGCGGCGGCGCCTGGCTGGCGCTGCGCTCAGACCAGCAGCCGGTCACTCCGGGACCCGAAGTCGTATTCGCGCCGAGCCCGGCACCGCCGACGCTGGTTGCGTCCACGCGCTGGCAGGCGCAAAGCGACATGGCGATCGCCGAGCTGCAGGATGCGCTGACTCTCAATGAGGGCAAGCTGGACACCGCGACGGTCCGGGTGGTTCGAGAGAATCTCGCGATCATCGACAGGGCTATCGCGCAAGCGCAGCGGGCGCTGCGTCGCGATCCGCAGAATACGTATCTGAACCACCACCTTGCCGACACCATGCGGCAAAAGATCGACCTGCTGCGGCGCGTCAATGCGCTCGCGGCGGGCGAAAGCTAAGAGAGGATACGCACGACATGTTGACGACACTCACGACACTGGTAGCCGTCACACTCGCTTTCCAAAGCTCCGAGGGGCAGGGGCAGGGGCGCGGACAGGGAGTGGGCGACACCACCTTTGCCGTTCAGAGTGGCGCGCGGCTCGACGTAAACAACTTCGGCGGCGAGATCGTCGTGCACACCTGGAATCAGAACAACGTCCGCGTGCGTGGCAGTCATTCCAGCCGCAGCCGCGTGGACGTCTCGGCGTCCGGCACAACCGTTCTGGTGCGGACGCAGGGGCGGCGTGGGCCCCCATCGATCGTGGAGCTCGACATCACGGTCCCCGTCTGGATGGGCATGACGCTGCAAGGCACCTATACCGATATCAGCGTCGAGAACGCGGGCGGAGCCATCTCGGCGGAGTCCGTGCAGGGCGACATCGATGTCAGTGGAGGCACGGGCAACATCTCGCTGAAGTCGGTCGAAGGCGGCGTGACACTCTCCAAGACCAAAGGCCGTATCGAGGTGAACTCGGTCGAGGGTGACATCACGATCACGGACGCGGCCGGGGACATCACGGTCGAATCGGTGGATGGCGACATCGCGCTCATGCGCATCGACGCGGCGAACATCGACGTGAACACCGTGGACGGGGACGTCACCTATGACGGCACGATCAAGAGCAGCGGCAGCTATCGGCTGGCGACGCACGACGGCGACGTGACCGTGGTGATTCCGCCGAGCGCCTGTGCCTCGGGCTCGGTCTCGACTTTCGATGGCGACTTCGACTCGAGCTTTCCGGTCGATACGAACCGGGTCGGCAAGCACCGCTTCACCTTTACGGTCGGTCGCTGCACCAGTCCCGCCAGGATCGAAGTCGAGACGTTCGACGGCGACATTCAGCTGCGGCGCCCGGGCGAGGTGGAGCTGGAAGAGCCTGAACACGGCAAGTACAAGAACAAGCACAACGACGGTGACTACGACTTCGATTTCAATTTCGATTGGGATAACGCAAGGTACGCGAACTACGGGAACGCCGCTGACTATGCGGCGCAATACGCCAAAGACTACGCCCCGAAGTACGCCAGGCAGTATGCCCGCACCTACAGCCGCCAGTATTCACGTACGTATGCCAAACAGTGGAAGCTCGAGAGGAGAACCCGATGCGACTCGTGTTGATCGCGACAGCGCTGTGTTTAACCGCGGGAGCCGCCAGCAGCGTCCTGGCGCAGGATTTCAACTGGCATGGCCGGATCGCGCAGGGAAAGCGGCTGGAAGTCAAAGGCGTGAACGGTGACGTCCGCGCCGTCCTCGCTTCCGGCGCCGAGGCGGTCGTGAATGCGCGTAAGCACGGGCGCCGCTCCGATCCCGATGAGGTGGAGATCAAGGTCGTCGAGAGCGAAGACGGAGTCACGATCTGCGCCGTCTACCCCACACCACCGCGTGCCCGTCAGGAGAACGACTGCGAGCCCGGCGATCGCTGGCACTCGAACACCGAAAACAACGACGTCACGGTCGACTTCGAAGTGCAGGTACCGGCGGGTGTCGTGTTCGACGGCAAGACCGTGAATGGTGAGATGTCGGCTGAGGGCTTGAAGGCCGACGTCAGCGCCAGCACGGTGAACGGCAGCGTGCGCGTCAGCACGACCGGTCTCGCCGAGGCGTCGACGGTGAACGGGTCGGTCTATGCCGAGATGGGCCGCGCCAACTGGAACGACGAGCTGGAATTCAGCACGGTGAATGGCGGGATCACGCTCATTATGCCCGGCAAGCTCGACACCGAGGTGCGCGCCAGCACCGTCAATGGTGAAATCGAATCCGACTACCCGTTGACGATCTCCGGCAAGTTCGGCCCCAGGCGTGTGCGCGGCACGATTGGCGCCGGCGGGCGGACACTGAATCTGAGCACGGTGAATGGGGAAATCAGACTACGTAAAGGCACGTGACGCGTGCGGCGTGCGGCGTTGACTCGGAAGGGTACTACGCCGCACGCGACACGCCGCACGTAAAATCGCACCAGCTCGCCGTCCTTCGGTACCTAATCCCCAACCATCCCGACGCACTTTGATCCCTCTTAACACAGGGGTTCAAGGTGTTGCGGGACATTCTCGCCCGCACAGCGCAGATCGAGGACATCCGCGACCTCTTTGTCGCACTCGGCTACCGAACCGCGTGGGAGACCGTTCCCCCGGGGCCATGGCTCGGCGACGAACAGGCGCGCCACGCGGGCGTCACACGTGCGGCCCTGATCGCGCGCCACGGTGCATTCCGAGTGTTCGCGCTTACCGCCGGGGATCCTGAAGCAGCGGCACGCAGCGCGGCCCGGCGATTGGCAGCGGGCGTCGAACGTGGCCTCGTCTGCGCGCTGGGCGGGACGCCACCCCGGCTCGTGTGCGCGGCTGGCCCCGTGGGCATGCGCTGCGCCACTATCGCCCTCCCCTGTCCGTCCGCCGCCAGTCTCGCGACCCTGGAACGGCTCGCGCCAGACCCGAGCGAGTCTGCGCTCGCCCTCTCGCTGCGCATTGGCGAAGTGCTCGCGAGCGAAGGCGTGACACCCCGCTTCTTCCGGGCCTTTCGCAATACGCTCGATCGGTTGACTGATCGTCTCCCGACACCGCGTTCACGCGTCGACCGGCACGCGCTGGCGCTGACGGCGCTCACTCGCGTGCTCTTCCTCTATTTCATCCAGTCCAAGGGCTGGCTCGACGGCGATACGCGCTACGTCCCGCGCCTCCTCGATCGGGCGTTGTCGGGACGGCGTCACTTCCATCGCTCCTTCCTGCATGCACTCTGCTTCGGTGCGTTGAACCGTCCCGCTGAATCGCGCAGCGGAGCGGCTCGCGCGCTGGGGAAGATCCCGTTTCTGAACGGCGGCCTGTTCGAGACCACTTGGCTCGAACGGCAGCATGGTCCCGCCGAGTGGAGCAACGCCGACTGGCGCAGGGCGTTCGACGATCTCTTCGAGCGCTTCCACTTTTCCGTGCGGGAGCATGACGCGGGAGATTTCGTCGCTCCGGATATGCTGGGCCGGGTCTTTGAGGGCGTCATGGAGTCGGGCGAACGACGCACGAGCGGGAGCTACTACACGCCGGCATGGCTGGTTCGCGAGATCGTACGGACAGGCCTCGAGGCAAGTCTTGCCAGCCGCTTCGGGTTGAGCGCCAGGGCAGCCGCGCGATGGGTCCATGAAGGCGTCGCTCCAGAGCCGGCGCCTCAGCTGCATCGCTTCACGGTGCTCGATCCCGCGGCTGGCTCCGGCGCCTTCCTCCTCGGCGCACTCGACGAGTTGGTCGCCCTCCGGCGAGCGGCCGGCGAGGGGCCGACGCTCGCGCTGAAGCGCGACGTCCTCGCGCATTCGCTGTTCGGCGTCGATCTCGCCCTCACAGCCGTCCGGCTCACCGAGCTGCGGCTGTGGCTTGCGCTCGTCGCCGACGACGACACGGTCGACTTCAGCTGCATCGCGCCCCTGCCGAATCTCGACGGCCACGTGCGCCAGGGCGACGCGCTGCTCGATCCCCTGACCCTCGCAGCATCGCTCGGTGGTCGAGCGATCCGGGCGGGCGCTACGGACACACGACAACTCGCGGCGGCCCGGCAGCGCCTTTTCGACTTAGCGGGACCAGAAAAACGACTCGCGCAGGTCGAGCTGATTCGCGCCGAAGCGACATTGGCTCAGCGGCTGCTGGATGACGGCATCGGCATGCTCGAGGCCGCGATTCGCGAGCTGCTGAACATCGGGCGGGATTGCGATCTCTTCGGTCGCCGCCGCGGGCTGTCGATCGATCAACGCGATCATCTGAAGAATCTGCGTCGTAGCCTGCGAGATCTGCGACACGCGCGCCGCAAGCTGTGCCGCGATGGCGCGGCCCCCTTCCTGGCGTTCGAGTCGCATTTCGGAGACGTCCTCAGTCGCGGGGGATTCGACCTCCTCACCGGGAATCCACCCTGGGTCCGTGCGGAGCGACTGCCGCAGCGCGTCCGCGAGACACTGGCGTCGCGGTATTCCTGCTGGCGATCGAACGGTGGAAGGGGCTTCGCGCACCTCCCCGATCTCGCCGTCGCGTTCACTGAACGCGCCTGCGAGCTGACCCGTCCCGGCGGAACGGTCGCGTTGCTCGTCCCGGCAAAGCTCGCCAGCAGTGGCTATGCGGAACCGTTGCGGCGGCGACTCTCTCAGAGCACCAGAATTGAGCGCGTCGCGCCGCTGGCGGAGTCGGCCGCTCGAGGGTTTGGTGCCGCGGTGTACCCTATGGTGCTGGTCGCGACGCGCACGGATCCAGTCGAGAGTCAGCTCGCCGCGACGACGCTGGGTCCGAAACCGACCGCTGCGGTCGTGCCGCAGCAGCAGCTCCAGGGCGGCGGTCCGTGGATCCTTGCGGCCGGCGCGGAGCGCATCGCGCGACGCATGCGAGCGCAATTTCCCAGCGTCGGAGACCGCTGGGTCCCGCAGCTTGGCGTGAAAACCGGCGCCGATGATGTCTTTCTGCTGGACCACGAGTGCCTTGGCGCCCGCCCGGCCATTCGCGGTCGCGATATCCGGCCCTGGCGCTGCGAGCCGCGCCTCTTTGTCGCGTGGACGCATGGGGCGGATGGAAAGCCGCTCGCCCGTCTCCCCGACGAGCTGCGCCAATTGCTCGCCCCCCACGACGATCGACTACGACGCCGGGCAGATTACCGTGGCGGGGCGGCTTGGCAGCTGTTTCGCACGAGGCTGGGCCTCGCGCCGCATCGAGTGGTCTGGCCCGACATCGGGAAGCGCCTGACGGCTGCCGTCCCCGAAAGCGACGCGGTCCCCCTCAACACGGTGTACGGGATCGCGACGCGACAGGCTCGCGACGCCGCCGCCCTTGCCGCGCTGTTCAATACCCGCTGGCTGACGTCGCTCGCTCGTCTCGTGGCCGATCCAGCGCGCGGCGGATTTCGCCGCTTCAATGCCCGCGTCGTTCGTGGTTTGCCCATCCCGCCGTCAGGCTCGCCCGTCTGGGACCAACTCGCGCAACACGGCAACCGTCGCGAGCCTGCTGACGACCTCATTGCCGATGCCTTTGAGCTCGATCTCGCCGACCGGCGCGCTTTGGCCGCGAATTCTCTCTGAGCACCTCGTCTCGGTCGCGGAGCCTCTCGCGGTGGCGCTCGAGCCGGCGGGGGAAGCGTCGCCGCGCGCCGTCGCCGGTGTCGCGGCGCGCGCGCTGCTCGACAGGGGGGGCACTCCTGTGGCGACAGTCGCCTGGCCGTCGTGGCTTGCGCCGCATCAAATCCCCGCCGCCAACCGGCTGGCCGCGATCATCGCCCGCCACGGCGGCGCGCTGCTGGCGGACGAGGTGGGCCTCGGGAAGTCGTACATCGCGCTGGCGGTCGCGCAGGCGCGCAACGAGCCGTTCGCACTCGTCATTCCCGCCGTTCTGGTGGCGCAGTGGCGCGGTCTCCTGGGTCGGTTTGGCGTGCATGACACCCTGATCATTACGCACGAATCGCTCAGCAAAGACCCTTACCGTCCGCTACCGTCTCCTACCGTCCCCTACCGTCTTTTCGTAGTCGACGAAGCCCATCGCTTCCGCAATCCCGCGACCAACCGCTACCGCGCGCTCGCGCGGCTCGTCGCCGGCAGGCAAATGCTGCTGGTAACGGCAACACCCATTCACAATCGCATCGCCGATCTGCTTCACCTGCTGCGCCTCTTCTTGCGCGATCATGCGCTTGCGGCCCTCGGCGTCCCATCTCTCCGCGCCGCGGCTCAGCACGATGATGACAACTCGCTGGCGAGTGCAGCGGCCGCACGTCTGATCGTCGCGCGCTCGCGCGAACGGGTGCAAAGCGGCTACAACGGCGGGCCCGTGACACTCTCATTCCCCCGCTCGAGCGACGAGCAGCTGCGAGTCGGCACAACGGCTGATTCCGTCCTTGCCGATCTGATCGGAGGGATCTCGCAACTCCATGCCGCAGGAACGGCTGCACCGCTGTTACGGCTCATGCTGCTCAGGCGGCTGGGCTCGAGCATCCCCGCCTTCCGCGCGGCGCTCTTTCGCTACGACGCCTACCTCGATCTTGCGACGAGAGCCGCTGCCGAAAACCGCGCTCTCACTGCGCGGGAGTTCCAGCGTTGCTTCCCACGGGCAGCCGAGTCCGACGTGCAGCTCGTACTGTTTCCGCTCCTGCTCGAGCAAGCCGCGGACTCCAAACGACCGGTCCCGCAGGACCGCGAGATCGTGAGCCGCCTGCGCGCCATCGTCTCACGCGTCCCCCCCCCGGCAGCGGACCCCAAAGCCGACGCGCTTGCGCAGCTGCTCGATGCACAGCCAGCCAAGACGATCGTATTCACCGACGCTCAGCCAACGGTGCGCTATCTCCTGCACAGACTGCGGCAGCGACGGGTAGCGGCGGTGTTCGGACGGGTCGGTCGGTTCGCTTCGGGAGAGGCTCCCCGCCGCCAGGTGCTGCAAGCATTCGCGCCCAACGCGCAGGGAGCGGCGGCTCCGCCCGCGGCACTCGCGACCGATCTGCTCATCGCCACCGACCTGCTCAGTGAAGGATTGAACCTGCAGGATGCCGAACGCGTGGTGCACTATGATCTCCCGTGGAGTCCCGCTCGCCTCACGCAGCGCGTGGGACGGATCGATCGACTCGGCTCATCGCACAGCGCCATCTCCACGATCACCTTCCTGCCGCCCAAGCCGCTCGCGGACGCTTTGGCGATCGAGGAGCGTCTCGCCGCCAAGGTCAGCGCGCAACACGTCGCCGGTACGAGCGGGCGCCTCGACTGGTGCGATCAACTGGCCGGGTTGACGGCGTCCGAGCCCCCCCCCCGCTGTGAGAGGGTCATGCGCCGCCGTGTTTGGTGGTCAGGCTGCCGTGGTGCTCGTCGTGCGCATCGCCACGTTGGTGGACGCGATTGTCGTCGAGGACGGAGTCGCGCGCACCAATCCCTCCGCAGCGACGCGCCTGCTCGCGGACGCCGCTGATTCGCCACCCGCTCCCGTCAATCGGTCCTTGCTGCAACAGGCCATTGCAGCAGCCGCGCCGTTGATCAAGGCCCGTCTGGCGGCTGTCCAGGATGCGCGTTGGCGTGCCAGCGATCGAGACCGTTTCGCGCGACGGCTGATTCCGTGGGTACTCTCGGCGGCCCGACGCGCGGCGCGTCGCGGGGACGGCGATCAACTGCACGCCCTCGACACCCTCGTCTCCCGCCTGGCGCTCGGGATGACGGCCGGCGAGGAGTTCCTGCTGGACGACGTACTGTCGCAACGGGAGCCGCTCTCGGTGCGCGACTTGCTGGCGTGGCACATGCGCTTGCCGCCAGCCGAATGTGAGGAGACGACCAGCCGCGTAGAGCTAGTCGCGGCATTGGCAACCGCGTTAGCTTGACCGGGTGCCTCTCACCACATTCCTCTTCGATCTCGACGGCACCATCATCGATTCCATCGAGCTGATCCTCCGTTCCTATCGGCATACCATGGCGCTGCATCGCACCAACGAGCCGATGCCACCGGACGACATGTGGATCAAGGGCCTGGGCACGCCACTGTGGGCTCAGTTCGGGCAAATAACCGAGGATAAGGAAGAGATCGAGGCAATGGTGCAGACCTACCGCACCTACAACCTCACCCATCACGACGCCCTCGTGAAACCATATGATGGCGTCGTCGAGGAAATCCGGCGGATGAAGGAAGCCGGAAAGCGCCTTGGTGTCGTGACGAGCAAGCTGCGGGACGGTGCCATGCGGGGCCTGCGCGTCTCCGGGCTCGATGACGTCTTCGACCTCGTCATTGGATGCGATGACGTGACCAACTCCAAGCCACATCCCGAGCCGGTGCTCAAAGCCGTCGACGAGCTCGGCGTGAAGGGCGCCGAGACGGTCTTCGTCGGCGACTCGCGCCACGACATGGAATCGGGCCACGCGGCCAAGGTGAAAACGGCCGCGGTCCTGTGGGGCCCGTTCGACCGCGCGTACCTCGAGGATCTCGCGCCCGATTACTGGCTGGAGAAACCGGCGGACCTGCGCCAGCTTTACGAGCCATGACACGCTTCGTCCCGTTCGAGCTCGAGCGCTGGCAGAGCACCTGGGAGAACCGGGTCCGGTTCAACCTCTCAGAATCCGGCGTGCATCCCCTCACCATCCAGGAGCTGCTCGGCCTCGCCGGTGCGTCGGCGCTGCCGCTGCTCAACGTCAGGCTCGGCTACAGCCAGTCGAACGGCACCGACTTGCTGCGGGAGCGGATCGCCGCGCTCTACCCCGGCGCATCGCCCGACCAGGTGCTCGTCACGACGGGAAGCGCGGAAGCGAACTTCTGCGTCTGCTGGCGGCTGCTCGAGCCCGGCGACAAGGTCGCCGTGATGATGCCGAACTACATGCAGACGCCGGGGCTCACGCAGAACTTCGGGGCCCAGGTGCGGCCGTTCGAGCTGCATGAAAAAGAAGCATGGGAGCCCTACGCCGAAGAGATCCGCACCGCAATTACGCCGGGCACGAAACTCGTCGTCGTTACCAACCCGCATAACCCGACTGGTCACGTCCTCAGCGCCGAGCTGCGCAAGCTGATTCTCGATCGGGCCCAGGAAGTCGGCGCCTGGCTGCTGGCCGACGAGGTGTACCAGGGCGCCGAGCGGGACGGGAAGACGACGCAGTCATTCTGGGGCAGCGGTTACGACAAAGTGATCGTCGTCAACGGGCTGTCGAAGGCGTACGGCCTGCCGGGACTCCGCATCGGCTGGATCGTGTCGCAGCCGGCGTTCAGTCAGGAGGCGTGGGCGCGACATGATTACACGACCATCGGCCCGGCGGGCGCCTCCGACCACCTCGCCGCCGTCGCGCTCGATCCACTGGTGCGTGAGAAGATCATCGAACGCACGCGTCGTATCCTGAACGCGAACTATCCCGTGATGGACGCGTGGCTCAAGGCGTTCGGTGACCTGTTCACCTGGCATCCGCCCCAGGCAGGCGCGATTTGCTGGGCGCGCTATCGCAGCTCGATCGTCGCCACCGAGATCGTGGAGAAGCTCCGCGCCCAACATTCCGTCCTGCTCTGCCCCGGCGAGCACTTCGGGATGCCCAGCTTCCTGCGCTTCGGCTACGGCGGCGAGCTACAACACTTGCAAGAGGCGCTTGCAGAAACGGAACGCGGCCTGCGGCGGCTGTTCACGGACTAGGGACCGGGCCTATGACGACAAAACAGGAGCAGAAAGAGCACGAAACCGCGGTCATCCGGGCTCCGCACGACGGCAGCGAGGTGGGTGTCGTCGCGCTCGCGGGGCCGGAGGACGTGCGGGCGGCACTCGACGCGAGCGTCGCGGCGGCCCGAGCCTGCCGGGAAATGCCGTCCTACGCGCGCGCGGCCGCGCTCCGGAAAATCGCCGACGGCCTGGAAGCCGCCCGCGCCGAGTTGGCTCGCACCTTGGCCCTGGAAGCCGGAAAACCCATCACGCAGGCCAGGACCGAGCTCGATCGCGCCGTGTTCGTGTTCCGCGACGCTGCCGAGGAGGCGACGCGGATTGGCGGTGAGGTTTTGCCCGCGGACGTCGTCCCCGCGAGCACGGGCCGCATCGCCATCACGAGGTCGTTCCCGCTGTCGCCGGTCGTGGGAATCACGCCGTTCAATTTTCCCGTGCTGCTCGCCGCGCACAAAATCGCGCCGGCCATGGCGTGCGGCGCGACCATCACACTGAAGCCGCCGCCCCAAGACCCCCTCACGACGCTGTGCCTCGCCGAGCTGGTCAAGTCCTCGGGCTATCCCGCAGGCGCAGTCAACGTCACGCCGTGCCACGTCGAGGTTGCACAGATCCTGATCGAGGATCCGCGCGTCCGAGTGATCACGTTCACCGGCAGTGCCAAAGCCGGTTGGGCGATCCGCGCCAAAGCCGGCAGCAAGCGCGTGCTGCTCGAGCTGGGCGGCAACGCGGCCGTCATCATCGAGCCTGACGCCGATCTCACGTGGGCCGCATCGCGCTGTGCCATCGGCGGCTTCACGTATGCGGGCCAGTCGTGCATCTCCACGCAGCGCATTTACGTGCACGAGCAGGTGTATCAGCGATTCCTCGACGCGTTCCTCGACAAGGTGAGGCAGCTCAAGGTCGGCAACGTGCTCGATGATCAGACCGATGTCGGGCCGATGATCGGCTTGGATGCGGCCGAGCGTGTGGAGCGCTGGATTCAGGAAGCAGCCGCGGGCGGTGCCGAGCTCGCCCTGGGCGGCAAACGCAACGGCGTGTTCCTCGAGCCCACGGTGCTGCTGCACACGACCGCGGCCATGAAAGTGAATTGCGAGGAAGTGTTCGCGCCGCTCGTCACCGTCACACCGTACAAGAATCTGGACGACGCGACCGCGTGGGCGAACGCGTCTCCGTACGGACTTCAGGCGGGCGTGTTCACGACGAATCTTCAGACGATGTTTCGGCTGCATGCCGAGCTGGATGTTGGAGCCGTGAACGGCAACGACATCCCCGGCTTCCGCGTTGATCGCCTGCCCTACGGCGGTGCCAAAGCATCCGGACTCGGCCGCGAGGGTGTCCGCTATGCGATCGAGGCGATGACCGAGCGGCGCGTGTTGACTCTGAAGCTCGACTGATCGCTAGACGATCGCCCGCAACAGCAGATAGCTGAGTCCGCCGACTCCGGCCGCCGCCGGGATCGTCGCGACCCACGCCCACACAATTCGTCCCGCCACACCCCAGCGCACCGCCGAGAAGCGCTGCACCGCCCCGACGCCGGTGATCGCGCCAGTGATCGTGTGCGTGGTGCTCACCGGGATGCCGTAGTGGGACGACACGAAGAGGGTGATGGCGCCCGCGGTCTCCGCGCAGAACCCCCCGAACGGCGTGAGCTTGGTGATCCGCTGCCCCATCGTCCTCACGATCCGCCACCCACCCGCCATCGTGCCGAGCCCGATCGCCGCGTGGGCGGCGAGGATTACCCATACCGGAATGTGGTTCGCATCGGTCAGATGAAATGCCTGAATCGGAAAGTTTACGAACAGCGCTTGGCTGGACACCAGCAATGCCACGATGATGCCCATTGTCTTCTGCGCGTCGTTCGTTCCATGGCCGAGCGAATACGCCGCCGCCGAAACGAGCTGCAGCACGCGGAACGTCTTATCGACGCGTCGGGGCAGCGATCGGCGCAGCGACCAGGACAGCGCGATGGTCAGGAGGAACGCCAGCAGGAAGCCCATGACCGGCGCCACCACGATGAAGATCAGCGTCTTGGTCCAACCGCTGGCGATGATTGCACTGAAACCCGCTTTGGCCACCGCGGCGCCCGCGTAGCCGCCGATCAGTGCATGGGACGACGATGTCGGCAAACCCAGCCACCACGTGACCAGATCCCAGATGATCGCCCCGAGCAGCCCGCCCAGCACCACCGTCGGATCCACGACGCTGATGTCGATCAGTCCTTTCCCGAGCGTTTGCGCGATCGCCGTGCCGAACACGAAGGCGGCCACGAAGTTCCAGAACGCGGCCCACACCACGGCGGCGCTCGGCGAGAGCACGCGCGTGGACACGACGGTGGCAATGGAGTTCGCGGCATCGTGGAAGCCGTTGACGAAATCGAAGAAGAGGGCGACCAGCAGAATCGCCAGGACAAACCAGACGGAGCCCGCCATCAGGCGTGCTTGATCGTGATGGACTCGACGATGTTAGCGACGTCCTCGGCCTCGTCGAGCGTGCGCTCCAGGTTGTCGTAGATCTCCTTCCATTTGATCAACTCGATCGCGTCGCGCTCCTTCTCGAACAGCAGCCCGAGGGATTCGTGGTAGATCGCGTCGCCTTCTTCCTCGAGCCGCTTCGCTTCCACACAGTAGCGCATGACGTCATCGCCCTTTTTGAGCCGCCCGACGGCCTCAGCCAGCACCGCCATCATACGTTGCATCACTTCCGTAATGCGCAACACGCCCTGCGGTGCGACGCCGAGCCGGTAGATCTGCGCCCGGCGCGCGGTGCCGTCCATCGCGTCCATCACGTCGTCCAGGTCGGAGGCGAGCTGATGGATGTCCTCCCGATCGAGCGGCGTGATGAATGTGCGGTCGAGACGATTCACGACTTCATGCGTGACCTGGTCGGCCTCGTGCTCCAGGCGCTTCAGCGCCTCCACGTGCGGCGTGCGGCGATCTGGCGGAGCTTCGAACAGCTTCCGCAAGACATCCGCGGCTTCCTTGTTGCGATTGGCGACTTCGGTGAAGAGGGTGAAGAACTCCTCTTCGCGCGGCAGGAGGCGCACGATTCCTCGCGGGCGATTGGGTCGCGTAAGATAGCGGCCTTCGAAAACCACCACTAGGTTATCGCTTCATGTCTACTACTCCCGTGCAACGACCACAGCCGGTTGAGTTCGTCAAAGCAATTTCGCGGCTCGACGCCACCGCGCTCGTCGTCGGATCGATGATCGGGTCCGGCATCTTCATCGTGTCGGCCGATATCCTGCGGCAGGTGCACTCACCGGGCTTGTTGCTCACGGTGTGGCTCTTGTCGGGTGTGGTGACGCTGTTTGGCGCGCTGACGTACGGCGAGCTGGCGGCGATGTTCCCGAAAGCAGGCGGCAACTACGTCTATCTGCGCGAAGGCATCTCGCCGCTGTTCGGCTACCTGTACGGCTGGACGTTGTTTGTCGTGATTCAGACGGGCACGATCGCGGCAGTGGCGGTTGCATTCGCCCGCTTCACCTCGGTCCTCTGGCCAGGCCTCTCTCCCGAAGTCATCCCCGGTCTCGGCACGACGGTCCACTTCCCGCAACCGATCGGAGACGTCGCGGTCGGCGTGTCGCCGCAGCGAATCTTCGCGATCGTCTCGATCGCCTTGCTGACGTGGATCAATGTGCGCGGTGTTCGCACGGCGGCGGTCATTCAGACGTCGCTGACGGCCATCAAAACCGCCGCGCTCGCCGCGCTCATCCTACTGGGCCTGACGATTGGCCGGAACGCCGCCGCGATTGCCGCGAACTTCGGTCCGAACTTCTGGGCCGGCGGCGCCCTCTCATTGTCGGTCTTGCCGGTGATCGGCGCGGCGATGGTCGGGTCGCTCTTCTCGATGGATGCGTGGAATAACGTCGGGTTTGCGTCGGGCGAGCTCAAGAACCCCGAGAAGGACCTGCCCTTCGCCATGGCAGCCGGCGTCTTGACGGTGACGACGCTCTACGTCCTTGCCAATGTCGCCTATCTGAACGTGCTGCCCGCCGATGCGATTGCGCACGCGCCGCAGGACCGCGTCGGCACAGCTGCGATGCAGGCGATGTTTGGCTCCTCGGGGCTCACGATCATGGCGATCGCGATCATGATCTCGACGTTCGGCTGCAACAACGGCCTGATTCTGTCGGGCGCACGGGTGTACTATGCGATGGCGCGGGACAATCTGTTCTTCAAGTCCGCGGCGAATCTGCACCCCACGTTCAGGACGCCCGCGCTCGCGTTGATCGTCCAGGCGATTTGGACGAGCGTCCTCTGCCTCTCGGGCACCTACGGCCAGCTGCTGAATTTCGTGATCTTCGCCGCGGTCGCGTTCTACGCGGTCACCGCGATCGGCCTGTTCCGGCTACGGCAAAAGCGCCCCGATTTGCCGCGTCCCGTGCGCGCGCCAGGGTATCCGATCCTTCCCGCGCTGTACATCGTGCTCACGGGTTTGATCGCGATCGACCTGCTGGTGCAGGATGGCACGCGCACCTACGCGATGCTCGGCCTGGCATTGGTTCTCCTCGGCGTCCCGGTGTATTACGCGTGGCGTAATAGAGTGGAAAAGCAAATGGGGTGAGCCGACAGAACGTGCTTCTGGTTTGCGCCGCGGCGACGTTTGCCGCCTGCGACGACGCACATGCGCCGCCCGAAGTCGTACCGCCTCCTCCTGCCTACACAACCGTCGTCGTGGATTCACAGTTTGGCGCCGACTACGACCACGCGATCCGCTATCCGACGATCGCGGTCTCGGCAGGAACCACTCTGAATCTGCTCTACGGTCTCTTTGAGATGGGGCAGCTTCGGTACGCGGGCTGTCCGATCGCATGCGACGAACGACGTAACTGGCGGGTAGGTGATCCCGATAGCGGCACCGCGGGAGATTTCGTTGGCGCTGCCGTCGGCAACCAGCGGATCCATGTGGCGTTTCAAGCGTGGCGCCCCGCCGGCTTCCCGGCCTATCTCAAGTACGGCGCCTGTCCAGGGCTGTGCGATCAACCGTCGAAGTGGACAGTCACCGACGTCGACACGGTGGGCAATACCGGCTGGTTGGTCTCGATGACTGCCAATCCCGCGGCCGTCCACATCGCGTATCTGCGGTACGCCAACCCTATGCAGGTGCGCTACGCCACATGCGCGGCCGCATGCGGGAGCGCCAGTAGCTGGAGCCTGACGACCATCGACACCGCGCAGGGCTTCGGAGAAACACAGATTGTCCACGATGCCCTGGGTGGCTTGCACGTCGTGTACGAGGTATTGGATATACACGGAACGAGTCCTCCGGCGCTTCGCTATGCTACGTGTTCCGCGGACTGCAGAATCGCAGCCAACTGGCAAATGACGCCACTTGGCGCCGGCCATTTGCCCTCCCTGACCATGACGGGCGACGGCAGGCTCAGTCTCGCCTACGTCGATGGTTCCGGCGCGATTCGAGCCGCGATGTGTCGGCCTGCCTGCACGACGGGTGGTTGGTCGAGCACGGCGATTGTCACCGCCACGACGGCTGTGACCGACGTCGCGTTGCTCGTCGGCCCGGACGGTCACTGGCATCTCGCCTATTCCGATGTTGGTGGTCTGGAACCCGACAATCAGGTCGTTCGGTACTCGACCTGTGCGTCCACCTGCGCCGATTCGCTCAATTGGCAATCTCTGGCGATTGACGCGACCCAGTTCCCGCCCGTGTACTTCGTCGCGCTGGCCGTTGACTCGACGAACCGTGTGACGGTTGCACACGCCACATCGGGCGCACTCCGCGTCACAACCATCATGCGTTCTCCTCTCGAGCAAGTGCAAGGGCCGCAATGAACTAGGGGCAGTTGTCTCGTTGTGGTTTCGGGATATATTCGGGGACCATGACTGCGCGAAAGCCGCGGCCCCCGCGCCAGCCCCGACCGGCTCCTCGCCCTCCCAGCGTCTCCTGCCCCGATTGTGGAGCGAAGACCGCCCCGCAGTCCGGCTGTCTCGTGTGTCTGCACTGTGGCTGGGCGCGCTGTGGCTGACGTCGGGCGGCCAAAACCCGAGAATCAGCTCCCGCTTTTGCCGACCGTCAGGCCGTCTGGCCGTCCGCCCGTCATTCTCGACGAGCGCCTCCGCGGCACCCGCTTCGTTTCGCTCACGCCGCATCGCGTACTCAACCCGCCGAGTGCGACCGGCATGGATTACTGGTCGCTCAATCCGTACGTCGGCTGCGAATTCGGCTGCAGTTATTGCTACGCGCGCTACACACATCGCTACGTCGTCGAGCGGGCACATGACGCGGGAAAATTGACCGACAGCGAGTTCGCGGATTACCGCGGCGCGCACGGGTGGGAAGCGTTCGAGAAACGCATCTTCGTGAAGGAGCAAGTCGTCGGCGCGCTCGATCCCGATCTCAAGCGGGTGCCGCTCGGGGAGACGATCGTGATCGGGACGGCAACAGATCCGTATCAACCCGCCGAGCGCCGCTTTCGGGTGACGCGCGCGGTGCTGCAGCGCCTGGCGCGCTGTGAAGGACTGTCGTTCGGCATCATCACCAAGAGTCCACTGATCGCACGCGATGCAGACCTGCTTGTTCGCCTTCAGGAGCGCAACGAGCTGCAGGTGCACGTCTCGCTCATCACGGCCGATGCGTCACTCGCGCGCCGGCTCGAAGCGCGCTCGCCCGTCCCCGCAGCGCGGCTGCGCGGCCTGCGCAAGCTCGTCGATGCCGGGGTCAACGCGGGATTGATTGTCGCGCCGGTGCTGCCCGGCATCACCGACGCCGTCGCGCAGCTCGACGCCCTGTTTGCCGCCGCGAAGGACGCCGGTGCTCAATTCGTTCACGCGGGCCCGCTCCGGCTCTATCCCGCTATCCGCGATCGGTTCCTACCCGTGCTCGGGGAGCATTTCCCCGAACTGGTGCCCAAGTACCATCGCGCTTATGCCGGACACGGCTATGCGCCACGCGACTATGCGAAGGCACTGTCGCGCCGCATCGAGAAGCTGCGGCGTAAGCACGGGTTCAGGAATCAGAGCGCGATGTTCGAGCGCTATCGCCCGGCGAAGATGCCGGTGCAAGGAGAGCTCGAGCTGCGCGGCAGCCTGCCCTAGTTCTGCGACAGCAGCTCGAACACGCGCGTCTGACCGCAAACCGGCGTCACGACGTCGTGCACATACCCGCGCACGAACGCGTAACTGAATCCGGCAGTATCGGTCTGGTCCTCGAGGACGTAACTCCAGGCCGGTCCGAATGAGGCTATCGGCTGTACGCGCACGCAATCGTTGTCCACGAACTTGTTGGCGAAGCCGCCCGCATTGTGCCTGGAGCCATCGGGATTGCTCAGCCGGACCGTCACGTCGCCGTAAGTGCGAATGGGGAGGTCGGCCGCACTCGGCGATGCAGGCGCGTAGACGCTGGACGCCGCGCGCATCTCGAATGTTCGCGCAAAATCCGCGGCGAGGCCCGGTGCAGTACCGACCGTGTCGAGATCGGAATAGTAAATGTCCACCTCCCGCTCCAGCGGAAGGCAGATCGGCGTCTTGTCCGTGACGAGGAAGTACGGCGCGAATGTAACGGCGGATTGATCGGCGGTGACGCCGGGCTTGTAGACACCCTGATAGCAACCGGGCCTCGAGACGAGCATTCGGACCAGGAACGGCGTCGCGACCGGCACCTCGGCCGGCCATTCCATCCATTCCACTGTCGAGGGCGAAACCGTGAGGTCCGATTCGCAGGCGCCGAGCAGAACGCAAAACGAAGCCAACAAGGCAGAGCGCATAGAACTCCTTGGTCGGGGGGAGTGGAAGTCTCCCAAGTACCTACCCTAAGAGCTACCCTGCGCGTCACCATCCAGCCATTGCCTTGCGACCGCACGGATCGTCCCCGGCGCGTTCCCCTCGGCCCGGTTGTTCGCCAGGATGTAGGCCTCGACCCGACGCCGATGCGCCTCACTCACCAGACGCACGAGATCACGCCGCAGGTCGGGTAACGGCTCCTGCACGCGGTCGTACGGCTGGAATTGCTTCACCGCGTCGCTATAGCGGCGCCCGGGTTTCAGTAGCGCGCGCCCCACCGTGAAGGTCGCCGGGAATGTCCACCCCAAATCGATCTGCGCACCGATTGGCGGCATCTCCGTCCACGAATTGAATACGTGCGCCACACCGTGGCGCTTCAGCACTTCGCCGTGAAGGCCCGTCAGCAACTCTGAGTTGCGTAGCTCGACGGCGTAGCGATAGTCGCGTGGCAGCTGACCCAGAAAATCATCGAGCTGATCTGCCCACTGCAGCGGATCGGGCAGATCCTTCCCCCGCATTGCCTGGAACTCGAACACGAAGCTCCCGGCATGGTCGCGAAACACACGGCTGTACGGGCCAAGCACATCGTCTTTGAACAGCGTTGCGTTGAGAAAATCGGGATTACGCATCCCCGCGAGTCCGGGCTGCGGCGCGTCCTGGCCGAGTCGCTTGGCGGTGATGCGCTCCCAGACTTTGCTGACGCAAGGAAAACCAGCCGGGAGCGCCTGCGCGTAGGAGCGCAGCTCCTCCTCGGAGGGCGGATCGTAGAACGCGCTGTCGATCCCCACGGTGCGAAACAACGGGTAGCGCGTGTACTCCTCGAGTCGCTTCGCCGGCTGCGGGCCGCGATAGCGACGGTGGTAGACATCGCCAAACCAGCCGTCATAGGTCCAGGTGGAGGTGCCGAAACGGATGGTGGAAGGAAGCTGCCGAGCGAGCGCGCTCAATTCGGCGCTCGGCTCGGGGAGCGGCTCACTCCCCTCGAATAGATCCGGCTGTACGCGTTCCACTGTCTGCTAAAAACTCAGTACCGTCCCCAGCGCCGCATGGAGCCTGGTCACGTGCGCATCCTGAGCCAGGAGGAGGTTGTCGGCCTTGAGTCCCAAACGGTGACTGTGGACGGTGAGATCACCGCGAAACCCCAAGTCGAGACGACCCACGCCGCGCACCGGGATGAACTCCAGCCCCGCACCGATATGCCAGGTATTCGGCAACAGGTTGTGGAAGAGACCGGGTTGGCGCGTCCAGCGCGTCGCCCCATTTCCCAACAGCTCGCCGTTGAACCGCGCGTTAGTGACGCGATACCAGCTCAAGCCGTATCCGCCTTTGATAAAGGGTTGCAGGCTCCCCGGTGAAAGATTGTAGCGCACGCTGCCCGTGTACTCCCACAGGTCGATGTTGAGCGTCAACGGAAACCGTCCCGGCAGCGTGCTGACCGTCACGTCCGCGCGTACCCCGCCGTTGGTGTGGCGGATCGTGCTTTCGCTCGTGAACCGTCGTCCGAGAAAAAAAGTCACCCCGTAGTACGGTGGGGATACCCGGTCGGTCGTGGGATGGATCACGTCTACCGAGACGCTGTCGGACGGCCCCGCGAGCGCCAGGACCTTCTCCAAAAAGGGCGACGCGGTCTCCGAAAAGCCGGCAAGATTCAGGAACGCGTCGGGGATCCGGAAAGATGAAACTCCAATCGTGACGCCGACGAACCGAAATGGAACATCCTCGGAGCCGAAGTACGCGGGATAGCTGTTGCGGTCAGCGGCTCGGGTCGGAGCGCTGATCAGCCGGTATGCGATGTCGAACGGGGGCAAAGTCACCAACGTCGGGACGGTGAGGTTCCAGAACCCCCACCCCGTGCGGTAATTGTCCTGCTGGCTCGCGGGGAAATAGCCACTCAAGCGGTGTGGCACATAGCTGTCGTAGCCACTCGCCGCGCCCGCGCGATTCCACCCGCCGTTGTAGGGCGGCGCCAGGGCCGATGTGTTTCCGGTTTCTGCGAAGCGCACGATGCCCGCGAAGGAAGAGCGGGTCGCCGGGTACCCGAAGCGGATCGGTAGGACGAGCCACGCCCACTTGCGACGCGCGACCGGATCGCCGCGCACCAGCGGCAGTACCAGCTCCCAGTCGGGAATGATCTCGAGCCGGTCGGCGTTGTCCAATCGCACGACCGTATTCGTCTCGGCAGCAGCGGAGTCAGGTGCCGTTCGGAAGACATCCCACGGCGTCCGCACCAGCTCGCCCGAGTGTTGTGGTCCCACATCCTTATAGAGGCCGGGGAACGGATATGACCCGTGACTTGCCCGCCCCAAACGGGTCGACGAGGAGATGAGCTGCTGCAGACTGCGGTTGTCGCCGCCGATGAAGACGAGCGGGTGCAGGTTCAGCATTGTTTCGGCGTCATCCAGATAGGCCTGGCGCCGAATCTGCCGCCAGATCTCCCGCTCGCCCACCCGCTCCTCGCGCAGCTGCTCGATTTCGCGTTCCCACTCCGCGCGGGGAGCGTACACGTCCGGGGTCAGATAGTCGGCCGCAAATACCCAGTGGTGGAAGTAGTACTCTACCCGGCGAATCACGAACTCATCAGGCTGGGCCAGCTGCGCCAACACTTCCGCCATCATCGCGGTGGTGAGCGGCTCTGATCCCTGCCGCCGCGGCGTGACAACCACGTTGATGTGCTCCCAGTCTCCTTCGTGTGTGTTCCCGGCATCGTTGTAGGGGTAGAAAAACCAGTACTGGAAGACGAGCTCGTGACGGGCCGCCTCGAAACTGGGGGCGGGAACGTCGTGGATGAATGGATGCACGAACGCTTTTGCATAGCCGACGTACTTCCGGGCGATTGATCCGTGCACCGCGCCTTCAAACTCCCGATTCCAGGACGCCGGGGCCTCGCCCGGAAAGTCGAAATACATGACATAGCGAAGGTCGAGATCGGGACGAGGAATGCTCACAACGGGCGGGGGCTCCGGTGCGAACCGATCGATCAGTCCCAGCAGCCGAGCATCCGAGACTGTATCGAGAATTCCAAAGTCGATTGTTTCAGTGCCGACCAAACGTGGACGCGCCTGTGATAAATCCAGGCTGTCGACAAAGAGCGTCGATGCAGCTCCCCTTTCAATGAACCGCCGAACATCCATCGGGAAGTCGATCGAGTTCCGCACCATCCACGGTGCAAATCGCATGGCGAGCATGCGCAGCGCATGCTCGCGGTCGTCGTCGATGCCGTCGCGGGGAGCCTCATCCTGGTAGCCGGCCGCAGTGGAGTCGCCGAAGAGGTGGAATCGCTTGTTTCCAGCTGATGCGTGGACCGGAAGCAAGGGCTCCCGAGGGAGGTAGGTGACGTAGTCGGGTTTTGGTATCGCTTGGGTCACAGCGCTGGAGTTCACAGCCAGCAGGATCGGCATGGCGAGCGATAACGCCCAAGCGATGCGCATAGCGGTCTTGGATATCACTCATAAATAAAAATGTGTCAATGACTTAGATGAATTCGGGCGTATTCTTGCGACTTTGACAGGTTTCGGGATATATTCGGGTCCCCTTGGTGACTTGGCAATGTCTCGACGTCCTACGAGCTCGCTCGCTGCCTGCGTCTGGATTCCCCTCTTCCCGCTCCGCTGTGAAGAGGCGCGTCATGACGGGCTGGCCGGTTTCCCCACCGCCCTGCTCGCCCCCGATACCACACGCAAGCTCTGGCAGGTGTCCTCCCTCGCCCGGCACACCGGGGTGAAGCCAGGGATGACAGTCAGCCAGGCGATCGGTCTCTGTCCCACGCTACGCCTCATCGATCCCGATCCGGTCCACTACGACGAACAGTTCGCGCAGCTGCTGGCTGCACTGAGTGAAGTGAGCCCCGTCGTGGAGGCGGCCGAGCTGGGGCTCGCGTACGTGGGCGTCGATGGGTTGCAGGGCATTTTCGGTTCTCCGGAAAAGATCATCGAAGCGATTCGTCTGGCCGTCCGGCCGTCTGGCCGTCCGGCCGTCCGATTGGGTTGGGGAGTTGGGAAATTCACAGCCTGGGTGGCCGCCAGCCGCTCCAAACCGAGCGAAGCGATCGTTGTACCAGAAGGTGAAGAGCGACATTTTCTCGCTTCCCAACCCATCGCCGTTCTCCCACTCGATGCTGACACGCACCGCCGCTTCCGCCAGCTCGGCATCCGCACCCTCGGCGCGCTTGCCGCGCTGCCCGAGGCGGCGATCACCGCGCAGTTCGGCGCGGCTGGCAGACGGCTGTGGCAACTCGCCGCCGGTTGCGTGTCGGAGCCTGTCGAAGGACGCATCGCACCCGAGCCGATCGTCGCCGCGCTCTCGTTTTTCACGCCGGTCGGTGAACGGGAGCTGCTCGTTCATTCGCTCGATCAACTGATCGCGCGCGCGCTTAAAGCTCCGCGCCGCATCGGCTGGCGCGTGCACGCGCTGCGGCTGCGCGCCGACATCGAAGGCGGCGGCTCCTGGCTCACCGCGCATCTGTTCAAGGATCCGACCGCCGACGCCGGCCGCATCGCCGCGCCGCTCAAGACGCGCCTCGAGCAAGCGCCACCGACAGGCGGCGTCGAGCGTCTCGTCCTCGAGTTCACCGCGTTCGCCCCCGGCACGACCGAGCTGCAGCTCTTCGCGCGAGATGCGCAGGCGGCCGCGCGCGCGGGACAGCAGCGCGCACTCCGCAGCGCGGCGCGCGAGATCCGCATGCGCGTCACGCGCGCCGTGCTGTATCACATCATCGAGGTGCAGCCATGGTCGCGCCTGCCCGAGCGCCGCTACGCACTGATCGACTACGAGCCGTAAACGAGCCGCAGCCGGTGACGGTGCAAGTTGACGACACCGGTACACCGGTGGCGGTTGGGCGGTTAGGCGGTTCGGCGGTTGGCACAATCGAATCCGTCAACGAGACTTGGCGCATCGATGATGAATGGTGGAGGCAAACTATCTCACGCGTGTACTTCGAAGTGATGCTGGAGGGCGGAAAGCGTGTGGTGTTGTTCCAAGATTTGATCAGCGGCAACTGGTTCATGCAGCGACCCTAACCGCCATGTACGCTGAGCTCCATTGCCACTCCGCCTATTCCTTCCTCGATGGAGCCTCGCCGCCCGACGAGATCCTCGCCGAAGCGCACCGGCTGGGCTATCCTGCCCTCGCGCTCACCGATCGCAACGGCATCTACGGCTCGCTCGCGTTCGCGCATGCCGCGCAGCCACTCGGTATCCAGGCGATCACCGGCGCCGCTGTCACGCTCACCGACGGCAGCCAGCTGATTCTCCTCGCCGAAACGCCGCAGGGATATACGAATCTCTGCCGATTGCTCACCGAGGCGCACCTCAGCGCCGAACGCCTCGATCCGCGGTTACCGCTCAGCGCCCTCGAAGCACGACACGATGGGCTGATCATCCTCTCGGGCTCACGCCGCGACGGACTGTTGCCACGGACGCTCGAGTCCCAGGGGCTCAGCGCCGCTCGCACGCTCGCGGAGCATTGCCGAGATGTGTTCGGGGGGGATCGCTTTTTTATCGAGATCCAGCGCAATCGGGTGCGTGGCGATGTGGCGATGACGAGGGCACTGCAATGTCTCGCGGAGGACGTACAGCTTAGCGTCGTAGCGACGGGCAGCGTTCACTACCACAGGCGCGAGCTGCATCGCCTCCACGATGTCATGGTCGCGATCCGCCACCGGACGACGCTCGATGGCTCGCATCGGGTCCGAAGTCCGAACAGCGAATTTTACTTGCGGCCACTGGACGAAGTCGTGTCGCTGTTCGAAGACTGTCCGGATGCTGTCGCCACCACTTTGGCCATCGCCGAGCGCTGCAGAGCTTTCGACATCACCCGCGACCTCGGCTACGCCTTCCCCGACTTTCGCGGGTCGGGTCGCGCACCCGCGCCGCAGGC
This sequence comes from uncultured Gemmatimonadales bacterium, assembly GCA_963704805.1. GTDB lineage: Bacteria > Gemmatimonadota > Gemmatimonadetes > Gemmatimonadales > GWC2-71-9 > 20CM-2-65-7. Next base: position 400,977 of record CAVPHS010000001.1, on the reverse strand, counting down.
GCTCGCCGAGCTATGTCACGCGCGGATGCAGGAGCGCTATCCGCCGGGCTCGCTCTATCACGCCCAGGCAGTGCGCCGGCTCGATGAAGAGCTGAAGCTCATCGAGCTGCACAAGCTCAGCGGCTTCTTCCTCGTCTATCACGATCTCTTCGACCTCGCGCGGGAGGTCGCCACCGACATCCGGCGGGGCTCGCGCCGCGCCAGCGGCAACCTGCTCCCAGGCCGTGGCCGCGGCTCATCCGTCTCCTCGATCGTCTGCTACCTGCTCGGCCTGTCACACATCGATCCGATCGCCAACAAGCTCTTCCTCGGCCGCTTTCTCAACGAGACGCTCGCCTCGGTGCCGGACATCGACCTCGACTTTCCGCGCGAGATTCGCGAGGAGCTGATCCGCCGTGTCTACACCCGCTATGGCGCCGAGCATGCCGGGCTCGTGTGCTCGTTTCCGACGTACCGGCTGCGATCCGCGGTCCGGGAAATCGGCAAGGCGCTCGATCTGCCGCTGGGAGAGATCGAGCTGGTGGCAAAGCTGTCGGATAGTCGGACTGACGGACTGTCGGACGAACTGCAACATCTTCCCGGCTTCGAAGGACGTAGGGATGCGCCTCTTTGGAAAGAGCTGTGCGAGTTGGCGGCGGAGATCCGCGGGCTGCCGCGGCACGTCTCGCAGCATCCGGGCGGCATGATCATCTCGTCGCGACCGCTCATCGAGCTGGTGCCGCTCGAGCGCGCCGCGATGGAAGACCGCGTCGTCTGCCAGTGGGACAAGGACTCCTGCGACGATGCGCGCTTCATCAAAATCGATTTCCTGGCACTCGGCATGTTGTCGCTCGTCGAGGAATGCGTCGAGCTGATCGCGCGACGCACCGGCACCCCACCCGACCTCTCGCGAATCAATTTCGAGGATCCTGCCATCTACGACCGCATCTGCGCAGGTGACACGATCGGTCTGTTTCAAATCGAGAGCCGCGCGCAGATCCAGATGATTCGCCGCAGCCGGCCGCGCAACCTGGAAGATCTCACCGTCGAAGTCGCCATCGTGCGCCCCGGGCCGATCGTCGGCGGCGCGGTGAACCCCTACGTGCGGCGGCGCGAAGAGCAGCGCCGCGCGCACGCGGCAGGCCAGCCGTACGAGCCGCCCGTCGATCATCCTTTGCTGCGCGATTGCCTCGACGAGACGCTCGGCGTGATTCTGTATCAAGATCAGGTGTTGCAGGTCTGCCAGGCACTCGCGGGATTTACCACTGGACAATCTGAGGCGCTGCGTCGAGCGATGAGCCGCCGTCGCTCGCACGACTTGATCGCAGGATTCTGGGAGGAATTCCGCCAGGGCGCGCTGGGTCGCGGCGTTCCCGGAGCGACGGCCGAGAAAGTCTTCGGCCAGGTGATCGCGTTTAGCGAATTCGGCTTCCCCAAGTCGCATGCCGCGGCATTCGGCCTGCTTGCGTACCAATCAGCCTGGCTCCGGCACTACCACCCCGTCGAGTACTACGTCGCGCTCTTCAATAATCAGCCGATGGGCTTCTACTCGATCGATGCGCTCGGCCGCGACGCGATGCGCAACGGCATCGAGATGCGATTGCCTGATATAAACCAGAGCGATGTGTGGTGCACGGTCGAAACCAACGGCCATGGTAGCGTGCGGATCGGACTGGGATTCGTGCGGCACTGGAGTGAAGAAACCGCAACTGCCACTGTCGAAGAGCGCGAGCGCAACGGCCCTTTCAAGAGTGTCGGCGATTTCGTGCGGCGCGCGCCCGCCAAGCTCAAGCGCACCGCCATCGAAGCGCTCATGTGGGTCGGCGGCTGTGACAGCTTTGGTCTCACGAGGCGCGAGCTGTTATGGCAGGTGGGACTGTGGCTGCCGCCCAAAGCCACCCGCTCTGGAGATGGCCGGGGACGGCGGCAGCTCGAATTGGCCTTGAACCACCCCCATGAGCACCTGCGGTTTGGTGGCTTGGCCGCTCATGAGCGCCTTTTGGCCGAATACGCCACCATCGGCTTCTCCGCGAGCGGGCATCCTTTGTCGTTGGTACGTAAAGCTTTACCTTCTGACCTGACACTCAACCGGGATTTGGACAAACTGAAGGCCGGGACCCACTGTCTGGTAGCCGGGCTCGTCGTTGCGCGGCAACGGCCTGAGACCGCCAAGGGAACGGTCTTCCTGCTGGTCGAAGACGAGACGGGGATGACGAACGTGATCGTGCGAACGGATGTCTACGATCGCTATCGTGCGGCGATCCGCGGTGAGCCGTTCGTGCTCGTGCGCGGCAAGCTGGCCAAGGACGATGGGACGGTAAATGTCCTTGCCGAGGAGGTGCGAGGCTTACAATGCGACATCAAATCGCGGGACACCGCTCCCCGGGAGCGGGGGGGGGCTCCAGCCGCATTCAGCTTCTTGCGAGCGATGCGGCGCGTCGCACCCGACTCCAAAGACTGGGGATAGCCCTCCTCTTTGTCACGGCGTGCGGCGGGAAACCCGAGCCGGAGAAGCCGGCGCCGGCGCCACCTCCCCCTCCTGCCGCGCGCCCGCTCGACCTCACGTTGCACGGCTTGAGCGTCAATGGCGCCCACCTGACTTATCGCCTCAATGGCGACACCGGAGCGACGGTCGTCTTCATCCACGGGTCGCTGGGCGATCTGAACGTGTGGCGTGGTCAGGAAGCCCTGTTCGCGCAACGCTATCGCGTCCTGGTCTACAGTCGTCGCTATCATCCACCCAACCCGGCGGTGGAGGACAACCAGAACTACTCACCCAAGCTGCACGCCGAAGATCTCGCGGCGTTGCTGCTCACTCTCGACGTCGCGCCCGCACACATCATCGGCTCGTCCTACGGCGCGTACGTGGCCCTGGCCCTGGCCCGTGAGCATCCCGAGCTGGTCCGCTCACTCGTGCTTGCCGAGCCTCCGATGTTCCTGCTGCTATCCGGTTCGATGCTGGGAGATTCCGTGCGCAGCGCGTACTACGGCAACACGCTCGATCCGGCACGGCGTGCCTTTGCCCGCGGCGATTCCGTGGCGGGGATCCGGGCATTTTATGACGGAATGAGCGGCGGATTCGGACGGTTCGACAATCTGTCCACCGCAGCGCGGGCCGATCTCCTCGCTCACACCTTCGAGCTGCGGCGCGAGATGCTGGCGAACCGTGAGCAGTACCTTCCCGTGATCTCATGCTCGGAACTCGGCCGCGTGGCGACGCCGGTGCTGCTGCTGAAAGGGGAGCGCAGCCCACGGGCGTTCCAGCTCATCAGCGACGAGCTCGCGCGCTGTATGCAGAGCGATACCACCGTGACGATCCCAGGCAGCGGCCACCCGGTACACACCGGCAATCCGGCCTATTACAATCAGGTGATCCTGAGGTACTTGGCGGTCCACTAGTGTCGCGTAGTTGGCTGCTCGCAGTCCCCCTTGCCTGCGTCGCTGTCGCTCCCGCGGCCGCGCAGAGCCGCAGTGCGCGGCTGGTCACCACAGCCCAAGCTCACATCGCTTCACAGCAATGGGACAGCGCGGACGCCGCGTTGTCGGACGCGCTCGAGACCGCTCCCTACATCATGGATAGCTGCTGGGCGTACGTCTGGCGGGGAGTGCTGGAGTACGAGCGCGGTCATTATCGCCTCGCGCGCTTGACCTTTCGCCGCGCGCTTGCGTTGTACCCCGATCCCGGCATCCGCCTCGATACCATCTCTACGGCACTCGCCAATCTCTTCGACGGGGAGTTCCGGGCCAATCGAACGTTCCAGAAATGGGATCTCGACCAGCCGGCGCGGTGGGTCAGCGTACCGCAGCTCGCCTATCCCCGCGAGCTCCGCGCGCGGCAAGTGTCGGGCTCGGCCATTGTCCGGATGATCGTGGACACGCTGGGACATGTGGCCAAAGAGAGCATCGAGATCGTGGACATCCCCGATTCTGCATTCGTCGGACCGGTGAAGCACATGATGTCGGCGGCCGCCTTCACACCGGCGCGCCTGGGCGGCAAGCCCGTCCGTAGCCTAGTCGCGTACCGCGTCGATCTCACCCCACCGGCACGCCGCGACCCGGTCCGGCTCATCAACCTCGCGAGAAAACTGGTGCGATCGGGTCAACCTGACAGCGCGTTGGCGATACTGCAGGACGCACTGGATCCACTGAACGGCGCGACTCCCGCCGTTCAGGTCTATGCCGAGCTTGTGCGCGGCACCGCCTGGCAAGCGAAGCACGACAGGGCTCGTGCTGCAGGCTCATTTCAGCTCGGTCTCGGCCAGTATCACGCGTTGCAGGCCCAGGGCGTGGACTTCGCGCCCTTCCTGCGCAGCTTCGCGGACTCCGTACGCTTGACAGCGCGGCGAGAATGAAGACATGAACACACAAGTCGCGACATTGGCGGGTGGCTGTTTCTGGTGCCTCGAAGCCGTCTTTGAGCAGCTTCGTGGCGTAACGCAGGTGATGTCAGGGTACTCGGGCGGGCACGTCCCCAAGCCGAGCTACGAAGCGGTATGCACCGGGACAACCGGACACGCCGAAGTCACGCAGGTCACGTTCGATCCGGACGAGCTCTCGTTCCGCGATCTGCTGGGAGTGTTCTTCGCCATCCACGACCCCACCACCCTCGATCGCCAGGGCGGGGATGTGGGCACACAGTATCGCTCGGCCATCTTCTATCACGATGATGACCAGCGCAGGGCAGCCGAAGAGGTGATCCGCGAGCTGGAAGCCGAGCACGTGTTCGACGAGCCCATTGTGACCAGGATCGAGCCGCTGAAGGCGTTCTATCCGGCGGAGGAATACCACCGCGAGTACTACCGCAGGAATCCAAACCAGCCCTATTGCCGCGCGGTAATTGCTCCGAAGGTGGCGAAGCTGCGCAGCAAGTACCTGCAAAAACTGAAGGCTTAGCCGGCCGCTTTGCTCTTTCCCATATAGGCCCGAACCAGCGGAGCCGGCCGGCGCCGCATCAGCGCGGCACGCAGCACATCGCGCTCTTCGGTCGGGAGCTCGACCAGGAACCGCTCGCCCCCCCCCTTCCCTTCCCCTTCTCTCACGACGACCGGCACACCATCGCGGTATAACACCCGATTGCTGGTGATGGCGGGAACGGCATCACCCGGCGTCAGGATGCCGACGAGGTTCAGCGGATCGACGCCACTGACGGCGACCAGCTCTCCCGGCCCCTGCTCCCTGCGTGTGCCGCGCAGGAGTCCAATCGCCTCCGGCAGCGCGTACTGCTCTCCCGAGAAACCACCCACGAACCTGCCGCCTCTGATTTCACCGCGCGCTTCCAGCCGGCGGTACACCCGCAGAATGTCGCGCCACGGGACGAGCAGCGTCTCGCGCTGCACGAGCCGGCGGAACACGACGCCGTAGCGGCGCAGCAGCTGCCAGGCGATGGCCTCGGCGACCTGCTCGTCGGCGATGGGCGGTCGTCCGTGAGTGCGCGACCAGCGGCCGGCGGTCTCCACGCCGAACGGCGCGATTCGACCCCGACGCCGGTAGCCTCCGCCGATCGGACGGCGCCGCTCGGACGGCACCAGCAGTGCACGCAACCCCGCATAACTGTCTGATGAGACGAGTCCCCACGCGACAAGCTCCCCAAGTCCCTTCTCGACTTCGGTGCGCAGCAACCCGGTCGCGTTGACCAAGTCTCCAAAGAACAGAGCCCCGCGCTGGTCGAAAGCCCTGAGGAGTGCCCTGCCGGTAGAGGACAGCGGCAATTCGGCCGGGTCAACGTCGGGTGTTCCCGCTCGCCAAATCTCTGCCCGATCACGCCGGAATAGGGCGATGGGCGTCGAGCGCACCGGCCCGGCCTTCCGGTTCCGCGTTCCTACTTCCCCGTTCCGCATTGCATTAAGCCGGCCCCACGCGATCTCGCCCGACAGGCACAGTCCATCGAGCCAGAGCGGATCGTAGTTCATCAGACGGGACGGCAGCACCTCCGATTCCCATGCCCCCGCGGCGAGCTCAAAGCCGTCGAGCAGATCGAGCACCGCGGCCAACCCGTCGGGCCCTTCGGCCCGCGACCCTGGGGCGAGTCGCTGCCAGCGAAACAGAAAGCGCAGGAAGTCGGACGCCGAGACCGGCTCGATCTCTTTGCGCAACCGATCGAGCGTGTACCGATGAATGCGCGCCAATAGCCGGCGCTCGCACCACTCCAGCCCATCGACGCCCGAGGAGAACCGGCCGCGCAGCGCGAACCCCTCATGCTCGAGCGCCGCCAGCGCGAGATCGACATCGCCCGGTCCGAGACCAAGCGCGGCAGCGATATCCGCAGAAGTCGTCGGCCCGATGACCTCGAGCCGACCACGCACCAGCTCCCGGATGGCATCCTCCTTCGTCCACGCTTTGGCAGCCTCGCGCTCTGGCGGAGTTACCGCCGGCTCGAACGAGGCGTCCGGGAATACCGCGCGGAGCATCGGCACCCTCTCCGTCGCAACCCAAAGCCGGCCATTGGCAACCGTGGCCCGTCCGGCCCCGCTCAATTCGCCGAACAGCTTGCCCCACCCTTCCCTCTTCCCGCTTCCCCCTTCCCCAACTGGTATCGCTCCAGTGATCAGCAACGCATCATGCAGCTCGTCAGCGTTCTCGGGGTCGGGCCACGCCTGCTCCTTCACCAGATCGATGGCAGCCTGGTCGAGCTTCCCAAACTCCTCGGCGCTCTTCACATCGAGGCCGCGGCGGGTGATGACGGCCTGCGTGCGGCGCTCTTCGAGCGGTGCGTCGTCCAGGAACGCATACGGACGCGCGTTGATCACTTCGTGGCACAGCGGCGACGGCTCACTCGTGTCGCGCGCGATCATCGTGAACTGCCCCGCTTCCATGCCCTCCAGCACCCTTTTCAAGCCCGGGAAGTCCATGGCCTCGAGCAGGCAGTCGGCGATTGTCTGGTTCACGAGCGGATGGTCCGGGATTTCCCGGTCACCGACGAGATTCTCCGGGCACGCGAGCTGGTCCGGGAAAACGGCCGCGACCAAGTCCTCGGCCTCCATGCGCTGCAGCGGGGTTGGGACTTTGCGGCCGCCGCGGAAACGCAGCACCGCGAGGGCGCGGGTCGCGTTCCAGCGCCAGCGAGTCCCAAAGACGGGCGCGTCGAGCATCGCCTGCACGAGCAAGTGCTCGGCCGTCGCGGGCTTCAGGTACTGAAAGACGTCTTCGAGCGGGAAGCTGTGCTGGGGCCCTAGCGATAGCACAATAGCGTCTTCGGTCGCCGCGGCCTGCAGCTCGAAGTTGAAGCTGCGGCAGAACCGCTTGCGCAACGCCAGGCCCCAGGCGCGGTTGATCCGGCTGCCGAATGGCGCGTGCAGCACGAGTTGCATGCCGCCCGCCTCGTCAAAGAAGCGCTCCAGCACCAGGCACTTCTGCGTGGGGATCGTGCCGAGGATCTGACGAGAGGCCGCGAGATACTCCACGATCTGCCGGGCGCCGGCCTCGCTGATCCAGAGCGTTTCGACGAGCCACTTGATGGCAGCCTCGGCGTCGTCCAGCCGATCGGCCACGTCCTGACGCAGCCGTGAGACTTCTTCGGAGAGCTCGTTGGTGCGCCCCGGCGCCTCGCCAAGCCAGAACGGCAACGTCGGGGGTTGGCCTTTTGCGTCGGCGACGCGCACCTGCCCTGATTCGACCTTCACGATCTGATACGATGTATTGCCCAGCTGGAAGATGTCGCCGGGCGCACTCTCGATTGCGAAGTCTTCGTTCAAGGTGCCGACAAACGTCTCGGTGGGCTCGAGGATGACGCGGTAGTCGCCGAGATCGGGGATCGCGCCACCGGAGGTAATGGAGGCAATCCGCGCGCCCCGGCGGCCCTTGATTCGCTGGTTGATCCCGTCGTAATGAATGTGCGCGCTCCGCCGGCCGCGTCGGGTGGTAAATCCCTCCGCGAGCATCTGAACCACGTCGTCGAACTCTTTGCGGGTAAGCTCGCGATACGGGTACGCGGAGCGCATGCAGTTGTACAGCGCTGCTTCATCCCACTCTTCGCCGGCGGTAGTGGCAACGATCTGCTGAGCCAGAATATCGAGCGGCTTGTCGGGAATGATCAGCCGATCGAGACGCCCTTCACGGGTCGCCCGGAACATGGCGGCACACTCGATTAGCTCGTCACGCGACAGCGGGAACAGCCGGCCCTTCGGAATCGCGCCCAGCCGGTGTCCTGCCCTGCCTACACGCTGGAGCAGAGTGGCGATCGACCGGGTGGAGCCGACCTGAATGACGAGATCGACGCTGCCGATATCGATGCCGAGCTCGAGCGACGCGGTGGCCACGAGCGCCTTTAGCTCGCCCTTCTTGAGACGCTCTTCGGCTTCGAAGCGCTTTTCACGCGACAGGCTGCCGTGATGACTGGTGACGTATTCGGCGCCAATCCGTTCCGTGAGCTGCATCGCGAGCCGCTCGGCGAGGCGTCGCGTGTTGACGAACACGAGGGTCGTACGGTGCTGCGTGATCAGCTCGGCGATCCGGGTGTTGAGCTCCTCCCAGACCTCAGCCGACATCACCGCCTCGAGCGGAGACGAAGGGATCTCGAGGGCAAGGTCCAGTGCGCGGATGTGACCAGCATCCACGATCGTCGGCAGCGGCTGCCCGGTCCCGACGAGGAACTGGGCGATTTCCTCGATCGGCCGCTGGGTGGCGGACAGTCCGATTCGCTGCGGACGTTTTCCGGTGAGCGCATCGAGCCGCGCAAGCGACAACGACAGATGGCTGCCCCGTTTGTCGCGCGCGACCGCATGGATCTCGTCGACGATCACCGTGCGGACCGAGCGCAGCATCTCGCGAGCGCGCTCTGATGTGAGAATGAGGTAGAGCGATTCGGGCGTGGTGACCAGAATGTGTGGTGGCTGCTTGAGCATGGCCTGCCGCTCGGATTGCGGCGTGTCACCGGTGCGGAGCAGGGTCCGCACCTCGACGTCCGGCATTCCCTGCTCTTGCAACGCCGCGCGGATCTCTGCTAACGGCTCTGAGAGGTTCTTCTGGACGTCGTTCGAGAGTGCCTTGAGCGGAGAGACATATACGACCTGAATCTCGTTCTTGAGCTCGGCGCTGAAGCCCTGCCGCACCAAACCGTCGATCGCAGAGAGAAATGCCGCGAATGTCTTACCCGAGCCCGTCGGGGCGGCGATGAGGACGTCGCCACCGTCCTGGATGACGGGCCAGGCCCGCTGCTGCGGGGCGGTCGGCTGATCGAAGCGGCTGGAGAACCAACGCTCAATGACTGGATGAAAGCGGGACAGCGACATAAGGCCCGAAATATACCCGAAACTAGGGTTCTTGGAGAACCTTGCTGAGGAGTGCGCCGCGAAGTGCCGCGATACGCTCGATCGTCTCACCGATCTTGTTGTTCGGCGTCGATGCGCCGGCGGTAATGCCGATCGTCAGCCGCCCCTCAGGCAGCCACCCTTGGCGGCGCTGTTCCTGGGACTGAATGCCCACGGGCCGATAACGGATGGCGCCGTCTTCCAGATCGATGCAGGCCGCGTCCTCGATATGGTACGTCGTGACCTTCTCGTTGCAGATGGCGGCGAGATGCGTCGTATTGCTCGAGTTGTATCCGCCAATCACCACCATCAGATCCAGCGGCTCGGCGATGAGTCGTAGCACCGCGTCCTGCCGCTCCTGCGTCGCCGAGCAAATCGTATCGAATGTGCGGAAGTGATCGTTTACAGACGACTCGCCCCAGCGCCGCGCCATGCTTTTCCTCACTTCACCGGCAATCGCCAACGACTCGCCCGAAAGCATTGTCGTCTGATTCGCGACGCCGACATGCTGCAGGTCGCGGTCCGGATCGAACCCCGGCGTCATCTTGTCCGTGAAGTGCTCCAGAAACTGGTCCCTGGTTCCCTTCCCTTCGACGTAGTCGCACACCAGACGCGCTTCCGTCATGTCGCGCACGACGATGTATTTCCCCCCGGCGTACTTGTTCACCTGGCTGGACGTTGCTTTGGTCTCTTCGTGATAGTTCTTGCCGTGAATCAGTGCCGTGAAGCCGTCGCGCGCATACGATTCTACGCGCTTCCAGACATTGAGGACCGAGCCGCAGGTCGTATCCACCAAGACACATCCAATCCCGCGTAGTCGCTCGAAGTCACGCACGGTAACTCCGAACGCCGGCAGAATTACGACGTCATCCGCCGTGACAGCGCTGAAATCGAACTCACCGTCTTGGGCCTCGGGCCGATGCAGGAACTGCACGCCCATCGCCTGCAGCTTCTGGTTGACGTGCGGGTTATGGATGATTTCGCCGACGAGGAACGTCCGTTTGTCGGGGAATTTGGTGCGCGTCTCGTACGCGTATTCGACAGCGCGATCGACGCCGTAGCAAAAGCCGAATTCGCCGGCGAGACGGAACGTGATGTCGCCGACCTCGAGCACATAGCCCGCGGAGCGGACCGCATCGACCACGCGGCTGTGATAGTCGGTAGCGAGAGCGCCTTCGATGGCGCCCTTGAGGCCGAATCCCTTGCGGAAGTAGGTCTGTTCCACGACGTCAATCTAACCGCACGCCGCGGCCGCCGCGGACGGCATCGAGCACGCGCTGCACCTGCCACCCGTCGCGAAAACTCGCGGGCTCGCCCTGGGGCGACTCACCGGCGATCACGCGAACCATGTCGCGGAGCTGCCGCACGAAGGAGCGCGCCCACATGTTGTTCGGTCTCATCTTCTCCGCGAGATCGTCGGGGGCCGAGATGTCCTCGAGTGGCCCGCCCGGTCTGCCGAGCTCGAGCTTCGTTTCGCCGGTAAGCAGCAGCGTGCCCTCGCTCCCGGTGACCTGTCCAAGATGACCACCGCCATGGTGAGCGACCGTGCTGAGCGTGACGCTAGCGACCACGCCGCTCGCTGTACGGACCACGCAGCTGGCGAAGTCGTCAGCGGTGACCGGCCGCGGCACGCCGGCGTCGTCATTCCGCTGTTCGACGAACGTCTCCGTGACTCCGGCCACGTACGTGATCTCGCTGCCGGTCCAGAACCGGCACAGGTCGATGAGATGCGATCCTACCGCACCCAGGATCCCGCCGCCGCGAGCCGCGTCGAACCACCAATTCCAGGGCGCATCGAATGTCTGCGGACGGCCGTCCCCGCGCAGATACGGTTTCAGCGACAACTCGATATGGCGCAGCTCGCCGATCGCATTGGCGCGGATCAGCTCACGCGCCCGTCTCCGATTGGGTTCGTAGCGTAATTCGTGGTCAATCCACGCTACGCTGTCGGGATGCTGTTCAGATGCTGCCACCATCTGAGACGCTTCGTAGCTGTCGATCGCCATCGGCTTTTCGCACAGCACGTGCTTCCCCGCCTCGAGCGCGGCGATCGCGAAGCGCGCGTGCGTGTCGGGCGTCGACGAAACGATGACAAGATCGACATCGGTCGAACGGGCCAGCTCGACGCCGTCGTCGTACACCTGAGCAATGCCGAACTCGCGTGCGACGGCGTCCGCGTTGGCTCGGCGACCGCTCGCGATGGCTGTGGCCGTCGTGCCGGGCACGAACGCAAGCGCCGGGAGCTGCACTCGCCGCGCGAAGCCTGACCCGATGAAGCCGACACGAACCGCCGTCGCTGCGTTCATGGTTCGTACTTGCACGGCACCGTGTCCGCGGGCGGCGCCAGTGGCACGTCGCGAAAATCAATCCACGCCGGCGTCCGAATCGCGAATTCGAGCCCCGATCCCTCGATGTGCGCACTGATCACTCCGGCATTGCGCTGGACCTGCACGGCCCCGCTGTCGACGGCAAAGCCGTGAGTTACCTCCCGTACCAGATAGCGCACCGCAACCTGTGCACCGGGCACCGTGATGCTGTCACCCGGCGCGGTAATCGCATAAGCGCCCGCGATCAAACTGTCGCCGTAGTGCAGCCGCGCGAGCACGCCCATCCCCTGCGGGCTGACCGCTTCCAGTAGTAGCGATCGGCCATCACCACAGGCGCGCGCCGTTGCGGATAACGCGAAGCGGATGGTGTCGCGTGGTGGAAACGCGACGGTTGCCTGCAATCGCAGCGGCTCGTCGTTGTGAGCGCGGCAACCGGTCAGCACCAGGAGAACAGGGACGAGTCTTACCGCGCTGATGGCGTGCCTCCCTCGACTCCCAAAGCCGTGCGCGCGGACGCGGGACTGAGTGTGTGAGGTGTGAGTGCTTGGATGAGCCCCGGCGGCAACGGACGCGGTTTGAGGCGCTTACGATCGACGCACACCAGAACCATCCACCCCGCCGCGCCGATGACGGGCGCAACGTCCGCGCGCAACACGTCGAAATGGAGCGTCAGCGATTTCGTCCCCACTTTGCCGACGTATGCGGCGATGCGCAGTCGGTCGTCTAGTCGGGCGGGCCAGTAGAACTCGCTGTGCACGGCTTTGCGAGGAAGAAAAATGTCGTACTCGTCGAACATCCGATTGTAGGCGAGGCCGCAGTGACGGAACATCTCCGTCTCGGCGATTTCGAAGAGCCGCACATACGAGCCGTAAAAAATGATTCCCGCGAAGTCCACGTCGGACCAGCGGACGTACTCTTCAATGACGAACGGTGTCGGCGGTGCGGGGGACGCCATCCGCCGGTGAAGCTAGATCGCTACGGATTGGCGCGAAAGCCGTCCATGCCGTACGACTTGAGCCGCCTCCACAACGTCGTCCGACTGATGCCGAGCCGCCGGGCGGTCTCGGCGAGCTTCCCGCTGGTGCCCTGCAGCGTGTCGGTGATGGCTTGGCGTTCGCGTTCGGCGAGGGTGAGGGTGCCTGCAGTGGGGAGAATGGCGGCTTCACCGAGCGTCTGGGTACCACTCTTCAAGGGTGAGAACCGGGCGCCGAGCGTCTGAAGACGGTTGCGGACATCGCCGTTCTGTCCGTCGATGACGCGTCTCGCGGTTGCGTTGGCAAAGAGGATACGGCCCTGGGGATCGAAGACCACGATGCCTTCGGTCACAGAATCGATGACGGCTCGTACCAGCGGGGAAAAGGTGGCAGGCGAGCCGCCCGTAGGACTGAGGAGCTTGTCGATCATTGTCTGGTAATCCTCATACAATGCTCATAGGGGCAATGTTTCATACGGCGCCACGGTCTGCCGTTAAGGTCGTGTCAAGATGAGACTCGCTCATAGGGGAAAAGGTTGCTGGTCTGTTTCGCCTTGCGCCTGCCAAGCGCTGTCCCATTATTGACCTACCAGACAACGGCATGCCCAAGGACTCCAGTTCCACCCGTTCCGGCATCCTCGCCGCCGCCGTTGAGACCCTGCGGCATGGCGGGATTGAGGAATTCACCCTGGACGCCGTGGCTCGGCGCGCCGGTGTGGTGAAGGGCTTAGTCATCTATCATTACGCATCGCGGGACCGGTTGCTGAAAGCGGCGGCAGCACAGGTTGCCGAGTCTAGGACGGGTGCCCTCGCCCGCGTGTTAAGTAGCGGGTCTGGCACGGCAGGACTCGACGCCTGCTGGGACGAGCTACGGCGCCAGGCTGAGGATGGGACCGCACGGGCCTGGTTGAGCCTTTGCGCCGCCGGGCTTATTGACCGATCGGCCAACAACGGCGGATTCGAGGAAGCAGCCCGGGATGCTCTCGTCGATGGCTGCGCTGCGGCGCTCGCGACTGGTGTGCCCCTCGCGGACGTGCGAGATGCCTACGATGCTCTCTGGCTCGCGCTCTTAGAGGTTACTGAAACGCAGATCTAGTGGCGCCGTGGACGACGTCCGCCGCGCATCACCCGCGCTCGATGGCCCGCCGCCAGGCTTCGCAGGCCCTTCCTTAACTCATCGAGCGAGCTCGCCCGCACCGCGTCATGCTTTCCCCGCGTAACCGTGAACCGGACCGGTCGGTCGAAGCTCGGCAAATCACGGGGATGCAGCCGACGCGCCTGACCCTCCTTGAGCCGTAGTCGGATGACCCCGCCGACTCCCTGTTCGACGTCGTAGTCAACCGGTACTCGATCGCCATACAGAAAGACTGAGGAGGGCAGGGAATCGAGGCGCCGGCGCTCGTCCTCGGGGATCGCGGCATCAGGGTCCAGTGTGATCCTGGTAGCAATGAAATCATCTGATGAATTGACATGCGCGATCTGGGCCGCGAGCTGCTCAGCCAACTTCTCCCCGTGAGCCTGGGCGAGGAGTCCACCTGAGCGGCGCCAGTAGTGACCGAATCGCTCCAGTGCGCGGCGCACCTTCGCCTGATCGGGATGGGGGGTCTCGCTGGCGAGCAGCGCCTGAACCAGCGCCTGGCGCGCGGCATCAGCCAGCTCCGGAGGAAACGGAGTGGGCAGCGGTTCGAGATCTCTGGCAAGCGTGAAGCCGAAGTACTCGACCGTCCGCACGGCCATGAGGCCTTCGCGGCGTCGTTGCCGCTCGAATACAACTTCCGGCCTGCCACGACGAGCGTTGCGCCGAATCGCGCGTTCGGGGATCTGCGTTCCCTCGATGCTGGCACGCGGCACACCAAAGCGGTCGGCGAAGTAACGCAACGTTCCGGCGATGGCACCCCAGCTGCCGCACACGGAGCTCCGGCTTACCCGCGCCTCTCGGCCATCGGCGGTCTGCTCGTCGATCACCAAGTCGAAGGGCATGATTTTGGCCAAAAGGTCAGCAAAACCTTCGAGCGTTTTGCGGTCACCATAGGGCAGCTTGACCGGCAATGAGAGCTCGAGCTGGCGGTATACGGACGCCGTGCCGAGCGCGATGTCCTCGATCGCTTTGACGAGCACGCCGCGTTCCTCGGCCCAGCGCGCGATGTCGTCTTCCCGAAGAAGATGGCGCGGCAGGCCGTACACCTCGCCCAGGTACCCGTGTTTGTTCACGGCTTCGGCGTAGACGTTGTACGCGGTAATGTGGTCGGATCCAGGGACAATGAGACCACCGAGCTGGCGCTCCTCCCGCGTCATGCGGTGCAGTGACTCGATGTTGGAGGCAACGGCGACGAGGGGGACGAGCTCAGGATCAGCGTGGTAAAGCAATTCGCCCCAAGGTCGCTCGACCGGCATCGCTTCGACTTCGCGTCCGTAACTCGTTAGTCTGCCGTGCTCTACGAGCCCTCTATCGGTAAGCAACGCCACGCTGTCGCGGTAGGCGCGGCGGTCCAGCGGCACGGGCAAATCCAGCTCGGTCGCATCGACGCCAATCGCAGCGCACGTAATCGCCACGCGTTCCGCATCTCCGGCCAACTGGAATTCGGGGGCGGTCGGCCGGAGATTCTCGAACGCGAGGTCGCGATCGCTGAGGATGTACACCTCCCCATGTTCCACGCGGCCATGGACGCGACCGGCCATCTGCAGAATTTCATTGGCGCCCAGGTAGGCTCGCGTGAGCACGTTCTTGCCGCGCTCGACGACGTTGGTGTAGCGAGCATCGTAGATGACGACGGTATCGAGGCCGCGAATGTTGAGAGCCGATTGTCCCGCCGCTGTCATCGCCAGCAGGAACGGACGTTTGACCAAACCGTCAAGAAACGGGCGAATCACCCTGATGGGCTCGCCGCCGTGATAGAACGCAGTGGCCAGGTTCGGCCAGCGATCGCCAAGCTCGCTGGCGATCTGCTCCACCTCGGCCCGCGTCGGAACGAACACCGCGACCCCACGCCGTTCCCGCATCACCCGTTTTGTGAACCGATCGTTCAAGAACTCGAGCGGTTGCTCGGCCAGAACGCTGACCTGCGCCGCTCGGGCCGGGTCGAATGCCCGCGTTTCCAGTACGTCGGCAGACCGGAGGTACTCGGCGTAAAAGGTCGGATCGACGGTCGCCGAGAGCCAGATGAAACGGCAGCGGGCGCGCTTGCCCAGCGCGAGGCACAGCTCCATTTCGGCCGAAGTTTGGTGGATTTCGTCGACCACCAGGGTGTCGTGCTCCGTTATCAGACCATCCTGAAACCAGCGGCGGGCAATCCCGGTGGTGACGATGACCACGTTCCACGTAGGCGTCTCGGGCGTCGCTTCCCGCTCGCGGTTGACGACGCCCACCTTGAGCGGCGCCTTGAGGATGGTTTCCGCCATGCTGCGGATCGCGAGTGTCTTCCCTGTTCCCGTGCCGGCAACGATTCCGAATCCCTGACCCGATCCGGCCAGGCGGCGAATATCGTCTCCGTGCTCGCGCTCGAGCAGTGTCTCGAGCTTCAGTCCAAGCGCCAGCTCGATGGTCTCGCAGGCCGCCCGCGTGGGGGCGATGACAATGACCCGACCGGTCGGCGGTTCAGCGGCAAGGAATGCTTTGGGATCGGGAGGGAGAAAATGATCGCGGGTGATTCGCACACCGCAAGATAAACCGATCGCGCGCTGTGGTTCGGCTCGCGAGGCTCAGGACGGAAGGACCAGGGGTGGTGGAGGCTCGCAGCCGCAGCGCTGATAGCCGCCAATGGAGTCGATGCACGCCATGGGAGTGCAGTTGCGCAGCAGGTCGATCACCCGGCCGAGAGTAAGCCGGTCCGCACCGATATCGGCGGGGCGAGTCCGTGCGCCTGGAATCGGAGCAGGAACGAACCGCGCTGACCCGAAGCGAGGAGCGCACGCCGCCATGAGAAAGGCGAGGGCGAGAGCTCCCACCGCGAGCCAGCGCAGCGGTTTCATGACCTACCGGCCCCGATCGCGTCTGGCGTGGTACCGATGCGGCCGGACGACGACCACGCGCGGTTCGCCGACGATGACCACGGGCGCAAGGTGGTAATAGCGATGGTAGCGAGGGACGCGGTAGGAGTATGGGTGATAGTAGGGCCGTCCGACTACCACTCGTCCGGCAAAGTATGGATCGCCGAAGCTCAGTGAGACTCCCACACGTGCTTGGGCGCTTGCAACACCCGTCAAGAGGCCGAATAGCAATCCAACAAGAATGAGTGTGCGTTTCATGGTTTCCTCCTTGCGCAGCGCATAGGGAAGGGACGTGCCAAGGAAGACGATGGAGCTAACTGCTGCTTCTATATTGCGTTAGCGATTGACAGGCATGCCGGACGGTGTCCGCCTGCGGCGACAACTGTCCGTTCAGTCTCCGAAACTGACCCCGAGATCGCGCGCGGTCATGATCGAATCAGAATCGAGCGGCACGCGTCTCGGCGTCGCGATCGCGTCCGCGATGGAGATAGGCACGATCCCGGGTGGCTGCAGGGCCACCATCATTCCGAATTTCCCCTCCGCGACGAGCCGCACTGCGGCGGCGCCAAACCGAAGCGCGAGCAGACGGTCGAACGTCGTCGGGCCGCCGCCGCGCTGCAGATGGCCGAGTATGAGCGAGCGTGTTTCCTTGCCTGTCATCTGCTCGATCGAGTGCGCCACCTTATCGGCAATCCCTCCGAGGCGCTCGTGCGCGGGATCGATCAGCGAGACCGTGCCGCCTTTGGGAAGCGCGCCTTCGGCAACCACCACAATGCTGAAGTGCCGGCCCTCCGCTTCACGCCGGCGAATCTTGTCGCAGACCTTGTTGATGTCGAACGGGATTTCAGGAATCAGAATCACGTCGGCCGATCCTGCGAGCCCGGCATTGAGGGCGATGAATCCCGCATGGCGGCCCATCACCTCGACCACCATGACCCGTTCGTGACTCTCGGCGGTCGTATGTAGCTTGTCGATCGCGTCGGTGGCGGTCGCAACCGCGGTATCGAACCCGAAGGTCGCGACGGTGCCGCCCACATCGTTGTCGATCGTCTTCGGGACGCCGACGACGGGAAGTCCCTTCTTCCATAAGCCAAGCATGATCCCCAGCGTGCCTTCACCGCCGATTGCGATCAGCGCGTCGAGCCGATTGGCGCGGAACGAGTCGAACAGCTCCTGTGTCCGGTCGCGCTCCTCCCAGGAGCCATCGGGGCGTTGCACACGCCCCGTGAGCGGATTGCCGTGACTCGATGAGCCAAGGATCGTGCCGCCGAGGTGGGTGATGCCGCGGACTTCGTTGGGACCCAGCGGCATGAGCTCGGACTCGCCGAGCAGGCTGGCGAGCCCCCGCCGGACACCGAAACACTCCCAGCCGCGGTGCACCGCCGTGAGCACGGCGGCGCGGATGACGGCGTTGAGTCCCGGGGCGTCGCCGCCGCCGGTAGAAATCGCAATTCTCACTGCTTGCCGGCGATTGCCTCGCGAATGAGACGCATGGCCTCGCCGGGCTCGGCGTGGCGTTTGGAGGATTTCTTGGAGAACACACGCTTTCCGTCGACCGCTACCTCGAAAACCCCACCAGAGGACTGAATCAGCCGGATCTCAGCGTGCGGATAGGCATTTCGAATCTCGGCCGCCAGACCGGTGGCCCGTGGCTCGTAGTTTCAGACGACGCAGAATTCGATGGTGACGGTCATGCGTAAACGATAGTCGCGCTTGACACACCGCGCCACGGCGCCGACTTTGCGCGACAACTCATGCGGCCAGCGCTGATCGTCCGCCTCGTTGTTTCTCTCGCCGCACTCGTCAGCTTCGGCGCCGGGGTCATCGCTTACACCAGTGGCAGAGTGCCGGTCACCGCCAACCTGCCGCTCGCCGGCGTGCTGCTCATTCTCATTGCCGCGATGACCCGCCGCTACGGCATCGCGCTGCCCGGCACTGGCTTCGCGTCTTACGTCATCGGCGTGATCCTCTTCGCCATTCTCGATCGTGGGTGGGCATTCGCCGCGATCGTGGCGCCGTTCGCAATGCTGGTCGGTGACGTCATCCTCCGCAGGCTGCCGCTGGGCGCGGCACTCGATAACGCGGCCCATCTGACCACCGGATCGACGCTGGTCGGGCTGATGTACGCGCGCGCCGGCGGCGGGCTGGGAGCGGACGCGCTCGCGATCGACAATCTGGCGCCGCTGGCGGTCACGCTCGCGCTGCTGCCGATCATTGTAAACGGCACCTTCTATCTCGAGCTTGCCCTCGGTCAGACCATCGCCTGGGTGGACGCGCGGCTCACGATCCGTTGGGAGGCGATCGTCTATCTGGTCTCTGCGGTCCTTGCTCTCGCGTGGCTCGCCGTTCTGCACGCGGCCATACCCATCCGCCCGCGTCTGTTCCTCGCCGGCTCGTTGGCGCTAGCGACTGCCGGCAGTCTGTACGTGTTGAGCCGCGGCGTGCGAGCCGATGAGCTGAATCTCATCCAGCGGCTGGGGCAGGTGGTCGCCGCAGATCTGACGTTGAACCGCACCTTTGCGCGCGTCCAGGAGCTCACTCGCCAGCTCGTCCCGTGGGAGCACATGGGATTTGCTCGCTACGATCCACGGACACGGCAAATGGAGCTCGTGGTCGACACGGCCGTCGCTCAGGGGCAGGGCCAAGAGGCAACCGCGTTCCGCTTCGATGCGGAGGCCGGACTAAGCGGTGAGGCTCTTCGGCTCAAACGGCCCGTGGTTGCGCAGAGCTTGGCTCCAGAGGATGTCGTCGTGCCGAGCGCAGAAACGCCGGGATCCGAAGTCCTGGTGCCGCTCTATTACGGCGGCAACCTGGTTGGGCTATGGACCGTGCGGCATTCGAACGCCGCCATGTATCGCCAATCGGATGGCGATTTGCTCGAATTACTCGCACCGCAGCTTGCGCTCATGGTCGCGATCGACGGCTCCCTTCGGCCGGTGAGGGGAGCCTCCGATCAAACGTCCCAGTACGTGCAGACTCTGACGGCGACGACGCAGGAAATCCATGCCTCGAGCGAGGAGGTCGCGGCGTCGGCGCAGCGCGCCAGTCACGGCGCGGAGCAGGCCGCCACGCTCGTGAGCACCGCGGCGCGGGAGGCGGAGCAGCTCAAGCAGAGCACGACCGAGCTCGCCGCGGCGGGCGACCGCACGCGCGAAGCGGGATCTCAGATGGAGAAAACGGCCGATCGGGTCCGGGCGGGGACGCAGAGCGCCGTGCGGCAGCTGACCGACCTGGGGGCGACTACAGAGGAAAGCGCGGCTGAAGTCGGACGGCTGCGCGACGTCGCCACCCAGGTCGAGAAGTTCTCCGAAACGATCGGGTTCGTGGCGAATCAAACGAACCTCCTGGCGCTCAACGCCACCATCGAAGCGGCGCGGGCCGGCGTGCACGGCCGCGGATTCGCCGTCGTCGCCGATGAGGTGCACAAGCTGGCGGAGGCGAGCGGTCGCGAGGCCCGCAATGTCGGCAAGTCGGTCATCGACACCCGTCGCGCTCTGGACCGCGCCGCTCAGTTGATCGAGCGCATCCGCGGCGACCTGAGCGAGGTCGTGCAGAGCTCCTCCGCCTGGTTACAGGACCTCGACCGCATTGTGGATGCAGCGGCGGAAACGGCGCGAGCCGGCAAACAGGTCGCCGAGATCGGACGACAGGGCGCCGAGCTCGCGCAGAAAATCACCGAGACGCTCGCGCAGGCCCGCAGTGGAGCGCAGGGATCCACGCAGGAAACCGAAGCGGTCGCAGCCGCAGCCGCCGAACAGCTCCAGGCAATCCAGGAGCTCGCCCATGGCGCCACCCAGCTGTCCGCACTGGCCGAGCAGCTTTCCCAAGCGCTCCGGTTCATTCGCGGGAGCAACGGTCATCCGTAGACAGGCGGTCCTGGTCGGCGTCGTTCTCGTCGCGGCAGGCGTGGGGGGGGGCTGCGGTGGAGGCGAAACGAGTAGCTCGCCATCCGCCGGGATCGATTACGTCGCCGGCGCGCTCGAGCCGTTTGTTGCGCGCGGCGAGCGGATCGCAATCGAAGGATTTGGCTTTGGCATCGACCGTGGGACGGTGCGGTTCACGCGGATCGGTGGTGGATTCGTCGAAGGGGCGGTGGCCGATTCCGAGTGGACGCCCTTCATGGTTACGACAACGGTACCGGACTCGGCGGCTTTGGGCCGGGAGGCCCTCGACGTCATCACCGCCACGGGTACCGAGCTGATTGCGACGATCCATCTCGTGCCTCGGACTTCCTTCGATCCCGCCACGCTC
Organism: uncultured Gemmatimonadales bacterium; assembly: GCA_963704805.1. GTDB lineage: Bacteria > Gemmatimonadota > Gemmatimonadetes > Gemmatimonadales > GWC2-71-9 > 20CM-2-65-7. The sequence goes on along the minus strand of CAVPHS010000001.1, from coordinate 380,215 downwards.
ACGTGGCTCCCGCGCGAGCCGTACCCGGGCGCACCGATGGGCATCGCCGTCGCAGCCGCCACCTTCCCGAGCGGCAGCGACCTGCGAACGACGCTCTATGCCGCGGGCGGCGCCGAGCCGCCGTTGATGACGCCCGATTCGGGCGTGTTCGTCGCGCGCGCAATTGCCGGCGGGGCAGGGGCTATCGAGCCATGGACGCGGCAGCGCGACACCTCCAATCAGACGATCAGTCGGGTACTGCCCGTCCCTCGCGCGTTTGCCGCAGCAGCCGTCGCTACGCCATACAACTCACGGTTTGCGGGCTCAGCGATGTACGTGATCGGCGGAATCGACCGGTCAGGAGTCGCGCAGGCATCCGTGCTCGGCGCAAACGTGTCGCCCGACAGCGTAATTGCGCGATTCGTATTTCTCGAGCCTCTCCCAGCGCCTAGGGCGGGTGCGATCGCCGTCGTACGTCGCGGCAGGATCTATGTCATTGGCGGCGCTGACGCGTCGGGCATCCCGCAACGCAGTGTGTTCATGGGGCGGATCGGCCTGGATGGGCATATCGATGGATGGTATGTGGCGCCGTCGTTGCCGGGGGCACGGGCCTACGGGGGAGGCTTGGCGCGGGATGACTGGCTCGTGGCGCTGGGGGGGGTGGCTGACAGCGTGCCTGTGGGAGGGGGCACTGATGCAGGAATATCGAGACTTGTGACGGGGGATACAGCGGCGGTGAGCGTGCAATCGGGATTCTTCACCGGTGCGTGGGGGACTGCCGGCAGTTTGCTACCCGACGGACGCTCGCAGTTTGCATTACTCGACCTCGGCCCTACAGCCCTGGTTGTCGGCGGGATCTACGCCGGCGCATCGAGCAATGCGGCCGAGACGATCGCGGCGGCGGTCACTGATGCTGCACTGGGCCCGTTCGCGGGTCCGGTAGGCGCGAACAAGATCGCCGACCAGATCTGCCTAACGGCATCCGCCGGGACCTTGGTCGGCCCAGCCGGTGTCTCGTGGCGGGAGGCCGATGGAACCGCCCGCGGGCTGGTAGTCGGTGGGCTCGATTTGGCCACTCAGACGCGCCGCAGCTGCGCATGGGGTTTCTGAACGAGAGGCCGATTATTAAAGTAGAGTGCCGCTAACCCGAGGATTCGAACATGCGCTCGCGAACGATCCTGCTGGTGCACTGCCTCGTAGCCCTTCCCGCCCTCTGCCTGGCTCAGCGCACACATCAATTCGAATTCGGAGCGTTTGGATCGTTCACACGCTACGATCAGGCCTTCACACTGGACAATCAGTTCGGCGGCGGTGGCCGCCTGGGTTACTTCTTCAGCCCCGCAATCGGTGTTGAGCTCGACGTGGGATACCAGCAGCCGTCACCCCTCGCCGGCGGCGGCCCCGCCACGCTGATCCTCGGGAGTGGCAGCCTGGTCTTCAACTTTGGCAATGAGACGAACCTGTTTTACGTCCTGGGCGGCTACTCACGCCTGTCCTTCACAGATAATCCCGCATACACCTTTGACGACAACGCGGTGCATGGTGGGATCGGCGACAGGATCTTCCTCAATGAGCGAGTGGCCCTACGCCTCGAGGGGCGCGCGCTCTATTCCCCGAACACGAATCACACCGGCGGCGGCTGGGCCGGTCATATCGTCGGTTCGGCAGGCCTCGCGATTTTCACCGGCGCGAACGCGGTCCACGATACGGACGGCGATGCGGTCGCCGACAAGAAGGATTCCTGTCCCAACACACCGTCTGGCGCTCCAGTGGACGCAAAGGGGTGTCCGAGCGATTCAGACCATGATGGCGTCTTCAACGGTCCCGATGCCTGTCCGAACACGATCGCCGGGGCGGAGGTCGACGCCCGTGGTTGCCCGACGGATGCGGATGGCGATGGGATTTATGACGGCATCGACAAGTGTCCCGGCACATCAGGCGGCGTTCGCGTTGATGCCACCGGTTGCCCGATCGACAGTGATCAAGACGGCGTCTTCGACGGCGCCGACAAGTGTCCGAACACTCCCGCGGGCACGGAAGTCGATACCGCTGGATGCGTTCGGGTCGTGGACACCGATGGCGACGGGGTAGACGACCGCAAGGACACGTGTCCTGGGACTACTGCCGGCACGCGAGTCGATGCCTCTGGTTGCCCGATCCTGTTCATGGAATCGAAGGCGGCGGTGGTGCTGCGCGGCGTCACGTTCGAGACGGGCCGTTCTACCTTGAAGCCCGATTCCTACACGATTCTCGACCTTGTCGCGACGTCGCTCATCGGTAACCCGGATGTCAGGATCGAGATCGGCGGTCACACCGACAACACCGGATCGGCGGCAACCAACACCCGCCTGTCGCAGGCCCGCGCCGCTGCGGTGATGGCCTACCTGGCAAGCAAAGGCGTGGCGCCCGATCGAATGGTCGCGAAGGGCTACGGCCCTTCGCAGCCGGTCGCGCCCAACACAACGGTGGATGGCCGTGCATTGAACCGCCGCGTCGAGCTGCGGCGGATCAACTGAGCCGGAGGATCTGCTCGTGAGGAAACTCGCGCCGGTATTCCTGATCGTCGTTCTTGCCTCCCCCGTAGCGGCGCAGAACGCGCGCCGCTACGAGGTGGGGCTGTTCGGGTCGTACACGAAATACGACCAGACATTCACCGGTCTCGATAAGGAAGCCGGCGGCGGAGCGCGCTTTGCCTACGCCTTGAACTCGAAGGTCAGTCTCGAGGTCGAAGCGCTGTTCCAGTCACCCAAGACGGGAGTGACCTCCGGCGAGCTCTCGCCCGTGATCGGGGCGGCGAGTCTCGTGGCCTATCCGTTCAACAAGGAGCGGATGTCACTCTTTGTTCTGGGGGGATACTCCCGGCTGGATTTCGGCGCAGCGGCTCCCTACGACTTTACCGACGGCGGCTTCCACGGCGGGGGCGGCGCGAAGTTCTTCCTGAGCTCGCGCGTCGCATTCCGCGTCGAGGCTCGCGGCATCTATACGCCCCAAACGAACAGCACCCTCACGAGCGGCAGCGCGACCCACATCGTGGGATCGGCGGGGTTGTCCTTCTTCCAGTCCAGTGGTACGCCGTCGGCCGATGAAGACCACGATGGTGTTTCAGACAAGAAGGACGAGTGCCCCGCCACCCCGGCGGGCGCGAAGGTGGACAAGCGCGGCTGCCCGGCGGATGACGACAAGGACGGCGTGATCAACGGCGTCGACGTCTGCCCGAATACGCCCACCGGGGCAACAGTCGATGCAAGAGGCTGCCCACACGATTCCGACGGTGATAAGGTGTTCGACGGCATCGATCAATGCCCCGACACGCCTGGTGGCGTGGCCGTAGATGCCAAGGGCTGCCCACCTGATTCCGATAGCGATGGCGTCAACGACGGACTCGACAAATGTCCGAACACCCCGCTCGGCGCGACGGTCGATGCGACGGGATGCCCGATCGATACCGATCAGGACAACGTGTGGGACGGTCTCGATAAGTGCCCCAACACGCCGGTCGGCGCGGTCGTTGATGCGAACGGCTGTCCCGTCGATTCCGACGGCGACAAGGTGCCCGACGGGATCGATCGCTGCCCGGACACGCCTCCCAATACGCCGGTCGATTCGTTCGGCTGTCCCGCCGACACCGACCACGACGGTGTGGGCGATGGGTTCGACAAGTGTCCCAACACACCGCCCGGCACCAAGGTCGATGGGGACGGCTGCCCCATCGCAAATGACACCGACGCCGACGGCGTGATTGATCCGAATGACCGCTGCCCCAATACGCCAAGGGGGTCCCGTGTCGACGAGCAGGGCTGTCTCGTGCTCTTTGAGACCGTCGCGCCCGCAGCTGCTGTAGGCGCGGTCGCCGCTCGCCCGAGCCTGATTCTCCACGGCGTCAATTTCGAGACCGGTCGCTCGGTGCTGACGGCATCGTCGTATGCTGTGCTCGATCAGGTGGCGGCGTCACTCGTTGCCAACCCCGAGATTCGCATCGAGATCGCCGGCTACACCGATTCCGTCGGAACCCGGCGCTTTAATCTTGGCCTGTCCATGGGCCGCGCGGCTGCGGTACGCGCGTACCTGGCACGCAAAGGCGTGAGCCCGTATCGGATGCGGGCGCAGGGCTACGGAGCGTCAGGATACATCGCGCCCAATAACACGCCGGAGGGACGGGCGCGGAACCGGCGCGTGGAGCTGCACAAGCTGAACTAAGTCGGACGGTAGCACGGTCGGACGGTCGGACGGTCTGAAACAGCCCCGGTCGCGCACTGCGACCGGGGTTGGTAGTTTCCGACCTCAACGACCAACCAGAGATCGTTATGCGCCATCCTTGGATCCTCACGGTGGTACTGTCAGTCAGTTCAGCGGTCCACCTGTCCGCCCAGGCCCGCCCCTGGCAGGCGACGGACTACTATCGGCTGACGGTCGTCGCCAACCCGCAGCTCTCACCCGATGGTCGCCGCGTGGCATTCGTTGTGACGACGGTTGTCGAAGACAAGGACCGGCGCCACAACGAGATCTGGCTCTCACCCGCCGACGGATCGACGCCCCCGTTTCGCTATACCAGCCCATCGACCGAAGCCTCCAGTCCCACCTGGTCACCGGATGGCTCGCTGCTCGCGTTCTCGAGCAAACGGGAGGGCTCGGACGACGACGTCTGGTTTCTGCGCACCTCAGCGCCGGGCGGCGAGGCATTTCAGGTCAAGGGAGTGCACGCGCTGCCACAGTTCTCCCGCGATGGCCTATGGCTCCTCTACGAGTGGCGGGGTGACGAGCCTGATAGCATGAAGAAGGAGGCATGGCGCAATCGCGTGTCGCCGGCCGCGATCACGCGTGGGCCCGACCCGAAGCGCTTCGACGGACGGGTGTACACCTCGATTCCAATCGTCGCCGATGAGCGCGGCTATCTCGCGCCACGCGAGACGCGGCGCCCCAGTCACCTCTACCTCGTGTCCCACGACGGCGGCACCCCACGCCAGCTCACGAGCGGTGAGCTGAGTCAGAGCGCGCCCGCGTGGTCGCCCGACGGCCGTACCATCGCGTTCGTGCAGGACTCGACAGAGCGTTCCGAGGTGCGCGAGGAGACCCGGCCCACCATCTATCTGCTGATGATCGCGGACAGCGCGATTCGCCCGCTGGCGACGGGCTTCACCGAGAGCACCGACCCCGTTTGGTCGCCCGACGGCAAGACGATTGCTTTCGGCTGCTCCAAAGGGCGGGGCTTCGAGAACGACATCTGCGTCATCGCGTCCTCAGGGGGCGCAGTCCGGAACCTCACGGCGGACTGGAACCTCGACCCAAGCGCGCCCACCTGGTCCGCCGACGGCCAGACGATCTATTTCAACGCCGAAACGCGGGGCAACGTGCATCTTTTTGCCGTGAATGTGAGCGGCGGCGCCGTGCGCCAGGTGACGACGGGCGAGCGGCAGCTGCGTGGCTTCACGATCAGCGCGGATGGCCGGTCACTGGCGTACACTGCGAGCGACATCACGCATGGGGCCGAGCTGTACCTGGCCCCGCTCGCGCGCTCGGGAGGGGGGGGGGGCTCCGAGCGGCGGCTGACGTCATTCAACGATTCCCTGTTCAAGCAGGTCGCCGTCATTCCCGCCGACACGTTCTGGTTCACCGGAGTGGGCGGGCTGAAGATCGAAGGCTGGTTGATGAAGCCCTACGGCTATCGTCCCGGTAAGCGCTATCCGCTGGTCCTCTCCATTCACGGCGGGCCGCATTCGAACTACGGCAACGTGCTGTTCCCCGAGTTCCAGATGCTGGCGGGCCAGGGGTACTGGATGCTGTTCACCAATCCACGCGGATCGAGCGGCTACGGCCACGATTTCACCTTCTCGACTCGCGCGCGGTGGGGGATGGAAGATTACCGGGATTTGATGCAGTCGGTCGACGTCGCGATCGCGCGCGCCCGTGGTGATGTGGATACGACCCGTATGGCGGTCCTGGGCGGCTCCTACGGCGGCTTCATGACGAACTGGATCGTCGGGCACACGAATCGGTTTCGCGTGGCGCAGACCGACCGCTCGATCTTCAACTGGTACTCGTGGTACGGCTCATCCGACGCGCAGGGTCTGACCGACTACGAGTTCAACGGGCCGCCGTGGGAGAGCGACTCGCTGTACCGTGTGCTGTCGCCGATGGCGTACGCGAACAACATGCGCACGCCCATGCTGATCGTGCACTCTGAAGACGACAAACGCACCCCCATCACGGACGGCGAACAGCTGTTCATGTCGCTCCGCCAGCGCGGCATCCCGGCGGAGTTCGTCCGCTATCCTCGGTCGTATCACGGGCTGTCGCGCACCGGCCCGCCGTGGCTGCTCGTCGATCGATTGGAGCGCATTCGCACCTGGTTTGCGCATTGGATTGGGACGGGTGACGCGCCGCCCGCGGCCGCGGCCGGCCTGCGTTGAGGCTCCGCCGGAGCGGATTCGTTGCCCTCGCGGTCGCCACGCTCACGGGGGGGGCCGCGGCAGGGCCGTTGCTCGCGCAACAACCCCGCGCCCGCGCCAAACCTCCCGCCCCCGCCCGTCGCGCTCCGGCGCCCGTTGTCATCCCGACGCCGCGCTCGATCCTGGGCTTCGATCCTGGCGATGATCGTAAGCTCGTGGAGTGGCCCGTCCTGGTTCGCTATTTCGAGGCGCTGGCAAAGGCGAGCGATCGAGTCGATTACCGCGAGCTGGGCAAGACGACACTGGGCGCGCCGTTCATCGCGCTCGCGATCTCGAGCCCGCAGAACCTGCGCCGTCTCGATTACTACCGGTTGAACAATGCATCACTGGCGGATCCGCGCGGCTTCGCGACAAGCCGCGCCGCCCGCGAAGCCGTGCACAACGGCAAGACGATCGTCCTGGTCACCTCGAGCATTCACTCGACCGAGGTGGGCGGGCATCTCACGCCCGTCCTGCTGGCCTACCGGCTCGCGACCGACACGAGCGCCGAGACGCGCGCGATCCTCGACAACGTGATTCTTTGGCTGGTGCCGTCGCAGAACCCTGACGGCGTGACCATCGTGGCGAAGTGGTACAACCGGACGCTGGGGACTGCCGCGGAGGGGACGTCACCACCCGAGTTGTATCACCACTACACCGGCCACGACAACAACCGTGATTGGTACGCGTTCACTCAAGTCGAAACGCAGCTCACGGTGGATTCGCTGTACAACATGTGGCACCCGCAGATCGTGCACGACATTCACCAGATGGGATCACAGGGCGCGCGCTTGTTCCTGCCTCCCTATCTCGACCCGATCGAGCCCAACATCGATCCGCTGCTGATCGATGGCGTCAATGCGCTGGGCACCGACGTGGCGTGGGACCTCGCATCGCAGGGCAAGACCGGGATTTCGATCAACTCGACCTATGACGCGTGGACGCCAGCGCGCGCTTATCAGCACTACCACGGCGCGGTGCGCATTCTGTCCGAGACGGCAAGCGCGGACCTCGCGTCACCCGTCGACATTCCTTTCGACCGGCTCGAAGCGCGGTCGCGCGGCTACAACCCACGCGAACGCTCGTGGAATTTCACGAACCCGTGGCGCGGCGGCCGCTGGACGATCCGCGATATCGTCTCGTACCAAACCGAAGCGACCTACGCACTGCTGGCGCACGCCGCAAAGCAGCGCGAGCGCTGGCTGTCGAGCTTCCTCACGGTCGAGTGGCGTGCGGCGCGGGGCTGGCGTGAATGGCCGTACGCGTACGTCATTCCTGCCCGGCAGGATTCCGTGGCCCTCAGCGCGCTGCTCGGCATCCTGCACCGCGGCAGCGTCGAAATTCGCAGGGCATTACAGACCTTTACGGTGCAGGGGCAGCGGGTTGCCGCCGGCAGTTACGTCATCATGATGCGCCAGCCATACGCGTCGTTCGCCAAGACGCTGCTCGAAGTGCAGCACTATCCCGACCGGCGGCAGTACCCCGGGGGCCCGCCGGAGCGACCCTACGACGTCACCGCCCACACGTTGCCGCTGCTGATGGGTGTGATCGCCATTGCGGCGAACGATTCGTTGCGGGTGCAACTGTCCTCGCCCATGACACCTCGCTCGGTGAGTCCCGTAGCTCCCCTCTCTGTCCGGGACAGTGCGAGCCCGCGTATTGGACTCTACAAGTCGTACGACGCTGCGATGGACGAGGGATGGACACGTTGGGTGTTCGACACCTGGAAGGTGCCGTACACTTCGCTCGTCGATTCCACGGTGCGTAGCGGGAAGCTGAAGGACCGCTTCGACGTCATCATCCTGCCGGATCAATCTCCACGGGAGCTGCTCGAGGGCCTGCCAACGCGGTATCCCGCTCCGTACGCCGGCGGCCTGGGATCGGAAGGCAGTGACGCCCTGCGGCAATTCGTCACCGACGGCGGCACGCTCATCGCGCTCAACGATGCCAGCCGTTTCGCAATTCAGGCGCTGCTGCTCCCGGTGCGTAACGTGCTCGAAGCCGTTGGCGACGACGACTTCTACGCACCCGGATCGATTTTCCGGCTCGCGCTCGACACCACACAGGCGATCGCGCGCGGGCTGCCGCGAGAAACCATCGGCTGGTTCCAGAGTGGGCCGGCGTTCGAGGTGCTCGATTCCTCGGTCGCTCACGTCGTGGGCCGCTGGCCAAGCGACCCCGACAAGGTCCTGCTCTCCGGCTGGGTCCTGCATCCCGACCGCGTGGCCGGAAAGGGCGCGATAGTCGAAGTGCAACAAGGAAAGGGACGGGTAATCCTGTTCGGAATGCGCCCGCAGTACCGCGGCCAGAGCATCGCGACTTACCCCTTGCTATTCAATAGCTTAGAGCGCTCACAGCCCCGATGAGACGTTAATCCTTGCCGCGTTTGGGGCCAATTCCTATGTTGATGGCCCCTATGAAGTTGGCCTGGAAATCTGCCGCCCTTTTGCTCTGGGCCGTGACCGCGAGTCGCGGCCTTTTTGCCCAGCAATTGCCCGCCTTCCCGGACAGCATGCAACTGCGGGGTGTCGAGCTGCGGTATGTGCTTCCTGAACCGTTGTTCGACAACATGTCTCCCGACCCCATCAAGGCGCTGTACGTGAACGCATGGGCGTTCGGCTCGAGCAAGCTGGGGCAGCTCGTCGACCTGGCGGATTCCACCGAGATCAATGCGTTCGTCGTCGACGTGAAAGATGACACCGGTTGCCTGCTGTACCCTTCTGAGGTGAAGGTCGCGCAGGACATCGGGGCGACGAAGTGCGTGCGCACCCGCGACGTGCATTCCCGCCTCGAGACATTGCACGCGCATGACATTTACGCGATCGCGCGCTTCGTCGTCGCGAAGGATCCGTTGCTGGCCGAGCACAAGGCGCAGTGGTCTGTGCAGCACCGCGACGGTGGTCTGTGGCGCGACCGGATCGGCAGCGCGTGGGTCGATGCCTACAACGACTCCGTTTGGATTTACGCCGCCCAGCTCGCCGAAGAGGCGGTCCGGTTGGGATTCGACGAGGTGCAGTTCGACTACGTGCGTTTCCCCGACGAGCCGAAGGAAGCGATGGCGCTGGCCATTTTTCCGGCGCGCCATGCCGGCGAGACACAGCGCGCGGGGGTGCAGGCGGGCATCGCGATTCTTGCCAATCGCATTCAGCCGCTCGGCGTGCCGATCACATTCGACATCTTCGGTCTGACCTCCTCGGCGACCGGCGATCTCGGCATCGGCCAGGTGTGGGAAGACTTCGTCACGGTCGCCGACGTCGTTCTGCCGATGGTGTATCCCAGCCATTACTATCGCGGCAGTTACGGCCTGGCATGGCCGAACGGCGAGCCATACCGAGTAGTTCGCAATGCCCTAAGTGAAGCGATAGAGCGGTCGCGTCCGTTAGCCCGAGCCGCGACCATTCGTCCCTTTCTCCAGGCGTTCACCCTGGGACGCCGCAAGCCGCGCTACACGCCGCACGAAATTCGCGAACAGATCCGCGCGGCCGAGGATTTGGGAATCGAAACGTGGGTTTTGTGGAATCCACGCAGCGTGTACCAGCGCAACTCACTCCGTCCCTATCGGGACGCGGACGCGACGGTTCCGGGCGGGGCTCTGTAGTACCTATATTTCCGGCCCATGAAAAATCCATTGATCTTCCTGGCGCTCGCCGGCGTCATCAGTGCGTGTTCTGATCCCGGCGGCGTCGATCCTGACGCCATTGCCGGTCCCGAGCTGTTCGCGGTGCGCGCCGCGCTCGATTCCGCCTTTCTCCACGACAGCACGTTGGACTCCTCGTTCGCCGGCAGTAATGGACTCTACGCACAGATGTCGGCGCTGGTCTTCCCCTTCATCGATCGCGCGTCACACATTGTCGTCGGAGCGACGGGCGATACGACGCGAGTCGTGGGCATCGAGTTCGACATCGACGCCACGCAAGACAGCGTGCACATCACGAGCAATCTGACGGCGATTCTCGCCTGGAATGGATACGATTCGACGACCAACACCGTCGATACGGTCTTTTTCGTGCTCGGATCGGGCCGCGCGCCGGTTATCGATTCATTGTGGAATCGGCTTACGCTCGACACGGTGGGAACGGGAACCGGTTTCGTGATCCATCAGGCCGCGAACGGCAGCGTGACAAAGTCGCAATCCACGGGCGGACAGCTGCGTACCACTGAAAGTCATTTCGGGAGCGGGCAGACGCTCGGCGGCGGCGGGGTCACGTTCACTGTCTATCGGGGCGGCCTGAGTGGTGTGTTCACGATCACCGGGACATGGAACTCGGCCAAGGACTTCCGCCCTGAAGCGCGAGCCATCAAGGTCAAGCTACGCGGCACCCTATGACTCGGAGCTCTCCAGCACCATTCCCGGCTCCCACGCAGTGATGTAGCCGGTGATGGCGGACGCGGCGACCGTGTAGGGATTCGCCAGGTAGAGTTGTCCGGGTCCCGACCGGCCGGGGAAATTGCGGTTGATCGCGCTGATCGTCACTTCTTCGCGCGTCTTCGAGACGCCGGGCCCCGCGTTGATACACGCCCCGCAAGAGGGCTCGAGAAACGTCGCCCCCACCCGCTGGAAGACGTCCAGGTAGCCACGCTCCTCGCAGTAGCGCTTCACATCCTGTGAGCCGCACTGGATGAAGAAGCGCACCCACGGCGCTACGCGCTCGCCGCGCGTCGCGGCTTCGGCGAGGACACGAGCGTACATGTCCATGTCTTCCTTCTTTCCCGCCGTGCACGAGCCCGCATACGCGATGTCGACTTTGATCCGCTGGGTGACATCGTCGATGTACAACCCGTTTCCGGGATCCCCCGGCAGCGCGATCATCGGGCGAATGGCGGCGGCGTCGATCTCGATCGCTTCGCAGTAGTCGGCGTCAGGATCACTCGTGAGACCGGCGCAGAGCTGCTCCGCCTCCGCCCGCGGCATCTTGCGGTAGTCCATCAAGTACTCGACGGTCTTCTCGTCTGGAGCCACGTAGCCCGTGAAGCCGCCGACCTCGGCCGTCATGTTCGTCATCGTGGCGCGCTCGTCTACCGACAGCGCCGCGACAGCATCGCCACAATACTCCACCAGCTTCCCGATCGCCTTGCCCGTCTTCACGTACGGGTGGCGCAGCACCTCGAGCATAAAGTCTTTGGCGGTCACGTTGTCGGGCTTTTTCCCGCGGATGACGATCTGCACTGTTTCCGGCACCTGCAGACGCACGTCCCTCGTGATCCACGAATTGAAAATCGCGGTCGTTCCGACCCCGAAGGCGATGCAACCGACGGCGCCCGCATGGGGTGTGTGCGAATCGGAGCCGATGATGACCTGCCCCGGCAACGCGTGCGCTTCGAGAATCTTGGAATGACAGATCGCTTCCGAGCCGTGATGCCCGAGCCGGAGCTCCCCGTAAAGCTTGATCCCCTGCGCGGTCGCAAACTCACGCTGTTTCTTTTCGAGCTGCAGCGCGACGTCGAGCAAGCCTTCTTTCACGCGCTCGGGTGTCATCGCCTCCGGCAGGAAGGTGAGGTGATCGCGAAACATCAGGATCGAGCCCGGATCGTTGACCTTTGCGTCCTTGCCGACGAGCTGCTCGAAAAAGATCGCCGCCATCGGCGTGACGTATTCGTGGCTGAACCGGATGTCGGTCAGGACAAATCCCTCATCACCGGGTTTCACCGCCGGTACGCCGACCCTGCCCTTTGCAGGATCGACGACCCAGCGGCGCGCCAGGATCTTCTCGCCCAGCGTCATCGGCCGCCTGGCCGTCTCCGGCGGATGCAGGACGACGTCTCCCTTCAGCCGTGCCATGTTGTAGTTGAAGAGCCCGCCGTACTCGATGATGCCGCGCGTGATCTCCCCTTCGCCGGCGGTGAACGCGGATAGCGGGATGCTTTCAGCCCGGCGCACCTTCTCGAGAATCGAGAAGTCGGTGGTCGTCAGCACGCCGAGATTCTGACAGTTCTCGCGATAGATCCGCTCGATACTTTCGGCGACCACCAGCTTGATGCCGGCGCACATCTCGGCATAGGGCGACTGCTCGCGTGAAGAGCCTTTCCCGCGGCGCTTCCCGCTGACCGACGCGACGAAGCCGCCGCGCTTCACCGAACCGCGGGTGATCGGGAATTCGTCGTGGCACTTGAGGCCCAGGTAGGGGAATTCGCCCAGAGTTTCGTCGTAGTAATAGCAGATGTATGCGGGAGTGATTTCGTCGGTCGAGATGTCATCACGGAGCTTGTTGGCCGGCGACCAGCCGGGATTGGCTCCGGCGAGCTGGTCACGCACGAAAGCGGGATCCTCCGTGAGATAGAGGATCCGCCCTTCGAGACGGACATTCGGCTCGCGCATGCGCGAAGTATCACCCCTTGCCTGGAGGCGATCAAGCCGATTTTGTTGGAGGCTCATGCTCTTGCCCGCGCTATTCCTGTTGCAAGCGACCTTCCAAAGCCCTCGCCTGGTGGAAAGCTCCGGCGTCGCGGTCAGTCGAGAATACCCCGGTGTCTTATGGACGCACAACGATTCGGGCGACGGTCCCTATATCTACGCGACGGATCTGAAGGGCACTGATCGCGGCTTCCTGCTCGTGTCCGGCGCCGACGCATTCGATTGGGAAGACATCGCGCTGGGTGTCTGCCCAGCTCCGTTCCGCGCCGCCGCATGCCTCTACATCGCGGACACGGGGGACAACGTGGGCATACGGCCGTTCGTCACGCTCTACGCTTTAGCCGAACCCGTCCCCCCCGAGAGCCCGGGCGACACGCTGCGAACGACGAGCGCGCCCGCCATGCTCCGAGTCAGTTACCCCGACGGCCCGCACGACGTTGAAGCGATTTTCGTCTCGCCGCGCGATACCGCGACGTACCTCATCAGCAAAGGCCGCAGTGGGTCGATCAAGGTCTACCGCATCGACAGCAAGGAATGGAGCAATGCAAAGCCGGCGGCCGAGCCCCCCCCGGTCGTCGCGACGGTCGTGCAAACTCTCGACATCCGGCCTAATGCGGAGGCCGGCAGGCAGATCACGGGCGCTGCCATCCGGCCTGACGGCCGCGAGGTGGCGCTGCGCACGTATGGGGAGATCTATCTGTTCTCTCCGGGCGTCGGCGGCCGTCTCGTGCCCGCGCGTGAACGGCCCTGTGACATCACGGGCATCGAAATCGGCGGCGAAGCGATCGCCTTCCTCGATGACACGACGTTCGTCATGACCAGCGAGGCCGGAGGTCACCGGCCGGGTACAATCGACACCGTGGTGTGTCACCGATAACGAGGAGAAACCGACGCAATGGCGACCAACTGCTGGAATGCTGTCGTGTTACTGGCAATCGTGATCACGCCTGGATGGGGGGGGGCGCAACAGGCACCCAGGTCGCAGGCATCGGGCCCCCCCCAAGCGGTCCCCGTCGATACCGCGGCCATGGATGCCCATCTGCGGTTTCTCGCGAGCGACCTGCTCGAGGGTCGAGCGCCGGCGACACGCGGCGGCCAGCTCGCGAGTGCGTACATCGCCGCTCAGTTCCAGGCGCTGGGCCTCGAGCCGGCGGGGGAGAAAGGGTCCTACTTTCAGCCCGTTGCTCTCGTCGGGATGACGCCCCAACCGACCTTCGTCTGGGGGGGGGGCAAGCCAGGAAGCACACCCGACAGTCTTCCCTTTCGCGAGGCGTTCGTCGCCTGGGCCGAGCGTCCCGAAGCCGACATCGCCGCCGACGGCGAGGTGGTGTTCGTCGGATACGGTATTCGCGCGCCCGAGTGGCAGTGGGACGATTACAAGGGCACCGATCTGCACGGCAAAGTGCTGCTGATGCTCGTGAATGATCCGGGTCTCGTCGACTCCACCATCTTTCTCGGCAAGATCCTCACTTACTACGGGCGCTGGACATATAAGCTCGAAGAAGCGGCGCGGCAGGGCGCCGCCGGAGCGATTCTCGTTCACACGACAGAAAGCGCGACCTACCCATGGGAGGTCGTCCGCGGCTCCTGGACGGTCGAGCAATTCAAACTCGACCAGCCGCACTCACCGAGTCTGGCAATCGCAGGATGGGTGACGGAAGGAAGCGCGCGGGCCGCACTCGCAAAGGCGGGTCTGAATCTCGACTCGCTGAGCCGTGCGGCGGCGCGCCGCGAGTTCCGACCCGTCCCAACAGGGATGCACGCGTCGGTCCGCGTCAGGAGCGTCCTGCGTCGCGTTCAGTCTGAGAACGTGGCCGCTCGTCTACGCGGGCGGGATCCGCAGCTTGCGGGACAGGCCGTATTGATTACCGCGCACTGGGACCACAAAGGCATTGGGCCCATGGTCGGCGGCGACTCGATCTACAACGGGGCTGAAGACAATGCGTCGGGTGTTGCCGCGATACTCGGTGCGGCCGAAGCGCTCACGCGTCTCCCTCGATCGGCGCGCTCGATTGTGTTCCTCGCCACGACGGCGGAAGAGAGCGGACTGCTCGGCAGCGAAGCGTACGTACAGCAGCCGCTGATTCCACTCGGGCAAACCGCAGCCGTGCTCAACCTCGATGTCACCAACGTGCGTGGCGCGACGCGCGACATCGGCGCGCTCGGCATGGACCGATCGACGCTGGGTCCCCTCTTTGAAGCAGCCGCGCGCTCCGAGGGGCTGACGGTGGAATCGCAACCGGATGTGCGCGGGTCATTCTTCCGTTCTGATCACTTCCCGTTCGCACGTGCGGGCGTGCCGGCGCTGTCGATCAAGCCCGGCGTCGACTTCGTCGGTCGCCCGAAGGGTTGGGGTGAGGAACAGGAGAACATTTACAACGAGCACCGCTATCACCAGCCGAGCGATGAGTATCAGACGACATTCCGCTACGATGGCATGGCGCAGCAGGTTCGCGTCACGGTGCGGACGGCACAGGCTGTGGCGAACAATCGAGAATTGCCGCGGTGGTTGCCGTCGTCGGAATTCCAGCGGCCCCAGCCGTGAAGAAGCAGCTTCGGAACATGGTTGGTGCCAATGGGTTAATGGTTGGCGATTGCCTATTCGGCGGGGGACGGATAGTTTGCCCCCGCTTTTTGACTGTGATGCCAGCTGTCCCGACCTCCTACCACTGGAGCGGCGGTTGGAGATTCCCTCCACACATACAGTGCCTCTTTCGTGGTTGTACGAGGCAGCCAGTCCGCCAATTCAGTATCGGACCCTCACGGATATCGTGCCTGAGCCGTCGCGCGACCTCGAGCGTCTCGCAGTGTTGCGCGACGAGATTCCGCATTACAAGGAAGCGGTCGCGATCGTTCGGAAGCAGAAAGACACCGGCCTATGGGGAGGGAATCTGTTGGCGCCGGAGCCTTCCAAGGCAATGGGATGGAAGGAGACCGGAACGATCTACCAGTACCGCCGGCTGCTCGAGCTCGGATGGCCCCCGGACGCGCGGCCGTTTCGGTTTGCGGACCGCTTCCTCTTTCGGCTGTTGTCGAGAGACGATGATCCGACGCTGCTCGTAGAATTTCAGCGCGCGGCCAAGGCAGATCCGGGTGTTGGTCTATGGGCGCGGAGCATGGCTGCTCAGGGCGCCGCCGCGGCACTCGCCCGGGGCGCTCACCAGGATGATCCACGACTCCGCGGCGCCGCTCACCGCATTGCCAGTGACATTTCGATGTACCTGCGCAGCGAAGTCGCGCAGAAGCCCTTCAAGAAGTCTCAGGGCAAAACAGTGCTCGACCCGCTCTCGTACCCACCGACGGTCTTCTCGGTGGAGATGCTGGCGTTCATGCCGGCGGTGCAGCGGGAGCGGGCGGGGTTCCTGGAGCGCCTGGCTGCGTACTTTTCGATACCGACACCGCGACGCGAGTTTTACATCCAGGCGGGCAAGAAGCTCTTCAAGCCGCTATTCGAGATCCTGGGAGATCCCCTCCATGCCGACGCCCAAGGGCACGTCGACGACGTCCCATTCGCCCTGTACTGGCTCGAGCTGCTGACTCGACTGGGGATCGTGCGACAGGTCCAAAGCGCTTCCCGGGTGCTTGCCCGCCTCTTCAGCGAGTGCTCCGAGCAAGGGATTTGGACTCCTGCCGGCCTGAGAGCCCTGCCGAAGTCCCAAAACCCCGTGGTGTCGCACTACTTTCCGCTCGAGGGGCCCGGGAAGAGCCCAGCACAGCGCCAGACGGACGCCACGTTCCGGCTCGCCCTGATTGCCAAGTTGTTGGGGATTCCGCTCAACGTTATTTAGAAGTAGTATTTGCTACTACTGTGGCGCTCGATCTCACGCCGTTCGGCTTCACACCCACCGAGTCTCTCGTCTACGCGATTCTGCTGCGCCTCGGCCCGTCCACCGGGTATGCGGTCGCGCGCGCCGCGCGCCTGGCACGGGCCAACGCCTACAGCGCGCTCGAGGGCCTGGTTACGAGGGGAGCCGCCAGTCGGACCCCGCCGCCCGATCGCCCGGCCCGCTACCGTCCCGCCGATCCTCAGGGGTTGCTCGCCCAGCTCGCCACGGCGCAGGGAGAGGCCTTGGATCGCTTGGCGCGGGAGCTCCGAGACCTCTCGCGACCGGGAGAGCCGATTACACGGGAGGTCGCTGGGAGTCGCGCCGTCGCCAATCTGGTGATGCAACTGGTCGCCCGAGCGGGCAAGAGTGTAGAAGGGATCGTCAGCGCCGAGCTGTGGCGCCCGACGCTGCCCGCCTGGCGCCGCGCGATGGAGCGCGCGCAGCTCGATGTGCGGATGACGGGCGATCTCCCCGCCGATGCGCCGGCGTGGCTCAAGTCGGCGGGCGAAGATGCGAGCATACCGCGAGCGACGATTCTCGTGATCGATGAGTCACAGCTGATTGTCACCTCGGGCGAAGGGGAGGTCATTGCGGGCGTGTGGAGCTCGCATCCCTTGATCGTGATGCTCGCGCGTCGCGCTGTGCACAGGCTCGCGTGAGTTGGCGTCTCGGACTTGCGCCGCTAGTTCTGCTCGGCATGGCGTGCCGCGCAGGCGCGATTCCTCCAGAAGCGCGTTACCCGGCCGGCACGCCCTTCCGGGCAGTAAGTCGCACAGTCGACGGCACGCAGCTTCGCATGATCGATTCGGGGACCGGCACACCCGTGGTTCTAATACACGGGTTGGGCGGGTCCATCTACGCGTGGCGCCAAGCACTCCCCGCGCTCGCCACGGCGGGATATCGAGTCATTGCGTTCGACAACCGCGGCTTGGGATTTTCCGAGAAGCCGGCGCACGGCTACAGCACCGCCGCGTACGCCAAGCTCACCGTCGCGCTACTCGATTCCCTGCACATCTCGAGCGCCGTGCTCGTGGGCCACTCGATGGGCGGCGTGATCGCCGCGGAGGTCGCGCTGGCGCATCCCGATCGCGTTCGCGGCCTCGTGTTGATCGACGCGGCGGGGTACGGCATGCGGTGGCCGGCCGTCCTCAAGATCGCGCGCTGGCCCTTCGTCGGCGCCATTGCCACGACGTTTCGCGCGCGATGGATCACGGCGCGCATTCTGCGCTCGACATACGCCGACCCTGCGAAGGTCACAGAAGCCGATATCGATCAGTACTATGCGCCCGTGCCCGATCCGAACTTCGGGCGCGCCTTGCGAGGAGTGCTGCGAGAGTTCAGGTTCGACAGCCTCGACGGAAGGCTGGGCGCGCTGCAGACACCCACGCTCGTTGTTTGGGGCGAAGCAGATCGCTGGATTCCGCTGCGCGATGGCACGCGGTTCGGGCAGGACCTGCCGCGCGCCGTGTTCGCCGTGGTGCCTCGCACGGGGCACAATGCTCCCGAAGAGTCGCCCACCGAAGTGAATCGCCTCTTGCTCGATTTCCTGAAGGAAGGTTTGTCCCGAATTCCGGAGAACGTCGCATGGTCCACGCCGTCCTTGCACTCATCGCGCTCCAGCAGCCCGTAGACTCCGCCTACACGGCCAAAATTCGTGAGCTGACGTCCGAACCGCGGTTCAACACCGAGCTCACCGATCATCTGCCCGCTGATGCGCGGGTCCCCTCCCCCCTCAAGGTGCTCGGCTACGTGCCGGGCACGGTCGGGAAGCTCTCGTACGTCGCCGACATCACGCGTTACTTCCGCGCACTCGCCGAGGCAACCCCGCGAGTAAAGGTGTTCAACCTGGGGACGAGCGACGAGGGACGGCCGATGATCCTCGTCGCCATCGCCGACTCAGCGACGATCGCCCGGCTGGATCACTATCGCGACATCACGGCGGCACTCGCAGATCCGCGCAAGTTGTCACCGGATTCCGCGCAGCGGCTCGTGGCCGCGGGGAAGCCGATCTACTACGCCACCGGATCGATTCACTCGCCGGAAACGGGATCGCCAGAGATGCTGATGGAGCTGGCCTACCGGCTCGCGGTCGAGGACACGCCCCTTATCCGACAGATTCGCGACAGCGTTATAACACTTATAACGCCAGTGACCGAGGTGGACGGGCGGGACAAGCAGGTGGACGTCTATCGCTATCGCAAGGCCAACAAGAACATCGGCCCGAGCCTGATCTACTGGGGGAAGTACACGGCGCATGACAACAACCGGGATGGCATCGCGATGTCGCAGGTGCTGACCCGCACCATGATGCGCGCGTTTTTCGATTGGCACCCGACCGTGCTGCACGACCTCCACGAATCGGTTCCGTTCCTCTACACGTCGACTGGCACAGGCCCCTACAACCGTGAGCTCGATCCGATCGTCATCAGCGAGTGGAACGAGCTCGCTTTCCAGGAGATCACGGCGCTCACGAGCCGCGGCCTGCCCGGCGTGTGGACCCACGATTTCTACGACGGGTGGGCACCCAATTACATGTTCTGGGTGGCGAACGGTCATAACTCGATCGGCCGCTTCTACGAGACCTATACGTCGCGTGGTGCCGACTGTCACACGGTGAAGTTGCCCGACCGTCAGACCTCCGTCGAATGGTTCCGCCCCAACCCGCCAATCAATGGCGTACGCTGGTGCATTCGAAACAACATCAACTACCAGCAGTCGGCCTTGCTGATCGCGCTGAATTACATGGCGCGCAACGGTCATCGCTACCTCGACCAGTTCTATCGCAAAGGCGTTCGGGCCGTGGAGCACGGTCGCGCCAAGGACGGCCCGAACGCATTCCACATTCCCGCAAACCAGGCGCGCCCGGTCGAGGCCGCGAACCTGGTTAACCTGATCCGCTTTCACGGGCTCGAGGTGCATCGCGCCGATCGCGCGTTCAAAGCGGGGGGCATGGATGTCGCGGCCGGCGATTACATCGTACGGCTCGATCAGCCGTATGGACCGCTCGCCAAGAGCTACTTCAGCAAGCAGGACTACGGTGCCGACGATCCGCGGCCGTACGACGACACCGGCTGGACTCTGCAGTATGTGCGCAACGTGGCTCTGCACCCCATCACCGACACGAGCGTTCTCCACGCGCCGCTGACCCTGATGACCGCCGATGCAAAGGTCAGGGGTCAGGTGTCGGGTGTCAGGGGCGCGGCTGCCTATCTGATCGCGCCGACAACGGAGACCGGCCTCATGCAGTTCCGCTTCGGGCTCCGCGATGTGCCGATGTGGGCAAGTGAGGACACGTTCAGCGTCGACCGGCGCACCTTTGGGCGAGGCACGACGATCGTGCTGACCGAGGGTGTCGCCGATGCCGAACGCCGGATCACGCAGGCCGCCGAGTCACTGGGACTCAGCGTCGTCGGCGTGCGCTCGGCACCCCAAGTCGCGCGGCACGAGCTCGATCTGCCGCGGGTCGCGCTCGTGCACTCCTGGCTCAATACACAGAATGAAGGATGGGTGCGTTACGCGTTCGACGTGCTGCGGATCCCGTACACGTACATCAGTGTCCAGCAGCTCAAGAATCGCGATCTCCTGAAGCAGTTCAACGTGATCATGTTTCCCTTCGTCTCGAACAATGCGCAGCAGATCGTCAACGGGCTGCCGATGAGCGGGCCGCCGATACCGTGGCGCAAGTCCGAGCTCACGCCCAACCTCGGCGGCAGCGATTCGACCGACGACGTGCGGCCCGGCATCGGCCTCGATGGCATGACCGCGCTCATCTATTGGATCACAGCAGGCGGGGTGCTGATTACGGAGGGAGGGACGGCGGCGGTCTTTACCGATTACGGTGTGACACGGGGCGTAGATATCACGCCCGCCCGCCAGCTGCGAGCGAACGGCGGGATCTATCGCGCCGTCACGAAAGACGCGAAGAGTCCAATTGCGTACGGCTACGCGGACACGCTCGCCGTCTACTTCAATCAGTCGCCGCTCTTCCAGGTAGATACGACTAACGAGATTCCCGAGGACCAGGACCCGGGACTCACCGCCGAGCAGGCACGGGCGAGGCCGCGAGTCGTCCTGAGCTTCCACCAGAAACGCGACTCGCTGCGGCTCTCAGGGCTGCTGGTAAACGGCGAGGAGCTGGCCGGCCGACCAGCGGTGCTGGATGCGCCCGTGGGTAAGGGTCACGTCGTCCTGTTCGCGATCCGGCCGTTCTGGCGCTGGGAGACGCAGGGCAGCTTCGCGCTCGTCTTCAACACGATCCTGAACTGGAACGACCTAGGTGTGGCCTGGCCGGCCGCGGCCAAGCCAAACGCTCGGGCAGTGGCGGCGCCGGACGAAGGACCGTAGATTTCATCAACCAAACGGTTGATGAAATTTACACGTGCCGCCTAAGCTAAGTAATGACAGGGCATTAAGAATCGGCGCCGCCGCGCGGGAGGAGTTCGCGCGGCGGGGGTACGCAGGGGCGCGGGTGGAGCAAATCGCCCGGCGGGCGGGTGTCAACAAGCAGCTCCTGTTCTACTACTACCACTCCAAGCGCGGGCTATTTCAGGCCGTGCTGTCGCAGGCCGCCGGCGAGCTCGAGAACGCGCTGTCAGGGCTCGCGCTGCCCACGGGCGGTCCGCTCGAGCGGCTCCGACTCACGCTCCAAGCGCAATTCGAGTTTCTCGCCAAGAACCCGCAGATCGTCGCGCTGCTCGGTCAGGGGACCCGCTCGAACGCCGCCTTCGCGCCGGCGATCAAGCGCCTCGTTGTCCTGCTTGCCGAAGGGCAGGGGCTGGGGCAGGTCCGCGACGACCTCGATCCCCATCTCGCTGCCGCGCAGGCCTTGGTGCTCATGATCGGTTATCTGGCGATGGAGGGCGTGGTCGCCGCGAGTGCGCGGCCGCTGGACGAGCCGGCGTTGCGGGAGCGGTGGCGGGAAGCCGCCGTCGAGCTCGTGGTCAACGGCGTGCGGGCAGCCTAAAAAAAACCACGTGGGATCTAGTGGCGCGCTAGCAAACTCGAGCTAACGGGCACTTCGGTCTCGAAGATCAGGTGTCCGGACTCGAAGCGTGCCCCGCGCAGCGCCAGGCTCAATACCTCGCCCAGCTCCTCGACCAGGTGAACATCTAATGTCTTGCGCACCTCTTCGGGGAGGTCATCGAGGTCCGGCTCGTTTTCCTTCGGCAGAATCACGGAGGTAATCCCGGCGCGAACCGCACCCAGGACCTTCTCCTTCACCCCACCAATGGGCAGCACCCGTCCGCGGAGCGTGACCTCTCCGGTCATGGCGATGTCGTGGCGAGCCGGACGGCGAGACAACGCCGAAACCAGTGCCGTCGCCATCGTGACACCAGCCGACGGACCGTCCTTCGGGATCGCGCCCGCCGGAACGTGGACGTGAATATCGGTGTCGACGAAAGCCCCATCTGGAATACCCAGCACGTCAGCGTGCGACTTGGCGTACGTCAGAGCGGCACGCGCCGACTCCTTCATCACGTCGCCGAGCTGGCCGGTGAGCACGAGCTCGCCCCTGCCACGCATCACGCTCGCTTCGACGAACATGATGTCACCGCCGACGGGCGTGTAGTACATGCCCGTGGCCACACCCACTTGATCCTCCCCGGCCATGCGCTCAGGATGGACCTTCGGACGCCCGATCAGATCGTGGATCTGCTCCGAGCCGACGACTACGCGCTCGGCCGCGCCATCGGCGATCTGGCGTGCCACCTTACGACCCAGCTTGCCGATCTCGCGCTCCAGTTGGCGGACGCCCGCCTCCCGCGTGTAGCTCGCGATGATCTCACTCAGCGCGGCATCCTTGAGCGTGAGCTGATCGCTGAGGAGGCCATTCTCACGCAGCTGCCGTGGCACGAGATAGCGCTTGGCAATCTCGAGTTTCTCGCGCTCGGTGTATCCCGCAAACGTCACGGTTTCGAGGCGGTCGAGCAACGGCGCCGGAATGTTCTGGATGAAATTCGCGGTCGCGATGAACAGCACCTCCGACAGATCGAACGGCACACCGAGATAGTGATCGGTGAAGGAGTCGTTCTGCGCCGGATCGAGCACCTCGAGCAAGGCAGCGGCCGGGTCACCCTGGAACGAGATCCCCAGCTTATCCACTTCGTCGAGCAGGAAGATCGGGTTCTTCGCGCCGGCCTGCTTCATGCCCTGGATGATGCGCCCGGGCATCGCACCGACATAGGTGCGGCGGTGGCCGCGGATGTCGGCTTCGTCACGCGCACCGCCCAGCGAAATCCGAACGTACGGACGTCCCATCGCTCGCGCGATTGATTTGGCGATCGACGTCTTTCCCACGCCGGGCGGTCCGACGAACAGCAATGTCGGGGCACGCGCGGCGCGGTCGTCTTCGTTCCCCGGCGCCTGTTCCTTCGGCTGACGCTGGCGCAGCTGACGCACGGCCAGGAACTCGAGCACCTGGTCTTTCACATCCTGTAGGCCGTAGTGATCCTCTTCGAGGATTTGCGCGGCGCGCTTCAGATCGAGCGATTCCTCAGCCCGCTTGCTCCATGGCAGCTCCGCGATGGTCTCGAGATACGTGCGGATAACCTGTGCCTCCATCGACTCGCGACCGGCACGCTCCAGCCGAGCCAGCTCACGATCGACTTCCTTACGTGCAGCTTCCGGCAACTCGAGGGCGTCGAGCCGCTTCTTGAGATCGTCGGCTTCGGCGGCCTCTTCCTCTTCGCCCAGCTCCTTGCGAATGGCCTTCATCTGCTCGCGCAGCAGCATCTCACGCTGGCGCTCGCCCAACTCTTCCTGCACCTGCGACTTGATGTCTTCCTGGGCATCGAGCACTGCGATTTGCCGCTGCACGTGCACGAGGATGCGGCGCAGGCGGTCCTCGACGGCCAACGTCTCCAGCAGCTGCTGGCGTTCGATGGACTGAATGTCGAGATGCCCCGCCACGAGATCGGCCAGCGCGCCAGGGTCACGCACGCCCTGCAGGACCTGCTGCACGACTTCGTTTGGGAGTCCCGACTTCTGGCCGAGCTCGGCAGCGCGCTCGCGGACTTCACGATGCAACGCTACGAAGGCTGCATCCTTCTCATTGAGAGGAGGGAGATCGGGAGTTTCCCGAACGGTCGCCTCGAGATAGCCATTGGTCTCGGTATAATGGACCGCGGTGCCGCGGCTGTCGCCCTGGAGGATCAGCTGGACGCCGCCGAGATTGCGCTGCACCTGGCTGATACGGGCGATTGTCCCGGTCGTGTAAAGAACGCCCGGCGAGACTTGATCGACGTTTTCTTTTTGGGCGACCGCAAAAACTCTGCGCTCTGGGTCCTTCAGCGCGGCCTCGATGCCGCGGAGCGTCGCTGGGCGGCCGGCACCAATGGGCGTGGCGACACCTGGAAACAGGACGGCGTCACGCAATGGAAGTACGGGAAGTGTCATCCGATCGGACATGAAATCTCCTTTGGGGCCCCGCGCATGCACCCACTGTGCCACCAAAAACGTCGCGCGCGGCAGGTCCGTTCCACGAAACGCCGCCAAAGCGGCGGGGGCTGCCAAGTCGACGCGGGAAGGCTAATCTTAGGCCGTGACTGATCAGTTGGCGCAGCGGCTGAGTCAGGCCCTTGGCTCGTCTTTCACGCTCGAAGGCGAGATCGGCCGCGGCGGCATGGGCGTCGTCTACCACGCGCGCGACGAGCGGCTCAAGCGGAAAGTGGCCGTCAAGGTCCTGCCGCCGGAGCTTGCGTTCCGCGAGGAAATCCGCATCCGCTTTCTGCGGGAAGCGGAGACAGCGGCGCGCCTATCACATCCGCACATCGTACCCATACACTCCGTCGGGGAAGGTCCCGACGGGCTCGTGTATTTCGTGATGGCCTACGTGGATGGTGAATCGCTCGCGGCGCGTCTCAAACGCCGCGAGCGCCTCCCACCCGAGGAAGCACGCCGCATCCTCATGGAAACGGCGGACGCGCTCGGTGCGGGACACGCACTCGGCATCATCCACCGCGACGTTAAACCGGACAACATCCTGCTGGAAGGCAGCCGCGGCCGAACAGTCCTCACGGACTTCGGCATCGCGAAGGCGCTGACCTCGACCACGGGTCCCGGGACACTGACGGCGACGGGGGTGGCGATCGGGACGCCGCATTACATGAGCCCCGAGCAGGCCGCAGGCGATCGCGAGATCGACGGCCGTTCCGACATCTACAGTCTGGGGGTCGTCGGGTACCAGATGCTCGCCGGCGAGCTGCCGTTCTCCGCGCCCACCGTGCCCGGAATACTGCTGAAACAGATCACCGAGCAGGCGCCGAACCTCAAGGACAGATCGCCGACTTGTCCGGACGATCTCGCGGCGTGCATCATGCGCTCGCTCGAGAAGGAGCCGGAGGCGCGTTGGCCCACCGCGGACGCGCTGCGGCGCGCGCTGGAATCGCGCAGCGCCCCGCCGTATCGCCCGTCGCGACGGCCGAGCCCAGCACTCGGCGGGGGGGGGCCTCGCGAGACGCGGCTTGGTCCACCGCCAAGGACGTCCCGTGGGGAGCAGCGGCGCGCTAGCCGGCAAGCATTGAGGCAAGCATCAAAGAGGGATCCCACAAAGGACCTTACGCCGAGCGGCGAGTCGAGGATGGTCGCGACGTTCCGCGACGGTTTCGTCTCGTGGGCCTCGGTGTGTGGCGGATTGATGCTGATCGATGCGATACAGGGTGGAGGAATCGGGTGGTCGCTGATCGTGACCGTGCCGTGGGCAGCGTTCGGCTTGTTGCCGCGCTACATGAAGCTGTGGCAGGCCGGCTACTCGTGGCGCGACGTGCTCAACCGTCCCGCCGCGCCGGATGCGCTCGGGGCATCATTCGGCACACGCCGCAACCTCGGACCCGCTCAGGCGGATGAGTTCGGGCGCCACGTCGACACGGTGCAGCTGGTCCGCAATGACCGCGAAGCGATCCTCAAGATCATGGAGCGAGTACCGGCGTCAGAGCGGAAGCTGTTGCCTGACGTCGTGCAGACGGTCGACGCGCTGCTGAAGCGTGCGGAGGAACTCGCGCGCATGCTCCACGGCATGAGCGCCGATGTGGATGACGGCGCGCTCGCGAGAATCGAATCGCGGATCGACGCCGTGAAGCAGCACGAAGAGGGGAGCGAGCGGGACCGGCAGATCGACTTACTCGAGCGGCAGCGCCAGACGCTGAGCGATCTACTGGCGCGGCGGCGGCGAGTCGAAGAGCAAATCGAGTCGTGTGTGCTGGCGATGCAGAATGTGCGTTTCGACCTGCTGCGGCTGCGGTCGGCGGGGGTGGCGGCGGTTTTGGGCGATCTTACGCATGCGACCCAGCAGGCGCGCGCGCTCTCACGCGACGTCGATCATGTGATCGCCGCGGCGGGTGAGATTCGCGATGTCCTTAGTGCCTCCCCGCCCCCCGCGCCTCCACCTTCTCAGTCCCCACCCCAGGGCTCCGGCTTTCCGCGCCCGTAGCGCGCTGGTCCGCCCAGCACTGCCGCACGAGGGCGGGAGCATCTTCCTTAGCAAGCGCAAAGTCCAGCAGCTCCACGAACCTCGCGGCAGCGTCTTCACACCGACCGGCCCGGAGCGCGGCGACGGCAGCAAGCTCCAGAAAGCGCGCCGATCCCGGCCGCCGGGCGGCCACGTACGTGAGCAGGGTGTCCGCGAGGGGAGCGGGAGCATCGAGCGCGATTCGACCGAGGGCCTGGTTGAAAAACTCTCCCGGGAACGGATGGCGAAACGTCCCCTGAGCGGCCGCGAGTGCGCCGTGAGCCTCGAACGCCGCTTCGCGCCAGCGCGAGCCACGCACCGCGAGTAGCGAGAGGGCCGCGCGGACTTGCGCCGTGTCGGCGCCCGCCGCCAACGCCTCTCGGAGAGCGACTCCCGCCGACGGTACGTTGTGAGCGGCGGCAAGCAGCGCGCGCATCAGCAGCGCGTCGGCATGGGCCCCTAGTCCGTGCGCGATCACGGCGTCGAGCAGCGAGTCAGCGCTGGCCGTATCGCCCATCGTGAGGCGAACGCCCGCAGTTCTCACGGCCCATTCCGCCACGTTCGGCTGCGCTCGCCGCGCAGCGTCAAGATAGGGAAGCAGTTTCTCGTCGCTGCGACGAGCCGCCAGCAACCGGATCATATCGAACGGCGACGTGCGATCCTCGCGACCGCCGAGCGCCACGAGAGAATCGAATACCGCATAGACATCCGTGGTGGGATCGAGGAAGCGTCGCGCCGCCACAAACTCGAGCCGCGGGCGATCATCCGTATGATCGAAGCGAGCGCGCTCGACGAGCCGGGACACTCCCGGCTCGCGGAGGACCAGGCGGCCGAAATACTGGCTGGGCGACTCGATATTCAGCCATTCGCCGCCGATGTGGGACAACGAGCCACCCGGTGAAATCAACTCCGCCAGCCACTGCTGGTCATAGGTCAGCGGACGCGACGAGCCCAACACAAGCAGATCGGCGGTTCCACCGAACCAGACATTGACGTGAGGAAACACCTCACGCAGGCTGCGCACGATTCCGGCGACGATCGGCAGCGGCAGCTGGTAGAGCTGGACCCACTGACAGAACACGCCATCGTCGGCAAGCCTGCTCTTGGCGATGCGGAAGAACTCCGGCGTGTACAGTGTCGCAATACCCGCGACCCAGGGATTCGACGGCTCGGAGACGATCACGTCATACCTGTCGCGGTCGAGCTGGAGGGCGCTGCGTGCATCGTCCAGGACCACATGGACGTTGGGTCGGAAGAGCACCGAGTCGTTCACGCCCCAGAACAAGCTGTCCGTTCGCACGATCTCCGGCTCGATTTCGACGACCTTCACCCGCGTCATCCCCGGAACCGACGCGAGCGCGTGGGCGGTGACGCCCGTACCGTAGCCGATGAGAAAGGCGGATGAAGCACCGGGGCGAGCCACAACCGGGGCCAGGCCGATCATGATCTGCGTGTCCATGTCGCCGCGATCGGAGGCGTCGACCTTCCCGTTCACGCGGAGGGATCGGCCGGATTCGCCTTCCCAGACGCTCACCGTCGCATTGGGGCCCTCGCGAAACGTCAGCTGGCGAGCGCCGCGGTGGGTGAGAAACTGGCGCCGGGCCGACTGATCCATTCGTTGGCGGCCGTAGATGGTGGGCCCGAGATCGATCAGCCGGGTGCTCCAACCGGGGCCCGCAAACGCGGCAACGATCGCCAACATGCCCAGCAACCCGGCCGAGAGGACGCGGACGCGCAGGCGCCGGTCTTCGTGCGACCCTTCGGCAATCCCGCGCGCCGCGAACCCGGCGAGCGTGAGCGCGGCGATGCCGTTGACCACGAGGCCGAGGCGCAAGGTCGTCTGCGTACCCAGGACGACGACCAGCACGAACCCGGTCAATACGGCGCCGAGGATGCTGCCGATGGTGTTCAGGGCGTATGCCGCGCCGACATCGGCGCCGCGCGCCTGGCGGGGGCGCGCGGTGAGATCGGCCAGCAGCGGGAAAGTCATGCCCATGCCGATCGCCGGAATGAGCACGACGGCGCCGACTGCGACGCCCATCAGGAGCAACCGTGACACCGCGTTGAGGCCGGGAATCTGGAATACGGTCAGGATGTAAGTCGGCAGAAATCCAAAGAACAGGAACAACAAGGCGGCGCCGATGCCGGTGATGCCCTGTGCCACCGCCGCCGCGGCCGCGGTTTCCCCGCGCGGCAGGCTGCGGCGCGCGACGATCACACTGCCGAGTCCGATGCCGAGCAGGAACATGAACAGAATCAGCGTGAACGCGTACGTCGATCCGCCGACAATCATCACAAGCACCCGCGTCCACGCGATCTCGTTGAGCAGCGAGGCAAAGGCGGTGAGCCCGAGAAGCACCAATGCGAGGTTGCGAAGGCCGGTGGAGGGAGGTGGAGGCTCGGCGCGTTCGGGCTGCTGTTCCACCGCCGGCTGCCCGCGACCGAACCGAATCGCCGCGATGCCGATGGCGAGGTTGAGGGCAGCCGTACCCCACAACGAGGCGCGCACGCCGACAAACTCGATCAGGAAGAAGCCGGCGAGGGCGGTCCCCGTCATCGCGCCAAGGGTGTTCAAGCCGTACAGCCGGCCAAGTGATGGCTTGAGCAGAGCGCGATCATCGCCCATGAGCGCGCGCGTCAGGACCGGCAACGTCCCCCCCATCAAGGTCGTGGGGACCAGCAGAACGAGCGCGGCCAATCCGAAGCGCAGTGCGATGCTCGCGGCGCCCTGCAGCTCCAGGGCACCGGCCGTACCGATGTACACCCAGTGCGCCAGCCCGAGCACGAGTGGCGAGATGACGCCGAACACACCGATGGCGATTTCGAGCCAGCCGTAGAGCACCGCGGGGCGTGGTGAGCGATCGGCGATGCGCCCGAAGAGCCAGGCCCCCAATCCGAGACCGCCCATGTATGCGGCGACGACGGTCGTAACCGATTGGATCGTCGAACCGAACGATTGATAGAGCACCCGGACCCACAGGAGCTCATAGATGAGCCCCGTGGCCCCGGAGAAAAAGAACAGAACGCTGTAGACGAACGCCGGCCTAAAACGCATGGAGCTCGCGCACTGCCTGTGCGAGATCCTCCACCTGGGGCAGGATATAATCTTCGAGGTCGGGGGCGTACGCGACGAAGGTGTCCGTCGCTGCGACCCGCTTCACCGGCGCATCGAGCCATGGGAAGCATTGATCGGCGATGCGCGCCGCAATCTCGGCGCCGTAGCCCCACGAGTACGCGTCCTCGTACGCCACGATCACCTTGTTCGTTTTTCGGATCGACGCCTCGATCGTGTCCCAGTCCACCGGGGACAACGATCGCAAGTCGATGACTTCCACAGTTATGCCGTCTTTTTCCTCGAGCTCCTTGGCCGCGACCAAAGCGCGCTGCACCAGCGCGCCGTAGGTCACGACGGTGACCGCCGTCCCTTCACGCACCACCTTCGCCTTGCCGAAGGGGATCATGAAGTTGGGACCGGGATTAGGAGCTTTGTTGTAGGTCTGGCGATACAGATGCTTGTGTTCGAGGAAAAGCACGGGATCGTCGCAGCGAATGGCCGTTCGCAGCAGGCCGTTGGCGTCGAGCGCGGTCGACGGGCAAATGACTCGCAGGCCGGGCACGGAGGTGAAAATCACGGCGCCGGTTTGCGAGTGATACAAGGAGCCGCCCTTCAGGTAGCCGCCGTAGGTGACGCGCACGACGACGGGCGCGCTGAACGCGTTGTTGGAGCGCCAGCGGATAGTGGCGAGCTCGTTACGCAGCTGGTGGTAGGCGGGCCAGATGTAGTCGAAGAACTGGATTTCGACGACGGGCTTGAGCCCGCGGGTGGCGAGGCCGATTGCCCGGCCTACGATGTTGGCCTCCGCAAGCGGTGAGTTGTAGACGCGATCGCTCCCGAACTGGCGCTGCAGACCCCATGTCACCTTGAACACACCGCCTTTGCCCTTCACTTCCTTGAGGTATTGCGCGCGACTGACGTCGGCCACGTCCTCGCCGAAGACGAGGGTGCGAGGATCGCGCGCCATTTCGTCCTTCAGGCAGGCGTTGAGCAAGTCCACCATCGTGGTCGGCTCGCCCGTGAAATGGGGATCGTCTTCCGTGTCGAACTGCTCCGACGTGGGATCCACGTCCGGCGAGTAGACCCACAACGTGGCGGTTTCGGGCTTGGGCTGCGGCGATGCAAGCGCCATGTCCGTGGCGACCTGAATCTCTTCTTCTACCTGCGCCTTGATCGTCTCGATCTCACTCTCGGTCGCCATGCCTTCCTCCAGCAGCCGCTTCGGGAAGGTCGCCAGCGGGTCGCGCTTGGCTTCTTCTTCGCGTTCGCGGGGCGGTTTGTAGAGGATTTCGTCGTCGGAGAGGGAGTGCGAGTAGGGTCGAGTGACGTGGGCATGCACGATCGCCGGGCCTTTGCGTTGCCGGCACCACTCCGCGGCGCGCAGCATGGCCTGATACGACAGAATCGGGTCGCTGCCGTCCACTTCCTCGATCAACAGGTTCGGGAAATTGCTCACCAGCTTGGATACCGACCCGCCGGCGGTCTGGACTTCGATCGGCACGGAGATGGCGTATTTGTTGTCTTCGATGAGAAACAACACGGGCAGCTTGAGATTGCTGGCGCTGTTGAGCGCCTCCCACCACTCGCCCTCGCTCGTCGTACCATCGCCGGCGGAGCAGTACGCGATCTCGTCGCCCTGGATAGGCTTGTCCTTGATGTCGTCGATGCGACTATAGCGCAGCCACGCCTCGGCGCAGCCCACGGCCTGGAGAAACTGCGTGCCTGTGGGGCTCGACTGGCTCACGATATTGAGCTGCTTGTGCCCCCAATGCGACGGCATCTGACGGCCGCCCGAGCTGGGGTCCTCGGCGGCGCCGACCCCGGCAAGCAACATCTCCGTGGGCGTCATCCCGAGGGTGAGACAGAGAGCTCGATCGCGGTAGTAGGGATAGAACCAGTCATAACCGGCCCGCAACACCTTCCCGGCAGCGACGAGCACGGCTTCGTGCCCCGCCCCCGAGATCTGGAAGAAAATCTTGTTCTGCCGCTTGAGCTGGATCTCCTTGTCGTCGAGACGGCGCGACAAGAGCATCAACCGGTAGATATCGAGAAGATCAGCCTTTGGAAGTGTGACGGGAGGAGGCGCCGCTTTGCGGGCGGCGCGCTGACGGGTTGCCATCCTGCAAAATAGCTCACTCCTGGCCCGGTCCGGGAGCCGGGGGTGGGCCGAGCAGCTCTGCCAAATGCGGGAACTGGTCGAGTGCGACGCGAATCGTCCGGTCATTGCGGATGAGGAATTCCTCACGCGCATCCGGTCCCCAGCGCACCTCGGCCGTGCGTGCGGCGAGGATCCGCGCCAGCCGCCGATCGAGCAAGCTGTCGGTCGCCGCCGGGACATCGAGACGTGAGCGGACGCGCGCGAGAAACGGCGGCAGGAGCTTCGCACGCCATTCGCTTTCGGCGGTGATCCATGCCGCGCGTGCGGCCGGCGTCGCCGGCAGCGTCTGGGCCACACTGTCCGAGACGGCGTCATCGAACCCCGAGTCTGCGGCCGCGCTCCACCAGACGGGCAGCGCCGCGGTGACCGGAACCATGATGTCGGGCGCAATGCCGCCACCCCCGCGGACGGGCCGCCCGGCATCCGTCTTGTAGATCCTCGTGGTGTCCGCGTCCGCGCCCGACTTACCCGCGAAGCTGAGATACTGCTCGTAGCCGAGGCCGTGATAACGGCGCTGAATGACGCGTCCGCTCGGGGTGATGACGTGGCCGATCGTGAGCCAGATGTTATCGCCCGAGGGAAGCAGAAAGATCGACTGCATGAGCGCCTTGCCGAAGCTGCGGCGCCCCACGAGCAGCGCACGATCATGGTCCTGGAGCGAGGCGGCGAGCGCCTCGGCGGCGCTGGCGCTGCGCTCATCGATCAGGACGATCAGCGGAATGTCGCGGAAGGCCCCATCGCGCTTGGTGACGTACGTCGTGTCGGTGTCGCGTTTGCGGCCGCGCGTACGAAACACGACCGAGTTTTTCCGGAGGAAGTCGCTGGCGATCTCCACCGCATACACGACCACGCCGCCGGGATTGGCGCGGAGGTCGAGGATGATGCGCTTGGCATGCCAGTCGCGCAGCTTCCCGAGCCCGTCGTGCATTTCATCCGCCGCGTTTCCCATGAAGTCTTCGAGGCGGATGTAGCCCGTGATGGAATCGACCATCCGCACGGTCGACACCGAATGCACCGCGAACGGATTGCGTTTCAGCGTCACACTGAAAGTGTCCGGCTCGAGCCGCGGCCCGCGCTCGAGGCCCAGGCTGACCTTCGAGCCCCGTTCGCC
Organism: uncultured Gemmatimonadales bacterium; assembly: GCA_963704805.1. GTDB lineage: Bacteria > Gemmatimonadota > Gemmatimonadetes > Gemmatimonadales > GWC2-71-9 > 20CM-2-65-7. The sequence goes on along the minus strand of CAVPHS010000001.1, from coordinate 347,863 downwards.
GGCGAGGCGCAGCTCGAGCGTCGAGATCTCAAGCCCGGCGACCGCGGTGTCGTTCACCGTCACGAGACGATCCCCCGGCAGGACGCCGCCCTTCGCGGCGGGACTGCGGGGCACCACGGCGAGCACCGTCGCCGCGCCCTCGACGTCTTCCAGCGCGATGCCGACCGTGAAGAGCTCACCCCGCTCCAGCGCGTTTTGCTTTTCCCACTCGAGGCGCGAGACATAATGGCTGTGCGGATCCAGCGATCGCAGCACGCCGCGGATTGCGGCCGCGACGAGCTCCGAGTAGGTGACCGAGTCGGGGTAGTTCAGGCGAATGTGATTCAGGACGCCCGAGAATGTCTGCAGCTCCTCGTAGGCGGCGCGACTTTGTGCGCGCGCCACCGAGGGGGTGGTCGCGAGGGTCAGGGCGGCGAGCGCCGCGAGGCTACCGCAGCGCAGCCATGCGCTGCTTCGCATTCTCGACCTGGCGCGCGTAACGGCTGGGCGCGAGCGCGATGAAGCGATCGAACGAAGCACGCGCTTCCTCCTTTTTGTTGAGCTGCTGCTCCACGATGCCGAGATAATAGGGCACGCGCGAGTCGCGCGGATTCGCGTCCATGGCCTGCTTGAGCGTTTGCTCGGCGCCGGCCCAGTCGCCCGAGCCGGCGAGCGTTTTGCCGAGATCGAGCTGCAGGCTGGGATCGTCCGGATTGGCGCTGACCGCCGCCCGTCGTTCTTTGATCGCGGCCGGCCAATTCATGTTGGTCTCCGCAATTCCGGCGAGCCGTGCGTTGGCCATGTAGAGCCCGATGTCGTTCACCAGCGCGTCGCGGTAGTACTGCACCGCCTCGGGCAGCCTGCCCGCCCGCTGATACAGCACTCCGAGCATGTAGCGGTACTGGTTGGTTTCGATGGGGATATAGTAGATCAAGGAGTCGTGCGACTGGCTGTGCTCGGAGTTCGCGAGCAGCCGGCCGAAGTCCGCGATGGCGTCGTCCCACCGCTCGATGTGCGCCGCCGCCAGTCCGCGGAAATAGTAGATGAATTCCGGGAGCGCTTCCCGCTCCGTGGACGTAGGCATGTCGTGAATAAGCCGATTGAAGCGATTGTAGGCGCCTTCATAGTTGCCGGTCTCGATGTCGTCGAATCCGCCAAAGAGATAATCGTAGAGCGTCGTCAGCTCGTCCGTCGCGGTCCAATACGCCGACTTCGGCGGCCGGGCCGCGGCCTCGATTCGCAGATCGACGAGCGGATTGAGGATGAACGCGCGCTCGTAGTTGCGCCACGCTTCCTCGAGCTTGGGCTGGAATTCGGCGGCCACACGACGCTCGGCGATGTCGTCCCATAGTTTGCTGCGCCGTCCAAACGGCAGCCGGCCGAGGGCGAGCCATCCCTCCGCGAACTGGGGCTCGATCGTCACGGCGAGGTGCAGCTCGCGCTCGACGTCGTCCCACCGTTTCGCATTCCAGTAGCCGAGCGCCAGGTTGTAATGCGCGGCGGCGTCGTTGGAGTCCTTGCGAGCGATCGACTCGAGCTCGTCGAGCTTCTTGGGGAGGCGGAACTGCGCGTGCGCAGGCGCGCTCGCCGCGGCGATGAGCGCCGCAGCAACAAGCAGCATTCTCGGTGTCATGTCGACGGCGTCCGAAGAGTGTTTAGTTCGAATCTACTTCACTTTTGAGCCAGGCGGCGCTTGGCGTCATCGATGAGCGATTGATACCGACTCGGCGCAAGCGCGATAAACCTTTCGAAAACCGGCCGCGCTTCCGCTTCCCGCTTTAAGTCGCTGTAGACCAGGCCAAGCGCATAGTACGCGCGCGTTTCTCTGGGGTTGGCGGAGATTGCGCGAGTCAGCATGTCCACCGCATCCGTCAGCCGCCCAGCGCGGATGAGCGTCGCCCCCTGATCGAACAGCAGACTCGGATCCTCGGGATTCGCGGCCACCGCCCGTTCCCGTTCCTGTATTGCGGCGTCCCAATCCCGCTGCTGCTCATGAATCTCCGCCAATCTGATATGAGCGGTATACAGCCCGATGTTTGCCTCGAGCCCGTCATGATACAGTCGGATCGCCTCATCCCAGCGCGCAGCCTGCTGGTACAGAAACGCCACGAAGAACCGGTACTCTTCGGCGTCCGGGGCGGTGAACGCGACGCGCGTCGCGACGCTGTCACGGTGCTTCGCGCGTTCAAGCAAGCGCGTTGCGTCCGTGATGGCTGTATCCCAGATCAAGAGGTGCGCCGCGGACAGCGCACGGTACCAGAGGAAAACGGCCGCCACAGAATCGGATTTACCCTCGGTGCGGCCGATCAGGTCGGTCAGGCGATCGTACGTCTGTCGATAACGGCCTTCCCGGAAGTCCTCCAGCGCCTGCCCCGTTCCATTCGCCCATTTCATGGGAACATGAAAGCGATGCGCGCGTCCAAGATCGAGGAGCGGATTGAGAAAGAACGCGATCCGCCGCAACCGGTAGGATTCGCGGGCGATGCTATCGCTTCCGAACACGGTCAGTAACACCGGCACGCCACGCCAGTGAATGAGCTCAGAGTGCACGGTGGTTCTTCGGGGAATGCTGGCAAGATAGAAATACCCGGGCGCGAACTGTGGATCCAGCGCAACCGCCGCGTGCAGCTCTGCTTCCCCCTCCTGATAGTTCTTCCTGGACAGCTGCGCGAGGGCAAGGTTGTAGTGCACCAGCGGATCATTGGAGTCAGCGGTGGCGCGGGCTTGGAGAGTCTTGATATCAGCTGGGGTGGCCTGCTGTGCGTTTCCCGCGACGCCAGCACAAAGCAACGGCAGCGTGATCCACAATGCCTTATGCGCCATGCGCACTCCCCGGAGGGACGGCAATATATTCCCCCTCATCCCCACGCTAATTCCTTAATGAAAGCCACGGTCATGGACGACGCCGCCAAGAAAACCATCCTCCGCCATTTTCCCTATGGACTCTATGCCGTGACCGTCGCTCACGACGGCGAAGACCACGGCATGACGGCCAACTGGCTCACGCAGGCGGCATTCGAGCCGCCGATGGTCGTCGTCGCCATCGAGAACACCTCGAAGACCATCGGCATGATTCGCGACTCCCACCACTTCGCCATCAATCTGCTCCTGACCGGCCAGCGCGAACTCGCCGGCAAGCTGGGACGCACCTCGGAGCAGGCCCCGCAGAAACTCAAGGGCATCAAGACCAAACCGGCGCCCGTATCGGGGACACCGGTGATGGTCGATGCCCTGGGGTGGGTCGAGTGTCGCGTCGTGGCGACCTTGCCGTCGGGCGATCACACGCTGGTGCTCGGGGAAGTGGTTGCCGCGGGTGTCGAGCACGAAGGACAGCCCCTGACGCTGCAGGAAGCGGGATTCAAGTACTCCGGCTGACCCCCTTACTTCGGCAGCTTCTCCAACCGCTGCTGAGCGTCAGTACGCAGGTCCATTAACCGTAACGGAGCGAGGGCGAGAAATCGCCTGTACTGATCACCCGCCTCTTCAGGCTGTTTGAGATCTTCACCAATTCGTCCCAGCACGTAGTACGGCGGCGAGAAGCGCGCATTCAACGCGATCGCGCGGAAGAGTGGATTCAGGGCTTCTCCGAGACGACCCGTATTGAAAAGAGAAACCCCCAGATCAAACAACGCGGCGGGGTCGTCGCTATTCGCTTCAACAGCACGCCGGCGCTCGAGCAACGCGTCCGCTGGGCGGCCGGCCTCCTCGTAAATGCTCGCCAGATACGTATGCGCCATCACAAGACCCAGATCGTGCTCGAGCGATTCCTGGTACAGTGCGATCGCGCTATCCGTGTGTCCTGCGGCGTGATGGAGCGCCGCGAGCATGAACCGGTATTCGTTGTCGTTCAGCGGAACATGGATGACCTCGTCGCGCTGTTGCTTTTTCACTTGTCGATCGAGCAGCACGCGGAAATCGGCGATGGCGAGGTCGTACTGGAAGCTGTGCGCCGCCGCGAGGCCGCGGTACCAGAAAATGAAATCGGGGACTCTGTCGCGATGCTTGGCTTCGTCGAACTCGCGCTGGGCTAGCTTGCTCAGCCGCTCGCGCGCGGATGGATACCTGCCGAGTGCCAGATCGACTGCCCAGGCGTAGTAGCGCAGGTAGATCTGGTACTCTTGCAGGCTGTAGTCCAGCGCTTGCGGCTCCTCGGGCGCCTCGATTCCCAGGATCTCGAGACTGACCATCGGATCGGTGCGAAATGCCCGCTGGTAGAGCTCCTGCGCTTCCTTGACCGCCGGCCGCCAGTCCTCCGGCACGTGATCCCGCATTTCCTCATCTCGCAACTGGCTCCGACGGGCGTACGGCAGGGAGGCTAGCGCGAGGTACGCTTCGGGGTAGCGGGGCTCCCTGGCGATGGCGAGCCGGAGTAAGCTGTCGGTCTGGCGCCAGTGGTGCTGCTTCCAGTGTGCCAGCGCGAGGTAATACTGCCGGTGCGCATCGTTGGTGTCTTCGCGCACCCAGGCCTCGACGTCCTTGAGATCGCGATTGAGAAAGCCGAGCTGTTGGCTGTGCGCGTGGGTCAGCGCGCTGAAAAACCCGGCAACAACAACGAGTGACGCTCGATGCCTCATGGTGCCTTCCGGTAAACCACCTTCCCGCCAACGATCGTATAGCGCGGTCTGATCGTCCCCAACGATTCCGGCGCCACCGCGAATGGATCGCGATCCAGCACCACGATATCGGCAAACCGTTCCGGCGCCAGCGTCCCCCATTTTTGTTCGTTGAACGTCGCCCAGGCGTTGCCATAGGTGTAAGCCCGCAGCGTCTCACCGAGCGTGATCTTCTGCTCGGGAACCCAGCCATTGGGATTCTTGTCGTCGAGCGTGCGCCGCGTGACAGCCGCGTACACGCCGAGCATCGGATCGAGCGGGGCGACGGTCCAGTCGGAGCCGAATGCCAGCGGGGCGTCGGTATCGAGCAACGTGCGAAACGCATAGGTGGTCTTGATCCGCACCGGACCGATGCGCTGCTCCACCCAGCGGCCGTCATCGATCAGGTGGTATGGCTGCATCGACGGCACCACGCGCATCCTGCCGAAGCGGGGGATGTCTTCGGGACGCAGGTGCTGGGCGTGCTCGACGCGGAAACGGCGGTCGCGAGCGCCGTGTGCGCGCGCGACGCTGTCGTAGATGGCGAGCAGGATGGCATTGGCGCGATCGCCGATGGCGTGAACCGCAATCTGCAGTCCCGCCGAATCCGCTCCGCCGATCCACTGCCGCATGTCGGCCTCGGGATGCTGCATCAGGCCGCGATAACCGGCGGAATCTGAGAAGGGCTCGAAGAAAAACGCCGTCCGCGAACCGGCGGAGCCGTCCATGTATCCTTTCACGCCCCCGATGCGCACCCAATCGTCCCCGGGATTCCGCGCGGCGCTTTCCGCGACCGCTTTCCAGTCTGCGAGCGACAGATACACCGAGACACGCAGCGTTTGCCGGCCAGCGCGCTCGAGCCGGCGGTAGCTCGCGAGATCCGCGAAAGACGCCGACATATGGGCGGTCGCGGTCACGCCCAGGGCGGCCGCGTGCGCGAGTGCTCGCACGAGCGCGGAGTCGCGCTGCTCCGGCGAGGGATCGGGCGCCGCGTGCCAGATCAGGTCCATCGCTCTGTCCTTGAAGATCCCCGTCGGCTCGCCGCGCGCATCGCGCAGCACTTCTCCACCTTGCGGTGTCGGCGTGGCTCGGGTGACCCCAGCTGCCCGCATGGCGGCGCTGTTCGCCAACGCCTCATGCCCGTCGAGACGGTTCACGAACACGGGATTGTTCGGTGTGACCGAGTCGATCCAGCCGTGCTGTGGCAGTGTGGCCCCGGGCCAGAGCGTGTGGTCCCAGTCGCCCCCGGTGATCCATTCGCCCGGCTTGAGCCGGGCCGCGTATTCTTTCAGCCGACGAACGAATTCCTGCGGCGTCGCGGCATTGCGCAGGTCGACCGATGCCAGCTGAAAGCCGCCATCGATGAAATGCGTGTGCCCGTCGACGAGGCCGGGTATGACCAGTCCGCCGTTCGCCCGCAGCACCTCCGTCTTGGATCCGATGTACCGCGCGATCTGAGCCGAGTCCCCGACGGCGAGGATCTTGCCGTCGCCGATCGCCACCGCGCCGGGCTGGCCACGACCGGTCGAGAGGCCGGTCCAGACGCTCCCGCCGTGAATGACGAGGTCGGCTTTGCGCGCGCATCCTGCAATCAGTATTACAACGAGAACCACGCACCACGCACCACGCACGGCTGACCTCCTAACGAAGGCGGGTGAGGTTACGGATCGTATTGATGGCAGCCATGGGATTCGCAGCCGCATCGGATTTGCCTGGTTTCAGGCCGGTCAGGCTGTCGCGAATGTCGAGCAGCACTTCGAGCAGCAGCTGCTCGCGCTGATAGGCGGCATCGAGATCGAGCATGCGTCGCTCGTCGCCCGTTTTCTTGGCGCGCTCGTAAGCTTCCCGGTACACCGTGTCGAGGTTATCGAGGATCTGCTGGCGCTGCCGTGGACTCATACGCAGAAACTACAGAGGGTTAGTCTTGCGGGCCACGTTCAAGCGCGCGAATCAGGGCGCGGGCGAACTGCGGCAAGTCCGCCGGAGTTCTCGATGAAATCAGATTGCCATCGACGACGACGGGGCTGTCCTCCCAAATTACCCCGGCGTTCTCCATATCGTCCTTTATGGCGCGCACACTCGTCGCCTTCTTGCCGCGCAGGATCTTTGCCGAGATGGGCACCCATCCCGCGTGACAGATGAACGCGACCGGTTTGCCTGCCTGGTAGATCTCTCGCGTAATCTGCAGAACCTTCTCAAACCGACGCAGCTGATCGGGCGCGAACCCCCCTGGAATGACGAGCCCGTCGAATTTGGTCGGGTCGATCTGATCTACCTGAGTGTCAACGGTTACGGGATATCCCCGTTTGCCTTGATAGGTCTTCTCACCAATTCCCGCCACAACTGTTTTCACCCCTTCTTCTTCCAGGCGAATCTTTGGGTACCATAGCTCCAGGTCTTCGTACAAAGGCCCGGCGAAGAACAGGACGCGCTTTCCGTCTAACGACATACGACCTCCGCTATACCGGCCTCAGGACTATACCGCTCGGCACCTTCGGCACGAAGTACGTGGATTTCGGCGGCATCACGTCGCCCGCATCTGCCACCGCGAAAACCTGCTCGACCTTGGTAGGATTGAGAAGCACGGCGACCGCCGCCCCCCCGTACTGCACCATCCGCAATGCCTCGGTCGCGTCGGCCACATAGCGCACGATCGGCGTCGACGTGCTCACGCCGAGGATCTCCTTCACGACAAACGATTCGATGCGCGCGACATCGAGATCGCGCACCGCAACGCTCTGCGCGAGGTTGGGCACGCGATCGAGAACCGCGCCAGGACGGAGCAGCAAGGCGACGATGCGCGAGCGATCGGCCACCAGGCACGCCGTCTGATCGTGGCCTAACGCGGCGAGATGTTTGACCGGATCCACCCCTGGCGGGACGGGCTGCACATCGAACCACTCGCGCCAACGGGGCAGCAGCCGATCGATGTCCCGACCGGCGCCGAAGATCACGCGGTGCGTGGGCAACACGACGAGCCCGGGATCCTGAGCGGAGACGATCAGTGCGAGCACGCGATCAGCCGCAGGATTCTCCTGCGCGTACGCGCTCGCCGTCTCGTAGCGATGGTGACCGTCGGCGATGTACAGCGGAGGCGGGGGAAGGGGAACGAGGGACGGGTCACGCACGATCCACAGACGGATGGCCACGCCATCGAGCTCCGCGGTCGCGTCCGGCTTGCCTCGGGCAACTGCGGCCACGGCGCTCGCGAGGGTTCGATCGCTATCGGGGGCGAGGAGAAAGATCGATTCGATGTTGGTTTTCGTGGCGCGAAGCAATGCCAGCCGATCGGCCTTGGGGCCCGCATGCGTCCGTTCATGCGGGCGAATGCGGCGCGGCTCGTAGCCCTCGGCCTTCACCGCGGCGAACAGGCCACGGCGCACGCATTTTTCTCCGGTCGGCAGCGTGAACTCCTGCGCCAGCACGTACACCGCCGGCTCGGCGTCATGCGTGAGGACACCCCGCGCGCGCCATGTCGCCAGCAGCTCGGCCGCCATCTCGTAGCGATCATCCGGCGCCCCGGCCGGCGGTGCTTCCGGCAGCATGACGTGGACGATATTGTGTTCGTCCAGCGCGGCGTAGTGCGCGCGCTGCGCCGCATCGATGACGTCGTACGGAGGCGCGATCAGGCGGCTGAGCTTATCACGGGCGGCGTAGCGCTCTCCGCGAAACGGCGAGACGAGGTCAACCATGGGCTTTCGCGCAGCGCAGGACAGCGTGGACCGGTGGGTTGGGCAGTTCGAACAAGGCTACTTCCCGCCGCTCGTAAACGTGGCACGCCTCGTCGAGGAAGTCGGCGAGCTGGCGCGCGAGGTCAACCACCACTTCGGCCCCAAACAGAAAAAGTCCGACGAGCCGGCCGGCTCGATGTCCATGGAGCTGGCGGACGTTCTCTTCGTCGTGATTTGCATCGCGAACTCGCAGGGCATCGATCTCGATGACGCGTTTGCACAGATGATGGCCAAGGTCACCTCCCGCGACGCCGACCGCTGGACCAGGAAGGCTCGCTGACCTCTTCGTAAATTCGCTCGTAGGACAGGAGCCGGTCGGGGTCGATCGCTCCCGGCGGTGCAGCGCGAATGGCGCACCCCGGTTCCGCCAGATGACGACAGTTGTCGAAGCGGCATTGGTCGAGATACGGCCGGAACTCCGGGAAGCAAGCGCCGAGCGCATCGGGATCTATGCCCCACGCGCCAACCTCACGCAGCCCGGGGGTATCGACGACGTAGCCGACGCCCGCCACGGGCACCAGCTCGGCGGCCGTCGTCGTGTGCTTACCGGTGCGCCATTTCTCGCTAATCGCTCCCACGCGCAGCTTGAGGCCGGGCTCCAATGCATTCAGCAGGCTCGATTTTCCCGCTCCCGATGGGCCTGTGAACACGGAGTGCCGGCCCCGCAGGAGGTCGCGCAGCGCCGCCAACCCTTCGTTCGCCTTCACCGACGTCGGGAGAACCTGATAACTCGCGGGCCCGAATCGCGCTGCCAGTACGGACGCCGCGCTCGGGTCCAGCTCGATCTTGTTGAGGACGATGGCGGCCGGAAGGCCGTTGGCCTCCGCAATCACCAGGATGCGGTCCATCATACGCGGGTTCGACTCCGGATCGCGCGCCGACGTGACCACAATGACTTGATCGACGTTTGCCGCGATCGGCTGGAAGCGGCGCGCGCCGCCGGCCCCTCCTGCCGCGCCCCCACCCTGGGCCGCGCGACGTTTCAGCACCGAGCGCCGGGGCCGAATCTCCGTGATCGTCGTGCCGTCGAGCGTCACCACATCGCCGGGCACGACGCGGTCGTCGTCCCGATACTTGAGCCTGCCGCGGAGCGTCACGGTCATCTCGCCGGCATCGGTGTGCACGCGATAGCCGCCGGCGGTCCGCACCAGCACCACGCCGCTCGTGGGAGGAGGATTCACGCGCGCGCGCGTTCCTGCTCGACGCAGCGGTCGAGGTGCGCTTTCACCTGCTCCAGTGTCAGTGCGAGCAACGGTGCGACCGCTTCGTCGGGGGTGGAGCCGAACGCGAGATACTCCGTCTCCAGGTGACCGACAGGACGCTGCTCGCCCTCATTCCAGCGCACGAACAACAGCGCCGCCCCGAACTGGCCGTCGGTGTCATCGGTGAAGGTGGCGACGGAGTAGGCCTGGCCGTCGGCGGCGCCGAAGGCGGGTGGGCGTCCATGCACCTGTTGATATCCCCCCAAAGTCGTGTCGTCCATTGCTACCGGCGGTGCACCGATTCCTTGAGCACGTTGGCGGTGATGAACGCGATGTTGGCGGGGCGTTCCGCAAGGCGACGCATGAGATAAGGATACCAGTGCGTACCGAACGGAACGTAGACGCGCATGTTGTAGCCTTCACGCCGCAGCCTGTTTTGTACGTCACGCCGCACGCCGTAGAGCATTTGAAATTCGAATCGCGCTGGTGGAATGCTGTTCTGCCGCGTGAACGCCTTGGCGTGCGTGATGATCTTCTCGTCGTGGGTCGCGATGCCGGGGTAGTTTCCTCGCTCGAGTAAGCGCTCCATGCAGCGGACGAAATTCGCGTCGACGTCCTTCTTGTCCGGGAACGCGGCGTCTTCGGGCTCTTTGTAGGCGCCCTTGCACAACCGGACACGCGCGCCCAACGCGATCATCGCGTCCACATCGTCGCCAGTACGACGCAAGTAGGACTGCAGCACGACACCGACGGCGTTCCCGAATTGCGGATAGAAGACGTCCGTGAACAGCTGCAGCGTCCTGGCCGTATACGTCGACTGCTCCATGTCGATGCGGACAAACGAGTCGTACTGTTTTGCCCTGCCGATGATGGACTGCGTATTGCGGATGCACAACGCCTCGTCGATGTCGAGACCCATCTGTGTGAGTTTGACCGACACGTTGGCATTGACGTTCTCGGCGTGTATCCGGTCCAGCAGCTCGAGGTAGATCGCGCACGCCCGCTGGGCTTCTACGGCATGGAGCACCGATTCCCCCAGCAGATCGAGCGAGACCGAGAGGCCACCGGGGGGGACGCGGGGGGCGGTGCCATTCAATTCCCGCGCTGCCCTAATGGCCTCGTTGATGGTCTCACCTGCGACGAAGCGCGATGCGAGCTTTCGCGCAAGCCGGTTTCTCCGGACGAACCTGAAGATGCGTGGCTGTTCGCTCAACCACAGGAAGACGGCTCGCAGCATCAGGAATAGAACTTGGTGCCGCGGCGGGCATGCTCCTGCAGAACTTCGCTGGGCGCAAAGCGCGCCCCATACCGTTCGGCAAGGCGCTCGAGGTCGCTGACGACGCGGTCAGCGCCCAGATCGTCGGCGTAGCGCAGCGGCCCGCCGCGAAACGGCGGGAATCCGAAACCGAAGATGGCGCCGATATCGCCGTCGCGCGGATTCCGCACGACGTTTTCCCCCAGCGCGCGCGCGGCTTCGTTGACGATGCCGAGGACCAGGCGCTGCAAGATCTCCGCGGGGCGGGGACCGCCGTTGGGTTGGACGCCCAGCATGCTGTACACGCTGTCGTCCACGCCGCGCTTCTTCCCGCCCTCATAGAGGTAGAACCCGCGGCCCGATTTGCGCCCGAGCCGAGCCGCCTTGACCAGCGCGGCAATGCCGGCACCGGGAGCAGGGATCAGGCGGTCACCGTAGGCCGCTTGCATCACCCCGGCGACCTTGAGCGCGACGTCCAGGCCCACTTCGTCGAGCAACGTCACGGGGCCGACCGGGAAGCCGAACCGCACCGCCATGCTGTCGATGTCTTCGATCGACGCGCCTTCGGCGAGCAGATGGCCCACTTCATTCGCGTACGGCGCCAAGATGCGATTTACCCAAAAGCCGGGGCTGTCGCGTACGACGATCACCGTCTTGCCGATCCGCCTGCCGAACGCGACCGCGGTGCTCACTGTTTGCGGTGAGGTGCGCGCGCCGGGGATGACCTCGAGCAGCGGCATCTTCGCGACGGGTGAGAAGAAATGCATGCCAATCACCCGCGCCGGGTCGCGCGCCGCCTCCGCAATCCGCGTGATGGGAATCGTCGAAGTGTTCGACGCGAACACAGCAGACGGCGGGAGGACGGCCTCAGCCTCCCGCAGCACCTGTTGTTTGACGCCAAGCTCCTCGAACACCGCCTCGATGATCAGCTCGGCGCGGCCGAACCCGGCGTAGGTATCGCCGCCTGACAGCAGCGCGACGAGCCGCGCGTAGTCGTATTTCGTGATCCGCCGCCGCTTCAGACGATCATCGAGAATCGCGCGCGCGGCGAGGATTCCTTGCGCAACCCGGCCCAGGTCCGAGTCCTTCATGCGCACGTCGACCTCGGCCTGCGCTACAGCAGTGCCCGCAATGCCCGAACCCATGAAACCCGAACCGATGATCCCGAGCCGCTGGACGCGCGCGGGCGGCGGCGCGTTCGGGACGCCGGGATCCTTCTTCAGTTGATTGGTCGCGAAGAAGATTTGGACGAGCTTGCGGGAAACATCCGTCACAGCCAGCTGGCCGAACAGCTGAGATTCGCGTTTCAAGCCCTCAGCCATGCCGTGCTTCAGGCCGTATTCGACAGCCTCCAGCGCCGCCAGTGGAGCGGGGTAGTGTCCTGCGGTCCGCTCGAGCACTTGTTTGCGCGCAGCGCGAAAGACGAGGCGCCGCCCCAGCGGATTCCCGTCGAGCAGAAATCCCATAAACCCGCCCGGCCGCTTCCGTGTGGGACGCCAGCCGCCGGCCATGCGGCGAGCCGCGGCGACCGTGATCTCCGCGAGAATCGGCGGCGCAACCAGCTCATCTACCATTCCCAGCCGGAACGCCTTCGCGGCCCGTTCGGTCTTGCCGGCCAGGATCATGTCGAGTGCCGCGCGGACGCCGATCAGTCTCGGCAGGCGCTGGCAACCGCCGGCTCCCGGTAGAATGCCGAGCTGCACTTCGGGAAGACCGATCTGGGTCTTGGGATGATCGCTCGCGACGCGGTAGTGACAGGCGAGCGCGAATTCAAATCCCCCCCCGAGACAGGCGCCGTGAATGCCGACCACGATCGGCTTCGGGAAGCGCGCCACCCGCTCGAGCATCTCCTGACCATCGGCCGAGAGTCGCTCCGCTTCCGCGGCGGAGCCGAGCGTGACGAATTCCTCGATGTCAGCGCCGGCGATGAAGTTGTCGGGTTTACCGGAGAGAAATGCCACGCCGCGGACGCGCGCATCATCGGCTAAGCCTGCGAAACAGGCGAGGAACTCGTCCTTCACGGCGCGGGAAATGACGTTGACCGGCTGGCCCTTGAGATCGAGGACGACGGTCGCGATGCCGTCGTCCACCTCCCAGGTCACGGCGGGGGCGGTGATGGAAGGTGCGGTCGTGGTTGCCATCAGCGCCGCTCCAGCACCATCGCGAAGCCCATGCCGCCCTGCGCGCACACGGAGATGAGCCCGTACTGCACGTCGCGGCGCTTCATCTCGTTGGAGAGTGTGGTGACCAGGCGGCCCCCAGTCGCTCCGAACGGATGACCGATCGCGATCGAGCCGCCCATCACGTTGATGATGTCCTCGTTGATCTCCCACCCCTTGGCGGCGAACCCCTGGAGATTGGACAACACCTGCGACGCGAACGCCTCGTGCATCTCGATCAGGCCGAGGTCTTTCCACTGAATGCCGGCGCGCTCCAGCGCCTTCGGCACGGCCCAGATGGGTGCCTGCAGCAGCTGCCAGCCGGGGTCGACCGCAGCGACGGCGTAGGAGCGGATGTAGGTGAGCGGCTCGTACCCCAGTGCTTGCGCGGCCTCGGCGCTCATCAGCAGGACGGCGGAGGCACCATCGGTGAGCGGGGATGAATTCGCGGCGGTGACACTGCCGTAACGGCGGTCGAAGACCGGTTTCAACTTCGCCATCTGCTCGAGGGACGTGTCGCTGCGGATGCCGTTATCCTGCTGCACGACCGGCGCGCCGGGACGGGACGGCAGCCAGGGGACGATTTCGGCGGTGAGCCTCCCGTCGCTCGTCCCCCGGGCGGCGAGCTGGTGGCTGCGCAAGGCCCACCGGTCCTGCGCCTCGCGTGAGATGTGATTCTCCTTCGCCATCTTCTCCGCCGACTGACCCATCGATTCGCCGGTCGACGGCTCGGCGATGGCCGGCGCGACGGGGACGAGGTCGCGTGGCCGGATCCTGGCAAACGTCATGATCCGCGCACCCAATGACTTCGCCTTGCTTGCCTCGACGAGAATATCGGCGAGCCGCCGGGAGGCGAGTATCGGAATATCCGACAGCGCTTCGGCCCCCCCCGCGATGATGATGTTCGCGTTGCCGAGGATGATCTGGTCATGGGCGGAAGTGACAGCTTGACTTGAGGACGCGCAGGCGCGGTTCACCGAGTAGGCTGGAATCTCCTTGGGGAACTGCGGCAGCAGGCTGACTTCCCGGCCAATGTTCGGCACCAGCGCGGACGGCACGACCTGTCCGAACACGACTTCGTCGACTTCATCGCCCTCGAGATTGGTCCGCTCCAGCAGCTCGCGGGTCGCATAGCGCGCGAGGTCGACGGCGCGAACGTCCTTCAGCGACGTGCCGGCTTTGGTGAAAGGCGTTCGGACGCCTGCGACAATCGCGACGCGCCGACCGTTGAGACCGGGCATTAGATTCTTGCCTCCTTCTGGGAGTCGAAACCTACCACCAGCCCCAAGTGGAGGGGAGTTGGCCGCGGAATCACCCTTCTCATTCCAAACCCGCTCCACCGCGCTTGCCGCAATGGCTGACGGGTCCGTGGACCTGCTGATCATCGGCGGCGGCATCACCGGCGCAGGCATCGCGCGCGACGCGGCGCTGCGCGGCATTCGCACGGCGCTGATCGACAAAGCGGACTTCGGCGCAGGCACATCTTCGAACTCATCGCGGCTCATCCACGGCGGCATTCGCTATCTCGAGCAGTACGCGTTCCGGCTCGTCTTCGAAGCAAGTCATGAGCGTCGCGTGCTGCTCAGCATCGCTCCCCACCTGGTCAGGCCACTCGCGTTTCTCTTCCCCCTCTACCGCGGCGGTCGGGTTCCGCCCTGGAAGCTGCGAGCGGGGATGTGGCTCTACGACATCCTGTCGTTGTTTCGCAATGTGAAATGGCATCGCTGGCTGCGGGCCAAGCAGGTGCGTCGGGTCGAGCCGGGGCTGCGCGATCGGGGCCTGGTCGGTGCAGCGTTGTACTACGATGCACAGGTGGACGACGCGCGACTGGTGCTTGCGACCATGCGTGCGGCGGCACGAGCCGGTGCGCTCGTGGCCAACTACGTCGAGGCTACCTCGCTGCTCAAACCGGACGGCAGGGTGCGTGGTGCGATCGTTCGCGACGTGTTGAGCGGCGACTCATTCACCATCCAGGCCAACGTCGTCGTGAATGCCACCGGGCCGTGGTCGGACGCCGTGCGCCGGCTCGATGATCCTCAAGCAGCGCCGCTGCTGCGACCTACCAAGGGTGCGCACGTCGCGGTGTCACGCCGCCGCATCGCCAACGAGCATGCCGTGACATTGTTCTCGCCGATCGATGGGCGGGTGATGTTCGTGCTTCCGTGGGGGGATCTCTCGTACGTCGGGACGACCGACACCGCTGCCGACGCGTCTCCGGACGCGCTGGGCGTCACGGCCGCAGACGTGACGTATCTGCTGCGGTCCGCCAATGCGGCATTTCCCACCGCGCATCTCGCACCGAAAGACGTCGTATCGGCATGGGCGGGTTTGCGTCCCCTGCTCGACCAAAGCAATCGATTGAATCCGTCGCAGCTCTCGCGCGAGCATCACGTCGTTGACAGCCCGCAGGGCCTCATCACCATCGCCGGTGGAAAGTTGACGACGTATCGCATTATGGCGCGCGATGTGGTGGACCACGTGGGCAAGCGGCTGCACGAGCTCGACGGTCGCCCGCGGCCTCGGCGAGCCGCGACCGACCGCCTCCCGCTCCCCGGCGGAGAGATCGCCGACCTCCAGGTTCTGGTGGAAGCCGCGCGCGCACGAGGAGTATCCGACGCCACGGCTCAGCATCTTGTCGCGTTTTACGGCAGCGAGGCCGCGGCCGTCCTGAACCTGGTCGACCGCGAGCGCGCGCTCGGCGAGCCCATAGTCGCGGGGCGACCGGAGATTTGGGCCGAGGTCACGTACGCGACTGAACGGGAGATGGCGATGCGGGTGCAGGACGTGTTGATCCGGCGCCTGCACGTGTTTTACGAGTCTCGAGAGTACACGCGCGACGTGGTCAAGGCGGTCGCGTCACAGATGAAACAGCTCCTCGGCTGGGACGAGACCCGAGCAGCCGAGGAGCTGCGCGACTACTTCCGCGTGGTCGAGCGGACGCAAGCCTTTCGGCGTCCCTCTAAGGCTTGACCTTCACCTTCGGGTGCACCCGAATGCGGGGATCGTCGTCATCGTTGATTTGCCGTAGCGCCCACGTCGCGGCGTGGCGCACCGCACCCGCCTCATCCTCTTGCGCGGCGACCAAGCCATCCCGAGCGCGCGGGCTTTCGATCTCACCCAGTGCCCACGCGGCTGTCGCGCGAACGTCGATGTCGCTGTCCTTGAGGGCTGCGACCAGCGGCTCGACGGCGCGATCATCCTCGATCTCGCCCAGCGCCCACGCGGCGAGCACGCGCACTTCGGGGTCGGAGTCCTTGAGGGCCGTGGCCGCCGGAGCCACGCCCGCGCCGTCCTCGATTTCTCCCAGCGCCCAAATCGCCGTCTTCCGCACGTCGACCACGGGATCGCGCATCAGGGCTTCGAGAGGAGCGACCCCCTGGCCACTCTCGATTTCGCCGAGCGCCCAGGCGGCTGCCTGCCGGACGCGCGGCTCACGATCCTTGGTTGCGGTGACGAGCACCGGAACCGCGGACGCATCCTCGATTTCGCCGAGCGCCCACACCGCGACGATCCGCACGTCCACGACCTGATCGTTGAGCGCGGTACTGAGCGGCCGCACCGCGCGCGCGTCCTCGATCTCACCCAATGCCCATGCTGCGCTGCGCCGCACCCGGGGGTCGCGATCGCTGAGCGCGCGGGCGAGTGCGTCGATCGCCACCTTGTCTTCGATTTGACCGAGGGCCCAGGCCGCCGTCGTCCGCACCAGCGCACTCGTGTCGTTGCTGAGCGCGGCGCCCAGGGGATTGATCGCGCGCGAGTCCTCGAGCTCGCCGAGGCCGAGTGCTCCCGTCTCCCGGAAATCGGCGCGGCTCTCGCGCAGGAGCGAGAGGAACAGGTCATAGGTGCCGGAGCCACCATGCCGGCCCAGGACTCGAACGGCAATGTTGCGGACGCAGCGGTTGTCGTCGCGAACGACGGCGCGGAACGCGCGCAGCACCGCCGGATCCATGTCGTGGGAGCCTTCGTGCATGTCGATGTGCATGCCACCGGTCCCGCCACCCGGCATCGGCATCGGAGTCGGCATCGGGCGCGGCATCGCCATGCCTGGATCGGAAGAGCCCCATCCCCAGAAGCCGCCGTAGTTGGTCAGCGCCTCGCCAGCGAGCGCGCAGACAGTGGAGTCGCTGGTCTTGAGCTGACCAAGGACCCTCGTAACTGTCGTGGAATCGAGGGGGGGACGGTTCTGGACGGCAACGAGCAGGACGGCAAGCAGCGGTGCAAGCATTGAAGGTCCCGGGTGGAGGATACGTCCGTTTGGATAGCGGAAACGGCCGGAAGGTTGCCGCCTGGGGAAATGCCGGTATTATCTCGCCCGTGCGTTCCGGTTTTTGGCTTGTGCTCATTTGCATCACCGGTCCTGCCGCCTGTACACGGGTCGATCCAGCGCCGGCCACGTCGACCAATCGGGCCGGCGGCGGGAACCCGGGGGGGCCGGGGGGGCGGGGGGGGCGGGGGGGGCCGGCGGACTCGCTTATACCCCCCGGTCCGTACGGGGCCGCCGTGCGGCGCGGGCGAGCGATTCTCGTCGCGACCCGTGACAGCCTGCCTGATCACGTAGGCAACAAGCTGCGCTGCACGAGCTGCCATCTGGACGAAGGACGGCGCGAGACCGGCTCGTGGGTTGGCGCGTTCGCTCGGTATCCGCAATACCGCGCGCGCAGCGGCGTGGTCGAGACGATCGAATACCGCGTCAACGACTGCTTTCGCCGCAGCATGAATGGGACGTCGATCGACCCCGCCGGACCCGACATGCGCGACATTCTCGCCTACTTCTCCTTTCTGTCGGGCGGTGTGCCCATCGCGCCGCCCGCGCCGCCCAGTGGGTCACGCCTGCAGAGGTGGGCCGCATTCACCGCAGATACGGCCGCGGGCGCGCAGGTTTTTACCGTGTCGTGCGCCAAGTGTCACGGTGTGGCAGGTGAAGGCACCGCGGTCGCGCCGCCGGTCTGGGGAGCGCAGTCGTACAACATCGGCGCGGGCATGTCGCGCGTGCGGACCGCAGCCGAATTCATCAGCCGAAACATGCCATTCGATGCGCCGGGCACGCTCGCGGACACCCAGGCGTTCAATGTCGCAGCGTACATCAACGCGCATCCCCGCCCCGATTTCCGGGGCAAAGAAAATGATTGGCCGAATGGCGATCCACCGCCCGATGTCGCTTATCCCACAAGGGCACATCACTGAGGAGGTTTCCGATGTTCGATTTCGATCACATCACAACGCACCGCCGTGGATTCCTGGGGTCACTCGCGGCGACGGTCGCAGCCGGTCTCGCGACCATGACGCCGCTGCGTCTCGAGGCGAAGCCCCGCCGTTCCTCGACTGACGCTGCGGCGGACCCGGCATTCGAAGCGTGGCTCAATCGGATCACCGGCAAGCATAAGATGTTGTTCGATGCCCCCGAGGTGAACGGCGGCATGCCCGTCATTTGGCCGCGGATCTGGCTCAACGGCAACAACGAGAACTACGCGACCAAGGACGCCGAGAACTCCCCCGTGGTCGTGCTACGGCACTCGGCGATCCCGATTGCGATGAAGGACGACATGTGGGTGAAATACAAGCTGGGCGAAGTGTTCAACATCAAGAACGGTGATGCACCAGCGACCAAGAACATCTTCGCGAAAGTGATGCCTCTGCCGCTCCCGGGCACGGGGCTCGAGGCGCTCCTCGCCGCCGGCGCGCTGGTCGGCGTGTGCAACGTCGCGCTCACAGTGTACAGCGGCATGGTCGCGCAGAAGATGGGTGCGGACCCGGCGGCCGTGAAAGCGGACTGGGTTGCCGCTCTGCTCCCCGGCTGTCAGGTCGTTCCGTCCGGGGTGCTCGCCGTTGCTCGCGCTCAGGAGAAAGGATGCGGTTACTGCTTCGCCGGGTAACTACGGCGGCGGAAGGCGGCAAAAGGGCGGCGAGGGGGCGGTAAACCCTCGCCGTCCTCATTCCAGCGTCGCAGTTTCGGGCGCTGGCTGACGGGCGTACGTCAGACCGCGCATGGTGCTGTAGGCGAAGATGAGCATCCCGGTAACGCGAATTAGCTGGCCCACGAGTTGATCGTGTTCGAGCAGTCCCACCGCGCCGAGCAGGTAGGTCCAGTCGTGCTCCCCCCCTCCTACCAGGGGCAGTTCCTGGGCCTGCGCGTCCTGCGCATATCGCGCGATGTTCCAGAGATTCTGCGCCACCCACCACATTGCGACGGTCGCCGCATGACGATCGCGACGGCGCCAGAAATACCACGCGAAGGCAAGCGGGAAAAGCAACTGCATGAGCGTGCCGCCCAGGACCCCGATGAATTCACCGAACGGTCCAAACACGAGATGACCGGTTTCATGAATTGCGAGGTCGACGTTATCGAGCAGCCCGAAATGATCGGGGACGAGCAGATAGTAGAGCCCGTACAAGGCGAGGGCCGCCGTCAGCAGCAGCCGGCCGCGAGGCGCTCGCTCTATTTCCAGCCCCGCAGGCTGCGAACGAAGTCGTGCAGCACCAGAAACTTCTCATACAGCCGCACGCCCTTGCGCTTGCGCCCGAACTCCGCGAAGAGCTCGCGTAACCGGCCCCGCCGCATCACGTAAAACCGGAACGTCTCGGCAAAATCCTCCTGCGGGTGCGTCGCGGCGTAGGCGCTCACGTAGTCGGTCAGTGTCGTGGCGATGCGGCGACGCTCGAAATCGACCCAGTGCTCGTCCGCCACACGGTACGCTTTGCGCACCTCGCCGAACGCCCGGCGGAAGCGCCCCGTCCGCGTCCACGACCAGTGATGATAAAGGAAAGAGTGGCCGAGCTCGTGGAGCAACAGCCCGGTGAGCATGTTCCAGGAGATCTCGTCGCGGCGGCGCTTAGCGGTGACGTAGCGGCGGTCGAGCTCGATGACTTTCGGGGCTCGTGGCGCCACGCCCGAGACGCCTGGCCGCAGCATGACCCGGTAGTTCCAGTCGCGAATGCGCGACACGATGAGCAGCCGTCGCGCGCGTCGCAGCGCGCGGGGGATGAGATCACGGCCGGTGGCATCCTCACCGCACCATGGGCACGTCGCCATCCAGTCGTCCACGCCGCGGTCGCAATGGGGGCAAACGTTTTGGAAATCATCGTAGCGCCAGGTTTGCGCGCGACCGCACCAGGGGCAGAACCGCATGGGGTACATGACCCCGCCGCCGCAGCGCCAGTCGCAGCGGGCGTGATACTTGAACCCTTTCGGGGCCTTGAGCGGCTCGTCGCTCGAGTCCTCATCCTGGATGTTGCGCCCGCACCAGGGGCAGAACGAGAACGTGTCCGACACGATCCAGCCGCAGTAGGCGCACTCCGCATTCGTTTCGCGCTGGGTGTCGGGCCAGTCGAGCCGGTGGCTGCAGCTCGGGCAGAAGCTCCAGAAGCGCTCCAGCTCGCTGTGGCATCTGGGGCAGCGCAGCTCGGGGGTGGGAACTTCGCGGCGGCTCATCGCGCCATCGCCTCGTCGACGATGCGCTGAATGAAGGCGTTGTACTTGAGTCCCGCCTTTGCGGCCGCTTCCGCCATTTCGTGCTCCGCGGCGATGAAGGGGTTGGGGTTCACCTCGAGGACATACACTTCATCGTCGTGAGCCAGTCGCACGTCGACGCGCCCGTAGTCCTGTAGCCAGAGGGCGTGGAACGCGGTGCTGCAAATCTCGCCGATTCGCCGCGTCAGCTCTTCGGACACGCCCTTGGCGAACACGTTCTTGATCTTCTTACGCTTGCGGTACTCTTCGTCCCACTTCGCCTTGTAGGTCGCAATGAGATGATCGCTCGTTTCGGGCTCGCCGAATGTCATTTCGGTGAGCGGCAGCACCTGGACGTCGTCGTTGCCGATCAGCCCGACATAGACCTCACGGCCTTCCACGAGCTCCTCGACGATCGCGGCCTGATGATACTTCGCGTGGATGAACTCGATCCGCTGCGTCAGGCTCTGGTCGTCCTCGACAACCGATGCCTGCGCGATACCGATCGACGCATCCTCGAGCAGCGGTTTCACGATCAGCGGAAAGCGCAGCTCCGACGGCCGCACCAGCTCGTCTCCCTCGTGGAATTCGGCGAACGCCGGCACGCGAATGCCGTGATAGGCGAGCACCTTCTTGGTGAGTGACTTATTGCGGGCGATCAGGAGCGCCGTCGGGGACGATCCGGTGTAGCGGTAGCCGTACATATCCAGGAGGGCCGCAATCCCGTACTCGTGCCGCGCGTTGCTGCGAAAGCCCTCGCACCCGTTGAACACGAGCTTCGGCTGGAATTCTGCGAGTTTCGCGAGTAGCGGCCCCACGTCGTCCCCGATGCCGATCATCAGGACGTCATGGTCTCCGGCCATCAGCGCGCCCGCGACGTCGTACTCCGCCTCCTCGACCTTCTGCTCGATTTCGCGCTTGTACTCCGCGTCCCCCCACTCGGGATGAAGCGAATCAAAGATCACGGCGATTTTCATGTCAGCTCCTCAACGTCCACCGGAGACGTGGAGGTCGAGCGCACTCACCCGCCGCATGTCTCGCCGTACGCTCGTGAGTCCGATGAGGATGATCACGCCGCCCAGTAATCCGACGGCCGGCAGGAGTAGCATCGCGCCCCGCAGGCTGCCGGTGCGGTCCGAGAGATAGCCGATGAGGGGAGGCGCCAGCGCGTCGCCCGCGAGGTGCGAGAACAAGACAAACGCCCCCAGCACCGACGCCTGGACCGCCGGGGGGACGACATCGAGAATCACCGCGGCTAGTGGGCCGTTGTACCAGGTATAGAAGAAATACGTCGCGAGAACGAGCGGCGCGAACCAGCGGAGATCGTCAACGAGGAGCAACAACGCGCAGACCGGGGCACCGAGCACGAATCCCGCGCCGGACGCGAGCACGCGACCGCCTGGCCACCGCTGCTGCAGTCGATCGGCGAAGCGCCCGCCGACCAGCGCGCCACCGACACCGCCGGCAAGGGCCCAGAAGCCGAATTCAGAGCCCACGCTCGCGACTGAAAGGCCGTGCACACGCTGCATGAACGCCGCCGCCCAGGCGATCAGTCCGTTCACGGCGAATGTCACCATGGCGCCGCCGAGAAAGATCCAGATGAGCGTCGGCGTGCGCAGCACCAGCACCGCGGCGTGCTGAAAGTCATCGAGCGCACCCACCGCCACGGCGCCTGCTGCAGTCGTGCGTCGCACGGCCAACGGCACCAGCCGCCAAACCGTCCACGCGATGCCGGCGCTCACACCCACACCAAAAACGCTGGTGCCGATCAGCGGGGGGATGCCCTCAAAGAGCGCCAGCAATGCCGCGATGGCGGCGCCGACTCCTGCACAGATGGCGAACGGCGCGACATAGTGGATGGCGCCATGCAGCCCGTGACGCCACCACCCGCGAAGAATGTCGACGATGGGGGGGGGCGGCCGCCGATCCAGCTCCCGCAAGCGCGACGCAAGCAACGCCAGCACCAGACCGGGAAACCCCATCCAGATGAAAGCCCAGCGCCAGCCATAGTTCTCGGCGATCACGCCGCCGAGCCAGATCCCGAGCACCCCGCCGAGTGCCATTCCGGTGGAGTAGACGCCGATCGCGAAGGCGCGGCGCCTGCCCTTGTAGTACTGCGCGATGATAGCCTGCGAGGCGGGCCCGTACCCAGCCTCGCCGAAACCGACGAGCGCACGGCACGTGAACAGCTGCCAAAAGTGCTTTACGAATCCGCCGAGTGTGGTAGCGGCGCTCCAGACGGTCACACCCCAGGTGATGACGCTGCGCCGGGACCGCAGATCGCCAATCACGCCCAGCGGCAACGCCGCAAGGGAGAGGACAATGATGTAGGCCGAGCCAAGCCACCCGAGTTGGGTGTCGGTGAGATTGAGATCGCGCTTGATGGGCTCGAACACCGCATACACGACGTTGCGGTCGAGATAGTTCAGCAGATTGACCAACGTCAGAAGACCCAGGACGTAGATCGCATACGCCCGGGTCGAACTGCCGGACTGCGGGCTGTCAGGTGGCGCGGTCACCCCCCGCCGGTGGCGGCCTCAGCGCGAGCATCGCGATCAGCCTTCGCTTCGAGGTAGGAATCGGTCAGCTCGCGCATCATGTCGGCGCGTCGGTCGTAAAGCCGCTTCAACGCTCGGGGCTTGCGGCGGGCAAGCGCATACGTTGCCAGAATGGGAAAGCCCACGGTGTTGTCGAGATAGACGACAACCGTGCCGGGCAGTTTGTCCGGATCCACCTTGCCCCAGCTCACCGCCTCCGCGGGCGTGGCGCCCGAAAGCCCACCGGTGTCGGGCCGCGCGTCGGTGAGCTGCAAGTAGTAGTCGTGGCCCTTCTCGCTGATACCCAGCACTTCCTGGATCTGTGGCTCCGTCTGCAACACGAAGTTCTTGGGGCTGCCGCCGCCAATGATCAGCACGCCGCTTTTGCCCCCATGCACCTTCGCGGAGAAGACGATCGACGACGTTTCGTTCACGTCCGCGCTGACGTCAAAGCGCAGCTTGCTTCCCGACAGCGCTTGCTCGGCGACGTTCATCCCGATCGAGGAGTCGCCGGGCGATGATGTATAGATCGGCACCGCCGCCGTGTGCGCGGCACTGAGCACCGATTTGCGCGACAGACCAAGGGCTTTCTCGCGCTGCAGCACGTATCCGCCGAGCAGGTAGTGATATTCGGCGGTGCTCATCGACCGCTGGAACTCGGGCCGCGCCGAGACTTCGCGGACGAAGCGGTCGGTGGAGAGCAGCACGTCGTAGTCGAAGAAAATGTCGTAGATCCGCACGACTCCTTCTTCGCGCAGCACCACATCGTCGGCGAACGGCGTGCCGCGATGCATCGCCATCCCGAGGCCGAAGTGGGCATCGTGATACAGATTCGCGCCCGTCGAGACGATCCAGTCGACGAACCCCGCTTCGATTAGCGGAATGATCGTGGACATGCCAAGACCGGCCGGCGTCATCGCGCCGGTCAGGCTCATGCCCACGGTGACATCGTCTTCCAGCATGCGCTCGGCGAACAGCCGGCAGCCTTCCGCCAGCCGGCCCGCGTTATACGCCAGAAAGGCGTTATCCACGAGATCGGCGACGGTTTCCCTGCCGCTGATGGGCTTGGGGCTGATCCGCTGGCCGCGCAGATACTGGTTTTGCGTCATCGCGTGGATTGGCTGGTCGGTTGCATCGCGCGGAACGCGCGCGTTCGACGCTCACGTGCATCCACGATCCAGCCGAGCGTTTCCTTGGGGTCGTCGGTCACGAGGAACAGATTCAAGTCTTCCGGTGCGATTTTCCCCTCGCCTGCTACGCGCTCCTTGAGCCAGTCCGCCAGCCCACCCCAGTAATCGCGGCCGAACAGCACGACGGGGAACTGCTTCACCTTCCCGGTCTGGACGAGCGTCAGCGCTTCGAACAGCTCGTCCATGGTGCCGTAGCCGCCGGGAAAGGCGATAAACGCCGTCGAATACTTCACGAACATGGTTTTGCGAACGAAGAAGTAACGAAAATTGATCGAGCGTTCGACCCACCGGTTGGTTCCCTGCTCGAACGGCAGCTCGATGTTGCACCCAATCGAGAGCGCGCCGCCTTCTTTGGCTCCGCGATTGGCGGCTTCCATGATGCCGGGGCCGCCGCCGGTGATGATCGCAAAACCCTCCTTGGACAGCATCCGGGACGTCTCGCGCGCGGCTGCGTAGTAGGGATCGCTTTCGGGCGTGCGCGCGGAGCCGAACACTGTCACCGCGTTGCGCACGTCGGACAGCGTATCGAATCCTTCGACGAATTCGCCCATGATGCGCAGCACCCGCCACGGGTCGGTGCTCGTGAAGGAAGCCCGCCGCTCGATCGGAACGACCTGCGGCGGTGTGAGGAGTTGTTCGTCTTCAGTGAGCGGGCTGCGCGGCGAGGCGCTCGGTTGCTCTGGCATTGTCATCCTGCAGGTTATAGAAGAAAGGCGAGAACCGGACATGGCCAGGCCGGGAGTCGGCGATGACGCCGCCCGCGGCGAGATGTCGCACCGATCCCGCCGGATCGGGCATCGGAATCATGACGATCGCCGAGCGCTGCTGGGGATCCGCGGCGACTTTCGGCCGGAACCCTGCCGCGCGCGCCCGCTCGATCAGGTCGTCGGTCAGCGCCGCCGAGGTCGCGCGAAGAGCGGGGATGCCGATCTCTTCGATGTACTCGAGTCCGCCAAGCTGTGCGTAGATGGCCGCCAGCGACGGTGTGCCGAGCTCGAAGCGGCGCGTGTCGTCGTGGAACGTCAACGCGCGCGGGTCGAACGCGAACTGCTCGCGTTGCCCAAACCAGCCGGCGATCGCGGGCTCGAGGCGCCTGGCCACCGCCTCCCGCATGTAGAGGAAGACGATGCCCGGCCCGCCGAGCAGCCACTTGAGCCCCCCGGCAACCAGCGCGTCGACGCCGGCATCCTGCACGTCGACAGGGATCTGCCCAACCGACTGGTAGGCATCGATCACGCACAGCGCCCCGTGCGCGTGCGCGGCCGCGGCCACACGCTTGATGTCCTGAATGGCGCCAGTCGTGAAATAGACATGCGACGTCACGACCAATGCCGTGCGATCGTCGATCGCCTGGGCTATCGCTTCCACGGGCACGCTGATCCGGTCCGGACTGTCGACAATCACCAGCTCCACACCCTCGCGGACCTTGGCCAGCCACTGGTAGGCGACTGTCGGAAAATCGAGCGCGGTGATGACCACTTTCGGGCGGCGCCGGTAGTCCACCGACTCGGCCACCGCGCTGAGCGCGACGGAGATACTCGGCGCGAGCGCGATCTCCTGCGGCGCCGCATTGACGATTCGCCCGTAGCGGGCGCGCAGATCGCTCAGCGCCTCCCACCAGACATCGTACCACGCAGCCGCCCCACGACTCTGCCAGATGTCGAGGAATTCCGCTACCTTGCGGCGAGACCGCTCGCCCAACGCTCCCAGCGAGCAGGTATTGAGATAGACGCTGTCCTTGAAGATGGGAAACTCGCCGCGATAGCGGGCGAGTCCAAGCGCGCGCGGTTGTACGCTGCTTGCGAGCGTCATAGGCCGGGAATATACAGAAGGAATGCAGCGTATCGCGAGTTGGCCGGCACTTTATCTGCGTTTGGCGCTGCGCGCGTTGCTGCGTCCGCAACTCGCCATCGACCTGGTGCGGCTCACGTGGAGTTTCCGCTCGCGCAGTTGGTGGCGCCGCCCGCCATTTCTTCCGCTTCCTCCGCGCGAATACATCCAGTGGCGGATGTTCACCGCGTACGGCGACCCACAGGCCGTGCCGCCCGTCGACGACGTAGTGAACTTCGCGCGCTGGCGGCGCGAGACGATGGGCCTGTGATCGAGATCAAACGCCGTGCGGAGGCGCTGGGCTTTTCCGCCGTTGGGATCACGCGCCTCGAGCGCAATCCTCACGCCGCCGAGCTCGATCGCTGGCTCGCCGCGGGTCACGCCGGTACGATGACGTATCTCAATCGCCAGGCCGAAAAGCGGAAGGATCCTCGCACCATCATGCGGGGGGCAAAGTCGGCCGTCGTGACGCTCACGAACTATTTCCATGGGACCCCGCCGCATGGCGGCGGGGCTAGCCACTCCGGCCGGGTCGCGCAATACGCCTGGTCCGCGGACTACCACGACGTCCTCGGCGAGCGCCTCGAGCAGCTGGCGGCTGCAGTCCGCGAGCTCATTCCGGGCTCGGCGGCGCGGTGCTACGTGGATGCCGGACCGGTGCCCGAGCGCGAGCTGGCGCAGCTCGCCGGACTCGGGTGGATCGGCAAGAACATGATGCTGATCAGTCCGATGATCGGCTCGTTCACGTTTATCGGCGTTGTGCTGACAGATGCGGAGCTCGAGCCGGATTTGCCGTTCGCCGCCGATCGCTGCGGCACCTGCCAGCGCTGCCTCGAGGCGTGCCCGACCCAGGCGTTCGCGGGGCCGCGTGATCTCGATGCGCGGGCGTGCATTTCGTATCTGACGATCGAGCGTCGCGACGCATTCACCTCAGCTGAACAGGCCCAAGTGGGCGACTGGCTGTTTGGTTGTGATGTGTGCCAGGACGTCTGTCCGTGGAATGTGAGCTTCGCGCAGGTCACAGGGGATGCGGGCTTCGCTCCGCGACGGGATATCATGGCGCCGGACATTGATGCCATCGCGGAAATCACCGATGAAACGTTCGCGCGCCGCTACGGCGATACGCCATTTTCGCGACCGGGCGCTGCCGGCATCCGCCGCAACGCCGCGGCGTTGCGCGCCTCCCGATGACGACTGCCGAGCTGATATCCGATTTCCAGCGAAAACTCGCCGACGGACTCGCGAAGATCGATCCGCACCACCGCCTGCTCGGTCGTCCGGTGAGCTACCGAATGGTCGACGGCCGGACGCTCGAGATCACCTACCGCGACGTCGCGGGAATCGCCGAGGCAGAAGTGTTGGGGGTCAAGCGCGTCATCGGCCGGGAGTGTTTCTGCAGCGTCAGTCCGCAGTCGGCCGAGCGACTCATCGTGCGCTTTGTCGTTCCGCTGAAATAGCCTTACTTCGCGGCGATGCGGTACACGACGTCATAGTAGAACCGCACGCCAAAGCGCAGCGCATCGAGGCTCACCCGCTCATCGTTGCCGTGGACACCGCGTGACTCGCGCTCCAACAAGGGGAACGGGCTCAGGCCGTAGCTCGCGATGCCAAGGCGCCGGAAATAGTGACTGTCGGTGAAGCCCGGCAGCATCAGTGTGGTGACGAGCGCGCCGGGCTGTCGCGCCTGCGCGACGGCGGTGATCGCGCGAAACATGTCGGTCTCGGTCGAGCTTTCGGTCGCGGGCCAATTCGGTCCCTGAGGCTTGAAGGTCACTCCGCTGTCCCCCACAACACGCACGAGATCGGCGAGGAACGTCGCCGGGTCCTGGCCCGGAAGCAGCCGCACATCGAGCGCTGCGGTTGCGGTGGGCGGAATGACGTTGGTCTTGGTGCTGCCCTGGAGCCCGGTAATCGAGATCGTGTTGCGGAGCAGCGCATTGTACGTGAGATCGGACGTGAGCGTGCGAACGGCCACCGAGTCGCGCAGTGCCGTTTTGACGTCGGCGAGCCAGCGACGAATCGTCGTGTCACGCTCGATCGTTGAGAGATCACGAAATGAGCGCTCGACGACGGGCGTCACGATCAAGGGCGTGCGCCACTCCGCAATCCGGTTGAGCGCCCGAACGAGGCGATGGACGGCATTGTCGGGCGTGGGGCGCGAGCCGTGGCCGGCGGTACCCCGGGCCGTAGCGTCCAGCCAGAAGGGGGATTTCTCCGTCGTGCCGACGCCGTACACCTGCACGCCCCCGCGGCCGTCAGAGCGGGTCAGGCCCCCCTCGGTCAGCAGAAACTCAGCGCCGCGAACGAGATTCGGCTCGTGCTCGACGACCCACGCGGCGCCTACGCCGGCGCCGATTTCCTCGTCGGCTGTGGCGAGAAAAATGATGTCCCGCTTGAGCGGCACCCCGGCGCGCTTGAGGATGAGCAGCGTCA
This sequence comes from uncultured Gemmatimonadales bacterium, assembly GCA_963704805.1. Lineage (GTDB taxonomy): Bacteria > Gemmatimonadota > Gemmatimonadetes > Gemmatimonadales > GWC2-71-9 > 20CM-2-65-7. The sequence goes on along the minus strand of CAVPHS010000001.1, from coordinate 319,508 downwards.
GGAGCTGTGAGACGGCCTCGCCTTTCATGTCGAGCGCGCCGCGACCCCAGACGTAGCCGTCCTTGATGACGCCGGCGAAGGGATCGACGGTCCAGTACTCGGGCGACGCAAGCACGACGTCCATGTGATTGAGGAGAACGACGGGGCGAGCGCTGCCGTCACCCGCGAGCCGAGCATACAGGTTGGCTTTGCCGGGCGCCGGCTCGAAGATGCGCGCCTCGATCCCCTCGCGCTGTAATACGGTGGCGAGCCAGCGCGCGGCGATGATCTCGTTGCCGGGTGGATTGGTCGTGTTGATCCGGATGTATTGCGAGAGGAGGGACGCCGCCTCGTCGCCCAGGCGCTTCCAATCGGCTTCCACCGGCGCCGCGATCAGCGCGACGCGCTCGGCCGTCTCGTACACCGGAGCCGATGATGGACCGGACAGGGGCGGAGCCGGCCGTCGCCCCGCGCACCCGCCCACGAGTACAGCCACCAACACCACCGTCAGGCGCTGCATTGATCGAGCCTCCTCACAGCGTGAGTGTCTCGCCGTGCGCGAGCTGGCGATACCGCTCCGGCTCCAGACCGGCCGCGGCCCATGCGGCGCGCGCGCGGACGGGCGGCTCGTCCATCGCTTCATCGGTGAGCTTGAACGTGCCCCAGTGGATCGGCACCATGACCCGGGCGTTCAGGACGCGGAAGGCATCTACCGCTTCCTCGGGATTCATGTGCACGTACCGCATGAACCAGCGCGGCTCGTAAGCGCCGATCGGAAGCAAGGCGACTTCGAACGGACCCCCGCGCTCGCCGATCGCGCCGAAATCGGGGTGAAACCCGGTGTCACCGGCGAAGAACACCCGACGCCCGTTTGCGGCGGCCAGCGCAAAGCCACACCACAGGGTGTCGCCGCGGTCCCCAATGCTGCGACTGCTGAAATGCATCGCCGGCGTGGCGACGATGCGGAGGGAGTCCACCTTGTGCTCCTCCCACCAATCGAGCTCGACCACCGCGCTCGCAGGAGCGCCACGTTTCCTTACAAACGGCGCGAGGCCGAGGGGCGTCAACCAGAATGCCTGCGGATGGCGACGCGCGAGCTGACGCACCGTGTGCGCATCGAGATGGTCGTAGTGATTGTGAGACAGCAGCACGACGTCGAGCGGCGGAAGCGCATCGAGCGCGACTCCGGGCGCGACCCAGCGCTTCGGGCCGGCGAACTGCGCCGGCGATGCACGCTCACTCCACATTGGGTCGGTGAGAATGTTCAAGCCGTTCAGCTGAATCAGCAGGCTGCTGTGCCCCACCCATGTAACGGTGAGTTTCGTGGCGGGGGCGCGTGGATGAACGAACGCAGGCTTAACGCGCGTGAAGACCGATGGATCGGGATCCCGCGGTCGCGGCCGCGTGGTCCGATGCACCAGCATCCACTTGAGCAAGCTGCCGAACCCCGGGACTGCCTGGTCGACCCAGGGATTGCGAAAGCCGCCGCCGGGGCGGTGATGCGAGGGGAGTGCTGAAGGCGTCACGGCGCGCAATATAGCCACGCCGTGACGCCATACTACCAGTTACCGCGGGGCGGACGGACCGGATGAACTGTCGGGCGCGACGTGGATGACCAAGGTATCAGAGAGCCCTCCACTCGATGCCACAACGCGACCGGTTCCAACGATCTTGGAAGTGACCCGCGCCACGTGCGTGCTGTCTACATACGTTGTCAGATCGAGGACGTTCGTATCGAGGTTCTGCCACGCGACCGGGGCGCTAGGATCCTGTTGGTGCTGCGCGTCGATGACGAACGCTTCCAGCCGATTAGTGTGATTCACCAGCATCGAGGTTGCGCCTTGGATAAAAACGGCGCCGTGGAACGCGGAGAGCTCCACCGAGTGCGGTGTGTCGGCACCGCGCGCCACGACGACGTTGGAGTCGAGATCGCTCGCCAAGGTGCTCGACGCCGGCGGATCGACGCCGACGATGTACGTGCCCGGCAGGAGGTAGGCGAGCTTGTAGTGGCCGGCCGCATCGGTCGTTCCTGTTGAGTTGATGTACCAGTTGCTCGGCCCGCCACCGTACGCGGTCACCGTCGCATTGGCCACCGGACCCGCGGTCCCTCCGCCACTCGTATCGCGGGTTATCGTGCCGGACATCGATCCCGTCGCCGCTTCATTCACAGCGCGAATCCAGGGGAAGAAGTCGAACGCCCCGTCACCCAAATTGTCATAGGCGAAGCTCTTGCCGACGTCGAAGTCGAGCACGATGTCGGCCCCCTCGTTCGGCACGTCCATGGCCGCCTCGACGAACGAGTGAATCGCCTGCCGGCCGGCACCACCCCACCGCACGACTGCCTGCGAGCCGTTCTTGAACCAAATCGCTGAGGAATCCACATCGATGATGACTTGAACAGCCTTGTACTGATCGGCGGGGATCTCTTTCTCGCCCAACAGTGACGTCAACCCCCGCTGCAGGCTGAGCAGGTTGACCTGGCGGTGCGGCTCCACGATGGGAACCCACTGCACATTGTTGGCGGAGCTACCGGTATCGGGTTCAGTCGAAGCGGAAATGCTGATGATGTAGACATCTACACTCTGCACGGTGTCGAACGGGAACGGGGCGTCGGTGATCAGCACCCTAGTCGCCCGTCTGTTTCCGTTTGCTGAAGTGGAGTCGTCCTTATAGCAGGCTACGGCAGTTGCGGCGGTAGCAACTGCAGCGACGGCAGCGAGTAGCGTGTAGCTAAGTCTCGACATCGTCAGAATCCTCCTTAGGGTGTTGCGCAGACGGCCCTCTCGCATGGAAATACCCAGCATGCGTCTCGCAACGTCACACGTCCGAACGTCAGAACACGCCATTTGCGTCTTTCTTCGACATGTCTTCCGACATTCTTTATTCGACGTCTCGTACTTGACGCCTGCCATTTGACGCGTCCTTGTGACGTCTCTGGGTAGAGCATGGGTATAGAGAGAGTGGAAGCAGGAGATGCCGAGTTGGTACGCCGGATCCGGGCCGGCGACGTCGGCGCGTACGCGGCGCTGGTCGCGCGCTATCGCGATCGGCTGGGACGTTACGCCCTCCACATGATCGGGGATCGCGAAGATGCAGAAGAAGCGTTGCAGGATGCCTTCGTTCGGGCCTACCGGTCGCTCGCGCGCTGCAACGATCCGGCCCGATTCGGAGCATGGCTGTACGGCATCCTGGTCAACCGCTGTCGCACCACCGGCGCGCGGGCGGCTCGCCGCCGCCGGTTGTTCGTGAACGATGAGGTGGCAATCAATGGCGCCGCCCATCCCGATCAGTCAGAGCACATGGAATGGGCCGACGTCGTCGGTCGCGCCCTCGGCAAGCTCGCTCCCGAGTATCGAGAGGCGTTTCTCCTCAAACATGTCGAGGATCTCGAGTACGAGGAGATGGCAGAGCTCACGGGCGCCGGGGTATCGGCGTTGAAGATGCGCGTCAAGCGCGCCCGCGAGCAGCTGCAGCGATTCTTGAAAGAGGCGGAACATGTTTGAAGAACGGGGCGAAGAAGACATCCTCGAGCGCGTGATTCACGAGCTGCGCCGACCGGTAGCCATCGATCGGGCACTCGACGCACGCGTGATGAGCGAGATCGCGCGCCCGGCGCCTGAGAAGCCGACAGCGCACCCTCTCGTTCGAATCTGGCCGTGGCTTGCCGCGGCGGCAGTGCTCGGCGCCGTTCTTGTCGCGCGACCCTGGTCCCATAGCGGCACGCGCCCCGATGCATTGCAGTTCGTCCTCGTCGCGCCGCAAGCTGCTTCGGTCTCGCTGGTCGGCGATTTCAACGATTGGGATCCCACGCGCGCGCCCATGCGGTCCGCGCGCGGAGGCGTGTGGGCGACCGTGGTTTCGCTCGCGCCCGGACGCTATCGCTATGCGTTCCTCGTGAACGGCGTCGAATGGCGTGCCGACCCCGCGGCGCCGGCGGTGCGAGACGATGAGTTCGGCAGCCCGAGCTCCGTCGTGACTATCGGAGGTCATGGGTCATGATACTGACGGCCCTGCTTCTCGTCATTGCGCAAAACCCGGCGCAGGACCCGCGCTACGAGCGACTGGATCCCGAAACGCGCGGGCGAGTAGTCACGATCGTCGACTCCGCACGCGGCGTGGGCCTGCCGAGCGAGCCGTTGATTCATCGGGCGCTCGAGGGCGCTATGAAGAATGCGTCAGGCGAGCGCATCGTGGCCGCGGTACGCCGCCTGGCAGTCGACCTGGGCACAGCGCGCGAGGCACTGGGCACGAAGTCGACGACACCGGAGCTCGAGGCCGGCGTCGCGGCGCTGCGCGCGGGCGCGACGCCCGCGGTGCTCACGCGCATCCGGGATGTGCGGCGGCCGCCGGTCACCATGGCGCTCGCCGTCCTTGCCGATCTCGTCGCGAGCGGCGTCCCGGCGGACAGCGCTGCCGTGGCGGTCCTCGTGCTCGCACCCACGGCCCGCGACGCCGAACTCGCAGAGTTTCGCCGCGCCGTCGAGCGCGACATCGCCCTCGGCGCGCCTCCAGCTGCCGCTACCTCTGTGCGCGTATCGGGCGCTACCTCCGTGCAGTTGGATGCGACCGCGCGCGGCGCCCAGCCCGGCAAGCCCTAAGCTCGCGCCGCTGCTGGCAGCGACGGCCCTGCTGCTTTCAGTGCCACGAGTGATCGGTGCGCAGGCAAACGCCACGATCGACATGGGGGCGTCGCTCGTGCGCTACGACGGATTCCTCCTCAGCAGTGCCGCCGCCATCACGCCGACATTCGCATGGTATGGACGCCGGGCCGCGCTGAACGCCCGGGGGACGTTTCTGCGATTCGAGAGCGGCAATCGGAGTGTGCAGGGCTCAGTGGTAGGATCGCTCTTCACACGCCCCGCGGAGAACTGGCGTCTCGAAGCGTCCGCCACGGCGGGCGCATCGTCCTATGCCGACTTCGCGAGCTTCTGGCATCTGCTGGGAGAGTTCCGCGTCCGCCGCGACACGGAACGAGGCGGCATCTGGATGGCAGCGACGGGCGGCCGCACTGCGTTCGGTCAGTCGGAGGAAGCCCGGCCGGTCTTCGCGGCATCGCTGACTGGACTACAGCGCCGCGGCTCGCTCGTGCTGCTGTTGTCAGCTGGTCGGGCCTTCGTAGGCGACACGCAGTATAGCGACATCGGCATGACAGCACGCGGACAGTACCACAAAATCGTGCTCGAAATGCTGATCGCCGCCCGCGTATGGAGCGAGGGCGCTGGCCACGGGGTGTATGGGGAGGCGAGCGGGAGTCTCCCGCTCAGCGACCGGTGGTCCGTCGTGATGTCGGGTGGCCGCTACCCATCTGACCCGATCCGCGGCAACATCGCAGGCCGGTACGTCTCTGCCGCCCTGCGATTCCGGATTCAGCGGCCGACTCGTCCCATTGCTCCGTTGCCCGTACACCAGAGCGGAGCGAACGGAGGTGATCCGCCACCATCGACGCTGCTCACCCTCACCCCGCAATCGCCGGGCTATGTGAAGCTGGTGTTACAGACGCCGCCCGCCACGTCCGTAGAAATCGCGGGCGACTTCACTGACTGGCGGCCGATTGCATTGGCACAGAACTCGGAAGGCAGCTGGGAAGTCGTCCTGCAAATCACGGCCGGCATTCATCAGATCAACATGCGACGCGATGGCGGCCCGTGGACCGCCCCAGGCGGTACGACTCGTCTCGCCGGAGACTACGGCGACGAGGTCGGGACGTTCGTCGTCCCTTAGCGTTTTCCGCCCGCGAGTCGCAGCGCTTCAGGACGGCGCCGCAACGCGAGCATGGCCCACACACCGAGCGCCGGACCAATCGCCAAGACGCTCATGCTCCAACGCCAGCCGATGGCCGCCGCGACAGTCGGTAACAGATAGATCGTTGCGGTGGTGAGTAGAAATCCCAGACTCGTCTGCAGGGTGAGAGCCGTGCCCACGTATTCGCGTGGCGCGAGCTCACTGACGGCGGCCGAGAACTGCGCCGAATCTGCCACGACACTGATCCCCCACACCAGCAACAGCGGCAAGAGAGCGATCAACGGCGCGCTGTAGACTAAGCCGACGGTCAGCGCGCACAGCCCCGAGATGAGCATCGCGGCACTCGTCACGAGTGTCCGTCCCCATCGGTCCGCGTACTTGCCGCCGAGCCAGCATCCGATCGCACCGCTGCCCACGACGGCGAACGTCGCGAGCGCCGCGAGCGCCGTGACGTCCGTCTGCGGACCACGCCGCGCATGTTCGCTCGCCGCGATGAATGCGGCGATCCACGTCCACATCGCGTACAGCTCCCACATGTGTCCGAGGTACCCGAGGTTGGCGAGGGCGACCGCTCGGTCCTTCAAGATCCGGGGAGCTGCGGCGAGAGAGAATGCGGGCGAGCGTGCGGCGTACGGACCATCGTTCGGTACGAGCAGCACGAGCAATCCCCCGGCGAGCGCGCTGATGGCCGCGATCACCAACACGATTCTCCACGTAGCCGGGGACACCGCCCAGCGCACGAGGTGGGGGCTCGCGGATCCCAGGGTCAACGCCCCGACAAGAATGCCGATCGCCCACCCGCGCGACTCCTTGAACCACCCGGCAGCGATCTTCATTCCGGGCGGATACACACCGGCCAGTGCCGCGCCCGTCAACAACCGGCAACCGATTCCAACTTCAATGCCGGGAGCCGCCGCGACACCCAGTGTCGCGAGCGAGGCGATGGCTGCGGAGACTGCGACGAGCCGGCGGGCCGAAAATCGATCCGCGAGGGTGAGCATCGCACTCACGAGTGCGCCCGCGACAAACCCGAGCTGCACGGAGATCGTGAGCCAAGCGGTCGTGGCGGGCGACAGGTGCCACACGCGCGCCAGCGCTGGGGCCACGGCGGACGCGCTGAACCACGGCCCCATCGCGAGCAGCTCCGCGATGGCCAATACCACCAACACACGACGTGGATTCACAACCCGGTGGGATGATCCAGAAAGACCCAGGGCAAATCGAACTTCTTGGAGATGTGTTCGGCCAGCGCCTTTACGCCAACGGTCTCGGTCGCGTAGTGACCCGCGTAGAAGACGTTCACATGCAGCTCTTCGGCGTCGAAGAACGTCCAGTGTTGTCCTTCGCCTGTGATATACGTGTCGAGACCGGCGGCGGCGGCCTGCGGAATCAAGGAACCCCCTGCCCCGGTGACGATGCCGACGCGCTGCACCCGCTCGGGACCGAACGGCAGGAGGCGCGGCGCGCCGCCGAGTACTTTGGCCAGCACTCCACTCAATTCGTCACGCGTGCCGGTTCGTTCGCCCCAGACTCCGATGGGCGCACCGTGATACGAGCCGAACTCGCCGCGGACCTTGATCCCGAGCAGGCGGGCGAGCTCGCTGTTGTTGCCCACGTCCGGATGGCGATCTAAAGGAAGGTGTGCGGCGTACAGCGCGATGTTTCCACGGATCAGACCGGCGACCCGGTGGTAGGCAGGGCCGGTAAGTGGCCGCAGTCCTCCCCAGAAGAGGCCATGATGCACCAGGAGTAGGTCAGCGTGCTGCTCCGCCGCCATCCTTACGGTCGCCGCGCACAGATCAACCGCTGCGGCGACGCGGGTGATGTCTCCGGAGTTGCTGACTTGCAGTCCGTTCAGTGCTTCGGGCGCGTCCGCGACTTCGTCGGCAATACGGAGATAGCGATCGAGGTAAGCGACGATGGTGTCTAGGCGCATTTATGACACCGTATCGACAGTATCACGGCAGCTGGAAGTCTTCCACATGGAGGTGTCTTGTAACTACATGTGAGACAATTGATTAGAGAATCCACACGGGCAGGATGCTGCCATGTGGAAATCTAGGCGCGCGCTAAAGACGCTTGGCCTCCGCGCGTCACGGTCTGCGGTGGCTGGCCCGCGTCCTCCCCCATCCGCAGCACACCATTGATCTCGCCACCTTCCTGGATGAGGAGCTTCTTGGTGTGGACGTCGCCGTGGACGACGCTAGTCGCTTGCAGTTCGACGCGCTCTTCGGCATAGATGGCGCCGCGAACTTCACCGCCGATGATCGCCTCGCGGCTGACGACGTCACCTTCGACTTCCCCGCCCCGCGCGACGAGGACCTGCTTTGCGGCGCGGACTGTACCGCTCACCGAGCCTTCTATCTTGACCACGCCGTCGGCAGAAATATCACCGACCACACGCATGCCCGCGCCAATGATCGATAGCCCCGGCACGCCCTCCCGGCCGCTGCCGGCTGCGCCTTTTTCGGTGAACACCGCCATCAGTTCGTCCCCCCCTCTTTCACGAGCTCGAGTGGATCGACCGACTTGCCGTCGTGGCGAATCTCGAAGTGCAGGTGCGGCGCCGTCGAGCGCCCTGAGTTGCCGGACAGGCCGATCACCTGTCCCGCCTGAACGTCGTCGCCCTCGGCAGCGAGGAGCCGTGACGTATGACCATACATCGTCTCATAGCCGGACGGATGCCGCAAAAGCACGAACAAACCATAATCGGGATCGTAGCCGGCTGCTATGACGGTGCCACCTCCGGAGGCGCGAATGGGGGTTCCAATTGGCACTGCGATATCGATCCCGTGGTGCGATTCGGCCGGAACGCCGGGCGTCACCTGTCCCCGGGTCACGAACCCCTGGACGTCCAGCGGCCAATGCGACGGCACCGATGCGCCCGTTTCGTATGGCCGCGTACCACCCGGTTTGGACGCGCGGATTGGAACGGCGCGCATCGCATTCTGGTAGTCGGCATTAACTGCAGTACTGCTCGCGCCGCGGGAGCCGGGTGGCGCCTTGAAGTTGACGCCCAGCATCTGGCGCAGCTCCTGGTAGTTCGCCTCCGCACGATTCAGCGCCGAGGCCAGCTGTTGCACGCGGCTGTTCTCGACTCGCAGCCGCGACACTTCGCGCTCGAGACCCGGCACGCGTAACGCGTTCCGGGTGATGGGGCCCGCGAAGGCGAAGAACAGCACGACGAGCACGGCGATCACCCCCGCGCCCCACTTGCCAGCCAACACCGTCCAGCGGGGCAATCGGTATTGCTTGGACTCGAGATCGCCGTCGGCGTGCACGACGATCGTGACTCCGCGGGTTGTCATCCGTCGAACGGGGCGCCGAGGATCAGCTCGAGCAGCCGAGCAAGATCGTCGTTCGAATAAAACGACACATGAATCTGGCCCTTGCCCTTGGCGCGGAGCGAGACGCGCACGTCGGTGCCGAGTCGCCGGCGCAGGGCATCTTCGACACGACGCACTTCGGGCGCGGCGCCGACGCCGCGTTTCATGCGCGGCCGGCGTTCGGGCGCGCGTCCCCCGCGCACACGATCTTCCACTTCCCGAACGGATAGTCCTTGCGCCACGGCTTCGCGCGCCAGATTCGTGACGATGCGTAGATCCTCGAGCGCGAGCAGCGCGCGCGCATGACCGACCGACAGATGCCCCTCGTGCAGCATCTGCAACACGACCTCGGGAAGTTTGAGGAGCCGCAGTGCATTGGCGACCGTCGAGCGATCGCGGCCGACGGCGTCGGCAACGTCTTGCTGTGCCAGCTTGAATTCGGCGATCAGTCGTTCGTAACCGCGCGCCTCGTCGACCGGCGAGAGATCGTCGCGTTGCAGGTTCTCGATCAGCGCGAGCGTGAGCAGCGTGCGATCGTCAGCGTCGCGCTGCACGGCGGGGATGCGCTCCCAACCGAGCTGCTGGCACGCGCGCAGCCGCCGCTCGCCCGCGATCAGCTCAAACGCACCGTTGCCCCCCGGTGCCTTCCGCACCACGATGGGCTGGAGGAGGCCGGCCTGCTTGATGGAAGAGACCAGCTCTTCGAGCGCGGCCGGATCCACAGTCTTGCGCGGCTGGAACGGATTCGTGCGGATGTCGTGGATGGGCAGCTCGACCAGGCTCCCTTCTCGTTCTGCCTCTTCGCGAGTCGGGCCGAGCAACGCCTCGAGACCGCGGCCCAGGCGTCGTCTTCCTGTGGTCGTTTCCGTCATGCGGGCACCTCCGGGGGAGGCAGCGATTCAATGGCCGGGAGGCTGGGCGAGGGGGGCGCGCCCTGCTCGACCCGGTGAATCAGCTCCTGAGCGACGGCCAAATAGCTCTTTGCGCCTACGGACTGCACGTCGTACAACACGATCGGTTTACCGAAGCTCGGCGCTTCCGCAAGCCGCACGTTGCGCGGAATGGTGACCGAGAACATGCGGCCGCCGAAGTATTCCTTTGCTTCATCCGCGACCTGCCGGGAGAGATTCAGGCGTGCGTCGTACATCGTCAGCAGCACGCCCTCGATCGCGAGCGCAGGATTGAAATTCCGCTGCACGAGCTTGATGGTGTTGAGGAGCTGTGAGAGCCCCTCGAGCGCGTAGTATTCGCACTGAATCGGGATGACGACGCTGTCGGCGGCAGTCAGCATGTTCAGCGTCAACAACCCGAGCGATGGCGGGCAGTCGATGATAACGTAGGCGTACTCGTCGCGTAGGTCCCGCAACGCGTCGCGCATCCGGGTCTCGCGTGAGCGCTGATTGACGAGCTCGAGCTCTGCGCCGACCAGGTCCTGAGTCGCCGGTACGACGTCGAGATATGGGAAGTGCACGTGGGGAAAGCGCGCTTGCGTCAGGGCACTGCCCTCGATGATCGCGTCGTACAGCGAACGCCGAATGCGATCGCGCTCGATGCCGACACCACTGGTCGAGTTGCCTTGCGGATCGGCGTCGATGAGCAGGGTTTTGCGCTCAGCGATGGCGAGAGAGGCCGCGAGGTTCACCGCGGTCGTCGTTTTGCCGACGCCGCCTTTTTGATTGGCGATCGCGATTACACGAGACATTGTAAGTTATTGCATCTAAATGAGTTATATAGCTAGAACGATCATGAGCGAACCAATATACGACCGTTTCACGTGAAACGAAAGAGCCTAAGTTTCACGTGAAACTGCAACGTAGGGCCTCAAGCAACCTGCCGCCGCCAGCGCAGCGCTGCCAGGACGAGGTTGTGGAGGTCGCTGGGCGTGACTCCGGGAACGCGCGCCGCCTGCGCGAGCGACGACGGGCGTACGCGGTCCAATTTCTGTCTCGCCTCCGTGGCCAGCGTATGCAGATCGAGGTAGGGCAGGTCGGTCGGCAACGCAAACGACGCCAGCTCGGCGAGACGCGCCGCGGCGTCGCGTTCTCGCGCGAGGTAACCGTCGTACTTGATCTCGATCTCCGCGGCGAGGACCGCGTCCGACGTCGCATCAACTCCGACGCCTGCCGCCGCCAGCAACGCTGCGAGCGAAACACCGGGACGCCGCGCGACTACCGCGATGCGCTCGCCATCGCGCAGCGTCGTCCCGGTTTCGGAAAGCGCGACGGCGGACTGCGCGGGCGAGATCGATGTAGCACGCGCGAGATCCAGAACGGCCTCTTCATTCTTCAGGCGTCGCTCGGCGGCGCGCAGCTCGTCATCGGTCAGCAAGCCGAGGCGCTCGGCGAGGGGCAGTAGCCGCCGCAGCGCGTTGTCCTGGCGAAGCAGTAGTCGGAATTCGGACCGCGATGTGAACAGCCGATACGGCTCGTCGACGCCGCGCGTGACGAGGTCGTCCACCAGAACGCCGACATACGCATCGTCGCGTCCGAGGACGACCGGCTCGGCCCCGCGGATCCGACGCACCGCGTTGATGCCGGCGACTACGCCCTGACCGGCCGCTTCCTCGTATCCGGTGGTGCCGTTGATCTGCCCGGCAAAGAACAGGTGCTCGACGGTCTTCACCTCGAGCCACGGCGTCAGCTGCGTCGGCGGATAATAGTCGTACTCGATCGCGTACCCGGGACGCGTCATGCGCGCCTGCTCGAGGCCGGGGACCGCGTGCAAGAACTCCAGCTGCACGGCGACGGGCAGGGAAGTCGACAGGCCGTTCACGTACAGCTCGGTTGTGTCGAGTCCCTCGGGCTCGAGGAAGATCTGGTGGCGCTTGGCCTCCGGAAACTTTACGATCTTGTCTTCGACTGACGGGCAGTAACGTGGTCCGCGACCGCTGATCGCGCCGCCGTACAACGCCGACTCTTTCAGATGTCGCTGGATGATGTCTTTCACTGCTTCGCCGGCCCACGTGATCCAGCAGGGCACCTGACGCGGCCGCTCAACGCGCTCGTGGAAAGAGAATCGGAAGTCGGGAGTGTCACCGTCCTGGCGGTCGACCTTGCTCCAGTTCACCGAGCGACCATCGACGCGCGGCGGTGTGCCGGTCTTGAAGCGCTCTACTGTAAGTCCAATATTTTCAATGACTTGCGCCATCTCGACGGATGGCTGATCGCCCGCGCGGCCCGCCGGGATTTGTGTGTCCGTACCGAGGTGAATGCGACCGCGGAGGAATGTCCCGGCGGTGATAATGACCGCGCGCGCGCTGAACCGTCGTCCGTCTTTCGTCTCGACGCCCGTGATTCGGGTGCCCCCCCCCTGCTCGTCGAAGAGCAGATTTGTGACCATGCCCTGACTGAGCTCGAGGGCAGGGAACTGCTCGAGCAGAAACCGAACGGCGCGGCGGTAGAGAGTGCGATCGGCCTGAGCGCGAGGAGCCCAGACGGCGGGGCCCTTCGAGCGGTTCAGCATGCGGAACTGAATCGTCGCACGGTCGGCGGCGCGGCCCATGACACCGCCCACAGCGTCGACTTCGCGGACGACGGTACCCTTTGCGATACCGCCGATGGCGGGATTGCAGGACATCTGCCCAATCGTATCCAAGACGGACGTAAGAAGCAGTGTCTTGGCACCCAGTCGCGCAGCCATCGCACAGGCTTCCGTCCCTGCATGCCCACCACCGACGACGATTACATCAAAGTCGAACATGGGGGGAAACTACAAAGCGAGGACATGCAACGGCTAGGCCACAGACGCAGCCGCGGGCCACAGTCAACGGGATTTGGGACGATCGACCGCCAGACTGACCTTCCGCAGAAGACCAAAGAGCGTCTTGCTGGTTTCCGTCGCAAGTGCCTCGAGACGCCCGAACTCGGCCGCTCGCAGATAGCCGATGTCACGCGCCATGGTGAGCGCAGTTTGCACTTCCGCGAGGGAGCCCCAGGCTGTATCGAGGAACTTTCGGTAATCCCTCGTGCCTTTGCGCGCGGATCCTTCGGCAATGTTCAGCGGAATGCTGTAGGACGCTCTCCGAAGCTGGTCGGCAAGCCGCTCCTGCTCGAAGTCGGGAAACCGCTGGGCGACCTTCGAGCATTCGACGGCTAACCGTTCGGCATGTTGCCAGGCTTTTAGTGTGTGATGATTCGGCACTTCAGGAGGATAATCGGAGGCCTGCGAATCACAGAATCATTTCATCTCATCCCGTACCCTGTTAACTCAAGACCGCGGTGCGTCTGTGACCTAGCTTTTGCATGTCCCCGCTTTTCTTATGCAGTTCTCACCCAGCGTACTAGCTCCTTTATCGTCGGCCGCTTGCCCGTCATGAGTATCCCTACTCGATAAATTCGTGCAGCGACCCATGTCACTCCCACGATCGCGATCGCCAGCATCCCCAGCGACAGCGCCAGCTCACCCATCCCCATACTCCCCGATGCCCATCTGACTGGGGTTGCGATCGGTGACGTAAACGGTACGATCGACAGTGTCTTCGCAAACGTCGAGCTCGGATCGTTTGTGAGTCCGATAATCGACAGGTACGAGATCATCAGGAGGTAGGTCACCGGCTGCTGGGCTTGGCGGGCCTCCTGCTCGTTGCTCGACATGGCCCCCACGGCCGCGAACATCGCGGAGTAGAGCAGAAAGCCGCCGAGGAAGAACGCCATGAACACCGCGAGGGTGGCGAACGGGACGTGCGGAAGGTTGATCTCCTGAGCGGCGGCCGCGTCGGCGCCCACCATGCGCGCGATCGGCCCCCGCAGGCGCAGCAGTACGCGCGCGGAGACTCCCCAGATCATGAATTGGAAGAACGAGACGGCACCGGCTCCGAGCACTTTCCCCAGCATCAGCTGAAAGGGTCGCAGCGACGACACCAGCACCTCGACGATACGCGTCGTCTTCTCCTCCAGAACGGAGCTCATCACGTTGACCCCGTAGAGCAGAATGGCCATGAAGAGGAGGATCGCGATGATGTACGCCATCAAGAAAGACTGGCCGGCACTCTCGGCGGTGGTGCGGCCGCGCGCGATCTTCTTCTGATCGAGCGTCACGCGCAGGCTCTGCGCCCAATCGACGACAGCGGCGTTTACCCCTCGCTCTTCCAGCCTCACCTTGACGAGCAGGCGGTTCAGCGCGCGCTGCAGCTCCTCGATGGTCTGAAACGACAGGTTCGACGCGCGGTACTCGGCTTTGCCTGTTTCGGTGAGCGAATCGGTGACAATGAGGAAACCGTTGAGCTCCTTGGCTTCAACCAGTCGCGTAAGTGAGTCCAGTACCCCTGCACCGGCGCGGACCACGGTCGCTCGAATCTGCTTGCTGGCAGCGAGCTCCTCCACGACCCGCGTCCCATAGTCACGGTTCGTACTGTCCACGACGGCGATGTTGCGCACCCCGCCGCCAACCGATTGCACGATCTGGAACACGATGATCCCGGCGAAAAGCACGGGTCCGAGGACCGCCGAAATCCAAAACCATCTCGTGCGGACGCGTTCCACGAACTCCCGCCGGATGATCGCCCAAACCTTATGCACCGGCGCCCTCCTTCTGACCGCCACCATTCCCCGGAATCGCGGCGGCCGTCGCTGCCTCGGCCCCCACGAGATCGACGAAAATCTTGTGGAGCGACGGGCTGGCCAGTTCAAACCGCGAGAGGCGCGCCCCGGACTCCACGAGCCCGCGCAGGATCTCCTGCGCATCGGCGCCATCGGCAAGCTCGAGCTCGGCCTGCTGTCCAAAGTCCTGGGCTTTTGCGACCAGGCGTCGATCGGCGAAGATCCGTTGGGCGCCCCCCTGCTTCCCATCGAACACGATGATCAGGTGCTTCCCGCCGTGGGTGCGCTTGACGTCGGCGAGCGAGCCATCGATCAGCTTGTTGCCGCGCGCGATGATGCACAGCCGGTCGCACAGCTGCTCGGCGTGCTCCATGATATGTGTGGAGAAGAGCACCGTCTTGCCGCGGCGGCGGTAGTCCACAACCGTGTCGCGCAGCACCTGCGAGTTCACTGGGTCGAGGCCGGAGAACGGCTCGTCTAGGATGACGAGCTCGGGATCGTGTAGGATGGCCGAAATGAATTGCACTTTCTGCTGCATACCCTTGGAAAGCTCCGACACTTTGCGCAGGCGCCAATCGGCGAGGCCGAGGCGATCCAGCCACTCCAGCGCCTGCGCGCGCGCGACTCGACGGGCGAGACCCTTGGTCTCTGCGAGGAACACCAGGACGTCGAGAACACGCATCTTCGGGTACAACCCGCGCTCCTCAGGCAAGTAGCCAACCCGCGCCGAGTGCGCGCGGCCTCCCGCGACGGTATTGAAGACTCGCACGCTTCCCGAATCCGGCTCGTAGATGTCCATGATCATGCGGATCGTCGTCGTCTTGCCGGCGCCGTTGGGTCCGAGGAGGCCGTAGATGGTGCCGGAGGGGACGCTGAGGGAGAGCGCGTCGACCGCGGTATGCCCCGCGAAGCGCTTGGTTACACGATCGACGACGACTGGGTCGGACATGAGCCACAAAGCTAGACGTCTAGACGTCCAGACGTCTAGACGTGTAGAGCGGCGACTACGCCGGAGCTCCGAACAATTCCCCGGCCTTGCGCACCGCTGCGACCAGCTCGTCAATGTCGTCGACGTCGTTGTAGATGTAGAAGGAAGCGCGTGCCGTCGCTGCCACGCCCAACCGCCGCATCAGCGGCTGCGTGCAGTGATGACCCGCGCGAATACAGACGCCGTCGCGGTCCAGAATCGTCGCGAGGTCGTGCGGGTGAATGTCGCCATAGGTGAATGGCACCACGCCGGCGCGATGATCCCGTGGCCCGTAGATCGTCAGACCGTCGATCTGCGACAGTTGCTCAATGGCGAGCCGGGCCAGCTCCTGCTCGTGCTCGGCCACGCGATCCATGCCGAGGTGCTCGAGGTAGCCGATGGCCGCCGCGAGCCCCACGGCGGCTTCGACATTCGGGGTTCCCGCCTCGAACTTGTGGGGGACTTTGTTCCAGGTAGACCGATCGTCCCACACACGCTCGATCATTTCGCCACCGCCGTGGTAGGGCGGCATTGCCTCGAGCAGCGCCGGCTTGGCCACCAGGGCGCCGCTTCCCATCGGTCCAAGCATCTTGTGCCCGGAAAGCGCATAGAAATCGCAGTCGATGGCCTGGACGTCGGCCCGCAGATGGGGCGTAGACTGAGCCCCGTCCACCACGGTCACTGCGCCCGCCGCATGGGCCAGCCTGGTCAACTGGGCCGCAGGATTCACCGTCCCCAGGGAATTCGAGACGTACGGGAAAGCCACCAGCTTGGGCCTCGCCTCGAGGGCCCGGCCGTAGTCGGCCAGGTCGATCCGGCCATCGGCCGTGATTTCGACCATCCGGAGCTTGGCGCCCTTTTCCTGACACAGGATCTGCCACGGCACGATGTTGGAATGGTGGTCCATGGCGGTAACCACCACCGTGTCGCCGCGCTGGACGTTGGCCCGGCCCCAGGACCCGGCGACGAGATTGATGGACTCGGTGGTGCCGCGTGTGAAAACGACGGCTTCGCGCGCCCACGCATTCACGAAGCGGGCGACAGCGGTGCGCGCGGCTTCGTACGCATCGGTTGCTTCGACCGCGAGCGCATAGGCGCCGCGATGCACGTTGGCGTTATGACAGCTGTAGTAATGCAGGATGGCGTCCAGCACTTTGCGCGGCTTCTGCGTGGTCGCCGCGTTGTCGAGATAGACGAGCCGCCTGCCGTTCTCGAGGCGCTCGAGAATCGGGAAATTGCCGCGCAGCGTCCGGGTATCGAGCATCAGAAGTCGCCCGCCGATTCGGTGCTGACCGCCTCGGCACGGTTTTGCAGTGCCGCGTGCAGCGCGTGCCATGCGAGGTTGGCGCACTTGATGCGGCTCGGGAAAGCGCGGACGCCCGAGAACGCGGCCAGCTTGCCAGGGGCGTTGGCGCCGCCGGCGAGCATCTCGCGGAACGCTGCGAACATCGTCTCCGCGTCCTTCACCGGCTTGCCCTTCACCGCGTCGGTCATCAGCGACGCGGAGGCTTTGGAGATTGCGCACCCCGAGCCCTGGGGCATCTGAAATCCGATGTCCGTGATGGTGTCGGCATCGACCTGCACGTACAGCTGAATGCGATCGCCGCAGAGTGGATTGTTGCCCTCGGCCCGGCGGTTCGCCGACTCGAGCCGCTTGAAGTTCCGCGGATTGCGATTGTGATCGAGGATGACTTGCTGGTAGAGATCGCCGAGATCGCTCATCGCTCCGCCAGGCGACTCCGGACGACGGCATCGAGCTGCGCGCGCAACGGCGCCTCCTGGATCCGGCCGAGGATCTCGGCGGCGAATCCGTACGTCAGCAGGCGCCGGGCCTCGAGCTCGCCCACACCGCGACTGCGCAGATAGAACAGCGCGCGCGGATCGAGTGGTCCCACCGTGGAGCCGTGCGTGCACTTCACATCGTCGGCGTAGATCTCGAGCTGCGGTTGGCTGTCAGCATGCGCGTCGGTCGACAGCAGGAGGTTGTTGTTGGTCTGCTTCGAATCGGTTTTCTGTGCGCCCGGCCGGACGATGATACGGCCGGTGAACACACCGCGCGATTTGCCGTCCAGCACACCATTGAAGTACTCGTGACTCTCGCAGTGGTCGGCGGCGTGATCGATCGTGGTGTGATGATCGGCGTGCTGCGTCCCGGCGAGCAGGTACAAGCCGTTGAGGATCAGCGTGCCGCCGGGCCCCGCCATCACCGCGCCGATGTCGTGCCGCGACAGGGCGGCGCCGAACGCCACCGTATGCACATTGACGATGCTGTCGCGATTCTGATGGGTCTCGGTCGTCGCGACGTGGTAGGCCTTCGCGCTCTCTCGCTGCACGCGGTGATAGTCGACTCGTGCCCCTTCACCCGCTACGACTTCGGTGACGCTATTGGTCCAGTACGGCCCCTGCTTCAGGGATGCGTACGTCTCGACGATGCTCGCGCGGGCCTCGCGCTCGAGCACGATGAGATTGCGCGGATGCGCAACCACCTGCTTGTCGCCGCTGGCCAGGAACAGCAACTGGATCGGCTCGGCGATCGTCGCCTTCGCCGGCACGTGCACGAACGCGCCTTGGTTCACGAACGCGGTGTTCAGCGCGGAGAACGGGCGGTCCTGTGTCGCAGCGTATTTGCCGAGGTGCTGCTGCACGAGATCCGGGCGGTGTGTCACCACGTGGGCCAGGCTCTGGATGTCATCGAAGAACGGCGTCGAGAGCGAGGGCTGGAAGTACCCGTCGACAAAGACGAGCCGGTAGCCGGCCTCGACGAGCAGGAAGGGACGAATCTGCTCGAGCGTCGGGACGCGGGCTGGCGCCTTCGCCAGCTCGAACGAGCCTTCGGCGATCGGCGCGACGCTGGTGAAGCGCCACGCCTCCTGCTTCATGTTTGGAAAACCGAGATCGTGAAAGCGGGCGATGCCGCCTTCGCGCAGATCCTTCAGCCAGTTCGGTGCGTGCGATGCACCATTCGAAGCCCAGGCTCGGTAGGATGCCCACGAGCTGATCAACATGCGCCATCGTCACGACACCATGGCGGCATCACGAAGCCAGTCGTAGCCCTTTGCCTCGAGTTCATGGGCCAATTCAGGCCCGCCTGACTTCACGATCCGGCCGTCGGCGAGGACGTGGACCACGTCGGGTGTGATGTAGTTCAGCAGCCGCTGATAGTGCGTCACGATCAGGAATGAGCGGTTGGGACCGCGCAGCTGGTTCACCGCCTGCGCCACGGTCTTCAGCGCGTCGATGTCCAGTCCGGAATCGGTCTCATCGAGAATCGCCAGGCGCGGCTCGAGCACCGCGAGCTGCAGGATTTCGTTGCGCTTTTTCTCGCCGCCCGAAAAGCCTTCGTTCACGGGGCGGTTCATCATCGAATCGTCCGATCCGATCGACTTCAGCTTTTGCTCGAGCACCTGCAGGAAGTCGATCGGATCGAGCTCGGGTTCCCCCCGCTCCCTGCGAAGCGCGTTCAATGCCGACCGCAGGAAATAGGAATTCGTGATTCCGCGAATCTCGACCGGATACTGGAACGCGAGGAAGACACCCGCGCGTGCACGCTCTTCCGGCTTCATCTCGAGCAAATCCTTGCCGTCGTACTTCGCGGTCCCAGCGAGCACCGTGTACGCGGGATGTCCGGCGAGCACCTGCGCGAGCGTACTCTTGCCCGAGCCATTCGGCCCCATGAGCGCGTGGACCTCACCGTCGCGAATCGTGAGATCGACCCCTTTGAGGATCTCGTTCCCCGCAACGGCGACACGAAGCCCTTTGACTTCCAGCAACGCGTTTCCCGTTTCCCGTGTCCCGTGTCCCGGCATTATCCGACACTTCCTTCCAAGCTGATACCGAGAAGGCGCGTGGCCTCAACGGCGAATTCCATGGGGAGTTCCTTGAAGACTTCCTTGCAGAAGCCGTTGACGATCATCGACACAGCGTCCTCCGCGGAGAGACCGCGCTGGCGCAGATAGAAGATCTGGTCCTCTCCGATCTTCGACGTCGAGGCCTCGTGCTCCATGATCGCCGTGCTGTTGCGCACGTCGATGTACGGGAAGGTGTGCGCGCCGCATTTATCACCAATCAGCATCGAGTCGCACTGCGAGTAATTTCTCGCGCCCTCGGCGCCCTTCATGATCTTCACGAGGCCGCGATACGTGTTCTGTCCCCGACCCGCGGAAATTCCTTTCGACACGATCGTCGACCGCGTGTTCTTGCCGAGGTGGATCATCTTCGTCCCGGTATCGGCCTGCTGCTTGTGGCTCGTCACCGCGACCGAATAGAACTCCCCGATCGAGTTGTCGCCCTGGAGAATGCAGCCGGGATACTTCCACGTGATCGCCGAGCCAGTCTCGACCTGAGTCCAGGAAATCTTGGAATTCACGCCGGCACACTTGCCGCGCTTGGTGACAAAGTTGTAGATGCCGCCCTTACCCTCTTCATCGCCGGGATACCAGTTCTGGATCGTGGAGTACTTGATCGTCGCCCGATCGTGTGCGACGAGCTCGACGACCGCGGCGTGCAGCTGATTCTCGTCGCGCATCGGCGCCGAGCACCCCTCGAGGTAACTCACGTAGCTGCCTTCGTCCGCGATGATGAGCGTGCGCTCGAACTGGCCGGTCGATGATGCATTGATGCGGAAGTACGTCGATAGCTCGAGTGGGCAGCGCACGCCCTTGGGCACGTAGACGAACGATCCATCGGTGAAGACGGCCGAATTCAACGCCGCGAAGAAATTGTCATTGTAGGGAACGACGGTGCCGAGGTACTTCTGGACGAGATCGGCGTGCTCGCGGATGGCCTGCGAGATCGGACAGAAGATCACGCCGTACTTGGCGAGCTCCGCCTGGAACGTCGTCGCCACCGACACACTGTCGAACACGGCGTCCACCGCGACACCGCTGAGGCGCTTCTGCTCTTCGATCGGAATGCCCAGCTTCGCGAACGTCGCGACCAGCTTGGGATCGACCTGATCGAGTGAATCGAGCTTGGGCAGCTTCTTGGGTGCGGCGTAGTAGCTGATCGCCTGGTAGTCGATCGGCCCGTACTGCACGTTGGGCCAGTGCGGCTCGCTCATCTTCAGCCAATTTCGATATGCCTTGAGCCGCCAGTCGAGCATCCACGCCGGCTCGCCCTTTTTTGCCGAGATGAGGCGGATCACGTCCTCGTTCAAGCCGGCCGGCACGACCTCGGATTCGATGTCGGTGACGAAGCCGTACTTGTACGGTTGCTGGACGTGCGCTTCAATGCCGGTCATGTCTGTCCTTACAAGTCATTAACGCACATAAGCTTGGATCACGCAGTGCTAGCCTAGACAGGCAATCCTAATGACTTTGTCGGGATTGTCAACGCGGCCACCGGCGCCGTCGCGACTTAATTCTTAATTCACGATATATTTTTGAACCACTAGTAAAACTTCCCCCTATCAGGATGTCTATGACCCCCGTCTCGCGCCCCTCGTCTGCCCACGTCCGTGCCAAACGGCGCCGCCGCCGCACGGAAATCCTGCATTCGGCGCTGCGGGCGTTTCGCGCCCGCGGCTACCACGCGACCACGCTCGAAGACATCGCCGCCCAGCTCGGAATCCGCAGCGCGGCACTGTACCACTACTTCCCGGACAAAGATGCGATTCTCTACGCCTGCCACCGCGACGGACTGGCAGAGGTCGAGCGCATCCTCACCGAAGCGAAGGCCAAGTACTCGACCGCGCGCGACCGCCTGCGCTACGTGATACACGAGCACGTGCGGGTGATGACCGACACGCTCGAGGGCTCCGCGCTCGCGCTCGAGGTCTCGGCGCTCTCTCCCCGCCGCCGAGCCGAAGTCGTCGCCCAGCGCGACGCCTACGAGCGCGGCCTGCGCGACATCGTCGCGGCTGGCGTGCAGAGCCGGGAATTCCGGGCCGTCGATCCCAAGCTGGCCATCTTCGCCATCCTCGGCGCCATCAACTGGGTGGTGCGCTGGTATCGCCCGCTACCGGAGGGCAGCACCGGGGCCGTGGGGACCGCAGAGCTGGGGACGCACTTCGCCGATCACCTCGTTCACGGACTCACGCCACCATGACCACCAGCACCCGTCCCTTCGCGCCTCGTCCCGTCGAAACGTTCCACTTCTGCGACGTCCTGTATACCAAATCCGACGGCATCGCCCGCATCACGATCAACCGGCCCTCGCAGTACAACGCGTATTCGACCGCCGCCCTCGAAGAGCTCGCTGCCGCCTTCCGCGACGCGGCGTTTGACGACGCCGTCGGCGTGATCGTGCTGACGGGCGCTGGCGACCGCGCGTTCTGCACGGGCGGCGACGTGAAGGAATACGCGGCGACCTACGTCGCCACGCCGCGCGACTACTGGAAGTACATGGCCCTGTTCCGCGCGTACATCGAGAGCATCCTCAACACGGGGAAGCCGGTCGTCGCGCGGATCAACGGCATGGCGGTGGGCGGCGGGAACGAGAGCCAACTGGCGTGCGACCTCTCCGTCATGGCGCAGCACGCGTACCTGAAGCAGGTGGGGACGCACGTGGGCTCGGTGGCGTGCGGCGGCGCCACCCAGTGGCTGCCGCTCGTGGTCGGCGACAAGCGGGCGCGCGAGATCCTCTTTTTGAACGAGCCGATTCCAGCCCGACAGGCGCGTGAGTGGGGGCTCGTCAACTGGGTCGTGCCGTCGGTGCGCCGCGCCGACGCGTGGATCCAGGACGCGACGGCCGACGAGATCCGCAAAGCGCAGCGGGGGGAAGACGGCTATCGGATCGATCTCTCCCGGCTCGATACGCAAGTCGAGGACGTCGCGCGCCGGCTGCTTGCCTCGTTCGCCGAGTGCACGCGCTACACGAAGCAGCAGACGAATTTCCTCAAGGACTTCGTCTGGCACTCGACCGTGCGCCACGCGCAGGATTGGCTGGCCCTGCACTACGCCAGTTGGGAGCCGGTCGAAGGAATGCAGGCCTTCGTCGAGAAGCGCGCGCCGCGGTTCGCGATGCTGCGCGAGCGCGCGGCACGGGGCGAGGCGACCGAGGCTCCCTGGGGCGCGCCGGTTCGCACGTGCGCCAAGTGCGGCGCCACCAACCTCCCCGCCGACCACCGGCTATGCGGCATATGCGGCGCGTCGCTCTCGTAACGGGAGCGGGGCGCGGCATCGGCCGCGCCATCGTCGAGCGCCTGGCCGGCGATGCGTGGGTCGCCGGGCTGGACTTGGCATTCCCCGGCGGCGCCGGTGCGGCGCAATGGGTGCGCGAGACCGACGTCGTCGACAGCGCCGCGGTGAACGCCGCCGTCGCCGCCCTGCTCGAAGAAAGCGGTCGGGTGGATTGGGTGATCTGCGCCGCCGGAATCACTCGTGATTGCGTGAGCTGGAAAATGGACGACGGCGCCTGGGGCGATGTCCTCGCCGTGAATCTCACTGGGGCGTTCAACACGGTCCGGGCTGCCGCTCCCGCGCTGCGGCGCTCGCCCTCCGGCCGGCTCGTCTTTATCAGCTCGATCAACGGCATGCGTGGCAGCTTCGGCCAGACGAATTACGCGGCCGCGAAGGCCGGCCTCATCGGACTGGCGCGCTCGCTCGCCCTGGAGCTCGCGCGGGACGGCGTCACCGTGAACGTCGTGGCGCCGGGCTTCATCGACACGGAGATGACCCGCCGCCTGCCCGACTCCCTGCGGACGCGCGCCGTCGCTCGGACACCGCTCGGTCGCTGCGGCGCGGCCGCCGACGTCGCCCACGCCGTGCGCTTTCTGTGCGATGACTCCGCGAGCTTCATTACGGGCGTCGTCCTGCCGGTGGACGGTGGCCAGCTGCTCGGCAGCACGCCGGATTGAGGCGACCATGACCGTCGTGCGGGAACTCTCGGAAGGCATCGGCCGGCTGGTGCTCGATCACCCGCCACTCAATATCCTGACGCGCGCGGAGTTGGCCGCGATGCGCCGCGAGCTCAACGTCCTGGCGGCCGACCCGTCGCTGCGCGTGCTCGTTTTGTCCGCCCGCGGCAAGCACTTCTCGGCGGGCGCCGACGTGGGCGAGCACGTACCGCCCCAGCATCTGGCGCTCATCCCCGATTTCCTCGAGACAATCAGCGAACTGGATGCGTTCCCCGTCCCGGTGATCGCCGCGGTGCGAGGCAAGTGCCTCGGCGGCGGCTTCGAGCTGGTTCAGCCGGTGGATATCATCGTCGCCGGTGAGGGAGCGTCGTTCGGTCAACCGGAGATCGTACTCGGCGTCTTCCCGCCCGCAGCCGTCGTGTTGCTGCCGGAGCGCGTGCCCGCCGGTGTCGCAGCGCAGCTGATCTACTCGGGTGATCCGATCTCCGCGGCCGCCGCCGAACGTTGCGGATTGGTCGCCCGTCTCGCCCCCGACGATGCGGTAGAGCAGGTGGCAGACGAGCTAGCGCGGCGCATCGCGCGTCACAGCGCCGCCGCGTTGCGGGCCGCCAAGCGCGCCGTTCGGGGTCCGGGCGCGGATGCCCGGCGCGCCGCGCTGCGCCAGGCCGGGCATGCCTACCTGCACGATCTCATGGAAACGCGCGACGCCGTCGAAGGCCTGCGCGCGTTCGTCGAAAAGCGCCAACCTGCCTGGAGCAATCTGTGACCGTCGCCGCACCGTCCCCAGCCGCCGTCTTCCCGGAATGGCGCGACCAGCCGCTGGACGAAATGCTGTACCGCTGCGGGGAACTGGTGGAGGACGCTGACTTCCCGAGCGTGCGCCGCTGGCGCGCAGGCGGGGGAAAAGTCGTCGGACACTTCCAGGTCTACTTCCCCGAGGAGATCGCGCACGCCGGCGGGCTGCTGCCGTTCAAGGTGCGCGGGGCCCCCATTGAGCCCACCCAGGCGGAGTCCCGGTTCGGCTCCTACCTCTGCTCGATCATCAAGACGTCGCTCGAGTTGGCCCTGTCGAAGCGGGTGGAGATGGAGGCATTCGTGACGCACCCGATCTGCGACGCCGCGCGCAACCTGGCGGGCGTCTGGGGCCGCAACTTCCCGTATCCCTGCCGCATCCTGTACCTGCCCCAGAACCCGAACTCCGCCTACGCCAGCCGCTACCTGCGCGACGAATACGACCGGATCCGGCAGCTCTGCCAGGACATCGCCGGGCGGCCGATCACCGACGACGACCTGCGGCGCTCGATCGCTGTCTTCAACGAGAACCGCGCGCTGCTGCGCCGGTTGTACGCACTGCGGCGCGAGCGGCCCTGGCTCGTGCCGGCCGACGAGGCCTACGTGCTGGTGGCGCTCGCCGGCATCCTGCCGCGCGAGGAGCACAACGCGCTGCTGCAGACGGCGCTGCCGCTGCTGGAGCGCCGCCAGACGCCACGGCAGGACAAGATCCGCGTGATCGTCGAAGGCGGGTTCTGCGAGCAGCCGCCGCTCGACCTGCTGCGCGCGATTGCCCGCTCCTGCTACGTCGTGGACGACGATCTCCTCATCGGCCTGCGCTGGATCGTGGACGACGTGCCGGCGGACGGCGACCCGCTCATGGCCCTGGCCGAATCCTACATCGAGCGGTCGGCGCACAGTCCGGTGCAGCACGATCTCCGCAAGCCCAAGGAACGGATGCTGCTCGAGCGCATCGAAAGCTCCGGCGCACAGGCCGCCATCCTGATGGCGGCGAAGATGTGCGAACCGGGGCTCGAGGAGCTGGTGGTGCACACACGCGCGCTCGACCAGCGAGGCATCCGGTACTTCGTGAGTGAGTTCGAGGAGAACATGTCGAGTTTCGACCAGCTCGAGATCCAACTCGAGACCTTCGTCGAGAACCTGCTCTTTGATTGAGGCGGCCATGGACCAATCGGCACCTGAGGCGATGATCGTCGGCCGGGGGAGCGAGACCGGGGCGCGGCTGTTCCGCGAGTGGTTCCAGGGACTCACCGCCGCGGCGGACGAGGGGCGCGGAGCCGCGTACGTGTTCGTGATGGGCAGTCTGTGCGAGCTGCTCCGGGTCTTCGATTTCCCGATCGTGTTCCCCGAGATCAACTCGCTGCAGACCGCGGTGCGCCGGGTGGCGCACGAGTACCTGAACGAGGCCGAGGACTACGGCTACTCGACCGACATCTGCGGCTACGTGAAGGCGGACGTCGCGATCCAGCTGCGGGGCGGCGCCCACCCCATGGGGAAGATCCCCAAGCCCGCGCTCGCGGTCTGCACCAACGCGTGCAACACCTACGTCAAGTGGGGCGAGATCTGGGAGCGGATGTACGGCATGCCGCTGTTCACGCTCGACGTCCCCGGCTCCCGGGGCGCCGGGCTCGCCTCGGCGCCCGGCTCCGACGACTTCGAGCGCGACCGCCGCTACGTGGAGGCGCAGCTCCGGGAGCTGATCGCGCTGTGCGAGCGCGTGTCGGGCAAGCGCTTCGACATCGACCGGCTGCGCGAGTACATGGGGCACGCGAACACGCTCTGCGGCGGGTGGCAGCGCGTGCTCGAGCTCAACCGCAGCCGGCCGGCCGTGTTCAACGCGCTCTCCGACGGCACGATCTTCCTCGGCGTCGCGAACGGCTTTCGCGGCACCGCACAAGGAGCGGCCTTCTTCACGGACCTCGTCGCGGAGATGGACCTACAAGGCCGAGCACGGGATCGGGACGCCCATCGACGAGAAGTGGCGGCTGATCTTCGTCGGTGTGCCCTGCTATCCGATCTTTCGCCGCTTCTCCGAGCTCTTCAGCGACTGGGGCGGGGTGTTCGTGAACTCGACCTACCTCCGGTTCGCCTCGGGCGGTGCGAATCTCGGCTTCGCGTACGACCTCGCGCGTCCCATCGAGAGTCTGGCCGAGGGCGTCCTGCTCGGGGTCCGCAATGCCATGGACAGCATGTTCTTCCAGACCCAGGCGCTGGTCGACATGATCGATGGCCACGCCGCGGACGGCGTGGTCTTCCATCCGATCAAGAGCTGCCGGACGGTGTCGACGGGGCTGGCCGACACGCGACGGGCGCTCATGGCCGTGCGCGACGTGCCGAGCCTGTTCATCGAGTCGGACTTGATGGACCGGCGCGTCGTGTCCGAGGCACAGATGAAGAACCGGATCGACGCGTTCTTCGAGGGCCTAGCCTCACGCCGCCAACAGGCGGCTGCGGCTGTGGTTTAGGGGAGGGACGGTATGGCCTATGCCGCGGGCGTGGACGTCGGGTCCACGCAGACCAAGGCGGTGATCATCAACGAGGCGCGCGCGATCGTCGGGCGGGCGCTCACCGACACCGGCGCCAACGTGATGCGCGCGGCCGAGACCGCTTTTCGCGCAGCGCTGCTGGACGGCGGCATCCCGGAAGAAGAGGTCGAGTTCATCGTCGGCACGGGGTACGGCCGCTACAAGGTCACGTTCGGCAATACCCAGGTCACCGAGATCAGCTGCCACGGACGTGGAGCCGTACACATGTTCCCGCGGACGCGAACCGTACTGGACATGGGCGGGCAGGACACCAAGGCGATCCGCGTCCAGCCGTCGGGCGAAATCCAGGACTTCTGCATGAATGACAAGTGTGCCGCAGGCACCGGCCGGTTCCTGGGCGCCGCGGCCACCGCCCTCGACCTCCCCCTCGCAGAGCTCGGCCCCACCGCCTTGCGCGGGGAGCGAGCGGTCAAGATCACCACCACCTGCACCGTGTTCGCCGAGTCGGAGGTGCTGTCCTGGCTCGGCAAGGGCAAGAAGATCGAGGACATCCTGCTCGGCGTGCACGAGTCGATCGCGGCGCGCTCGATCGGCCTGCTGCGGCGGGTGGGGATCGAGCCGGAGGTGACGTTCACCGGTGGGGTGACGAAGAACCGGGCGATGGTCGAGACCCTGAACCGGCGGCTCGGCCTGACAGTCAACGTCGGGGACGAGTCCCATTTCATGGGGGCGCTCGGGGCTGCCCTGTTCGCGCTCGACCGCATTGTCGCGGCACGGGCGCCGGCGCACGCCGCCGAGACGAAGCGGGGGGCCGCATGAGTCACACCGCCGGTATCGACATCGGCTCGACGTACACCAAGGCCGTCGTGGTCGCCGAGGACGGCTCGATCTTGGGCCGCGCGATGGAGCCGACGGGGTTCAAGCTCGTGCAGGCGGCCGAACGGGCGCTGGCGGAGGCGCTTGCTGTGGCGGGCCTCGCGCGGGGCGACGTCGCTTACCTCGTGACGACGGGGTTCGGCCGCCATCAGGTCGGCCTCGGCGACGCCTCAGTCACCGACCTCACCGCCGCCGCGCGCGGGGCCACGCACTTCTTCCCGAACACGCGGACGATCCTCGACGTCGGCGGCCAAACTATGAAGGCGAGCCGCCTGGGGGCCGACGGCAAAGTCCAGAGCTTCCGCCTGAACGACAAGTGCGCCGCCGGCACCGGCGCGTTTCTGGAGAAGACCGCCCGGTACATGGGATACGGCACCGCGGAGATTGGACCGCTCGTCGCCACGTCGAAGGCGGCGGTGACCATCTCTGGCGTGTGCGCCGTGTTCGCCGAGTCCGAAGTCATCAATCAGCTCTCGGAGGGCGCCGCCCCCGCTGACATCATGCATGGAGCCTTCGTATCGCTCGTAGACCGCTCGGTGCAGCTGATGAAGCGCGTGCGGATGGAGCCCGAGTTCACACTCATCGGCGGGATCCTGCGCTTTGGGCGGATGGCGGACGTGGTCCGCGGCGCGCTCGGGGCGGCCGTCAACGTGCCGCCGGGTGAGATGGTCCAGTTTACCGCGGCCTTCGGCGCCGGGCTGCTGGGTCAACGCCGCCTGCGCCGGCTCGCCGCCGAGGAGGCACATGCCCCGCCTGCCGGTGCTTAACGCCGGCTGGGAGCGGCGCTTCGTGGCCGATCCCGAGCGGGCGCGCGAGTTGAGCGAACTCTACGTCCGCGCCGGCTTCGAGGTCCGTGTCGCGACCACGATCCCCGACGATTTCGATGAATCGTGCGCCACATGCCCGCTGATTCGGCTGGGCCTGCTCCGCATCGTGTATACGCGGCGCAAAGGAGAGACTCCATGAAAGCCGCTGTGTTCACCGCGGTGCATCGGCCGCTCGACGTGATCGATGTCGCCACGCCGGTTCCGGGAGCGGGCCAGGCGCTCATCAAGGTTGCTGGGTGCGGGCTGTGCCACACCGACCTGCACTACGTTGACCATGGAGTGGAGACGTTCAAGAAGCCGCCACTCATTCTGGGTCACGAGATCGCGGGAACCGTGACAGCGCTCGGACCGAGCGCCAACGGGAAGTCCCGCACCGCGGTGGGAGACCGCGTCCTCGTGCCATCCGTGCTGTCGTGTGGGCATTGCAGCTTCTGCCGTCAAGGTCGGGAAAACCTGTGCGCCAACCTCACGATGCTCGGCAACAACATCGACGGCGGCTATGCGGAGTACGTCGTCGTTCCCGCGGCGGAGCTGGTTCCGGTCCCGGATGAGCTGCCGCTCGAGCAGGCGTGCGTCATCGCCGATGCCCTCTCGACGCCCTACCATGCCGTCAAACATCGGGGAAAGGTGCGCGTCGGCGATACCGTGGCGGTCGTGGGGTGCGGTGGCGTCGGGCTGAACCTCGTGCAATGCGCGGTGGTGTCGGGCGCGCGTGTCATCGCGATCGACCTGAACGAGCAGCGGCTGATCACCGCCCGCGCGCTCGGCGCGGCGGAGGCGATCAACCCCACGACGGTAGAACGCGTGGACAAGGTGGTCCGCTCACTGACGAACGGGGGGGTGGACGTCGCGTTCGAGGCGATCGGCACGCCAAAGACAATCGAGCTAGCGTTCGGCCTATTGAAGCGCGGCGGCCGCCTCTGCATCGTCGGCTACTCTGCCGAGCCGGTGACGCTCTCGGCCGCGCGGCTGATGTACTACGAGCTGGAAGTCGCGGGAAGTCTGGGCTGCGGCGCCGGGGAGTACCCGGAGATCATGGCGCTCGTGCGCGCCGGGACCCTGCGCCTCGACCCGATCGTGAGCGGCACCCTGCCGCTCACGGACATCAACGAAGGGCTCGACCGCTTGCGCCGCGGCCAGGGCATCCGATGGGTGGTGACACCATGACGAGAACCGATTCATTCGACATGCGCGTGCTCCAACGCGGAGCACGGCTCCGCCGCAGCCCCTTCTTCGGAGCCACGCAGCGCTGGGGTGCCCGGGCATACACAGCGTACAACCACATGCTATTCCCGGTCTGCTTCGACGACCTTGAGGCCGAATACTGGCACCTCATCAAGCATGTGACGGTGTGGGACGTCTCCGTGGAGCGACAGGTCGAGATCACGGGCCGGGACGCATTCGCGTTCGTGAACCGGCTCACGCCGCGGGACCTGACGCGCTGCGCCGTGGGACAGGGGAAATACGTGGTGATCACCGCCGGTGACGGGGGCATCATCAACGATCCGGTACTGCTGCGCCTCGGCGAGAATCACTTTTGGCTTGCCCTCGCCGACTCGGACGTGCTGCTATGGGCGCGGGGTATCGCGCTGGACGCGGGGCTCGACGTCCGCATCGAGGAGCCCGACGTCGCGCCGCTCCAAATTCAGGGGCCCCAGGCAAAGCCCGTCGTGCAGGCGCTGTTCGGCGAACGCGTGGCCGGGCTGCGCTATTACTCCTTCGTCGAGACCGCCCTCGATGGCATTCCCGTCGTCGTCACGCGAACCGGATGGACCGGCGAAGTCGGCTTCGAGATCTACCTGCGGGACGGCAGCCGAGGCGGGGAGTTGTGGGATCGCGTCATGGAGGCGGGGAAGCCCTACAAGATTCGTCCGACGGGACCGTCCGACATCCGGCGTATCGAAGCGGGCATCCTCAACTGGGGTGCCGACATCACGCTGGACAACAACCCCTACGAGGTCGGACTCGAGCGCCTGGTGGACGAGGACAAGAGCGCGGACTACATCGGCCGACGGGCCTTGCAGCAGATCAAGGCGGTCGGCGTGCAGCGCAAACTCGTGGGCATCGAAATCGGCGGGGGCCCGCTCGATCTCAACCCGATCAAGTGGCCGGTGAAAGCCGATGGCAAGGTCGTGGGGCAGGTGACGTCGGCGGTTTATTCCCCGCGCCTGCGCAAGAACATCGGCTACGCTTTCGTGCCAACGGCGCAGTCAGGGCTCGGTACGAAGCTCGCCGTGGCACTGCCGGGCAATGGTGAGCGGCCCGCGCAGGTCGTGGCGCGGCCGTTCATTGATCCGGAAAAGGCGATCCCCCGGGGGTGAACGTCAGTAGATGTCCCTATTCCACTCCCTGACCAAGCGCTCGTAGTCCTCCGGTGTGTTGATCTGATCCACGATGGCCGGATCGTGGACCGGGACAGTGACAACGTCCCGTTGATGCCGGTGCAGCACGGCTCGCGCACCCTCCCGGGTGGCGGCGGGACTCTGTAGCAGCTCGTCAAACAACGGCGCCCCCCAGATCACGGGGTGGCCTCGACGCTCACCCAGGGTCGGCACCACGATCGAGCCTTTGGTGCGCCGGTGAGCCTCGAGGATCCGCTCCACCGTTGTCACGCGGACGTGGGGCAGGTCGACCGGCCAGACGAGAACGGCAGTGGGTTGGACCGGCTGGAGCGCGCGCAGGGCCCCGCGTAGCGAGGCAATTGGGCCTGTTTCCGGCTCCGGATTCTCCACGATCACGCAGTCGTGGCTCGCCAGAACAGGCTGGATGCGAGGGGCATCCGGCCCGAGCACGACGACGCGGGCTTTGACCTCCAGGGCCTCGAGGGCTTCCAAGATGCGAACCACAAAAGGAAGCCCCAGGAAGTCCAACAGGGCCTTGGGAGAGCCCATCCGGGCCGATCTGCCAGCCGCCAGGACGACGCCTGCTAACGACATACGTCATACGACGCTACGTCGCCAAGCGGCTCTACCGCTAGAGGGTAGTTGCATGCGGAGCGGAAAGGGGCAATTATGGCGCGCGACATGGCCGCGCGCCGCATCCGCCAGCTTGGCGACCCGATTCTGAGGGTGCGCTGTACCCCGGTTGAAGATCCCAAGTCACCGGCGGTGCGCCTGCTTTCTGACGACCTGCGGGACACGCTCCGCGTCGCGAAAAAGAAGTACAACATGGGTCGCGCGTTGGCGGCGCCGCAGATCGGGGCGCCGGTGCGCGTCGTCCTCGTAGAGACCGGCAAATTCCGCGCGACGATGATCAATCCCGAGATTACCGACGTGGGGTCTGAGGACTTCCACGTCTGGGATGACTGCTTCTCCTTCCCCAACCTCCTGGTCCGCGTCAACCGCGCCTATCGCGCGTCACTCCGCTATACCGACCTCAAGGGGAAGCAGACCACGATGGAGCTCGAGGGTCCAATGGCCGAGCTGCTGCAACACGAGCTCGATCACCTCGATGGCATTCTGGCTCTCGACCAGCCCAGCGGGTTGGATCCTTTTGCCTACCGCGCCGAGTGGGAGAAGCATCACAAGCCCAACGAGCGTTACGGACCGCCTCGCCTGCGCGAAGTCTGAACGCCTAGTTACATTCCTCACTGCAGGGGTGCCCGCCACATCGGCGGGCTGAGATCACACCCTTAGAACCTGATCCGGTTCGTACCGGCGAAGGGAGCTCCAGCATGATCTGCCGCACCCAGATGTTCTTCGCCCGTCAGGGCAACATTACTCCCGAGATGCAGCGCGTAGCCGAGCGCGAATCGCTCCCGGTCGAGTCCGTTCGCGACGAAGTGGCCATTGGACGACTGATCATCCCCGCGAACGTGAATCACCTGGCGCAGCGGCTCGATCCGATGGCGATCGGCAAAGTCGCCAGCGTCAAGATCAACGCGAATATCGGCAACTCCGCGGTCGAGTCGGACATCGACGGCGAGCTGGAAAAGCTGCATCACGCCGTCCACTACGGCGCTGATACCGTGATGGATCTCTCAACGGGCGGCAACATCGACGCCATCCGGGAGGCGATCATCGCGGCCTCGCCAGTCCCCATCGGCACCGTGCCGATCTATCAAGCCATTCAGATCGCAGGCGAGGTGACGACGCTGACGGCGGACGACATCCTCGACAACATCGAGCACCAGGCGAAACAGGGCGTCGATTATGTCACCGTGCACGCGGGGATTCTGCGCGAGCACGTGGGTCTCGCGCTCGGCCGGGTGACGGGAATCGTCAGTCGCGGTGGCTCCCTGATGGCGTATTGGATGACGCAGCACGGCAAACAGAACCCGCTGTACGAGCATTACGACCGGCTGCTCGACATCGCGCGCGAGTATGACGTCACCTTGTCGCTCGGCGACGGGCTGCGGCCCGGCTCGATTGCCGACGCGACCGATAAGGCACAGCTCGCTGAGCTGACCGTGCTGGGTGAGCTGACCGAGCGCGCGTGGAAGAAAGACGTGCAGGTGATGATCGAAGGGCCCGGCCACATCCCGATGCACCAGATCGAAGTGAACGTGCGGCTCGAGAAGGAGCTGTGTCACGAGGCGCCGTTCTACACGCTGGGTCCGCTCGTCACCGACGTCGCGCCCGGCTATGACCACATCACGTCCGCGATCGGCGCGGCGATGATCGGCTGGTTTGGCGCCGACATGCTGTGCTACGTCACGCGCAAGGAGCACCTGGGGCTGCCGAACGCCGAGGAAGTGCGCGAAGGCGTGATCGCGTACAAAATCGCGGCGCACGCGGCCAACATTGCGCGCCGCCGTCCGGGCGCGACGGAGCGCGACGACGCGCTGTCACGCGCGCGCTATGCGTTCGACTGGAACGAGCAGTTCCGGCTGGCGCTCGATCCCGCACGCGCCCGCGAGCTGCACGACGAGGCGCTGCCCGCCGAGTACTTCAAGAGCGCGGAGTTTTGCGCGATGTGCGGGCCGAAGTTCTGCTCGATGCACATCACGCGCGAGATCGAGCGGTCGCTGGGGAAGCGCGAGCCGCTGAAGAAAGACCGCGGGAGGCAGTCGGCGCCGACTAAGGCTGGATCGTAAACTCGTACGGCGCACGGGGGCCGTCCGCGCCGCCCATCGCAGCCGCACTGCACCGCCCGTTGGCATGCTAAAAGTCGTCCCCTGAGTGGAACCCGGCAGTTGCAGTCACGGGAGATTGGCTCAGCACCACGCCCGTGCCTGGGTCGACCACTTCGAACACCACGGCGGCGTACGAAGGCATCGGCGTCGCCGTTAAGCGGAACCATGGCTTCAGCTGCGTGCCCGGCGCAGCCGACAACGTAAACTCATCTATGTCGCCAGCCGGATAAATCTCCTCGCCGCTGACAGTATCTCCGACCTGTACTGTAGAAGCGCTCGTCTCGGGCGACCGATTCAAGCGCAAGAACTCCATCCGGTATGCTCCCGTATCGGCCAGCAGCCATTCTCCCGGAAAGCCACCTCGAACACTCGAACACTATAGGTCCCCGCCGAATCGAGCTTGATAGACCCGAGCCCGTGATGAAGCAGCACGGTGTCCGCATCGACCTGTATGCCGGTTCCGGGCCCGATCAGCGTGCCTCCAGGATCCCGCACGTGCATGAAGTAGTGCCGCGATGCCTGCAAGAAGACCAGGAATTCTGCACCGACTGTGTCACCGAGTGTGAAATCATCGATATCGTTTGGCTGATCGATTCGCTCCCCTGTGACTACAGTATTCGCCACGAGCGGCACGACGACATGCTCGGGGGCGGGATCAATCACGTAAGTCCAGACCCGATACGATCCGCGGTGTCGGATGGAACTGGAGATGGAACCCGATCGGCACGACGAAGCGATAGTCCTGTGACACCGAAACCGGAATTGGCCCCGTAGACATTAGCGGCTCAACGGACGCGGGGACTAACGCGGCGAGCTGGCCGGCGTCTGTCTCGATGTAGAGCGTCACGCCCCCTGGATCAATGCCGAGCGGCTGCAGCGCCGCTGCGAAGATCTGTCCTGCGTTGGCGTGCGCGGTGAAGATGTCCGTGTCGTACCGCGGATCGATCGTCTCCCCCGTAATCGAGTCGCCCAGCACGAATTGACTTGGTTGGATTTCCGGCGCCGTGTTGACCGGCACGACCTTGAACTGGAATTGGGCAGTGTCGCCGTTGAAGACCTGCGCTTGAAGCAGCAGGACGCCGGCTAGATTCGTAGGAACGTTAGTCGACGGATTATCGTTCGATGCGCCGTTCGAACCCGGTGCCGATCCCACCGTCGCGAGCACGCTTCTGCGTTCGCGTGAATCCAGCACAGTGAGGCCCACGAAGCCGTGCCGACCGACTTTAGTAGTACGACGTATTCGCCGCGTGCCGTCACTTCAAACGAGTACCTGCGATCCGCGGCACCGCTGATCGCGTCCTCGATCAGCTGGTTCACCGGGACGAGCTCACCCTGCCCCTGCGGCTGGAACGGCTCCACAGGATTGTCGCAGGCAAGGCATACGCACAGGCAAAGCGCCGCGGCGCGAGGCAGGTGCATGGTGTTAAGGTGCTTGCAGGCTCATCCTTCCGAAAGGTCGGACGCGCCAAGCGTCATAATCGATCAATCTAGCCGCCGCTCCGCCGAGCGCGCGTGCGCTTCGAGTCCTTCGACCGCCCAAACCACACCGCGTCCTCGACAAGCGGACGCGCCGCCGCGGCGTCATCGATGCGCAGCCACGTCCGAACCCGCAGGAACGTGTAGACCGAGAGCCCGCCCTTCGACCGCGCAGTGCCTGCGGTGGGAAGGACGTGGTTCGGTCCCGCGCCGTAGTCCCCGAGCACCTCCGCCGATCCGGCACCAATGAACAGCGCACCGTAGTGCGCGAGGCGCGGCGCGACCGCCGCGGCGTTCTCCAGGCAGAGCTCGAGATGCTCCGGCGTGAGCGCGTCGCATGCGGCGATGCCTTCCTCCATGCTCGCCACCACCACGACCCCGCCGTTCGCGAGCGCCGCGCGCGCGACCGCGGCAGTAGAGAGTGTCGCCATCTGGCGCGTCAGCTCCGTATCCACGCGATCGACATGAGTCGGATCGAGTGTCACGAGCACCGGCACGGCATCGGGATCATGCTCGGCCTGCGCAAGCAGGTCGGCGGCGACGACGGCGGGAGAGGCCGTGGCGTCGGCGAAGACGACCAGCTCCGAAGGGCCGGCAAGCATGTCGATCGCGACGCGACCCGCAACGAGCTGCTTTGCCGCGGTCACATAGCGGTTGCCGGGGCCGGCGATCACGTCGCAGGGAGGGAGCGGGCCGGCACCGAATGCGAGCGCCGCAATCGCCTGAGCGCCGCCCGCGGCGAGCACGCCGTCGGCGCCGGCGACGGCCGCGGCGGCCAACGTGATGGGTCCCGGCTTGGGACTCGCGACCCAAATCTCCTTGACCCCTGCCGTCTGCGCGGTCACCGCGGTCATCAAAACGGACGACGGCAGCGGATAACGTCCCCCGGGCGCGTAGCAACCGGCGCGGTCGACCGGGGCGATCCAATGGCCGGCCACGCCACCCGGCACCGTAACAGTGACCGCGCCGAGAGCCTGCTTCTGCGCCTCCGCGAACGCCCGGATTCGCTCGGCTACCCGTTCGAGGCGCGCGCGGTCGGCCGCCGGTAAGTCAGCGAGTGCGCGCTGCAGCGGCGCCCGCTCGAGGAACAGTGGTCCGCCAGGCACCACGTCCCCGAAACGCTCGGCGTACTCGCGCAGCGCCGCTTCGCCTCGCGCACGCACGGCCTCCACGATTGGCGCGGCTGCCGCGAGCGCTTCCGGGGGCGCGCCGGCAGCCCGACGGCACGTCAGCTCGGCGACCGCGCGAGGGCGCAGCAAGCGCGCGCTCATGTCTTCCGAGCCATCGGTCGCCGACTCACCGCGCCGTGCCGGCGTGCGAGCTCGGCGCGCACGTCCGCCAACGTTCCGCCACCGCGCGCCAGGGCGACGAGTGCCATGTAGAGCACATCAGCGGTTTCGCGCACCACGTTTTCGGGAGACTCGGCGCGGGCCAGCTCCTCCGCCTCTTCAAGCAGTTTCGCCGCGAGGAGCGCGGGGTCCCCCAGTAACTGCGCCGTTCCCGATCCCGCCACCGGCCGAGCCAATCGGTCAGCGAGGGTGCGCTCGAGATCGGGCAGATCGAACTCGGAGCTCCAGCAGGAGCGACGATGCAGATGGCAAAACCCGTCACCCATCTGCTGTACCGTGAAGCGCAGCGCGTCGCGATCGCAGTCCAAGTCCACACGCAGCAACCGCTGCGTGTTGCCGGATGTCTCCCCCTTCACCCAGAGCGCGCCGCGTGAGCGCGACCAGTAGATCCCCCGCCGCTCCGCAACAGCACGAGCG
This sequence comes from uncultured Gemmatimonadales bacterium, assembly GCA_963704805.1. Lineage (GTDB taxonomy): Bacteria > Gemmatimonadota > Gemmatimonadetes > Gemmatimonadales > GWC2-71-9 > 20CM-2-65-7. The sequence goes on along the minus strand of CAVPHS010000001.1, from coordinate 282,865 downwards.
ACCGACTCCCGCGTGCTCCACACGAGACCAAGTGTACGACCCGCTTCGTCGCAGACGACGGTCGGCCACACGTCACCGGCCAACGGCCTCGCGAGCGGCGCGGCGACGGCGTCACCGAGTGAAAGCGTGCCGGTGTACAGGGCCATGCCGACCTGCGCATCGGCTCCGAGGCGATCGAGCGCGGCGACATCGGCTGCGGTCACGATTCCACCGGCGGCAATGACACGGGCGCCCGCGGCGGCGCGCAGGACGGCTTCAACGGCGGCGGCGTCGAACCCACGCATCTCCCCTTCCTTCTCCACCTGGGTGAAGAGGAATCCGCCGACAACCGGCGCGAGACTGCGTACACGTTCGAGCACGGGGATGCCCGTCTGTCGGCGCCAACCGTCAACCACGATCTCCCCGCGCTGGGCGTCCACTGCTGCGATGATGCGCTCGCGTGGCAGCGCGCCACAGAACTCCGGCGTCGCGGCGGTGCCGATCATGATCTGAACGGCACCCGCGTCGAGCCAGCGGCGCGCGCTGCCTAAATCGCGAATGCCGCCGCCTACGCGACACGGCGCGCGTCGCACGAGGCTCCGAATCAGCTCGGCGTTCGAGCCGCGACCGAGCGCTGCGTCCAGATCGACGACGGCCACCTCGCCCGCGACAGAGAATTCTTCCAGCCGTGCGATGGGATCACCGCCGTCCAGCACAAACTCCCTGCCGCGCCGCAGCTGCACCGCACGTCCGTCCATGATGTCGATGCTGGGCACGATCATTGCCGCACCCGAATCCCGCGGATCGCGAGATCAGCCTTGATGCCGTCGACGGTGTCCTCGTCGTCGTGGAAGACCGATGCCGCGAGGACGGCGTCGGCGCCGGCGTCGAACGCGGCGGCGACGTGCGCACGGCCCCCGATTCCACCCGAAGCGATCACCGGCACGCGCACGGCGTCCGCCACCGCGCGGAGCAGCGCCACATCAGGTCCTGCGCGCGTGCCGTCCTGGTCCCAGCTGGTGAGGAGAATCTCTCCAGCGCCGAGCCGCACTCCTTCCTGCGCCCAAGCGACCGCGTCCGGGCCCGCGACTTCGCGGCCGCCAAGCACGAGCACCTCCCACCCCCACCCCCGCGTGTCGCGGCGCGCGTCGATGGCGAGCACGACACATTGGCGTCCGAACTCGGCGGCCAGCTCCGACAGCAGCGGGGGCCGGCGCACTGCCGCGGTGTTCACGCTGATCTTGTCGGCACCGGCGGCGAGCAGGCTGCGCGCGTCGGCCACGCTGCGGACGCCGCCGCCGACGGTGAGAGGAATCCGCAGGACCGCGCGGACTCGGCGGACTGTCTCGAGCTGCGTGGCGCGCGCCTCCGGCGACGCGACGATGTCGAGGACGACGATCTCATCGGCGCCTTGCGCTTCGTAGCGGGCCGCGCGCTCGGCGGGATCACCCGCGTCGCGCAGACCCTGGAACCGAATGCCCTTTACGACCCGTCCGTCGCGCACGTCGAGACAGGGCACGATCCGCCGGCGCAGACCAGCGGTTCCGGCCGCCACGGCGGCACCAGTCACACGCCGTCCAGTGAGCCAGCGCTCGAGCAGCGCGGCCCCGTATTCTCCCGACAGCTCGGGATGGAACTGGCAGGCGAGGACGGACTCGCGCTCCAGCCCCGCGACAAAGCGTCGTCCATGCGTCGTCCACGCGGCAGTCCAGCCTGGCACAGCCTCGAGCAGCGCGTACGAATTCGCGAACGCGGCATTGCCGCTGGACATCAAGCGAGCGTCAGGCTCTGTGGCGACGTGATTCCAGCCGAGGTGCGGTACCCGGACGTCATCCGGCAGACGTCGGCACGTCGCCGCGATGACTCCCAGTCCGGAAACGCCCGGCGACTCCTCGCTGCCCTCGCACAGCATCTGCATGCCGAGGCACACGGCCAGCACCGGGGTACCGCGCGCCACGACCTCGCGCGTCGCGTCGTCGAGTGCCCGCGAGCGGAGCTGCGCCATCCCGCTCTCGAACGCGCCGACGCCCGGTAGCACCAGCCGCTGCGCCCGGCGCACGACGTCCGGATCACTTGTCACCACCGCGGTCGCATCGAGTCGCGCGAATCCAGCAACGATCGAGGCGAGATTGGCTATCCCTGAGTCCACGATGACGACATCAGACATGGAGCGGCGCCCCCAGCGTGCCCTTAGTGGACGGAATATCCTGCGAGGACGTGCGCGCGACCGCTTGCCGCAGCGCCAGCGCCACGGCCTTGAACGCCGCCTCGGCTTTGTGATGGTCGTTGTCACCCTTCAGCACGTCTACGTGCAGCGTGATCCGCGCGGCGGTCGCGAGCGAGCGCAGGACGTGGGGAATGTTCTCGCACGCCAGCTCTCCGACCTTGTCGCGGCGCAAATCGAGGTTCACGTCCGCGTACGGCCTGCCGGACAAGTCGATCACTGCGCGCGCGAGCGCCTCGTCGAGCGGCGCGTAGGCCCAGCCGAAGCGCTCCACGCCGCGTCGCTCGCCCAGTGCACGGTCGAGTGCTTCGCCGAGCACGAGCGCGCAGTCTTCGGCGCTGTGATGATCGTCCACGTGCAGGTCGCCACGACACTCGAGCGTCAGATCGAAGCGCGCATGACGCCCGAGGGCATTGAGCAGGTGGTCGAGAAAACCGATCCCGCTGCGAATGTCGGTGGTGCCCGATCCGTCGAGCGTGAGCTGGACGTGAACGGATGTTTCGCGAGTGGCGCGATCGGCAGTAGCGGTACGAGTCATGGTAGAAGCTCCAGGAGTTCGGCGACGTCCCGCAGCACGCGGGCGGCACCGGCGTCGAGCAGGGCGGCGGTGGTGGCGGCGACATCGTCACCGGGAGCGACGATGCCAAGCGGCAGCGCGCCGGCACTCAGTGCCGCGCGCACGTCGTCAGGCGTATTCCCGAGCATCCAGGCGCGCTGTGCGCCGAGGCGCTGCATGGCGAGCCGCACCGGCGCGGGGTCGGGCTTGGCCGGCGCATCCTCCATGCACACCACCGCCTTGAACGAGCCGGCGATCCCAGCACGTTCGACAAACCACCGGGCCTCGTCGCGTGGGCGTCCGGTGACGATGGCGGTGGGCAGTCGCGTACCGAGCTCCGCGAGCAAATTGTGCGAGCACAGGAGACGCTCGCACTCGCGCAACCCGGGACCCGCCGGCGTGCCGAGGTAGATCGCCTGGAAGCGCGCGGTGACGTCGGCCAGGCTGGTGCGCACGTCGCGAGCGGCGAGCAAACGGCGCGTGAGGATCCAGTCGTTGCTCGCATCGCCCGCACGCATCGCAGCCGCGATGTCGTCGTGGGTGACAGTAACGCCATAGGACCGCGCGGTCTCGATGATCGTCGCCCGCTGCGAGTCGCGCACGTCGGCCAACACGCCGTCGAGGTCGAAGACCAGCGCGTCTGGCGCGAGGGTAATGTCGAGCACGGCGCTGAGCTGCGCGAAGTCGCGCGCGTCGCCCGGCAGCGTGATTCTCAGCTGCCCCACGAGCGACGGACGGTCGGGGAAGTCGCGCACCAGAACGTTTTGAGCCCGCAGCGCTGCCCACACAAACGGCGCGCGCGTCCCAAAGTCGGCCAGTACAAAATTCGCCTGCGACCCCCGGACGCGCGTGCCGCGTGCGGTGAGCTGCGCCGTCAGCGCGGCGCGCTCCTCGCGAATGCGTGTGACGTGCGGGCGCAATGACGCGATGCCGTTCTCCAGGCGCGCCAGCGCCAGCGCGATCGACGGCCCCGCGACGGGATATGGCGCACCCGCCGCGCGCAGCACGCCAATCACCGACGCGTCGCCCACGGCGTAGCCGATGCGGCAGCCCGCCAGGCCCCACGCCTTGGACAGCGTGCGCACGACCACGACGTTGGGCAGGTCCAACACGCCGAGCGTGAGATCATCATCGGCATACTCGACGTACGCGTGATCTACAAGGATCAGCGCATTCGACGCTTTCGCGGCAATGCGGCGCACGTCGGCGAGCGTTGCAGCGCCGCCGGTCGGGTTATTGGGCGAGACAATCGCGACGACCGCGGTCCTCGCATCCATTTGTGACTCGAAAGCGGCGGTGGGAAAGGCGTCCGCCGTCCACGGCACACGGGTCACGTCCCCGTTGGCGAGCGCCGCGAAGCGGTCGAACATGTCGAAGGTGGGGTCGGGCAGGAGCAGCGTGCGTCCCGGCTCGAGATAGGCCCGACAGATGCGGTCGATCGCCTCGTCCGCCCCGGCTGTGACAATCACCTGATCGGCGTTCACTCCCAACATCGCCGCGAGTGCTTGCTCGAGTGGCGCGACGTCGGGGTAACGACGCAGCAGCTCGACGCCGGTGGTCGCGAGCTCGGCGAGCAACTCGGGTGAGGACGAGACCCCCTCGTTGCTGTCGAGGCGGAGCATGCCCGGGCGCCCGATCTGGGGACGTGTGTATGCCGAGCTCGGCTGGACGCGGGAGGAGAGTCCGCGCTCCGTGATCCCAGAGCTCATGGAACGATCTGCGTCATGGCGGACACGACGACATCGGTCCCACCTGCGGCCTTGACGGCGGGGATCACGCGCGGCAGCTCGCTGCGCGGCACCGCGGCTTTTACGGCGTATCCAGCGGCGCCGAACAGGGGCGCGACGGTCGGTCGCCGCATCGCGGGCAGCGCCGACACGACCGCGTCGAGACACTCAGCCGTCGCGTTGACCTCGAGCATGACGCGGCGGCGCGCCTCGAGGACCGAGCGCAGTAGGAGCGTCAGGTCTTCAAGGCGCCCGCGTTTTTCGGGATCGTCGAGCGCGGCCGGGTTCGCGTAGAACCTGGTCGACGAGCGCATCAGCACGTCCACCACCGTGAGCCCGTTCGCTTCGAGCGTCGCGCCGGTCGCCGTGTTGTCCACGATTACGTCGGCATCTTCCGGCGGGAACACCTCGGTCGCGCCGTACGAGCGGATCAACGCGGCGTCGAGCCCGCGCGACTCGATCCAGCCGCGACCGAGTCGCTCATACTCCGTCGCCACGAGCAGGCGGCGGGCTGGGAGCCCGCCGCCGTCGGTGACGAGCGTGGTCGGCGCGGCAGCCACGAGCTGCACGGCGTCGAGTCCCGTATCGAGCAGCTCCACGACGTCCGCCTGCAGCTCGGCCACCCAGTCGGCGCCGGCAAATCCCGCGTCGCGGCTGCCGACGGCCAACATCTCCACGATGTTCTGGGGCTTCAGCATCTTCGCCTCGGCACCCGGGAGCGAGACATCGGGACGATAGCCGCGCGCGCTGGGGCGCACGCGAATGCCGGCGTCGGCGAGGAGGGTCAAGACGCCCTGCTCCATTCGGCCTTTGGGCAGACCGAGACGAAACGGGGTTATGCAATCTTCGAATCTGGACATCTGTCGACTCCGCGTTGGCCGAACCGGAGTCCCCCAGGTCACGCGACGTCGCCCTAAAGCACGACGCCGGCCCTGGGGGGGCCGGCGTCGGTGATGAACTCAAACTGCTATACGCCTCCGGCTATCCCCCGTGGACCGAGTGACCGTGGTGATGCCGGTGCGAAGACGTGCGCCTCATGGATTGGGATATACTCCGCCCGCCCGATAGGTGTCAAGGCTTCGGGTCGGCTCAGCGCCTCACGACGAATTCATAGGGCGCCGTGCCGTGCTCAGTCTCAGGCAAGGCAAACCCACCGCTTCGCATCCGGATCACGAAGGCGCCGGAAGCGGGAACGACGAACGATCCTGGAGAAAAGAACGCTGAATCGGATCTGAACACCGCCGCGCCGCCACCCACCAGAGTCGCACCGGTAGCAGGATCGACGATGTGCAGGGAGATGAGACCCCCGAACGGCACTGGATCGGCCGTTAACCGATACTCAGCCGTGAGGCGCTCACCGGGTGTGCCCACTGAGGTGAACTCATCCACGTCACCCAGAGGGTCGATCGCTTCGCCGCGGACGGTGTCGCCGATGGTATAGGGGGCTGTGACGTTTTCTGGGGCGCGGTTGATCGGAATCACGCGGAATCTGTAGGGACCGAGAAGACCAAAGATTCCCGCGCACGTGGCATCATGGCAAAACCGCACGAAGGGCGCGGGCTCGAAAACCGCGATCCGAACGCGGCCGCTGGCAAGTACCGTAATCGGTCCGAGAACCCGCTCACCCTGGGCGACGGTACCGGACAGAGTGTCCTGCGTATCTGAATGAAGGATGCGGATCGTCGGGTAGGGCGGCCCAGCCGTGCCGTGAACGATCATACCCACGTCGGACCCGGGAGGCGCATTCACGGTGAATTCGTCCCAGTCACCTGGCGCGTCGATGGCCTCGGTCGCCACCGAGTCACCGGGCACGAGCGTTGAGCCGGCGGTTTCAGGCGCCGGGCTGAGCAACTCCACCAAGAGCCGGTACGCGCCCCGCGTCGATCCGAATCCAGTCATCTCGATGTGATACCAGCCCGTCACGGGCAGATCGAGCCGCGTCGTCTGATGGTCGCGCAGACTCGCGTCGGATGCCGAGCTGCTTACGGACGCGAACGTCCAGACCGGCTCGCCACCCGGACCCGAGATCCATGCCTGGAAGCCCTGTCCCGCCGATGCCTGTCCCTGAAGCGCAACGTTGATGTGTTGTCCTGCGAGCCCGTAGAACTGGAACCGATCGACGTCGCCCCAGGGATCGATTACTTCCTGGCTGATGGTATCGCCGATGGCAAAAGTGTCGGAACGCTGCTCCGGTGTGTACGCGAATCGGTACAGCCACAGCCGGTAGGTACCGCGGAACGTCGGCCGGTCAGCGTAGTGCGTGACGTCGACGCGCACCGTGTACGTCCCAGGGCCGAGCTGGACGCGCCCCGCTTCTGTGGGCGCGGTCGTCGCGTACAAGCCGGCGAGAGTTGTGTCGTCGGCGCTGCGTATTTGCACGAGCACTGCCGTCCCGGCCTCAGGCGTGGCGTCCACTTGCCCCACCAGCTCGACTCCGACCGTATCGGCGACCACGACCGTGAACTCATCGACATCCCCCGGGACATCGATGGCCTCTCCGACTACCGAGTCACCGAGGGCCAGAGTCTGCGGGGCCGTTTCCGGCTTGCGATTCACCCGGTAAAGGAAGAGGCGGTAGGCTCCAACATCGCGGGCGGTCGAGGAGAGCTCCCCCGTGACGCGCAGCCGGTAGGTCCCCGCGCTCGCAAGCGTGAAGCGGCCGGTCACCTGGAGCAGGAGGCTGCTGTCATTCCCGAAGCTCTGAGTAATGCGCTGCAGCGTCCCACCCGGGTCCAGCACACCGAGCTCGAGCTTCGTCTCAGGCGAGCCATTCAGCGCCTGAAGAAACGCTGTGTATTCCTGTCCGGGTGCACCCGAAAAGGTGAACTCATCCACGTCACCTGGCCGATCGATCGACTCGCCGGCTACCGTATCACCCGGCGCGATGCCAGCCGCCCGGTGCTCCGGCCGGGGATCCACCTGATAGACATAGAACCGATACGATCCCGTGTCATCGAGTCGTTGACTTTCCGTCCCGGTGACGCGAATGACGTGCTGCCCACTGGTCGTCACCCGGAACCGGCCCGTCGCTCGCTCGAACAAACCGGTGTCCGAGGCGACGTTCACTACAACGGCAATCGACTGCTCGCCGGGCGCCAGGACCTCGAGCTGTTGAAATTGCCGAGCCGCCTGGAAAAAGACGTCGAACTCTGTGCCCGCCGCGGCTTGGAATGTGAATTCGTCGACGTCACCCGGCCGGTCAATTGACTCACCCGCGACTTCCGTGTTGAGGGTAATCGCTGCCGAGCGATGTTCCGGCGCGCGATTGATGAGGTACGTCCAGAATCGATAAGGGCCTGTGTATCGAGGATACAGGTTGCTGGTGATCGCGCGGAACGTGAAGCGATAGTCCTGCGTCGTGGGAAAGAACGTACGGCCGGTGGTCACGGCGGGCGCGCCGGCGACAGCACCGGCCAATCCGACAATGCTGAGATCGCTGGCGCCCGAAACCACCAACCCGACCGCACCCGATCCCGCAGGTCCCAACGCCTCCACGCCCGTAACCCAGTACTGACCGGCGCTGCCATGCATGATGAAGTCGTCGGCATCGACGTCGGGATCGATGGTCTCGCTCGAAACCGTATCCCCCATACTGAGGAACGGCGCACTTCCCTCGGGACTGCGATTAACGCGGTACACGAGAAAACGAAAGTGGGTTTTGCTTCCAGCGGGGACCGCCTGGGCGATCAGCTGGTAGATCCTGCCCTGAGCGCCGCCGAAGATGGTGTTACTCGCGTTCTGTTGCAGACCGGGGCCTCCCGGGGTTGCTGACACGAACGCGGTAGTGTTCTGGCCTAGTGAATCGCGCACCGTGAAGCTGACACTTCCCGAAAGCGCCTCGAGGTACACGACGTACTCTTCGTCGGCCTCGGCCGCGAGCGAATACCGCCGCAGTGCGTTCGATGTAATGGAGTCCTGGATGACCTGCCCGATCGGGACCCGTTCGCCATCGCCGCGCGGCTCGAACGGCGATGGTGAGTCGCAGGCGACGAACGCAATCGCGACAAGCGCGATCGGTCGCAGGAAGCGCGCGCGGCTGATTGTCATGTGGGCTCGAGAGTAACGCAATGATTAAATTGCCGTCATCGTGCGTTACGCTAAAGGGCGACCGCCCCAAACGTCATAACGGCTACCATGCAATGCCGTAGTCATCCCCATGGTTCGACGATCCACCCCAGAACGACCCGTGCTTCCAATCGAAAAAGATCGCATTGATCGGCCCGGAGGTACGGTCGTCGAAGTCGAGCCGGTAACCCATGGAGCGCAGCTCATGCCGTACCCATGACGGGGTATCGTCGCGCAACGTCAGGCGACCGGGCTCCGACTTATGATCGCCGAACGAATTGCGCATCTGATAGCTGGTGATGTTCGCCGCTTCCACCGCCTGCTGCACGTCCATCCCGAATTCCACGAAGTTCAAGAAGAACTGCAGCAGGTTCTGATCCTGCGTGTCGCCGCCTTGCACGGCGAATGCGAGGAACGGCTTGCCGTCCTTCAACGCCAGGCTGGGTGTGAGCGTCACGCGCGGCCGCTTCCCAGGCGCAATCACGTTGAACGGGTTGTCGGTGCTGTCGACGACAAACTGTTGGGCGCGCTGGCTCACCCCGATTCCGGTATGCCCCGCGATCACCGCGGGAATCCAACCACCCGACGGCGTCACCGATACCACCCACCCAGATGTGTCGGCCGCTTCAATCGACGTCGTACCGCGTCGGAACGCTTCATCAAACGCCGCGAGCGCCGCCGCGTCGTCCTGCGTGGACGTCGTGCTGGCCGGTCGCGGAGACCATTGCTGGAGCAGCGGCAAATACGGGTTGGTGCCGCCCTGGAATGGGTACGGATCGCCGGGCTTGATATCAGGATCGTTGTGGTCCGGCTTGATCAGTTGGGCGCGCTGGCGCGCGTAGTCCTTCGACAGCAGCCCGCGGATCGGCTCCTCCGGTGGGAACGCGGGATCGCCGTAGTAGAAGTCGCGATCGGCGAACGCCAGGTTCATCGTCTGATACAGCGTGTGGATGTAGCGCGTGCTGTTGTAGCCCATCGCCTTCAAATCGAAGTTCTCGAGGATGTTCAGGGCTTGTAACAACACCGGTCCCTGCGACCAAGGCTGCAGCTTGTACACGTCGATGCCGCGATACTGTGTCATTACTGGCTCTTCTGTTTTCACCCGCCAGTTGGCCAAATCGGCCAGGGTAATGAGGCCCCCTTCCTCCTGCAGTCCGCGGACGAACTCCTGCGCGATGTCGCGGCGATAAAACCGATCGTAGGCCGCCATGATCGCCTCCCGCCGGCTTTTCCCGCTGCGTAGCGCCTGTTGCTCTGCCTCGACGAGCTTGCGCAGCGTCGCCGCGAGATCGGCCTGGCGGAAGATCTCGCCCGCTTCCGGAGCCTCACGCGCTTCGCCGGCGTGCGGCAGCATCACCGCGCGCGCATAGCGCCATTGCTTGATCCAGCGCTTTTGCCGCTCGATCGAATTCGCGGTCTCCTCGTCGATCGGGTAGCCGTCGGCCATGCGAATCGCCGGCTCGAGGACCTCGCGCAGGCTCAGCTTGCCGTACTCCGCGAGCATGACCATGAGTCCCCCGGGCGTGCCGGGGGTGATGGCCGCGAGCGGGCCATACTCTGGTGGGAAGTGCATTCCCTTGGAGCGGTAGAAATCCACCGTCGCGCCCGTGGGGGCGACGCCGAGGGCGTTGATCGCGATGACTTTTTTCGTTTGCGGATTGTAAATCAGCGCCTGCGTCTCGCCGCCCCATGACAGCACATCCCACATCGTCGTCACGGCCGCGAGCATCGCGCACGCCGCGTCCACGGCATTGCCACCCTTCTGGAACATCATGGCGCCCGCTTCAGCGCCGAGTGGCTTTCCGGTGATCGCGACCCAATGCCGGCCGTGCAGCGCGGGCTTCTGAGTGCGTTGTGCAGCGAGGCTCGTGGGAAGAACGAGTAGGGCGATGAGCAGACAGCGACGGACGGCCATCGGTGCTCCGAGAGGGGATCGTCTGGAAGCTATCTTAGGCCGATGCGCATGGCCATCGTACCGCGCACTCGCTGGGGACGGATCCGCATGCTCGCCATCACCGGCATCCTGCCGCTGCTGTTCCTGGTCATCTGGTTGTTCACGGTGAAGATGCCGGGACCAACGTTCCGCGGGCCTCTTGCCGCGCTCACTCCAGACCAGCGACAGCTGCGTGACGCGCTCGAGCGTCACGTGCGCACGCTGGCGCAGGACATCGGCGTCCGCAGCGACCAGAGCTACCGCAACGTGGAACGCGCAGCGGCGTACATCGAACGCACGCTCACGCAGCTCGGCTACCGAGTTGTCCCACACGAGTACAGCGCGCGTGGATTGGTGTGGCGTAACCTCGAGGCGACGCTCACAGGAGCCAGCCGGCCCCAGGAGGTCGTCGTCGTGGGCGCGCACTACGACAGTGCAGAAGAAGCGCCGGGTGCCGATGACAACGCGAGCGGCGTCGCCGGGGTGCTCGAGCTGGCACGACTCTTTGCCGGAACGCCACAGGCTCGGACCATTCGGTTTGTATTATTTCCCAACGAAGAGCCGCCGTCATTTCCCACGGCCGCGATGGGCAGCCGGCATTACGCGACCGCCGCGCGCCAGCGCAACGAGCAGATCGTCGCAATGATGTCCATCGAGTCGATCGGGTATTACGACACGGAGAAGGGGAGCCAGCGCTACCCATTCCCCCTGAACCTCGCGTATCCCGATGTCGGTGACTTCATCGGGTTCGTGTCCAATCTCAAATCGCGTCCCCTGCTCCACCGCGCGATCGACGCGTTTCGCACGCACGCCACGTTCCCGACGCAGGGCGCGGCCGCGCCATCGTGGGTGCCGGGTGTGTGGTGGTCAGATCATTGGTCGTTCTGGAGGGAAGGCTACCCCGCGATCATGATCACCGACACCGCGCCGTATCGCTATCCCTTCTACCACACGCCGCAGGATACGCCCGACAAGCTGGATTACGATCGCATGGCGCGGGTGGTGGACGGGCTCACGCATGTGGTGCGCGCGCTGGCGAACTAGCCTCCGCGCTCACCATTCCGATCTCTTGGAGCAGCGCGCGCGATTTTCGCGTGAGCAAGGCCGCGCGGATCCATCTGAACGGAATCATGAGCTTCCACGCCGTGAGGTACCCGCCTTTCAGCGTCATGACGTACTCATTGGTCCGCTCGTCGAATCGGTAGTATCCGGTATCAACCTGGCGCTGGTACTCTTGCTCGGTGGCCCGTTTGATGTATTGGACCGGATCGGCCACATCCGGTTGTGTGAGCGTGGCGGAGCCGAAGGTGCGTCGCATGATCAACTGAAAGATGCGGTAGAGACGTAGCGGGTCAGGTACCTGGGGAAACCGGTAAACGACATGATTTGAGAGTGGCGCAAAGATGGGCAACGAGGGTGAGTTGTTGACGTCCACTATCGTGCCAGTCGTCAGCAGCGCCGTGAATTCCACAAGCGCGACGTTCGTGTCTACCGTTTTGCCGATCCTGTGAGCCTGGAGCGCCACGACCGTTGCCACTACGCCATCGGGATGCGCGAGCACGACGACTCGCGTGGTGGTTACGGGGCTGTGTTGAATGAGGTCGCCGACTTGCCGAAAACCGGCGTCTACCAGCTGACCGGTATTGGCACGCAGAAACTCCGTGAGCTGCGGTGCCGTGTGGTGCCGCCCCGGGTCGAATGGCTCCGCCTGCCACGCCTTTCCCCGCGGAAGGTTCTTCCAAACAAGAAGCGGAACGATGAGATACCATCCCGCAATGACCGCGAGTACGGTCGGTAATGGCGGAGCGGTGGTGGTCTCGAACACGCTCACTCCCTCAAGAGGGCCATTCCCTTCAACCCAAAGAAGCAGAGCTGACGGCTTGCGCGATAGGTGCTAATGAGTATCGTAGATACTCGTGGGAATCATTCACCAGCGGCGCAAGACGGAAACACGTGCGTTGCTCGTCGCGGCCGGCCTTGAGCTGTTCTCCGAGCGCGGCTTCGAGCTCGCCACCCTCGACGAAGTGGCACTGGCGGCGGGATTCACAAAGGGCGCCATCTACCGCCATTTCCCCTCTAAAGGCGCCTTTCTCCTCGCTCTGTTCGAGCAATATGCGGCTGTCGCCCGCGCGGGATCCGGTGCTCGGCAGGCCCCCTGGTTCATTCCCCTCACCGTCCAGTTTGCGGCTCAGGCGACCCGCGATCCGCTGCTGCGGCGGCGGCTCGCCATTGTCCTCTCTGAGGCCCCGGACGGATCGACCCCCGAAAGCCAGCTGCTGAAAGCGTTGGCTCGCGTATGGCCCGCCTAATCGACTTGAGTCACGAGATTGAGCACGGGATGGTCACCTATAGGGGCCTTCCCGCGCCGGCGATCAGTGATTGGCTCACGCGCCAGGCCTCAAGCACTCGCTACGCCGCGGGAACGACATTCCAGATCGGCAAAATCGATCTGCTCGCCAACACCGGGACCTACATCGATGCGCCGTTCCATCGTTATGAAGATGGGTTCGACGTCGCCGGATATCGGTTGGAAGCCGTAGCCGATTTGCCCGGCGTGCTGGTGCGCGCGAACAGCCGTGCCAGCCGAGCGATCGACGTCGACTGGTTCTCGGGACTCCCGGTCAACGGAAAAGCCGTTTTGGTGCACACCGGTTGGGACGTTCATTGGCGCACGGATACGTATTCCGCCGGGGAGCATCCATTTCTGACACGGGCGGCAGCCGAGCATCTCGCGCACGCCGGGGCCGCGCTCGTTGGCATCGATTCGCTCAACATCGATGACGACAAGGACGGCGCGCGTCCAGCCCATACTGCCCTCCTCGGCGCAAACGTCGCGATCGTGGAGCATTTGACGAACCTTGCCGCATTGCCGGATCGCGGCAGCTTTACGTTCTCTGCGGTCCCGCTAAAGGTGAAAGGGATGGGGAGCTTTCCCGTACGGGCCTACGCTCGAATCAGCCAAGATTTGATACCCGTGAGTACCTGAGCTACTGGCAGGAATCGCCTGTGCAAGGTGACGAAAAGACTTGCGGCGCAGCGACCCATTACCCCATTTGTGGCGCCCACAGCCTAACCCAGCTGGGAGCCACTATATGGCAGACCACGACAATCTCCAGTTCGACCGGCTTGAGCCTGCGGTGGGAGCAGCGGCTGCGAGCGGCAGGATGGCGTGCTCGAACTGCGGGAGTCTGTTGGAGTCGACCTATTTCACCGTGAACACGCGGGTTGTCTGCTTGCGCTGCCGCAGCCGCATTCTAGCAGACTGGAACCGCGGCGGCTCCGCGGGGCGCTTCGGGAAGGCGCTCGTCCTCGGAATACTGGCGACGATCCTCTGTTCGCTCATTTGGTACGCGGTACTCAAGGCGACGGAGGCCCAATGGGGCATTCTGGCAGTCATCGTCGGATTGGTTGTCGGCAGTGCTGTTCGCAAAGGATCGAATGGGCGGGGCGGCTGGCGCTATCAAACACTCGCGATCTTCCTGACCTATACGGCAATCGTGACCTCATACGTTCCCTTCATTCTCGAAGGGATCCGCAACGAACGGACGCGTCCCGCCACACAAACGGCGGTCACGCCCGCTTCCGATCCGGCGGTCGCACCCGCGTCCAATCCACCGGACAACGCGCCTGCGACTGATTCCGCGGTCGTAACGTCCCTTAAGAAGGCCGGCCCTCTGGGCATCGGCATCGGCATCGCGGTGTTGCTTGCTCTGCTGTACGCGACGCCGTTCCTGGCCGGCATTGAGAACGTCCTCGGCATCGTCATCATTGGATTCGCGCTCTATGAAGCATGGAAACTGAATCGCCGGACGGTATTGCAAGTCTCGGGACCGCATCAGGTCTCGATGACCGCCGCGCGAGCATAGATCCGCGCGGGGTAATCGCCTGCCCAGAGTGCGGCACCGAAGTCGCTGCCGCGCTGTTGGCCTGCCCGGCGTGCGGCTGGCTCCGCCACTCGCATCAGCTCAAGGAGCTGGCCGGACTGGCGGAGCAGCATGAGCGAACCGGCTCGTTCACGGACGCGCTGGTCGCTTGGCGCAGCGCTCTCGATCTCCTGCCCCCGCACAGCCGCCAACACGCCGTCATCGTAGAGCGTATCGCGGAACTGGGCCGCCAGGGCACTACCACGACTGTCGAGCACAAGCCGCCATGGGCCAAGCGCAGCGGCATCCTCGGCGCCATCGCGCTGCTTCTCTGGAAATTCAAGCTCGCCATCGCGTTCCTGCTTACAAAAGGAAAGCTGCTCCTCCTTGGCTTCACAAAGCTGGGAACACTGTTCTCGATGGTGCTCACACTGGGCGTGTACTGGCAGGCGTTCGGCTGGAAGTGGGCGCTCGGCCTGGTCCTAGGGATCTACATTCACGAAATGGGTCACGTGGCGATGCTGCGGCACTACGGCATCCCGGCGACGGCACCGATGTTCATTCCCGGCGTCGGCGCCTTCATTCGCGCCCGATTCTATCCGCAGGATGTCGTCGCTGAGGCTCGCGTGGGGCTGGCGGGGCCGATGTGGGGAATGGGAGCCGCGCTTGCTTGCTTCCTCCTCTATCTGCTGACTGGTTCACCGGCGTGGGGCGCACTCGCCGAGGTCAATGCATGGCTCAACCTGTTCAACCTGGCACCCATCTGGCAGCTTGACGGCGCACACGGGTTCAAAGCCTTGACGCGAGGGCAGCGCTGGGTGGCGGTGACGGGCATTGCCGCGGCATGGTTGTTGGGTGGCAAAGGGATCCTGCTGCTTTTGTTGATCGTCGCGGCGATCGCGGCGCTGGGCCGCAATGCCCCCGCCCAACCCGACCGCCGCACATTGCTCGAGTACCTGCTGCTGATAGGAGTGCTGACGGCGCTTGCGACTCTTCCGATCCCGGTCACAGCCCTGAATTAGATACCAGTCGGTATCTTAGATACTCCATGGTCCCTTGACTGAGGTAACCACCAGTCTAGGTTTGCCATTCGCCGTCCAAACGCACCGCGAATTCCCCAGTTGAAGGAGCAGAATGCCGTACATCATCGCCGAGCCCTGCATCAACGTCAAAGACCGCTCCTGCGTTGACGTCTGCCCGGTGGACTGCATCTACGAAGGTCCGGACATGCTGTACATCCACCCGGACGAGTGCATCGACTGCGGTGCGTGCGAACCCGAGTGCCCCGTCACCGCGATCTTCCCCGAAGAGGACACGCCGCCCCAGTGGAAGGACTACATCGCCAAGAACCGCGATGTCTTCCAGAGCGAGAACCCGCCCGGCAAGCCGCAGCGCAAAGGCGCCTAACCGAGCTTCGTCAGAAACGCAGTTACGGCCGCATTGACCGCGCGGGGTTGCTCCAGCGGGGCGACATGCCCCGCCTCGGCAATCATCACGAACTCTGCGCCAGGAATGGCGCGCGCCATCTCTCGCATACCCTCGGCGGGCGCGATCACGTCCTCCGCACCAGCGACAACCAGGACCGGCACCTGAATCGTGCGCAGCAACGGCGTCGAGTCAGGACGTTCGCGCAACGCGTGCAGCGCACCCACAATTCCCCGTACCGGCGCGCGGGCCATCATCTCGCGCACTTCTCTTGCCACTTCCGGGCGTTGCTCCGAGGTGCTGCGGGAGAGCAGCTTCGGCAGCAGCTGTTCGGCGATCGCGCCGGCACCGCGCTGCTGGGCGAGCACCGCCATCGTGTCACGATCGCGCTTCGCCGTCTCGCTATCCGCGGCCGCTTTGGTGTTGCACAGGATCGCTGCGCGCACGCGCGCCGGATGACTCCGCAGCAGCTCGAATGCGATATAGCCACCCATCGACAGTCCGCAGATCACTGCCTCACGAATCTCCAGCGCATCGAGTCGTTCGATCAAATCGTTCGCGTAGACAGCGACCGAATACTCGGCTGCGGCATCCGGGCCAGGCGACGCACCGGCCCCTCGCAAGTCAGGAGCGATGCAACGCCAGCGCGACAACGCCGCGACCTGATGGCGCCACATCGAGTGGTCGAACGGAAAGCCGTGAATGAAGAGAACGGCGGTCATGGCCACGCGAATGTATGCCAGAAGACTGCGCGTTGTACGTTGCGCGTCGTACGTTGCAGGAAGAAGCTGAATGCCTTCGCGCCGTATGTCGGATCGAGACGCACGCCGTGTGCGTCTGCGATGGCGCGTGCGCGTTCCCCCGCGGGCGTCGGATGACCGTAACCCCGTCCCATGGCATCGACGACCCGCACACGCAACGCGGCGCGCGGCACCGTGAAGTCCACGCCGGCTCGACGCAAGAGCGCTGCCGCTGCTCGAGCGAGTCGCAGCGTTCTCCATCGGTTAGCCGCAATGCGCGGAGCGACGCGCACGCCGACGACCTGCGTGCTCCAACCGAGCCACGCGATGCCGAGTGCGATGCCGGCGGCGGTTCCACCGGTGCCGAGTGGTACGACAATCGTGTCGGGCGGCTCAGGGAGTTGACTGGCCAGCTCGAGCGCTGCAAGGAGATGACCGATCACCGCGCGCGACTCGGCGCCACCACCGGCGATCCACCGCGGCTTGCCCGCGCCGAGGTGATGCGCCGCGCGCCAGGCGCGCAGCACGGCCCAGGGAAACGTGACGAGCCGCGACGCGCGAAACACGCGATCGGCGATCGCCGCCGTCGCGGTTGCCACCATCCGGCTGGCGTCCGTCTCGGGCTGAGGAAAGAGCGCCACCGCCGTGCGGAACCCTCGAGCTTTGGCATGCCGGGCGGTCGCCAGGCAGTGCGTCGATCCCGTTCCCCCGATCGTGACAAAGACCGAGCGCGCGGGCGCGTGCGATAACAGAAACTCGAGACCGCGCACCTTGTTGCCGCCCATGAGGTCCTCGCGCTTGAGCCACAACGCCTCCAAGCCGAGCGCGCGCGCGAGGGCGGGCTGCGCCTCGAGTGGCGTCGGCCACGTCGCGAGACTGCACGGCGCGAGGGCCTCGCGTATCTTTGTGGCCAACACTGCGGAGCGATCCATGCAAGTTGCCACCGATTACATTCGTCATGCGGCGCGCGCCGCCCGCAAATGCGCGGGCGACCCGTTCGGCGGAGCCCCTCAGGCTCCCGATCCGGAATTCTACAAGACGTTGGCGAAGGCGCTGGAAGAGATCGCCGCCGGCATGGAGGCGCTAGGAAAGGAGGAGTGACGGCCCGCTACGTTGCGACGCCGCAGGCACTCGCCGAGGTCGCCGGCGCGCTGCGTCGCGAACCCCGCCTCGCCGTCGACACCGAAGCAGCCAGCTTTCATCGCTTCCGCGACCGCATCTATCTCCTCCAGGTCTCCGGCCGGACCGAGACCGCGCTGATCGATCCGCTCGCCATCTCAGACCTCGCCCCCTTCGGCGCACTCCTGGCCGACCCGCATATCGAAAAAGTCTTTCATGACGCCGATTACGATCTCCGGGTGCTCGATCGCGACTACGGGTTTCACGCCGTGCACCTCTTCGACACGCGCATTGCAGCCCAGCTGGTGGGTGAGCCGGCGATCGGCTTGGGGGCCCTCGTGGAGAAATACGTAGGCGTGAAGCTCGACAAGGAGCATCAAAAGGCCGACTGGTCACGCCGGCCGCTGCCTCCACCCATGCTCGACTATGCCGCCGCGGACACCCAGCACCTCCTGGCGCTGCGCGACGCGTTGGAGCGGCAACTCGAGAGTCTGGGGCGCCTCACCTGGGCTGTCGAGGAGTTCAAGCAGCTCGAGTCGCTGCGTTGGACCGGTGTGCCCGTCGGAGGCGACGAGGACACGTACTTGCGGCTCAAAGGTGCGCGAGGACTCGCACCGCGCAGCCTCGCTGCGCTACGACTGTTGCATCGCTGGCGGGATACTGTCGCCGAACGAGACGACAAAGCACCCTTCCGAATCATCGGCAACGACTCGCTGCTCGCGGTGAGTCGCGCCCTCCCCACCTCGTCCGCGGAGCTCGGGCAGCTCCGTGAGGTGCCGGCATCGTTGGCGCGCCGTTACGGCGACGCGCTGCTCGCTGGCGTCGCGCAGGCCAAGCAGCTGCCCGATGCCGAGCTGCCGCGCCTCGAGCGACGCGTGCGCCCGGCCAAAGACCCCGGATTCGACATGCGGCTGGAGCGCCTCAAAGCGGCGCGCAATCGTATCGCCCTCGAGCGGGCACTGGATCCTGGAGTGTTGTGCGGCAGAACGACGTTGGAGGCGGTTGCGCGAGCGCGCCCCGCAACGCGCGGGGCGCTCGATCAGATTCCCGAACTACGGCGGTGGCAAATCGACGTTCTGGGAGAGGCGTTTCTCGAAGCGCTGCGTTAGAACCCCATCATCGCGCGGATCTTCGGATCGATCCGCTCCGGCGTCCAGTACGGCTCCCACACGATATCGATGTCCACATCTTTCACGCCTTCGAGCGCGCGCACCACCTTATAAATGTCATTCGTAATCATCGGACCGGCGGGACAACCGGGCGAGGTCAGGGTCATGGTGATGCGGACCAGCCCGCCGTCGACCTCGACATCATACACGAGCCCCAAGTCGACGATGTTCATGTCGAGCTCGGGATCCTTGACCTGACGCAAGGCCTGGCGAGCCATATCGGCGTTGAGCACAGCAGTCGTCACGAGTAGCAACCTAGCGACCCTCCAAACCACGCACCAGACAATGCCGCCGCAGCGCGATGCGGGCGTAGATCTTCCGAGCGAGCGGCGCAACGCCGGGAATGTCGAACAGTGTGGCCACCCAGCCCTTGCCGGGAAGCAACCGCATCAGCTCGGGAACGGCGTCTGCGCCGGGATACACGCGACCATCGGGAAGCACGAGATGCATCGCCGCCGCGAGTGCCGGCAATGCGATACCGAACTGGGAAACAGCGGCGCTGTCCTGAAACGGCACGTAGCGAAGGGCGTGTTCGCGGTCCCACCGTTTCAGAGTGGCCACGGCCTGCTGGCACAGCCCGCATTCGCCGTCGTAGATCAGCGTTGGCTGCGCCGGCCGTGCGCGATCAACGGCCGGCATCGACGGCACGAGCCGCGGCGTCGGCGACGCGTCCGCGAATCTGCTTGAGTTTCGTAAACGATCCACGCGTACGTGGGTCGAACGCACGATTCGTCAGCAGCAACACGAACACGTCGCGGTCCGGATCGATCCACAGCGATGTCCCCGTCCAACCGGTATGCCCGTAGCTGTGCGGGCCGAACACCGTCCCGGCGCTGGATGTCTCTTCGCCGGTAGGTAGCGCCTCCCAACCGAGGGTGCGCGCGCTGACGCCGCGCCGCGCCGGAACGGCAATCAGCGTGAATTGCTCCACCGTCTCCCGTTTGACAATGCGGCCGTCGCCCGGCGCCGTCCCCTTGTTCAGCATGAATTGCGCGAAGCGAGCGAGTCCCTGAGCCGTGGCGAAGAGGCCCGCATGGCCAGCCACACCACCCAGGCGGGCGGCGTTCGGATCGTTCACGACGCCGGCGATCGGATGCCCATGCCACAGTCCTGTCGGCGCGATGCGCGGCTCGAGCTTCTTCGGCGGCCGGAACAGCATCGCCTGATCGAGCGCGAGCGGCTTATAGACCTCCCGTGTCACGAACATGTCGAGCGGAAGCCCGCTGACGCGGCGCACGATTTCACCGAGCAGAATGGCGTTGAGGTCCGAGTAGACCATTCTGGATCCGGGAGGTACGACCGGCACGGTGGTCAGCACCATCATCAAGGCGGTGGCGCTATCGGGGGCGTCTTTCAGCGGCAGCGTGCCGCGCAGACCTGATGTGTGGGTCAAGAGGTGGCGGACCGTGATCCCGCCTGTCCCCGGGCTGTTGAATTCGTGCAGGTAGCGCACGACCGGTGTATCGAGGCCGACCTTCCCGCGCTCGACCAGCAGCATCAGCGCGGGCGTCGTCGCGGCGACTTTCGTGAGGGAAGCGAGATCCCAGAATGTGCTGTCGACGCTGACGCTCGGGCTCCTGGCGCTCCACGTCAGCCGGCCATAGCCCTTCGCCAACAGGATGCGCTCGTGTGTGCCGACCACGAGCGCGGCCCCGGGGTACACCCCTCCCCGAATCCCATCCTCCACCGCGCTATCAAACACCGCGGCGTTCACCCCGTCGCCATGCGGCGGGGTGACGGCCTGCACAAGTAAAAGGATCGTCGCTACGACCAAATGCCTGGAATGCGCCGGCTGCAGGAGGGACACCGGCCGTCGCTGCCGACGCGCTGCCGCTTGATGACATAGCCGTGGCGCTCGATCAGCATGTCACCACAATCAGGGCAGAATGTGTGCTCCCAGCGCCCGACACGACCGGGGAGATTGCCGGCGTAGACGAACTGCAGCCCCGCGCGCGCGCCGATCTCGCAGGCCCGCACGAGCGTCGCGGCGGGCGTGTCGTCGGGGTCGGTCATCTTGTAGTCTTTGTGGAAGGCCGTCACGTGCCAGGGAATCTCCGGCGATACGGCGGCAATCGCTTCCGCCGCGCGCGTCAGCTGCGATTCATCGTCGTTGAATCCCGGCACGATCAGTGTGACGATCTCGAGCCAGAAGCCCCGCTCGTGGACCATCCGAATGGCGTCGAGGACGTGTTGTAACACGCCGCCCAGCTCGCGATAGCGCCTATCGTCCATCGCCTTCAGATCGATCTTGTAGCCGTCCGTCCAGGGCCGGATATAGTCGAGCACTTCCTGCGTCGCGTTGCCGTTCGAGATGAATGCCGTCTTCAGCCCTTTCGACCGGGCCACCTTGAACACGTCCACCGCCCATTCGGCGGTAATGAGCGGCTCGTTATAGGATGACCCGACCATGCGCGCGCCCTGGCGCAGCGCGAGTGCCACGAGCGCATCGGGCGTGATGTCTGTCGGCATGACCCCGGCGGTCTCGTCGCGCAGCGCTTGCGATGTGAGCCAATTCTGACAGTAGCCGCAGTGGAAGTCGCACCCCAGCATGCCAAATGTCAGGGTATCGCTTCCCGGTAAACAGTGGAAAAACGGCTTCTTTTCTGTGGGATCGCACTGCAGCGCCGCGACGTAGCCGGCCGGGACAAACAGCGTGCCTTCATTATTAAAGCGTACCTTGCAGATGCCACGGCGTCCGGGTTTCACGAGGCAGCGGTGGCCGCACGCAAGGCAGCGGATCGCCCCTCCTTCCAGCCGTTCTATGAGCTCGGCCTCTCGCACGCGCGTATCCAGCGCCTGCGCGAGCGGCACCTCCGATGGCGTGTGAGTAAGGAATGATGTGATGCTGCGACGCTGCCCCGGCATGCCCCCCGCCCCCCCGGCCCTAACCCCTATCGCAGGCTTCCCGGCGTTAGTTGATACAGCAATATCGCCGTGCGGATGTCGCGGTCCGACAGATCGCGCACCTTTGCGGTCGGAAACATGATGTCCGTTGAGTCTTTTGAGTGATCGAGGCCCAGCACATGGCCCACCTCGTGCATAGCCACGACGCGGATGTCATCGGTGTCCAGCGGACGCCCTTTGGGATCGAATGTCGCCAGCGTGACCAGCGCGGACTGGATTTGGCCGTCCGCATCCCACGTGAGGTCCGTCTGGCCGGTGCGCTCGATCTCGAACTGCATCCGCCACCGCACCGTCACCTCGGCGCTGCTGGAGTCCGCACCGAAGACGAAGCGCACCGGGACGCCTACACCCGTCCAGCGATCGAACGCGATTTGGGTCGCGTCGACGAACGCCGGTTTGAAATTCGCGGCGTTAGTGGACGTGATCCAGACCCGGACGGGCACTCTTTTCCGGTTATCCCAGCGGCGCAAGGTGGAGTCACCGCTGGCAGTTACCATGTCCGCGAGATACGTACTGGTCCCGCTGGCGCGGATCCGCCGCCGCGTCTCAGATCGCGCCAACAGCTCGATGTACGACAGCTCGCGCGGTGGCGGCGAATCCTCGGGGATGGTCTCAACGGGTGGTGGTGTTGGTTCTGGAACGATGGCCGGGGGAGGCACGACCGAGCTGGAAACGCGGACTACGCGCCGCGTGATCGTGTCACCGGCGCCGGCTGTGCCGGCCGCGGGTACGGCTCGACGCGGCGGGTGCTCGGGACGGAATACGTCCCAGAAAATGAGTAGCACGATCAGCACCGCCGCGAGGGCGATCATCCCGGCAAGTCGGCGTTCCATCTGCGCAATATGCGAAAATCGCAGGTCGCGACGCTAGCTTTGGGCTCCGCGCGTCTCTATGATTGTGGCCCGCATGTGTTTGGACGATAGGTGATCACGTTACCGGGGAAGCACGTCATCCGCTGGCGCGCCTGGGTCATCGCCGCGTGGGCCGCGCTGGCGGTGTTTTTCGCGCCGAAAGCCACCCACGTGCAGCGCGTGCTTGCCCTCCGCGGCGGCGCGGTCGAGCGATCCGAATCGGCCCGTGCTGCCCAGCTGATCCGCGAGGCATTTCCCAACCCCATCGCCGATTACGTGGCGATCGTCGTACACGGCCCCGTGCGCTATACCAATCCGCGTTTTGTGACCGTGCTCGATTCGATCTCGGCCGTCCTGACGCGCCAGCCGTACATCAGTCAGGTCGTCTCGGTGCGGACGATCGGTGAATCGACCTTTGTCAGCTCGGACCGCCGGACCACGTTCCTCATCGCCGCGCTGACCGCGTCCAGCATCACCGACCTCAGCCGTACGGTGGTGCCCGACCTGCGTGAAGCGGTCAACAGCACGCTCAGCCGGTTGCCGCGCGCCGATGGCTTCGACGTCAAGGTGACCGGCAACCCCGCGCTGGACTATGACGTGCGCATGATCAGCACCGCCGACACGCGGAACGCCGAGCGCCGCGCGCTCCCGCTGACCCTGGTCGTCCTCGTCCTGGCCTTCGGGGCCCTGGTGGCCGCCACACTGCCCATCATCGTCGGCATTCTGACCCTGACCATCGCGCTCGGTGTCGTCGCTGTCGCCGCGCAATTCCAGCCGATGTCGGTGTTCGTGCTCAACATCACGACGATGGTAGGGCTGGGCGTGGGAATCGATTACTCGCTCCTCATCGTGACACGATTCCGCGAGGAGCTGAACCGGGGTCTGGCCCCGCTCGATGCCGCCGTGCGAACGATTCAGACGGCGGGCTCCGCGGTCGTGACCTCGGGACTGACGGTCGTGGTGGGATTCGCCGCGCTGATCCTCACGCCGCTCACGGAGACACGCTCGGTCGGCATCGGCGGCCTCATCGTCGTCGCGATCGCGGTCACGCTCGCGACGACATTGCTTCCCGCCTTGCTCGCGATTGTGGGACGCAATATCGACCGCCCCAGATGGCTTGCGCGCCTGCTCGCGTGGATTCACACGCCGACCGGGTGGGAGCGCTGGGCCCGCTGGCTCGGACATCATCCCTGGCGCGCGATCCTCGGCGGCGGCCTCGCCGCCGCGTTCCTGACGTTTCCCCTCACACAGATCAAGATTGGCCTTCCGGCACGGAACTGGTTTCCGCCGGACGCCGAGTCGGGTCAGGGACTCGAGGCATTGCGGGATATGGGCGCGAGCGGCGTGATCCAGCCGCTGCGGGTCGTCGTGCAGCTGCCATCCGGAGAGTCAGCCTTGTCGGGGCGGCGCCTGTCGGGGCTCAAGGCCTTGAGTGATTCGATCAAGAAGGATCCGCGGGTCAGGGAGGTGCGCGGCGTCGCGACGGTGCGGCCCGGCCTGTCGACTCTGCAGCTCGCCATGTACTACAGCGACGCGGACTCCGTGCGCCTCCGCTATCCGGCGTTCTTTAACGCGTACTTGAGCGCGGACAGCCGCACCACACTCATCGACGTCATCTCCGCCGACAGTGTGTCCCTGACCGGCATGATGGACCTCACTCGGCACGTCCGCCGCACGATCGCGAGCGGGCAGCGACTGCGCGGTACGGAGATCGTCGTCGGCGGCTTCGCCGCATCGAGCCTCGACCTGCAAGAACACCTGCTGAAGCGCTTCCCCGGGATCGTTGCGATGATTCTGGGCGTCACCGCGATCATGCTGCTGATTGCCTTCCGCTCGATCCTCGTGCCGCTCAAGGCGGTGGTACTCAACTGCGTGTCCGTCGGCGCGGCATTCGGCATCACCGTGCTGGTGTTCCAGCACGGCTACGGCAGCGAGATATTCGGGGTGGCGGGACCGACGGAAGCGATTTTCGTCGTCGTGCCGGTGCTGGTCTTTGCGACCGTATTCGGGCTGTCCATGGATTACGAAGTCTTCCTGCTGACGCGAATCAAGGAGGTCTTCGACAAGACCGGCCGCAACGATCACGCGACGATGGAAGGGCTCTCCGCCACAGCGTCGACCATCACCTTCGCGGCCCTGATCATGATCATCGTGTTCGGCAACTTTGCATTCTCGCGCGTGCTGGCGGTGCAGTTCATCGGCTTCGGGTTGGCGGTCGCCGTACTGCTCGACGCGACGTTGATCCGGATGGTGCTCGTGCCGGCGATCATGCACATCGCCGGCCGATGGAACTGGTGGCCGGGAGTGCGGGCGCCGCGGCGCGAGGTCGAGGTCGAAGAGGCTACGTAGTCTGCAATAGTTTCAGTCTCTCTCCCCACACGTCCCAATGCCATGCCGGCACCCGGATTCCCGTATCCGGATCCTTGAGCGGCTTGTACTGCAGCCAGCGGGCAGGAAAGCCCAGCGTCTGCCCGAGCTCCAGCAGACGTTCGTTATCTGAGCTCACCAGGTGGACCATCGGCTCGTCCTTGAACGTGTGGCGGTGAAGCCAAACGCCGCCGTCGAGGGCGAATCGCATCCCCTCGCGGCGGCGTTGGAATTCTCGATACGGCGGCTCTATGTGCAGGTAATCTTGCCCTCGACAGTGGCTGGGGCCACGGGCGTCGCGTTCCCCTGAAACAAGACGCATTGACGGGGGGTCTGGGAGTGGGTAGCTCGCGCCGACCAGCCGCCGGGCGTGGCTTGCAGGACGTTCAACGTGACCCCGGTGGAGCTGCGGAAATTGTTCAGCGCCACGAGGCTGCTCGTGTAGAACGTGCTGTCATAGAAGAAGGCTTCCTCCGCCGTCGCGAGATTCTTGAGGTCGGACTTCATCTGCGCGACGTATGCCTTCTGTTTCGTGTTGGAGAGCTTCGGGATCGCGATAGCCGCGAGCAACCCGACGATCACCACCACGATTAGCAGCTCGATCAGGGTGAATCCTCGTGCCTTCACCGCAGTTCCCTCCGGGCGCGAAAGGGGCGTCGATCCGCCAAAGGGCCGGACTAACGCCCCAATTGTGGGCACTACCCCCTATTCCTGCAAGAGGCGTGCTTAACCCTTAGCATCGAGCCAATTCTTTCCAGCACCGACAGTTACGACGAGGGGCACCCGCAGTTCAGCAACTCCCTCCATCTCGCGTTTTACAAGACCCCCGGCATCGTCACGCTGCCCTGCGGCGACTTCGAGGACCAACTCGTCATGCACTTGGAGCAGCATCTTCGCGTCCAGACCCGCCCGCCGGAGAGCGGCGTGAATCCGAATCATGGCGATCTTGATCAAGTCCGCCGCCGATCCCTGCAGGGGCGAGTTGGTGGCCGTGCGCTCACCAAAGGCCCGGATGCTGAAGTTCCGGTCCCGCAATTCGGAGATGTAGCGTCGTCTGCCGAATAGGGTCTCGACGAACCCCCGCTGACGCGCTTCGTCGACCGTGCGATCGAGCCAGGCGCGCACTCCGGCAAAGCGTTCGAAATAGTGTTTGATGAACGCCTTCGCTTCCTCCAGCGTGATCCCGAGCTGGCGGGAAAGCGCGAGGGCGCCCTGCCCGTAAATCGTCGCAAAGTTGATGGTCTTCGCGCGCGCCCGCATTTCCCCGGTCACGTTCGCCTCCGGCACGCCGAAGATCACCGCCGCAGTCTGGCGGTGAATGTCGCCGCCGCGCTGGAATGCCGCGACGAATGCGGCATCGCCCGAGAGATGCGCCAGAAGACGCAGCTCGACCTGCGAGTAATCGGCCGTCAGGAGAAGACGTCCGGGTGGTGCGATGAACGCGCGCCGAATCTCTCCGCCGCGCTTGGTGCGCACGGGGATGTTTTGCAGGTTGGGATCCGACGACGACAGCCGGCCTGTGGCGGCGCCGGTCTGGTTGAAGGTCGTGTGCACCCGACCGGTATCGGACCGGATGTATCCAGGCAGGGCATCCACATAAGTGGATTGGAGCTTGGAGAGCTCGCGGTATTCCATCATGAGGCGCGGCACCTCGTGCCCCATCGTCGCCAGCTGTTCCAGCACTTCCACATCGGTCGACGGGCCTGTTTTGGTTCGCTTCAGCACCGGCAACTTGAGCCGTTCGAACAGCACGGTACGCAGCTGCGGGGTCGAGCCGAGGTTGAACTCGCCGCCGGCTGCGCGGTAGATGTCCATTTCCAGGCCCCTCAGCTCTTTGTTGAATCCGCGCGACATCTCGCCCAGGAAGGCGCGGTCGACGAGTATCCCCGTCGCTTCCATGTCGACGAGTACCGGGATGAGCGGGATCTCGATCTCGTCGAGCAGGCGGGCCAGGTGATGTTCCTCGATCTCGGACCGGAACGCCTCTTCCAGGCGCAGGACCATCTCGGCCTGCGCCGCGGAGACGCGCGCCGCTTCAGCGGGTGGGATGTCGGCAAACTGCCGATCCTTGCCAACCAGCTGCGCCGTCGTCGGCAGCTCGACGGAAAGACGCTCCCGCGCGAGATCGCCCAGTGCGTGCGAACGATTTCCGGGATCGAGCACGAAGCTCGCGATCATAGAGTCGTAGGCAACGCCGCCGAGCGGTATGCCGGCGCGCACCAGTGCGACCCACGTGGCATTGATGTCGTGCCCCGCTTTTCTCACTGTCGGATCGGCGAGTAACGCGCGCACCTCAGCCATCGCATCGCTCGAGATGGCTGGCAGGTTGCGCGGCGGGATAGCCCCGTCGAATTCGCCCTCGGGCGCCCGATGGCCCAGCGGCAGATACCACGAGCGTCCGGGCGCCACGGCGAAGGAGATGCCCGCGAGGTTCGGCTCGGTCTGAATCGCGATCAACCGAGCCGCACGCAGCTCGGCGAGCATGGCCGGCAGATTGGCGGGAACATCCACGATCTGCGGATCGGCCAGCAGCGGCACGCGGCTGGCCGGCAGCTGCGCCGGTCCGGCCTCCTCTGGCCGCGCCGTGCCGACCGACGTCAGATCCGTGAGTTTCGGGATCAGGGTGCGGAACTCGAGCTCGGTGAAGAGGCCGGCGAGACGATCGGTGTCGGGCGTCTGGACGTGGAGCTGCTCGAGGTCGAGCTCCACCGGCACGTCGCGCCGGAGTGTCACGAGCTGGCGGGACAGCCTGGCATTATCCGCCTGCTGCAGCAGTGCCTCGCGCGGCCGCTTGCCAGGTATCTCGGCTGCGCGAGCCAGAATCGTATCGAGATCGCCGTACGTTTGGAGCAGCTGCGATGCGGTCTTGTCGCCGATGCCTCTGACGCCGGGGATGTTGTCCG
Organism: uncultured Gemmatimonadales bacterium; assembly: GCA_963704805.1. GTDB lineage: Bacteria > Gemmatimonadota > Gemmatimonadetes > Gemmatimonadales > GWC2-71-9 > 20CM-2-65-7. Next base: position 255,040 of record CAVPHS010000001.1, on the reverse strand, counting down.
AGGTATCGCCGACCAACGCGAGAAAATCCACGACGCGCTCGGGCGGCACACCCAGGCGCTCACTCGCGTTGGACTGGTCGACCCACTGCTCTTCCACGGCCGCCTGGCCGCCCCGGCCCGGATTGAGTAGCGCGATGCCCGGGCCAATCAGCTGATAGAAATCCTTGTCGCCCGACACGATGACTGCCTGCAGCCCGTCCGCCGCGGCGCGTTGCGCGAGTGTGGCGACCACATCGTCCGCCTCATATCCGTTGATGGCGATGACCGGAATGTGGAAGGCATCGAGGATCTGACAGACGCGCTCGAGCGAGCGATCGAAGTCCTGCTGCATTTCCTCGCCCAGCTTCTCGCGCGTCGCCTTGTATTCGGGATACTGCTCCTGGCGGAACGACACGCCGCGGTCGTGCACCCAGCCGATGTATTCGGGATGATAGTTCTCGTAGAGGCGCAGCAGAAAGTTCGTGATGCCCCACACCGCCGATGTGTTCTCCCCCCGCTTGGTGGTGAGGGGCCTCGCGATCATCGCGAAGAAGGCGCGATAGATCAGCGCATAGCCGTCCACCAGGAAGACGCACTTGCGGCCCTGGGCGGAGGCGGGAATCGGTGGCGCTGGGCGCGGCGGCATGGCGGGAAAACTAAACCCCGGGGCCAAGGGGGGCCCCGGGGTCGATTGGTGAAGTGGTGGGCGCGGGTGTCGCGTTAGACGCGCACGACGTTCGTCGCGTGGAGCCCTTTGTCCCCCTGCTTCACTTCGAACTCCACTACCTGACCCTCGGCGAGCGTCTTGAAGCCGTCCATCTGAATCGCCGAGAAATGCACGAAGACGTCCTCACCACCCTCTTGCTCAATGAAGCCATAGCCTTTGGCGTCATTGAACCACTTCACCTTTCCCTTGATCACGATCCGCCTCCTGCAGAGTCTGTTACTGGGCGCCCGCACGGCGGGGAGCCTGCCCGGCCCTGGTGTCGAGCGCGGTAGAAATGACCGGCCGGCTGCAAAACTGTCAACCGGGGTTTCTACGGGCCGTACAACGCGCGGTACAACTCGCGATTGCGCAGGAGGCTTCTTACATAGCCGCGCGTTTCGGGATAAGGAATCAACTCGATGAATTTGTCCGGATCGTTCGCGCCTTCGCGCTCGAGCCAGCGGCGCACGGGCACCGGCCCGGCGTTGTAGGCGGCGATCGCCGCGTCCACCCGCCCGAATCGCTTGAGCAGCTCGGCGAGATGCGCGGCGCCGAGATGCAGATTGAGGTCGGGCACCGTGATCCAGTCCGGGTAGAACGCCATGTCCAGCCCTCGCGCCATCAGCGCGGCGGTGCTCGGCAGCAGCTGGGCGAGCCCGCGAGCCCCCGCGGGAGAGAGTGCCTCGACGTCGAAGACACTTTCCTGCCGCACGAGCGCCGCGAGGAGCAATGCGTCGACGCCGAACTCCTCCGCCTCTGCTTCGACGGCTGACTGATTCGGCCAGGGGAAGATCGCGCGCAGCACGCGCGCGTCGCCTGGCGCCTGAAGCGCCGCCTGCCAGCCGAGACGCACCGCCGCAGAGCCGTAGCCGCGCACGCTGAGTCCCTCGCTCCAGCCGAGCAATGCGTCGAGCTCCGGAGGCGGCCGCGAGAGCACGAAGCGCACCTCGGACTGTGCTTCACTGTCCAGGCCGGCGAGCAGCAATGTGTCGAGGCGCGCGAGTCCCGCGGTGAGAGGAGCTGGCGGTGATGAGATCGGTACGGCGGTGGGGGCGAATGCCAGCGGCGGCAGGCGTGTTTCCCGGCGCGCGCGCATGCCGTAGTAGCCGAGTGAATCTTCGTGCGCCAGCGCGAGCCAGATACTCCGCGCCCGCGCCGAGTCGCCGCGCTCGAGCGCGACTTTGCCGAGCCAGAACCGCGCGGCGGTGCGCTGCGGTCCCGCGGCATCGATCTCTGACTGATACAGCGCGGCCGCGCTGTCGAGCTGCCCGGCATCTTCGGCGCGCGTCGCCAGACGGAACCGTGCGAGAGAGGCCCGCAGATCGGCGGGATAGCGCGTCATCAGCTCGCGGTACCACCGCGTCGCGTTCCCCCAGTCGTTGCGGCCATCGAACATGTCGGCCAGGATGTAAAGAGCACCCGCCGCCGCCGTGTCGGTCGGGTAGGTCTGCGCGAATCCCGCCAGGGCCCCGGCGGCCGTCGAGTCGCCTAAGCGTACGAGCACCCGCGCGCGGCGGTAGAGCGCGAGCGGTCTCGTGCTCGAGTCACGCGCCGCAGCGCTATAGGCGCGTGCGGCCTCACGCGTCCGGCCGGTCGCGACGAGCAGCTCGCCGTAGAACAAGAGCGTCGTGGCGCTCGAGTCCCCGCCTCGCAAGGCGCGCTCCACGTGAATGCGCGCGTCTGATCCGGTATTGCGGCGGTTCAACGCGTGCGCGAGCGCGACGTGCTCAGCGGGTTCACGCGGCGCAAGGGGACCGAGCGCGAGCGTCACCCCCGCCGCGGCGTCATCGCTCAGCGGGTCGCGCTGGAACAGCGCGTAGAGCGCGGCGCGACTGCGCGCCGTGTCACCCCGTGCGAGCGCCAGCCGCGCGACCTCGAGTCCCTTCCCCGCTGCTTCCAGCGCATCCAGCGCTCGCGCGGTGTCACCCGCAAGGAGCGACGAGCGGGCGCGCGCGAGGGGAACCTGGCGAGCCGCGGGAGCGGTCACCTCGGAGAGCAAGACCCGCGCGTTGGCGCTGTCTCGAGTCACACGCGCCAGGCGAACCCGTAGCCACTGGTCGATCGCGGTGAGCCGGCCGCCAGCCCGGGCGGCCGTGTAGGCGGCCGCCGCGCTGTCCGGTTGTCCCGCCGCCTCATACGCCGCCCCCGCACGCACGGCCAGTATTGCCGCGCGCGCCTCGGGCGCCCGCGCGCGGGCAAGCTCGAAGTGCGTCGCCGCCTCCGCGAAACGGCCAACGCCATACTCCGCCTGCGCCAGCACCGCCAGTGCCTCGCCGTCAGCGTAGTCGAGCAGCCAGGGTTGGTTGACGAGCAGCGTGCGGGCGTATTCAAAGCGCCGAGCGTGGACCTCCGCCTTGGCGCCTTCGACGACGAGAAACGCGTTGGGATTGGGTTCGCGCCGCGCGGCTGCGAGCAACGTCTCGGCCGCATGCCAGGGGCGCCCGGACAAACGTAACGAGTCCGCGCGGACGGTCGCCGTGTGATCCGGCTGAACGGTTTGAGCGGGAACACGCACAGCCACCACCAGCGTCGCCGCGAGGCAGAGCGCGGCAGTCCGCGTCACTGACTTATTCGCCTCACCCGCGCCAAAACTCGCTGGTACTCGGCGCGTGACGATGGTGTGAGACGGAAGCGACCAAATCCCGTCTGGTCCTCGAAATAGAGGACGAGCCGCTCCTGCGTATAGGTCCAGCGCAGCACCCGTAGGCCGCTGCGATCTATGCCGTTCGCCATATCGAGTATCTCATCAGGTTCACCAAGAGTGATCAGCACTTCGCCCCGTTCGGTGAGCCACCCCGGCTCCCCTTCGTCCTGAAACCGCAAGTTGGCTTCCTGCACACGACGGAAGTACTCGTCGAGCGCCTCGTTCTCCGGCGTGATCGGATTGGGATCGGTGGCTCTCCAGAAGTCTCGCCACACGTCGGGGCGGTGATCCGGGGCGGCGTGTTTCAAGGAATCGACCCAGTCCTGACGATCAAAGTAACGCAACAGGCTCGCCATCTCCTCGAAGTTCGTGATCACCCACTGGTTCGAGAAGCTCACGAGAAAGCGCGTCCGCGTCGTGTCGCCCCCCTCCGCCGGCACGGCCTCGAGCTCCGCCTGCCCAACGGGGAGATTGCCCGGCGCAACGATGAGCGTCGCCGCGGCGAGACTGTTGTCTCCCGTCAACTGGACGGAGTCTCGCCACAGTTCCTTATCGGTGCCATCCACCACGCGCGCGATGAGCACTCCGGGACCCGTTTCGTAGCGCTCGATGTAGAAACGGATCGAGTCGGATCCGTACGGCAGCGTCGAGCGAGGATTCGCAACGAGCTTGGGAAGCTCGTCGCGTCGCGTCCTCCCGCTCGACGTGTAGACAGCGACCGGACGAGACAGGCCGGGGCCCGAGAAACGCGGGGCCGTATCGAGGCGCTCGGCGCGCGAGAACGCGGGACTGTTGCGGTCGCGGACGGTGACCGAGACCAGGTAACTGCCCGGCGACAGCAGGACGAACTTCTGATAGATCACGCTCTCGTCGGTCCGCAACGTCTCGCGGAAGTGCCGCACCCTGATCTCTTCGTCGCTCGCGATCTGCCGCACGGGAACGGCGCCCACGCTGTCGGTGCGGAAGGTCGCCTCGACGTGGTACTCGGCGACGAACTCGCTGCCGCGATGTGCGAAACTCAGCGTCTGGTTCGTGAGGGAAAGGCCGAAGAGCACCAGCGTCGAATCGGGCGAGGGACCGGCGAGATAACGGACGGATGCCACGAATGGGAGCGCGCCACCGCCCACGAGCGAACCCATCGACCGGTAGGCCGTGGTCGCGTCGAACAAGCGCGCCACGCTCGTCGCAGGTTGTGGACTCTTCTGCGGCTGGCCCACCCGCTGCCAGGACCCGCACCCGCTCGTCAGGAGAATCAGGATTGCAAGCGCTGCCCTGCGTTGGATCACTTGCCGAGCCTCAAAACGGGACGTTAGTTTCGCGCCAACCCCAATGGCTAACGAGAACCTGGCCGGCAGGACGATTGCCGGCTACCGCCTCCTCGAGCGCGTGGGCGAGGGAGGGACGGCAGAGGTGTACCGCGCCGAGCACGGCGCCCATGGGATCTGTGCGTTCAAGGTATTGAGGGAGCGTCTCAGGGGCGACCCCACCGTCGTTAAACGCTTTCTACGTGAGGCAGGTTACGGCTCCCGGGTGATTCACCCCGGGGTCGTTCGCACGTATGACTTTGGTGAAGCGGATGGTCTGTATTACCTCGCGCTCGAATGGGCACAGGGCGAACCGCTCGCCGACTTCCTGCATCGTGAAGGCCCCCTCGCGCCGGCGGACGCCATCCCGCTCGTGCGGCAGCTCGCGGATGCGCTCGCGGTCGCGCACAGCGCCGGCATCATTCATCGCGATCTGAAGCCGGAAAACATCATGTACGATGCCAAGACGCGCACCATGAAACTGCTCGACTTCGGCATTGCGCGGGACGCGGAGCAGCCGCCGGAAGAGCGCCTGACGCGTACCGGGTTCTTCGTGGGTACGCTGCAGTACGTCGCCCCCGAAGCGTTGTCCGGCGAGCTCGTGGACGGACGGGCGGACATCTACAGCCTCGCGAAAATCACGTACCACATGCTGACGGGGAAGAATCCGCACGACGGGCGCAGTCCGCGCGAGTTGTTCCAGCAGCTCCTCAGTGGCAAGCCGACGCCACTCTCGGAGGCGCGTAAAGACCTTACCTTCGCGCCAGCGCTGGAGGCCGCGGTCATGAAGGGACTGGCGCGCAACCCCTCCGAGCGGCAGCCGACCGTGAGCGCATTCGCCGATGAGCTGGAGGCGGGGTTGGCGTCCAGCCGGGACGCCAAGTCCCGTGGCTGGCTGGGGGCGTTGAAAAACATTGTCGGTAAGCGGAACAGTGAATAGTAGTAGCGACTACTACTACCTACGAGATACGCTCAAGGATTTGCTCCTGGCGCGCTCGGTGCGGCGCGGTGATTTCGTGCTCGCGTCCGGACGGCGCTCGTCCGTCTACATCGACGCCCGCCTCACCACCATGTCCGGCGACGGCCTCGCGGTCATCGGCGGGTTGGGGCTCGATCGCTTCGCGGCTCGTGGCTGGACTCCGCGCGCCGTCGGTGGACTGACGCTCGGCGCCGATCCGATCGCCTACGCGCTCGCACTGACGGCACGGCGCCGCGGCCAGCTACTCGACGCGTTCACCGTCCGCAAACAGCAGAAGAACCACGGGACGGGCAAGCGCATCGAGGGGTGCTTCGCAGCGGGGTACCCCGTCGTGATCGTCGAAGACGTACTCACCACGGGACGTTCGGCGCTCGATGCCGTCGGTGCAGTCGAAGGCGAAGGGGGGCATGTCCTGGGCGTGATGGCGGTGGTCGATCGGCAGGAAGGCGGCCGTGAAGCGATCGAGCGGGCCGGGTATGTCGTTGACGCATTCCTCTCCGCCGCCGATCTCGGTCTGACGGGAGGGACATGACACTGCCCACGAGCCGACCCTCGTTCGGGGCCCGCGTACGCGGCTGGCACGACGAAGCCACAGCGCTCGAACAACGCTTCAAGGATCTCGAAACCTTCGACCGCAGTCAGCGCCGGCGCTGGGCCATTGCCGCCACGCTGCTGATTCTCGGGGTACTCGGCAATCTCACCGGCATCGTCTCCGCTCGCTTGGGCACCATCGTCCTCATCGCGGGAGCCGGCGCGGTGGCCAATGCGCTCGTCGGCATGATCAACGAGCGCGGCTGGTACCGCTGGTGGTTCATCTACGTGCTCGCGCTGCTCGATGTCGCCCTCGTGAATGTGCTGGTTGTGTGGTTCGGGCACGGTGGAGTCATCGCGGCGTTGTTCATCGCCGTCCTACCCTACGCGTTCGATCAAGGGCAGGCCGTCGGCGACTTCCTCGTTCTCGTCGCCTCACTCGGCTACCTGTTCGCGAGCTGGCTCCACGGGCACCTCTATCCCGGCGGCACCGGGCTCGAAACGGCGGCATACCTCGAGACCGGAGTCTTCATCGCCGTCGCGATGGCCCTCAAGCGGATTCCCGCGACGCTGATCCAGCGGATTCGCCACGCGCGCAGCGTGATGGGAGAAGCCGAGCATGGATACCTGGCCGTGCGCGCGTCCGCTGCACAAGCGGACGAGTTGGGATTTCTGGAGAAGAGTTTCAATCGCATGCTCGAAGAGATCGGAGCGACGATCTCCTCGGTACAGCGGGAAGCAGAGGAAGTCGCCGCGTTCGCGGAGCAGCTGGCAGCCGCCGCCCAGGAGCTGCACGCGACGACTGAATCACTGACGCAGTCCTCGCAGCGGCTCGCCGGCGATCTCGGAAATCAGCGGGGACTCGCCGACAGCGCGCGGGGGGAAAGTGCTAAAGCAGCCGACCAGGCCGAATCGCTGCGCGTGCGCGCCGAGCTGATGCAGGTCGACGCGTCGCGGCTCGTCGGCGCTGCGGAGCGGGGACGAGAGCGGGTCGCGCGCGCGAGCGCGACGCTGCGCGCAGTCGGCGAAGAGGTGCGGGCGACGGCCTCCACAGTCGCCGGACTGTCCGGCATGTCGGAGCGCATCGGCGTTTTCGCGCAAACGATCGCGCGGATCGCTCGCCAGACGCATCTGCTGGCGCTCAACGCCGCCATCGAGGCCGCACGCGCGGAGGAGCATGGCGAAGGATTCGCCGTTGTCGCCGACGAAGTGCGATCGCTCGCCGCCGAAGCGGGGAAGTCGGCACGCGAAGTCGCGGAGCTGGTCAGCGACCTGCGGACCGGCATCGACGCGGCGGGGCGGGCGATGCAGTCGGGCGAAACCAAAGTGCGTGACATCGGTGCCGTGTCCGCGGAGGCCGACGCAGCGCTCCAGGAGCTCCATCAGGGCGTGCAACTGATGGGCGACCTTGTGAACGCGACGGTCGAGGTCTCCCGCAGCCAGGCCGCGCGGCTGGTTCAGCTGGCACAATCGCTACAGCAAGTCGCCAGTATCTCGACAGCGTCGTCGGAAAGCGCCAACCGGACGGCCGCGGCCACAGAGGCGCAGATCACCTCGATGGGCGAATTAACGGCCACATCGCAGCAGCTCGCCCAGCTGGCGGAGCGGCTGCGTGCCGGCATGGCGCGCTTCTCGATGCTCACGCGCGAGCGGCCGACCACCGAACGGGGGGGGGAGGCCAGACCGGCCGCCGACTGAGCACCTTACCCGGTCCGGGAGACCACTGCGCCGTTCGGGCCTTGGTCCCATGCCCCCGCGTTGAAGGGGTGAAACGCTCGCAGGGTCTCCCGGTACGGGGTGATGAGTAGATCGATGTAGCGTCCCAGCGCGACATCAAAAGGAAAGCGACGGCGAAATTCTCCGGCGGTTACTCCCAGGACCGCGCGCAGGTGCCGGCCGAAACTCTGGGGTGACGAGTAATCCATGCGGTAGGCCACGTCCGACACCGATAGTCCGGGATTCTGAAACAGAAAAGCGGCGTGGAGCAATCGCATTCCCGCGAGATAGCTCTTGGGTGACGGGATGCCCGCCCGGCAAAAACGCGACATGAGGGTGCTCGGACGCACCCGCAGGTGGCGGGCGAGGCCGCGCACAGTGCTGAGCGCCGGGGCGAGCCGTGCGATGGCCTCGAAGAAGAGCCGCGCGTCTTCCGACGCGTCGCGCAGGGCAGGGACCAGCCGATCCAGAATGCGCGCGGCGACCGGCGATGCCGGATGGCCGACGAGATCACGGAGACGCCGCCAGCCGTCGGGCTGCGTGCAATCGACCGCCGTGCGCACGCCGGTGGCGCCGAGGCGCAGCAATGTTTCGGTCGCTTCCCGGTCATGCCGGGAAACGAGAGCGACGGCGGGGATCGCGGGGAATTCCCGCACAAAGCGGGCGACGGCCGGCAGCGCTTCTCCCTGACAGCGATGGACCGAGATCACCACCGCGTCGACGCGGCGGCGCCGCGCGACGTGCAGCGCTTCGCGCAATGAGTCGGCGTGCAGCGTCTGGAAGCAGCCATCACCGGCGGCATCGATGCGGGGGCGCTCCGGGGCGGGAAGAACCGTGCAGACGGTGACCATGCGCCGATACGCTAACCGGGCGCTATCAACCTCCGGGCAACTAGCCGATCGGGGATTTCACCGCGCTTGCATCGCGGCTCCTTGTGAACGGGTGGGGAGGATGCGAAGCTACGCGCCCGGGAGAGTCCGCCATGACGGCACCAGACAATTCGCGCGCGGTCCGATCACGCCGCTTGCTCATCGCGTTCGCGTTTCTCGTTGTGGGTCTGATGGCGGGGGGCGCCATCAGCTTCGTGCGCTACGTCCGTCGGCATCAGCCGAATCCGCTCCTCGCCGCCGTGGCGCCATTCGACGTTTTCATCCCCGGCCTGGAATCGTGGCGCGTCCGCCTGGCCGAAGGCCTGACCGTGCAGCTCGATAGCTTGCCGCCGTTGTCGGCCGTAGCGCAGGCGGTGGTGCGGGAGCGTTGGCGCGGCCAGGATCGCCCCGCTCTCGCGGCCCTCGATCTTGCGCGGCGCACGGGCGCGGGGCTCGCGATCTACGGACGACTCGACCCCGTGGCGAACGTCGGCGATTCGCTCCGAGTGCAAATGATCGTGATCGACGCAGGGACGGGACAGATACTCATCGGCGTCGACCGTCGCTGGGCAACGACGCAGCTCGCCACCTTGGCACGAACGCTCGCCGAGCAGGTGCGGCAGAACTATCGTTATCCAAGTGACTGACCTCTTTGCCGAACTGAACGCCGCGCTGGACGGTCACTACATCATCGACCGAGAGCTGGGCCGCGGCGGAATGGCATTCGTCTATCTCGCGCGCGACGTCAGGCATGAGCGATTCGTCGCGCTGAAAACGCTCCGCCCGGAGATCGCACTGGCACTCGGGCGAGAGCGCTTCCTGCGCGAGATCAAGCTCGCGGCTCGCCTGCAGCACCCCAACATTCTGCCCGTCTACGATTCCGGCGACGCCGCGGGGACTCTGTACTACGTCATGCCCTTCGTCGAAGGCGAATCGCTGCGCGACCGGCTGGACCGCGAGTCGCAGCTGCCCGTCGACGACGCGCTACAGATCGCCAGGGAAGTTGCCGAGGCGCTGACATACGCGCACAGCCACGACGTGGTGCATCGCGACATCAAGCCTGAGAACATCATGCTTTCGGGCGGCCATGCGATCGTCACCGACTTCGGCATTGCACGGGCCGTCAGCGCCGCGGGTGGCGACAAGTTGACCCAGACCGGCCTCGCGATCGGCACGCCCGCGTACATGCCCCCCGAGCAGTCGGCGGGTACGGGGCAAGTGGACCGGCGCAGCGACATCTACAGTCTGGCGTGCGTGTTGTATGAGATGCTCGCCGGCCAGCCACCGTTCACGGGGCCGACGGCGCAGGCCATCATGGCGCGGCATTCGCTCGACGCGGTGCCTCGACTCAAGATCGTGCGCGATGCGATTCCGGACGATCTCGAAGCGGTGATCGAGCGCGCCCTCGAGAAGGTGCCGGCCGACCGCTATCAGACGTCCGCCGACTTCGCCAAGGCGCTCGTCGCGGCGAGCACCGGGCGCGTGTCCCGTGTCCTGCAACCGCGCCCTTCGCGCCGCCGCTGGCAAGCTCCGCTTATTGCCGCCGCCAGCGTGGCGTTGATCGCGGTCGCGGGATGGCTCATCCTCGGCGGCAGCGGTAAGGCCCGGACGCTGTCGACCGGCGGCGCGCTCGATGCGAACCGCGTCGCGGTGTTGTACTTCACCGATCTCAGCCGCGATTCCTCGCTGGGCCACGTCGCCTCCGGTCTCACCGAGGGTCTGATCTCGGAGCTGCAGAAAGTGCGCGCCCTCGCGGTCGTGTCCGCCAACGGTGTGGCGCCGTTCCGCGGCAAGGAGGACGTCGTGTCGCGCGACAGCATCGCGCGCGCGCTCAAGGCGAGTACCCTGGTCGCGGGAAGCGTCGAACCGGTCGGGGATCGCGTCCGTGCGACCGTGCGTCTCGTGGATGGAACGAGCGGCGCCGACGTCGGCGAGCGCGTCAGCTTTACCCTGCCCGGCAAGGCACTGCTGCAGGTGCGCGATTCCGTGATCCAGGAGACCGCACGACTGCTGCGCGCACGGCTCGGCGCGGAAGTGCGGCTGCGCGAGCTGCAGGCGGAAACCACGAGCCCGGAAGCGTGGGCCCTCGTGCAGCGCGGCAGCGACGTGCGCCAGCGCGGCGAGCGAGCGTTGTCCGGCGGCGACGCGGCCGGCGCGCTGGTCGCCGCGCATCAAGCCGACTCATTGCTCGACGATGCGGAGCGCGCCGACCCGCGCTGGTCGGATGCGCACGTGCTGCACGGCTACGTGTCCCTGCTGGCGGCGCGCGCGGGGACGGAACGGACCGAGCGTGCCACCCACCTGCGGGACGGGCTCGCTCATGCGGCGCAGGCGCTGCAGATCAATCCCAACGACGCCGCGGCGCTCGGACTGCGTGGCACGCTGCGGTATCAGCTGTGGCGGCTGAACCTCGACTCCGATTCCACACGGCGCGCGGCATTGCTCGACAGCGCGCAGGCCGATCTCGAGGGTGCCGTCCGCGCCGACCCGTCGCTCGCCAGCGTGCATGCTGTGCTGAGCCAACTGCACTATGCGCCCCCACGCGAAGACCTCGTGGCGGTGGTCCTGGAAGCACGGGCGGCCTACGAGGCGGACGCGTACTTACGCGACGCGGAGACGGTGCTCGACCGGCTGTTTTACGCGTCGTACGATCTCGCCCAGTTTCAGGAAGCGCGTCGCTGGTGCGACGAGGGGGGAAAGCGCTTTCCCAACACAGCGCGGTTCATCGACTGCCAGCTCTGGATGCTCATCACGCCGGGAGCGGAGTCCAGCCTCGACATCGGGCGGGCGTGGAGTCTGGTGGCGCGGGCTGACTCGCTGACGCCACCTCCGCAGCGCCAGTTCCGCTCACGGCTGCGCAGCATTCTCGTGGGCGGGGCGATCGGGCGGGCGGGTCGACGCGACAGCGCCGAGCATGTGTTCGCGCGCGCGCGCGCCACGGATCCGGCGATCGACGCGGAGCAGGATCTACCGGGATACGAAGCGGTCGCGCGCGCGCAGATGGGCGACGCCGACGGCGCGATCGCTCTGCTGCGACGCTACGTCGCGACTCATCCGGGCCACTCGTTCGAGCGCGGCGGGTTGCTGCACTGGTGGTGGCGGGGGCTCGAGCAGCATCCACAGTTCCAGGAGCTACGTCGCGGCGCGCACTGAACTGTCGCACGTAAGCCACAAAACACGCAGCTTCGCTGCATCGCGCTATGTGACGGACGGGCACACATGTTGCGCGTCAGAACACTTGCGGGCTTTCCCTACACGGGTAGAATCTGGGCCCGCGCCCCGCCCTGAACCCTGACGTTGGAGCAGCCGTATGAATCGCGCCTATCTCGCTTTGGCCGTTGTCGGTCTCACCGTTGTCGGATGTCAAGATCAGCAGCCAGCCGCCCCATCCATTCTCGCCGGACCCGTTTTCCAGATCAGCGACGGCCATAACGGTGGCAACGCGGGGTTCTTCTTCCTTGCGCCGATTCGTCGGCTCTCGGACGACGCCACAGTCCCGAGGACCGGATTCAACCGCGATCTGTCGCCCGTCATCGAAGTGTACGAATGTGCCGGGACGAGCGCGCAAGGATGCGTTCTCCCCCTGGGCGCGCTCAAGACTCGTATCACCAAGACGACGGGCACGCCGCTCCTCAATCGCATCTTGGTCCCCGCACACTTTGACGAGTATGACGCCCTGTGGGACACGCACAACCTGGGCCTGCGCTCCGATCGCACCTATCGCATTCAGGTCTCAGTGGGGGGGCGCGTCCTCGGCTTCGCGGATGTCGACGTCGTCCGCACACTCAAGGAAGCGGTGAGCGTGGATCGCGACGATTTTGTCCCCCTGCTCGCGAACTTGATCCTGCCTATCCGTTTCTGGGTCGGTAACGGCGCGCTCTGCACCGTGGATGGAGGCCCGTGCGCATCGACCACGATCAACCTGGCTCAGGGTGGCGGCATCGAATTGGTCACGACGGGCGAACAGGCGGAGCATTTCAAGTTCGACATTCCTGCCGGCACTCAGGCAACATTCGGCGGCCAACCGGTTAGCGATGTGACCTTCAATCTCGAAACGTGCGCGGGCATCGACGTCGACTTACCGACCTTTGGCTCGTGCCTGCGCGTGTCGACCGATTTTGAAGCAACCGGGGAGGGGGAGCTGCAGTTCAGCAAGCCCATCCTCGTCTCGATGTGCATCTTGAACTCGGTCTACCACACGCCGAATGAAACGCGCCAGGAAGGGCTGATCACCCTCCACCAGCAGGACGGCTCACTCATCCGCGCGCTGCCGCACGCCGATCCGAACTGCGGAACCATCGGCATGAAGAGCAACAGGTGGGATTGGCTGAAGAGTCTCGCGGAACGAATCCTCGCGCCCACACCAGCCCATGCGGCGACGCGCAGTGCGATGCTGCACGTGGGGGCCGGCGGGGAGACTGGTGTGCTGGGCGCAAAGTGCGGGCCAGCGCAAAGTCCGATGGGCATGCAGCTCACGGAGTCGTGCCCGCCGCAGAGTCCGATTTTCCGCACCGTTCCACAGCCCGCGGCGACAGTCCTCCTCACGCCGCCCAAGACGGTCAGCAACTTCCAGTTCGCGCTGCCGGCGAAGATGGAACGCGTCTCCGACGCCCAACGCTCAGCGCCTCCGGGTACGTCACTGCCGACGGCGGTGAAGGTGACCGACTGGGATGGCGCCGCGGTGCACGGCGCGCGGGTCACGTTCATCGAACCGGCGATCGAGGGTCTGCCCATAGTCCTCGGTACGGCGATCAGCGACGAGACCGGGGTCGCCCAGATCCTCTGGACGATCCGGGAGGGTTCCAACAGGGCCGTCGCCAGCGGACGTGGCATCGCGGCGCAGAACAACTATCCGAACGCGACGGTGAAGCCCTTCATGCCCGATATTTCGCTGCCGGCGGGGCAGCAGAGTGCCGTCGCGCTGGGGACCGGCCGGGTGACATTCCTGGCGACGGGATTCACACAACAGCCCCCGCAGCTCGACCAGCAAAACCTGCTCGATGGTCTGCTCGGCGGGCAGGGCATCGGCAGATTCAACGATAACGACCTAACGCCCGACCCCGACGGTACCTCGTTCGACTTCCAGGACGCGCAGACGTTCACCGCCGGCACATCAGGCCGCCTTGCGCAGATCAAGGTACCCCTCGTCAATCTCAGGGGCAGCACGACCGGTGTGACGATGGAGATTGTGTCAGTTAATGCCGATGGTAACCCGGACGACACGCACAGTCTGGGCGAAGTCACGATACCGGCGTCGGCGATTTCCACGGACGCTGCCTCAAGATCCGATCCCGCGGCGTGGGCCACATTCGATGTATCCAAACTCAACATCAACGTGACCTCGGGCCAGCAGCTCGCGTTTATCGTGCGATCGTTGAGCACGAAGGATTACTTGTACAACCCCGAGTTCAACGCTGGGTATGCGAATGGCCGGGGCTACCGTCGCAACCGGGCCCTCTCGGCCGATTGGATCAACACTGAGGCCGATTTCGGCTTCCAGACGTTCGTGGTCCCGAACTAGCGGGGCTTTCACCTCCAAACAGTAGAGCGGGCGGCTCGATGCTGAGCCGCCCTTCCTTTTTGTCAGCCCGCGTCGCCTATTGACGTCCATGGCCCGCGATCTCCTCAAGCGCGTGCAGGAGGCATTAGGGGCGCGCTATACCGTGATCACGGCCATCGGCCGCGGTGGCAACGCAACGCTGTTCGGCGCTTACGATCAACAGGGTCAGAAAGTGGCGATCAAGGTCCTCCATCCCGAGCTTGCCGTCTCGGTCGCCGCCGATCGCTTCCTGCGCGAGATCCGCTACGCTTCGCAGCTCGAGCACCCCCACATCGCACCACTGCTCGACTCGGGCGAGACCGATTATCTGCTCTGGTTTGTGATGCCGTTCGTGGCGGGGGATACGCTGCGCCAGGTCATGCGGCGCGAGCGGACGTTGCCGATCGACCGCGCCGTGCGCATCGCGACGGAAGTGCTCGAGGCGCTCGCCCATGCCCACGAGCGCGGCCTCGCCCATCGCGACATCAAGCCGGACAACATCGTGTGCTCGACCGAAAAAGGCGCCGTCCTCGTCGATTTCGGCATCGCGCGCGCCATTGCCACCTCCGGAGAAGACCGCGTCACCCGCAGCGGCTTCGTGGTGGGTACCGAGGAGTACATGAGTCCCGAACAGGCCAGTGGATCATCGGAAATCGACGGCCGCACCGACCTCTACTCACTCGGCGTGGTGCTGTTCGAAGCGCTCGCGGGCCGGCCACCGTTCTCCGCGGCGAGCGCCGCGGCGGTGCTGGATATGCAGCAGCACGCGGCGCCCCCGGACCTACGGAAACTGCGGCGCGACGTGCCGCGCGCGCTCAGCGATGCCGTGATGAAGTCGCTGGCCAAGGCGCGCGAGGCACGCTGGCAAACAGCGTCCGATATGCGACAAGCGCTGCTGCCGTTCGCGTCGGCTGGCTAACTGGCCTCGGCCGCCTCGGCGAGCTCTTTCGACGTCTTGAGCCAGCTGCTGAGGTGATCGCGGATCGCGAGCGGCATGTACGGTGAGCGGAGCAGACCCTCGAGCCGCGCAACGCGTGAGGCCGTTTCGGTCTTGCGGCCCGCTTTGCCGTTCAACCAGGCGGAGTTGAAGACCGCGAGCGCCTCGACCGCCAAATCGCCCACGCGCGAGGCTTCCGTCGCGAGCTGGTCCAGGGCCGCCGCTGCAGCAGTCAGGTTGCCGGCGTTGAAGTACGCATTGGCCAGCATCCACGTCGTACCGCTGGGCAGGTGCCCCTCATGTCGCGCGATCTCGACTGCCCGACGATACTCCACCGCTGCGTCGACGAAGCGCAGTTGACTGCGCAGCAGATCGCCCCGGCTGACGTGCAGCTGCACGTCGGGCGTGAGCTCACTGTCGGATTCCCGAATTCCCGCGCGCACGGCCGGACTTCCCGGCTCGGCGCCTGTTTGAGAAGCGGAAAGGTTGGGTGCGATGAGGACTGTGGCGACTGCAAGGAGAGACAGAGCCGTCTTCATGACCACCTCCGTGTTGCGTGAGCGACGGCGTTGGGTTGTTTCGTTTCAGCCTGCCATTCAAGTATGACGGGCGAAGGCTCCGCAGGGTTGCTCTATTAGCCGGGAGCGGACAGAATCGTGACGATGAACAGCGTCCTGCGTTTCGCACTGCTACTGTTGGCCACAAGTGGGCCACTCGGCGCGCAGGCTCACCCCCGCGCCCGCGACCTCGGCGTCCCCTTCGACGGCACGCCCGGTCCGCTCAACGCCATCACCGACGTCGCCGGTGTGACCGTCGGTCACTCGACGATCATCCGGGGACAGGGAAAGCTCGTCGTCGGCCAGGGACCCGTGCGCACCGGTGTCACCGCGATCTTCCCGCGCGGCGCCACAAACGGCGATCCCGTGTTCGGCGGCTGGTTCACACTCAACGGCAATGGCGAGATGACCGGTACCACGTGGCTCGAGGAATCGGGCTTCCTGGCCGGCCCGGTGATGATCACCAACACGCACAGCGTCGGCATCGTGCGCGATGCGGTGATCGAGTGGCTGGTGAAAAAGGGCTTCGAGTTCGACTGGTCGCTGCCGGTAGTCGCCGAGACGTGGGACGGCTCGCTCAACGACATCAACGGCTTTCACGTCACCAAGCAGCACACCTTCGCCGCGCTCGATAGCGCGCGCGGTGGACGTGTCGCCGAAGGGAATGTGGGCGGCGGCACCGGCATGATCTGCAATCAATTCAAAGGAGGCATCGGGACATCCTCGCGGAGGCTCCCCGCCGACCGTGGCGGGTATACCGTCGGCGTGCTGGTACAATGCAACTACGGATCGCGGCAACGGCTGTCCATCGCCGGCGTGCCGGTCGGGCAGGAGATACCCGACCTGCTGCCCTGCTACGACTCGATTCCCGGCGTGACGCCGCAGGGCCGCCGCTGCGCCGGCGGCGAGACAGGGTCCATCATCATCGTGGTCGCGACCGATGCACCGCTCCTGCCGCATCAGCTCAAGCGCATCGTCAAGCGCGCCGCGCTCGGCGTGGGCCGCCTGGGCGGAGTGGGCGGCAATCCCTCCGGCGACATCTTCGTCGCCTTCTCGACCGCGAATCCAGGGTCCGCAAAACCGAATGCCAACGTCACGGTGACCATGCTGCCGAACGAGCGCATCACGCCGCTCTTTGAGGCGACCGTGCAGGCGACCGAGGAAGCCATCGTCAACGCCATGGTCGCAGCCGAAACGATGACCGGCGCCGACGGGTTGAAGGTCTACGCCCTGCCTCATGAGCGGCTGCGGGCAGCGCTTCGCAAGTACAATCGCCTGGTCGAGTCGCGGCAATGAGGTGGCTGATCGCCGCGCTGCTGCCGGTACTCGCGGCCTGCCAGCCAGCGGCGCGCCGTCTGCTGGTGCTCGATCTGAGTCTCTCCGATCCGCTCACGCTCCAGGCCACCGCTTTGCCCTGGCACGACGCCGGCTACCGCGTCGAGTATCGCCGCTTCTACCCGCATCTGACGCGCGCAGATATCAGGCGCTATCGGACGGTCATGATCCTCGGCGGGGCTGCGCCACAGGGACTATCCGACGCGCTGACCGTCGGGGATCTCGCGATTCTCAACGAGTGGATCGGCGGCGGTCGCGAGGGTGTCGTCGTGCTCGCGTATACGAGTGACGACCCGCGCAATCCCGCAGGCACGCTCGATCGCTGGATCATGAATCAATGGCTCGCCTGGCAGGGCGCGGGAATCACGATTGGGTCGGACCCGCTCGATGCGCCCGCTGTCCCGCTCCCGCGCTCGTCGCTCGACAATGCCGGCTTCGCACCTTTCCCCGCCGGGCGCAACGAGCTGCTGCAGGTCCGCGATCGGTCACAGATCCTCGCGCGCGCCTCGGCGGGGGGGGCGGGGGGCGCGGGGGGGGGCGCATTCGTCGCCGCGAGCCGGGTGAATGAGGGGCTGATCGTTGTCGCGGGCCGGAGCTTGCTCGCGTCGGCCGGCGAGGATCCGCGCACCCGCGATTATCTGGTGGCGCTCGCGCGCTGGACGCGGCGTCCCGCTGAATGGGCCGGTGTCCGCGCCGCCACTGGCAGGTTGCCGCTGCGCCTGGCCGGCGCACAGCGGCCGGTGGCGCAGCATCCTCCGCCGCTCGCGCCGCCACCGGGAGCGGGTGTAACTGTGCTAGCGCAACCCATCGCGCAGCAGGATAGCGCAGATGTGATCGCGCCGAGCTGGATCGCGCGCCAAGGCATGCGCGTCTTTTGGACTCGCTTCACACCTCAATCATTCGATTCGGTATTGGGGTTTGTTGATGTCGCGGCCCTGAACGCGCTCGCCACCGTGATTCCGGTACAGGCGATCGCCGATACGGTCACCACGCGCAACTTCTGGCGCAATGCCGTCGAGCGACTGCAGACGACCAGCGTGCGGTGGTTCCCGGCGGTCACGCTCATCGACATCCAATCGCCGGGCGCGGACGAGGTGGATCGCCATGGCGATCTGCGACCCGTCCCCTGCGGTCTCGATTCGCTCTTTTGGCGCGGCGCGTTGCGATCGACCTACCGCACCCTCGCGCGCCTCGGCGGCGCACCCGCGCGCGCCGAAGTCATCGCCGGGGTGGCGGTCGACTTGGACAGCGCGCTGACGTTTTACGGCGGTACGGGATTCTGTGACGTCGACTATCGGACTGGGCTCGCCGCGCTCGGACTCGATCACGACGAAACCGAACGCCTCGCGCTGCTGCCCCCCGCGCTCCGCTATGACACGCTGCTCGAACGCGGCTTCCTGGGACGTTACTTCGACACGCTGCAAGCGGCAGCCAGCGAGCGCGCGCGGGCGTTGCGCGCGGAATTGCGGCGGCTCCGTCCGGATCTGCGCTTCGCGTTCCGCTCCGATGCCTTGCCGGCCGATTGGTTCTCGATCGGACTATTGCAAGGTTTCTCGAGCGCCGACGCGCCGGTCCTGCTGTGGCTGCGAGAGCAGCGCGCGGGTGAATTACTGGCGCGCTATCGTGAACGCGGCATTTACGCGCTTGCGGCGGTCCGTCTTGAACCCGACCGCAACACGTTCGGCGCCAGCGAATGGAACCGGGTGCGACCGCTCGTCTTCGGAGCGCAGGACGGGTTCTGGCTGGATCGCGCGGCGCCGGACAGCATTGCCCGCATGATGAGGCGCGTCACACGCTGAAGGCTTGCCGGAAGCCCCGGCGGCCCGGTAATTTGGTCCCCTGGAAGTGGTGGGGCCGATGGTCGCGGTGGGTCGTCTAGGCCCATCGAGGAAAGTCCGAGCTCCACAGGGCAGACCGCCAGGTAACGCCTGGGCGCCGTGAGGCGACGGAACAGGGCCACAGAGAACAGACCGCCCTTGTATCCAAAGGGTAAGGGTGAAAAGGTGGGGTAAGAGCCCACCGCGCGTCTGGTAACAGGCGTGGCACGGCAACCCCCGGTCGGAGCAAGGCCAAGTAAGCAGCGAGACCCGGCCCGGGTCGTTCGAGCTGCGGGTAGGCCGCACGAGATGGCTGGCGACAGCCGTCCCAGAGAGATGACCATCTGCTCGTACCAACGAGTAAACAGAACTCGGCTTATGGTCCCACCACTTCCTCCCCTGTGACCAAGCCACACGGTGCCTCCCCATATCCGCCACACTGGGAGAACGTCGCCGATTTGCGTGTTTTCCGAACCAGCGCCGAGGAGTGGGAAAAGCTCATCGGCTGGCGGACGGACATGCGCAAGCGGGGATGGAAGCTGCTGAAGGTGACAAGTGAAAGCGGCGAAGTCGTGGCGATATTCGGACGCACGAAAACCAAGGAATAGGATGCGGCGACTCCCCGTTGTTGCTGTGGTGACGCTTGCCATGGCATGCGCCTCCCGTAGTACGCCCACAACGACCCCAACGCCCGTGAATCCAGCGGCGCCACCTCCGGCGCCACCCCCAGCGACGGGGGGGGGACGGGCGAACGATGCGATCCGGCTGGGGCCGAGCACGATGCGCTACTCGATGCATCAGGTGGTCAACATCGATCAGGAATTGCCGACGGGACGCCAGCAGGTGACCTACGGTTTGAAGGCGTTCTTTCGGGTAACAATCACCGGGCCCACCGACTCGGTTGGGTATCCCATGACGGTCAGTATCGATTCCATCATTCCCGACTCCGGCACGACGGTACCGATGAATGTCGATCTCGGCGTCGCGAGAGGACTCTCGTTTGTCGGCCGGCTCACTCCCCAGGGCGACTATCGCAATCCGACGCCGTCGGACAGTGTCGCCGCCCAGGCGGTATCACCGATCGTGGGATCGTTCCGCAACTTTTTCCCGCGGTTGCCAGCGTCCGGAATCACGCTGGGCGCGACGTGGACCGACACAGTCACGATGAACGAGCGCGCTGTCAGCAACGTGACGGTCAAGAACATCACACGCTCGCATGCGGCCGCATGGGACGAGCGAAACGGGGCGCGCTGCGTCCGTATCGAGGCCGCGGCGACGTTCACGATCCAGGGTGGGGGCGAGCAACTGGGTCAACATTTCGACGTCGCGGGAACCGGCGTCCGGAACGGCGTCGATTACGTCGCGGTGGACGGTCGATACATGGGGGGCGAATCGACTGACTCCACGAACCTGACGATCACGCTGCCCGTCCAGTCCACGACGATTCCGCGGACGCAGGTGGCGAAAACGACGGTGATGGTGCTACCGTAATGGGCGGTTTGGCGGTTAAGCGGTTAGGCGGTTGGATAATGGCCGCGACCGTTCTAACCGCCCAACCGCTTAACCGCCTAACCGCCCAAGAAGTCGCCTCCAACCGCGCCAACGCCTACCTCTTCACCACGGACGTGCACGACGCCCGCGCGATCTGGGTCAATCCTGCAGGCCTCGGTGTGTTACGCGAATCCTCGATCTACGCGGAGCTCGCAGTCGGCGATCCAGGATCAAAGGGGACGCTCAGTCAATGGAGCGCCGGTTTTAACGCGCGCGGTCTCTCCTTCGCCTACCAACACGACAACCTCGACGCGGGCCTGAAGGGCAACACGTACCGGATCGGGCTCGCCGGTGGATCGGGTGGCCTCGCGGCGGGTGGCGACGTCGTTCGCTACGGCGGAAGCGGCGCGAAGGCGACCGGGTGGGACGTCGGGATTACCTATGTCCTCAAGCCGTCGCTCAACGTGGGGCTCGTGGCGGTCAATATTGGACAGCCGCTCGTGCGCGGACTGCGGCAGGAGTTCGCGCTCGTTCCGGGGCTTACCTGGAAACCGTCCTCAGCGTTCAGGTTTTCCACGGACGCGCGCATCACCCCCGATTCGATCGTGTCCTACGCATTCGGTTTGAGCTGGAAGTCGGGCGGGAGCAAATGGCCGCTTGCCGTGATCGCGCGGCTCGATACCGATCGAGACCTGCGCCGCAGCGCCTTTGCGTTCGGTCTCTCACTCGGCGGGCGAGACCAGTTCGGTCTGGTTCTGACGACGCCGGGGGACGTATCGAGCGTCGACCAGGCAAGCCTGTACGGCTTGTCCACGCGCGAGCCAGCGCCCGGACGCTAGGATCCGCGCGCGCGATTCCGTACGCGCACCCCGCCGCCTGACGCATCCACGTCGAGGTTGTTGAGCCGCGGGGCGAGGGTTAGCATGTCGCGGAACGACAGGTTGCGAAATACCGTGTCCGCCAACTCGCCCGCTCGCTTACTGTAAATCGCCAGCCGAAACGCCAACCCGCCACGGAAGTCGAGATCGAAGTCGGTTCTGATACTGTCGCGCGAGTAGGAGCGTACCCGGCGTGGTGTCACGACCGCCAGGCGGCGCCGCGTGAGGAGCAAGAGGTCTTCCGAGCCCGCGGGCTGATAGACGTACTCGACGACATCGCCGGTGGCGAGCGCGCGGCGAGTCCGCAGGCGCTGGGCCAGGCTGTCGGGGATGGGACGCTGTGAGGCGATCCGCGGTGCTTTGCTGAACACGGTATAGGCGACCACCGCGGCGCCCGCGACGAACGCGACGAACAGCAGACAGCCCGCCACACCCACGCCGAGCAGCGATTTGTAGAACATCGACGTGAGCCGCTGGCGCAAGGGCACGCGCACGCGATTGCGGGCCGCGGTCGGCAGCGCGTCGACCAGCGCGCGACTCGCCTCCGTGGCCGTCTGGAATCGCTTCGCGGGATCCTTCGCCAGCATGCGGTCGAGCACTGCCGCCAGCTCTTCGGAGACATCGGAGCGCCCGCGGCGGATCGGTGTCGGTTGCTGCGTCAACTGCTGTGCCAGGATGGACGCCGAGGATGGACCGTCGAACGGGGGATTACCGGCGAGCATCTGGTACAGCACGATGCCCAGGGAATAAATGTCCGAGCGACCATCGAGCCTGTCGCCGGACGCTTGCTCCGGACTCATGTACTGCGGGGTCCCGACGATCATGCCTTCGGTAGTGAGCTGCGCACCCCCCCCACCCTCCCCGCGCTCCCCGCCCCCCGCGCTGGGTGTCGCGGCCTGGGCCGCCTGCGCCGCTTTGGCGATGCCGAAATCAGTGACCAGGACGTGGCCGCTCTGGTCGAGCAGGATGTTGTCCGGCTTGATATCGCGGTGCACGATGTCGTGCGCATGCGCGTAGGCGAGCGCGTCGGCCGCCTGGCGCGTGATCCGCGCGGCATCGCCGACGGAAAGCCGCCGATGCTTCTCGAGCAGCTGGCGCAGCGACGCGCCGTCGATGCAGCGCATGATGATGTAGAAGATTTCTTCCTGCCGGCCGACCTTGTAGATCGGCACGATGTGGGGATGCTCGAGCCGCGCGATCGTCTGCGCCTCGCGCAGAAACCGCTCCGCCACCGTCGGCGACGGCGCCAGCTCGACGTCGAGCACCTTCACCGCGACGTCGCGATTCAAGCTGTGATCGCTCACGCGAAACACAGCGGCGAAGCCCCCCTGACCGAGCAGAGGGCCGACGGTAAATTCGGGACCGAGCGCTTGTTGCAGGCGCTTTTGGAGGGCTTCGAGGTCCATGGCGGTGGCAAAAGCTAGAAGTGCAGCGCGCGTTCTGCTAGTCGCGTC
Organism: uncultured Gemmatimonadales bacterium; assembly: GCA_963704805.1. GTDB lineage: Bacteria > Gemmatimonadota > Gemmatimonadetes > Gemmatimonadales > GWC2-71-9 > 20CM-2-65-7. The sequence goes on along the minus strand of CAVPHS010000001.1, from coordinate 232,304 downwards.
CGCGCTCTTCGTGGTGTGGTTGTGCGCGGTGTGGCCACCACCCATCTGGTGGAGTAGTCACGACCCGCGTTGCACCGCCATGATGCGCGAGCGATCGGATTGTCCTTCCGGCCGTCGGGCCGTCCGGCCAGCGGACCGTCGCGTAGCATCGCCAGTCCTCGAGCGGATGGTGATCATCGCGGAGGATTCGCGGTTCAGAACGCATCACGGGATCGACTTCATCGAGTTGCGCGAAGCATGGGCCGCCGGCGGACATCGCGGCGCGAGCACGATCACGCAGCAGCTCGCGAAGAATCTCTACCTCTCGCCGTCACGTTCGCTGTTTCGCAAGCTCAAGGAAGCGGTGACTGCCGTGCGGCTCGAGACCGCGCTGAGCAAGGATCGCATCATGGAGCTGTATCTCAATGCCGCAGAGTGGGGCCCAGGGATCTGGGGAGTGAATGCGGCGAGCCAGGCATACTTTGGCGTCTCGCCTGCGCGACTCAGCAACGCTCAAGCCGCGGCACTCGCAGCCACGCTGCCGCAGCCACGCACGTCCAATCCGTTGTATCGGCCCGCGCGGATGCTCGCTCGGCGCGATCTGATCCTGGCGCGCTACTACGGAGGAAGGGCGCCGGTACCACACATTGAAGAGGATTCGATCCCTGATGTCCCGGTCATCGAACCACCGATACTTCCACCGACCTTGGACAGCGTGATTGTTGTGGATACAACAGAGGACCACCCTGGTCAGGGTGGTCCTGTTGATTCAATACCGAATCCCGCGGTGCGTCTGTTGCCTAGTAGTGCAGGTCCTCGCCTTTCAGTCTACCAACCGTAGCGGCATCACCAGCGCCATGTACGACGCCGGGTCGTTCCAACCGACCGGCTCGATCGTGGCGGCGCGCTCGGGCGCCTTGAAGGTGAAGCGCACCTCGTCGGTGGGCATGTACTTCAGGATCTCGAGGAGATACATCGCGTTGAACCCGATCTCGAGGGGCTCGCCTTCGTAGGTGACCGCGAGCTCGTCCTGCGCTTCACCGAGGTCGGGCGTCTGCACCGAGAATTTCAAGTTGCCGCCCGAGAACGCGAGGCGAATGCGGTGCGTCTGGTCGCTCGCGACGACGCTCATGCGCCGCAATGCCGCCGCCATCGCGGTCTTGTCGATCGTCGCCTGCTTGTCGTTCTCGCGCGGGATCACCTGTTCGTAATTGGGATACGGCCCCTCGATCAGGCGCGAGAAGACGAACGTTCCCCCCGGCCCCCCTGCCCGGAAGCCGATGTGATTGTCGCTCTTGGCGAGCTCGATCTCGGCATCCCCCGGATACAGGCGGCGAATCTGCTCGAGTGCCTTCGGCGGCACGATGAGGTCGGCGGTGGATCCGCCCGTCGCGGGCACGTCCATTTTGGCGAGCCGATGGCCGTTGGTCGCGACCATGCGCATCCGGTCGGGCCGCAGCTCCCAGAGGACGCCATTCAGGATGGGCCGGCTTTCCTCGGTCGAGGCCGCGAACGCCACGTGCCCGACGAGCTTGTGCACGACGCCGGCCGCCGCCTTCCATGCCTTGTCGAACTTCACGGCGGGGAAGGACGGGAACTCCTCGCGGGGCAGGCCGAGCAGCTTGAACTTGGACCGGCCGGACTCGATCGACACGCGCGCTTCGCCGGCCGCGGTGACCCGCACGGGTCCGGAGGGCAGCTCGCGCGCGATATCGACGAGCTTCTTGGCCGGCAGCGTCACCGCGCCGTCCGCGTCGACCTCGGCAGCGACGGTCGTGCTGACCGCGATGTCGAGATCGGTCCCGGACAGGCGCAGCCCGCCGCCTTGCTTGGAGGCTTCGACCAGGACGTTGGCCAAAACCGGGAGTGTTGTCTTGGCGGGAATGGCCGCGGCCACCGCCGCGAGGCCTTCCTGCAGTTGTTCGCGCGTGATCGTGAACTTCATGACCGCCTGCACCGTCTCCTATTGGGGAAAGTCTTACTACTACTTCTCTATATAGAAATACTAGTAGTAGTAGTAGACATCGGGGATATGTGGGCGATGTCGCTAAACCGCAACCAGTGAATCACCTTCGTCCGTTCCACAGTGTTGGTGCACTGTTGGCACTGTTGGTGCTTTGCGGATACTCCGGCGCGTTTCCCCCACTGCCCACATGCCACGCCGTTTCCCACGCCACCTGTTGTTACAGTGCGGACAACTCCTGCCGCGCCATTTCGACGCGCTCCTTGAACGTCCGGTCGCGCATCATCTGCCGCTCGACCTTGTCCACGCTGTGAATGACGGTGGAGTGATCGCGGCCGCCGAACGCCTGGCCGATCTCGACCAGCTGCATCCCCAGCATGTCGCGCGCGAGGTACATGGCGACCTGGCGCGGGATGGTCAGCGTCTTGGTCCGGGCCTTGGAGCGCAGGCCCTCCGGCGTGACGCCCCAGCGCCGCGCCACGACTTCCTGCACGCGGTCGATGCTCGGCGTCGACTGGCGGGAACCGTAGCCCGACCCCTCGTCGCCCTGGCGGATCTTGTCCGACAGCGCGTCGCGGGCCAGCTCGATCGTGACTTCGCGGTTCTTGAGCGACGCGAAGAGCAGCAGCTTGATGATGCAGCCCTCGAGCTCGCGCACGCTCGAGCGGACGTGCTCGGCGATGAAGCGCAGCACGTCGTCCGGAATCGTGAGCTCGAGGTGATCCTGCTCGGCTTTCTTGCGCAGGATCGCGATGCGATGCTCGAGATCGGGGTGGCCGATGTCGGCGACCATGCCCCACTCGAACCGCGAGATCAGCCGGTCCTCGAGGCCCGGGATCTCCTTGGGCGGCCGGTCGGACGTGAGCACGATCTGTTTGTGCGCCTCGAACAGCGCATTGAACGTGTGGAAGAACTCCTCCTGCGTCATTTCCTTGCCCTCGAGGAAATGGACGTCGTCCACCAGCAAGAGGTCCACGTCGTTGCGATAGCGGCGCCGGAACTCGGACATCGTGCGCGCGTGAATCGACTCGATCACGTCATTGATGAACTGCTCGGCGCCGAAGTACTGCAGCCGCGTCTCGGGGTTTTTCTCGCAGCACCGCGTGCGCGATCGCCTGCATCAGATGCGTCTTGCCGAGTCCGGTCGCGCCGTAAATGAAGAGCGGGTTGTACGTCTTGCCGGGCGCTTCGGCGACCGCGTGGGCGGCGGCGGCGGCGAGCTCGTTCGACTTGCCGATGACGAACGTCTGGAAGGTGTAGCGCTCGTTGAGCGGGGTGGTCGCGACGGGCGAGACGGTCGCGACGCCCGCGCTCTCCCGCGGAGCCACGAAGAAATCCATCTGCGGCCGCGCTGCCGATCTTCCTGCACGCGGAAGACGACCGTGGTCGGCCGGCCGAGCACGCGCTCGGCCGCGCGCGCCAGCAGCGACGCGTGCTTCGACTCGTTCCACTCTGCCGCGAATTGATCGGGCGCGCCGAGAATCAGACGTCCCTCGTCGAGCGCGATCGGTTGCGACGGCTCGAGCCACGTTCGCACCGTCGCCTCGGGCAGTTCGCGTCGCGCCTCATCGAGGAGACGCTTCCAGGCTTCGTTGACTGACTGCTCCATCACGATTTTTCTTGGATTTTGGAAGGAGTCCAGCAAGGGCGGCCCGAAAGTACGGGCCCCATGTGGAAAAGTCAACCTTGACCGTCGCGCGTCGCGCCGGGTAACTTTCGCGGCCTTACTCTGAGGGATTTATGGGTCCGACGTATCGGCCGCGAAATCGGCGGCGCATCAACAAGCATGGATTTCGCGCGCGGATGAAAACTGTGTGGGGCCGCGCCACGCTGTCCCGCCGGCGCAAGAAGGGTCGCAAGCGTCTCACCGTCCGTTCTCCATCCAAACACCGGAGTCGGTAAACGCGCGAGCGGTACCCGCGCCGCGTGCGTATCACGCGCGGCTCGGAGCTCACTGCCTGCTGGGACGCAGGCCGCCGCAGGCGCACGCAGCACCTCGACCTGGCCTGGCGTCACAGCGACTTGGGTCACGCGCGGCTCGGACTCATCGTCCCTCGGCATCAGTCCTCGGCCGTGGCGCGCAATCGGCTGCGGCGCCGGCTGCGTGAGATCCTGCGGCGCGATCTGCTTCGCAACCTTCCCGCGATCGATCTCGTGATCCGCGCGAAGCGCTCGGCATACGCTGCCTCCTTTGCGGCGCTGCGTGCTGAATTGACCGCAGCGGTGGAGACGCTGACGTGACGCTGCTCAGACTGCCGCGCCTCGTCGTCATGGGCATGATACGCGGCTACCAGCTGACTCTTTCGCACCTCGTGTTCACGCAGTGCCGCTTTGAACCATCCTGCTCGCACTACACGTATGAAGCAGTCGAGCGCTACGGCGCCCTCAAAGGATCCTGGCTCGGTGTGAAGCGCATTCTCAAATGCCATCCGTTCCACGCGGGTGGTTACGATCCGGTTCCATGAGCGATCGCCAGCGTCTCGTTGTGGCGGTGCTGCTCGTGCTCGTGGTCTGGTTCGTGCCCATGCTCCTGTGGCCGCCCAAACCGGCGGCCCGACGGCCTGACGGCCAGACGGCCGATACCGCGGCGAGACCAGCCGCCGTCGACTCGACGGCGCGCGAGAGCACGGCCGTCAGGCCGTCAGGCCGTCCGACCGTCCAACCGCTTGCCCAAGCGCCCGAAGACACGATCTGGGTCACCTCGCCGGTGTACCGGCTTGGCTTCGGCACTCGCGGCGCACGTCTCGTTTCGGCGGAACTAACACAATACCAATCGTTTGCACCGGGCGACTCGGCGAAGCCGGTGCAGCTCGTGCCCTCCGGCAGCGCGTTCTTGCACCATCGCCTCGTGCTGCCGGGAGGCGACACCGTGTCGCTCGACGATTGGGTTTTTACGCCGCCTCCCGACGCGCCAGGTCTCGCCGTCTCCGCGGGACCAGGCCAGAAGGCGTTACGACTCGAAGCCGACCGCGGCGGATCGCACGTCACGCTCGAGTATCGTTTTGTCCCCGACGAGTACCGCTTCGAGGTCAGCGGCACCGTGACGGGGTTGAGCAGCGGTGGGGCCGTGCTCCTGATCGGTCTATCGGATGGACTGCGTTCCGCCGAGAAGGATTCGCTGGACGACTATCGGCACTACGCCGTGGTGACCAAAGCGTCGAAGGCGGAACGTACCGATTTCTCCAAGATCAAACCGGGCGAGCGCGCGCTCTTCGACGGTCCGTTCGAGTGGGTCGGCGTGAAATCCAAATACTTCTTCACTGCCGCGCTCGCGCTGGAAGAAGGACAACCGGCGTTCGGCGGCGCGATCGCCGTCGGCGGCAATCGCACCGGCAAGATGGCGTCGCGCGCCGCCGTGACGATCACGATGCCGGTGCCGCCCGCCGGTGGATTTCGCTATCAGGTCTATGCCGGCCCGCTCGAATACCGGCAGCTGTCGCGCATTGGGCACGGTCTCGATGACGCCAATCCCTACGGCGGGATTTTCCGGCCTATCATCCAGCCGGTCTCGGTCTTCGTCACCAACATCCTGCTGTGGATGCACGAGCGGCTGCACCTCGCCTACGGCTGGGTGCTGATTCTGTTCGGCGTCATCATTCGCGTGCTGCTGTGGCCGTTGAATCAGAAGGCGATGGAGTCGGGGATTCGCATGCAGGCGGTCGCGCCGCTGCTCAAGGAAACGCAGGATCGCCACAAGAACGATCCAGAGCGGCTGCAGCGCGAGATGCTGCGCATCTACAAAGAGCACAAAGTGAATCCGTTCGGCGGCTGCCTGCCGATGGTGCTGCCGATGCCGGTGCTGTTTGCGCTGTTCTTCGTGTTTGCGAATACGATCGCGTTCCGTGGCGTCCCCTTCCTCTGGCTCCCGGACCTCTCCCGCCCCGACCCGTACTACATCATTCCCGTGGTCATGGGCCTCTCGATGTTCGCGCTGTCGAAGGTCGGGCAGATGGGTGTGCCGCCGAACCCGCAGGCCAAGATGATGCTGTATTTCATGCCGGTCTTCATGACGATGCTGTTCTTGAACTTTGCCTCGGGACTGAATCTGTACTACGCGGCGCAGAATCTCTTCAGCGTCCCGCAGCAGTACATGATCGCGAAGCGCCGGATGAGAGAGGCGCCGGTGACGGCGGGTGGCGGAGCCGGAGGGGGAGGGACCCGGGTCACGACGACGGCGACCAAGACCTAGACTGCTCACCGATAGCATCGTTGCACTCGCCACGCCACCGGGACGCTCGGCCGTCGCGCTGATCCGCATGTCGGGGGGGGGCGGGGGGCGGGGGGGGCGCCGACGTCTTCGCGCTCGCCGCCCGCTGCCTCGAACCGTTTCATCCCACGCCGCCGCGCACCGTGTTTCGCGCCCGCCTCGTCCATCCGGACTCGCGCGAACCGGTTGATGACGTGCTCGCGGCCTGCTTTCCCGCCCCGCATTCCTATACCGGTGACGACGTGGTCGAGATCTCGACACACGGCGGTCTCACCGTGCCGGCCGCGGCCGTGGCCGCGCTGGTGGCGGCCGGCGCACGGCCCGCGCAGCCTGGTGAATTCACGCGGCGCGCCGTGCTCAACGGCAAGATGGACTTGCTCCAGGCCGAAGCCACCGCGGACCTGATCGATGCCGGCTCGCCGGCGCAGCGCCGCCGCGCGCTGCAGCAGCTCGAGCGCGGGCTGTCGGACCGCCTGGCGGCATTGCGCGGCGAGATTCTCGAGCTCGAAGCGCTGATTGCCTACGACATCGATTTTCCGGAGGAAGATGAGGGGCCCGTCTCACCGGCACGGGTGCGTGGTGCGTGGGACGTGGTGCGCGGGCGTGTCGCGGACCTGCTGAAGACCGCCCCCGAAGGCGAGCGCCTGCGCGAGGGTGCGCTCCTCGTCATCGCGGGCCGCCCCAACGCGGGCAAGTCCTCGCTCTTCAACGCGCTGCTCGGTACCGAACGCGCGATCGTCACCGACATTCCCGGCACCACACGCGACGCGATCGAAGCCCACGCGGTCATCGAGGGATTCCCGTTCCGCCTCATCGATACGGCAGGGCTGCGCGAAAGCGGCGAGCGCATCGAGCAACTGGGGATCGAGGTCAGCAAGAAATACCTCGCAGCGGCGGATCTCGTGCTGTTCTGTGAAGAGCGCGACGATCCCGCGCGCGACGCATTCCTGCGCGCGGTCCAGGCGCCGGTTGTTGTCGTTCGTACCAAGTCCGATGTGAGTGGCGAAGGCGTATCCGTCGTTACGGGCCAGGGGATCGCGGACCTCAAGCGCCGCCTCGCCGAAGTCGCGTTCGGGCGGCTGCTCGCACTCGGCGACGTCGAGCCGGTCGTGACGCGCGCGCGTCATCGCGCGGCGCTGGAGCGGGCGGTACTGGAGCTGGACAACTTCTGGGGCGCGCGGGAGAGCGGAGTGGATGCGGCCGCGGCGGCGACTCACCTGCGCGCGGCGGTCGGCGCGCTCGACGATCTGATCGGCGCCGTTACACCGGAGGATGTGCTCGACCGCGTGTTCGCGGCATTCTGCGTGGGGAAGTGAGCGCCTCGATCATCGTTCGCGCTTTCACGAGCGTCTCCTGATACTCGGCGGCCGGCTCGGAGTCCCACACGATGCCGGCGCCCGCATGGAACGTCGCCGATCCGTCCCGCAGCACGATCGTCCGAATCGGGATGTTGAAGTCCATCGCCCCGGTTGTCGACACGTATCCGATCGCGCCGCAGTAGACGCCTCGCGGCGTGCGCTCCAGCTCGGCGATGATCTGCATCGCGCGAATCTTCGGCGCGCCGGTGACCGACCCCCCCGGGAACGCGGCGTGCAGCAGGTCGAACCCATCGGCGTCGTCCCGCAACACGCCCGTCACGGTCGAGACGAGGTGGTGCACGGTGGGATGGGACTCGAGCGCGAACAGCTTCGGCACCGTCACTGATCCAGGGCGGCATACTTTCCCGAGATCGTTCCGCAGCAGATCCACGATCATCACGTTCTCGGCTCTGTCCTTTTCGCTTGCCACGAGCTCTTGCCCCAACGCGACGTCCGTCTCGGGCGTCTGGCCGCGCGGCCGCGTCCCCTTGATCGGGCGCGCCTCGGCTTCACGCGTCGTCCCGTCGAGCCGCAGGAATCGCTCCGGCGAGATGCTCGCGATCGCCGCGCCACCAAATTCGAGATAGGCCCCGAACGGCGCCGGATTTCGCGCGCGCAGCCTGCGGTACAGCGCCAGAGGGGAGCCGGCGAAGGGCGCGTGAAAGCGGTGCGACAGATTGACCTGATAGACGTCGCCGGCCGCGATGTACTCACGGATGCGCGACACCGCGCCCTCGTACTCGGCGCGGGTGAAGTTCGACGACGGGACAGGGGACGGGGGAGGGGGGAAGGGGTTTTGACCGGCGGGCGCGGGAGCGTCAAGTCTCTCACGGACCCAGCCAAGTCGCGCGCGCGCCCGCTCGTCCCCCGTCCCCTGTCCCCCGTCCCCTATTCCAGTCGAGATGATCCAGGCCCGCGCCTCGCGGTGATCCCACGCGATGACCCAGTCGTAGAGCCCGAACAGTGCGTCCGGCAGCTGCGGCGTGAAGCGGTCGGCCGGGGGGCGCGCGACCTGCTCAGCCTCGGCCCCCCATTCGTAGCCAAGATACCCGGCGACTCCGCCCTGGAAGGGCGGAAGACCGGCGATCGGCGCGAGGTGATGCGCGTGGAGCAGCTGACGCGCGGCGTCGGGCGTGCGCGCTACGGCGACGGGGTCAGCAGCGAGAAACGAATAGCGACTGAGCGAGCCCCGCCCCTGGGCCGAGCTGTCGAGGAAGAGGAGGTAGGGACAGCCGCTGAAGCGCACGCACGTCCCCACCGGATCCGGAGGCGGCGTGAGCGGTACGACGAGCGTCACGAGCTCACGAACTTCTTGGTCGTCCCGCGCAGATCGCTCTTCCCGGCCTGCGGCCGCCACAACGCCGTCTGTTCGATCACTCTGGCCAGCTCCACATCACTTGCCGTGACACCGCCCACGCTGTGCGTCCAGAGCTTCACCTGGACCTTGCCCCAGCTCACTGCGAGGTCGGGGTGGTGGTCGGCCGCCTCGGCGAAAAAGCCGATCGCGTTCACCAGCATCAAGGTGGTCGGCCAGCCGTCGGTCGTGTAGTCGCGCACAATCGCGCCGCTCTCGACCCGCCAGCCGGGAAGTGCCTTCAGTCGCTCGGCGATCTCCGAAGACGACAACGGTTTTGGGTTGGGCATGGGGTTCAGTTCAGTCCAGTGTTTCGCGGTAGCTCGCCGATTGTCCGAAGTTCTCTTCCACTTCGACTTCGATCGTGTTGAGATGCATCGCGCGCAGCTCGCTGCGCACGCGACCGGCGAGATATTGTGCCAGCATTTCGACGGTGGTGTTGGGGATCGGGAGAATGATGCAGTCGCCTGCAGGGAAGACGTACCGCGCCTGGCCATCGAATGCGACGTGGACGCTGCCGTTTTTTTCCGAGATCGCGAGCTTGGGGTTGTCCCGCGGCAGGAGCACGCGGTGATCGAGCTCCGCCGTCAGCGCGCGCATGACCTGCTTCACGGCGGAGAAGTCCACGACGAACCAGCTGTCTTCCTCGAGCCCACCTTCGACGAACAGGCTGGCCCGATAGTTGTGTCCGTGGAGCTTTTCGCAGCGGTGCCCCGCGAACGTGATGAAGTGCGCGGCCGCGAAGACGAGATCTTCTTTCGTGATGGCTACTTTGAATTCGCCGCGGGTGCCCATACTGCGCGTAATCTACTCGGGGGGAGTAGCCTCGCCGGTCGGTGCGGTCGCCACCCGCCACACCTCGTCGGCCAGCCACTCGAGTCGCTGCTGGGCGTAGTCCAGCTCGGCCGGGGTCATGACCTTGGCACGACGGGTGATGTCGCGGGCGTGGCTGAGGAGCTCGTCCAGGACTTCCCGGAGTGGCCGGTTGACCCGGCGCTCAGGGGCTGCGGCCGACGGCCCTGCGGCAGGCGACTTCTTGCCCCGCGTGCTCACGCGGTCTGGATACCGGAGGCGCGGGCGTCCGCCTGGCGCAGCTCCTCCACGGCGGCCCTCACGGTCGACGCCGCGCCATGCTCGGCGAAGTAGTTCTCCACCATGCGCAGGCCGAGGTAGTACCCGGAGCGCTCGGGCAACACCTTGCCCGCCAACAGCCGCGCGGCTGGGCTCATCCCCCCCGATAGATAGCGGAGCCGGAGACCCAGGCCGGTGGCATCGAGATCGTTGACAGACGCTCGCCGGAGAAACGCGTCGAGCTCGCGCAGCCGCCGATACTGGCGCCGGTAGTATCCGAAATACTCCCACGGCTCGAAGCCGGGCGCGATCGCCTGCGAGGCTGCGATGGCCACCCCCTCGTTCACCACCAGCTCACGCAGCGTGGCCCGCGAGCCGAGCTCCCAGGCGTCGTAATAGCCATCCAGCTCGCCCACGAGGCGTCGTATCGTCGCGCGGCTCGATGGCGACGTGTAGCGCAGCGCATGCGCGACCTCGTGCGCGATCCAGAGCGGCAGCAGCTGCGGCGTGAGTCCCATGCCGTACGTCTGCGCGTTGGCGCGGCCGGTGAAATGCTCGAGGCACACGAACGCGATGCCACGGCCGCCGACCACCAGCTCGCCGGCGTTGGCGGCGCCGACGCCGACCATGAGATACAAATCGATCGGACAATCGGCTTCGAGCAGCTCGGTCGCGCGGCGGAGTGCTTCTTCGGCGATGGCGACGACGTCGCCGTCCTCGAGCACGCGCTTGAGATCGGCGCGGTCGGCGCCCAGCGCCGCCCTAATGATCGGCTCGGCGTGGGGCGATTCGGGATCGATGACGTAGTTCTGCCAGTACGCGGACAGAACGGGACGATGGCGGTCGAGATACTCGTGGTAGGCGGCGGTGGGGTCGGCCGCGGTGAGCGTCGCGAGAAACTCAGGAACGAGATTGACGAGCATGTCGCTGTTTGCCGCCCCAATTTGGGAAGGCAGTCAGCGGATTTCAATCTCGAGCGCGACGGACTCCGACTTGACATTTCTGGTTCTGTCGGTCACCGACACGGTGACGCGATAGCGACCGGCCGGCAACCGATCGGGTTGGACGATGAGCCGCTCGAGCGCCGTGCTGCTCTCTGTCTCGCGGTCGAACTCGAACACGACCGTGCGCGCGCTCGAGAACAGTTTTCCCACGAGCGATTGCAGCGGCTCGAACGAATAGCGCAGGTGGTAACGCGCCCGACCGCTCCGGTCCGGCGTCAGCCCGTAGATCTCCACATAGGACGCCAGCGGGGTTGCCCCGGGGTACACGAGATCGACCGGCATCTCACTCAACGCCGCCTCGCGATCGAGCAACACGGTGCTCGGCGCGAGCACGAGGCTCGACAGGCCGAGGTCGACGGCAGAGAAGAACGGGACGTGGATGTCGCGCCGCCAGCGGCCCAGCTTGCCCGCGGAGTCGACGTCGATCCCGACATGGTAAGGCCCGGCCGGCACGGAGAGGAGCAGCAGTCCCGAGCCACTCGCGCGGATCGGCTGAATCTGTCCCGCGGTGTCCCACAGGACCGCCGCGACGGAATCGCCGTTTGCGCGGTAGTAGACGTCCGTGAGCCCGAGCTCCGCACTACGGAACAGCGCCGACCAGGCCCGCGCAGCCAGCGGCGCTGGCAGCGTCGTGCCGTCGGTCTGAAGCGCGATCATCGTGCTGACCAGTTGGTCCGCCGATGTCGGCGCGAAGTACTCATTGCCGGCGAAGCTCACGCTGATGGGGCCGGACGGTGTCCAATAGAGCCACGCTTCCTGCGAGAGAAAACTGGTGCAACCCAGCACGAATGGCCGCAAGAGATCCGTGACGCAAGGAGCCTGCATGTCCGGCTTGCCATGCCTCAGAAACACAAGACCTTGCGCCGTCAATCCGGCGTGAAATGCGAGTACGAGGCCGGTGTCGGACAAAGTCGTCGCCGGCCAAGCCAGCATGGCGGCGCGGGCCTGCGCCGCGAATGGATCGGACGAGGGACCCGTAGCGCCGGGCAGCACGACCGCCAGCGATTCAAGTGCGCGCCGCTGGTCGTAACCGAAGAGCGAACGCACGAACTTGGAGTGGTACACCGTGCGCTGAGGCTGGAGCAACCGGTAGAGGTGGCGAGCTTCCGAGCGGCGCTGATAATGCTCAAGCACCCGCTCGTTCTCGGGCGTCAGCAGATTGGGGTCGCGCTCAGTCCAGAAGCGCTCGAAAAAACCACGCACCTCGTCCGGCTGAATGATCTCGTAGTGCCCAGCCTCCGAAGGAGTGGCGATACTCCAAGCCTCATCCCACAACGCTCCGCTTGTGTCTTCGTTTGCGTGGGCCAGGGCTGAGTCGTGCCAGGCATACCCGGCGCTCGAGTTTCCGGCGAGGAAGCTCGCTTCGGCGCGAAGCAAGAAGGTCTTTACCGTCGGAGCACGACGACCCGTCGTGAGAGCGAGCAGCGAGTCGGCTCGCTTCCCGTCAGCCAGCGCGATCCACATTTCCGCTCGGTGCTCGAGGGCGGTCGGGTTCTCACCGTGGAGCGCGAGCGCATGCTCGGCCTGCCGCCAGATCGACGGGCCTTGGTAGACGTCGTGGAACCGCGCCCAGGTATCGAGATAGTCAGGGGTAATCGCGAACAGCTGCAACAACGCGTCACGCGCGATCCGGTCGCCGTCGTCGCTGCGCAGGTAGAACCCCACCTTCATCTGCCAGTACAACGGCGCGGGGTCGTCCGGGGCGAGGCGTGCAGTCTTCTTGAATTCCTCGAGGGCGGCCCAGCGACCGACGATGGGGCGCTCGAAATGCACACGTCCGAAAAGAAAGTGCGCCTGTGGATCATCGGGACGCCGCTCGACGAGCTTTTTGGCAATCTTGAACGCACCCTGAACATCGCCACGCGCCAGCAGTGATTCGGCGCGCGCACTCTGGCTCTCAGGCGAGGGTCCCTGAACAACGAGCAGCGCGAGCGCCAGCGCGATCATGTGATCAGGACTTCGGCGGCGTGCGCATCCTGCGGCTGATTTCGGTGAGGAACTTCCGCTCGGCGGGCGTCAAGCTGTCGACGCCACTCGCGTTGATCTTGTCGAGCACGCGGTCGATCTCGGCGTTCGCGCGCGCATCCCGCTCAACGAGCGGCTTGCCGCCCTTTCCGGAGGGCGAGGCGCTACTCCGACTGACGCGGGGCGGCTGGCTGACGAGCACGCTCGATTCCGCCATACGCCCCTGGCCGCCTTCGCGACGAGAGGCGCGCCAATCCTGGCCTTTCAGGAAGAGCAGCGCCATTCCGGCTCCGCCCAGGTGCGCCAGATGCGCCACCTTCGCGCTCGTGCCGCCGTGTGTCAGCGCACCCGCCCAGGCAAGCGCAAGATCGAACGCGACCAGGAAGGTCACCAGCCACTTCGCCGGAATCGGATCGGGCAGCGGGAAAACATAGACCTGATGATTCGGCCAATACCAGGCGAACGCCACCGCCACGCCAAGGATGGCCCCTGACGCACCGATGATCACGCCGACAGGCGCCCACTGCATGAGGAGGAATGAAAGGACGGCTCCGCCGACACCGCAGAGCAGATAATAGAGGAAGAAGACCCGCCCACCCATCCGGTCCTCGACCGACGGTCCGAACACGAACAGCATCAGCATGTTAAACGCGAGGTGCAACACGTTCTCGTGCAGGAACATGTACGTGACGAACGTCCACGGATGTTCCCAGGCGTGCCACGGGTCGAACCCCAGGGCGTTCTGGAAGCTCGGGGAGGTGAACAACGTGCTCTGAACCAGGAAGACGAGTAGGTTGGCGACCATCAGCCGTCGCACCCATAACGTCAATCCATACATCCGCTGCGGGCCCATCTGATCCTCGATCGGTACCAGGCGTCTAGTCATCTGAGCGTGTCTTTTTTTATCCCCCTCTTGCGGCCCGGTTGTTCCGGGCAAGGCGCGCGATCCGGTCGCAGAGCTCCGCAAAGGGGATACCGGCCGCCTGCGCAGCTTGGGGAAAGAGGCTCGTGCGGGTCATGCCCGGCAATGAATTCGCCTCCAAACAGAAAATGTCCCCCTCGGGGCTGACCCGAAAGTCGACCCGCGAGTAACCGCTGAGCTTCAAAGCGCGGTGCGCCATCATCGCATATTCCTGCAATTGTCGGGCTAGCAAGGTGTCGATCTTGGCCGGGAACGTCTCGTCCGACATGCCCGGCGTGTACTTGGTCTCATAATCGAACAACTCGTGCTTCGGAACGATCTCCCCCACGGGAAGCGGCACGTCCCCCAATACCCCTACGGTCAACTCTCGCCCCGGGATGAACTGTTCCGCCATGACCTCATCGTCGTACTCGGCCGCCAGCCTGACCGCATTGTCCAGGTCCTGTGCCTTCTTCACCAGGGTCAATCCGACTGAGGAGCCCTGCTTGGATGGCTTGACGATGACCGGCCACCCAAGGGCCGTCGTCACATCATCGGCGGCCACCGGCGCCATGAACCACGCCGGGACGGGGACCCCAGCCGCCCGGAAGAGGCGCTTGGAGAGATCTTTGTCCATCGCCAGCGCGCTGCCGAGAGGCCCGCTGCCCGTATACGGCACATCGATCACATCGAGCACAGCCTGGAGGGTGCCCCCTTCCAGCGCTCCGCCATGCACCGCGAGAAACAGGACATCCGCTTGCCGCACGGAGGGCAGCTCCGCCAGGCCCTCCGATAGCATCTCCTTCTCCCGTGCGGCGAGAGCATCCACGGCCGGCGGCGTGAGGCCCACCGCGCCACCAAGCAGCTCTCGCTCTCCCTGCTCGTCCAGCTCGCCGCCCGCAAGGTCCACGATCCTCACCTCGTGCTTGCGGCTGCGCAGCCCAGCCACAATCTGCGATGCGCTCGCGAACGCCACCGCGCGCTCGGCAGTGGCTCCCCCTGTGAGCACCGTCACACGCATCAGCGAATGCCCGCCAGCTGATGCAGCAGATCGTAGCGCGTCACGATGCCGACGACTTTGCCGTCACGCCGCACCAGCGCTGCCGTGGTGGTGCGCGACAAAAGCGCCGCGAGCGCCGCGACCGGAGAATGGCTGTCCACCACCGGAAAGGGAGGGTCCATCACGTCGCGCACGGGGCTGTCCAGGATCCGGGGCTGGCCGATCGCGCGCGCCATCAACGCCTGCTCGGAAACCGCCCCGATGCCATCGTCCGCTTCGATCACCGGCAGCTGCGAGACGTTGTAGGTCGTCATCAGGTTGAGCGCCTGCCGCACCGATGCCTCCGGTGCAACGTGAATCAGCGCGGGGGACTCGTTGCGCTTGGCGGCCACGAGTCGTCCGACGGTCGGGCGCTCGTCATCGATGAGCTGATTCTCGCGCAGCCACTCTTCGTTGTAGACCTTCGACAGGTAGCGCTCACCGGTGTCGGCGAGAACCGTTACGACCAGCGCCTTGGGATCGTCGAGCCGGCGCGCGACATCGAGCGCGGCGACCACATTCACTCCGGTCGATCCCCCGGTAAACAATCCTTCTTCCCTGGCGAGCCGGCGTGCCATCTGCATCGCGTCTTTGTCACTCACCACGACCCACTCATCGACCACGTCCCAATGGAGCGATGATGGAATCTTGTCACCGCCGATTCCTTCGACCTTGTACGGTTCTCCTTCGCGCTTCACATGCGTCTTCGCGTACTCGGTGTAGATCGACCCCACTGGATCGCCGGCGACCACGCGGATCTTTGGATTCTTTTCCTTGAGGTAGCGACCGGCGCCGCTCACGGTACCGCCCGTCCCCGGCGCGCACACGAAGTGCGTCACCTTCCCGCTCGTCTGCTCCCAGATCTCCGGCCCCGTGGTTCGATAATGGACCTCGGGGTTCACGGGGTTGTAATGCTGATCGGCGAAGATTGCGTTTTCGTGGGCCGCGGCAATGGCGCGGCCTTTCACGATGTAATTGTCGGGGTGATCGGGTGGCACAGCGGTGGGCGTGATGATCACTTCGGCGCCGAGCGCGCGCAGTAACCGCGCCTTTTCTTGCGACATTTTGTCCGGCATCGTAAAGATGCAGCGATACCCCTTCACGGCCGCGGCCAGCGCGAGTCCGACTCCGGTGTTCCCGGATGTCGCCTCGACAATCAATCCGCCTGGCTTGAGCCGCCCCTCACGCTCGGCCGCTTCGATCATCGCGACGCCGATACGATCCTTCACCGACCCGCCCGGATTGAAGAACTCCGCCTTCGCGTAGACCGGCGTCCGGATCCCGCTCGCGACCTTGTTGATTCGGATCAGTGGAGTCCAGCCGATCGTCTCGAGGACGTTGTCGTACGGCTTAGTGTGCTGTGGCACTCGTGTCCGTTCGGGCCTTGGTCGTCTCAGGCGGCGCCGGGGGGGGCGGGGGCGGTGGCGGCGACGGACGCCGCGTCGTGTCAGCGGGCGCGCGCGTGCTGTCAGGTCTGGCTTGTGGTGGTGGAGGCGGCGGGGCCGGTGGCCGTGGCCGCGGCTGCGCAGTGGGGGGGGGCGGCGGTGCCGGTGGCGCGACGGGCGTTGGGGCGGGCGGCGGTGGCGCAGTCACCGTGCCGGTCCGCGTGGTCCCCACCTGCCGAAACTCGACAGGCTGCAAGAAGGCCATCGCAACAGCGATGCCGTGGCGCTTCCCCGGCGCGAACCGCAGCCGGGCCGATCCGGTCAGTGCCGCCGAATCGAGCGCCGGGTAGCCGCTCGGCTCGGCGACGCGCGTCGACTCGGGGATCAGCCGGCCCGTGGAGTCGACCAACAGCCGCAGCGTGACATCGCCTTCGACCTTTTGCTCATAGAGCGCCGGCGGATAGGCGATGGGGACATCGGGATTGAGCGCGACCGGCGCTTCTGACTCGGGCGCTGGAGCCGCCTGACTCACCTGACCGTCGGACTGCTGGGACTTGCCGCGGCAGCCCGCGACGGTGACCAGCAGCAGGACTCTGCCAGTCCACCGCATCACGCGTTTCTATCCTGGCGCCGCTGCTTCCAGGCCGCGAGTCGGTTCAACGCATCGAGCGGCGACAGCGTGTTCACATCGAGCCCGTCGAGCTCGAGTAGTAGAGGATCGGGCGCGGGCGTTCCAAACAGGCCGAGCTGCGTCGCGTCGAGAGGAGAGGGTGGCCGCTGACTGGCGACGTGATGCCCAGCCTCGAGCAGCTTCAGCACCTGCCAGGCCCGCGTGACGACGGGATCGGGAAGTCCGGCCAGCCGGCCGACGTGAATGCCATAGGAGCGATCCGCGCCCCCCGGCTCGAGCCGGTGCAGGAATACGATGGCGTCCCCCACTTCGCGGACTGCGACGTTGAAGTTCCGGGCGTGCTCGAGCTCTTCTGTGAGCTGCGTCAGCTCGTGGTAGTGCGTCGCGAAGATCGTTTTGCAGCCGATCGAATTGTGGAGACATTCCGTGACCGCCCATGCGATCGCGACGCCGTCGTAGGTCGACGTGCCGCGGCCGATTTCGTCGAGCAGCACCAGACTGCGAGCCGTCGCGGCGTGCAGAATGGCGCTAGTCTCGCTCATCTCCACCATGAACGTCGACTGGCCGCGCACGAGATTGTCGGACGCGCCCACGCGCGTGAACAATCGATCGACCACGCCGATGCTCGCGCGCCGGCAGGGGACGAACGATCCCATCTGCGCGAGCAGGACGCACAATCCCACCTGGCGCAGCAGCGTTGATTTTCCCGCCATGTTGGGGCCCGTCAGCAACATGACGCGCCCCGCTTCATCGAGGACGATGTCGTTGGGAATGAACGTTTCCCGCGCCATCATTCTCTCGACCACAGGATGGCGGCATCCCTCGAGCTCGAGCCTGAAGCTCGCGTTCACCTCCGGTCGCACGAACCGCTCGCGCTCCGCCACATCGGCGAGGGCAGCCCAGACGTCGAGCTGCGCCAAAAGCCCCGCACTGGCCTGCACCCGGCCGATTGCTTCGGCTACGCGGCGCCGGAGCGTATCCAGCAGCTCTGCCTCCCGCTTGGCGATGCGCTCCTCGGCGCCGAGAACTTTCGCTTCGTACTCCTTGAGATCCGCGGTGACGAATCGCTCGGCGCCGGTCAGGGTCTGGCGGCGCTCGTAATCACCCGGAACACGCTCGCGATGTGCGTGCGTGATCTCGATGTAGTAACCAAAGACCTTGTTGAAGCCGACCTTGAGCGAGCCGATGCCGGTGCGCTCGCGCTCGCGCGACTGCAACGCGGCGATGTACTGCTTGCCGCCGTCGCGGGCGTCCCTCAGCTCGTCGAGCTCACGATCGTAACCCGCTTTGATCGAGTCCCCGTCGTCGAGCTGGACCGGCGGTCGCGCCACGAGCGCGTGCTCGAGCTCGTCCCTGACATCGGTGAGCAAGTCGAAGTCGTGTGCGGTCGCTTCCAGCAGTGCGGACCGCTCGCGACCCTCCAGACCACTCACCGCGCCGGCGACGTCGGGCAGCCGGAGCATCGAGTCACGGAGCGCGCCCAACTCGCGCGGGTTGGCACGCCCGAGAGCCGCCCGCCCGGCAAGGCGTTCCAGATCGCGCACGCCGTCGAGCGCCTCTCGCAGCCGCTCACGCCCACGGCCGTCATCCACCAACACCTGCACGGCGTCGAGGCGCGCGTTGATCGCTACGGGGTCCACGAGTGGTGCGAGCAGCCACCGGCGCAGCCGCCGCCCGCCCATCGGTGTCAGAGTCCGGTCGACGGCTTCCAGCAGCGTCGCTCCCTCGGCGCCGGCGCGCAGCGGCTCCACCAGCTCGAGATTGCGCCGCGTCATCTCGTCGAGCGGCAGCACATCGCCGCGCCGCACGATCCTCGGATGGGCAAGATGCGGCAGCCCCCCCGGTTTCAGCTCTCGCGCATAGCGCAGCAGCGCGCCGGCGGCGCCGATCGCCGGCCGGTCTTCGGCGGCGACGCCGAGTCCGTCGAGTGACGCGATGGCATACGTCCGCATCAGCTCTTCACGCGCCAGCTCGGGATCGAACTCCCATGCTTCGCGCACGGTCACCGTCGCAACCGGCGTCGCGACGGCCGTCTCCGTGGGGAGGACCACCTCTCGCGCCTCATAGCGAGCCAGCGCCAGGTCGATTTCGGCTGCCGGCACCACCTCGAGGATCAACTCGCCCGTGGTGATGTCCAGCGTGGCCAGCCCCGCGTCCGCGCCGCGCGGGTCTATCGCGACGAGGTAGTTGTTGCGATTGCGCGCCAGCCAGTCTTCGGACAGGACAGTGCCGGGCGTTACCGTCTCGACGACGGCCCGCCGGACGACCCCCTTGGCCAGCTTGGGATCCTCGATCTGCTCGCAGATCGCGACGCGATGTCCCTTGGCAATCAGTCGGCGGAGATACTCGGTCGCTGCCTTGACCGGCACCCCGGCCAGCGGGACTTCGGCCGCGCCGCCGTTGTTGCGCGAGGTAAGCGTCAGGCCGAGCTCACGGGCGGCGAGCTTCGCATCGTCTTCGAACATCTCGTAGAAGTCACCCATCCGGAAAAACAGGATGGTCTCCGGATGCCGCGCCTTGATGTCGCGGTACTGCTGCATGACTGGCGTGTCGGTGCCACTGGCCACTTTTCCCGTCACGGCTCGTCCACCACGAAGGGCTTGCCACCGACCTTGGTCTTGAGGCGCTGCTGCGCGCGTTGCGCCTCATCGCGGGTCGCGTAGCGGCCGACGCGCACTTTGAAGAAGCCCGTCGAGTCCCGCAGCACACGCGCGTCCGAGAATCCCATCACCTTGAGCCGCGTCAGCATGTCGTCGACCTGCGCGGCGCTCTTCACCGCGAGCACTTGCACCGCATAGGCGCGCTGTCCGGACGGCGTTCCCGCCGTGTCCCCGCCGGGAGCACGAGAGGGGGAAGGGGGCGACGTCGTTACAGAGGTGCTCGCAGGGCTGCAGCGCGTTGCGTAGAAGCTCACCTGATTCTTGAATTCGACGTCGTCACCGGCGCCGTCGAGCGCCTGTTGAATCAACTCGCAACCGCGGGTCTCGTTCTTGAGCTCGAAGTACGCGCGCGCGGCGGAGAAGTTCGCGCGAGGCCGCAACGGGGATTCGGGGTAATCGCTGTTCAGCCGCTCCGCGGCTTGAATTGTCTGTGCGGCGTCATGTTGCGCGAAATACAGCTGAGTCAGCAGCAACAACGCGTCATCCGCCCAGGGGCTCGAGCCATAATCGATCACGATCCGATTGAGATTCATCGCGACGGTCTGTGCATCAGGTGCGATCTTGGCGGCCGTCAGCAGCGCCTCGGGATACACCGAGTCGGACGGCGGCAACCGGGCGAGCAGGCGCTGCACGACGGCACGTCCGGAGTCCGCCTGACCGGATTGCGCGAGTCGCAGCGCCTCGACGAGACGCGGGTCTGTCTGAGCGGCTAGGCGGTTGAGCGGTTGAGCGGTTAGAAGAGCAAACGCCGCGGCTCCAACCGCCCAACCGCCAAACCGCCCAACCGCCCGTTTCACGCAGCCTCCTGATTCATCTTCGCGAACCCAAGCACCAGTTGCGTGACAATCCCTCGCTCATCGCTAATCGTCGCCGTCTTCAGCGCGATATCCGCCGCGAGCGCATCCTTCAAAGCTCGGCGCAATTCCTGCGCCGTCCAAGTGGCGCTCCATTCGCTCCAGTGCGCGGCTTCTTCTTTCCAGCCACGCAATCCATAGGGGCGTGTCGCAAGCAAATGCCGGAACATCGTGTCGGGCAGGCGGCGAGCGCCGCGGTCCCGCTCCGCGCGTGCCAACGCCGTTCCCACGAGATGAGTGCCAAGGAGCGAGACGATCTTGACCCCGCTCATGCCTGCCTGCTCGAGGACACGCTCGACCAGAGGTGCCGCTCGCGCGACGTTACGCGCCAACGCGGCCTCCACGAGGTCATATACTGTTTCCCCCCGCCGCACGCCTACAAGCCCCGTCACATCCGCGGCGGTCGCGGGCCGGTGCGTGTCGGCCGTCAGCGACGCGAGCTTCTCGAGCTCACGGGAAAGGGTGCTCAAATCGCCTCCCACCGCATCGAGGAGCAGCGTCGCCGCCTCCGGCTCGAGCGTTACGCCGAGTACGCCGGCCCGATGCTGCAGCCAACGGGGGATCCGTTCTGGAGACAGCGGCTCTATGTCCACCGCCGTGGAGGCGCGGACCAGATCCGCCTCCGGTTCCTCGCCCGCGCCAAAGACCAACGCCAGCACGGTCGTCGGATTCGGGGCAGCGAGGTAGCGCACCACCTCGTCCCGCAGCTTCGTTTTGCGCTTCCCCAGCTGCTCCATTCCCCTCACGACGACGGCGCGCCGCTCCGCCAGCATGGGGGGTGTATTCACCAACGCGTGAAACTGCTCGGGTGTGAGATCGGCTGCGAATCGAGTATCGAGATTGAAGTCCCGGTTGGCGTCTCCGCCGATCGCGGCATCCACCAGCAGGCGAAGTGCCTCGTCTTTCAGGACGTCTTCGTCACCATACAGGAGATAAACGCGATCGGGGGGTGGGGCACCCTTTTTGAGGCTGCGGAGAAGCGCATCGAGCGTAAGCGGCATACAGAGGGCAAGTTACCGCCCGCCTGTGCCGGGAGAAAGGTCGAAAGACTGCTAACGGCCCGAAGTTGCGGGCAGGAAGTTGACCGCAGCGGGTTGCACCAGCGCCGTACCGTACGGATATGGGTTCCCGCTTACGACACTCGCGCGCGGATCCTGAAACGAGACGAACGGCAAGCCGGCACCGGCCACCGGTTTGGGAAATGCGGCTGGGGGTAGCAGCTGCGCAGTTTCGACCCGCGGTCGCCGTCCCACCTCGAACACGAACAGTGCGATGCCCGCGAGCACCAATAGAGCGGCCGAGATTCCGGCGCGGGCCGGCGGGATGGCTATCTGATGGCGCTCCTGCTCCAGTCGTGCCTGGAGACGGCGGCGGAAATCGGGAGACGGGGAGATTGGCGATGCGGTGTGAAGAACCTCGACGGCCTGTTGGACTGTGGCGTCATAACGCCGACACGAAGCGCAAACAGCCATGTGCCTGGTGAAACGTCGCAACTCCCGGGGAGCGGTAATCAGCCCGTCCCGGAACTCGGAGTGCCGTTCGAGGAACTCAGTGCACAACATACCGTGGAATGTACAACGCCGGCCGCGGGGTGTTCCCGCAGCCGGGACGGATGAGGCGGGTCCTACCTAAACCAGGATGGGGCCGATGAGCTGGGCGAAGCTGTTACGGGCCCTATTCAGGCGGCTCTTGACCGTGCCCAAATTGCACCCGGTGATCTCAGCAATCTCCTGATAGCTCTTCCCCTCGAGCTCCCGCAGGACGAACACCTCGCGGTGGTGTTCGGGCAGCCGCTGGACACACTGGTCCACCGCATCCTTCAAGAAACGCTTGCGGTACAGGTCGTCAGGACGTGCGGTCGTGTCCTCGAACTGCAGCGGCCGATGGTCGGCTTCCCAGTTCTTTTTGATCGTCTGGAACAGGACCAAGGGGTTGCGGCTGCGATTGCGCAGCTCGTTCTTCGCCAGGTTCGACGCAATCGTATAGATCCAGGTCGAGAACTTCTTCGTCTGATCAAAGCGGTGCAGATGGCGGAATACCCGGATGAAGACCTCTTGAACCAGGTCTTCGGCGCGCTCACGATCACCGATCGTGCGGTTGACGAAGTTGAGGAGCCGCGTCTGATACCGGTCGACCAAGGTTCCGAAGGCCTGAGGCTCGCCAGCCAAGTGCCGCATAACGACTTGGCCGTCGTCCAGCTCGTGCAGCGCTTCACGCAGCAGCGCGCGCGGGGACTCGGCGGGTGCGGCGGGGGCGGCGGGGGCTGGGGCTGTCGGCTTTAGTGTAGTCTGCATACGTCCCCTTACGTTGCGGACAGGAACACGGAACACTCTGTTGTGACGTGCTTTAGGCAGATTCGGCACGAATCGTGCCTCCCCAGCTTGTCTACTAACCAGTTACAGCGTAACAACTTGCGATTCGCAGTCGGCTGCGAACGCGGAATATTGTCCGATGGTGGGGACGGCGCAATTCCACATTTGATCTAGTTCCGAAGAGCGGCGAGGACTAATGCCCCAGAATGAAACCGCCGACGAATAGGATGCAGAGTACCGTCTTTGCGTCGCTTATCACCCCATCGCGGATAAGAGTGAGCGCCTCCGAGAGGGCCTTTGGAGTAACCTCGATGAACTCGTCCGGTTCCCGGGCGTGCTTGTCGGTGGTCAGGTCCGCAGCCCAAAAGAGGTGAATCCGCTCGTCTGTAAAACCAGGCGTTGTCCATATAGTAGTAAGACGCTCGACGCGCCCCGCTTTCACACCCACTTCCTCGAGTAGCTCCCGCTGAGCACACACTTTCGGGTCCTCCCCCGGATTCAACCGGCCAGCCGGTATTTCGATCAGCGGGCCGTTCGCCGCGTATCGATACTGCGTGATCAGCAGGATCGTCGGGTCGGCACCCTGGGGATCTGAGGCGAATGGGAGGACGGCGGCCGCACCCGGGTGACGGATGATCTCGAGCTCCCCGGTCGACTCGTCCGGAAAGCGTACCGTATCGACATCCAGATCTATGACCCGGCCTTTGTGAATTCGTTTACTCGCGAGCTGCATCCCGTCTCCTTTGCGGACTAGCGTTGAAACAGCCAGGTGATCGGCACTTTGAAACCCTCCGCAACCAGATATCCCGTGTTGCGACGCACGTTGGCGTGAATTGGCGAGCCGGCGGCGGGCGAGGTGTAGGGTGTCAAACCGAGCCGCTTGGCGATGATCTCCAGGCGCAGCATGTGAAAGCCGTCGCTTACCAGGAGGACCCGACGGCTATCACGGCCCTCAAACCAGTGCTGGACCTGCTCGAGCGATGCATGGGTATCGTCGCCGCCAGCGAGCGGTAACACGGCATCGCCCGACAGACCCAGGCGCACGAGGTAGTCGCGTCCTACGTTCGCTTCGTTGAGTGTATCGCCGGCGCCCACGCCGCCCGTGACGAGAACGACGGGGGCGAAGCCGCGCTGGTACAGCGCGGCGGCGTGATCGAGTCGGGCACGAAAAACGGGGGAGGGGCGGCCGTTGTACTGCGCGGCGCCGAGGACTACGATCGCGTCGGCGCCGGTTGCCTGGTCGCGGGCCGCATGGACCGCCACGGCAACGACGACCGCCGCCCAGCCGAGGGCGAGCAGAACAACCGCGAGGAGGAAACCACTCAGGGCACGCCGCCCGGTCCAGAAGGGCATGCCACAAGATACTAGGGCTTGGTCAACAACTCCTCGAACAGGCTAAGCGCCCGTGGGTCGTCCGACTGACCCAGCCAGAAGATCGCTTTGCGGCGCAACTCGGGATCCTTGTTCTCCTTGGCGATCTTGATCAGCACCGGCACGCCTTCGTCACGCGGACGTTGTGACAATGCGAATACGGCCGACTCGCGCACTTCGCGATCCTGGCCGCCGTCCTCGACGAGATCGGTCAGGCCCCGGGTTGCCGCATCTCCTGCGGCCTGGCCGAGCCAAAACACCGCTGAGCGACGGACCTTGCGGGAGATCTTGTCGTCCTTCGCGATTTTCAGCAGGTCGGGCCAGATCGTGACGCTGTCCGCCAGCACGGCGGGAAAGATTGCTTTCTCGGCCACACGGGAATCGTCGTGCGCCGCCAAACCGAGCAAGTAGTTCGTCGCGTCCTTCGTGCCGATCATGCCGAGATCGGTGGCGGTGGTGCTGGCGCGCCACTCGCCTCCAACGTAGACCCGGAGGTTCGTGACTCGACCGCTGCTCTTGGTGAGGGCAACGCGGACCGGCCCTGAATCGCACGGGGCGTCCCAGTCGTCGTGGTCGCTGTCCCAATTGTTGTCAACCTGGCGGTTGTGACAGTTCCCTTTGTCGCAATCCCAGCTGATCGAGTTGCGGCCGTTGCCGTACACACCGGGCCGCGCGGCGAAGCTGAACCGCACCGATCCATCGGGTGCTTTGGCGACGCGTTGCTCCAACGTCTGCGCGGCTGCGGGGCTCGCCAGAGCGAGCAACAACGCACCACGCACGACGCACGACGCACGGGTATTCATTGGTTGATCAGCTCCTGGAGGTATTGCGCCGCCCGCGGGCTCCGCGACTGGCCGATCCAGAAGATTGCTTTCTTGCGGAGCTCACGGTCAGGATCGCTTTTCCCGATGGCCATCAGCTTGTCGAGCGCGGCGTCTTCGCGCCGCTGCGAGTAGACGAAGATCAGCTGCTCCTTCATCTCGCGATCCTGCATGCTGTCGTACAGTTTCACGAGATCCGCGACATCGACACTGTGACCCTGCCCGGCCCAGAACAACGCCTTCTTGCGGATCTCGATGTCTTGTTTCGGGTCGAGCGCGATATTCATCAACCAGCGGTAATTGTCCGCGCCTCCCATTTGAGAGAGCGAGAAGATGATCTTCTCCTTCAGGTCGTCGCTCTCGACCTTCGCGAACAGGCTCTTCAGGAAATCCGCGTTCTCGGGCGAATTGCGCTGGCCGAGCCAGAAGATGGCCTTCTCGCGCATTTCCTGAGGCGCGTCACGGCGCTCGACGTAGGCCCGGAGAGTGGCTGCGGAACGGCTGCTGTGGTGTTGTGACAACGCGAAGATCGCCTTGTCCTGAATGTCGGGATCTGTGCGGGGATCGCGCAGAATGGAGTCCAGTGCCGCGACTGTTTCATCGCCTGGGACCTGTGACAGCCAGAACACCGCCTGCTCACGCACTTCCTGGTCGGGATCTTCACGGACGACCTTCAACATCAGTGATGACGTCTCGTCGGTGCGCTTCTGCGACAGCAAGAACACCGCCTTGCGCCGGAGACACGTCGATCCCGCGTCGCGTCGGGCGAGCACCGTCTTCAAGAGCGGGACGGCGCGGTCCGGGTCCATTTGCAGGACGGCATTCAACGCCGCGATTCGGATGTCATCGTCGTCGTCACACGCGTCATCGTGCAAGTGGTAGCGGCCGCCTGGCGCCGGCGCGATGACCGCCACCGGACCGGTCGGCGGGACGCCAGCGACCACGGGCACCCCCTCGGGGGCGAGGCTCTCGGCTTCGGCCGTGAGCTCCGCGGCGGCGTCGGCATCGCCACTCTGTGCCAGCGCGCCCTGGACCCGGCGCATCAGCACTTCGGCATCGCGCCGCGTGGTGGCCTTGGGGTAGCGGATGGACTGCATGTGCAAGGCGTCCTGGGCCGCGTCGAGCGCTGAGTCGGATCCCACCCGGTACAGGGCGAAGGCCTGCCAGTAGTAGCTGTTTCCAACGTACGCCGAACGCGGGTAGCGATCCCGCAGCGTGCGGAAGAGTCTCGCGGCACGGTTGTATTGATGACTGTTCAGCGCTTGGCGCGCTGCCCGATAGAGCGAGTCGGCGACATCCGCCTGGGTGCCGGCATCGTCTTGCGGCCAGACCAGCTCGAGCTCTTCCGCGTCGTCAATGTTCCCCATGTCCGCCAGCGTCGCCAAGCCGGCCAAACCGGAAAACCCCGAGAGATCGGACAAACCGGTGAGCGCATACACGTGGGTCTGCAGCGCCTGCGCCGACATCGCAAGAATCGGCGCCTGCGCGCTCATCACCGCGAAACCGGGTTGCGCCATTTCCAACGCCACGGCGGCCGCCTGGAGGTCTGCTACGAGAGGCGCGGCCGCGCTGACATGCACTCGGCGATGCGGGCGGGGGGGGGCGCTCGGTGCCGGCGCTGGTGCCGGTGTGGCCTGGATGGTCGTGGTAACGGCGAGCAAGAGAGACAAACAAGACAGCATTAAAGAGCTCCTTGTGTGCGCACCGGTACGGGCCCGGCCGGAATCGCCGAGCGCAGCTTGGGCAACACGTTGGATTGGTTCATGCCTTGTGTAATGAGATCGGTGTCGTGCGCGCCCGCCGCATTGAGCTGCGAGATCTGCGCGAGCACCAGCTCGAGGTCTTCGAGCAGCGCGCGCATGCGTGGATCGTTGCCTGCGGGCGAGTCGAGCATCAGCTGCGCCGTGGTGAGCAGGTCGCGGGCCTGTGTCGCGAAGCGGGCGCTACTCGCCGTCGTGTGCGCGTCGGCACGGAACGACGTGAGAAACGCTTCGGTGCGCGACAGGTACTGGGTGGCGGCAACTTCGTAGGCGAAATCGCGCGAGGAATCGTTTGCAGTGGCAACCGGCATGCCGTTGGGCACGGCCGCCGGCTGCTGATGCGCCGTCCAGCGGCCGATGCCGATGCCGAGGGCGAGCACAGCCGCAGCCGCGACCGCCCACCGCATCCACGGCCGGAGCTCGATCACATGTTTGTGACGTCGATTGGCCTCGATGCGCGCCCACATTTCCTCGCGAGGCACGGTACGTGGTGCGTGGTACGTGGTACGTGCCGCATCCTTGAGCCACTGCTCGAACTTCGGGTCTTCGTGCTGATCCATCATGTCGTCCATTCTCCTGCGAAGTCCGCCAGCGCCGTCCGCAACTTCGCCCGCGCGCGCGACAGCTGTGCCTTCGACGTCCCGGTTTCGACGCCCAGTGCGGCGCCGATTTCCTCGTGGGTGTAGCCCTCTACATCGTGCATCAGGAACACCGTGCGATAACCCTCCGGTAGATCGTCAATCGCTTGCTTGAGTCGCACTTTCAAATCCGGCTCTGCCTGCCGATGCACCATGCCGATGTCGTGTGCATCGTCGATGTCCGCTTCCCGCTGCCGGAACCGCTTTACTTTGCGCAACCCGTTCAGCACGACGGTGGTCGTGATCGTGTGCAGCCAGGTCGAAAACGCGGCATCGCCGCGGAACGAGCCAAGCCGGTCGAACGCCCGGATGAACGTTTCCTGGGTGAAATCCTGCGCGAGGGCGTCGTCGCCCGCGAGCCGGAAGGCCAGGCGGTACACGCGGTCCACATGCGCGTCGTACAGCGCGCGCTCTGCGGTGCTATCCCCGGCGCGGACGCGGGCAATAAGCTGTGATTCGTCCACGGCGCTCCGAGGTGACGGGCTGGTCTCGTAACTACTGATGGGACACGGGGGACGACAAAAGGGTTACGTGGGCGCGTCCTACCTGGTGCCAAAGAGGCGGTCGCCGGCGTCCCCCAAGCCGGGCAGGATGTACCCCTTGGCATTGAGCTCACGGTCGAGGGAGGCCGTGTAGATGGGGACGTTCGGGTGGGCTTTCAGCATGGCCTGCACGCCCTCGGGCGCTGAGACCAGGCAGAGGAATCGGATCCGCTGGGCACCGGCGCGCTCCAGGGCGCTGACCGCGGCCACTGCGGACCCGCCCGTGGCGAGCATCGGGTCAAGCAGGAAGAACGCGCGGTCTGCCTCCCCCGACGGGATCTTGAAGTAGTAGTCGACGGGCTGGAGCGTTTCGTGATTGCGGTACAGC
Source organism: uncultured Gemmatimonadales bacterium (assembly GCA_963704805.1). GTDB lineage: Bacteria > Gemmatimonadota > Gemmatimonadetes > Gemmatimonadales > GWC2-71-9 > 20CM-2-65-7. The sequence continues at coordinate 204,161 of CAVPHS010000001.1, read as the reverse complement.
CCGATATGCCCTATGCGCGCCGATGGGATGAGCTGCGAGATCCCTTCGACCATACCGAGACCAGCGCGCAGGATCGGCACAAGCGTCAACTTCTTGCCCGCCACTTGACTACCCACGGTCTGCTCGAGCGGCGTTTCGATCTCCACGGGCTCCAGTGGCAGATCCTTCGTCACCTCATACGCCATGAGCATCGCGATCTCGTTCACGAGTTGCTTGAAATCGCGCGTGCTGGTGCGCTTGTCACGCAGAATCGTGAGCTTGTGCTGGATCAGCGGATGCGACAGCACCGTGAGATTGGGGAACGGCTGCGACGGCATGCGCGCCATGGGCGAAGGGGCCGTTCCGTCAGATCACGACGCCTGTCGGGGCTGGTCGGCGTCCCCCCTCGAACAGACGCGCGGTCACGCTGCCGAAGATGAACCCACCGACGTGCGCGGCGTACGCGACCCCGCCCGCCGGTTGGGGTTGGTGCGCGACCGCGCCGAGATTCACGAGCTGCGTCAGGAACCACACGCCCACGAGGAGCGCCGCCGGGATGTACGCTGTGCGCACGAACACGAAGATGATCAAGAGCGAGCGAATGCGGTCGCCCGGATATGTGACGAGGAACGCGCCCATCACGGCGGCGATCGCGCCACTCGCGCCGAGGTTGGGCACGGTGGAGGTCGGGTCGGCGAAGACCTGGGCGGCGGTCGCGGCGAGTCCGCCGAGCAGGTAGAAGACGAGGTACTTTTGCCGGCCCATCAAATCTTCGATCTGGGGCCCGAACGCCCACAGGAAAACCATGTTGCCGAGGATGTGGGAGACGCTGCCGTGCATGAACATGGACGTCAGGATCGTCCCGAGGTGGCGCCCGGCCACGATGTCGGCGGGGATCAGGGACCATCTGGTGACGAACGCATCTCCACCGATCAGCTCGAGCACGAAGACGGCAACATTGACGGCGATGATCGACGCCGTCATCACGGGAAGATTGTACGGGCGGCGCGACGCATCGCTAAGCGGAATCACTCCCATGTTGCCTCCCCCGCGTTGTTGATCACGACGGTTCCAGGCGGAGAATCGACAGCCCGTAGCACCAAGATGCAACTCCCCCAGAGACGAGTTGTCGCGCCTAGTTCTGCGTGATCATTTCCCTCCTATCCGTCGCGCTCGCTGCCGCAACCGCCCAGGGCCAATCATCTCCGCCGATCATCGATCCCACGGCGATGGACGTTCCCTCGATCGATCCGACCGCTGAGTTGAGCACCGGCACCAATCGCCACAGCGGCAAAGGGGTCACACCACTCGTCGCGCCGTTGCCGTTTCGGAACTCGCAGATCGGGTGGGGCGGGGCGCTCATGGTTGGGTTGATTCACCGCTTCGACGCCGACACGACGGTGAAGCCGTCGACCGGTGCCGTTCTCGGACTGGCGAGCGAGAACGGCACCTGGGGCGCGATGGCGATCGAGGTGGCGCGGTTCAATCGGGACGCCTGGCGCGTCCGCGGCATGGCGTCCTACATGGACCTGCGCTACGACTTTTATGGGATCGGGATCGACGCGGGAGACGCGGGTCGGTCGGTGCCGCTCGACCAGACATTCTTCATGACCGCCGGCGTGCTGCTGCGGCGTGTCGCGCCCAAGTTCTATCTCGGCGCTTCCATGCTATGGCTGGAGACCACGGTCGAGGTGCGTGACTCCGCGGGACCTGGTTCCCCTCCCGTGCCCGATCAGTCCCGCGCGCAGTTGCTCGCGCCCGGGCTGCAGGCGGAGTACGACACGCGGGACAATGACTACTGGCCCGGCGACGGATCGCTGGCGGAGCTCAAGGCGAGATTCTTCACGACGTCGACGGGTGAGTCCGGGACGTTCCAGCGCTACAACGTCTCCTGGTCGTGGTACAACGGTCTGCGCGGGCGCGACCTCGTGCTTGCGACGAACATCAACGCGTGCGCGGCTCCGGGAGACGCGCCGTTCTACGGGCTGTGCTCGCTGGGATCGGGCCGGTATACGATGCGCGGCTACACCCAGGGGCGGTACCGCGATCATTACGGGAACGTCGTGCAAGCGGAGCTGCGGGGTCACAAGGGGCGCGGCGGCGCGGTGGCCTTCGCTGGGTTTGGGCAGGTCGCGCCCACCGGGGGAGACATCTTCAAAGCGCAGCTCCTGCCCGCAGGTGGCGTGGGGCTGCGATACCAGCTGACCGAGAAGTACCCGATGCACCTGCGTCTCGATTACTCGTGGGGACGCGACGGCGCTCTGTTGTACTTCTCCGTCGGGGAGGCGTTCTGAGCCTCTCGCGTCACCGCGCCCAGCGGATATCTTCACCGCCCCCCGCTCGAAGGATGATTATGCGTCGGGCCCTATTAAACCTCGCGGCATTGGCGCTTTGCGCGACGCCGCTCTCTGCCCAGTCGGCCGATAGCCTCATCGCCAAATACATCCAGGCGTCCGGCGGCCTTGCTCGCATCCAGGCGCTGCAAACGTTACGCCGCACCGGCACATACACCGGCGGCGGTGGCTTCGAGGCCGTCGTCGTTCAGGAAAACAAGCGTCCCAACAGCGTGCGCGAGGAGTTCTCGATTCAAGGGATGACGGGCATCAACGCCTACGACGGCAAGAGCGGGTGGAAGATCGAGCCGTGGAACGGCAAGCGGGATCCGGAAGCCCTCGGGGAGGATGAGATGCACAGCATCCTCGACGATGCCGATTTCGACGGCCCGCTCGTGAACTATCAGGCGAAGGGCAATCGCGTCGAGTACCAGGGGGTTGAGCAGATCGAAGGCAGCGACGCCTACAAGCTCAAGGTCACACGTCCGAACGGCGATATCAGCTTTTTCTATCTGGACACCGAGTACTACATCCCCATCAGAATCGACACGCAGCGCATGATCCGCGGCGCGCCGCAGGAATTCGAGACCTCGCTGGGCGACTACAAGCAGGTCAACGGCGTCTATCTGTCGTTCTCGTCTGAATCCGGGCCGAAGGGCTCGAGCAGCGCGGATCGCGGCAAAATCACCTACGACAAAATCGAGGCCAACGTCCCGCTCGATGACCAGCGGTTCGTGCGGCCGGGACCCCGGCCATGAAGCTTCTTCTCCTGCTCGCACTCGCTCAGCAACAGGCGCCCGCCATTAAAGTGGACTCTGAAACGATCTCCGGCCTCGGCGCGCGTAACATCGGCTCGGCCGCGATGAGCGGACGCATCGCGGCGCTCGACGCCGTGCACGAGGGTGCGCGGCTCACGATCTACGTCGGCGCGGCCAGCGGCGGCGTGTGGAAGTCAACGAACGGCGGCACGACGTTCGAGGCGGTGTTCGACAAGCAGCCCGTGCAGTCGATCGGCGCAGTGACGATCGATCCGAAGAATCCCAAAGTCATCTGGGTTGGGACCGGCGAAGCGTGGATGCGCAACAGCGTGTCCATCGGCGACGGCATCTATCGCTCGGACGACGCCGGTGAGAACTGGACCAATCTGGGGCTCAAGAACTCCGAGCACATCGTGAAGATCCTCGTCGATCCGACCGAAACGAACACGGTATACGTGTGCGTGCCGGGGAAGCTGTGGAGCGACAGCGACGAGCGCGGCGTCTACAAGACCACTGACGGTGGAAAAACGTGGGCCAAGGTGCTCAGGGGCGCGAATCTGTCGACGGGCTGCTCGATGCTGTCGATGGATCCGGCGCATCCCAAGACACTCTATGCCGGGATGTGGGATTTCCGCCGGAAGGGCTGGACGTTCCGCTCGGGAGGCGATAGCGCGAGCGCACCCAGCGGCTCCGGTCTGTTCAAGAGCACCGACGGCGGCGCGACGTGGAGCGAACTCACGTCGGCCAGCGCGGCGGGATTGCCGCCCAAGCCGTGGGGCCGTGTGGCCGTGGCGGTCGCGCCGTCCAAGCCCGAAGTCGTGTACGCCTTCATCGAAGCGGTGCCGCCGCAGAACGCGCTGTACCGTTCCGACAACGGCGGCAAGACCTGGCAGATGCTCGATCGCAGCCAGAACATGATCTGGCGGCCGTTCTACTTCGCGAATCTCATCGTGGATCCGCGTGATCCCGACCGCGTTTACAAGCCGGATGGCGGCCTCATCGTCAGCACCGACGGCGGCAAGAGCTTCAGCGGCATCTCGGGCGGGGCGCACGGCGATTTCCACGACGTGTGGGTCGATCCGAACGATACCGACCACTTGATCACGGGTGACGACGGCGGGCTGTGGTTCTCGTACGATGCCGGCAACAAGTGGGTGAAGAACGAGAACCTGCCGGTCTCGCAGTTCTATCACGTCAGCGTGGACATGGCGCGGCCGTACAACGTGTACGGTGGCCTGCAGGACAACAGCTCGTGGGTCGGGCCGTCGGAGTATCCCGGCGGCATCACGAATCATCAGTGGGAGAACATGTACGGCGGCGACGGGTTCTGGATGTTCGCCGATCCCACGGATCCCGACTACCTCTACGCCGAGTATCAGGGCGGCGAAATCGGCCGGGTCAATCGCAAGACGCATGAGTCGCGCAACATCCGGCCGCTGCCGCGCTATCAGGAGAAAAAGCTACGCTTCAACTGGAACACGCCGATCCATATCAGCGCGACGCAGAAGGGCACGCTCTACATCGGCGCGCAGGTCCTGTTCCGGTCCAAGGATTTTGGGCAGACGTGGGAGCGCATCTCGCCCGATCTCACCACCAACGATCCGCAGAAGCAGAAGCAGGAGCAGTCGGGCGGCGTCACCGTGGACAACTCGGCCGCCGAAATGCACACCACGATCTACGCGATCGCCGAGTCACCCAAGGATGGGCAGGTGATCTGGGCGGGGACCGATGACGGCAACCTGCAGGTCACCCGCGACGGCGGAAGGACGTGGACGAACGTCGTCGGCAATATCACCGGTCTGCCGAAGAACGCATGGGTTTCATCGGTCGAGGCCGGCCATTTCGCCGCTGGCACCGTGTACGCCACATTCGACCTTCACACCTTCGGCGACATGCGTCCCTATGCGTACAAGTCCACCGATTTCGGCGCGACGTGGACGCCGGTCGTCTCGCCGGACAGTCCGGTGCGCGGGTACGCGCACGTAATAAAGGAAGACCTCGTCAATCCGCATCTGCTGCTCCTCGGGACCGAGCTCGGCCTCTGGATCTCGGTCGATGACGGGAAACAGTGGGCGCATTACAAGGGCGGCAATTTGCCGGCCGTCGCGGTGCGCGATCTGGCCATTCACCCCCGTGATCACGACCTCGTGATCGCGACGCACGGTCGCGGCATCTGGATTGTGGACGACATCTCGCCGCTCCGGGCGCTCACGCCCGAGGTGCTCGCCAGCTCCGTGGCGTTCCTAACGGGCCGCCCCACGGTCCAGCGCCTGCAGGCGGGCGGTGGGTGGGCGAACGGTGATGCGGTGTACGTGGGGCCCAATCCCCCCAGCGATGCCGTGATCACGTACTACCAGCGGCGCCGGCACATCTTCGGCGACATGAAGCTCGAGGTCTACGACGCGAGCGGCAAACTCGTCGGCACGATGCCGACGAGCAAGCGGCGCGGCTTGAATCGCGCGACGTGGTCGATGCGGCTGGCTCCGCCGCGCGTACCTCAGGCGGCGAGCGCCGCGTTCGGTGCGACGGTCGGGCCGCGCGTGCTGCCGGGGACGTACACGATCAAGTTGACGAAGGACACGGCGACGTACACCACGCAGCTCGTCCTCGTGCCTGATCCGCGGGCGACCCACACCGACGCGGAGCGCCAGGCGGCGCTCGATCTGGCGCTCAAGATCAAGGGCACGCTGGGCGACATGACGTTCGCGGTCGAGCGCATGAACGGCGTACGCCAGGCGCTCGATGAGCGGGCCGGGCAATTGCCGGCCGGTGACGCGGTGACCAAGCGCCTCCGTACCGCGTCGGCCGCGGTGGACGTGATGCGCAAGAAGATCGTGGCGACCAAAGAGGGCGGCATGATCACGGGCGAGGAGCGGCTGCGCGAAAACCTCACCGATCTGTACGGCAACATCGTCTTCTACGATGGCGGGCCTACCCAGACCCAGGTGGAGCGGGCCGACGCCATCGCGCGCGAATTGGCGGACGTGATGCGTGACTTCGACGCCTGGACGACACGGGAGTTGGGCGGTCTCAACGCGGCGCTCAAGAGCAAGAAGCTCGAGCCGATCGCAGTGCTGACCCGACAGCAGTGGGAGGCGGCGGGCCAGTAGTCGTGCGGTACGGCGCGCTCCTCGCGCTCGCCGTGCTGGGGGGGGCCGCCTGTCACAGCACGGCGAGCGATTCTGGTTCACCAGCGCCGCCCTCACCAGCGCCGGCGCTCCATGTCCAGGGCAATCAGCTGGTCGATTCGGCGGGCCGGGTTGTCCGGCTCAGGGGCGTCAATCGCTCCGGCACCGAATACGCGTGCGCACAGGGGTGGGGCTTTTTCGACGGCCCATCGGATTCCGCCTCAGTGGCGGCGATCGCGGCGTGGAAAGGGAACGCGGTCCGGGTGCCGCTCAACGAGACCTGCTGGCTGGCGATCAACGGCGTCAAACCCGAGTACTCGGGTGACAACTATCGACGCGCCATCAACGACTACGTGACGCTGCTGAACAACGCGGGAATGGTGGTCATCCTGGAGCTGCATTGGAGCGCGGCTGACACCGCTATCGCGCTCGGCCAGGCGCCGATGCCGGATCGCGACCACACGCCGGAATTTTGGCGCCAGGTTGCCGCCGCCTACGGCGGCAACAATCGGGTGATCTTCGATCTATTCAACGAGCCGTTTCCGGATAGCAACCGCGATACACCGGAGGCCTGGCGTTGCTGGCGTGACGGCGGAACGTGCGCCGGCATGAGTTATCAGGCAGCGGGGATGCAGGAGCTGGTGGATACGATCCGCGGCACCGGCGCCACGAACGTCATCATGGTGGGCGGGGTGCAGTACGCGGCCACACTGTCGCATTGGCTGGCGAACAGGCCCAGCGACCCGCGCAACAACCTCGCGGCGTCGTGGCACATCTACAACTTCAGCTGGTGTACCACGGCAGCGTGTTGGGACAGCACCGCCGCTCCGGTCGCGCTGCAAGTGCCGCTGCTACTCGGCGAGCTGGGGCAGAACGACCGCGGCAGCGCGTTCGTGACGTCGTTGATGGATTGGATGGATGCGCGCCCGGGAGGCGCCGGCTATCTGGGCTGGTCGTGGGACGTGTGGGGAGATCCGCTCGATCTGATCACGAATTATGATGGAACGCCTACGACGTACGGCCAGACGTTCAAGACCCGGTTTTTGCGCTGATCTCGTTCACATCTTTCCAACAGTGGCGCAAGTGGTTGAGCAAGAACCACGCCCGGTCAAAAGGTGTGTGGCTGCGGATCTATAAAAAGGACTCCGGCCGCGAATCCATTACCTATGCCGAGGCGCTCGACGAAGCGCTGTGCTATGGGTGGATCGACGGACAGAAGGCCAAATACGACGCGAGCGCGTGGCTCCAGCGGTTCACGCCGCGCAGGTCGAAGAGCATGTGGTCACAACGAAACAGGGATCACGTCGCGCGGCTGATCAAAGCCAGGAGAATGAAACCAGCAGGGCTTCGTGAAGTGCACGCGGCCAAAGCGGATGGGCGGTGGGATCGGGCGTACGCCTCACCGAAGACGATGCAAGTGCCGGCAGACTTCCTGAAAAGACTGAAAAAGGACCGAGCGGCGTTCGCCTTTTTCAACGGGCTCAACAGAGCCAACACTTACGCTATTGCCTGGCGCTTGCAAACCGCGAAGCACCCGGGGACGCGAGCACGGCGCATGGAGGTTCTGCTGGAGATGCTGCGAAAGCGCAGGAAGCTGCACTAAGCTCCAGCGCCCTAGCAGTTGTTCATTTGTGCCGGTAGGTGATGCGGCCGCGCGTGAGGTCGTAGGGCGAGAGCGCCAGGGTCACGCGGTCGCCCGCGAGCACGCGGATGCGGAACCGGCGCATTTTGCCCGCGATCGTCGCGAGCACGGAATGGCCGTTGGTGCACGTCACACGAAAGGTGGAGTTGCGCAGCAACTCCGTCACCTGTCCCTCGATCTCGATCGCCGCTTCTTTGGCCATTGGGCTCCGTCTCTAGGTACGGGATGCGGGGATGATAGTTCTCGGGAGCGCCGGCCAGGACAAGTAGCCCGCCGGCGGGCCGTATACGATCGCCGGCGCGCAGCTGCACAGGGCGGAATGGGGCGCCGCCACGGCCACCGCACCGTCGGGTAGACGGTAGGACACAGTCGTCGGATCGGCGATGAATCCGCCGCAGGTGTGACAATGGATCTCGGTCATCGCCATCTCCATTCTTCAGTTCTTCGGCGGCGCGTTGCGCTTGCCGCTGGGCCGCTCCACATATGTCCGATAGCCGCACCCGCATTGCTCCAGGATGCGGCCATTGCGGTCAGTCCGGAACTCGCGATTCTCGCCGCACGCCGAACAGCGGGCCGGGCCGCGGGCCCCCCCGAGCAGAATCGGCGCAGCCGCACGTTTCGCCACTAGTTGCGCGACGCCGAACGAAGGCGATGCACGCCCCCGCCCTGACGGTCCCACAGCGAGGGCTCGCCGCAGACGCATAGACTGGTAAGCGGCACCGGGGGCGTCGCAGTCGACGCCTCCCCCCGGTACGTCGTCCCCGCTGGATTGCCGGTAAACCCGCCACAGCGCTGACAGTGAAGCTCCAGCATGGACGCTCCTTCGCTCCGCTCAGCGGGCGATCGGCTGACTCTGATTCGGACTCTGTGACTTGATCTTGGTCACACGACTGGCAGAACGTACCCGACTGTACTAAGTTTGTCAAGTGATATATTGATGAGTTCTCTATATTAACGGAGGAAGTTAAGATGGACGTGGCCTTGGTGATTCGACAGCGGCTGGACGAGCTGGGCCTGGACCAGCGCGATCTGGCAGACGCCGCCGACGTCACGGAGTCCTACGTGTCGCAAATCCTCACCCGCAAGAAGACGCCGCCGGCCCCCGATCGTACCGACATCTACGACCGCATGGACCGCTTTCTGAAACTTCCCCATGGGGAACTGGCGCGCGTCGCCGAGGCGCATCTCAAGGAAGAGCTCAAGCGGCGGCTGGGTGACACCGCGCCCCTCGTCCCCGCGCTGCGCGAGCTGATCCTCCGCAAGTGCGTCCCGGCCCAGCGTGAGCAGGTGCGCGCGATCATCGAGCGACAGCCGTTCGGCGAGCTCGAACGGCTCATCGCGCAAACGCTGCTTCACGTCGCGGAACTGGGCAGCGAGGTGCTGCACGTCACGCCGAAGCAGCGGGCCCGATTGGACGCGAGTATCGCGGCGTGGGAGTGGGATCCGGTCACGTTCGCGCTCGAGGTCACCCTGGCCACGAACGAGCGCCGCCGCGCGGAAACCACAACGCGCTTCGAATACGTCGAACGGATGGAAGCCGATGTCGAGCCGGAGAAGGGGCTGATGGAGTTCCTGCGCGATCCCTCGCTCAGCGGCACGGCCACGCCGGAAGAGCTGGCGTTCCTGAAGGCCTTGCGATTCAAAGACCGGCGCCCGACGCCCCTCTATTATTACCGCGAGCTCCAGAACCTCCGGGACCCGGTGCACTTCCGCGCGCCGTAGCGGTCTACCTAAGAGCTCGACTCTCTCCTCGGGTTTTCTGCAATTCAACGACGTCGCTCAGTCGGGCGCGTGCCACCGGAACGAGTCGCGCGCGCGGTAGAGGATTTCACCGCGCGCATTGGTGATCGTGATCAAAGCGCTCAAGACCGGCGCGTCGAGCCGACTCGTAACGAAGCGTGAGGGGAACCGCCCGTCGATCGTGACCATGCCGACCCGGAAGAGCTCGCAGCGCAGATATACGGCATCGCGTCCAATCCGCGCCTCCGCGCACCCCGCTTCCTCCCGCGTCCCGATGCGCGCGAACGTGAGAAAGGGCTCCGGCCGCAGCGTGAGCCGGGTGAATCGCCGATCGGCGACGGTGAACTGGTAGCCCGGCTCATAGTAGCCCTCGGCGTCGGCCTGGAGGGGCCGTGGCGGGGGCGGCGGTGCCGCCGTCGGCTGCTCGGTGACCGTTGGGGCAGGCGCTTCGAGCAGAATAACCCACGTCGCGGCGCCCCCGAGCGCGAGAAGGATGGCGACCACGGCGAGCGTGCGGCGGCGTCCACGGATGCCCGCCCAGAGCCGCTGGAGTACGCCCGCGAGACAATGCAGAATCGCCTGGAGACGTTGAACGATCTCTGGGGCAACGCCCTTCTGGCGTGGCGCGGCCTCCTCGGTCGGAGTGCCGCCCGCCGGTGGAGCGGGCGCGGTCGGTGAGAAGTCAGCGGGCGGCGCGGGGAAACCGCGTGGTGGAGCAGCCGAGAGTGGAACGACTCCGCGCGGCAGGGTGGGCGGGGGGGGCGGGGGGGGCGGCGCGACAGGCTGGCGCGGAGCGACCGCCTTGCGTGGTCCGACGATTCTCACGTATCCGGGTTTCCGGAAGAGTCGGGACCAGAATGCGAGCACCAGCGCCGCGCCCAACGCTCCTGCCGCGGCTGGCACGAGATCTCGCAGGCGGCAGTGTATTCCCCGCGGTGCGGTCATGCCCTCGACGATCTCGATGAGGGCGCCGGCGAGGAGGGTTGCCAGGAACGCCCAGACGACGCGCGCCCTCCGACCGCTTCTCCGGAACTGCACCCACGACATCCAGCAAAAGCCCGCGAACAGAGCGATGTGCGCATAGTTTCGCAGCGAGAGCACCATCACGTGCATCGTGGGGATGAGCTGCTCGCACTTCGGGGCGTGCACCCGCCAGTGGGCTTGCGCGGGAAAGTAGAGGAGACCGAGCACCACAAACGCTAGGTACGCCCAGCGTTTGCCGCGCAAGGCTATAAGGGCGAGGAGCGCGAGGACGACCGCCCCGACGCGAACCTCCCAAAGCGACATGGGCGTCTAAGCTAAAACATTCCCACTGCCATCGCCCACAGGAGCCCGCTAAGTTCTTCTGCTGCATAGTCCCGGCCAGGTAGCTCAGTTGGTAGAGCAGCGGACTGAAAATCCGCGTGTCGGCAGTTCGATTCTGCCCCTGGCCACTTACATTGCAATGAGTTACCACTACAGGCTTCGGCGAGAACTCGTCCATTGTCCCCCAATTGTCCCCCCGACCACTATGACTCTTTTGATGAGGACGCGAACTCGCAGTCCGCTGTCGCAGGACGCGGAGAGCAGCTGTCTATTCAATAGAGCTGGTGCTCGGGCCTGGCAGGTGGAACCATGGCGGCAATGAATCAGGCACGATAACGGCGAGCCCAGGCCGCCCGAACGAATCGGGACGGAGGGATCTGAGTGCGGCTTCATGGGCGGCATTTTATCTGCACCAAACGACCCACATTGGCAGCGATGGGTGACTAGGGAACGGCAAACACTACGCCAAACACCTCTTTGGTTTCGGCGGTGGCCACACCAACCGGCATTGAGCCGCCTCCTACGCAACCGAATGGCGGGGTGGAGTGGTGAACGTCATCCCTTCAATTGATGTTCGTCCTAGTGCGGTGCGTCATAGTCGTCCAGTGCTCTGTTGTCTCCGACGAGGTACCACCTGCCATCCGCGCGTCTCTCAATCGGGTAGTTGGAATTCTGAACTTCGAAGTAACCGAACAACGGTCGACGGAATTCGCTAGTTGCCTGGAGAATACCCCACTGTGAACCGGAGCTATCGAGAGTCGCCCGCGTCGACTTCCATACTTCGATCGTTACTCGTCTCAGTTTGGCTGTGTCTCCCAGCGACATGAACGGATGAAACCGAATCATGAAACCGCCACGCCGGGACATATCGGCGATCGAGCCGGAAGCAATGAACGCGACGCTGTCGCCGGAGGGGAGAAGAGTCGCCGCTGGACTCGGGCCGGTGCACCCCGAGATGTGAACGCCCGCGGAGATCTCGATTAAGGCCTTCAAGAGTAGCGCGAAACCATTGAGCGTAGGATTCCTTCTCGCTCGGCTCCGCTGAGCACCATCCGAAGGTGACATGGTTCCGTAGGCCTAACCTTATGCTGTAGGCTCCGGAGATCCTTCCGGCATCCCGGCGGGTGATGGCCGTGGCTGGCGCTCGACTACGACACGAACGAAGCTGTTCGGGTCGACAGGTGTCAGTACAATCGCGCGCCCGCCACGACATCTCAGCACTACATGGAACCAGCAAAAAGCCCTATTTGACACCATCCGGATTTTGAAGCCGCGGAGCGACCTGTCGAGCACAAGACTGAGTAGTGATCTAACCTCTGCCTGTTCGATATCGTTGTGGTGAGCCAGGGTCCATCGGAACCTATTGAGAAGCACGCAGTTCACCCCTTCTAGTCCAACCTCGTACTTGAGCACGTGACGACCGACCACGTCACCCAAAGCAAGCACGAACCCCAGGATCAAACCGCTTGCTACTACGATCAACATCCGGCTCCCCCGAGCATGAGCGGTGTCGTGGTTTGATAACGCGTAAATGTGATCCCAGGAGTGCTGAACCCCCACTTCGAGGCGGACAGGATCCAGACCCCGCCACCGGTGGCGAACTGAATGTTCCAACCCCCTACCGCCAACTGCCAAGTGTCGAAAGCGCCCCCGAGCTCCGACGCTCCGCGAGCGTTGGTAATGAATCCTCCGACAGTGACGTTCACACCTTTACCGACAACGACATTCGCTGGGCCCGAGCCGCGCCCTGGACCGCCACTCACAGGCCCCCCTGCGAACGCACCACCACCCGCATAACTACCCGCTCGGAGCCCGCCGTTCCCCCAGAATATTCCTCCCCCCGCCTGACCAGACGCCGCGACGCCGAAGCCGGGTATAGGACTATAGACGCCACCCGCATCAATGACGAGCCCCGCACCGTGCACCGAACGGCTCGGCGCGGAGCTGCATTGCTGCGAGCCGGTTTCTTGCCCCGAAGAACCGCGTCTACCACGTCTGGCTTGGGCGCCGCCCCTCAAAATGGCCTCAGCCAAGTAACCGGCTCCGTCGTCATCACAGCCAGCCGCCACCTCTTGTTGGAAAGGATTATCGGTAGTCCCGTTCCAGACTTCGTAATGTCTGCAAGTTCCCGTTGGGTCAGCGAAATTAATCGGATCGTTGCTTGCATATGAATATAAGTTGACGCCGGCAGCCAGCCCTATCGGATCCTCACTCAGGAATCTGCCGCTTTGTGGCTCGTACCACCTGCTTCGCATGTAGTAGAGATTGGCCTCGCTTCCAAGCCACAATGCACCCTTCCAACGAGCTCGGTCCGCACCATTGAACGGCAGATTATCCTGCCCGTCCGTCAGGTTTCCCCATGCATCGTAAAAGTATGTTCGTTGCAGAGATGCCGTGCTATCTGTCAGTGCCACAACACCAGCTACAGGATCTGTATGCATGTCGTACTGCACTCCACCAAACACAATCGCGTGCGGATCATCCAGACCAGGGTAGTACGAGTACTCGGCAATTTCACCCGTTGCACTGGCATTCAACTCCGCAAGGAAGTTAGATCCGTCCCACAAATAATAGGCCTGTGGCGCGCCATTTATGTCCTTGCGGACCAGGCGTCCTACCGCATCGTAGAAGTACGTAATCGTCTGGGTGCCGACGACCACGGTGTCGAGATATGACTCAGCTCTCCACTTGAAAGTGACCGTTTGGCCCTGACATGTCCGACTCGTCATGTTCCCATCCAAATCGGCGGGCCCGTATGTGCACCCTCCTAACGCTGTGATCCTATTGCCGATGTTGTATGTGCCCCCCTGATCCCTTCGATTACCGACCGAGTCGTAGCTAAACTGAGCTCCGCTGATAGCGTTCCACGTCTGGCTTTGTAGGCAATTCGAACCCTGATCTCCGACGATCGGAGGCGGATATCCGTCGCAGTCTGATGGCGGGGGATTCGGGTTAATAACTGTCGAGTCACTCGTAACGTGGCCCAACGCGTCATAGGTGAATTTGCTCCCCCCCGTTCCATCCTTGCCAATATCCAGCGTCAGTCTCCCCAGCACGTCGTACGAAACCATTCGGCCGGTGCTGTCCTGCAACGGGACGGTAGCGCTGCTGATACTCGCAACGGAGCTGAGACGGTCGTACTGGCGTGCGACGTGCGCGCCCCCGCGCAACGTGATGGATGTCATCTGGAGACTCTTGTTATATGCGAGCGACGTCGAACCTGCCGTCGTTGTTCCCAATCTGATCGACGCCACAGTGAACTGCGTCGTATCGATGACATATTTCCGCGAACGGAACGCAATGCCGCCACCTGAAACCGCTACGCTGTCCAACATGCCGACGGACGTGTAGTGATACCTTCGCCAGAATGTCTGGCCAGCCATTAGTGTCACAACCGAATCCGGTTGCCCGTGGACGTTGAAGTATGAGGTTTCCGTCGTGATCGGACTTGTGGCAGTCACGATCAAGCCGTTGGTCGAGTAGCTCCAGCGATCGATATCGGTGTTCGTCCCTGTCTTACTTGTGTCTCGGTGCAAGGCATCATAAGACAACGCGATTGCCTGGCCGCGACGGTTCACCGCCCGCACCAAATCACCATCGAGGCTGTATTGCACGGTATCGCCCTGACCCGCAGGATCAGTCCGACGAACCAACCAGCCGAGGGCATTGTAGGCAAACCGATAGACCTGTCCCTTCTCGTCTGTGACAGAGACAGCATTCCCGACGGAATCGTAGACTGTCGTTGTAGGAGGCGTGTAAACGCCGTCATAGTTTTGAGTGGGACGGTTAAGAAGATCGAAGTGAGCCCGGCGAAGCGGACTCGATGGTTGACTTACCGCGGTGTCGCGACCGAAAGTGTCCTCGTACAGAGCCGTAACTAATCCCCCTGGTACCGAATCCTTGATCACATTGCCAGTAATAGCGGAGAACCAGGTCTTCCTTACGAGATAGCCTTGAGGAGCGATCATGGAGTCCACAACGATTATCGAATCCACGCGGCCCTTGGTGTCATATCTGTACTTGGTCTTTGAGCTACCGAGTCGCACCGAATCGGCCCGACCGTTGACCCCGATATAAGCCCGCAGAGCTCGCTGCGGACCGCCTGTGGCGCTGTCTGGCTGCGCCCAACCGGCGTACCGAATTCTGCGACGGTTGGTCGAATCACCGAGCTGAACGAACGTTGGCAAACCGCTTGCGTTGTAGACCGCGGAGTCGAGGGCCCCGGTGGGGTACAACGTCCTGATGGCCAGTCCTCTAGCGTCGTAGGTAACTGTTGTAGATCGTCCGAGTACGTCCGTCACCTGCACCGGTGACCCCCAATGATTGATCGTGAAGCGCGAGACGCCCCCACCCGGCTCTTTGACCGTCGCCTTGACTGTATCAGCCTTGGGTGCGGCGACCGCCGGGGTCGTTGCGCCATATGGCACGCCGATCTTTTGCCAAGACTGCAGGACCGTAATCGGGGAGACGTTCCCCTGTTGATACACGGGCACTTGAGGCGAGATAATCGAGTCGAGCTTCCCTGAGGCAGAATCGTAGCCGATTGTCGTGACGTGCTGACCACGATCTGTGATCGTGCGCAGCCGGCCGCGAGTGTCGTAACCAAAAGAGGTGCTGATATTATCCGCGTCAGTGATCGCGGTCAGGCTCTTGCTCGCATTTACCGCAACGTTTGTTGTACGGCCGCCGGGATCTTGGATCGTGCTGAGTCCATTGCTTCCATAGGTCAGCGTAATGATCCGACTCATCGGATCCGTGATCTTCCAAACGCGATTGCTGGCGTCGAACGTGATCGTCGTCTGATTGCTAAAACGATCTTTCGCCGATGTCATCTTCCCGTTGGCATCGAAGGTCACTTTAGTCGAATCGGGAAATGATCGAACCCACGTGGTCCCGACAGCTGCTAGGGACGAGAACTCCCCCGCTGGGGGAACGAATATCGAGCCTTGTTTCTTGAAGTAGACGGCACTCCCGTCACCCTCGGTAATCAGTGCCGACCCGTCCCCTTGGAGGTACAGCTTCTGAATGCCCGGCAGGGTCCATCCGCGAGCCACCGGTGAATTCGTCTCGTTCACCGCCACCAGACTCGTCACCACGTCGCGAGTAATGAGCGTCGAGCCGTACAGCGCTGACACGAGAATGTTCATTGGATACACACCGGTCGCGTACGTGCTGTCGTTGAACTCGCCGGCTAGCTGGACCCTCGCGGTGTCGCCAGGATAGGCGAAGTGCAAAGTCTGCTCGTTGTTTACGAAGGTGACTAACGCCGCATTCACCTTTACCTGCAGCTGGTACTCGGTGGGGGTCCCCGCATAGTAGGGATCGGGCCGCACGTTCACATGCACGAAGGCCCGCGGATTCACCCGGTCGCCGTTGTACGCCAGTGTGACGCTCCTCGGCGCATCCAACGTAAAATACGGTACGGTGCTTTGAGCGTTCGTTGCAGCAAAGCAAGCACTTGCGCAGCGCGAGTAGTCTTGTTTATCGAAGTTGTACGGTGAAGCGTCCACAACGGGTGTCCCGGGTATGTTGGACCAGGTCACCGGGTAGGGGGCTCCCTGACTCGTGTACGGATACACGCTGACCGCGCCGCCGCTAAGTGTACCGCTAGCGGTGCCACGCAGAATGAGTCGGATCCACACTGGCGCCCCGCCACTCAACGTGAGCGTGACCGTGAACGTCTGGACGGTCGTCGTAATCCCCGGAGTGCTCCGACTGGCCTGCACCTGTGAGGTACCGCCAACGCTGAACCACGAGCCGCCACCGTTAGTTGAGTACTCCGTCGTTAGGAACGCGGTGATCGTGGAATTGTTGTTCGGCGGCATCGTCGGGGTGCTTGCTGACAGTGTGAATGTCAGCGTGTAATTGTTGTTGTAAGCCGGAAGGTTGCCATCCGGGATAGGATCACCCACGAGGTTGTAGATGCGGCTGTCAGCGGGCACCGTCTGATTATCCGTCGCCAAGAGGCTCATGTGGTTGTGCCCGTCCGCATACCCGTCCGGGTCCTGCCATCCGTACTGCGCGGGCGATCCTTGGTTGGCCGTGGTGCGGGCCGTCTGGGCGTATGAACGGTGCGGTGCAAGCGTGCAAATGATGCATGCCACAGCCAGCGACGTACTGAAACGCGTGACCTGATGAGGAGCCCTGGCGCGGCGGGTGTGTTGTTGGTGAGAATGGGTCAAGGCGAGCTCCAGTCTGGTCGCGGTTTAGAGGGTTACGACTCGGTTTTCGTCGTTTGCTAGCTGAACCCGATACCAGGACGACCAAGCGCTGCCACGGTCACCAGGCGTCTGACCGCGGCGCCAACAGATGACTGGGTCATCGACCTTCACCTCCCATTCTTGGCCCTGCTGCAAGACTTGTATCCCAAGCGATCCGAGCGAATCACAGCTCAGTGAGCGGCCTAGGCGCACCTCGACGCGGATCTCGCCCGAGGCGTTGTTCTGCAGGTGGAGAGTACGTGTGGACGAATTGCCGAACTCAGGGTTCTGGAAGGAAAAAGCGACAACAGCGAGCAGCATGGTGGGAACGAGACCGGCTTGAGTGACCACGGCGCACTCTCAGTGAGGGTTCACCTCCCGGTTAGGCATGCGTCGTGCCGCGGTTGTGAGAACCGACTCAGTTGACACGTCGCGACTTACGAAACGTTCATTCGTCGGAACGCCGGAAATTCCGGTGGAATTCCGGTGGAATTCCGGAGGTTCGGAATTCGCAAACACAGGGTTGATCGATTACCTAGTGAACTTCGTGCTGTTCAATTCTCATCGAGGAAGGTTGGCTTCGCGGATCAGTTAGCGGGCGTGTGGGATTCCTCCTTCCCATCCTTTCGCAGCGCCCGGAGCGAGATGCCCGCGGCCCTCAGTCGGTCATAGAGCGTGGAGCGCGCAATGCCGAGACTCTCCGCTAAACGGACCGCATCCCAGCCACTTGCCTCGCACTGTGCCATGAGATCATCCCGGCAGCGTCGAGGTCTTAGACCCTGGCTGCGCAACCTGCCCAGTGCGATTGCATCACCCACTGCCCGAGCCGGCAAGGTCCCATTCTCCACGAGACATCCCGCCCGCTCGATCGCCAGCCTGAGTTCACGAACATTGCCCGGCCATTCATGTCTCTCCAGCACATCGGTTGCGCCGGGCTCTAGGCGTTGTCCTTGCGTCGCGGCGAAGTGCTCTGCCAACGGAACGATATCCTCAGGACGATCCACGAGACGCGGGAGCTCAATGACGATGCCCGCGAGACGCTGAAACAGATCGTGTCGAAATAGGCCTTCATCCATCCGTGCGGTAGCATCCTCCTGCGCAGCCGAGACTACCCGGAAATCGACGTGTTGCTTATTCGCAGCACCGAGTCGCTGCACCTCTCCGGTCTCGAGTGAGCGCAACACCTTGACCTGCGCCGAAAGCGAGAGGTCCATGACTTCGTCGAGGAACAGAGTTCCCTTGTCGGCGCGTTCGAGGTAGCCCGTGACTGTTTCGACAGCGCCAGTAAATGCTCCTCGCCGATGACCAAACAGGAGACTTTCGGCAATCTCCTGCGGCAACGCACCGCAATTAACGTCCACCAATTCGCCACGGCGACCGCTACAATGGTGAATATGCCAAGCGAACAGCTCCTTCCCAGTTCCCGTCGCGCCAACCAGCAAGATTGGCAATGCCGTTGGGGCAAAGCGCTCGGCGAGTTCAATGGCGCGTTTGATCGCCGTGGACGCGCCAATAATCGGAGCCAACGCGGGAGCGGTCATTGCGTGCCACTGCGCTGCAGTCTGGGCAGCGTCACGCTGTCGGCATCCGCATCCGTTTTGAGAATCCGCGGCGTGAGAAACAGGAACAGCTCCGTACGACTCGTCTTTCGATCAACATGCCCAAACAAACCGCCGAGAATCGGAATGCCGGACAGTATAGGCACCCCACCTTGCGTTCTATCCTTCTGCTGATCCCGAAGACCTCCGATCACGATCGTCTGCCCATTTCTGACAAGGACCCGCGTCACCGCCTCGCGCGTCGAAATGACTGGCGCATCGAACTGCACTTCATTCGTCGCCTGATTGATCTCCTGCTGGATGAGCAAAGACACGTAGCCATCCTGGTTGATCGTGGGGCGAACGGTGAGCTTCGTGCCGACATCCCGGTACTGGATCACCTGATCCCGTTGCGGTGCGTCCGTGGGCAGACTGCGGCTCACCTGCACGAAGGGCCGCTGCGAACCGACGAGGAACCGCGCCTCCTGGTTATTCGACGCCAGAAGCACCGGGCGGGAAACGATTTCGACTTCGCCTCGGCTCGCCGCCGCACGAATCGTGGCGTCAATGTTCGCGCGCCCCAGATTCATCAGCCGGATGACAAGATCGCCGAGACCCCCACCGTTTGTCTGGCCGCCTGCAGTCCCGTCCCCTTTATCGACCGACTGCGGTGGCACGAAGAGATCCGCGCCGAGCGAGAAGCTGCGATCCTGCCGAGCCTCGACAATCAACACTTCGATGAGGACCTGGAGCGGGCGGATATCGAGCTGGTCTACTGCGTCCTTGATGACCTCGAAGTCGCGCTCCGATGCGCGGACGAGCAGCGAGTTCGTGAGCTCGTCAGGCACAATGGTGACCGAGCCCGCCAGTGACGACTGTCGAGCCGCCGTTTGCCCCGGCGCTGTAGGCGCACCGGCTGGAGGGACCACGTTACGACGTAGCTCGTCGGACAGCGTGCCCGCGGATAAGCCACCGCCTCCCTGACCGGAGAATTCGCCGGTGCCACCGAAGAGTTGATTCACCGTCGCCGCGACATCGGAGGCTCGCGCGTGACGCAGACGGATAACGAACAACTGCATTGGGCCCGAATCGGTCGAGGCGCGCACGGGTCGTGTCTCCTGCGGCGCTTTCGGTCCCACCCTGTAGAACGCCGAGTCCTCCACAAATTCCAGATTCTGCGATTCCAAAAGGCCGCGTAGTAACGACCGCAGCGTGGCACGGTCCACGGGCCCCGGCGTCTCGAGCGTCACGCGTACCGGCTGGATCGGACCGATCAACACGGGCTTCGGCAGATATTGCCCGATCGCCTGAATCACCGCGCGAATGTCAGTCTCGATAAACCGAACCGAGACGCTGTCGCCGCTGAAACGGATCGCAGTCGTGTCTTGGCCTCGCACGAGCCCGGGTGAGGCGCTGAGTAGCGCCAGGATCAGTCCGGCCGTCCGACCGCCCGACCGTCCGACTGTCAGTTTTTCCATGGCTCCTTCACCTTCAGCACCCAGGTGGTATCCATTCCGGCGATCACAACCCGACCGTTACTGATGGTCTTCACCTTGAGACCCGCCACCGCATCGCCGACGCGAACGACGCGAGAGCCTTCAACGCCCGGAAAGCCCTCCACGATTGCCGAGGGCGAAGCACCATCCATGACGCCCACAACGCTGAGCGTAGGTTTGGGCGGGACCGGAGCGAGCTGCTCGGCGAGGCGCAACGGATCGTAGGCGGGCAGTACTGGCCGGCGGCCAATGCGAAACGGGTCTCGCGAGACGATCGCCGTGACCGATTCGGCACTGATCAGGCGTGGGGACGCGGTCGCCGGCGAATGGGAATCAGTCGGCGGAGCGCTTGGCAGCCGGATCTGGGCAATCGGCCCAACCGCCAGACGAATCGAGGTTGCGGTCCCGAGCAAGGCCACCAGGACCACTGGCCAACGTAGGTCGCCGTTCATGACTCGCGCTTTTCGATCGAGCGCGCCTTGAGATACCACCCACTCACCGTGATCTCGACCTTCAGGATTTCCGGTCCGCGCTCCACAGTGCCTGGATCCGGAGCCTGAACGCGGAGCTCGTCCAGCTTCAGCACCTCATCACCAGCGTCGACAGCGCGCAGTAACGCGACCAATCCGCGGACGTCGGTCTCGAGCGCCGCGTGTACCCGCACTCGCCCCAGGCGCCCATCGCCACTCGAATCCGGGAGTGGATCGATGCGTTCGATCCGGGCCGGCGCGCGCGACGCGGCGAGGTTCATTCTTGCCGAGAGATCCGCGCCAGCTTCCGCGGACGTCGAACCAGAAAGGACTTGAGGAGCCAGCGCGATCAGCGACTGGGAAAGAACTGCTGCCGAATCACGGAGCGTGGGCAGCGAAGCCATCTCGTCGCGTGTGCGCGCAAGTAACGTGGCACGCTCGCGGAGAACGGCGCCGACCTCGGTCACGCGTCGCACTGCCGCCGGCAGGACGCGCAATCCGAGGACTGCTAGACCGATGGCGATTCCACCCATGAACAGGGCCCGGCGATCCCGCGGGGTCACGGGGTTTTCGTCCCAAAGATGATCGTGAACCGCTCCCACTCGCGGCCGCCGAGCGCTTCGCGCACAATCGCGCCGTCGATACGGGGATTGGAAACGGCGCGGCTGCGCTCGACAGCGGCGAGTACGTCGGCCGCCCGGCGACCAGCCCCGGCAACGACTCCTGACCCGTCTGATCGCCACGTATAGGCGGTGATCACGGCCGAATCGGGGATCGCGCCATTCACGCGCGCGAGCGCTGCAAGCGCCTCCCCGCGCGAGCGGCGAGCCTCGGCGAGGCCGAGCACCATCGCTTCCGCGGCGCGCATCTCCCGGCGCACGTCGTGCAACGCGGCAAGCGGCGCGTCGGCGGCTGCCAACTGCGCTTCCACATCACGCCTCTCGATCACCAAGCGAACGGCGAACAGCGCGCCGGCTACAATCCACACGACACACGCCGCGACGGCGAGGCGCATGAGCGTCCGGCGACGCCCCCGAGCGCGGACGGCGCGCTCGGCCGTCGGCAGGAGCTGCAGCTGCGGCGACGCTCCCGCCGCATTGATCGACTCAACGACCAAGCCGGCCTCGGCGGCTCCTGCGACAATGGCGAGGACGAGCGGCTCTTCGACCGCTGCGGCATGCGTGATTCGACCCGCGCCGTTCGTGACCCACGTGGCGTCGGTCACCAAAGGCGCTCCATTGCGCCGGAAGAATCGGCCGGCCTGGTTCGCGACTAATGACGCCAGCTCGCGGTCGCGAACCGGCGGCAAGTCCGTGAGCGTGCGAGTCTGCGCCGGAGGGCGCTCGAGTGTGACGCGCAGCCGCCTGCACCGCTGGGTGGGTGCCGCTGCCAGCCGCGCAACAACTTCAGCCAGGTCGTGGGGTGATTCGTACGAGGCCTCACCCGCCCAGAACACGACACCAGATCGCAACGCTTCGGCGCGAACATTCGAGTCGCCGACGTTCAGGTGAAGCACGGGAGCTCGCACGACGAGCGATTTCACTCGGTCTCCCGGCGGATAATCGCCAGCCGACCTGGCACGGGAACGGCCGTTAGCGTAGCCCGAGCGACGATCGGCGTGTCGCGCACACCACCTGCGATGGTCGCGACGAGCTGCGGCGGATCAAACACAGCCGCACGCACGAACTCTGCATAGTTGCTGAGGAATACCGTTCGTGAGGACCGGGAGAGCAGCCCCGCCAGCTCATCGGCGCTGTGCAGCGGTCGCGCAGCCCGATGACTCATCAGAACGAAGACACCCTCTTCAGTTATCCCAGGAAGGGTGCGCAGCACCTCGGGCGGTGCGGCGTTCACGTTGACGATCCCGGTTCCCCGCACCGTCACGAACGGCATCAGACGTGTCGCGACGGTGGAGTCGACGCCAGGGACCTGCGTCAGGTCGTAGAGCGTGTCGTGGGCTCGCTGGACAATGACCGATTCGGCAAGCGTTGGTTGAACACCCAGCTCCTTGAACAGCCGAGTGACGGCCTCAGGGTCAGCGATGTTGAGATTGAGTCTCGCTGTCGGGTCTTCGAGCGATGCGCGACACCAGGTCCCGCGACCCAGGTCGATCGTGCCGATGTCCCGGATCTTGGGATCGACGGCAAATCGAGCCAACAGGATGTCACCGCAGGCTTCCCGGCCCACTCCGCACGGGCGAGCAGGATCCGGTTGCGCGTGGTCTCGCTCCCGAGTCGCGCGGCAAGCATACCGGCACCGGTGAGTGCCGTCAGGGCGGTCACGACCCACAACACCGCGAGGAGCGCGAAGCCTCGGCTGTTCATCCGCGCTCCTTTACCAGAAAGAGCAGGGTGTCCACACATCCCACATCCCGTCTCCCGCATCCCGCGATCCGCAAGCGGATCGCGAGCGGCGCGCTCACGGGGGAGATCCACTCGCGCACCCACTTGCTGTCGGCGCCTGGATCGAGGAGGTAGTCGAACGCCACCCCGCTCACGCCGCGGCCGAGATCGAGCGACGAGCCCGGACTACGCAACACGAATCGATCACCGTCTCGAATCAGTACGACGGGCTTCGGTTCGAGCCAGCCGCCGGCCTGGAGCTGCCATGACGTGAACGACACGCGCTCCGTGCGACCCTCAAACGGCGGCTCGAGCGAGAGGAAAGTCGCCTTCAGCCAGCGACGGGCGTTGGCGTCGTGGTCGAGGCTCTCGCGTGCGACCGCCACCGCTCTGGCTCCATCCGCCACGCCGGTGAAGATCCGGTACGCCGCTGTCACGACAACTCCGGCAATGGTGATGGCAACGATCACCTCGATCAGTGTGAAACCCTCGCGGCGTTTCACGGCTTGTTTTCCGCTCGATACACGACAGTCACGAGATCCTCCACCTGCAGCGATTGCGTCTGGATCACCGCGATGCGATACAGAGTCCGCTCGGGTCGCTGGACATCGACGACGAATTCCCCGAGCTGTCGCCGACCGATCCGCTGATCGAACTCCGCGCGAGTCAGGAGCGTTAGGGCCGAGAGGAGCCGTTCCTCTGTGGCGAGCGTAGCCTCGCGTAGTCGCGCGTCATGCTCTGCGCGCAGACCTGAACCCAGCAGCTCGACCAGCCCGATACCGGCGGTCGCCAAGATCACGACGGCGACCAGCACTTCGAGCAGCACCACACCGCGCTCATTTCGCATTGGGACTTCCGGTGAGTGGATCGATGTTCGGACCGACAGCCCGGCCGTCCGGGAGAAACCGTACACCCCGCACCGTCCGTGGCGCGCCGGAGTGAATCGCCTCAGCGCGAGCTCTTCTGAGTGCGGCGATCTGCTCCGATTCCCTTGGCGCCTGAAGCGAGCCAATCGCGAGACCGGTCACGCCCAGTACCACACCGAGTACAGTGAGTACGACAAGCAGTTCGAGCAGCGTGACTCCCCGGACACGCATCACAGTCCGGGCCTCAGCGAGTAGACCGCCTGAAGCAAGGCCGCGGCGGTGAATGCGACGATGCCGCCGAACGCCACGATCAGCGCCGGCTCGAGCGCGGTGACGAGCGTGCGCAGTCCCCGCTCCGCTTCCTGAGCGGCCAGATTGCCGGCATTCAGCGCCATCTCCGCGACGTGACCGCTCGACTCGCCCACCATCACGAGCTGCAGTGCGCTCGCGCTGAGGGCCTTCTCCCGCTCGAGTGCCGCCGCAAGCGCCGCGCCTTGCACCACCCGCTCCCGGCTCCGCTCGAGGCGCTCGGCGATCGCGAGGTCGCCTGCCGCTTCCCGCGCCGCGTCGAGCGCCGGCAACAGCGGCATACCAGCGCGGAGCATGCCGCCGAGGGCGCGCATTACCCGCGCGGTGGCAAGCGACCGCCGCACCGAGCCGATGAACGGGAGTTTTAGAAGAAGCTCCTCGACCGACTTCCGACCCGCGGGGCGGCGGATCCATTCGATCGCGCTCCACGTGGCTATCACGACGATCACCAGCAGCGGAATCCAGAAGCGCGTCAGCAGATCTGACATGCCGAGCAGCAGTCGCGTAGCCGGGGGCAGCTGCTGGCCCAGGTCGCCGAGGATCGCCGCAAAGCGCGGTACGACGACGGTTGTGATCACGAGCACGGAAGCGAAGCCAGCGACCGCGAGGAACAGCGGATATGTGAGGGCCTGGCGGACACGGCCGACGAGATCGGCTTCGTGCTCAAGATGTGTCGCGATATGATCGAGGGCCGTACCAAGCTGACTGCCCCGCTCGCCGCCACGGACCATGCCGATGACCAGACCGGGCACGACACCCCGCCCCACCGCGAGCGCGTTCGCGAAGCTCGCCCCTTCCCGCAGCCGTTCGCGCGCCTGCGAGAGCGTCTCGCGCAATACGCCCGAGGCGAGGGACTCGGTCGCCGCGATGGCACGCTCGAGCGGCACACCGGCGGAGACGAGTGCGGCGATGCCGCGAAAGACGATGGCCAGGTCGCGTCGACTCGCCGCCGGACGGTGTTCGTCGACGGCGGGCGATAGCGCGATCGCAAAGAGCCCTCGGCTGGCGAGTGTTGCGGATGCGTGACCATGGCTATCCGCCTCAATCGCGCCCGTGACGATCGCTCCATCCTGACGCGCGGCTCGATAGGAGTACGCGCTCATGGCCGGCGCACGGCTCCTTCCCACGATGTGACATCGGCATCCTCGCCGCTGCCGCCCGGCTGCCCGTCGCGACCCAGTGACACGAGGTCATAGCTCTCGGCGTTCACGTCCCCGGGTGATTTGTACGTGAACGGCCTGCCCCAGGGGTCGAGCGGAATGGCCTTTCGGAGGTATGGACCGCGCCAGTTACGGGCCTGCGGTTCTCCGTTAGGCCGCTCGCGCAGGGCGGTGAGTCCCTGCGTCGTCGCGGGATAGAAATCGTTGTCGAGGCGATACTGGTCGAGCGCCAAGGCGAACAGCTCGATCTGGGCACGGGCAGCGGAGACTTTTGCATCGCCGACGTTGCGAAACACCATGGGGCCCACCAGGCCGGCGAGGATCGCGATCACGGTGATGACGACAAGGAGCTCGATGAGAGTAAAGCCCAAGTGGGAGCGTTTAGCGGTCGGTAACACGCATCACCTCTTCCACCGTCGTGATTCCTGCCTGAACCTTGCGCCAACCGTCTTCGCGCAGCGTGATCATTCCATTCTTACGCGCCAAGTCGCGGAGCGTGGGCAGGTCAGGATCGCCTGCGATTTCCCGTTTCGCCTCGTCCTCGACACGAAACAACTCATAGATCCCCGTGCGCCCTTTGTAGCCGGTCTCTCGACAAGAACCGCAGCCGCGACCCCGCTCGAGCGTGAAATTTCCAACCGGTTGTTGAGCTAGGAGAGCAACGGTCTGCGGATCCGGCCTGTATCGCTCGCGACAGTCTGCGCAGATCTTGCGCACCAGGCGCTGCGCCAGAACGCCCTCGAGCGTCGCCGCGACGAGGTAGGGTTCGACCTTCAGATCGACGAGCCGCGTAATCGAGCTAATCGCGTCGTTTGTGTGCAGAGTCGAGAAGACGAGGTGCCCGGTCATCGCGGCTTGAACGGCGATTCCCGCTGTCTCGTCATCGCGCATCTCGCCGATCATCAGGACGTCCGGGTCCTGGCGGAGAATGGATCGAAGTGCGCTCCCGAACGTCATCCCGGCCTTGGTGTGCACCGGCACTTGCGTAATGTGATCGAGATGGTATTCGACCGGATCTTCGACCGTGATAATCTTCTCGGCGACCTGCTGGCGCAGACCCAGGGCTGCATAGAGGGTCGTGGTCTTGCCGGAGCCCGTGGGACCTGTCACGAGCAGGATGCCGTGGGGGCGCGAAGCCAGTTGCAAGAACGCATTCAGGGTGTCAGGAGCCATGCCGAGGTCTTCCAACCCGACCGGCCGCCCGCCGCGATCGAGCAATCGCAAGACCACCGATTCTCCGTACAGGGTGGGCACCGTCGAAACGCGCAGGTCCAACTCCCGCTGGTCAAGCCTGACTCGGATTCTCCCGTCCTGCGGTAGGCGTCGTTCCGCGATGTCGAGTTCCGCGAGCAGCTTGATCCGCGAAATCACCGCAGCCTCGAGTCCGCGCGGAGGGCTGGGGGCGTCCTGCAATACGCCGTCAATGCGAAAACGCGCGCGCAGGCCCTGCCGCGTCGCCTCGAGATGGATGTCCGATGCCTGGGTCTCGTGCGCGTCGCGAATCAACAGATTCACCAAGCGAATCACGGGAGGCTGATTCGCGAGATCGCGCGCATCGGTTTGGGACTCATTATCGCCTGCTGTAGCCACAGAAAGCTCGGCGTCCAGCGACTTCACCAACTCCACGACCGACTCGGCAGCGCTGAATGTCCGCCGGACTCCATCGAGCAACTGATCGCGTTCGACCGAGACGAGCTCCACAGGTGCGCCGTAGCTCGCAACAAGGTCGTCGATCACCTCGATCGCCGGCTCACCTACCGCGGCAACGCGGAGGCGGCCATCAAGAAGCTCCAGCGGGAGAATGTTCCACTGCTCCAGATAGGCCTGATCGAAGCTTTCCGCGATCGGGAGTTTCGAGACGAGCGCGTTGTCCATCCACGGAGTTCCCGCGTCGGTGTCGCACGACACCAGATGCACCCCGCGTGCCGCTTCGCGTAATGCTGGGCGGGCGCTAACTACTCATCACGGGACGATATTTCTCCGTGAGGCGGGCTCGGTGCTGACCACCGTTGGCCATCGGAACGCCACAATTGACCACCGACCATTGAGCACAATACCAAGCATTTGGACCACCACTGGTCAGCGTTTGACAGGAACTGACCACCAGAAGGTCATGTGGATGGCTCGGCTGGTTTCGATCAACACGTTGATTCCAGGCGACTTCACGCGTGCTGAAGGGCTTCGTTCGATTCTGGCACACTGGATGCCCAGCGGAGGTCAACCCTCCTCTGGAGTCGGGTGTGCTCCTTCGCAGCGCATCGCCAGTTTGGTTGGTTGGACTGCTGTTGATCGCGGGTTCGCGAGGCACGAGTGATCGACGCGATCTCGGACTAGGTCTCAACGCGAGCAACGCTGCATCGGAGCGGAGTGCGGTTACAGAAGCCCCTACTAAGGCTCACAACCGCTGCGTGGGCCCGAGCTGTACAGGCGCTTCCATCCTATCGAACACCTTCGACAGCACCGCGAGAGGCTCTGAGGCGGGTCCGTTCACCTATACGGTAACCGTCAAGAACGCTAGCGCCGTAACTGGTGAGATTAGCATGAGCTGTATCTCGTCGAGTCCCTCACAGCTACCCTGCTCCATTGTACCGCCTGACACCACGATAACGTCGCATAGAACGTTCGTTGCCACGGTCACGTACTCGACAAAGGGCATCGGTACCTTCACTGAAAAAATCAAGGCCCACTGGGGCGACCCGGTGGGTTACGGGTCGGATTCGATCACGTTCACCGTGCGGGTCGTTGGCATGCCGATCGGCACAATCACGAACCCCGTTCCAGGCGCGCAATTCGCCGTTGGCGCAGACACGATCAATGCCTTGTTCTCCCACCCGGCAGGTTTGGACTCCGCCACGTTCAAACTCGTGATCGACGGACACGATAGCACGAGTCACGCGCACAAAACCACATCGTCTATCTGGGCCAACAGCCTCCAGCTCTCGACGGACAGCACACGGCAACGGCGTACGGCTGTGCGGTCACTGGTCGCTGCGACACGTCATTTGCCGTGTCCTTTGCCGCTGTCGGCAGTGTCAGCGCCTGGAATCTCGATGACTCGCTCCCGAACCCGTACGGTGGATCACCTGGTATCGTACCGTATGTCGGCGGCGCATTGCGTCTGCCACCGACTAACCTCGATGGATGTCCCACTGTTATTGATGCGCCCGAGATCAGGCTGACCGACCCTTCGAGCTTCATGGCGCAAAATGGCTCGCCGAGCGGGCTGATATTTCGTGCGTACATCGCAAATCCCGACTTGCTCCAAGACTCTCTGTTCATCAATGCGCTGTTCCACGACTACACGGTGTCAGACAACACAACGTGCGCCAACTACACGTATCTCACCGATTCGCAGTACGACTCTGTGTTTTGGAACCAATCACGACACGACACCTTGTGGAGCACGTACCCCTACGATGACCACCCGATGGCGCCGATGTTTCTCGGCGCGCCGGCTTCGCGGTCACCCATAGGCAAGCCTTTTGGCGGTAAGGGGAAGAGTGGTGGTGTCGTTTCGTTGGTTGGCCCGATGCTGCCCTCGGCGGGCGCGATTGACCCGCGCACGTTCAACGTGACGCTCAACGGTCACGCCATCATCAGCGGCGGCCAACCGGTTGGTAACGAAGGCGTCGTGCAGAAGATGTATTCGCTCCTGGAACAGGAGTACTTCATCTCATTTCAGAACACGCACTTCTACAAATACAACGAGACGAACCCACCCTCCAGTCCAAACGGTGGCTGGAACGAGATGATCGCGAGCATCGCGGACTCCACAGGACACCAGTCGTCTGTCCGATCACGTTTCGTCGTGCTGCAACCCCTGCCTGCCACGTCGATCGCGCTCAAACCGTTGCGGAACTTCACGCATCAAAGCCAGGGCGACTGCGCCGCGTTCGGCCCCTTTCAGTGCGGCGGGGTCATCCTGACCCAGACCATTCCCGGCTACGTCACGCGCGATCGCGATCGGAGCCTACATCTCGTGTACCGCTCTTCCTCTCAACGCGTCCCTACGCCGCTGCCGCTCCAGCTCACGGTCGATCACCTCCAGCGGCCCCCCGACTCGCTGCAGTTGCGCCCCAAGGAGAACGGTGTCGGGACGGGCGGCGCGGACAGCGCGATCCGCTACGTCGGCATGTTCGGCCCGGCCGGTTATCCCAGCGGGGACGCGGCGACGCTGATGCAATTGTTCGCGACGGAGATCCGTGCCACAGGGACCAGTCTCCCTGCGCTTGGCTCGGGATCTCACGCTATTCGTCGCATCAGATACGACGTGAAGAGCTTCTACCCATCGACGGTCATCACAGATACAGTCAGCCAAGAGGTCGTCCAGCTGTATCTCACCGACACCACCACAAATCGCTTCGGACCTGGCTGGCAGCTTGCCGAGCAAAGCCGGCTTGTATTCGGGGATATGTCGCAGGGCGATACCGCAGGCATTCTGGCGGACGGCGACGGAACGTATGAAGTCTTCCGCAAGCACGCAGGCGTGTGGGTCAGCCCACCGGGTGAGTTCGCAAAGCTCAAAGACAGCACAAGCGCACAACCACTCGGTGCTCGGTACGTGCTCGCATTGCCTAACGGAGCGTCAATCGGGTTCAACGCGCAGGGCTGGCAGGCATACACGTCAGATCTGCTCGGGAACAAGACGAAGTACTTCTACGCGTCTGGCGGAATCCGGCTCGACTCGATTCTCGACCCGGCGGGTCCGAAGGTCTGGTTTCGGTACGTTCCCTCGGGAGTAGCGAAAGGCCAGGTCCAGGACGTTTTGCTTGGCGGCGCGACGAAACAAGCCAGCGATACAATCCGCAGCGCGTCCTTCGTGTACGACGCGAGCGGTCGCCTTCGTAGCATCAATACCTACCGCTCCCCGACGAAGACGGATTCGGTGGTATTTGGCTACCTGGGGAGCGCGCCGGGTGCGCTGCTCGACACAATCAAGGATCCCCGGTCGGCTGTCAGCACGTTCGCTTACGACACGCGGTACTATCTGCCGATCCAAGCCACGCGCCCGCCCGACAAATTCGGCGTTTTGTCTGTCTTCTACCGTGACCCACTCCGGCGCGCATTGCCACGCGAGGGCCGCGGTCGCACCGGGAATGCGCTTCCGGAGCGGCTCATCTACATCGGTCAGTACGCCGGAAGCGACGTGGACTATTCCAACGTCAGGACAGACTTCCAAGTCGATGCGTTCGGTGCCCCGACCTGGGTTCGCGCCCATGAGCCGGTGATCGATAACTGCGGAGGTTTCCCGTTCACCGGCTGCACGGGAGACGCAATACGCAGGATTACGCGCGACACGCTCGGTCGGGTTACGAAAATCCTCGAGGACTCTTTGGATCCGTCGCAGTCAGACTCCGTCCTCTACCATTACAACGCGTTCGGTCAGATGGATCAGATCATTCGTCCAACACTTGCCTTCCCCGCGGCGGTAGGCGCACTCGATACCATCACATTCGTCTACGATTCCATCACGACAGGGCTCCCGGTTGCCGGAACCTGGTGTCAGCGGATGGACAGCACGCGGGACGCGCTCAGCGGCTGGACCAAGATTAGGTACGGCGGCTCTAATGCCGCGCTGTGCCTCCCTGCGAAGACAATCGGTCTCGCGAAGGACACGACGATCTACACGTACGGTCCGCTCACCGCTGGAGATGTCGCCGGCGTGCGGCCCGTATCCATTCGTGATCCCAACGGGCTCACGATGTCGATGCAGTACGTCACCGGCACGTGGAATAGCTCCGTCTCGACGCGGGGCGGTGACAACGCCACCGAGCACTTGTACTACAGCTCGTTCGGCCGCCAGGACTCTCTCGTGGACGCAGTCGGGGTCCGGACATTCTACCGCCGCGATCAGTCTGGCCGCGTGATTCGCAGCAAGGTGGGCACGGGCAGCAACGCGCCGACCTCGTGGACTCTATTCAGCCCCGCTGGTCAGCCGGACAGCGTGAAAGCGTACGCCTCCGGCGACAACTTCGGCATCGGCCAGGATAGCATTCCACTCGGGGCGCCATCGCCAACGCCCCGCGTAACACGGTACTACTACAACCTCCTCGGTTGGGTTGACTCGACCAAGACGCCAGCGGGTCGAGTGGAGACATTCTGGCGCGACCGCCTCGGCAACCCAATCATCGAACACACCGGCAACGGCACGTATTTCACGCGGGCGTTCAACTGGCAAAACCGCTTAACAGCCGAGTACATGAGTCCCGTTGCGCCGAGCACCGCATTCGCGGATGCCCCGACGCTCAGCGCCTATCAGAGTCTGAGTCTTACGCCGGGCGCGCAGCTCGATGCCGGACACCTGCACACCTACACCTACGACGTGAAGGGGCAGCCTCTCTCGTTGGCTGATGAGGTTTCGACGCACGCGCGGGTCTACACCCCCACGGGGCAGCTGTCCTACGAGGTGGTAACCTTCGCCGACGGCGCCGTGGTCACACGCAATTACCAATACAATCGCCGCGGTCAGCGCCTCAAGGCGACGACCGCGATCAGCGGCGTCACCATCGCCAACGGAGAGTCCACCGACAGCACGCTGTACGCCTACAACGACACCACCTCCCGCATCAACACCATGAAAGAGTGGGTCACCGGTGGAACGTTCGTGGGCCAAGTGGCCTGGACGTTCGACCGCGGCGGGCGGGAAACACTGCGCGACGTGTCGCTCGGCGGCGGCAACGCCATCATGCGCACGCGCACGACGTACGACGCGGAAGGCCGTCAGAGCCTGGTCCGCGATACCTCGTTCGGTGGTACCGCGACAGCTGGAACCTGGTACGAGTTCACGAGTCCGAATTACTCTCTCAATGATCAGGTCAACAGCTTCACCTATAAGGAGCCAACTTCCAGCAGCACTCCCAGCCTCGTCGACCAGGGCACCTACAGCTTCACGTACTCGACTGATGGCACCCAGCGGCTGCTCTCTCAGGCGCGTTCTGTTTTCAGCAACAGCAAGAGCTTCACGTGGACGTATGATGTTTTCGGAAACCGCCTCACCGAAGTGCGCCAGGGTAGTGCAAGCTGCGCCATCAGCCGAGACACGTCGCTCTTCAGCGTCGACAATGCGCTCACGCGCACCGTGGATTCGATCTCTGTGTGCAACGTGATTCACCACTATTGGAATGACTACGCAGGAAATCGATTGGCTCAGCTGGACAGCAACGCCACAAGCCATGCCTACAAAGGCCCACAGCAGGTGATGGCATACACGGCGAAAAACCAGGTTCACTTCGCGCTCACGCCCACATCGAGCACGGGAACCTATGACTACACCTGGAACTGGTACGACGGGGCCGGGACGCGCGTCATGACGCAGGTGTGGAACGCGGCCCAAAACGGTTGGAACCCGAACATCGCGCCGACATCGACCACTGGCCAGCGCACCTACTACGTCTACGATGGGTCCGACATCGCATTGATCCTCGTGCGCAACGGCGCGAACGGTTCTTGGTGGGTGAAGTCGCGCTATCTCACGGGCGGACTAGATCAGCAGCTTGGTGGCCGGTTCACGACCAACGTCGCGTCAACAGCCGAGAACCTCGCGCTCGTCGCTGACCGACAAGGCACCTCACTTGCGGGCATGAAGGCGGACGGCTCGCAAGAGGGTCAGACCTACTACTACAGTCGCAACGCCTTTGGCGCGGTTGACCAAACGACAGGCAGCGGCAACCAGGTCAATACCGAAACGGGGTTCTCGGGCGCGTCGGCGCCAACGGGTGGTGGGTTTGTCTACCTGCGCAATCGCTGGTACGATCCGTCAACGGGGCGGTTCCTGACGCAAGATCCGATTGGGTTGGCGGGAGGGGTGAATCTACACGCCTATGCCGGCAACAATCCCATAAACTTTTCTGACCCATTCGGCCTCTGCGACCCCACGGATCCAGATTGCGTATACTATAAGCCCCCGCGACCGATGCAGTGGTGCACCCCCTTCACAACATGCGAAGGCCTCAAGACGATAGGGTGCTTCCTCACTAGCTGCCATGATCCTAGGGCAGCACTCGAATCTTCCGCAATGGGACTTGCTGGATCTATTGAAACACCCGCACTGGGACTAATACGTCGTCTTGGTACCAGCGTTGAATCCCAGGCTAAACTTAGCGGGTTGGCCGCACAAGCTGAGGCGGTCATTGGTTTGCACGGTGTGTCAGCCACCGGTAGAGTGCTAAAGGGGGGCAACGTTTCAACTGCATTGCGATCGGAACTCGAACGAGTTTTTCAGGTAGTTAACACACCAACTCGCGCCGACGCCTTACATGTTACAATCGTGCTCCCGAAGCCGGTCACGCAGGCTGACGCCGATGCCTTTAACAGTTTGTTCGGACGGAGGTGACGACAAGCAAATGAGAAAAGGAGGCAGGATACCGGACGCTCTTGTGCAGGCAATTGTGTTCGGCTGGTACGACGGAGTTACAGACGGGGTCGCAACGTCCAAGGGACAACGTCGCTCATACCGGTTTCAGCTTCTGAGCTGGGACGCAGAGCAGGAAATGCGTGTCTACAGCCTTACGAAACTGAATACTGGTTCCTTCAAGACCATTGCCAATCTGCTAGCTAGCATAGAACCACCGCACTGGCCTTTCTGGGTGGTTCATTGGCCGGAGGCTTCCGAGCGAACGAAAGGCTTGGAGGCCAAGCTCGAGCCACTACTTAAATCGGATTCACTTCCGGAGTTCATTATTGCAAGTCGGGACGTTACGCGAGGCATTGAGCATGGCCGCGCGCTGGACTCGGTGCAAGCCAAGGAAGAATTTCTCACCCTTCGGCATCGCGAGGCACCGTTCACGGAATGGCTTCGGTTTGTAGAAGGCCAATAGGGGAACGGAGTTATTCTTCATGGTACTTTTGTGCGCTAACACGGGAACGTCGGAGATTGAGATCTAAACGACTAGGGCCGCTATTTAACTTTGCCGTTGCCCCCGTACCGCTTTTACGGTGTTCTTACTTACCCCCAGTCTTCTTGCAGCGCGCAGGACATTTCCGTGTTCAGCCTCGAGCGCCCATATGATCAAGCGTCGATTCTCCTCGCGACTTCGACGCCTATCGACCACTGCCCCCGCCCAGATGGAACTGTCCAAATGTTCGATCCCCAATAACGCACTGCTGGTCTGGCGCGCGTGAAGGTATCCCTCACGCACCAGCTCACGGAGGTCACGTATATTCGCCGGGTAGTAATGGACGGTTAGAGCACCTAACGCGCTCGGTGCGAACTGTGTAGGGCCGCCCGCAACGCCAGTATCCTCGGGTGCGAGTGAAAGGAAGCGAGCGGCCAGCGACGGGATCTCTTCCCGTCGGTCCGCTAAGGGTGGCAGCCGCACAACCATGAACCCGAGCCGGCTCCGCAGATCCGGGAGCATCTTTCTCTGCTCCACCAGTCGGTCCGGATGCGTCCCCAAGCCGAACACGAGCCGACAAGTCATCGGTACATCGCGCTCGGCGCCCACCGGCCGGTACGCATTTCGTTCGATCGCGCGCAACAGCATCGCCTGCACGCTGCGGCGCATGAGGTGGAAGTCATCCAACAACAACGTGCCGCGCTCCGCTTGCGCCAGGTAGCCCAGATGCGATCGTTCGGCGCCTGTGAACGCTCCCCGGACGTGGCCGAACAGCGCGGAACGTGCGAGCTCCGGCGCTAACTCCTGCGCCGTCACATCAACAAACGGACCGGTACGCTCGCTGAGCTCGTGGAGTACAGCAGCAAAGAGGGACTTACCTGTTCCCGGCTCTCCAACAAAGACTACGGGGGACCGCGCCGGGGCATAGCGCAGCACTCTCGTGAGCACATCGAGCATATCGCTCGAGAGCGCCACGACGCTGCTTAGTAACTGAACCCCGGTCGAGACGGCCCGCACGATGCTCTCTCCAAGAAGGCGGTTCGTGACGGGAGGCGGACACGCAGAGAGCGAACGTGACGAAGGAAGCTACCGATGAAAGACTGACCCGCAACCTGAAGGTGGTTGCTGGCGACCGCTTCGTCTTTCGTCCCAGACCTAGGTATGGAACGGGCAGAGCCGCCCGAGTTCTCGCGGCTCGACGTTGAGCCAGGCTGCGACCTCGTCTCTTGTCAGGATCCCGTTGAGGCCCTCCAAGGGTGCTCGCGGCTTCATCCGTTGGCTTGGCGCTGGTGGAAAGCGGAAAGTTTGACGACGCCGTCCCGAAGATCGCGCTCGTTCACGATGTTGTAACGGTCGAACACTGATCGCGTCTTGTGGCCGGTCAGCTGCATTGCCACGCGCTCAGGCACGCCGGCGCGTACCAGATTGCGGACCGCTGTTCGACGAAGATCGTGCGGGATGCGGCCGAGCAACTCGGGGCGCACAACTTCCCGAACATCGCCACGCTCTTTGTGCGCTGCCCGGTCGATTGCAGACAGCCATGCGCGTCGGAAGTATCGGATGGGTTCTCCATCACGATGAAACACATGCGGGATAATCCGACCCGTGGCCCGTTCCAGGGCCTTGGTGCGGTTACGCTGCTTTTCCAGTAACCGCTTGAGCGCCGGGAGGGCATCGAACGGGAAGGCTCGGCCCTCGTCGTTCTTAGTCGTGCGCGGCTCGAGTCGGACGATGCCGGCCTTGAAGTCGATTTGTGCCCACGTCAGGCAGAGGACTTCCGAAGGGATGCGCCATCCGGTCAGGTATGCGAACTCGACGACTGGCTTCACCGCACCTGGCACTTCCCGCAGGAGGGCGCGCAGATCGCCCTCCTCGAAGAAGCCCTGACGCGCGTTGCTCACCTGTAGCGCGGGGATGTGCGGTCGCTGCGCGACCTTTCCCGCGCGCAGGCCGAGCGTGAACATCCGCTTGAGCGCGGCCAACTCGTTACGAATAGTCGCAGGGGCAGCCTTGGCTTCCTGGCGAGCCCGGACGTAGGCCGCGATGCGATCACTCGTGACGGTCGTGACACGAGCGGGACCAAAGAAGTCGAGCAGATGGTCCAAGCTCGTTTCGACCCTTCGGAGTGACCGGCGGCCGTTGATCCGGTAGTCGTCGCGCAGCATGTCGGCCAGCTCCGCAACCGTCGTGTTCTTCAGGTTGGGTGCAACGAAGATGCCGCGTCCCAGCTCCGCCTCGCGGGTCGCGAGCCGCTTCTCTGCCTTGCGGCGATCACGGCTGCCGCTCGACTCCTCGTACGTCTTGCCGTCGATCTTATAGCGGACCCACCAGATGACGCCCCGCCGCCGAAGCGTCCCAAACTCCCGTCGTTGCTCGGTCACATTCACTGCTTCCTCCTCGGTTCGGTCTGACCGATGATGCGCTCGGCAGCTTGTGCCAAGCTCTCGCTGTACGACTTGAGAGCCTTAGCGACCTTCTTCGCGACGTCGGGTGTAGCGCGGCGCTCGCCCCGCATGATTCGGAAGAGCTGGACGTGGGAAACGCCGGCATGGCGCGCGAGCAAGCGCAGCGACAGTCGCGCGGCTTTGATACCCTGGGCCACTGCTTGAGTCAGACGGTCCATGTTGGTAACAGTACGTTACCGCATGGGACCGTTGGAGCGCAAGCGGTCACCGGGACCGCTCCAACCGCCGCCGCACGGCCGTTTCCTCGAAGCGGAGGTACTTGCCGACCTTCACGCCGCCAAGCTGCCGTTTGTGGTGATAGGCGTAGCCCTTCGGTAGTGCGAGCATCTCCTCCACCTGCTTGGGCGTGAGGTATCGCTCCTCGGCGGGCGCATCGGGCGTCACCGGGGGCTCCGCGGCGGTTCCGTTCACGGCGCGCAGCTCGTCTAGGACCAGCCGATAGACGTTCGCAACCGGCGCTGTGGCACCTTCGCGCTCGGCGTCGGCGGCCCGGCGCTCGATCGTGGCGACGAAATCGGCGAGCGTCACGGCTCGGTGCGGCGACGCGGGCTCATGCGCTGGCCCCCTTCGCCGCGGAGACTTCGGCATCCAGGGCGGCGAGAAACCGCTCCCGATCACATATCGGGCACATGCTGGCAACCAGGGCGTGCCCCTTGGGGCAGGTCTGGCGCGATATGCCCCTTGCTGGGCCCCCTTCGGGCCGTAACAACGTCACAATGCCCGTCCCGACTAAATCATCTCCGTTTTCGGAAACGTCACACGTCCCCCCCTGTGACGTTTGGCTTGTGGGCACTTCGTCCAGTGGTTCCAAGGGTTGTGACGGTGTGACGGCTGCTAGGGGACCGGGTAGGGCGAGGTATCTCCGGAAGGCGTCTTCGAGCCGCTCCCGGAGATATCCCTTGGCCGTCTCTCCCCCGAGTCGGATCGTCCCCGACTGAACACCGAACGGCTTCAGCTCCGCGGCCAGCCGAGCGGCGGTAAGGCCCCGCCCGCGGTTCAGGTCGGCCCACGGCTGGCCTTCCAAGCCGTTCAGCGCCGCCAG
Source organism: uncultured Gemmatimonadales bacterium (assembly GCA_963704805.1). GTDB lineage: Bacteria > Gemmatimonadota > Gemmatimonadetes > Gemmatimonadales > GWC2-71-9 > 20CM-2-65-7. The sequence goes on along the minus strand of CAVPHS010000001.1, from coordinate 166,554 downwards.
CAGATCCTTCGTGGCCAGCTTGTCCGCGCCCTTCGTGATGAACACGTCGCGGATGTCTTTCAACAATTCCACACCGTCCGTCTCGGGGGCCCGCACCCCGGCCAACTCTTCGGCCGCCCGGGCAATTTCAGCACTCCACCCGGCGACCTCGGCCACCGCGAACAGCGGTTCCCATATCTCGGCCCGACGATCCTCGAGGAACAGGGGAAGGCTGGGCGTGCTCGCCCGCAGCGTGTCCATGTTGTCGGTGGCCCATCGCTGGCACTTCCGCCGCAACGTGACACCGATCTCCGCGACCTCCCGCGGGACGAACCGCGCCACCCGCTCGCCCTTCGCGCGGCGGCGCATGGGAATCACGATGCAACGCGACAGCAGCGTGCCTGGCAGATCGCCAATGCAGGCGAACAGCTTGAACCCGAACGTGCGGAATTGGTGAAGTTCGTGGTCGTCGCCGACGCAGCGGTCCACCGTGGCGCCGCGGCGATACCCGAAGTGAAGGATGGCGCGAACGTTGTCGGCCGCGTCGGAGCGCTGCCGGACGACCTCGGCCTCATCGACGAAACAGGTGGGCTCGTACTGCTCGATGCCGCGGAACAGGACGGGCCCCGTGAGAATCGCCGGCCGCCACGGTCGTCGGACCACGTTCTCAGCGACTTCGATGACGCGCGTCTTGCCGCACTCCGGTGTCGGAGAGGTTAGGAACAGGTACGTGGCCGTGTTGAAAGCATCGACGACGTGACTGGCGAGGGCGAACACCGCTAGCGTCTCGGGGGCGCCAGTGGGCAAGATGGCGTACCGGAGGTGGAGCGCACGGATCTCGTTCAACAGCGCCGCGCCGTCCACCGGCTCGGGCCAGGGCTCCGGGTCCGCGAGCGTGACGGCCTGCCCCTGCAGGTTGGGCTTGCTGGCCGCGCCTTTCGGGACAGCCCGCTCCGCGAAGGCGGCGACGGCGAGGGGGTGGGCGTCGGGAACCTTGTGCGCCTTCATGTCGCGCACGGCGGCCAGGCGCGCGGCCTTGCTGTCCAGTGGCCCCGCGCCGTTGAGGCTCGCGACGTAGCGCCGGAGCGCCTCTGCCGTTGCGGTGGTGGTGCTCCACTTGTCCAGTCCCGACACCCCGGACTTCGCGAGAAGCTGCACCAGGTCGAGCGTCACGATGGCCCTGTTGTCGTTTCAGGCCACCGGCGCGGCATTGCGTTTGCCCTCATGGAGAATCCCATCAACGGACTGCACGCTGACATACCACCGACCTTTACGGCGCTCGCCCGCCAGGCGCCCCTTGAGGATGGCGTCAAATGTCTGTCCCCATGACCAGCGGAGTCGTTGAGCAGCGACCGAGAGGGGCACAAAGTCGTGTGCGGCGTTGCTAGGTGTCATAGCTCCTCACCCTGTGGAATTGCAAAGGTACTTCCCACACTCTCTCGCTCCCATAGATTTGAGTATCACTTCAATATCACCATGCTCACTGCGATAAGACGCGAATTCCAGATTACGGGAGACGACCCGTTCGAGCGCGTTGCGACTCCACAGCGACGGTTTGGTTGGGGGGTCCTGCCTCGGCTGGTTCGGACTCGGGACCGGGCGACCGCACTCCGGGTTCGATTCAAGGGCGAACCCGGAGCCCAGAAGACCGATGCTGGGTTACTTGATGCCTTCGTGCGGCTCGCTACTGCTTCCGACGAGGCAATCCTTCGCTTTGCCCAGCAGTACGGTCCTCTCGAGTTGTGCATGCACGAACTGCCGATCGGCCACCCACCGGGCTGGGTCGATCCCCGGCGGGGCGGCTCCCCGAAGCGGCGCACGAGAAGCGACCTCAAGCCACTATGCATCCAGTGGATGCGCGACCAGCCAGTCGAGACGTATCGGCAGAAGGCCCGTGAGCTTCAGGCTCTACTGCGCGTGGCGGCGACGCTCGGGCGAGGCGCGACAGTTCCCAAGGTTCGGGACGAAGACTGGGCTCTCGTGACGAGGAAGCGGGCGTCTACCGCGGTGAAGCGAGCAGACGTTCTCGCGGCTGTGGCCGATCGTGTGAATGGGTGGCTAATCAACGGGCGGGTGCAACCGATCGTGCGCTGGTCCGAGGCTGGATCGTTGAGGATAGAATTCTCCGGGATTGGGATGTGGTGGTCACTGGGGCAACAGCTGGCGTTCGCGGTCGTCAGGGTTGGAGGCATAGCGACATGCCATGGGTGCGGTGTCCTGTTCACGCCGTCGCGACGTCCCCGAGAGGATCAGCGCAGTTGGTGCCTACGAAAGCCGTGCCGCAGAGCCGCCCGTCGGCAGGCGATGGAAGACTGGCGGGCCAAGAAGGCGAGGCGGTGATACGTGGGTAGCGACGCTAGCTAACCACTTGCGAGGGCGGGCTACGATTCCCACCTTGCTTGCGATGTCTGACAACTCAGAAATACCGGCTGAATTACCGGCTCTCGTGCCACAAGCTCATGGTGGAGCCGTTTACTCGGGCGGCGTGCGGGGCCACCGGGGCGGGCCAGGACGCCCGCCGTCGGCCTTGCGCGAGCGTCTCCGCGGGTCATTCGAGGACCGGGTTACAGTCCTCGAGCAGATCGCGGACGACGAAGCGGCCGACCCCCAGGATCGAATCAGAGCTGTCGATACCTTGGCCAAGTACGGGATCGGCACGCTGCGCGAAGTGTCAGTAGAGCGCGTGCGGGACCGCCTGCGCGATACGCTGCAGGTCCTCCGCGAGGAGCTGCCGTCCGAGCAGGCGGCGCACATCATCAACCGCCTGCGGGAGGTCTGGTCGGCATGAGCGCGACGTGGCCAGAGGATTCCTTTGGGGAAGCATCGTTTGGAGAGCTATTCGACGAGGCGTTGCGACCCCGGGTCCGTTCCTATGTGCTGCACACTCCCAGGGAGGTCTACGATCAGGGACGCGAGGCCGTCGAGGCATGGGTGGAAGCGAACCACCCTGGCTATCCGGTGGTGGTGAGTCCCGAGCCGCTGCCCCTCGATGCGTGGATTCGGCGCTGGTCTCAACCTCAGAGCAACGGACGTAACGCCTGAGCTACTATGCGCTGCGCTTCATGCTGGTCCCTGGAGTGACAACCGATCTCGCAGGTTCTTCCAGGGCCCTCGCCTGCTCTTCAGGTCCCGGAGGCGTTGCGCCAGCGCGGCTCTCGTTTCCTCCCCGAGAGCGCGCATGGTTGACTCGTCCACCTCTGCCCACTCGGCGGGATACCACTCCACACGGTGCTCCGTATCCACGGCGACCTGATGAAGGCGCTCCGCGGCACTCCGACCTAGCCAGGCTTCGAGGTGCGTTCGCCTCTCCAGAGCCCGCCGGCGATGCGCTTCTAGGCGTTCGCGCTCCGCGTGGGCTTTCTGTTCTGCCCGCACCTGGCGTTCTGCTTCGGCCCGCTTCTCTCGCTCCCGCTCTGAGGCAGCCCGTGACATGACCTGACGCCGTCTTTCCGCGTCCCGCTCTTTCAGTTCGGCAGCCGTTGCTCCAGCGGCACGGAGGCATAGACGCTCCCAGTCAATGGGCGGCACCGTCCCCACCATGTCCACGACATAGCCGTTCGTGCTATGGGCCGGAATCCACTTACCTACAAGCTCCAAGGCCGCATAAGGATCGCGCTCGGCTAGTACGCTGAAAACCCAAATCGCCGCGGCGACAGACCCTGCGCGCCACCCCAAGTGCTCATCTGCCACGGTGAGGCCCTTCACAAGCGCGACGAGATCCGCAGTGTCGAGCAACTGGGCGGCCGTCTCCCAGTAGTCCCCGCCCCCCCGCAGCCCGCTTCTCGTTTCAAGATCCTTAAAGCGGTCCAGTGTGGCCGGAGTATCGATGTCGGCACAGCGACCGAGCTCCACCAGTCTCATGACCGTGGCGGTGTCGATTGTGTGCTTTGTCATGGGATGGCGCCAGCTCGCCGATGGTTCAGCCACGTTGGGTACGGAATCCTGGCGGGATACGCGCCGCAACGGCATCCACAAGTATCGTGCTACTTCTATGCTGTCGCTACTTCTATGCACTGTTAATACGCTTGTGGCGGCATGGGTTCCCACGAGCAACTGCGCCAGGCCGTCGGGCACCGCCTACGAAAATTACGCCAGCGTGCTGGGATCACTTCTCAGGAAGCTCTGTCCCATCTTGCCGGGGTTCACCGAACCTACGTAGGGCGCGTCGAGCGCGGAGAGAGTGGGGTTACTGTCGATTCGTTAGCCGCTCTCCTCGGAGCAATGTCGATCGGACTTGGCGAGTTCTTCCAGCCCTTCAAGCAGCCCATCAGGCCACGAACACCGCGACGGCGGGACTAGTCGACCGTTAGCAGACTCAGCGGTATCTCAGGATTTCGGTCAGAATCAGAGGGGGACGTGCGGGGGACACTGGCCAGAAAGCCCTCGGCGCTCCTGGTGTCTCTATGGGCACAGGAACCCCCAATCCGCTTGGCGGCCATCGCCGAGCGGCCCGCCCGAGCGAATGTTGCTATTCACACACGATCAACGGGGCGGCTGGCCGAAGGCAAAGCGAACCCCCCGGCTACTCCGTCATGGTTGTGCCCGAGCCGCTGCCGCTCGATGGGTGGATACGGCGGTGGTCTCACCCTGAGAGATCTCTAATACGTCTCGAGCGACAAACACGCCGGCAAAGCACACCGCAAACGTCAGCGAGCAGCGTCGTTTAGTCGCGCGCCGTGGACTTGGAATCCGCCGCCTTCGTTACTATCGGTGCCCCGGAGGACACTTTTCGGCGCCCAAGAGCTGTAGCAGCGCCGCCTGGTCCGTCACATGGCGTGCCTCCATGATCGAGATCAGAGAATCCAGCGACCGCCGGTTACTCGGTGATGACTCGCGTTTCGATTTCAGCACCGCAAGACTGTCCAGGTCAGCCTGTGCTCGCTGGTGGGCGGCTGCAGACGGTTTTGTGCAGGGACTTTGTGGGAGAGATAAGCAGCCCGTCCGCTCCCCGTTTTCAGATGCCTGGACATGATCAAGTCGAACGTGGGGGCGCTCTGCTAACACGCGGAATTCCTCTCTGCGCGCACCAATCGTCACCGTCACGCCCGTCGCACGCAGGCCATTTTCCTGGACTTCAGTTTCAGGGCCGCATTTCTTTCCCATCTGAGAGAGTGCCACTCGAATGGACGAAGTCTCCCCGAATTCGATTCGTGCAGGAAGCGCAGCCATTCTCAGGGAATCTGTCGACAGAATCCAGACAAATAGTAATCGCGGTGGATGATCAGGTAGCGATGCGATGACAGCGTTCAGGAGGTCCTCCGTGACGATCCCCCTCGGTACGTGGACGCCGCTCCGGTCTCGACCGCCCATGCCAGTAAGGGAATACTGTCCGCTGTCAATCAGTGCCTGAGCAGAATACCCCGCCACTTGAGGAGAAAAACTCGTGCGCTGAACGTAGCTGTGAATGGAGGACATACCACGATCGACTTCGGTCCGCCACTCGTCAGTGTACAGGTCTTTGTGCCCCTCATTCCACGTCGATGACACGTAGCGCTCGAGAATTGCAGTCCCCTCGGGAGAAAGAGTCTTCGTGTAAATGGTCCTCGTAGTAATAGTTCGACTATGGTCGTTGTCCTTCTCAAAGAACGTCACTCCATCAAGGACATCGGGATCGATCCGCAACGAATCGTTCACGGTGGCCTTTGCCAGAGAAGGGTCAGGCGGGGCCTCGCGGTAAACGGAAGACCCAAAGGTCACACGCACCGCTTCGGAAAGGGGCACCGCGTCCTGCGAAGCAATCGTCCCTAGCTGAGCGCGAACGTAGTTGATTGGAAGCGCGAAATTCAGATTTTGCGCCCCTGGTTCTGCCCATGTTCCGAGGACTACCCCGATCGCATGACCCCCCTCATCGAGTATGGGTCCACCGCTACTCCCAGGCGATGCAGGAGCCGAAATCTGAAAGAGCCTGTGATCCCCCTGGCTCCTCACACCGCTGAGCAGCCCATCACTAACCGTTGCCTCAAACCCTTCTGGCGCTCCAACGACGTAGATTCGCTCCCCCACCGGAGTACTATCCGAATTGCCTAAGGTGATCGTGGGGAGATCGACTCCCTCCACTTTGATGATGGCATAATCAAACCGCTGATCCACGCGATAGACTCCAGTAACTACCCGCGTGTCCCCGTCTGGCAGGCGAACGGAAGCTGAAGAGGCTCCGTTGATGAGGTGAGCGGCCGTGACTAACAACCCGTTGGGAGAGACAACGAAGCCACTCCCAGTAAAGCTGCCACTCGGTTTCTTAACCGCGATGAATGCTGTTGCCCTCCTCGCCGCGTCTATAAGGTTGGTTCGAGCGCCGCTAGGACGCTGAGCATGAAGCGCAGAGGAGAACGACCCCAGGAGAAGAAGGAGGCCGATTTGTCTCGGACTTAGGTTTGTGGCCAGCATTGAAGAACTCCGTGCGTACGGTGCCGCCTTAGGGATGCGCCTAAACTGCGGCCTTCGGCGGCCGCTAACAAGAAGATCTCTTCCCACGTCCGCAGTACGTTCGGACACGCCGCTAGACCGCCAGTTGGCTCGTTGATCGCCGGTTGCTCTAGCGTAGCGTCGGGCCTTGTGCGCTGCCTGCTCATTCCGCTGACCGACACGGCGCTCACTGTCGGTGCATTCCTCCCGGAGATTGAAAGCGAGAAGCTCAGCGTTGACCAGCGCACCGCACTCGCCAGAGCGTTCGGACGCATGTCATGTGCTTCGGGGGACAACCGGGGGACACTTTGAGACAAGGCCCCGGTCTTGCTGGCGTGTCTGGGTGCTAGGGAATGAGAAATCCTCTAGCCTGCCACCGTAAATTCAGCGCGAAATCCCACCCCGCCATTGCGGTTCCAAGCGTCTCTTTCAAATTCGAGGGCCCAGATGAAACCAGAAGATCGGGCCCGGGTTGAGATTGACCGCCAGCTCGAGCAGGCCGGTTGGACCGTTCAGAACGCCGACGCCGTAAACCTTCACGCGGCTCGGGGCGTCGCGGTGCGCGAGTTCCCACTCGCTACGGGCCACGGCAAGGCGGACTACCTCCTTTACGTCGATCAAAAGGCCGCGGGAGCGGTCGAGGCCAAGAAGATCGGCACGACGCTGACCGCCGTGGAGGTACAGTCCGCCAAGTACAGCGCAGGGTTGCCCTCGGGCCTGCCCGCGGCGCTGCGGCCGCTCCCGTTTCTCTACGAATCGACGGGAGTCGAGACGCATTTCACCAGTCTTCTGGACCCCGACCCACGTAGTCGTTCGGTGTTTCATTTTCACCGGCCGGAGGTCCTGGCAGAGTGGCTCGCGGCGGACCCCTTGTGGCTTCCGGCGGGCCATCGGCTCGACGGACGACCGGCGTCACTGCGTTTACGACTGCGCAACCTGCCGGCACTATCCGACAAGGTGCTGTGGCCCGCGCAACTCAAGGCGGTGCAGAACCTCGAGAAATCTCTCGCCGAGAACCGGCCGCGCTCGCTGATACAGATGGCTACGGGGAGCGGCAAGACCTTCACGGCCGTGACCTCCATCTACCGCCTGGTGAAGCATGCGGGCGCGCGCCGCGTGCTGTTTCTTGTGGACCGAGCGAATCTCGGCCGGCAGGCGCTGCGCGAGTTTCAGCAGTACGTCACACCGGACGACGGGCGCAAGTTCATGGAGCTGTACAACGTTCAGCACCTCAGCTCCAACCGCATTGACCCGGTCGCACGGGTTTGCATCAGCACGATTCAGCGCCTCTATGCGATGCTGCAAGGGCGCGACCTTCCTGAGGAAGACGAAGAAACGCCGCTGGCAACCCTCGAACAGCTCATCAAGGCTCCAATCCCGACGGCGTACAACCCGGCCGTGCCGATCGAGACCTTCGACGTGGTGTTCGTGGACGAATGTCATCGGTCCATCTACACGCTGTGGCGGCAAGTGCTGGAGTACTTCGATGCGTTTCAGGTCGGGCTCACAGCCACGCCCTCCAAGCAGACGTTCGGGTACTTCAACCAGAACCTGGTCATGGAGTACGGCCATGAGCAGGCGGTGGCCGACGGCGTGAACGTGGACTTCGATGTCTACCGCATCCGCACCGAGATCACGGAGCGCGGCGCCAAGGTGGACGCGGGGTTCTACGTGGACCGCCGGGACCGCGAAACCCGCGCCGTGCGCTGGGAGCAGCTGGACGACGACCTGACCTACGATGCCGCGGCGCTCGACCGTGACGTGGTCGCCAAGGACCAGATCCGCACCGTGGTTCGGACGTTCCGAGACAAGCTGCCAGAGATGTTTCCGGGTCGACGCGATGTCCCGAAGACCTTGATCTACGCCAAGGACGACTCCCACGCTGAGGACATCGTACAGATCGTGCGCGAGGAGTTCGCTAAGGGAAACGACTTCGCGCACAAGATCACGTACAAGACGGGGACCGCGCGGGTAGTCGAGAAGATCAAGTCGCCGGACGGCACGGTCACCGAGGTGGCAAAATGGAAGTCCAGCGGCGTGAAGCCTGAAGACCTGCTATCGGCGTTCCGCAACTCCTACAACCCGCGAATCGCGGTCACCGTAGACATGATCGCGACTGGCACGGACATCCGGCCGCTCGAGGTCGTGATGTTTCTGCGGCAGGTACGGAGCCGCAACCTGTTCGAGCAGATGAAAGGCCGCGGCGTGCGCGTTATCAACGACACCGACTTTCAGGTGGTGACGCCGGACGGCGGCTCGAAGACACGCTTCGTGATCGTGGACTGCGTGGGCGTGTGCGAGCAGGAGCTGTCGGACACGCACCCGCTCGAGCGCAAGCCCACGGTGCCGCTCGAGAAGCTCTTTCAGGCCGTGGCCTTCGGGAGCACCGATCCCGAGGTCGTGTCGAGCATCGCAGGTCGGATCGCGCGACTCGATCGCCGCCTCTCAGACACCGAACGCGCGGGATTGGAGCGGACGGCGGGCCGACCGTTGCAGGCACTCGTGTCGGATCTCGTGGCCGCCGTCGACCCCGACCGAATTGCGGCAGCGGGCGATAGAGCTGGCGATGCGATCTCCGAAGCCGTGCGGCCGATCGCGGCGAACCCGGCGCTGCGCCAGCAGATTCTCGACGTCCAGCACTCCAAGGATCAGGTCATTGACACCGTGAGCGCCGACCAGGTGCTCGAGGCGGGGTTCTCGGCTGCCGCGAAAGAACGCGCTCAAGGTCTCGTCACGTCTTTTGAGGTGTTCATCAAGGAGCACAAGGACGAGATCACGGCGTTGCAGGTGTTGTACTCGAAGCCCTACGGTCGGCGTCTGACGTTCGAGGACATCAAGGCGCTCGCCGAGGCGATCCAGGCGCCGCCTCGGCAGTGGACGCCGGAGCGGCTGTGGCTGGCATACGAGACGTTGTTCGCGAGCCGGGTGCGCGGGGCGCCGGGCAAGGTGCTGACGAATCTCGTCTCGCTGGTGCGGTTCGCGCTGGCGCACGACGCGCTGGTGCCGTATCCAGACGTCGTGGCCGAGCGATACGGGGCGTGGCTGGCGCAGCAGGAACAGCGGGGGCGGAGGTTCACGAGCGAGCAACGTCAGTGGCTCGACGCGATCCGCGATCACGTCGCGGCAAATCTCGAGGTGCGGCCGGAGGACCTGGAGTTGGCGCCGTTCGTGCAACGGGGCGGTCTGGGCGCGGCGCATCGCGTGTTCGGAGCGCAGCTCGAGCCGTTGCTCGATGAGCTGACGGGAGTTCTAGCAGCATGAGCCCCCCGTGGGCGATTCCCAAATCATGGGCTTGGACGGAGTTTGGCGAGATCGCGCAGGTTGTTGGCGGCGCAACACCTAGTACGTCAGACCCTCGCAACTGGGAGAGCGGCTCGATCCCGTGGATCACGCCGGCAGACCTATCGGGCTACCGAGGCAAACACATCTCGAATGGGGCCCGCTCTATCACGGCAGCCGGTCTGGCAACCTGCAGCGCCCGTCTCCTGCCACCAGGCACTGTAATGATGTCCTCGCGCGCACCCGTTGGATACGTGGCGATTGCAGCGCAGCCCATGGCGACGAACCAAGGGTTCAAGAGCTTCGTACTAGCATCGGAGCTGCTTCCCGACTTCTTCTACTATTTCCTGCTCGGAAACAAGAATCTAATCCTCAAGTTCGCCAGCGGGACCACGTTCGTTGAGGTATCCGGGAAGAGTGCCTCTCGCATTCCTGTACTTGTGCCACCGTTGGCCGAACAACGCCGCATCGTCGCCGCGATCGAGCAGCGGCTGTCCGAACTGGACGCCGCCGTAGTCGCGCTCGAGCGCGTGCGCGCCGCGCTGACCCGCTATCGGGCGTCTGTGTTGAAGGCGGCGTGCGACGGCACGCTCGTTAATGGAGAAAAAGATTCTCCAAAACCCGATCGGAAGGATTTGCCTTCCGGATGGCGATGGGCCTCGATGTCGGAGATCGGAGCCGTCCAGGGAGGAATCACTAAGAACCCGGCTCGCCGTCCTATCCTCAATAGATACCCGTTCCTACGTGTCGCCAATGTTGGCCGAGGGACCCTCGACCTCTCGGATGTTCACGAGGTTGAGCTAAGGGAGGGTGAGCTGGAGCGGTTTGGACTGCAAAAGGGGGATCTGCTTATCGTGGAAGGAAACGGGAGCGCGAGCGAAATTGGTCGACTCGCGGTTTGGAAAGGCACAATTCCCAACTGTGTGCATCAGAATCATCTCATTCGACACCGTCCGGCTGAAGGAGTCAGATCCGCGTACATTGCCGCCTACTGGAATTCGCCGTCTGGCATGTCGCAGGTAATGAAGGCCTCATCGTCAACAAGTGGGCTCCACACCTTGAGCGTTGGAAAAGTCAACGCTGTGCGGGTCCCGCTGCCTCCAACGTCAGAGCAGGATACAATTGTAGCCGAAGTTGATCGCCGCATCTCCCTCGCCGACGCGGCCGAGCGTGCGGTTGAGAACGGGCTGGCGAAGGCGAAGCGGTTGCGCCAGGCGATTCTGAAGCGTGCGTTCGAGGGAAAGCTCGTCCCCCAGGATCCCAGCGAAGAGCCGGCGAGCGTGCTGCTGGAGCGGATTCGGGCGGCGAGGGCCGTTCAAAAGGGTCGAAGGCCCTAGACTTGAGGCGGCGGACGCCCATTCCCTGACGAATCGCCAGCCCGCACAGCTAGCTTAGGACTTCGCCGCAGTGGGAAGGCACCTCGCATGCATTTTCCGGGTACGCGAAGCGGCGAATCGATTCTGACCAGGAGGCGCCAATGCCCAACTACTACATCCGCTTGATCGGGCCCGGGACCCATGGCCGTCGCGTCGCGGGAGATGTCCTTCGCAACGTGCTCGACGTTCTCGTCCGCGGCAGCGCCGGAGCGGTGCGCCTTCGGTTCGAGGGCAAGAGTGGCGGCCCGGGGCGGACGCCGCAGTGGGTTGGCTCTGCGGCACGGTTCGAGTTTCTTGGACTTCGCGATGGCTCCACGGTGCTCGAGCTGGAGGCACCCGCACTAGGCGACGTGATCAAGGACCGTCTGGCTCAGGAGGAAATCTTCGATGAGGTCCCACGCGACGCGTCGGGGCTCAGTCTGTTTCGCGAGAGCCTCGACGAGGCCATGGCTGGCACGACCGATAGCGACCGCTTTGACCCGGAGCTCCTAGAGACGATACAGGGATGGGCCGATGTGCTATCTCGCGGCATCACAGAGATCGAATTCACCAATGCAGCAGGCACTGTGACGCGAATTGCTCAGTCACAGCTCGAGACAGCCAAGCGGCTCCGACGCGAGACGCCTCCCGCGCAGCGCGTGCGCGTAACGGGGTGGCTCGACGCGATTCGACATCACGATCGGATGTTCACGTTGAAGCTTGAAGACGGGACCACGTTGCGGGGTATCGCGGAGGGAGTCACACCGGACACCCTGGCGGCGCTGTTCGGCAAGAAGGCCTTGGTCTCGGCAATGGCGATCTTCCGCCCCTCCGGACGTGTGTTGCGTCTTGAGGCGGATCACATTGAGCATGCAGGCGAAGACTTCTCCCTGTGGTCGACGGAGCCGCAGCCGCTCGCGCAGCCATTGGATGAGCACGCCCTGCGGAAATCTCAGGGCCCGCGTTCGGGGCTAAACGCGATCATCGGACAATGGCCGGGGGATGAGAGCGACGAGGAGGTCCGGCGCGCTCTGAGTGACCTGTCCTGATCCAGCCGGGAAAGCTGATCCTGCTCGACACGACCGTTGTCGTCGAAGTAGTCCGAAATCGCGACCTCGGGAAGCGCATCGATCGTCAGTTCGGCCTAACAAGTCGGGCCGACCGGCCGCTCATATCAATCGTGACGGTCGGTGAAGCGTTGACACTCGGTGCCATCTGGAAGTGGGGGTCAACCAAGCTCGACGCCCTTCGCGCGATGCTCAACGAGCTGGTTGTGATCGGCCTGCGCCAAGGCGACATCGTTGATCGCTACGCGGCGTTGTCTGCCCACTGTAAGGCTCATGGGCTGACGCTCTCAGACAACGACCGCTGGATTGCAGCAACCGCGCGGGCCGCAGGCGCTGTGCTACTGACCACCGATAAGGACTTCGATGCCCTGCATCCAACATTTGTCGACCGAGTCTGGATAGATCCAGCATGACCGCTCCTTCCGCCGCCATCGTTCAGAAGCTCTGGAGCTACTGCAACGTCCTGCTTGACGCGGGTCTTACCTATCTCGATTACACCGAGCAGCTGACGTACCTGCTGTTCCTAAAAATGACGCATGAGCGCACGCAGCCGCCGTGGAGTCAACCTTCGCCGGTGCCATCGGAATTCGCCTGGCCCGCGCTGGTCGCCAAGGACGGCGACGAGCTCGAAGCCCATTACCGCCATACGCTCGAGGAGTTGGGCAGGAAGCCCGGTACGCTCGGTGTGATCTTCCGTAAGGCCCAGAACAAGGTCCAAGATCCCGCGATCCTGCGCCGCCTCGTGGTCGAGCTGGTGGGCCGGGAGACGTGGTCTACACTCGACGTCGACGTGAAGGGCGACGCATACGAGGGCCTGCTCGAGCGCACGGCCCAGGAGGGCGCTCGTGGCGCCGGACAGTACTTCACCCCGCGGGCGCTGATTCGCGCCATCGCTGACGTGATGCGACCGGCGCCTGGCCAAACGATCGGCGACCCCGCGTGCGGCACTGGCGGATTCTTGCTCGCGTCGCACGAGTACATCGTCAACCACAACGCGAACCTCACGCGCGACCAGAAACTGCATCTCAAGCTCGAGGCGCTGCGTGGGGTGGAGATCACGGACTCGGTCGCCCGGCTCTGCGCGATGAACCTGATGCTTCACGGCATCGGGCCAACGGACGGAGAGAGCGATCCGCCGGTGACGGTTGCCGACAGCCTGCGGGCCGATCCTGGCACGCGCTTCGAGATGGTCCTCACGAACCCGCCGTTCGGCAAGAAGTCGAGCATCCGCACCATCAACGCGGAGGGCGAGGAGGAGCGCGAGGCGCTGACGGTGGTCCGCGACGACTTCTGGGCCTCGACGTCGAACAAGCAGCTCAACTTCCTCCAGCACGTGAAGACGCTCCTGAAGATCAATGGCCGGGCGGCGATCGTCGTCCCTGACAACGTCTTGTTCGAGGGTGGCGCCGGAGAGACCGTGCGACGCAAGCTCCTAGCCGAGTGCGACGTCCACACATTGCTCCGTCTCCCGACGGGCATTTTCTACGCACAAGGTGTGAAGGCGAACGTGCTGTTCTTCGACAAGAAGCCAGGCGCCGAAACGCCGTGGACGAAGCAGCTCTGGATCTACGACTTGAGGACTAACAAGCACTTCACGCTGAAGACCAATCCGCTCGTGCGCGCCGATCTCGATGACTTCGTCGCCTGCTACAGGCCCGAGAACCGCGCGGCGCGTGTCGCGACGTGGAGTGAGGCGAACCCCGACGGACGTTGGCGGGCGTTCTCGTATGAAGAGCTGATCGCGCGCGACAAAGCGAGCCTCGACATCTTCTGGGTCAAGGACAAGGAGCTAGAAGACATGGACTCGCTACCCGAGCCTGACGTGCTGGCGCAAGAGATCGCCGAGGATCTGCGGGTTGCGCTTGAGGAGTTCAACTCGCTGGCGCAGGACCTTGAGTCCTGATGGCTGGCACAGGAGTGTCAGGAAAGCTCAAAGCGTCGCCAGGCGATGCGTTAATCGTCTGCACGGCGTTGCTCTGTGCCGTACAGACGCCGGCTCAACGCGGAGCTCGAGCCCCAGCCCCGCCAGCTAAGCACGACACGATCTACGTCGCGGTCCAGGCGCCGCCGCCCACAATTAGCGTCGAGGCGCCCAGCCAGTGGCCGGTCGTTGCGATCGGCGTCGCGACCCTGCTCCTGCTCGCGGTGCAGCTCCGGATCATGGCGAGGCAGACCGAAATCCTCGACCGGCAGGCGGCGCTCGCGAAGCAGCAGGCGGACTGGCGGGCCGTCGAGGCAGTCGGTGCGTTCGTCAAGCTGGCGTTCGACCTTGAGGCCGAGTTTCGGAAGGCGAACGTGCTGCCGGGCACCATCCTTCACGCGGACCCCAAGACGCACACGCGCGCCGTGCTCCGCGAGGCGAGCCGCGTTTTCGCGCCGCTCGGCACTCAAGCAGTCGCCGCCCTGACCCAGGCCTCATTTCGCGTCGACGAGTATTTCGCGGCGGCGGATTCGTACAACCGCGACGTCCGTGGCCGCGAGGGTGCGGCACGCCTTCAGGTGGTCCAGCATCTCCGCGAGCAGGTAGGACACGATTTCAACGCGGCTAACCGCGCGATCCCCGACGATGATCGGTGGCGGTACGACAACGGCAAGGACTACGACTTCCGCGCCAACTACGCCTTTCCCCCGGGCCTTCTCGACGAGACCACCGAACGGGCGTCGCCTGGCTCGGATCATACCGACGTTGCCCGATCCTAGCGCGCCTCCGGGGCCGGCTCTCGACCACGCGCCGTAGCACGTAGGCGTCTCGCTCGAGCTCTTAGCTCTCGCGCGTTCCGCCGGTACAGCGGGTTCGGACCCCCACGGGCCATACGCCGCGTCCCAGCCGCCGGCCGTCTCCTCGCACCAGCGCGCCGCGCCGAGCGGACCGCCGAGCTCGCTCACCCAGACCCAGCACATCGTGCTGCACCAGACCGCGTTCTCGCGTCGGCCGCGGACGGGCGCCTTGCAGGCCGGGCAGATTCTCTCAGCGGTCACGGCGCACGCTCGCGTAAGAAAACGGGCGCAAAATTTCGGGCAGGGAAAAAGTCGACTACCGCGCGGTCATCGCGGTTGGGGGGGTGAAAGAATCGCGTTTTTCAGACGGGCGCACGACCCGCAGACCGAGTCGCACGACGACCGCCTAGGTCGACGAGATAAAGGTCGTGAAGTGCGGTTTCTCGATCTCGGCGGTCGCCTCAGCCAAGGCCCGAATCGGCTCGCTCAGCCGGGCGATCTCTGCCGACACCTTCACAAGGTCCGCGTGCTTCGCATCCTCCATCTTCGCGAACAGCACCTCGAACCCCATGAACGTCGCATCGTCGCTCTCTCTCGGGCTCATCGTTCAGTCCGTAGGCTGAGGGTCTAGCGCCTTTTTCCCAACGCTCGCCTCCACCTCGGCGAGCGCGGGCTTCAGATTTACTGTATCTCCGCAGCTCGGGCAGGGCAGTTGTCCGCCGGCGGGGTAGCGAATGGCACTGGGCGTGCGAGGAACCCCGGGCTCGAAGTCGATCTGAATCTTGATCGCCGTTCCACAGTGCGGACAGGGGACGTCGCCCACCACGGACCTCGCCTGTTGCGTCGCCTGGATCCCCGCCTGCTCGATCTGCGTGGCCTCCACGTTGAATCGCATCGCCAGCGTCGCTGCCGGCGTCTCGACGATCTTGTAGATGTTCCCCGTTTCAAACATCATGCGGAGAAGAACGTAGTACCGATTGACCGCGTCGGCCAACTCCGGGTCGTCATCGTAGTTGGTGATCTTCAAGCGAAGCGCACGGAGGTCGGCGATGCGGATCGAGCGTCCGTGGGTGCGCCAGCGCGCCTGGCTACACAGCGCGGCGGCGATCTCGTCCGCGCGGTTTCGCTTGTCGTCCAGCGTCACCGGCAGTCCCGTCGAGGAGTGATGCTCCCATTCCCGGAACTTGTACTTCACGAGCCACTCGCGCACCGTCTCGCGAGCGAATTGCAGCGCGTTCCGCGCGTGCTCGAGCTCGCCGGGTGACAGCTTCTGTAGGATCGGGATGTAAGCCGCGTTCAGCTTTCCCGAGTTCACGACCTCCTCCTTGATCCGGTCTAGGCCCTCAATCAGGGCGTCGGCCGAATACTGCTTGCCGTCCTGCGCGATTTGCGCATCGATGGGCCCAAGCGAGGAACTCGTGCCCATCATGATCTCGTCCGCCCCGAGCACCATGATCGTTCCGGTGCTCTTGGCGGTTCCGGGCACGATGAAGGTCACGTGTTTGAAACGCTCGTGCAGGATCTCGACCATCTCCCGCCCGATTTCGCCAACGCCGCCGTTCGTCTCGAGGATGATCGCGATGCGATCACCGTCGCAGTTCGCGAGCATGTCCTTGAACGGCAACAGGTCGTCGTACAGAATCTGTGTCGGCGCCTGCACCGGCATCGCCGTCAGGCGGGCGGCGTAGGTAAGCACGGCTGATTTGCGGAGCGCGCCAATCCGCGCAAGCTGGGCGCGTCGTTCCTTCTGGATCTGCTTGGCTGTCAGGTTTCGCGTGAAGTACTCGTGGAGGAGCCCGGCGCCCTTCTCCACTTTCTTCTCCACGGTCTCCGGCTGCGGCGGAGGCGCGACGACGGCGGTCATTTGTCTTCTTCCCCAGTGTGGGCTGTCATGTAGGCTCTCAGGACGGCGTTCATGCGCGTCTGGTATCGCGGGCCCTGCTCCCTGAAGAAATCGAGGACGTCCGGATCGACCCGGAAGGAGATCGGCTGCTTGGGTTCGGGCACGCTGATCTGTGCAGAGCGCACCCAGTCAACGGACGGCTGGGCGGCGGCCGGCGAAGTGTCGGCGACCCGTGTACCCCGCCCCTTGCTCCCTTTCCCCTTGGCCTTCCTCATGTCGACACTTCCTCCCGTAACCAGTGCGCGGTGTGTCATCGGACACGGGGGAAGATATACGGTTGTATATACGCGTGTCAACGGAAGCGATTGGACTTGCCGACGTCCCTCACCGACTCACGGGCGCCAGCGGTGGAGGGCAATCCGGGCATTTGAGGGTCTGTCGTGTAGGGCGAGCAATCACCGTGCCTGCGGGAGTGCCATCGAGTGCCGCACGGCAGGCAGGGAGCGCGGCGGTCGCTAGAGCTCGAACGTCGCGGCTGCACCGGGATCGAAGAACCGCCGATTCGTCGTCGCTCTTCGCGCATGTAAACTTCTCGAATGGCTGAGTACAGGTCCCAGCATTATGTGCCCCGAGCCTACCTGGCTGGTTTCGCGGACGAGGTCGCCCTCAACGGCAAGGGCCTTTGGGTCTACGAGCGGGGCGGGGCCGGCGCGTACAGCAGCTCGCCCAAGAAGGTGGCGGTCAGCGAGTACTACTACTCGTTCGAGAACGAGGCGGGGCAGCAAGACCACGCCATCGAGGAGCTCCTCGGGAAAACTGAAGCCCGCGCTATTCCCCTTCTCCGCGAACTCGCCGGCGGTCGTGATCCCTCCTCACTGAGCCCCGAACAGCGGGAGTGGGTTGCCGTCTTCCTCGGCTACATGTCCGTCCGCATCCCGGGATTCCGGAAGAATGTCGAAGCCTCGATGGCCGAGGTCATGACGCTGGTTGGAAAAATGGCCGCGTCGAAGCCCAAGTATTTCGAGCGCACGCTGCGCGAGGCCGCGCGTGCAGCGGGCAAGGAACTGACCCAGGACCCCGAAGAGGTGCGTCAGTTTATCTTGCGTGGCGAGTACGAGGTGACGACCAACCCCGCCTTCAGTCTCAGAATGATGCTGGAGATGGGGCCGAAGGTCGCTGAATACATCCTGAATTTCGAGTGGCGGATCCTCGACACCGAAAGCGATCTCTTCATCACATCTGATCGTCCCGTCGTGCTTGTTGCCACAGAAAGGGCCCCGTTCCCCTTCAACGGCGCCGGATGGCTCACACCGCATATGGAAGCGACCTTCCCCCTCTCGCCGAAAGCGTGCCTGCTGATCAGCCTCCACCATCCGGCGGGACGCGAGCGCATCACGAGCGCGCAGGTCGCCGAAATCAATCTCCGAACGTCCGCCCATGCTGACTTGGCGGTCTTTGCTTCGCGCAACTTCGACGTTCGCAACTTGGCGCCCCCTCAAGGCTGGACGTGGTGGAAGCCTGTCACTGCTGCCGTGCGCGCTGACTGGCTGGCTGCCATGCGAGGCGAGGCAGACAGCTCGACTCGTTAGGATGCACTCTCTCCGGGGATGACGAACGTCGCGAAGCTGCCGCCCGAGTGGTATCACCGCCGCTTTCAAGCCATCGGTCGCGCGCAGTCGCGCTACTTCCTGCTGTCCCTGCTCGTGTCGGCCTACTCTTTCGGTCTGTCGTTCACGACGGGTGACAGCGTGAGCGTGACGTTCCTGGGCTTGCCCGGCGTGCCGAAGACGGTCGTCACTGCCGCGGCAATGGTCATGCTCCAAGTCCTCCTGCTCGCGCTGTTCGGATCGCTCCAAGCAGCTCGGGAGGCGGGCGCCGAGTTGCGCGCGCGGCTCAGCGACGACGGCGTGACGCAGGTCGCGTGGCACGCCTTCGACGAGCATCCGAACGTCGCGGACTTTCTCGGCTATGCGACCTACGAAGGGGCGAGGCCGCGCGGCTGGACGCGGTACGGCGCGCTGGTGCTGTACCCGCTGCCGGTGCTCGCCTTCGTCTGGTGGTCCGTGCGGCTGTGGGCGGAGGGAGTCAGGCCAGCGAATTTGGGGCCCGGCTGGCTCGAGACAGCCTACCTCCTAGATGCGGTTCTGGTGTTCGGCGTGCTGTGGTGCGCGGCCGTCTTCGTTCGGCGCCGCTGGGAGCTGTTTCGCACGGGCAGCTGAGCCCACGCAGCGGCGGGAGTTTCGGCGGGAGTCCTCGGGACAAATGGTCGCGCATGGGCGCGAGTGGTCCGACGCAACTGCTTGCTGTCCCCCCGTTGTCCCCCGGACCAACAGACAAATGCGGCGACTACCAACACAACGGCCGCCCGCGGAGGCGGCCGAAGTGCTGATCCACTAACGCTTAGTGTCTGATGTTGGCCGGTGCTCCCAGGCGGAGAACACGACGGGAAGGACTGAAAATCCGCGTGTCGGCAGTTCGATTCTGCCCCTGGCCATTCTCTCGCCGGACTCGCTTTCAGTTGAACCTTCAGAAACGCCCCTAACCAAACCCCGGCCCAGGTACCACGTTGGTTCGTCTCGAAACACGGGGAGGATGGCCTATCTGTGGAGCTGGATAACGCAGTGTCCCGTCGCGAATAGTCCTGCCGACCGGAGGTACCGTGCAATCCTCCAACTCTTGCTTCGGGCGCCCGTCCGCTCGCACCGTGTTGATCCTCTATCTGTCGTGCACCGCCTGCACGAGCTGGCGCCCGGACTCGCTGACCCCGCAGGCCGTGGTACAGGGCCACCCCGTGTCGTTGCGCGTCACGCGCACCGACAGCTCACAGGTCATTCTCAACAACCCCCAACTCCAGGGCGACACGATCGTGGGGGTCGGTGAAAAGAAAGCCCAGGTGCGCGTGCCGCTCGACTCGGTGCTGCTCACCGACACGCGTCGAGGCGACGCCGGCAAGAGTGTGTTGGCGGTGCTGGGCATCGGCGCAGCGCTCTTCGCTGTGGTCGTGGGTGTGTATGCGATCCAATGCAGCCAGAGCGACACCTGTTACGACATGCAGCGCTCGGGGCTCGGCAAGACCGCGCCCTGAAGGGCGCGTGAAGAGGAGAGTTAGTCGAGCCCCCGATCGCGCAGCCGAATCACCTCGTCGAGCGAGGGCTTGCCGTACCCGTGCTCCTTCACGCGCTGAATGAACCCCCTAGTCACGCCGTGGTCGCGGGCCCGGCGCAGCTCCGATAGGGACAAGCCCTCGTAGCCCGCCTCCTTGAGCGAGCGGATGTAGGACGGATCGACGCCGTGATCGCGGGCTTGCACCAGCTCCTCGGGGTTCGCAGGCGCGTAGCCCGCTTCCTTCATGTCCGCGATGTAGTCCTCGGTAACGCCGTGATCCCGTAGGCGCACGAGGTCCTCTAATCCCAAGTTCTTGTAGCCCGCGCTGTCCAGGGACGCGATGAACTCCGGGTCGACACCGTGATCCCGCATCCGCACGAGCTCTTCCGCACTCAGGTTCTTGTAGCCTGCCCGGTTCAATGACTCGATGAATTCCGGATCCACACCGTGATCGCGCATCCGGACCAGGCTCTCCGGGTCTTTCAGATGGTATCCCCGCGCTCCGATGTCCCGCACGTACTCGAGATCGACGCCGTGCGTCGCCATCCGCGCGAGTTCCCCGGCGGTTGGGCGGTCATACTTCTGCCGCGCCAGTTCGTCCACGAGATCCAGTCCCACGCCCGCCATCGTCATCTGGAACTGCTCCCACGCCGTCGGCGCGTTGATGCCGCGTTTGGCCAGCTCGGCCACGAAATCGGGATTCGGCTGATAGGTGAAATGGCCCGAACCCTTGCCGCCCTCGAACCAGCCGTCACAGGTGAGCGTGCCCGCGGACCTCACGATCTTGAAGTGCACACTGGTCCCCGATCCGCCCATGTCAGCCGCGGAAAGGCCCACCAGCTCGCTCGAGGGGACGTCCCGCCCCCAGTTGCTCGAATACCGGCCTTCGCCGTAACGGATGGTGAGCTGGACTTTGCCCGGTTGATCAGATGGATCGATCAGCCATTGCCCGCCGGACGGGACGGAGTGCTGGGCCGAGAGTGCGGGAGCTGCGAGGAAACCAGCGAGGAGAAGAACGGCGAACCGCATACGAACCCCGAGCGTGGATTTAAGGAATTGGATGGGTAGGTCGCCTCGAGGGTTGCAGGAGGAACGCGAGCGATGCCACGGCCATTACTCCTCCCGTGAGCAACCAGGCCTGCCAGGTGGCCCGCGCCAGCAACGCCACGATCAAACCGGCTGCTAGCCACGGGACAACGCGCCCGGCCGGCATGACGAACGGCTGGTCGGCTGCGCCCCCCCCCGCCCCCCCCGCCCCCCCCGTGTCGAGCCGCCGCAGCCGCCCCACCGCCAGGCAGCACGCCAGGTACACAAGCAGGATCGCCACGTTCGCCATGATCGCGAGTTTGACGTACGTGCCGGTGATGGCGATGGCGCACACGAGCACGCCCTGGACCGCGATCGCAACGTGCGGCGTGTGGTGTGCCCGATGCACGGCCGCGAGCGGCCGCGGCAGGTAGCCTTGAGCCGCGAGGGCAAAGAGCGTCCGCGGAGTGGAAAGCATCGTAGCTGTCATGAAGCCGAAGGTCGAGACGATCATCGCAACGAGGATCAGCGTGGCGCCGGTGGGTCCGGCGAATTGCACGGCCGCCGCGGCGAGCGGGGCCTTGGCCGTCTCGGGGGCGGCGAGGGCTGGCCCCAGGATGCCCTGGGCGACGAGATGGACGCTGATGTACAGCAGCCCCACGCCCGTCACCCCGAGGGCGATCGCCCGCGGCACGGCGCGGGCCGCGTCGCGCACTTCGCCGCTCACTTGCAGTGCGGATTCCATTCCAAAGAAGGCGAACATGAGGAGCAGCCCGGATTCTCCGAGGCGCGCGAGCGAAGGCAATGGTCCCAACGCGAGATTCTCCGCCCGAACGTGCGGCAGGCCGAGCGCCACAAACGCGATGAGCGGGACGACTTTCGCGACCGTCGCGATGCCGCTCACAGACGATCCCAGCGCGGCACCGCGCATGTTGACGACCGCCAGGCTTCCATATGCCACGATGAGTAATGTGGCGCGCGGCAGCGGGCCGCCGAGGCCCCCCCCCGGCAGCAACCCGGCGACGGCGTCGGCGAACACGGTGGCGACGGCGCCCATGGCGAGCGTGATGCCGAGCCAGAGCAGCACGCCGCAGAGATATCCGATGTAGGGGCCGAACGCCGTCTCGACGTACGCGTACGGACCGCCGCTCCGGGGGACGCGGCTCCCGGCCTCCGCGATGCAGAGGGCGACGAGCGCCGTCGCCACGGCGCACACGAGATAGGCCAGCGGAGCCGCGGCACCGAGGCTGCCTGCGACGTGCGCGGGGAGCACGAAGATTGCCGCGCCGACCGTGATATTGAAGATGGCGGCCGCGAGGCCGCGCATGCCGATGACGCGGCGCAGGGCGGGGGCAGGTTCGGCCATCTAGCGCAGCTTCAGCTGCATGTCCACCCACGCGCCATTCTTCGCACTCGACTCCACCGCCGCATGGATGAACTTGACGCCGCGCGCGCCATCTTCCACGGTCGGCACGAGCAGCGCCGCTCGATCAGGCGCTCGCTTCGCACGACGCGCCCGGATCTGCTCCGCCAGATCGCGATACAGATTGGCGAATCCCTCGAGATAGCCCTCCGGATGACCCGACGGAATGCGGGTCGCGCGCGACGCGGCCGGACCGAGATTCGGACCGCCACGCGACAGCATCTGTGGCGGCTGGCCCACCGGGGCGAAGCGCAGCTGGTTCGGGTGCTCCTGACTCCACTCCAGGCCGCCCTTCTCGCCGTACACGCGCAGCCTGAGCCCGTTCTCATTGCCAGGCGCCACCTGGCTCCCCCACAGCATGCCGCGCGCGCCGTTCTCGAACCGCAGCAACATGTGAACGTTGTCATCGAGCTTGCGGCCCGGCACAAACCGGCTCAGGTCCGCGGCGAGCTCTCGCACTTCGAGGCCGGTGACGAAGCCCGCGAGATTGTACGCGTGCGTGCCGATGTCGCCGAGGCAACCGCCGGCGCCCGGCGCGCGCGGGATCGACCCGCCAGACGGCCTGCCTCTGCCCCGTGTCTTCCACCTTGGTCGTGAGCCAGTCCTGCACATACTCGACCTGGACGACCCGGATCGTGCCCAGCTCGCCCGCGGCGATCATCTCGCGGGCCTGGCGCACCATCGGATATCCGGTGTAGTTGTGCGTGACGCCGAAGACGAGACCGGTGCGCCGCACCGTCTGCACCAGATCGAGTGCATCCTCGAGCGTGGTGGTCAGCGGCTTGTCGCAGATCACGTCGATCCCGCGATCGAGAAAGGCGCGAGCGATGGCGTGGTGGCTGTCGTTCGGCGTGACGATGCTGACGACGTCGATGCCGTCGGGACGCTTCGCCTCGGCCGCCGCCATCTCGGCGAAGCTCGTGTAGACTCGGGTCCGCCGCGAGACCGAGATCGGCGCCGGACTCCTTGGCGCGTTGTGGATCGGATGAGAGGGCGCCTGCGACCAGATCGTACTGCCCGTCCATGCGGGCGCACAGTCGATGGACGCCGCCGATGAACGCCCCGCGCCCGCCGCCCACCATGCCGAGCCTGAGAGGCTGGACCACCGTCAGGCGATGCCGAGCATGCGGCGGTTCGCGGCCTGGTCGGTGCCGGCGCCGGCGAAATCGTCGAACGCCTGTTCCGTCACGCGGATGATGTGGTCGGCGATGAACTTCGCCCCTTCGCGCGCGCCGTCCTCCGGGTGCTTGAGGCAGCACTCCCACTCGAGCACCGCCCAACCGGGATAGTCGTACTGCGCCAGCTTCGAGAAGATCGCCTTGAAGTTCACCTGACCGTCGCCCAGCGAACGGAACCGGCCGGCGCGATTGACCCACGACTGGAACCCGCCATACACGCCCTGACGGCCGGTCGGATTGAACTCGGCGTCCTTGACGTGAAACATGCGGATGCGCTCGTGATAGAGGTCGATGTACTCGAGATAGTCGAGCTGCTGCAGCACGAAGTGACTGGGATCGTATAGCAGGTTGCAGCGCTTGTGTCCGCCCACGCGCTCGAGGAACATCTCGAACGTCACACCGTCGTGCAGATCCTCGCCGGGATGGATCTCGAAGCAGACGTTGACGCCATTTTCCTCGAACACGTCGAGGATCGGACGCCAGCGCCGCGCCAGCTCGTCGAACGCCGTCTCGATCAGACCGGCCGGCCGCTGCGGCCAGGGATAGACGTAGGGCCACGCCAGGGCGCCCGAAAACGTGGCGTGCTCGGTCACGCCGAGCCGGCGCGACGCCCGCGCCGCGAGCTTCACCTGCTCGACCGCCCACGCGGTCCGCGCCGCCGGCTTGCCGCGGACTTCGGGCGCCGCGAAGGCGTCGAATGCGGTGTCGTACGCGGGATGCACGGCCACCAGCTGGCCCTGCAGATGCGTCGACAGCTCGGTCACCTGGAGCCCCGCCCGTGCTCGGCCAGGATGCCCTTCACTTCGTCACAGTAGGTCTGGCTCTCGGCCGCTTTCGCGAGGTCGAACAGTCGGGCGTCCCAGGTCGGGATCTGGACGCCCTTGAAGCCGAGTCCGGCGGCCCAGCCGGCGATGGCCTTCAGGTTGTTGAACGGCGGCGCATCGCCCGCGAACTGCGCCAGGAATATGGCCGGCCCTTTGATCGACCTCATCGCGCGTCCTCCCGTGAACTGAAGACTTCCTGCGGCGGGAGGAAATATCCCCTAGTCCCTGAGACGCGCCACTCTGCCGAGGAGTCCGTCGGTGGCGTCAGGGACCAATCAGCTCGAAGAACTTCGCCAGATCGATATTGCCGCCTGAGACAATGGCCACCACCGGTCCCGGACCGGCTTTGCCGGTGAGCGCGGCCGCGAGCGCGAGCGCGCCCGCCCCTTCGGCGATGACGCGCGCCTTTTCCGCCATGAGACGCATGGCGCGCTTCACCTCGTCCAAACTCACCACAATGCAGCCGTCCACGACCGGCTGCATGCGCTGCCACATCCGCGGAAACACGCTCTTGCCGCCCGCGCCGTCGACAAACGTGGCCTTCCAGTCCGGGACACACCTGCGCGGAGCCCTTCGCGAACGAGAGCGCCGCGGGCGCGGCGGTCTCCGGCTCGGCGCCCCACACCTTGACTCCCGAGCGCAAGGCTTTCACGGCACTGGCCAGGCCGGTGATCAGGCCGCCACCGCCGATCGCGGCAATGATGGCGACGGTGTCGGGCGCATCCTCGAGGATCTCCAGGCCCATCGTCGCGTGACCGGCTATAAAGTTCTGATCGTCGAATGGATGGATGAACGTCCCTGTGACGCCGGTATACGTGCGTTCCTCGAGTGCCTGCCACGCGACGGCATACGGCACGAGCACGAGCTTCGCGCCCAACGCGCGCATACGCTCGAGCTTTGCGGCGGGGGCGGTCTCGATCGCGACGACTGTGCACGGCACGCCCGCCGCGCGCGCCGCGTATGCCACACCCTGACCGGCATTGCCGGCGCTGATCGTCCAGACGCCGCGACGCCGCTCGGCATCGGACAACAGCGCGACGGCGTTGGCGGCGCCTCGGAGTTTGTAGGCGTTGATCGGTTGCAGGTTCTCGAGCTTGAGCCGGATGTCCGGGAATCCGGGCCCCAGCTCCAGCCGGACCAACGGCGTGCGAACGATGGTCCCAGCGATGCGCTTCCGGGCTTCCCGGATCTCGCTCAGTGTGATCGGACGAACCGGTTCGAGCGAGGCTGTCATCGCTGCAGGACGAGCGCCGCCGCCGCCACGTCTTCGACCGCCACACCCACCGACTTGAACAGCGTGATCTCCTCGGCGTTGCGCCGGCCGGGATCCGCCCCTGACACGACGGCGCCGATCTCCGTCACCTCGCTCCCCCCCCCTTCCGTGACGCGATGACGTCGCCCGATTCGCGCAGCGCCGCTTCGCGCGAGTCGACGAAGACTCGGGCGGTGGTGACGAGATCGTCGTCCAGCTCGCGCCACTCGGGGCGCGTGGCGCCGATTGCATTGACGTGGGTGCCGGGGGAGAGCCAGCGTCCCTGGAGAATGGGTGTGGTCGCACTCGCGGCGACGACTACCACGTCAGCGCCGCGTACGGCATCAGCCGCCGTCGCCACCGCCTTCACGCCATGCCGCTGGGCGAACGCGAGTGCGTTTCGGGGACTCCATACGCGTACTTCCTTAAATGAACGGACGTGGCGCAGCGCTTCGAGGTGACTCTTCGCCTGCACGCCGGAGCCGAGGATCGCGAGCACCTTCGTATCCGCGCGGGCCAGCCGCTCGGTCGCTACTGCCGACGCCGCAGCCGTCCGCATCTCGGTGATGAGCCGGCCGTCCATCACGGCAAGCGGTTCCCCCGTCTCGGGCTTGAGCATCACGATCACTGCGTGGTGGGTGTGGACCCCGACATTCTGAGGATAAAACGTGACGAGCTTGGCGCCGAGGGATCCTGCGTACGCCGGCATGACGGCGAAGAAGCCGTGATGGGGAGCTACGGGGAGCACGGTGCGCACCGGCTGCACGACCTTGCCCGAGGACAACGCGGCGAGCGCCCGTGCGATGGCGGGGATGAGATCCTGGTAGTGGAGCCGTTGCTCCACGGCCGCCTCGTCGAGGACATCCATCATATGGAACTACGTCCTGACGGATTCTCGCGCAACGCGAAACAAGAACGGCCGATCGATCTGTAATTGACGGCGGCGCGCTCGTGACCGTCGCGGCCTCGGTTGCCTTCAGACTCGGCCCTCGCGACTCGCAGTCGCCGTTGCGAGATGCAAGATCAAGGTCGGACCGCGCCCCCAGGCCCATTGCTAACCGGCTGATCCATCGACACATAGCCAGGGTTCGGCGCGGGGCACGGAAGTCGCGTTTGACGGACACGAGACCCCTACCACAGGAGCGAAGCATGGGTCGCCTAGTCATTCCGTGCCTTGTCGTAGCAGCGCTGCTCGTGCCCGCGGCCGCCACCGCGCAAAACCAGTGGCAGCGGACCGTGCGCAATCAGGTCAGCCAGCACGACAACTTCCTTTCCGAGCGCGGCTACACGATGAGCGGTGATGTGTACGACGGGAGCCTCAACGACCACTATTACGAGAACCTGACGATCGAGCTGCGGCCGGGGACGTCCTACGCGTTCATGGGAGTCTGCGATGAGGACTGCCACGACATCGATCTGCGCCTGTACGATCCTGACGGGGACGAGGTGGCTTCCGACCTCCGCACCGACGATTGGCCAATCGTGTTGGTTACGCCGCGCTACAGTGGTACGTATCAGGTGAGGGTTGTGATGGCGAGCTGCTCCAAGAATCCCTGCTTCTACGGGATCGGAGTGTTCACGAAGTAGGCAAGCCGAACCAGCCCAACGGCCGCCGGAAGCGGCGGCCGTTGGCTGCTGATGTAGTAATGAACCCACCAGCACCCTCGCTTCCGGTTGAACCTTCAGAAACGCCCCTAACCAATCCCCGGACCCAGTGCCATGTTCGTTTTGTCTCGAGACACGGGGGGGATTGCCTCATGCCGTGGCGCAGTACCTGCCTGGCCGTGCACCGGGCGACCGCCTTGACCGCAGTCCTCCTGCAGACATCCCTCCCAGCGTTCGCCCAACTTGTGCGCCCTCCCGAATCCGGCGGGCAAATCACCTCCCTCGGGCAGCCCAAGCGCTATCGCTTCCTCGCGGGCCTCAGCAGCGGACTCTGGACTGAAGGGCCCGGATCCACGCTCTTGGTTCGGGCGGAGGGGGGAGTGTCGCGCGCCCTCATGAGCCCAGTCGTTGGCCTGATGGAGGGCAGTATCGAGGGGTTTGTCGGCATGCGCGGCACGGAAGGGGATGGCGGGCTTCGGGCGATGCTGAATGTGCCGTATTTCGGGCTGGGGGTGGGAGCAGAGTACAACGTCCCGGACCGGCACGTGAACTTCGTGGTGGGGAGTACCACGCCAGTGCGACGCGGCGGCATCATCCGGCCGGGGGGGATGTTGCGGATCAACTGGTATCCGATGGAAAGCCATGGGTTCACCATCGGGTTCATGCTCCCGCTCGGGGATCCGCTCGCGGGCCGTACTCGACCGATCCGTGACTACGTGGTCGTAGCTCGGGACTTCGCTCCTCCAATACCGTATCAGGTGTCCAACGCGGTACTGAAAGAGGCGATCGATTCGCTCGCCACTTCGGCTGAGTGGATCCGGCGTCTGACCGTTCCGTTCCTCGACCAGGACGCCCGGGACACACGCACTGCCGAGGCGAGAGTGGCTGCGTTCTTGGCGGGGGTGCGCGCTCACGTCGCCCAGCGGTCGAGCGAGCAGGAGATCCGGTACTTTCACGCCCAGCTGGAGCGCACATTCCGCATCGCCGCTGCAAACGACAGTATCGGCACCCGCATGGCGACCATCGCCCGGCGGATCCTGCTCTATCAGGTGATCCTGCCGTACAACAGCCTCCTCGGGCAGAAGAAAAAAAGCGACGAGCTGGTGGAGCTCGGGATCGCCGCCCACGGTCGGTTCAGCCGAGAGGCGGTCAAGTCCGGTCTCCTGGTCGGTGCTGCGATGGAGCCAGTGTTATACGTCTTCCAGCGGTTGACGGAGATCATGGAGCAGGAGCGCGCCCGGGCCGCGAAGCAGTGGGACGACCCGCGGTTGGTCTGGCTACCGCTCCAGTATGCGCTGCTGCCCGAGCAATACGACTCCCAGGAAGAGATCGACGCCCTGATCGACTCAATCACCGGAGTGAAGTTCACCGACCATAACGAGGTCAGGTACCTCGCCAATCTTCAGTTTCACTGGGAACTCCTGCGGACGATAAAAGAAACCGAGGACTATCACGTCCTGTGGATCCATGACTTTCCCGCGATCACGTCCCAAGGACTGCTCGACGCCGCTGCACTGGACCAGGTGGTCGACGGATACCTGACGACTCTGGCAGAGCGACTGGAGGCATACGACAGCGTCGGCCGGATCCCGATGTACTTCATCTTCCTCGACGAGCACTACTACGAGGCGAGGAAGTCCCGGATCTGGATGACGATCCTCGAGGACCCGCTGCATGCGTCGGCCGAGGTTGAGGCGGCCACGCGGGAGCAGACAACCCGCCTGAGGGCGGCCCTGGAGCGGATTCGCGCAGCCGTGCACGACTCGAAAGTCCTGCAGGCGGAGGCGCGCCAATACGGGGACGCCTGGCTGCGAAACCGCGTCAAGGTTCACGTCAACATCACGAACCGGGCGGATCCTTCGTTCTGGAGCGGCGGATTGGTGTCGACGGTGTTCGGATATCCCGACAACGTGATGCGGGACCATCGAAAGATCGTATTCCACGACGTGACTGAGGCCGATCCATTCCGAGGCGAGGCTCTGTACACCGGCATGGGCGTCGGACAGCAGTACTTGGGGCCGACGTGGGACGACCGCGCGATCCGGGTGAAGGGTCCTGCGCTGCTCGAGCTCAAGCGGGCCGCTCGCAACCTGCTGCTGAGCCAAGGCATCTCGGAGAGCGACCTCCCGCCTCCCTTCCGCTTCCAGACCCAGCCCGGTGTACCCGGTGAAGGCTCGTTGCCGCAGGTCGCGGACGCTGCGCACGTCTTCTCCACTCGAGCACTCCAGCTCAGCAATGGGACTGGATACCTCCCCAAGCCGCTGAACGTCGGCAAGGCGCTGCTGTACTCGCTCATGGGGAAGGGAGCGGTAATCAAGGTTCCCGATTCGCTGTGGAACTCCTTCCTGTACGCCGGGCTGCTGGTGGGCGCCTGCCTCCGGGGCACCCAGGTCCTCATCGTGGCGCCCGCAGCGCTCAACATGCCGAGCTACGGCGCTCCCCAGCTGACCCGCAGCTGGGAGTTGGCCAGCCGCCTGCTGATGGTGCGCGATACACTCGGTGGTCCCATCCGGGAAGCTGGCGGGATGTTGCAAGTGGGGCTGTACACTCTTCCCCCGGACCAGCGCGGGTTGGCGAGCCGGGCGCAGACCTGGATCGAGCAAGTTGGACAGACCGTGTTTCTCAAGGGACTGATGCCGTTTTTCGACAACGCTCAGCCGGCGGTCGCCGATGCGGCGACCCACGAGGGGGTGCCGTCTGCGGCGCCCCCCAAGCTCCACCAGAAAGTCCAGTTCATCGCCACGGGCCCGTTCTGGTCCACGGTTTCTGCGGCTCCTGAGTGGCGCCAGTTCATGGATACCTACCTTCGCTATCGCGAAGCGACTTACAACTCGGAGAAGTCGGCCCGGGGCGCCGACGCGCTTGAGACCGAGCTCTCGCAGCTCGCTGAGCAGATATACCGGCGTGTGCGCGGGGTCCCGGGAGCGGCCAGCTATGCGATCGTCGGCTCTCAGAACCAGGACTACCGGGGGATGTTCATGGACGGTGAGGTCGCCGTGGTGTTCTCAGGAGCGGAATCGCTGGTGCCTTTGGTCGACGTCGCCTTTCTGGAAGGCACCGTTACCTGGCTGCAGGATCGCGCTACACTCGATCGTCTGCTTCCGCCGCCGAGCGAGTACACGCGGCGGTTGGTGCGCGTCGGGAAGGACGGCTTGTGAGCCGCTGGGGCGTCGCACTGGCACTGGGTCAGGTGTTGCTGCCTGCGCACCTAGCCGCGCAGCTGGGCGAAGCGCAGTTCGGTGCCATCGTCAGCTACGGTACTGGCAGCGCCTCGCAGGGTGGCGCCGGACTGATCGCGGGCGTGGGGGCAGGCCGCCTGATCTACGTCGGGGCACGCTGGGTCTACTACTTCGGCAGCTCCGCGGTTCAGACGGACACGGGGGGTACGTTCGAAGTGCGGGACCGCGCCCAGATCTTCGCCGCCGATGTGGGGCTGCAGTATCCGGTCGGCCCCGCGGAACTGGTCGTGGGCGTGACG
This sequence comes from uncultured Gemmatimonadales bacterium, assembly GCA_963704805.1. GTDB lineage: Bacteria > Gemmatimonadota > Gemmatimonadetes > Gemmatimonadales > GWC2-71-9 > 20CM-2-65-7. The sequence goes on along the minus strand of CAVPHS010000001.1, from coordinate 136,017 downwards.
ATCGGTGCGATGCGATTCTCCCAACGGGCCGAACCGGTGTCGCCGGGAACTGGGACACCACAATCCTCTGCCCGAGCGGAATTCCTGCTGGCACCCAACTTCTCCGTGCAGTTGCGGGTGTCCCGATTCCTGCTTATCCCGGAGTTCGTGTATTCCTTCGCCGGGTCGCCTGACATGCGGTGGCCGGTGGACCACCAAGGCCCGATCCTCTCACTCCGCGTCGTGATGCCGTTCGAGGTACAACGAATCCGGCGCTGAGGCCCCTTCCCGGAGTGGCGCTGTTGATGACGCTCGCGGGCGGGGCCGCCGGCCAGGACACTGCCGCAGTGCACACCACGAGAGCGGTTGCGCGATCGCATGTTCGGCGACACGAACAGCGCCTTGAAGCGGCTGGGGTACCGCGCCCTTACCGGGCTCGTGCAGCCGGTCCCGCCGTCCACGGACGACCGTTGGCGGAGGAGCTTGGCCGTCGACATTCCGGTCGGTGGGCAGCAGGCCCTAGGTTTGGGCCTCGGTCTCGTCTACAGTCCCCCTGCGCGCCCCGGCCCCGCGCCGCTGCGGGCCGAGCTGAAGGTGATGGGCCGCTACGGCATCACGGGATCCTCCGACCTCAGACTCCAGTTCCTGGCGCCCGCCCTGGTGGCCGGCTGGCGTTTCTTCCTGCTCGCGGGCTCGGAGCGGATGGTGCGGACGCCCTACTTCGGTCCCGACAACAAGGAGCTCGTCGAAGACTCACTCAAAGAACGCTACAGCATCCTGTATTATCGCTATGCGCTGCTGCGTTCGACGGCGTTCGTCTCCGCGCAGCGGCACGTCGCGGGTCCGTTCTGGATCCACGTGGCGGGTCAGGCGCGGCACTACCGGACGTCCGCCATCGCCGAGCAACCGACGCTGTTCGCGGCGGACGTAGTGGCGGGACGGGTCGACGACACGACGCGCTACACCGGACTCGAGGGTCGCCTGGGGTTCGTGACCGACACCCGCGACGACTGGGTGGCCCCCAAGCGCGGCGTGTACCTCGAAGCTCTCGTCGCCGTCGGCCAGTTGCGTGACGAGTCGCGCGGGAGCACCCGCGATTACTATCGGTACCTGGTGGGGTTGCGGGAGTTCATGCCGTTGGGTGAGCGCGAGCGCACAGTGCTCGCGCTGCGCCAGCGGTTCGTGTTGCCCTCGGTCAACTTGCCCTACTTCCTCGCTTACGAGCAACTCACGACGGGGCTCCCGGACGACGGCGTGGTGGGCCCGCGCTCGGTCCGCTTACACGCTGGCGGCAACCAGATCGCGTCGGTCCAGGCATTCCTGTCGGTGGACGTGCGTCGCGAGGCCGTTATTCTGCGCGCCGATCCGATGAATCCGGTGCGGCTGTGGTGGCTGGTGCTGGCCGACGCCGGCGTGCTGGGGGAGCCGGACCAGTCCCTCTCCGAGCTACGGCGCGAATGGACCCTCGGGCTCGGCGGTCGGGCGCAGTTCGCCAGGCGGACGCTCCTCGGACTGGACATCGGTTGGACCGACACAGGTCCCGGGGTGAGCGTGGTGACGTACTTCGCCTACTGAAAGGCTACCGCAGGGGTCCGTTCCTAAAGCCTGCCGAGAAACACCAGCAGTGCCGCCCGGTCTGTTGGCGGCAAGTCCTCGAACAACTGACGCGCTCGCGCTCCCTCGCCGCCGTGCATCTGGATCGCCTGCTCCGGTGTCTTGGCGCGGCCGTCATGCAGGAACTGCGTCCGCAGGTGGAGTCCCATCAGCGGCTCGGTGCGGAATTCCGTCGGTGTAGCCAGCGCCAGGCAAATGTCTCCCAGATCGGGCCCCATATCGTGCAGCAGCAGATCGGTGTACGCTGCGACTTCCTTGTGGCTCAGCGCGGCGACGCGGTTGTCGCCGGTAGTAAACGCGGGGCGGTGACAGCCCGCGCACCCCACACGCATGAACACCTCTTTTCCGTGCTGCGCGTCGGTGGACATCTTTAACGGCGCGGGCGGTGCGAGCAGCGTCACGAAGCTGTTCGACAGCTCGGCCTGGTGATCGCTCAGCTCCGGATCGAGAGCCGGGTCGGTGCCGGCGGGAACCGGCGTCCCCGCCACGGTTTCCTCAGTTGGTACGGCAGGCGTGGTCACGCCCATTTCCGCGCTGAATGCGCCGTCGTTGAACTCACGCAGCGCCGGCACCAGGGCCTTGCGTCCGAACCGACCCAACCGGCCGTCGAAGAAGCGGTTGGGCCGTCCCGAGATGCCGTCGTGATCTTTGTCATCAGGATCGGCGTACGCGAGGATCTCGGAGTCCGGAACGGCATCGAGCAGTCCGAATCCAAAGATGGCGGGAGTCGTGCGGCGCGCGACGACCGTCGCCACCGGCGGGACCGGCTCGCTGTCGATGCCCAGCGCCGTGTGGAGCGCGGGAGTGACGTGGTTCTGATAGACGAACCCGCCCAGCGCTGCCAGCTCGTCGCAGGGACGGGTCCCCGCCGCGTCGGCGTGGAAGACCGTCGCGTGGCGCTCGACTTCGTCACCCGTCCCGCCGACCACGGGATCCTCGTGACATTCCGCGCACGCGTTCGCGTTGAACACCGGGCCGAGGCCCGTCTCCGGGGTGAAGATAGTGGCGAACACCGCGCTACCGCTGTCGAAGCGCGCGCGCTCGGCGGCCGATAGGCCGCGCAGCGGATCGCCCGGCTGCACAGGGCGACACGCCGCGATCGCACACAGCGCGAAGATCGCGACGCACGAGCGCGTCATGGCTTTGAGACCACGCCGGTTTCCATCCTGCCGACGCGCTCGATCGCATAAGCGACGAATCCCGTGGCCCTGCCACCGAACGTGGCGCGAACAACGTCTCCCGGCTTCAACTGCGCCAGTCCGATCGAGTCAGGCTGTGCGTCCTGCCGGTCGGTGATGGGTACGCCGGCGGGCACTTGCAGGCGCACCACTCGAAGAGCGAATCCGACGCCGGTCGTGACTTCGAGGGTACGGGTACGCACGTCAACCGCGCGAATCGCACCGCGCACACTGTCATGCGGCGCGGCGGGTTGCTGTGCGGCGAGCGTGAGAGGAGCGAGACATGAAACGAGCGACAGCAGCGTGATCCGATGCATGGACCCTCCTGGGAAGGCTGCGGAGGTATACCCCTGCCATAATCTATGGGTGCCGAATCACCCCCATGAAGAGGATCGTCCCCGACAGGTTTTCCCGTAGCGCAAACAGGAACGGCCGGTCAATCTGAATGGAGGGGGGCGCGCTGGTTACGCCCACGCCGACCGATGTGACCGCGGCAGCTTCGGTGCCCTCTTCGTTGACGTCGATGTAGGTCTTGTGCTTCACCTCGGTGATGCAAAGCTCCGAGGGAGTGTGGATACGCGTGAAGTCCGCTCCATCGGGCGGACATCTGAACGCGATCCCCATGCCGAGCGTGGCCAATGTGGGGATAAGCGAGAGGTTGTTCTCGAGCTTGAACTTCGGCAGGTAGATCTCGGCTTTGGTGGAGTCGAGACCGGCGATCCAGGTGTTCCACTGGTCCGCCGTCAGGCCGGCCACGAGATCCTCGACGGACGCGTTCTCCGCGGGCAGGACGATGGTCAACGAAAAGGCCTGACCGCTGTAAGGGAGATCGACGACGCGAGCCCCGGAGAGCCAGGCCGCCCGCACCGATACCTCCTTGCCGTGCGTCATCGTCGGGACGTTCACGCTCGAGCCGTCCGGCAGCCTGAACGGTCGCGGCTGCGTGAGGTGCCGATCGAATTGGGCCGTCCAGCTGCCCTTGAAGTAGATCGCGTCGATCAGGTAAAGCCGCATCCCGTCCGGGATCTGATCGACGATCTTCGGGATGACGCCCCGCGTCTGCTCGCTCACCCAATCATTGATCGTCGTCACCGCGGCCGGTGACGCGAAGTCGAGCGCGGACACCCGCGCGTCGTAGTAGGTGCGGTTCGCGTCGAGAAAGCTCTGCTCCACGTCATAGCCCTCGAGATACCAGATCGAATTGGCGATCGTGAAGCGCACGCCCGGATCGAGCCCGCGCAGCAGCGCGATCAGGCTGCGGTAGCCCTCGTTCACCTCGGCAACGCTCATCCCGTCCAGCTCGAGCGCCACGCGCATCGAGTCCTCGGTCGAACCTGCGGCGCCGTTGTACGCCATGCCCAACGCCATCGCGACCGACAGGGGCGACACGAAGAGATTGGGCAGCGTGTCGCGGGTCTCGGCGGTCGCCTGCTTCAGGAGCTTGATGGCAAACCGATTGTCGGCGTCGATCAGCCGTTGCTCGCCGCCCGTGAGGGAGCGCGGTAGCGCAGTGATCCTGGACGGGGGACCAACGGGGTTGGCGCAGGCCAGCGCGATGAGTGTGGGAAGGAGGACAAACGGGCGCAGCAAGGCTCTCATGACGGGCTCCCTGTTACCCTAAGGGTACCCCGCTAAGCTGCGTGCCGTCACACTAAAGCGCCACAAACCGTTGTATGTTGCGCGGCGTGTTCATCCAAGTAGCAGCGTGCGTGTACGCTATCCTCAGCCGGCTGGCGTACGTCCTGTACGTCGGCATCGCGCTCCGGCGCGAGGACCGCGAATCGAGTTACACCCGGACGTTCGGCCCAGACGAGGGGTTTCGGCGCTTCCGGCGCATAGCCTCGTTCGTGATGCACAACGATGCCGTCGCGTTCGTCCTATTGTGCCTACTCACGCGCAACACGCTCGTGCTTCCCGTCCCCCCCATGATCTCGGTCATCACCGGCACTGTGCTCGCCGTCCTCGGTCTGGGCACGAAACTCTGGGCGGCCCGTACCCTCGGTAGCGATGCGTATTATTGGCGTAACTTCTTCGACCCTTCGGTCGCGAGCGAGGGGCCGGTGGCGAGTGGACCGTATCGCTTCGTGTCGAACCCGATGTACACGATCGGTTATCTGCAGACGTACGGCCTGGCGCTGGTGCTCCGATCGCTCCCCGGGCTCATCGCGAGTGCCTTCGCTCAGGTTGCCATCCTGACGTTCCACGCGCTGGTCGAGAAACCGCATTTCGAAAGGCTACACCGCTCTAGCTGACCGGCGCGCGACGTCGTCTATTCTCGCGGTATGCGCGTGCTGTCCCTTCTACTATATGCGCTCGTGCTCGCGTGCCGGAGCAACGCAGGCGCCGCCAGCGACGAGCAGGACGTTGCTGCCCCGGAGCAGGACCCCGACGAGCACACGGCGGCTGCCGCCGAGCACGCGATGGCCGGCACCGTCGCCGAGGATCTGCATCTCCGGATGACGGCGCTGCGCGCCCCCGCCCCCGGCGACTCCGCGCGGGCGGCAGAAGTGCTGGCGATCATGCGCCGCGATCTCGCCCGCTACCGCGACATCCGCGTAGCGCAAAGCGATGGCTTCCGCCAGTTTATCCCCGCGGCCGGCGCGCCGGTGCAGCACTACACAAAGCTGCGCTGGGCGCTCGAGGCGCGGAACGGACTCGACCCGGCGCGGCCGACGTCACTGCTCTATCAGCGGGCGGCCGACGGCAGCCTCGAGCTCGTCGGGGCGATGTTCACCGCACCAGCGCAACTGACTGAAGACGAGCTCGACGCCCGCCTGCCGCTCAGCATCGCGCGCTGGCACCAACACATCAACTGGTGTCTGCCCCCCCTCGCCGAGGCGCGGCGCCGCTGGAGCGAGACGAAAAACGGCCAGCCGGTGTTCGGTCCCAAGTCCCCGATTGCTACCGAAGCGGCATGTCACGCGGTAGGCGGGCGGTTTCGGCCGAGGCTGCTCGGCTGGATGGTTCATGTAATGGCGTTTTCCGGCAGTGATCCGTGGAGTGCGCACGGTGAGGCGCACGAAGCCCAGCACCACTAGCGTGGCTTGACGGTCCTCGCAATGCGCGGTAGCACTAGGGCTTCGTCACTCCCTCGAGGGGCATGATTATGCGGCGAGTCCCGAATTTCCTCGTTCTGCTGTTTGCGTTCCTTCCGGCGGCGGCGCTCGCGCAAGGCGCGATTCGTGGGCGGGTGACGGATGCGACGGGCCAGCCGCTGTCGCGCGCCACCGTCTCTGCCGAGGGTAGCGGTCTCACCACATCCACCAACGATCAGGGCCGCTACGAGATTCGCGGCGTCTCGGCGGGCACGTACACAGTACGCGTCCGGCTGCTGGGCTTCGTGTCGCAGGCGGCCAAGGTGACCGTGGCGGACTCACCGGTCGAGCAGAATTTCACGATGGCCGAGCAGGCGATCAGCCTGTCGCCGGTCGACGTCGTGGTCGGCTCGCGCGCGCGGCATACGGCGGCCGAGGAGCTCGCCGTTCCGGTGGACGTCTTCACATCGGAGGAGATCGCCCAGCAGGGGACGAACGAGACCAGTCAGATTCTCCAGAACCTCTCGCCGTCGGTCAATTTCCCGCGCCAGAGCGTCACCGACGCGAACGACATCGTGCGCCCGTTCACGCTGCGCGGTTTGAGTCCCGGACCACACGCTCGTGCTCCTGAACGGCTGGCGCCGCCATCAGATGGCGGTTCTCAACACCTTTGCCTACGGCATGGGCGCGGGGTCGAGCGGCGTGGACCTCAACGCGCTGCCCGGGAGCGCCATCGACCGCATCGAGGTGCTGCGGGACGGCGCGGCGGCGCAGTACGGCTCCGACGCCATCGCCGGCGTGGTCAACGTCGTGCTGAAGGAAGGCGGGTTCGCGCCGTTCGTGAACGCCAACGTGGGCCAGTACTCCACGAACGCCACGAACCGCTCCGTCTCGGACGGCACGACCGCGGACGTGAATGGCGGGTTCGGCATCGGCCTCGGCGCCGGATCGCTCTCAGTATTCGGCGAGTATCTGCATCGCGACCCCACCAATCGCGCCTGGGCGGACTCCTTTCCCCTGGATCCGAGCGGCGCGGATGTGGTCGATCCGGCAACGGGCAAAGTCATTCAAAAGGTCAATGGGGTGCCGCAACCCAACTACCATTGGGGCGATGGCCTCGAGAAGGACGCGATGGGGTTTGCCAACTTCCGGATGCCGCTCAATGCCGGCGGGACCAGCGAGCTGTATGCGTTCGGGGGCTACAGTAACCGGGTTGGAACAGGCAACGGCTTCTGGCGCTATTTCGACGGCAACCGGAACTGGCCCCAGCTCTATCCGCAGGGATTCCTGCCGGAATTCCATCCCACGGTGATCGACTACTCGGCCGTTACCGGTTTCCGCGCCAACGTCAGCGGCTGGTCGCTCGATATCGGCGGCTCGTACGGCAAGAACAGCTTCGACTACGACCTCGACAACACGAACAATCCGTCGCTCGGTCCATGCCTTGTTACGGCATGCGCGCCTGGTGCCGACGGGATCCTCGGCACAGCGGACGACCCGGGCATCCCCAACCAGACCTCCTTCTTTGCCGGCCGGCTGGAGCGGACGGAAGGCATCGTGGCGCTGAATCTGGCCAAGCCGGTGAATCTGGGACTGCGGTCGCCCGTGAACGTCGCGCTCGGCGCGGCCTGGCGCAACGAAGATTTCAAGATCACCGCCGGCGAGCGCGCCTCGTGGATCAACGGCAACCACCTGGGACAGGACAGCGCGGGAGCGGATGGTATTTTCGGCACAGGGGACGACAATGGCCCCGCCCCCGCCGGCTCGTCGGTTTTCCCCGGATTCGCGCCGACGGACGCGAGCGACCACAGCCGCAGCAACATCGGGGCGTTCGCCGATCTCGAAAGCCAGCTGTCGCCCGAGTTTCTGATGAACGTCGCCGGGCGCTATGAGAACTACAGCGACTTCGGCTCACGGGTAAACGGCAAGTTGGCGCTGCGCTTCCAGCCGACGCCCCGGTTTCTCGTGCGGGGCGCGGTGAGCACGGGATTCCGCGCGCCGGGCCTCGCGCAGAGCTACTTCAGCCATACGACGACCAACGTGATCGGCGGGCAGTTCGTCGAGGTCGGCAATTTCCCGGTGAACAATCGCGCCTCGCAGATCTTCGGCGCGAAGCCGCTGAAGGAAGAGACGTCGGTCAACTTGAGCGCCGGTTTCGCGGTGACGCCGCGCGACAACCTGACGTTCACGGTCGATTTCTTCAACATCACGATCGACAACCGCATTCTGCTGGGCGCGACGTTCGGTGACACGGTGTCGCAGCGGATTCTCGCCGACTCCGGCATTACCAACATCGGCGCCGTGCAGTTCTTCACGAATGGCTTGAATACCAAGACGAACGGCGTGGATATCACCGGCGACCTGCGCGTGCCGGCGGGTGCGGGAACGCTCGATCTCAACCTGGGGATGAACTACGCGAAGAACAAAATCACCCACGTCGATTCGCTGCCCGAGATCCTCCGCGGCACCGCGACCGAGTTGACCAGCATTCTCGACCTGGTCACGAAGGTGGGGATCGAGGAAGAGCGTCCCGACTGGCGCGGCACGTTCGCGGCGCAGTACACCATGGGCCGGTGGCACGGGCTCGGCCGGGTGTCGTACTACGGCGGCTTCGCCTCCGCGCAACCCAGCTTTACGGACCGCGAAACCTACGGGGCGAAGACACTGGTGGACGCGGAATTCGGATATCTGTTTGGCGCCGTGAATCTGTCCATCGGCGGGCGCAACCTGTTCGATGTATATCCGGACAAGCCGCGGGCCGAATTCAACAACAACGACAACACGTTCCCGTGGGCGGCCGCGTCGCCGTTCGGCTACAACGGACGCTATCTGTACGCGCGTGCCGAAATGCGGTTATTCCAATAGTGCCGTGATCAGCTCACGTCTGAACCGGGAGAGTCTATGCGTGCTGTGAGCCGTTTGCTGAGCATTGTTGTTCTCGCCGCGACCGTGTACGCGGTCCCGGCCTACGCGCAGAACGGTCGCATCACCGGCACCGTGCGCGACGCGAGCGGGACCGCACTGTCCGGAGTCGGGGTTCGCGCCACGAACCAGAAGACCTCGGTGTCGAGCCGCACCACGACCGGCGCCGACGGCCGCTACAGCATCGCGGACCTCCCGGCCGGCGGCTACACCGTTGCCGCGTCCATGCCCGGTCTGCGGACGGTTTCGCAGAACGTGCAGGTTGCCGCGGGGCAGACCGTCTCGCTGGATCTCATGCTGCAGCCTGTCACCCTCGAAGCGGTCACCGTGACGGCCATGTTGCGCGAGCAGGAACTGGCCAAGGTGCCGTTCTCGATCGCCGCGCCGACGGAACAGGCGTTGCGCCTGCGCGGCGCGGACAACATCGAGACGATCGCCGCGAATGTGGCCGGCTTCAGCGTGCAGAACTTGGGCCCCGGACAGAGTCAGGTGGCGATGCGCGGCGCCTCCTCGGGTCAGATTGCTCGCGATCAGCCCGGTGTGAAGGAACAGGTGGGTGCGTATTTCGACGAATCGCCGGTTTCGCTGTCGCTGTTCACGCCGGACCTCGACCTGTTCGACGTGAGCCGCGTGGAGGTGTTGCGCGGGCCGCAGGGCACGCTGTTCGGTGCGGGCTCGGAGGCCGGCACCATACGCTACATCAGCAATCAGCCCGAGCTCGGCGTGAGCAGCACGTTTGGCGAGGTTGGTGGACACTGGGTGGGTGGGGGCTCTCCAGGCAGCACCGCCAAGATCGGCGTGAACGCACCACTGGGCAAAACTGCCGCTGCCCGAATCGTCGGCTACAGCAACCACATGGGCGGCTGGATGGACGCTGTGCAACCCGACTTCAGGGTCAGTAACGACGTCAATTCGAGCAACCGGACCGGGGTCCGGGCCGCGGTGCGCTTGGAGCCCAATGAACGCTTCAGTATCACTCCGCGGATCGTCTACCAGCGTATGCAGGCGGACGGCTGGAACCGAATCGACGCGTTCAACATCCTGGCCAATCCCTACACGACCACGCGCGATTCGATTACGCTGGGCAAGCGCCAGCTCTTCACGCAGATCAACGAACCGTACACGGACGACTTCGTGCTGGGTGACGTGGACCTGCGATACAAGTTTGGTGGGGCGACGCTCACGTCGATCACGTCCTACACGCACCGCAACATCCTGGTCGTTCGCGACGCCACTGCGCTCACCGGCAGTGTCATGGGCGGCACGCTCGGTTTGTCGGATCGCGTGTACACACTCGACGCGCCGCTCAATGACAGCACGAGGAGCAAAGTGTGGACGCAGGAAATGCGTCTGACAGGCGCCTCAACCAAGCTCAGCTGGCTGGTGGGCGGTTTCTACGCCAACAGCAAGCGCGATTATGGGCAAAACGTCAAGCCGGTGGGCGTGGATTCGCTCGCCGCGGCGGAGGGCTTTGCAGGCGGGAACCAAGGGTGGAGCGAAGGAACCCTGGGAGCCGGAATCGACGTGCTGTTCTTCTCCAAGCTCCACAACAACCTCACGCAATATGCCGCGTTCGGCGAAGCGACGCTGTCCGCTACTGATCGGTTGAGTGTGACGGCGGGCCTGCGCTATTACAATTTCAAAGAGGATCGGTCGTTGATCTTCGATGGCGCATTTGCGGTACCGACTGACACTACGGGGAAAACCGACGCGAACGGCGTGGCGCCGCGCTTTATGCTGAGCTATAAGGCCTCGGACGCGGTTACCCTCAACGCGCAAGCCTCGCGCGGCTTCCGGCTGGGTGGGATCAACGATCCTCTCAACGCCTCGCTGTGTTCGGCCGCGGACCTGGCGACGTACGGCCCACTGGCGGGTTCCTGGAAGGATGAAACGGCCTGGAACTATGAGGTGGGAGCCAAGTCTCAATTTTCAGGCGGTAAGGGGTCGCTCAATGTGTCCGCGTTCTACATGGACATTTCGGACCTGCAGCTCACCGTGTCAGCGGGCCAGTGCTCCTCGCGTCTGATTTTGAACGCGGACAAGGCTCGGTCGATGGGTGCCGAACTAGAGCTCACCGCGAGCCCCAATGATCACGTGGACCTTGCCGTTTCCGCAGGCCTGAACAACGCCAAGCTGCTGACCACCTTCAGAGATCAAGGTGGGAACGTGGTATCGGGAATTGAGGACGGGAACCGCCTCCCCAGCGTGCCGCAATTCCAGAGCAGCGCGGCCGTCACGTACGGCTGGTCGGTACGCCCAGGGTCACGGGCGTTTGTTTCGGGGACGTACCAGTACGTGGGCTCTCGCTACACGTTGATTGATGACCAAGGTGGCGGAGTCGGCCCCGCTTGCCAAACTGAGAAATTCGGATGCACGGACCTCAACACCTTCGGAGCCAACACGATCGGCGGTCCGTTGACGCAAGGGACCTTCCGATTCAATCCCTTGCTGCCGGGATATAGCCTCGTCAACCTGCGCGTCGGTCTGACGCGTCAGACCTGGGAGTTGTCGGTATACCTGAATAACGCGTTCGACGAGATTGCCTTCTTGGGCTTGGACCGCGAGCGCGGGACGACGGCGCGAATCGGGTATCTGACGAACCAGCCGCGCACGGTTGGGGTGGCGATGCGATTTGAATACTGATCCATACAAACGCAGATAAAGGGTAAAGGCGCGGTGAGTACTGGGACACTCACCGCGCCTTGCTTTCGCGCCTTTCTTGCGCAGTTCTAGTTCTTACATTCGGGCGCCCGCTCCCGCTCCCATCCCCGCGCCCGCGCCGGCGCCTTCCAGATAGAACTTCGCACCGATCACTATTGCGAGCGGCCACTCCACCAGCGCAACGACCGTCGCGATGATGGTGACGTTGTGCGGCATGAGAGCCATCGGCCACATAAAGAGCGTGGGCAGCAAGCCCCCGAAGAACCAGCCGGCCACGCCGGCTTTTGCCGCGGTCGTGGGACCCGCGCCGTACCGAGGCCGCATCGCCGCGTAGAGCCACACAAGACCGATACCGGCGACAAAATCGAGGAATACGAACCAGGGGATCTGCGCGTTAGTCATGGGAGGTCTGCCGAGCGCCTGCATCGCCGCGGCCATCTGCGCTTTGAGCAACATTCCGAACACCACGAAGTCAATCACATTCAGCACGACGCCGGCGATCAACCCACCGATAATCACCTTCTGCATGTTGATCTTGCCCATCTGGCATCCTCCTGGAGAGAGGACAGCGGGGACCTCTCGAGCGTCCAGCCGTCGCCACGGTACGGGATGGGATGGGAATGGTCAAGTCACAGCACGTTCAGCACCGCCATGAGGCCTCCCCTGCCGTCTGGAACAGTCGCGACGCCCACCCCTAGCGGCGATCCTCGACGCGCGCGCTGGTGGGCGCGGTGCCTGCAGGTTAAGTTTCCGGCACAATTGAGGACAGTCCGTGGTGAGTTGCGGCCTATTGCAGCCACGTTAAACAAATCGCTAAAAAGCCGGGACCCCGGCGTCTGTATTGGCGAGGGGACTTTTTTTTTACAATGACCGATCGCAAGCAACGTCTCACCCAGCTTCGCGCAGCCCTCGCGCAGCGCATCCTCGTCCTCGACGGCGCCATGGGGACGATGATCCAGTCGTACGCCCTGGACGAGCCGGACTTCCGCGGTGAGCGGCTGCGCGCGCATCCCAAGGACCTGCGCGGCAACAACGATCTCCTGACGCTCACGCGTCCCGAGATCATCAGCGAGATCCACCGCGCCTACCTCGAGGCCGGCGCCGACATCCTCGAGACGAACACCTTCAACGCGCAGGTGATTTCGCAGAGCGACTACGGGACCGAGGGCCTCGTCTACGAGCTCAACGTCGCGGCGGCGCGCCTCGCGCGCCAAGCGGCCGACGCAATGACCGCCAAGACCCCCAAGCAGCCGCGCTTCGTGGTCGGCGTCCTCGGCCCGACGAACCGCACCGCGTCACTCTCGCCGGACGTCAACGATCCCGCGTTCCGGAACGTCTCGTTCGCGCAGCTCGCCGCCGCCTATCGTACCCAGGCCGAAGCGCTGCTCGAGGGTGACGTCGACCTGCTGATGGTCGAGACCATCTTCGATACGCTCAATTGCAAGGCCGCGTTGTTCGCCGTGCGCGGTCTATTGGACGAGAATGGTCTCGACGTGCCCCTGATGGTATCGGGCACGATCACGGACGCGAGCGGGCGCACGCTATCTGGCCAAACCGTCGAGGCATTCTGGAACTCGGTTCGCCACGCCGATCTCTTCACGATCGGGCTGAACTGCGCCCTCGGCGCCGCGCAGCTGCGGCCCTACGTCGAAGAGCTATCGCGCCTGGCGAACATCCCGGTCAGCTGCCATCCCAATGCCGGCCTGCCCAACGCGTTCGGCGGGTACGATCAGACGGCGGCCGAGATGGCCGCGCTCGTCGGCGAGTTCGCGCGTTCGGGGTTCGTGAACGTCGTCGGCGGCTGCTGCGGCACGACGCCGGCCCACATTCGCGCGCTGGCGGGCGTGGTCGACGGTCTGGCGCCGCGGGTGCTTCCCGAGGCGGCGCCGATCTGCCGGCTCTCGGGACTCGAACCCCTCAACATCCGGCCCGACACGCTGTTCGTGAACATCGGCGAACGCACCAACGTGACTGGCTCGTCGCGGTTTGCCGGCCTGATCAAGGCCGGGAACTACGAGGCCGGGCTGGAGGTGGCGCGCCACCAGGTGGAGAACGGCGCGCAGATCATCGACGTGAACATGGACGAGGGGATGCTCGACGCCGAGGCCGCGATGGAGCGCTTCCTGCGCCTGGTCGCGGCCGAGCCCGACATCGCCAAGGTGCCGGTCATGGTCGACTCTTCCCGCTGGGACGTGCTGGAGCTCGGCCTCCAGAACCTCCAGGGGAAGGGCATCGTCAATTCCATCAGTCTAAAGGAAGGGGAAGCCGAGTTTCTCTCCCGGGCGCGCCTCGTGCGCCGCTACGGCGCGGCGGTCGTCGTGATGGCGTTCGATGAGCAGGGTCAGGCTGATTCCGCCGATCGCAAAGTCGCGATCTGCGCTCGGGCGTACAAACTGCTCACCGAGCAGGCCGGCTTTCCGCCCGAGGACATCATCTTCGACCCCAACATCTTTGCCGTCGCGACGGGAATCGAAGAGCACAACACGTACGCGATCGCCTACCTCGACGCCGTGCGCCGCATCAAGGAGACGCTGCCGCGTGCGCTCGTGAGCGGCGGCGTGAGCAATCTGTCCTTCGCGTTCCGCGGCAGCGCCCACGTCCGCGAGGCGATGCACTCGGCGTTCTTGTACCACGCGATCAAGGCGGGGATGGACATGGGCATCGTGAATTCCGCCCAGCTCGCCGTCTATGAAGATATCCCGCCCGACGTGCTCGTCTTGGTGGAGGACGTGCTCTTCAACCGGCGGGCCGACGCCACCGAGCGCCTGACGGCGCTCGCCGAGCGGCACCGCGAGAGCACCGTCGTGACCCGGGCCGATGCCGCGTGGCGCTCCCTGCCCGTCATCGAGCGTCTGCGACACGCGTTGGTCGAAGGCATCATGGACCACGTCGAGGCCGACGTCGAGGAAGCACGGCGCAAAGCCGCTCAGCCGATCGATGTGATCGAAGGTCCGCTCATGGACGGCATGAACGTCGTCGGAGATCTATTCGGGGCGGGCAAGATGTTCCTGCCGCAGGTGGTGAAGAGCGCCCGCGTCATGAAGAAAGCAGTCGCCTATCTCGTGCCGTTCCTCGAAGCCGAGCAGCGGGCGGCGGGTGGCGTGCGCCGCGCCGGCAAGATCGTGCTCGCGACCGTGAAGGGCGACGTGCACGACATCGGCAAGAACATCGTGGGCGTGGTGCTGCGCTGCAACAACTACGACGTGATCGACCTCGGCGTGATGGTGCCCGCGCAGACGATTCTCGATACGGCGCGCCAAGAAGGCGCAGACGTGATCGGCCTGTCGGGCTTGATCACGCCGTCGCTCGACGAGATGGTCCGGGTGGGCAAGGAGATGACCCGCCAGGGCTTCACGCTGCCGCTCCTCATCGGCGGCGCGACGACTTCGCGGGCGCACACAGCGGTCAAGATCGCACCAGGCTACACCGGCCCGACGATTCACGTGCTAGATGCATCGCGCGGCGTGGGCGTCGTCAGCCAGCTCTTGTCCGCCGAGCGCCGTGGTGCCTACCTCGACGAGGTCGGCGCGGAGTACGAGCGCTTGCGCGCCGAGTACGGCTCGCGCGATGCGGAGCGCGTCATTCTCACGCTCGACGAGGCGCGGCGGCGGCGCCTGCAGCTCGACTGGACCGCGTACGAGCCGGTCCGTCCCTGCCGCCCGGGCATCACCACGTTCGACGACTATCCGCTCGGCGAGCTCGTCCCGTACATCGACTGGACGCCGTTCTTCCAGGCGTGGGAGCTGAAGGGGAGCTATCCGGCGATTTTCGAAGACTCGAAGGTCGGCGACGCCGCGAAGAAGCTGTTCGCCGATGCGCAGGCGCTCCTGAAACGTTTCGTGGCCGAGCGGCTCGTGCGGGCGCGAGCGGTGTTCGGTCTCTTCCCCGCGAACACGGTCGGGAACGACGACATCGAGGTCTACGCCGGCGAGGATCGCTCGCAGGTGCGTGCGGTGTTGCGCGGCTTGCGCCAGCAGATGGAGAAGGGCCCCGGTCGCCCAAATCTCTGCCTCGCCGACTACATCGCCCCCAAGGACAGCGGCAAGCGCGACTGGGTCGGCGCGTTCGCGGTCACGGCGGGAATCGGGCTCGACGCGGTGTGCGCCGCGTTCGAGAAAGACAACGACGACTACTCGAGCATCCTGGCGAAAGCGTTGGCCGACCGCTTGACCGAAGCGCTCGCCGAGCGGCTGCACGAGCGCGTGCGGACGGAGCTGTGGGGGTACGCGCCCGATGAGCGGAACGACGTCGCCACGCTCGTGGCGGAGCGGTACCGCGGGATTCGCCCGGCACCAGGGTACCCCGCGTGCCCCGACCACACGGAGAAACGGGCACTGTTCGAGCTGCTCGACGTGCCGAAGGCTGCGGGCATCACGCTGACGGAATCGTGCGCGATGCTGCCGGCGGCATCGGTGAGCGGCTGGTACTTCGCGCATCCGGAAGCCAAGTACTTCGGCCTGGGGCGCATCGGGCAAGATCAGGTGACGGACTACGCCGCTCGCAAAGGCATGACGCAAGAGGAAGTAGAACGCTGGCTGGCGGCGAACTTGGCGTACACGCCGTGAGGCCTTAGGTTGCCGCATATGAGTCAGGCTGAGATACGCATTACCGCCGAGCCGGTGGACAACCACCGCTGCAAGTTCGTCGTGAGCCAACCGCTGCACGCGGCGGGCGTGCGGCGCTTCGCGTCCGCCGACGAGGCGAAGGGATCGCCGCTGGCGGAAGCCATCTTCGCGATTCCCGCAGGCGGCGTCACCGAGGTGATCGTTTCGGGCAACATCGTCACGGTCGTCAAGGACAATCCCGCGCCGTGGCAGGCAGTGGGGAAGGCGGTCGGCGCGGCGATTCGCGCGGCGGCCGCGTCGGGCGTCCCTCCGGTGGCCGCGAAGGCGGCCCCTGCGGCCGGCGCCGTCGACGATGACGCAGCTGTACGAGCAGGTCGCGAAGGTGTTCGACACGCAGGTGAACCCGATGGTGGCGCGCCACGGCGGTCGCGTCGAGCTGATCGACGTCCAGGACGGTGTGGTGATGCTGCGGATGGGCGGCGGCTGTCAGGGCTGCGGCATGGCGGACGTCACGTTGCGGCAGGGCATCGAGGGAATGCTGGCTCAGTTCGTGCCAGAAGTCCGCGGCATCGTCGACATCACCGACCACGCGACCGGCGCGAACCCCTACTTCCAGGCCTCGAAGAAATAGCTCCGCGACTCCTGCTGCTGCTGCCGACCACGACCTACCGCACCGCGGCGTTCGTGGAGGCCGCGCGGCGGATCGGCGCGGACTTGACGGTCGCGTCCGAGCAGCCGAGCACGCTCGAGTCCTCCAATCCCGCAGGTCTCCTCACACTCGATTTCAAGAATCCCGCCGTCGCCGTGGATGCCGTCGCTGCGTTCGCTCGGCAACACCCCATTGCGGGAGTAGCCGGTGTCGACGACGACACCGCCATCGTCGCAGCCGCTATCGCCGAGCGGCTGAAGCTGAAGGGAAATCCCCTCCCCGCCGCCCGAGCGGCCCGGGACAAGCACCTGCAGCGCGAGATGCTCGCGAAGGCGGGCGTACCCGTCCCACGATTTGTGTTGCGTCGATTGGATGAGGATCCTGAAAAGATCGCGCAGGCGATCTCTTATCCCGTTGTCCTCAAACCGCTCAACCTCTCGGCCTCGCGCGGGGTGATGCGCGCCGATAACCCGGCGGGGTTCGTGAAAGCGCACGACCGACTGAAGGCCATCGTGTGCGAGCCGGCGGGAAGCTTTCTCATCGAGGAGTTCATCCCCGGCTACGAGGTGGCGCTCGAGGGGATGGTCGTCAATCGCCGTCTCCACGTGCTGGCCATCTTCGACAAACCTGATCCGCTCGATGGCCCCTTCTTCGAGGAAACGATCTACGTGACCCCGTCGAGCATCCCCGCGGGACTGCAGGCGGCGATCACGGACTGCGCGGAGCGCGCGGTCCGCGCGCTCAGCATTGTCGATGGGCCGGTGCACGCGGAGCTGCGCTACAACGAGCGGGGACCGTGGCTCATCGAGCTCGCCGCGCGGCCCATCGGCGGGCGGTGCTCAGCGGTGCTGAGATTCGGGGAAGGCGGAAGCGGGAAGGGTGTGACGCTCGAGGAGATCATTCTGCGCCACGCGCTCGGCATGCCGCTTCCCTCGTTGCAGCGCGAGCGGCTCGCGGCGGGCGTCATGATGATTCCGATCGCTGGCGCGGGGACGCTGCGGGAAGTGCGCGGTGTCGATGACGCGAAGCGCGTGCCGCTGATCGAGGACGTTCAGATCACGGCGCATCCCGGCGAGCGGCTCGTCCCGTTTCCCGAAGGCTCTCGCTATCCCGGTTTTATCTTTGCGCGCGGCGAAACGGCGGCGGTTGTCGAGAGCGCGCTGCGCGAAGCGCACCAGCGGCTGACGTTCGTGCTCGAATGAGGTGGCGGCAGGCGGTCGCCGTCCTGCTCATTCTCCTCGCCGCGGCGGAGATCATCCGCAGCCTGGGCCGGCTCGATGGCGTCATTTTCACGGGCTACACACAGGTGGGCGAGGTCGTCCTCCAGGGTGGGGGGGTGGGGGGGGGGACCCCTACGGGCTTCGCATCAACACCTGGCCGCCCTTCTTCCTCTTTGTCGCCGCGGGCCTCGCACTCATCGCGCGCGCGTCACTGACCGGCGCGCTGCTACTCTGGCAGCTCGGGAGCGTCGCTGCCCTGTGGGGTTCGCTGCGTCTGATGCCCAAATTGGTTGGAGAAGCGCCGGCTCGGCTTACGGCGAGCGCCGTGCTGGTGCCGGTGCTCATGACCGCCCGACTCCTGCAGGAGCACTTCCAACACACGCAGATCAATCTCTACACCTTGTTCTTGATTCTGCTGGCGTTTCACCTGTTTCAACGACGGCACGATGGGCTTGGCGGACTCGCGTTGGCGGTGGCGGCGAGTTTGCGCGCCGTTCCGCTACTCTTCTTGCCCTATCTCCTTTATAAGCGCGCCTGGCATGCAGCCGCGTGGACCGCCGGGTTTCTCATCGTGCTCAACGCATTTCTTCCGGTCGCGACCTTCGGGCCCGTGCAGGCGATGGAACGGTGGCGCTCCTGGCGCGCGATTGCGGCAGCCGAGACGAATGATCCGACGCCCGGCTATTCGAATCAGTCGCTGCTCGCGGCGCTGAAGCGACTGCTCACCACGGAAGGCAGCGCTCGGGACCCGGTGCATACCGCGCTCGCCGCCTGGCCGACGCGGCGCGTGGTGCACCTGTTCTACGCGCTGCTTGCAGCCGCGGGGGCGGCGTTGGCGATCGCCTGGTTACGCAATCCGCCCGACCTCGCAAATCCTCGAATGTTCGGTGAACTGGCGATCGGACTCGTGCTCATGCCGCTCGTGTCGCCGCTCGCGTGGAAGCCGCACTTCGTGACGCTGCTGGTGGGTTATTGGCTGATCTGGCGCGCGATTCCCGGCAGGGGAAGGGAAGTGTGGATTCTGTGGTGGGCCTCGTTCGCGTGCCTCACCCTCAGCGCGCCCGCGCTACTCGGCTCGCGTGTGCGATCGGTGCTCGAATCGCTGAATGTGATTACGGTGGGGGCATTGCTGGTGCTTGGTCTGACGATCTGGGCTGCTAGACGGCCTCCGCCACGACCTCGAGCCAGTAGCGAGGAACCTCGCTGACCTGGAGCTCGTCGAGCGTTCGCGCCAGCCCCTTCTGCAGAGCTTCCGATCCCTCTTCCAGCGGTGCGCCCGGCAACGCCCCTTCGATGAAGAGCGAGAAGCGGCCGATGTCGGCGAGGCTTTGCGCCGTCATGTTGATGCGGAGCAGCTCGACGGTCGTCGGCATCAGTCCTGCGGCCTTGCACGCGTCGCCGTACTGCTCCGCGGACAACCATTCCATGGCGGCAGCATGGCCCTCGTGCTTGACCTCGATACCCTTCTCGCGCAGCGCCTGAACCGAGCGCACGATCCAGCGGCGCCAAAACCCACCCGTGCCTTCGACGTAGGCCCCGTTGAAGAACGTGCTGTTGAACGCCAGCACGCCACCGGGCTTCAGCACGCTGCGAATCTCCCGGAGCACGCTCGGCTTGTCCTCCACGAGGTGGATTGCGTTGAGAAACACGACCGCGTCGGCTGATTTGACGAGCTTCGAGAGCCACTCGGCGCTGCCCTGCACGAACTCCGCCAGCCTTGACGAGATGGCGGCGCGGGCGCGTTCAATCGCGGATGGCGAGGGATCGACGCCGATTACGTGCGGCGGCGGCTGCTGGCCGCGCACGCGCTCCAGGATGAGCTGCGTGACGGCGCCCGGGCCGCACCCGAGGTCCACGATCACCTGACGCCCCGGGCAAATCACCCGCTCCAGAATCCAGCGATTGACATGCGTGAAAAACGCATGACGCGTGAACGGTGTGAACGAAAACCGATCTTCGTCAGCCGCCGGGTTGATAGCGGTCACAGTTTGTGAATCCCGAGCGGGCCCAGATGGACGTCGAGATTGTGATTGACCCGGTAACCCACAACCCCGTTGACGTCGAGGCTCGCGGCGTCACCCGTGTAGACCTCTTTGCCGTTCACCATGAACTTTGCCTTGCCGCCCTGCACCTGAATGCTCAGCTCGTTCGTCGCCTTGCCGCTCGAGTCGGCCTTCGTGACCGCATCGCTGGCCGTCCACTCGACGACCGCCGTCGGTCGCGTCATGTAGGCCGAGCGGCGGCGAATCGAGTACATGCCGTCGATGGGACGAACGAGGAAGTATGTGTAGGTCTGGCCGGAGTCAGCGAGGTTCTTGCCGCCGATGAAAATGCCGAATGCTTCGGGATGGGCCGGGTTTTTCATCTGCGTCATCTTGGTGACGACGTGATAATTGCCGGAGATTGTGTCGCGGTCGCGCCAGTAGATGGCCGCAGGTCCGACTGTGGTGTGCAGGCCATCGCCCATATTCGCGAACTTCACGTTCTCGAGCGATGCGGGTTGGCCGGTCTGGCGATTGGGCTCGGTGCGTACGTGCCACCCGGCAGGTAGCGTGCCGCCCCCCGCCACTGGATGATCCGGATCAGCCTGAGCAGCGAGCCCAGGGGCGAAAAGCAACAAAACCGCCGCAGCGGTCACAAAACGCATCATTTTCGCGACCTCTCGCAAGGACCGATCATTCATTCGTGGTTCTAAGTGATATCATGGGAACGTTTTAGTCAAGAGCCTGCGAGATCGTGCACCGTATCCAGGCTCACGATCTTGAGCTTGCGCTTGCCCATCGGCAGGGTGATGTCGACTTTCTGGCCGACCTTTCCCCCAAGCAACGCCTTCCCGAGAGGCGACGCCATCGACACCGGCATCTCCTCGGCGCCGTCCTCGCCCTCGATGAACTCGCCGAGCGTCAACGCGTAGACCTCTTTTTTCTTGGTATCGAGATCCTCCACCGTCACGCGCGAGCCGAAGCCGACGCGGTCACGCGGAATGTCCTGCTCGCGAACGTCGGATAACTTCGACAGGCGAAGCCGTAAGTGATGGACCCGCGCCTGCGCGAACTGCTGGCGCTCGAGGGCGGCCTTGTATTCGGAATTCTCGCGCAAGTCGCCGTGCGCCCGCGCCTTCTCGATCTCTTTCGGTAAGACGAAAGAGATCTCATGGTTCAGCCGTTCGACCTCGGCTTGCAGCTTCTGTTTGAGTCCTTCGATCATACCGGATACTAACCGACCAACTGCCTAACCGGCTAGTTTTACCGGCGCATGCGGACCTATCACCAGCTCACCGATCCGGACCGTTCCGGGCTGGCCGACCAGATCGGTGCCCAGCGCCGGCGCGTGGCGGAACAGCTAGCGGCCGTGCGGCGCATCGTCGCCGTGATGAGCGGCAAGGGCGGCGTGGGGAAGAGCTATGTCACCGCTCACCTTGCCCGCGCGCTCGCCCGGGCCGGACAGGCGGTAGGGGTTCTGGATGCCGACCTGAATGGGCCTACGATTCCGGGGCTGCTCCAGGCGCCCCCCACCGCACAACCTCCGGCAGTCGGTCTCGATGGTGTGAAATGCGTCTCGATGGGGCAGTTTCTGGATGCCGGCGCCCCGTTGGCGTTCCGCGGCCCCACGTCCGAGAGCTTCGTGTGGCGAGGGGCGATGGAAGCCTCGGCGCTCCGCGAGCTGCTCGGTGACGTCGCATGGGGGGCGCTGGATGTGCTGCTCCTGGATCTGCCCCCAGGGATGCAGCGGTACCTCGAGCTGTGCGACATCCTGGGCGCGCCACCCGCGGTTCTTACGGTCACGATTCCGACGCCGGAATCGCGTGATGCCGTCCGCCGCGCCATGCGCGCCGCGGTCGAGCATGGCTCCGAGCTTCTTGGGATCGTCGAGAACATGGTGGGCGGCGACTTCGTCGGAACGGCGGCCGACGATCTCTCGACGGAATTCGAGACCCCAGTGCTCGCCCGGATCCCCTGGCACCCGACACCTGACACCTGGTCCGCGCTCGGATCCAGCCTATGAAGTTTCTTTGCGTCGAGTGCGATCAACAAATGGCCTTCGCCGAGCGCCAATTGCCGGGCGACGGGACGCTCGCGGCCACGTTCAAGTGTCCCAAATGCGGCCGCGTAGTCGCGATGCTGACGAATCCCATGGAGACGCAGCTCGTCTCCTCCCTCGGCGTGGAAATCGGCGGCCGGACCGTGCCCGCCGAGCCGTTCGAGACAGTCAGCAAGATGGTGGTGAGCGGCGGCCCCGGCGGCCCTGCCTGGTCGAATGATGCACAGGCGCGACTGGCCCGCGTTCCGAGCTTCGTACGCGGCATGGTCAAGAAGATCTACGGCGATTACGCGAAGGAGCGGGGAATTACCGAGATCACTCCCGCCGTGATGGACACCGCGCGCGTCGAGCTCGGGCTCGAGGGGATGTGAGCGACTTCGAGGAGCGCCAGGTCGGGGACCTTCGGGTCCGCATCGACCGCACGCTGTGCGTCGGCTTCGGCGATTGCATCACCGCAGCGCCTGAAGCGTTCGTCCTCGACGACAGCGGCACCGCCGTTTTCACAAATCCCGGCGGTGTCGAACGTGAGCGGCTGTTGCGCGCGTGCGATTCCTGCCCGGTCGATGCGATTACCGTTTGGAACACCGACGGCGCGCAAATCGTCCCGGGAGCTTGTGAACAAGTTCCTTGACAGCGCTGAGGTGCGCCTGCATATCCCTTAACTCTGACGGCATCCACACCGACATCTAGAGTTCAAGACCCGCTCGAGCGGCGGCACTCGGGGAGGTAGTGGTGTACCGCGAGATATTCGTTCCGGTCGACAACTCGCAGCATTCCGATTGGGCCGTCGATCGAGCCATCGAGATGTGCCGCAAGACCGAAGGACGAATCACCGGGAATCACGTCTACGCCGCCCGCCTCCACGATGTTCGCTTCCGCCAGCTCGAAACCGGCCTTCCCGCGCAGTTCCAGACGCCAGAAGAGATCAAGAAGCAGCGCAAGATCCACGACAAGCTGATCGAAAAAGGCCTGCAGCTCATCGCCGACAGCTTCCTCGATCAGTTCGGCAAGCGTTGCGAGGCGGCCGGGGTGGCGCTGACGCGCCAGCTGCTCGAAGGGATCAACTACGAAGAGATCGTGAACGAGGTGAATCGCGGCGCGGGGCGGCTGCCCGGGCTCATCGGCTTCGATCCCAACCGCGCCGCGGGCTACGACGGTGGCGACAAGGTCCGCAGTGACGTCAAGCTCGGCGAGAACGGGCGGATCGTGGCCGAAGAGGAAGACACCGCCGCCCGCCTGGTGGGTTCATCCGGCCGCCAGTACGACTTGCTCGCGCTCGGCGCGCACGGACTGGGACGGCAACAGTTTTCGCAGCTCGGTGGTGTAGCGGCTCGCGTGTTACGCGGTGTCGATAAAGATGTGCTGATCGTGCGCGATCAGCAGCCGCTCACCGGCGGGCGCTTCATGGTGTGCGTCGATGGCTCGTCCTACAGCTATAAAGCGATGAAAGCGGCCCTCGAGCTGGCGGACGAGTTCGGCGCGTCGCTCTACGTGTGCAGCGCATTCGACGTCGAATATCACCACGTCGTCTTCCACAACATCAAGGATGTGCTGTCGTATCAGGCGTCGAAGGTGTTCAAGTTCGAAGAGCAGGAAGAGCTGCACAACAACATCATCGACAAGGGACTGCTCAAGCTCTGCCAGGCCAATCTCAAGCGCGCCGAAGTGATGGCCCAGCAGTATCCCGACGTCCCCCTCACGACGCAAATCCTCATCGGCAAACCCTTTCAGGTGATCCTGCAGTGGGCCGAGGAGATCAAGCCCACGCTGCTCGTGATCGGCCGCCACGGCGCGCATCGCATCGAGAAGACGGAGCTCGGGTCGCAGTCGGAAAACCTGGTCCGTCTTGCGCCGTGCTCCGTGCTGCTGGTCGGGGTGACGGGCGTGAAGCCCGAGGACATCCCGTGGATAGAGGAAGACGGCCAGGCCGGATTGCCGTGGGCGCCCGAAGCGGAAGTCCGGATTCTGCGCGTGCCGCCGTTCGCGCAAGGGATCGCCCGGCGCGCCGTCGAGGAGTACGTCCTCGAGAAGGTCGGCAATGGCGCGCCGCCGCCCACCGTCACGAACAAGTGGCTGGATGAGGCCATCCAGAAGCTGCTGCCTACGCACATGCAGCTGATCATGGGCATCGGCAGCGCGGAGGAGATCGCACTGGCGGAGGTGAAAGCCGCCGAGCAGATGAAGGCGACGAAAGTGCAGGGCCATGACGCCGATCCCGAGTCCACAACGCCGGAAATCGAAACGCAATGCCCGGTTACGGGCCGGGTGGGACGCCGCGCGCGGGTCGCGACCGATCCGATCGTCTGGACCGAGGAGAGCTGGCAACGGCTGCAGCTCGTCCCGCTGATCGCGCGGCCGCTGGCGCGCAATACCGTCGAGCGCTTCGCCCGCAATCATGACATCTGGCGCGTCACGACGCATGTCATGGACGACAACAAACAGGCAATGATCGAAGCCGACGAGTTCGACGTCGACACGATGATGGTGATGTTCACCGAGCTGCGCGCCAAACAGATCCGCGCGGAGGCGGAAGGGAAGGACGCGCTGACGCCCGAGATGCGGGCCTTCATCGAGGAGGCGAAGGCACAGGGAATCACGCGCTGTCCCATCCGGGACATCGAAGCAAAGATGGAGAAGTGCCCTGTTGACATGAAGACGGTGACGCCCGAGGAAGCGAAACGCGCGGTCGAGAAGCTGCTGCAGTGAACGGCGTTCCTCACGTCGTCGCGTGGAACCTCACTCGGCGCTGCAACCTCGAGTGCGCCCATTGCTACATCTCAGCCGGCCCGCGCGAGAGCGCGACGTCCGAGCTCGAGACGGCGGAGTGTCTGCGGATCGTCGACGAGCTGCTCGCCGTGAACCCGGCTCCGATGCTGATTCTCTCGGGTGGTGAGCCGCTGTTGCGCGATGACCTCACCGAGATCGCCGGTTACGCATCGCACCGTGGCGCCACGGTCGTCGTGGGGACGAACGGTACGTTGCTCACGGACGAGCGCATCGCGGGACTCAAAGCGGCCGGCGTGCGCGGCGTCGCCGTCTCGATCGATTCCCTGCGCCCAACCTACCACGACAATTTTCGGCACGGCCGGGGATCGCTGGACGATACGCTCGCTGCGTTGGCCAGGCTGCGCGCGCAGCGTCTCGACTTCATCGTCCAAACGACGGCGACCAAGGGAAATCGCGCTGAGCTCGGGCGCCTGGCGCAGTGGTCGGCGGAGCAGGGCGCCGTTGCCTTCAATTGCTATTTCCTGGTGGTGACGGGTCGCGGCGCCGGCCTCTCCGATCTCGCGCCCGCGGAATACGAGGCGGTTCTGGCCGACCTGGCGCGATGGCAACGCGAGTATCGCGGCCAGATGATGGTGCGCGCGAAATGCGCGCCGCATTTCATGCGGCACGTCCATGCGGCGGACCCGGCATCGCCCATCCTCAAATATCAGACGCGCTGTCCCTGCGGGACGCAATACTGTCGCATCACGCCCGACGGCAAGCTCACGCCGTGCCCCTATCTCCCCGAAGTCGCCGGCGATTTGCGTACGCAACGCTTCAGCGAGATCTGGAATTCCTCTCCGCTCTTCGCCCGGCTCCGCGACGGGAATCTCGGCGGGAAGTGCGGTCGCTGCGAGTATCGGCAGCTGTGCGGGGGCTGTCGCGCGCGTGCGTTCGCGCTCGAGGGCGACGTCCTTGCGGCTGACCCGTCGTGCACGTATGAGCCGGCCGGTGGCGCGGTGATCGAGCCGCCGCATGACGTGACCTACGGCCAGGACTTCGTGCCGGCGCTGACGTGGTCGGCGACCGCGCGTGCCCGCCTCGACCGCATTCCCTCATTCGTGCGGGGCGTGGTCACCAAGCGGGTCGAGGACTGGGCGCGCGAGCGGGGATTGCGCGAGATCACGCCCGAGCTGCTCGCGGAAATTCGTAATGCGATGCCGATCGACTTCTCGAAACGGAAGCCGTTCTTCGTTTCGGAGACTGACGGCTGATGGCTGACGGCATGATGCTGCTACAGGCGGCAGCCGATACCGCCGCGTCCTACCGCGACTTCCCGCTCATCGGGAGCCGGGCGGCGGTATGGATCGCCGCCGAGATCCATCTGATGTTCGCGGCCTTTGTGCTCGGCGTGCCGATCTTCGCCGTTGTCGCCGAAGCGATCGGGATCTTCGGCAAAGACCAGCGCTACGACCGTCTCGCGAAAGAGTTCACGCGACTGCTGCTGATCGCCTACAGCGCGACGGCAATCTGGGGCGCGGTGCTGGTGTTCTTCCTGTCGACGTTGTATCCGAGGTTTTGGGCGTATCTGACGGCGATCTTCGGCACGTCGATGTGGGTGTACGTGTCGATCTTCTTTTTCGAGTCGTTCACGCTCTATCTCTACTATTACGGCTGGGATCGCTGGAAGTACGGACGGTCCAAGCTCGTGCACCTGGGTCTGGGTGTGCTGCTCAACATCTGGGGCACGACGGTGATGTTCATCGCCGACTCGTGGCTCACCTACATGATGACGCCCCCGCGCGACATCACGCCGGAGACGGCGCCGACCAGCATCAGGCTGTGGCACGCCATCCTCAATCACACCTGGATGCCGATCAACATTCACCGCTTGATCGGCAACGTGGTGTTCGGCGGTGCGATCGTCGGCGCCTACGCGAGCTATCGCTTCCTCGCCGCCCGAACGGACGAGGAGCGCGCGCACTACGACTGGATGGGGTACGTCGGCAACTTCATCGCGATCTCCGCGCTGATCGTGCTGCCGTTCGCCGGTTACTGGCTGGGCCGCGAGATCTATCAGTATGACCAGTCGATGGGCATCACGATGATGGGCGGCTTCATGAGCTGGCTCTGGGTGATCCAGGCCTTCCTCATCGCGATCCTGTTTCTGACCGGCAATTACTACTTGTGGCTAGGCATGGGCCGTATCCCCGGTGCGGCGCGCTACCAGCCGTACACCAAATGGCTGCTCATCGTGCTGGTGCTGGGCGCGCTCGTGTGGGGCACGCCGCACACCATGATCGCCGACTCGCGAGAGCTCGCGGCGATGGGCGGATCCCATCACCCCTTCCTCGGCGTGCTGGGCGTCATGAGCGCCAAGAACACGGCCGTCAATCTCATGATCCTCGCGACGTTCCTCTCCTTCCTGCTATATCGGCGCGCCAACATTCGCCCCGTGGTGCCGTGGGCGAAGACGGGGACCCGCATCCAGGCGGCGATGTTCGTAATCGCCGCGCTCATCGTGCTGTTCTATGGAATCCGCGGATACTTCGTCGAAGCGATCGTCCGCATCGGGTACTCGGTATATCAGGTCGGCGCCGTGCTCGCGTGCATCGTTTTCGTCACCATCATCGATGTGCTCATGGCCCGCGGCGCGCAGTCGCTCGGGGCGATCCAGTGGGGCAAGATGCCGCCGCGCTCACAGTACGCCCTCTTCATCCTCGCGGTCACCTTCACGTGGCTGATGGGGTTGATGGGCTTCGCGCGCAGCGGCATCCGCCAGCACTGGCACGTCTGGCAAGTGATGCAGGACACGACCCAATACGCCGCCACGCCGGCGCTCGGATACGCCGCGATCATGATCAGCGTCTGTGTCCTGATCTTTCTCTCGCTCGTCGGATTCATCTTCTGGCTCGGCGGGCTCGCCGAGAAGTCGACGTTCGTGCCGGCCCCCTCGACCGTGGAGGCGCCGCATGTGGGCCACTAACCTCCGCATCGTCGGCATCGTGCTTGGCACGCTCGCGCTCTACACGCTGATCGCAAACAAGATTCCGCAGGTGCAGTCCGAGGTGCCGCGTGCGCTGACACTCGGCTCGAACGTGACGCCCGAGCAGCTCGTAACCGCGGGCGACGAGCTGTTCCACGGCTCGGGCGGCTGCACGACCTGCCACGGGCTTGGCACCCGCGCGCCGAATCTGCTCACTGACGAGAAGGGCCAGGGTCCGATCGGCGCCCGCTGCGGCAAGCGCGAGTCCGGGAAGGACTGCAAAGCCTATCTCTACGAATCGCTCACGAGCCCGCGTACCTACGTCGTCAGCGGCTACGAGCCGATCATGCCCGACATGAGCCGCACGTTGTCGCCGCAGCAGCTGTGGGCGCTGGTCGCGTACCTCGAGTCGCAGGGTGGCAGCGTCGACGTGCAGGCGTCGGATATCCCCGCTGCCGCCTCTGCCGGCGGCGGAGCCGGGGCGGCAGGGGCGGCAGGGGCGGCAGGGATCGCCGGCGGTAGCACGGATCCAATGACGATCATCCGCGGGGCAGGATGCCTCGGCTGCCACAAAATCGACAGCGAGGGCGGCGCGATCGCGCCCGATCTGACCCATGTCGGCTCGCGTCTCTCCGCCGGGCAGATCCGCGAATCCATTCTCAACCCCGATGCCAAGATCGCCAAGGGGTACGAGAAGTTTGCGGGCGTCATGCCGAAGACTTTCGGTACGCTGCTGACGGCCGCGCAGTTCGAAGCTCTCGTTCAGTTCCTGGCGAGCCACAAGTGAGACAGTAGCTGCGGCATCCGTTCTGGCAGGCCCTCGGGCTGCTGGTGCTCGCCTATCCTCGTCGTCGTCTTTGTCATCCCGATCCTTCCCGGCAGCGCGATCGTCCCGAAGAGCGTGGTGCTCCAGTACATGGCGACGGTGCTGGTCGGAATCCTGATCTAGGTGAGCGACGACGAAGCGCGGTGGAACACGTTCAAGGAGCCGCTGCAGGATGTCCTCGTGCAGCCGCGGCTCAAGATCGTCCGCACCGCGGTCTTGGCGGCGGTGACGCTGATCGTCGGATGCTTCACGTACAGCCAGGTCAAGGCCAGCGTCGCGGCGCCGCCCAATCTGCGCTCGATTCACCCCGCGCCGCCCTCGCAGATCACCTTCCGCGGCAAGACGATCACGCTGGTCGGACTCGACAACCCGCTGCGTCGCTCGGGTGACATGGCGGCGCACCTCGCCGATGGTCACAGGGTCTACTACCAGAATTGCGTGCCGTGCCACGGCGATCACCTCGACGGGCAGGGCCACTACGCGTCAGGGCTTCAATCCGCTGCCCGCCAACTTCCAGGACAACGGCACGATCGCGCAGCTCACCGAGAGCTTCGTGTTCTGGCGCATCGCCAAAGGAGGTCCCGGCCTGCCGCGCGAAGGGACGCCCTGGAATTCCGCGATGCCTGCGTGGGAAGACTTCCTGACCGAGGACGAGATCTGGTCGGTGATTCTCTTCTTGTATGAGCAGACCGGATGGAAGCCCCGGACCTGGGAAGTGAGCACCGAGGGAGGCAAGTGAGGCGTTAGGCGGCTGGCGGCTGGGCGGTTGGGGCATGTTGCTGATCGCCACTCCGTTGAGCGCTCACGCAGGACACGACCGCGGGGAAACAGGTCTACGCGAAGTGGTGTGCTGGCTGTCATGGCGATCAGGGCGCCGGCGACGGCGTGGCCGCGAAGCACATGATTCCGCCGCCGCGCGATTTCACGGGTGCCGTGTATCAGATTCGCACGACGCCGAGTGGCCAGCTGCCGACCGACGCCGATGTGCTGCACTCGGTCGATGAAGGGCTGCCGGGGACGGCGATGCCCGGATGGAAGACGCGCCTCTCGGATCGTGGAACGCCGCGATGTGGTGGCGTATATCAAGACGTTCTCGACGTTCTTTGCGGATACGACGCAGCGTCCCACGGTGCTGGAATTCGGCAAAGAGCCTGGCGGGGGAACGGGGAATGAGGCGCTGCGTGTGGGCCGCCAGTTCTACGATTCGATCGGCTGTCGCAAGTGCCATGGAGATCTGGGTCGAGGCGACGGCCCGTCCGCTCCCACGCTGAAAGACGACGCCGGCCATCCCATCTTTGCCGCCAACCTGCACGAGAATTGGCGTTTCAACGGCGGTCCCACCACAGCCGACATCTATCGGCGCCTGCGGACCGGCCTCGACGGCACGCCCATGCCGTCATTCAGCGATCTGATCGAGCAGAAATTCCTCACCGAGACGGAGCTGTGGCGCCTCGCCGAGTACGTGCGCAGCCTCGCGCCGAGCGAGCCGCCGGCGGTGCGGGACGTGATTCACGCGCCCCTCGTCACGCGCGCCCTGCCACGCGCGCCGGATGACTCTGCGTGGAATGTCGTCGACGCCTACTGGTTCCCACTCGTTGGGCAGGTAATCCACAGGAGCCGCTGGTTCGCGCCGGCGGTCACCGGCGTCTGGGTGAAAGCCGTTCACACAGCGGACTCGATCGCCGTCCGGGTGACGTGGGACGATCGCTCACAGAGTCCGGACCCCGCTTGGCTGGGGCATCTCGGACGGGTGCTCGCGGCGCTGCAGGGCGACGACTCGACGCAGGAGGAGCCGGCGTTGTGGCCTGACCAGCTCGCCATACAGTTCCCGGTCGCGATTCCCAGCGGGCATGGAGCGCCCCTATTTCCTGATGGGCAGTTCCAACGGTCCCGTCTACCAGTGGCGCTGGACCAGTACCTCACGGGACGCCGCCGTCGCCGGACTCGCGCGGGGCGTGGAGCGGTTCGATTCGCTCCCCCGCAGCGGACTAGCCGCCCGGGCCGTGTACGACCACGGGCAGTGGCGCGTCGTCTTCACACGCGCACTTGCTTCACCCGATACCGCTAGCCAGCTTGTGTTCCGGAGCGGCCATGCCATACCCGTGGCGTTCTTCGCGTGGGATGGGTCCAACGGAGAGCACGGGACACGCATGGCCATCAGTACGTGGTATTTCCTCGCCGTCGACGAACCCGTGCCGGCCCGGGTATTCATCTCGCCGGTGCTCGCCATGGTGCTCACGCTCGGCTTAGGGCTCGTGGTCATCTGGCGGGCGCAGCGGAAGACTTCATACCGGAGGCAGCAATGAAAGGCAGAATCGTGAGCGTGGTGGGCGGCATGTTGCTGCTCACCGTGTGCAGCAAAGGAGCCGCTCCCGCGCGGGAGCCCAGCGCGCCACCAGCCGCGACGACCACGGAGACATCGGCGGCCGGCGGCACGATCACCGGCAAGGTCAAATTCACCGGCACTGCGCCGCGCGCTGCGACGATCGATATGAGTGAAGAGGCCGCCTGCAAGGCGAAGTATCCGACACCGCCGAAGGACGAGGCGGTGGTCACGGGTCCCGGCAACACGCTCGCCGACGTTTTCGTGTACGTGAGCGCCGGGCTGCCAGCCAACGCCAAATATCAGGCGCCCGCCGCGTCGGTGGTGCTCGATCAGAACGGCTGCCGCTATCACCCGCACGTGTTGGGCATCATGGTGGGCCAGAAACTCGAGATCAAGAACTCCGATCCTCTCCTCCACAACATCAAAGCCATCGCCAAGAAGAATCGCGGTTTCAACGTCAGCCAGCCCAATGCCGGCATGACGCGCGACGTGACGTTCTCGGCGCCGGAAGTGATGGTCAACCTCGAGTGCAACGTGCACGGCTGGATGCACGCCTACGTCGGCGTGCGCCCTGATCCGTTCTTCGCGGTGAGCGGCCCGGACGGCAGCTTCACAATCAAGGACCTGCCGCCGGGCACGTATACGATCGAGGCGTGGCACGAGAAGTTCGGGACGCAGACGGCGACCGTGACGATCGCGGGGACCGAGAGCAAGACGGCCAACTTC
This sequence comes from uncultured Gemmatimonadales bacterium, assembly GCA_963704805.1. Classification (GTDB taxonomy): domain Bacteria; phylum Gemmatimonadota; class Gemmatimonadetes; order Gemmatimonadales; family GWC2-71-9; genus 20CM-2-65-7. The sequence goes on along the minus strand of CAVPHS010000001.1, from coordinate 104,583 downwards.
ACCTTCGCCGCGCACTAGCGCGAGGAGATCCCGCATGCGTTGGTGGCTTCCCGACGCAGGATCGACGTTCGCCGGGCCGATCGACACGATGTTTCTCGTGATTCTCATCCTCACGGGAATCGCGCTCGTCGTCGTCGAGGTCGGTGTGGTGACATTCGCGATTCGGTACCGCGCGCGCCCGGGACGGAAGGCGTACTACACGCACGGCTCGACGCGCGCGGAGGTGATCTGGACCGCGATCCCCGCCGTGACGATGGTGGCGCTCGGGCTCGTCAGCAATCACTACTGGGTGTGGATGAAGAACAAGAAGAGCATCCCGCCCAACGCCTATCACGTCGGCGTCCATGCGAAGCAGTTCGAGTGGCAGGTCACCTATCCGGGAGCCGACGGCAAACTCGGCAGCGACGATGACTTCACCGTACGCAATCAGCTGCATGTGACGGTGAACGAGCCGATCGCGGTCGAGCTCAGCTCCGAGGACGTGATCCATTCGTTCTTCGTGCCCGAGTTTCGTGTGAAGCAGGATGCGGTGCCGGGCATGCACATCACCGCCTGGTTCCAGGCGACGAAGACGGGCGAATTCGAGATCGGCTGCGCCGAGCTGTGCGGGATGGGACATTACAAAATGCGGGCGCGCGTGTTCGTGCACACGCCCGACGAGTACAAGGCCTGGACGGCTCAACAAGCTGCCGGAGGCACCGAATGACGAGCGTCGCGCACGCGAAGCCAGCAGCCCACGGGGACGCGCACCACGGACCGACGAGCTTCTGGCAGAAGTACATCTTCTCGACCGACCACAAGATCATCGGCATTCAGTTCCTGTTCGTCAGCCTGTTCTTCCTGCTGGTGGGGGGGATCCTGGCGATGCAGATCCGCTGGCAGCTGGGATTCCCCGGCAAGCCGATGCCGGGCGGCGGGATTCTGCCGGAGAGCATGGTCTCGGGCGGCGTGATCCTCCCCGAGTACTACATCCAGCTCGTCACGATGCACGGCACGTTCATGGTGTTCTTCGCCATCATGCCGCTGCTCGTCGGTGTCTACGCGAACTTCCTGATTCCGCTGAAGATGGGGGCGCACGACATGGCGTTCCCCCGCATCAACATGTGGTCGTTCTGGCTCGCGCTGCTCGCCGGGCTGATCATGCTGGCGGGCTTTTTCGTGCCCGACGGCGCTCCGCGTGCCGGATGGACGATGTACGCGCCGCTCTCCGCACGGCCCGACCTCTCCGGTGCGACGGTCAGCCAGAAGCTGTGGAGCATCTCGATCGTCGTGCTGGGACTGTCGTCGGTCATGGGCTCGGTGAACTACATCACCACGATCATCAATCACCGCGCGCCGGGGATGCTTTGGTTCCGCATGCCGCTCTCGGTCTGGGCGCTGTTCATCACGGCGATTCTGGCTGTGCTGGCGCTGCCCGTGCTGCAGGGCGCGGCGATCATGCTGCTGTTCGACCAGACGATCGGCACGCACTTCTTCGATCCGGTCGCGGGCGGGCAGGCGCTGCTGTGGCAGCATCTGTTTTGGTTCTTCGGGCATCCGGAGGTCTACATCCTGATTCTGCCGGCGATGGGCATGGTGTCGGACATCATCGCCAACGGCAGCCGCAAGCCGATCTTCGGTTACCACTCGATGGTGTTCGCCATCATCGGGATCGCGTTCCTCGGCTGGCTCGTGTGGGGCCATCACATGTTCATGAGCGGCATGAACCCCACCCTCGGCTCGACGTTCATGGTGTCCACGCTGCTCATCGCGGTGCCATCGGCGGTCAAGGTGTTCAACTGGCTGGGCACGATGTGGCGCGGCAACCTGCGCTTCCACGTGCCGATGCTGAACGCCATCGGCTTCGTGTCGATGTTCACGATCGGCGGCCTGTCGGGCATCTACATGGCGGCGACCCCCGTCGACATCCCCCTGCACGACACGCAGTTCATCGTGGCGCACATCCATTACGTGCTGTTCGGTGGCTCGCTGTTCGCGTTGTTCGGCGCGATCACGTACTGGTTCCCGAAGATGTTCGGCCGGATGATGAACGAGCCGATCGGGAAGGTGCACTTCTGGCTCACCATGCTCTTCTACAACATGACGTTCTTCCCGATGCACATCATCGGGATGGGCGGCCAGATGCGGCGTATTTACGATCCCACGATCTACGACTTCTTGAAGCCGCAGCAGCCGCTCAATCAATTCATTTCCTACTCCGCGTTCGCGTTGTTCGCGGTGCAATTCCTGTTCGCGTTCAATTTCCTGTGGAGCCTCAAATTCGGGAAAAAGGCGCCGCAGAATCCGTGGGAAGACAATGGGATGGAATGGTCGCTCCCGAACCCTGCGGGCCACGGCAACTGGGAGCGTACCCCCAACGTGTACCGCGGGCCGTACGAGTTCAGCTCGCCCGAGGCCGGCGACAAGGACTATCTGCCGCAGTACGTGAAGCTGCCCACCGACCGCGATCCGGTTCCGGCGACGCTGCCGGCCGGACACTGACCGGGAGAGTGCGATGACGCACGCGACGCAGACCCTTGATCAGATGCGGCCGCCATCTCCGGCCGAGCCGGGGTCGGGGGTCTACAGCAACAAGCTGGGGATGTGGGTCTTCCTCGCCAGCGACGTGATGTTCTTCACGGCGCTCATCGGCTCGTACATCATCCTGCGCTTCGGGATGACCGAGCCGTGGGCGCGGCCGGGCGCGGTGCTGAACGTGCCGCTCACGGGCCTCAACACCTTCCTGCTGATCTGCTCGTCGGTGTCGATGGTGAAAGCGTACGCCGCGATCGCCGACGGCAAGAAGTATTTCCTCCGCAAGGTGCCCGGGAAGACGCTCCAGGACGGCGGGCTCAAGTTCTGGCTGTTGGTCACGATCATCTGCGGTGCCGGGTTCGTCGGCGTGCAGGTGTTCGAGTACATCAAGCTCGTCGGGCACGGCTTCACTCCGGCCGGCTATCGCGAGGGCTCACTGCTGGCCGAGCACGCGGTCGCCGATCCCGTGAAGTACGGCGCCGGGGTGGCGGGGATGTACGGATCGACCTTCTTCACGATGACCGGCTTCCACGGCTTCCACGTCACCTGCGGCGTGATCAGCATGCTGTATCTGTACTTCACCAAGGTTCTGCCGGAGAAGTATTCGGCGCAGGACTACCGCGGCATCGAGGTGATCGGATTGTACTGGCACTTCGTCGACCTGGTCTGGATCATCCTGTTCACGATCGTCTACCTGATCTGAGGACACGCGCGCGATGACAACTCCGACCACGCAGACGACGCATGTGCGGCCGAACTACATGCTCATCTGGCTGTACCTGTTCGTCATGACGATCGCCGAAATCCTGCTGGCGTTCGAGCTGCCGGTGACGCGCAACCTGAAGCTGATCCTGTTGCTCATTCTGGCGATCTGGAAGGCGCTGCTCGTCGCGATGTTTTTCATGCACCTCAAATTCGAGCGCTGGCGGCTGCGCGTCATCTTCCTCATACCGATCCCGTTGGCGATCATCCTCGTCACCACGGTGATCATGGAGAAGCTACGGTAGCACTGCTCGAGCTGACCAAGCCACGCATCACGCAGCTGGTGCTCATCACCGCGGCGGCGGGTTTCTATTTGGGCGCCCGCGATCACGTGAACCTGCTGCTGCTCCTGAACACGCTGATCGGCACTGCCCTCGTCGCCGGCGGAACGAACGCGTGGAATCAGATCCGCGAGCGCGATGTCGACGCGCGCATGGCGCGTACGCGGCGGCGGCCGCTGCCGTCCGGGCGACTCACGCCGGCCGCCGCCATCTGGTTCGCGACCGCGATCACCGTCCTGGGCGTCGGCTATCTCGCCGTGCTGGTCAATCCGCTCACCGCGCTGCTCGCGGCCCTGACGTTCGCGAGCTACGTGCTGCTGTACACGCCGCTGAAGCGCAAAACCTCGCTCAACACACTCGTGGGCGCGGTGCCCGGTGCGCTGCCGATCGTCGGAGGGTGGACCGCCGCGGGCGGCAGCCTCGGCGTGGCCGTCGGGACGCTGTTCTGGATCCTCTTCCTGTGGCAATTGCCGCACTTCCTCGCGCTCGCCTGGCTGTACCGGGAGGACTACCGCGCCGGTGGGCTCCGCATGCTGAGCTTTGCCGATGAGGACGGGCGCGACACCGGTCGTATGGCGCTGCTGTACGCCGTCGCCCTGCTGCCCATCAGCCTCCTGCCGACGCTCGTCGGCGTCACGGGGGTGTGGTATTTCTTTGGCGCGATCGTGCTTGGCCTCGCGTACGTTGCCGCCGGGACCGGCCTCCTGGCGGGCGCGACGCCCGCGCGCGCCTGGCGTCTCTTCTTCGTCTCGATTCTTTACCTGCCGGCCTTGTTGACGCTGATGGTGCTCGACAAGGTCATGGCGTAGCGAGCCTCGCGACATGATTCCATTTCATCGGATCCTGATCACGACCGGTATCGTGTTTTGCGTTGGATTCGCGCTCTGGTGCCTGTGGCGCGGGCAAATGGTATTGGGACTGGGGTTCGGCGTCCTGGGCGCGGTTCTCACCTACTACTTGCGTCATTTGCGACGCTTCATCGGCCGATGACTCCCGTGCTCGCGATCCTTCTGCATGGCGATGAGATGGACATCATCTATTTCTGGAGCTCTATCCTGATGGTGTTGCTGCCCATCGCCTTGTTCTCCTGGCTCACATATTTCGTGGTCAAGATCTATCGGCGGGAGCGCGCAGCAGGGAGCACGGACCAGAAACCAACGAGCTAGGGATTCTGCTCACTCCTCCGTGCGCCGTGGTCCGTTAGATTCCTCACCATGACTCCCCCCCCGCCCCCCCCGCCCGCCCCGCCCCCCCCGCCCAATACCGAAAAGCGCCAAGTCGTTCGCTATGCCTTCTACAAGCTCGATCCCGCGTGGCGGCGCTTGACCGCGGAGCGCCAGGCGTCTGCCAAGCTCGAGTTCGGGGAGACGCTGGAGCGCTACCACGGCCGCCTGCTGCTCCGGCCGTATGGCCTCGTGGGGATTCGTGGCGACACCGACTTCCTGCTGTGGCAGGTCGCCGAAGATCTCGACGCGCTGGTCGAGCTGCAGACCGCACTCAACCGCACCGATCTCGGCGCCTACCTCTCGATACCGTACAGCTATCTCGCCATGACCCGGCGCTCGATCTACGAGTTCCCGGCAGATCCGAACCACGAACAGCGCCTCGTCATTCAGCCCAGCGCCACCAAGTACCTCTTTGTCTACCCGTTCATCAAGACTAGGCGCTGGTACGCGCTGCCCAAACCCGAGCGCCAGCGCATGATGGATGAGCACGTGCGGGTCGGCCGCAAGTACCCGGCGATCCGGCTGAACACGACGTATTCCTACGGGCTGGATGATCAGGAATTCATCGTCGCCTTCGAGGGCGACAACCCTGGCGAGTTTCTCGATCTCGTCATGGAACTGCGCGAGAGCGAAGCGTCATCCTACACGCTGCGGGATACGCCCACGTTCACATGTGTCCAGATGTCGCTGTGGGATCTGCTCGACACCCTCGGTGGGGCGAGTGCGGCACAGGCGGTGTCGCGCCGTCCGGCGCGCGCTGACGGCTTCACGCCCGTCGCGACACTCAGCGAGCTGCCTCCGGGGACTGCGAAGCGCGTCTATGCGGTGAACGAGGCCGTCGCCCTCTTCAATGTGAAGGGCACCGTCTACGCGATCGCGAACCGCTGCACGCACGCCCGGGCCAGTTTGTCCGAGGGGAGCGTGGACCCCGCGCGCTGCGCCGTCACGTGCCCGTGGCACGAAGGCGTCTTCTCACTCGAAAGCGGTCGCGTGTTGGGAGGGCCGCCGGTCCATTCGGTCGCGACGTACCAGGTAAAGTTGGAAGGCGACTCCATCCTGATCGCTCTCGAGGCGCGGGAGCCTGCGGTTTCTTAAGGCCTGCCGTCGGGAGCGCACCGACGTCACGCCAGTCTGGTTCATGCGGCAGGCCGGCCGCTACATGCCGGCGTACCGGAAACTCCGCGAGCGTCACTCCATCCTCGATCTCTGCCACGATCCGGAGCTCGCCGCGGCGGTGACGCTGCAGCCGGTCGAGCGCCTCGGCGTCGATGCCGCGATCCTGTTTGCCGATATCCTGCTGCCGTTCGAGCCGCTGCGCCTGGGACTGAGCTTCGCCGCCGGTGAAGGTCCCAGCATCGCACGTCCAATTCGGCACGCCGCCGACGTCGAGAAGCTTCCGTCCTTCAATCTCCAGGCAGAGCTTGGCTACGTGTTCGACGCGGTGCGGCTCGCCCGCCGCGCGCTGCCGGCCGACGTCCCGCTGATCGGCTTCGCCGGCGCGCCGTTCACCCTGGCGAGCTACGCGATCGAGGGCGGCGCCAGTCGTACGTTCACGAAGACCAAGGCCTTCATGTACCAGGCACCCGACACGTGGCACCTGTTATTGAGCAAGCTGGCTGACCTTGTGGGCAATTACCTCGCCATGCAAGCGCGCGCCGGCGCACAGGCGCTGCAGCTGTTCGACAGCTGGGTGGGATGCCTGTCGCCGCACGACTATCGCACGTACGTGCAGCCGCACAGCACGCGGGCGTTACAGATTGCCACCACATCGGGGGTTCCCCTCATTCATTTCGGGACCGGAACGGCCACCTTCCTCGAGGATTTCGCGGCCGCGGGGGGCGCCGTCATCAGCGTCGATTGGCGCATGCCACTGGACGCCGCCTGGGCACGCATTGGAGAGCGCGCGATTCAGGGAAATCTCGAGCCGGCAGCGCTGCTGGCGCCCCCCGCCGAACGCGACCGCCAGGTCCGCGACATTCTCCAGCGGGCCGGGGGCCGGCCAGGTCACATCTTCAATCTTGGCCACGGTATCCTGCCGGAAACGGACGTCGCAGCGGTGCGCGCAGTGGTGGATCTGGTCCATGGCGCGTGAGCAGATTGCCGTCCTTGTCATGGCGTACGGCGGCCCGGGCAACCTCGCTGAGGTCGAGCCGTATCTCAAGGACATCCGCGGCGGTCGAGTAACACGCCCCCAGCTGGTCGAAGAGATCCGTGCCCGGTACGCCCGCATCGGTGGACGCTCGCCGATTCTCGAGCACACTCGGGACCAGGCGACGGGCATCGGGAAACAGCTGGGTGATCGGTTCAAGGTGTACGTCGGCATGCGTCACTGGCATCCGTACATCCACGAGGTCGTGGACGTGATCGCCGGGGCCGGCCACGAGCGCGTCGTGGGTGTGGCCATGGCGCCGCATTACTCGAACATGTCCGTCGGCGCATACGAAAAGAAGCTGCTCCAGGCGGCCGAGGGACGGCTGGACGTCACGCTCATTCGGTCGTGGTGGAGCGAGGGACGATTCCTCGACTCGGTGGCGACGCGCGTTACGGAAGGCTTACAGCGTTTTCCTCGGCCCTCCGCCGTCCAGGTCTTGTTCACCGCCCACAGCTTGCCGGAGAAAATTCTCGCCTCGGCGGACCCCTATCCCGACGAGCTCAACGCCAGCGCAAAGGAAGTGGCCACGCGCGCGCGCCTGACCGGTTGGCGCTTCGCCTATCAGAGCGCCGGCGCAACGCCCGAGCCGTGGCTCGGTCCCGACGTCGAAGACGTGATCACGGAGGTGGCCAAGGCCGGCTCGAAAGCGGTCCTCCTCGTTCCCATCGGTTTCGTGTGCGATCACGTGGAGATCCTGTATGACATCGACGTCGAATGCCGGGCACTCGCCAAGCGGCTCGGCATCCAGCTCGAGCGCACGCGCTCGCTGAACGACGATCCGGGGCTGGTGGCCGCGGTCGCCGACGTCGTACGCGCCGCGGCAGTCCAGCGAGGCTGGGTCTGAAGGTCATCGTCGTGGGTGCCGGCATCGCCGGGCTCGCAGCCGCATGGGAGATCGCGCAGTCGGGGGGACAGGATGTCACCATCCTCGAGAGCGAGCGTCGTCCCGGCGGTGCGGTCGTCACGGAGCAGGTCGATGGCTTCCTGGTCGAGGGCGGACCGGACGGATTCCTGGCAGGTGAGCCCGAGCTTCCAGACCTCGCCCGCGAGCTCGGCATCGCCGATCGCGTCATCGCGCAACGTGAACGTGGCACCGCGCTGTGGTCGGGGGGGGGGCGGCCGGCAAGCTGCAACCCATCGACGCCGGGCGCGCTGCGGCACTGCTCGGAATCGAAGCGACGGCCACCGAAGTAACCGCAGGGTTTCGCAGCTTCGCCGGTGGGATGAGTGAGCCGGTCCTGGCGCTCGCGCAGCAGCTCAGCGCCTCCGTGCGCCTGGCCCAGGGCGTTGCGGGCATCGCGCCTGAGGGAAAGCGATGGCGACTCGCGATCACTGGAGGATCGGCGCACGAGGCCGATGGGATCGTTCTCGCCCTGCCGGCGTACACGGCCGGGCGTCTGCTCGAAGGCGTGGGAGTCGCGGGAGCGCGGGAGTTGGCTGGCGTCGTCTACGCGCCGAGTACCACTGTCTCGCTCGCGTATCGCAGCGAGCAAATCAGCCGGCCGCTCTCAGGCGCTGGGTTTGTCGTGGACTCGCCTTCACCCGAACAGATCCGCGCCTGTACCTACGCATCGCAGAAGTTTCGGGGCCGTGCTCCAGATGGCCATGCGCTGCTCCGGGCGTACTTCGGAGTCACGAGCGGACATCCCGCCCACATGGCTCGCGAGCAGCTCGCCGCGATTCTCGACATTCGGGGCGAGCCCCTGTGGTCGCGGACCTTCTCCTGGACTCGCGGCTTGCCGCGTTATCGCGCGCACCACGCCGACCTCGTCGCCGCGGTTCGTCGTCGGCTCGAGCGTCTGCCTCCGCTGGCGATCGCGGGCGCGGGCTACGACGGCGCCGGCGTATCGGCCTGCGTGCGCTCGGGCCGCGCCGCCGGTCGCCTCATCGTACAGCGGATATCTCGTTGACGAGCGGGATGACCGCTTCGGAAAAACGCTCCATCTCCTCCAATTGTGGACTGAACTGCAGCAGCAATAAATCGACGCCGGCCTGCTCGAAGGCTCGGATGCGCTCCGCAATCTGCTCGGGTGTGCCGGTGAGTCCCGCTTTCAGTCCCCGATTGGACACCGAGTAGTCCTCCAGGCTCACGCGCTGTTCGAGCTGCGTATTGGCGAGCCACTGTTCGTAGTTCGCGTACCCCGCGGCGTTCTGTCGCACATCGGTGATCCGCTCGATCTCGCGCCGCGCCGCCGTCTCGCTCGCCCGACAGACGACGTATCCGGCGACCCCATAGATCAGCGGCGTCAGACCATTGGCGTCACGCAGCGCTTGCATCTCCTGGATCTTGGCCGCCACGCGTTCCGGAGGATCACCATGCATCAGGTAGCCGTCGCAGGAACGCGCGATTAACGCCTTCGCCGCCTGCGATTCTCCGCCGGCGTAGAGGGTCGGCCGTGGCCGGCGGACCGGCTTCGGCTCGAGGATGGCGTCTGCCACCCGGTAGTACTTGCCCGCAAAGCTGAAGCGCCGCTCCGACCAGAGGCCGTCAACGACGGCGAGCCATTCTGCGGTCCGGGCGTACCGGGCGTCGTGGGTATCGAATTCCACGCCGTACTGCTTCGCCTCCTCCGCCCACCACGACGAGACGACATTGAGGGTGAGGCGGCCGCCCGAAATGCGGTCGATGTTGGCCGCCTGCTTCGCGAGCAGGGCGGGTGGGTGAAAGGTGGGCCGGACCGCCACCATCAGCTCGAGCCGCTCGGTCACGGCGGCAAGCGCGGCTGCCGTCGACCAGGCGTCCAGTGCGGGCGCATCGGGTCCCTTGATATCGTTGAGGTTCAGCTCCGCAATCAGCGTCACATCGAATCCCGCGCGCTCGCTCGCTCTCGCCAGGCGTCGCACGTACGCCCACTCCGCCTCCATGCGCTCGTCCTCGACGTTGCGCAGCCACCCGCCGAATACCGGCAGCCAATATCCGAAACGCATCAGCGAGCCTCCTGGACCAGGAAGTCCGCCAAACGCGCGAACGGATCGAATCCCACGACCCGCGGCGCGTCGGCGACGAAGTTGGAGAGTGCATTGACGTCGTAGTAGTAGAGCCGGCCATCGCGCGCATCGATCGCGTATTCGATGCCGCCGACCTCGATGCCGCATGCGGCTGCGATCTGCTCCACCTGGCGAGCGACCGTAGTGGGCGGCTCGTAGCCTTCAACGCGGAGGCCATTGCGCGGCGCATCTGCCGGGCACGCGCTCCGCACCAGCTCCGTGCCTTCGGTTGTTTGGCAGACGTCGGCCGGACAGAGGTTGAACGTTTCGCCCGACGAGTAGACACGGATCGCGTACAAGAACTTCCCACCCAAAACCTCGACTCGTGTGATTCGGCCCTCTTCGGACGGGATGAACTCCTGAACGAGGGCTGTCTGGTCAGGGCCCAATTCCAATCCGCCATTCGCTGCGGCAATGGCGAGGTCCGCCGCCGTGTCGAAGCGCCGGATCCCCGCACCGCTGCCGCCGACGTTTGGCTTCACGACGATCGGGAACCGCAGCTCGGCGGCCGCGGCGGGCGCATCCGCGGCGTCATTGATGATCCGCGTCGGTGGATACGGGAGCCCCAACGAGCGCAGCACCGACAGCTGCAACGCCTTCGAGGTCTCGGCATGGAAAGCTCGGCTGCCGTTGACCACCCGCACGCCCTGGCGCTCCAAATGGGCGAGGAAGTGGTGCGTATAAAACACCGCGTGCCCATGACCCCGCTGCCACGCTGACGGACTCATGCGGTTGAACACGAGGTCGTACGATGGCCGGCTGCCCGGATCGTACCGATGGCGCTCGGCGTGAAGTCGAGCGTACCTCGTGCCGCGACGGTCGAGCTCGGCGAACAGCGGCGCGAACCAGTGTGGGTGCTCGTAATAGATCCCGATCATGTGGTTACCCCCGACGCGAGGGCGGCAGCTTCGACCGCCGCGCGTTCAATCCGGTCTACCAGCAGAGGGTCAGGTACCCCCTCTCGGAACTGCGCGTCTGTCCCGTAGACACTGTTCGCAACCACCAGCGCTCCCACACTCGCGAGCAGTGGGCGAAGACCGTGATCGACCGCGAGCGAGTGCGCCGAGCCGGCACCCGTGGCAAGTGGAATCGCGACTTTCCCGACCAGGGCGTCCTGCGCCAGCAGGTCGAAAAAAACCTTGAGCAAGCCGCTGTACGTCGCGCGGTAGATCGGTGTGCTCACGACGATGATTCCGGCATCGAGCACAGCGCGAACAGCGTCGGCCACGTCGCGGTCCTGCCGCCGGCCGAGTAAGCCGTCGGCGGGCAGCAGTGCCAGGTCGATGAGTCGAGTCGGACCCGAGCCTTGTCGTTCGAGCGCCGCGAGCGCGAGCTCGAGCAACGCGCGCGAGCGCGACACTGGAGCGGGACTGCCGGACACTCCTACCACCGAAGCACTCATCGTTTCCTCCCGAAAAAGAGATCGGCCGCGACTCAGATCGAGGAGTCGCGGCCGATTCGTACTGCGTCGTTGTTGGGGCGGGAGCCCGCTACTGCCTATTTCCTATCAACCCGCATGGTGACGCGCCGAATCGTCCGCCTCCCCGTACAACACATCGGGCAGGGGCACATACAGCGCATCGTCATGGAGGTGAGCTTCATTGCCGGAAAAACTAGCGGAGATTTCGGGCTGCGTCCACTATCCGATCGACCGTCAGGCCTAACTCCTGGTACACACGCTGGTAGGGCGCCGAGGCTCCGAACCGCTCCAGTCCGATAATGACGCCCTTCTCACCCACCCACCGATACCACGATTGGGGCGCGGCTGCTTCCACGGCGATGCGCGGCACACCAGGGGGGAGCACGCTGTCGCGGTAGCTTTGAGGTTGCCGGTCGAAGTACTCGAGGCAGGGCATTGAAACGGCTCTCAGCCGTCTGCCGTCTGCCGTCAGCTTCTCGTAGGCGCCGAGGATCAGCTCGACCTCGGAGCCTGTGGCCATGAGGACCAGCTCGGGCTTCCCGGAATCGGTGAGGATGTAGCCGCCCTTATGCAGCCCCGCCGCCGGCGCGTACTTCGATCGATCGACGACCGCGACTTTCTGGCGCGTGAGTACCAGCGCCACCGGTCCACTCTTGTGCAGAATGGCGGCGCGCCACGCCTCGACGACTTCGGTCGGATCGGACGGACGGATCACCGTCATGTTGGGGATTGCGCGCAGCGCCGCCAATTGCTCGATCGGCTGATGAGTCGGTCCGTCTTCCCCGAGCCCAATTGAATCGTGGGTAAACACGTAGATCGGCTTGAGGTGCGTCAGCGCCGCCAGACGAATCGACGGTCGCATGTAATCGGAGAAGATCAGAAATGTCCCGCCGAACGGAATGAATCCGCGATGCAACGCGATCCCGTTCAACACGGCACCCATCGCGTGCTCACGGACCCCAAAGTGGAAATTGCGGCCCGGACCGCCTCCCTTGATCTCCGTGTTGTTCGATCCGGTGAGATCAGCCGAGCCGCCGATCAGCTCGGGTAGCCTGGCTGCAATCACGTTCAGCACTTTGCCCGAGGCGGCTCGCGTGGCCTGGGCGTCCTTCGGGCCAAAGGCCGGCAGCGCCACATCCCACCCCTCCGGCAGTCTGCCCGCGAGTCTTCGTTCCAGCTCGGCAGCGAGATCTTTGTGGGCCACGCGATAGGCATTCCACTTCTTCTTCCAGTCGGCCTCGAGCCTCGTGCCGCGATCCTTGGCACGACGCCAGCGCTGCAGCGCCTCTTCCGGCACGTAGAACGGCTCGAGCGACGGCCAGCCGAGGTTCTGTTTGGTCGCCCGAATCTCCTCGGCACCCAGTGGCGCGCCATGGGCCTCGGCGGTGTCCTGCTTGTTGGGACTTCCCCACGCGATATGCGTTCGGACGATGATGAGCGACGGCCGATCGGTCGCGCGCTTCGCCGCCACTACGCCCGCGTCGATTGCCTCGAGATCGTTGCCGTCGGCGATACGCTGCACGTGCCAGCCGTACGCCTCGAACCGCTTGGCCGTATCGTCCGAGCATGTGAGATCGGTCGAGCCATCGATCGTGATGCGATTGTCGTCGTAGAAGCCGATCAGCTTGCCGAGCTTCAGGTGCCCCGCGAGCGAACAGGCCTCATGCGAGATGCCCTCCATGAAGTCGCCGTCGGATGCGAGGAAGTACGTGTAGTGATCGATGATCTCGTGGCCCGGACGATTGAACGCCGCCGCCAGCTGCGCCTCGGCAATCGCCATGCCGACCGCGTTTCCCACGCCCTGGCCAAGGGGTCCCGTCGTCGCTTCGACGCCGGGGGTGATGCCATGCTCGGAATGGCCGGGTGTGCGGCTCGCCCATTGACGGAAGTGCTTGATGTCGTCGAGCGTGAGATCGTAGCCGGTGAGGTACAGCACGCTGTAGAGCAGCATGCAGGCATGCCCGGCGGAGAGCACGAAACGGTCGCGATCGAGCCAGTCGGGATTTGCCGGATCGTACTTGAGATGTCGCTGCCATAGCACGTACGCGAGCGGCGCCAGTGCCATCGCGGTGCCCGGATGGCCGGAGTCGGCCTGCTGCACCGCGTCCATCGCGAGCGTGCGGATCGTATTGATGCACAGCTGATCGAGCTCCACGCGAGCGACGGTCTCCATCATAGCAGTCCCGATTTGGCGGCTTGCCACAGCTTCGTGAGACGATCGAACCCGTCGACCAGCAGCTCGACCTGTTGTGGCGATGGCGTCGCCTGGGCGGCGATTTTCAGCTCCTCTGCGATTTTGGGCATTTCCTTCCGGCCCTGCTTGGCGCTTTCAGTTCCGATCTGCGACAGGATCTCGAGGATCTTTTGCCGGACGGCCGCGTCCTTCGGAACTTGCCACAGGTATTCAGCCGCCTGCTTCCCATCGGCACACAGTTGGCCGAGTGCGTCCATCAACGGCTGGCGCGGTACGCGAGGTGGTTTGGGTGACTGCGGATCACTCATCGGAGCGGATAATCTAACACTTACAGTCGCTCAGATTGCCAGTGACTCCGTTCACGTCTAGCTTGCGAGTCCTATGCTAGCAAATCTGCTGGTCGCGCTGCTCCAGGCGCAAAACGTGGTGGCAGCCGATTCCAGCGAGGTGCACCTGCGCAACATTCGCCAGCTCACGTTCGGTGGGCAGAATGCGGAGGCGTATTTCTCGCGCTCGGGCCGGCAGCTGATTTTTCAGCGGCAGGAAGCGGATACCGGCTGCGATCAGGAGTACGTGATCAACACCGATGGAACGGGGCTCCAGCGAGTGTCGAGCGGCAAGGGTCGGACGACGTGCGGCTACTTTTACGATAAGGACCACCGAATCTTTTACTCCACCACCGAGCACGCCGGCGCCGCCTGTCCACCGCGTCCCGACTATTCCAAGGGCTACGTCTGGGCGCTCTACGATTACGACATTTACCTGGCGAACGCCGACGGCAGCGACACCCGGCGCCTGACACACAATCCGAGGTACGACGCCGAAGGCACGCTGTCGCCGGATGGCCATACGATCGTCTTCACGTCGTTGCGCGATGGCGACCTCGATGTCTACACGATGCGGACCGATGGGAGCCAGCTCAAACGCCTCACGCACACGCTGGGTTACGACGGCGGCCCGTTCTTCTCCCCCGACGGGAAGCAGATCGTGTACCGCGCGTGGCATCCGCAGACGAGCAGCGATTCATCCGACTACACGACCCTCATCGCCGAGAACATGGTGCGGCCGGTCCGCATGGAAATCTGGGTAATGGATGCGGATGGTTCTCATCAACACCAGGTCACAAACCTGGGCGGGGCCAACTTCGCGCCCTATTTCCATCCCGATGGGCGGCGCATCATTTTCGCATCCAACCACAAGAATCCCCGCTCCCGCAATTTCGATCTCTACCTGATCAATCTCGACGGCACCGGCTTGGAGCAGATCACCACCAGCTCGGAGTTCGACGCCTTCCCGATGTTCTCGCCTGACGGTCGCCAGCTCGTCTGGGCGTCCAATCGCCACGGCAAGGTCCAGGGGGAAACGAACATCTTCATCGCCGACTGGGTCGAGCGACCGTGACGCCTCCGCCTCCGCCGGAGAAGAAGACCTTTAAGGAAGAGCTGATCGCCTGGGTCAAGGCGCTCGGCTCCGCACTGCTGATCTGGATCGTGTTGCGCTCCTTTCTCGTCGAGGCGTTCCGGATACCTTCGGCGAGCATGGAGAATACGCTCCTGATCGGCGACTTCCTCTTCGTCAACAAGGCGACGTTTGGGGGCGAGCTCGAAATCCCGCTGGTCAAACTCCACTGCTGTCGCCTGCCGTCGCTGGGGTCGCTGCCGCGGCGGCAGGAAGTCATCGTGTTTCGCTCGGTCGAGGACTCGACGCCCGATCTGGACATCGTCAAGCGCGTGATCGGCGCGCCGGGGGATACGCTGCAGATGGTGCACGATACTGTGATCCGCAACGGGCAACGGCTCGACGAGCCGTATGCGCTGCACGCGGACTTGCTGCCGGCGCCCGATGACCCCTACCGACCTCAGATGCGAGCCTTCCAGCTGCCCCAATACATCGGCAAGGATCCAGCCAACTATCATCCATCGTCGCACGACTGGGGGCCAATCGTCGTACCGCCGGACCATTACTGGGTGATGGGCGACAACCGGGACCAGTCCTACGACAGCCGATACTGGGGATTCCTGCCGCGCGCCCACATTCGCGGCCGGCCGCTCATCATCTATATGAGTGTTGCCACGCACCCGTTCCGCATTCGCTGGAATCGGTTGTTTCGGCATCCATCATAGTCATCGGTTATCGGTTGTCGGTCGACAGTACTGATGACCGATTACCGATTACTTGTATCGATAGGTGATTCGTCCGCGCGTCAAATCGTAGGGAGAGAGATCGACGGCGACGCGGTCGCCCTGCAGGATACGGATGTAGTTCTTACGCATCTTGCCACTCACGTAGGCCAGCACCTCATGCCCATTTTCCAGTTTTACGCGGAAGGTCGTGTTCGGTAGGACTTCAGTTACCGTACCCATCATCTGGATCGCGTCACCAGCCACTCATTCCCCCGATAGTCAGTGTTCGTTCGTTCATGCGCTCCTCGGATCCATGGTTGCGTCGCGCGGTGACTCCATCGCCCGCGTGATGTAAAAGGCGTGCCGGCTGCATGCGGCACATGTCAGGCTGATTCGCTCCGGAGGCAGTGGCTCACCGGGGCGAAGGGGTCGGCGACGGGGCGATCGCTGAATGGTACGGGTTCCGCAGGATGGGCACACGAGTGGCTCATGCGCCCGGTCGGCTGCAATGAGCGCCAGCGCTTCCGGCGCCCGGTACTCCTTGATCCCGCGTCTGCCCACGGCGGCTCCCCTCAAGTCCGAAATCTATACTGGGCCGGCTCTTGACGCGCTTCCCCCCGGGGCTATCTCTCATCGCAACAGGAGTTTGTCATGCTTCGCCTGGGGCCCGTCGTAATTCTTGACGACCCCGGGGGGTGCGTATAGCTTGGCGCGACCTTAACCACCCCTCCCCACAATGCCAGCCGAGCTCGGTGGGTCGCAGATTTCGTCGTTGCTCGAAGCCCTCCCCGGCATCGCCAGCGTGCTGCGCAGTCCGGTTGCGGACGCGCTCATCAAGGCGATGCGCGCGGCGGCTGGCCTGGCTGATTTTGCGCCCGAGGATGCCGAGGAGCTGGTCCGCTACGCCGTGCGCCGTGGTTTGATCGGCCCCGATGAGGGAGACCGCGTGCTGGCGGAAGTGCAGGACGGACTGCGGAAGAAAAAACCGGTCGCCGTGAAGAAAGCGCCGGCCAAAAAAAGAAGGGACGCTAGACTCGGAAGCCGCGGACCAGCCCGCGTAGTGTCTCGGCCGCCTGGAGCAGACCTCCGGCGGCCGCTGCCATTTCCTGGGTCGACGCCCCCTGTTGCTCCGTCGCGGCGGTGACCTGTTCCGCGCTCGACGCGTGTGAGACGGCGCGGCTGACGACCAGCTGGGCCTGCATTCCCAGCTGTTCGGTGACACCGCGATTCTCCTGCGCGGCGCGCGCCACGCGCGTCGCTGCCTGCTCGACCTGCTCCACGGCCGCGACGATTTCGGTCAGACCACGGGTAGCGCCTTCGGCTACCGATTCGATGCCGCGTACCTTCGCTTGCCCCACGGCCATCGTCGCGGTGACTTCCTCAACCTGCTCGCGAATCACGCGCGTCGTCCGCGCCACGTCTTCTGCCGCGCGCGCCGACTCGTCGGCGAGCTGGCGGACTTCTTCCGCGACGACTGCAAAGCCCCGGCCGTGCTCGCCCGCTCGCGCCGCCTCGATCGCCGCATTCAGCGCGAGCAGATTGGTCTGCGAAGAAATCCGCTTGATCAGGTCGACGAAGTCATCGATCGCCGCACTCTGCTCGGCGAGCTGCGTGACCTCCGTGCCGGTGGTACGCACCACTTCCCGAACGTCGAGCAGTGTGTTGCCGGCGGCGGCGATGTCATGGCGGTGCCGATCGGCGACAGTGCGGATCTCCTCACCTAGCCGTGCGACCCGTGCCGCCGCGTCCGTCATCTCCGCCGTCGCCCCACGGAGCTGGTCGAGGCCGGTCTGCGCCTCGTTCAGCTCCTTCCGCTGGTGCTCGGCGCCGCTCGAGATCTCGAGCATCGCCGACGACACCTGGCTCGAGGACGCGGCCAGTTCCTCACTGACCGCCGATAGATCGCTCGCTGCCGCCGCGATCTTGTCTGCCGAGCTCACGACGTCAGCCACGATGCCACGCAGTCGCTCGCCCATCTGCCGCATCGCATCGGCCAGAACCTGGAATTCACGCGGCATCCGGCCGGTGGTCACCGGGCGGAGGTCCCCGCTGCCGAAACGCTCCGCGGCCGTAACGAGGCGATCCAGCGGACCTTCCACCCACCGCAGCGTGAAGGCCGCGACAATCGCGCCCACGATCGCGCTGGCGATCAGTACCAGCCAGAGCACGATCTCACGCTCGCGAGCGACGCCGGCCAAACGTCTGCCGGCGGCTGCCGCCTTATCCGACTGCCGCGCCGACAGCTCGCGCACCAGCCGGTTCAGGTCGGCAACAGGACCGCGGACTGACGCAATGTGCGCCTGTGCTTCACTCGTCCGGCCGAGGTCGAGAAGGGCATGGGCCAGGGAATACTCGACGTGGATGGCCGACTGCAGCAGCTTGATGCGACTGATCGTGATGCGGTCGGCTTGGGTGAGTCCCGACAAGGCGTCGAGTTGTTTCTGATAGCTGAATGCCTGGTCGGCAGCATTCTGGAAGTCGGCGCCGGTGCTTTGACCGCCGCGCCGACCGGCATACTGATCGCCCAGGCGGATTTCGTCGAACACGGCCGTCACGACACCGCTGCCGACCTCGCTCGAGGCTCGCAGACTTTCGATCTCCGCCGCCAGCGAGCGGCGCAATGTGCGGAGCGAGGTCACGCCGACGATCGCAGCGACGACGAGTCCCGCGAACAAACCGGAGAGCCCGAGGATGATACGCCACCGAATCGTGTTCACGGCACGACCTCAGGCACCAGCGCTCCGTTGTGGACAGTGCCGATGATCACGGATTTTGCGGGGACCTCACCAAGGCTGTCGAATGCGATCCTGCCGGTCACTCCCTCGAACGCCGGCAGGTCAGGGCCGATCCGCGCCAGCCGGTCGCGGATGGCACGCCGATCCGTTCCCGCTTCCGTAATCACGGTCGACAGCAATTGGACGATGTCGTAGGCGGCGGCGCCGCGGTGATCGGGGCGCTCGCCGGGGTACGCGCTGGCGTACGCGGCGACGAAATGGGCATTTCGTTCCCCCGGCTGATCCACGAGATACGCCGCTGACATCTTGAGGCCTTCGGCCAGACCGCCAGTGGTTTCGATGCCGGTGAGGGCATCGCCGCCGAGGGAGGCCCAATGTGCACCGACCCGATTCATCTCTCGTAAGGCGAGCTCCGCGCCACCACGGTCCGTCGCGAGGATGAGCGCGTCGACGCCGCCCCGTTGCCGCAAGTCGCTGAGGTACGGCTCGACACTCGGCGTGCTGGAAAGCATGGGGTCTGCTGCGAGAATCTCGCCGCCCAGCTTGCTGAACTCCGTGGCAAAACTGAGACGCAGTCCGCGTCCATAGTCATCGTCCAGGTAGATCACGCCAACACGGCGGGCATTCAAGGCACGACGGGCATAGCGGGCGAGCTGTATACCGTGATTTAGGTCGCTGGGACAGACGCGGAAGACGTACGGATTCACGCCCGAAACGTCCGGGCTGGACGCAGACGGCGAAATCATGACGACGGGGCGATTACCTTCTCCGTACACCCGCCCGGCGGCGAGCGACGCACTCGACGTGAGATGGCCGATCACCGCGACGACCGCAGGATCCTCGACGAGCTGTTGCGCGATGCGAATGGCGACATCGGGCCGGCCGCCGCTATCATCCATCACACGCAGCGCGAGCTCGCGGCCTCGAATCCCGCCGCGGGCATTGATTTCCGTCACCGCCAGCTCGGCGGCATGACGCATCGAAACCGCGCGGGGCTGCGAAAAAGGGCCGGCCAGTCCGAGAACGATGGGGCTTTTGTTCGCACGTCCGCAGGCCGTGAGAACCAAGGTCGCGGCGAGGAGCCTGCGCAAAACCACACTCCGGGTGTCGAGAGGAAGAGTGCGGGCAAGGTTAAGGCTGCCCATGGGACAGCGCAATCTTCACCGAGGGGAGGGTGCTTGAGGCGATCCGACCTGCAGCTGGTGATACCGTATCGGTTACCGTTCGGTAACGGACGAGTAGTCCCTCTGCGACACCAGACATGCTAACATGTTGTGATACAAAGTATTGAGCACATCGTGCGAGAGGCATGTGCCTTGCCCCGCTCTGCGGCGGAACTCTGCCCACGAGGGTGAATTGCCGACGCACGGACGTCTGACGAGACGCTGGGTGCCGGTGGTGATGCTCGCCATCGGCGGGTTGGTCCTGTCCGCGCCCGCCGCCGAGGCGCAGGCGTTTCGCGCGTCCGCGCAGGGGCAGGCGGACTCCTTCGTCGTTTCGCTGATCGTCAACCGGCCGGCCGGCACGCAGGTGGGCGACGTCATGATCGCCGCCATCGGCGTGCGACCATCCGGCGCGACCATCACCGCGCCGGCAGGCTGGACCCTGATTCGTCGCACCAACCAGGCCGCCACCAACTCCCTCGCGCAGGCCACCTATTGGAAGGTCGTCGCCGCGGGCGAGCCCGCGAACTACACGTGGACCTTGCCCAACACACACACCGGTGCCACGGGCGGCATCATGGCGTTCTATGGAGTCAACGCCGCCGCGCCTGTCGACGTCGAGAACGGGCAGATCAACGCCAGTGGACTGAACGTCACTGCCCCGTCTGTGACCACCACGCGTCAGTACGACATGATCGTCTCGACCCACACCATCAGCTCGTCGACCACGTTCACGCCGCCGGGTGGCATGACGGAGACGGTGGACATACGGTCCGAAGCGGGCGGCGCGCTGGGCATCACGCTCGAGATGAACTACGTAGGCCAGCCGGCCATCGGCGCCACGGGGGCAAAGACGGCAGCGGCAGCGGCCGACGCGGACGTCAGCATCGGGCATACGGTGGCGCTGGCCCGGGCCACGACCGCCACTTGGACCGGGGCCGTGAACAATCAGTGGACCACTGCCGGCAACTGGATCGGCCTCGGCGGCACGCCGCTCGTGGGCGGAGAGAACCTGATCTTCCCGGGTGGCGCCGCGAACCTGTCCAACACGAACGGCCTCGCCGCGGCGACGACCTTCAATTCCATCACCATCACCGGCAGCGGCTACACGCTCGCCGGCAACGCGATCACCCTCGGCGCGGGCAACCTGGCCGACTCGAGTGTGGCCGGCGCGAATACCATCAGCCTCGCGATGGCATTCGCGGCCACGCGCACCGTCACGGTCAGCGATGCGGGCACGACCCTCCTCGTGAGCGGTGTCATTAGCGGAGCGGGCGGTCTCACCAAAGCCGGTGCGGGCACGCTCGCGCTCAGCGGCGCCAACACCTACACCGGCGTGACGACCATCGGGGCAGGCTCAGTCGAGGCCCGGAACAACACCGCGCTGGGCACGGTGGCGGGCAACACGATCGTCTCGGCCGGCGCGACGCTGCGGATCAACGGCGCCGGCCTCGCGATCGCGGAGCCGATCACGCTGAACGGCACGGGTGTCGCGAACGGCGGCGCGCTGCGCAATCTCGCCAACAACAACACGGTCTCGGGCGCCATCACGCTCGGGAGCGCCGCGCGCATCAACTCCGACGCAGGGCTCCTCACCGTGTCGAATACGATCAGCGGCGCTGGCCTAGGGCTGACGGTGGGAGGCGCGGGCAACACCACCATCAGCGGAGTGATCGGCACCACCACCGGTACGCTGACCAAGGACAGCACCGGCGTCCTGCTGTTGAGCGCCGTGAATACTTACACGGGCGCCACCACCGCCAGCGGGGGTACGCTGAGGCTCGGTGTCGCCAATGCGGTGAGCGCGAGCAGCGCCGTCACTGTCGCCGCCGGCGCCACGCTCGACATGAACGGTTTCAGCGACACGATCGGGTCGCTCGCCGGAGGCGGCACGGTCACGAACGGCGGCGCCGCCGCGGTCACGCTAAATGCTGGTGGCAACAACACGTCCACCGCCTTCACCGGCGTGCTGCAAAACGGCGTTGGCGCTCTGGCCGTGACCAAGACGGGGACCGGCACCTGGACCCTGTCCGGCGCGAACACTTACACCGGTTTGACGACGATCAGCGCGGGCGTGATCGACGCGCAGAGCAACACTGCTCTGGGCGGGGTAGGGGGCGCGACCACGGTGGCCACCGGCGCTGCCTTGCAGGTGGACGGCACCGGCCTCGCGATCGCGGAGCCGCTGACCCTGAACGGCACGGGCATCGCGAACGGCGGCGCGCTCCGCAACCTGGCGAACGCCAATACCGTCTCCGGCGCGATCACGCTGGCGAGCGCCTCGCGGATCGCCTCCGACGGCGGCACGCTGACCATCTCGAACAACATCGGCGGCGCCACGCAAGCGCTGACAGTGGCCGGCGCCGGCAACACGACGATCAGCGGCGTGATCGGGACGACGACCGGCACGCTGACGAAGATCGGGGCCGGCACACTCACGCTCTCCGGCAACAACACCTACACAGGCTTGACTACGGTGAGCGCGGGGACGCTGCTGGTGAACGGCACGCAAGGTACGAGCGCCGTAAGCGTGAATGGCGGCACCTTGGGCGGCACGGGTACGGTCGGCGCGATCACGTCGACAGCGGCGGGCGGTGCCGTGGCCCCCGGGTCGGCCCCGGGCACGGGCATTCTGAACAGCGGCAACGTGAACCTGTCGGCCGGCGCGCCTGCGTTCAGCATCGAGCTGAACGGCACGACCGTGGGCACCCAGTATGACCGGCTCAACGTGACGGGGACGGTCAACCTGACCAACGCGGTCTTGAGCGGTACGGTGGGTTTCGCGGCCACGAACGGGATGACCTTCACGATCATCGCGAACGATGGCGGCGACGCGATCGTCGGCACGTTCGCGGGAGTCGCCGAGGGCGCGACGACGACCATCAGTGGTCAGGCCTTCACGGTCAGCTACGTCGGCGGCACGGGCAACGACGTGGTGTTGACCCGCACGGCGCCGAATCTCGTGGTCTCGAACAGCGTGGTCCCACCCGGGCCCACGACGCCGGGTACGGATCTGACGTACAGCGTGACGTTCACCAATGGCGGCGGGAGCGCGGCGCAGTCGCTCGTGCTGACCGACACGGTGCCGAGCAACGCCGATTTCAAGGTCGGCTCCGTGACGAACAACCTCGGCACGACGGGGCTAGGGGTGGCGGTGGCGTATTCGAACAACGGCGGCGGCACGTGGATCTACGTCCCGGTGAGCGGCGCGGGCGGCGCGCCTGTGGGCTACGATCGCCTGGTCACCCACGTGCGCTGGACCTTCGTCGGCAACCTCAGCCCGACGGTACCCAACAACAGCGGCTCGGTGGGCTTCATCGCCCGCGTGCGGTAGGGCCTGCGCAAAACCACCCTCCGGGTGTTGAGAGGAAGAGTGCGAGCAAGGTCAAGCCTGCCCATGGGATAGCGCAATATCCACGCGCTTTCCACATTTCAGCATGGATGTGACTCGGCGCCTGTGTGGATTCACGGCGGGATTGGAGCGGCTGCTCACCGCACGCGACGCCGCCGAGCTCGACGCACTGTGGGACGATCTGAGTCTCGGACAATTGGGGTGGGAGGCCCTCGCGCTCGCGCGTCGCGCCAACACCGAAACACTCGAACCCGCATTGGCAGAGCTGGACCGGCGCCTGCTCGCCGTGCTGGAGCGGTGCCGCGCCTTCCTTGATCCGCATATCGTCACATTCCGCGTACCGGAATTGGAACGCTGGCAGCACGCCTCTGCCGCGGCACTGGTCGGGGCGCGTTGGGGTGTAGCCGGTCTGCGCACCGTCATCGCCGACACGCAAGCCCCGCTGGGCCGTCGCTATTTCGCGTTTCTCGCGCTTGCCGAGCGGCATCCCAAGGACGCGTGGCCATTGTTCGCTCGTTATCTACAGACGCCGGGAGCCCATCACGCGTTTGTGGCGGCCGCGGTGGAAGCCACGCGCTACTATCCGGGGCAGGCGCTGTACGTCATTGCATTGTTCCAGCGGATTCGCGGCGACGAGATGTTGCGGCGTTTCCTCGCACCCAAGATTCTCGAGTCGCTGTACGTGCTCGGCGATCCCGCCGCCCTTCCTCTATATGAGGAGCTGCTCATCGCCGGACATACGGATCCAGATCTCGGGAGGTGCGAGGTCACGCGCGCGCTGGTGGGGGTTCGCAAGCTCACGGGCCGCGTTGCCGCGAGCAGCAAATTCCCGAATCCCGAGGAGCCCCGAGTGATGCGGGCACTCGATGAAGCACAGCGTCTGTTCGAGGAGGAGAAAGACCAGCTTCAGCCGGTCGTCGTCATTTGACGAACGCGGCGAGCTTTTCGCGGTAAGCTTTCCCGCCCAGATCGTACGTCTCATTGTGGCCTGCTCCATCGATCATCACGAACTCGACCGGCCCCCCCCCAGCCGCGGCCGCGGCCACCTCTTTGCCCATGTCGATCGGGACGAGCATGTCGGCGGTGCCGTGGAAGATGAGCGTGGCGCAGTGGATTTGGTTCATTCTGGCGAGATTGTCCAACTTCAGCCGCACCAACACCTTGGGAAAGATCCTGTAGTGGCGGGCCGCCATGGCGCGTGCGTTCGTGAACGGGGACTCGAGGATCATCCCGGCCACTCGGTGGGTCGCGGCCGTATGGGTCGCGGCGGCGCTGCCGAGAGAACGTCCGTACACAAAGATGCGATGTGGGTCGACGTCGGGCCGGTGGACTAGCGTCTCATAAGCGAGATCGGCGGCTTCGTAGATGCCGGCTTCCGTCGTCCGACCGCCGCTTCCGCCATACCCGGGATAATCGACGACGAGCAGCGCGGCATGAGGTGGTCGGAAGTCCCGGATGATCGGCCAGATGTCGGCGATCGTTTCGCCGTTGCCGTAAAACCATAAGACGGCGGCGAAGGGGCGGCGTGGAGCAGCGGCGGAGACGGGCGGCAAATACCAACCGACGAGCTGCGTCCCATCATGCATCCTCAGCTCGACCTTTTCACCATAGCCCAGGGTTTGCAAGGGGTCCGGCAGCGCCGCCTTCGGCGCCGGGAACGTGATTCGCTCCTGCATCGCCCAGAGCGCCACCAAGACGACGACATAGATCCCGACCACGGCCAGAACGATTCCCATTAATTTGTGAGCCAATGGACCCACAGCTGGTCTCCCGCGCCCGGGGCGCGTTGTTGGGCCTGGTCGCCGGCAATCAGCTGGGTGTCCCGACAGAGCAGTTGGGAACGCCGGAAGCGATCAAGGAGGCGTATCCCAATGGGCTGCACGATCTCCCCCCGCCACCCAAGAACTCTCCCTACGACGATGACGCGGCCATGGCGCTGCTGCTCGGCGAATCGCTGCTCGGGGCGAAGGGATTCGACGTCGGCGACGTGGCGGGTCGCTGGGTAAAATGGATGAAAGTCGACGGCCGGGGCATCGGCTTGACGACCAAGCGCGCGCTCACGCTGATCGATCGCGGCAAAGAGCCGTTCGAGGCCGGGCGCCTGGCGTATCAGGAGAATCCGGGCCGGTCGGCGGGCAACGGCAGCGTGATGCGCTGCATTCCCGTGGCGCTTCGCTACCACGACGATATCGATCGGCTGATTCGCGTCTCGACGCAGCAGGCGGCGATCACCCATGCAGACGAGCGGTGTACTTGGGGCGCCGTGGCGGTGAACCTCGCCGCGCGCGAGCTGCTGCGGGGCAACATCTACTTCATCGAAGAGGTGCTGCACCGCATCGGAGATCGCGCGCCCCGCGTGCTGCGCGAGGCCATCCATCGCGTGCCGCGCGAAGGGGAAGGCGACCTTCCCATCGTGCGCCCCGGCGAGGCGGGATACGTGGTCCATTGCATCGAGATCGCGTTCTGGTTCGTCACCCACGATCGCACGCTCGAGGAATCGCTCACCTACCTCGCGCAGGCGGGTGGAGACACCGACACGAATGCGGCAGTGGCCGGTGCATTGCTCGGCGCGCGCTATGGGGAGACTGCGTTGCCACCACGGTGGATGGATCAGCTGGTTGGAGCTCAAGGGATCGGAAGGCTGGCCGAGCAACTCGTGCGCGGCGCGCCGTGAGCTGAGCGTACGGCGTACGGCTTACGGCATACGTTAATTCGTCTTGGATTTCGATTTGGGCACGTAGCTCGCAATCCGATTCATCACGTCGCGGTCGTTGAGCGTGATCGACACCACGCGCCAATCGTTCGCGCCTCGCCAGTTCAGCCGGACAAAACGCGCGCCCTTCGACCACTCCCACATGCTGCGCTCGCGCCGCGTCGGCGTGCCGAGCTGCTTGCGTAGCTCGTTCTGTCTCTGCTTGAGCAGCGACACCGTGCCCGAGTCGATGAACGAGATGACCGAGGTCCGCCCTTCGATGACATTCGCGCTGAGATAGAACGCAGCGCTGTCGGCGGCGTCGCGTACACGGACGCCGCAATCCATCACCTGGGCGGTATTGTGCATCGTCTGGCAGCCCAAAACCTCCTTCGGCCGTGCCATCGCGCGAGCCCTGGTGGCGAAATCACGGTACGCCATGCCCGGGGCAAAGCCACGGTAGCTCAACGGGGGAGGGCCTCCCACGGAAGCGGGGGAGGGCGCCTGCGACAGCAGAAACAGCAGGGGGAGTACTGTCATGGGGCCAATATATGAAAAAGCAACCGGGCCCGGTGTGACCCGGGCCCGGTTCCTTGGAGCGGATCGCTCAGACTTTCCGAACGTTCTGCGCCTGCAGACCCTTTGGACCCTGTGCGACATCGAACTCGACGTTGTCGCCCTCGGCGAGGCTGCGGAAGCCCTCCGCCTGGATCGCTGTGAAGTGAACGAACACGTCTGGACCCGACTCCTGCGCGATAAAGCCAAAGCCCTTTGCGTCGTTGAACCACTTCACCTTGCCCTTTGCCATACTCATGTAACCTCTGCACAATGGGGCACTGCCCCGGACTGGAACGACCCAAGCCACCGCGGCGTGGGGCGGGCTCAAAGCAAAAATCCGCGAGACATATGGTCCTCGCGGAAGCGCAGACAGCCGGTGACGGTGCCACGTATGCTTGAACCGCGGGCTAAGGTATGGAGCAGGTTGAGACCTGTCAATCCGGCCTGCCGATAAGTCTCACAGGCAGTATAGCGACAGCATTACGTCACCACTTAGGGCCGGACTTCACAGGTAGATTCCGTGCCCGACCCCCCGTTAGAGGACATTGATGCGCCTGTTACCCGCTCTCCTGGCGGCTTGTTGCGCGGCCGCGTCGCTCCCCGCTCAGACCAACGCCGAACGTATTGCCAATGACCACTATACCCGCTCGCACGACTACGACCTGATCCACCAGCGCATCGAGGTTTCGAATTTCGATTGGGACTCGACGTCGTTCGATGGGCGGGTCACGACCACGCTCGTCGCCCGCCGGCCCGGACTCGATTCGGTAGTTCTGGATGCCGGTGCCAAGCTGCAGATCAAGAGCGCCCTCCGGACGTCACGTCACGGCGACACGTTGATCGTGTACCTGCCGAAGCCCATTGGATTCGGCGACACGGCGCGCTTCACTGTTACCTACCACGGCGTTGTCACGAACGGCCGCGGCCTCACCTTCATCGATTCGGAAGGCCGGCCACATCGTCCCCGCCAGATCTGGAGCCAGGGGGAGGACGATGACAATCACTTCTGGTTTCCGACCTACGACTTCCCCAACGACAAGATGACATGGGAAGTCGTGGCGACCGTGCCCAAGGGCATGGTCTGTGTCTCCAACGGCCGGCTGGTTTCTGACGTCGTCAGCAAGGACGGCTCCCGCACCTTCGACTGGCTGCAAAACAAGCCAACCGCCACCTATCTCGTTTCGATCATCGTGGCGCCACTCGCCAGGATTCACGACACGTGGCGCAACATCCCCGTCGATTACTACGTCTATCACGAGGACTCGACGCTCGCGCGCCCGCTGTTCAAGGCCACGCCGGACATGATCGAGACCTACTCCCGCCTCACCGGCGTCAACTATCCCTGGGCAAAGTATGCGCAGACCACCGTCGCCGACTTCTTTGGCGGCATGGAAAACGTCAGTGCTACGACGCTCATCGACTGGCTGCCAGGGTCGCGCGACTACCAGGACCGCCCGTGGTACCTCTGGATCCTGATTCCGCACGAGCTGTCACACCAATGGTTCGGTGACTACGTAACCACCGAGAACTGGTCCAACATGTGGCTCAACGAGGGGTTCGCGGAGTTCATGCCGGGTCAGTATTGGGCACGTAAGCTGGGCGCCCGCGCCGAGGAGGACTATTACCTGGACGAGTACAACCAGTTCATGCAGATCGATCAGGATCGACGCATGCCGCTGGCGTCGCTCGGCTCCAATAACATCTACCCCAAGGGCGCGCTTGTCCTGGAAATGCTGAAGCGGTACCTCGGTGAGCAGCGCTTCTGGGCGGCCGTGAACCGTTACCTGCGGGACCACGCGCTCGACAACGCCACCACTGACGACTTCCGCCAGGCGGTGCTCGATGCTACCGGCGAGAACCTGGACTGGTTCTGGGATGAGTGGATCTACCAGGCGGGTTATCCGGAATTCGCCGTTGCCGCGAAGTACGATTCGAGCACGTCCAGCGTGACGCTGGTCGTGCAGCAGGTACAGCAGGATTCGTCCAAGGCAGACAGCAACGGCGTGCGGTTCACGACCCCGGCGGTGTTTCGCATGCCGGTTACCGTTCGCGTGGGCACGGCGGCTGGTGACGTGACAGTACGCGCTCCCTTGTCGCGGCGTCAGGATACGATTCTGGTTCGGGACGTGAAGACTGCGCCCACGATGGTGGTCTTCGACGACGGCAACGCGATCCTGAAGCAGCTGAGCTTCGACCAGCCGACCGCTTGGCTTGCTACCCAGCTCCAGCGTGATCCCAACCTGTGGAACCGCCACTGGGCCATCGCGCAGCTGAGCCAGCGGACGAAAGATCCTGCTGCGGGCGCGGCGTTAGCGCAGGCCGCGACCAGCGCCGACTACTTCCTCGTGCGCGTTGCGGCAATTGGCGCGCTGGCGGGCTTCTCACCGTCGGTGGCCTTGGCACCGCTGCAGACGGCGACTGCCGACACCTCCGCGCAGGTCCGCGCCGCCGCCATCGAAGCGCTCGGCAGCGTGGTGGGGGCCGGTCCGCAAGCCGCCACGCTGGCGCGTCGAGCCTGGACGAGCGACTCGAGCGATGCCGTTCGCGCGGCCGCCGTGACGACATTGGCGCTCACCGACACGGCGAATTGTCGCGCGATCGTCCTGCAGGCGCTGGCGACGCCATCCTATCGGGACGCGATCCAGATCGCAGCCTACCGTGTCATCGCCACGACGGGCGACACCTCCCTAATCGATTCGGTGGAAGCGCGCGCCGGCCAGGATCGCTTCGCGCTACATGTGCTCGCGGCATTCGCCGCGCGGGGAAGCAGTCGGGCGCTCGATCTCCTGGTGAAGCACCTCGACGACGAGCGGACGTACGTTCGGCGCTGGGCTCTCGAGGCGTTCCGCGTGTCGCTGCCACGCACGGTCGCACAGCCCAAACTCCAGGCGATCGGCACCGGTCTCAGGTTCGCTGATACCCGGCAAGCCGTCGCCGATCTGTTGCAGCAGTGGCAGACCGAGAGTCGTTGAGTTACTGCTGGCTGACTGTCTTCGTACTGTCGGGTTTGTTGAGCGCGGCTTGCGCCGTACGGAAGGCGAGCAAGGCATCATCGTAGCTCTTGAGGCGCGCCGTCAGAGTAGTCGACACCGTCGCGGGATCATTTCCCGCAGTCTTCTCGCAGGTGGGTAAGGTCGTGGTGAGCGAGTCGAGCCGCGTGGTCAGCTGCTTTGCCAGGATCCGCAGCGAATCCTCGTACGCCGTCGCCTGCATCTTCGGCCGTCCGCTGGTAATGAATGAGCGGGCCGTGCCGCACAGACCGCCAAGGCGGCGAGCGGCATTGCGTCGCGTCACGGAGTCCGCTTGCTGCGCGCGGGCGACGCGGTTCACACCATCACGGATCTGCGCGACGCCGCGCGTAACGGTTTTCAACCCTTCCATGTAACGGGTCTGCTCGAGCGTCGGTGCCGGGGGGGGCGCCGGTGACACCTGCGCGGGTGTCTGGGCCGCAGCCGGCTGGAGCGGGGGCGAAACCGGTGCCGGAGGAGGGGCAGGCGGCACGCTATCGGTCCGCGTCGTGTCCTGAGCCACGAGCGGATACGCCACCGCGGTGATGACCATCACGATTCCAGCCAGCATCCTGTGACGACTCCTCTAACAGTTGAAATACTGCTCCGTTATTATCCTCAGATGGCCGTGCCCGCAACTTCCCGCATCATCCGGACCTTTGAAGATCGCGCCGACGCGCTTGCACATTTCTTTCAGCGCGCCGGTGAAGCACCACGCCTCATCGCCTACGACGACGCGGTCGGGCTGCCGCTCGATCAAGCGCTCGCGGCGCTCGAGTGGACCGCGCAAGTCGGCATCCTTTCCGCCGAAGATCTCGTCCATGCCGCCCGTCTCGGTCCCGATTCCGCGGCGATCGTCGTCGAGCGTCGCGAAGGAGACGCGCGAGTCTTCGTTTATTTCGGTCCCCGCATGGATGCGCCACCAGCCGATCCGTACGAAGGTACCCTGCTGTATGATGAGCCGGGAGTCCGCTCGTACATCTTCGCACAACGCGGCCACGCAATCGCACACTTTCTAAGAGCTACGCACGGTTTGGGCGCAGCGCTGAGTTTGTTATCACGTCGCGCACCGGAGCTGCGTCACATCCGTCGCTGGACCCAGGCGTTGTTCGCCGAGCCGGCGGTCGGTCGTTCGACACAGCTGCTCGCCGGCTGGTTTGCGACGAGCGGCGCCGGTTTTCTGTTCGTTCCGGCCGACTCGAATGAGCCGTTTGCCTACTGCGAGGTGGCCGTAGAGGGCTAAATACCCCGATGTGGGAACGTGCGTACTGTGGATTCACAAGTCCACATCATGTGGATGAAGGCCGGAACGGATTGAGCGAGCAGTCTTTACTCTCCACAGACGATGCACATCGAAGTGAGCTAACCCGAAGAAACATCGGCACTTGCGCGCTTTCAGGTGGGGCATATATTCACTTCACGCGCGATGGAGGGAAGGGTTGGGACCTGGCGTCCTAACAACGCCTTCAAAGCGAGTCCGAACGGAAATTCCGGGGAGGGCGCCGATGCAACCAAGGGCTCAGGCGCTCGTTGATCCGGGAGTCAACTCGCCGGGTCGGACAGCTGGGGCCAGTCGCGTTGCCCTAGCCACGTCGAAATGGTGCCTCGACGTGCAGTGCGGAAGGTCGGTCCGCGACCCGATCTGACCCGTAGCACCCACATTGGTGAACCGAGCGACCCGACGGGGTTGCTTGGGGATGGAAGCCGGAGCCTCTGCTTGCCCTACCGAGGACGAATCAGTCCATAGGTGGCGGCGGAGAGAAGAACGAAGGGCGCAAGCCCTCGACTCCGGGTAGCCAATGTGTCGGGGCCCCCGGGCGCGCCTTAGTGCCGTCCCGGGGGCTTCGTATTTCTAACGAGGAGTTTCGGGAGATCCGGGTCGGTCTCGTGTTGTTTGTGGAACGGCTTGCGTGGGCCGCGGATCGGCACCAAGTGCGCGATGGAGTTGGCGTAGTACTCGAGCAGTGGTCTTCCCTTCGGCAAAATCACCAGAGATCCCCCGTCCACGATTACCAGCCGGCGCATCCGCAGCATGCGCCAGGCGCGATCCCAGATCTCGGCGATGCGCGAGCCGCCGCGCACTACCTTGCCGTTGACCTCCGTGAGACGGTCGCGCAGCTGGTCCATTCTCTCCAGCAAAGCGTCTTTAGCCACCACCGTCTGCCCAAATGAGAGGAGCGCGGCCGCGGCGAGCGGCACCGGCGTCACGGGAATGATCGCGCCGATGCGCGTCACCATCTCGCCGGCCAGTCGCTCGAGCTCGGGCAGCCGTCGCTCCTTAGGGAGCCGCAGCACATCGGGGGCAGCCTCGCGGAGCCACGCGCGCAGCGACAAGGGCGTCCCGAAGTTCACCGCGACGCGGCCGTAGCGCTTGAGACGGCCCGTCAGCAGCCGTCCCGTGTTGCTCGCGAGATAGGAAAACACGGTGCTCAGCTGGGACAACCGGCCGGGGCGGTCCTGCTCGCTGATGAGCTCGCGAATCAGGGAACGATCTTCCAGCACACGGTCGTAATTGAGAGCAACGGGGACAAACCAGATGTCGCGGTCGAATCCCGGGTCGAGCAAAGTGCGGCTGATGTAGTCGAGCAGGCCCAGCTTGGGTGGCCGCAGCTTCCCGTCGCGCGATAGCCCTCCCTCCGGGAAAATCCCCTGCGTCACCCCGTTGCGTGTGATCAGCTGGACGTAACGCTCCAGCACCGTGTGGTATAACGGCTCGCGGAACTTGCGCCGGATGAAGTAGGCGCCGAACGACTTGAACACGTACTCGAGCGGCCAGGCACGCGCCCACTCACCGACCGCGTAGCTCACGTGGACCCCGCGGGCGAGGACGTACGCCACGACGATGTAGTCGGCATTGGAACGGTGATTCATGAGGTAGACGACGACGTCGCGTTTGGGAATTCGCTCCAGCGCGCGCTCGTCCTGATAATCCACGCTGACCTTGTAGAGCAGATTGACCAGGATCTTCGCGATGTTGTAACCGAGCTTGTAGTACGACAGGACGTTGAAGTGCGGGACGATCTCGTGGAGATACTTTCGGACCTGCCGCCGCACCGCCTGCTCCGACATCCCATGCTCGGCCATGTGCGCCTGGACCGCCGCGGTAATCGCGGGATCGTTGGCGAGCTCGGCCAGCGCGATGCGACGCTCCTGCAGCTTGTAGCGCGCCAGATGGGCGCGGAATTCGTGGATGGTACGCAGCGCGCGGCGGCTGAGCCACCCGCTCACCCCACCAAACCTCCTTCTTTCTTCAGCTGCGCGTAGCCCATCCCCTTCAGTAGTGAGATGCGCATGCCCATGGGCGGGTGCGTGGCGAGAGTGTCGGCCAGCCAACCCTCGCGGTTCGTAAACCGCCGCCCCAGGGGATCGGCGATGCAGAGATGCGCCGTGCCGCGCTTGATGGACGTCGTCGGCGTCGCCGCGCCTTCGATCTTCTCGAGCGCGCTCGCGAGCGCGAGCGGATTGCGGGTGAATTGTGCGCTCATCGCATCTGCCAGATACTCGCGCCGCCGACTCACGGCGAACGCGAGCAGCTGCGTGACGAGCGGCGCGATCAGCCACGAGAGGATCCAGAGCGCCAGCAGAATCGCGAGCAAGGGACCGGCGTCCTTGCTCTTGCGGCCGCCCCCGCCCCCGCCCCCCACGCTCCCCCCGCCGCTTTTTGCAGGGATCCCGACACGCATCATGCGGCCCATGCCGTCACGCACTAGCAACACGGCCCCAACGAGCGCGGCCAGCGTCGTCATCAATCGCACGTCGAGATTCTTCACGTGGCCGAGCTCGTGGCCGATCACGCCCTGGAGCTCGTCACGATTGCACATCCGCAGCAGTCCCCGGGTCACCGCGATGTGTGCGTCGGTCGGATCGTGCCCCGTAGCGAACGCGTTCGGGTCGTCGTCCGGAACCACCCAGATCCGCGGTCGCGGGACTCCGGCGGCGATCGCCATCTCTTCGACGACATTGACCAGCTGCCGCTCAGCATCGGTCTCTGGGTCGATGATCTCCTGCGCTCCGGTTGCCCAGAGCACTTTCTTCGGCCCCGTCTTGTACGCATGCCACACCGTGATGGCCGCCGCGAGCGTGAGGATTACGCCGAGCCACGGGAAGGCGTGTCGGCCCTCCCCCGCGACCGCCCACACGTAATCGCCGCCGAACCCCAGCCAGGCAAAGAACAACACGAAGCCAATCACCAGCCATGTCGTGCGCCGGCGATTGGCTTCCTGCTGCTGAAAGAGATTACCGTCCGGAGAGGTCAACCTGCGGTACCGCGCGTTCCGCCGCCTCTTCGATCTCCCACAGCTCGGCCGGTGCCGCGTGTGCCATGCCGGCGACCAGCGTCGTGGGAAACTGCTGCTGCTTCGTGTTGTACTGCGTCGCGGTGTCGTTATAGAGCTGCCGCGCGAACGCGATCCGGTTCTCGGTGGAGCTCAATTCTTCCTGAAGCTGGCCGATGTTTCCCGTCGCCTTGAGATCGGGGTAGCGCTCGACGACGGCCATAAAGCGCGACAGCGCGCCTGTCAGCGCGTTCTCGGCCTGGCTGACCTGTTTCATCGCCTCGGGGCCCCCCCCGGACGCGTTCACTTTCACCGCCTGGTTGCGCGCCTGGATCACCGCTTCCAGCGTCGAGCGCTCGAAGTTCATCGCGCCCTTCACGGCATTGACGAGGTTGGGAATCAGATCGTGGCGGCGCTTCAACTGCACGTCGATCTGCTTGAAGGCGTTGACCGTCTGGTTCTTGAGTGAGATCAGGCCGTTGTACGCGCCGATGACCCACAAACCGGCGATCACGACCACTACCAGCAGCACCCACATGTTTGTCGTCTCCGGGTAAAGGACCCCTACCGATGTATTACGTGCTGTGCGGCAGGAGTTTCGAGATCGCCTGGCGCACGGTCTCAGCGAGAGCGCTGTCGTCCGAGCCGAGACGGGCGAGCGGGTGGTCGGCGTCCACGTGCAGCTCGACGCCCCGGGTCACGGGGATGCGGCGCCAGGTGGAAGGACCGGTTGTCTCTTTGACGGCGTCGCGTGTCAGCCAGGCCGTGAGCGCGCGTCCCGAGCGGCCACGGGGCATCCCGTCGGCGCCCTTGAGTGGCAGCCGGTCGGGTGTCGGCAGCGATGTGCCGAGCACCTGCGCGCAGCGGCGCTCGAGCACGTCGCCCGTGGTGTCATGCATGTCCTTCGTGATCGCCGCGAGCGTGGCGCCTTCCATCTGCCGCAGCTTGATCGCGAGCAGCTGGAGGAAATGACGATAGGAGTAGGTCGCGGCGGTCCCGCGCCCCTCGGGCGGGCTGACGAGGCCTCGCGTGACGTAGAAGCGGATCGTGCGTTCGCTCGGCGCGGCGCGCGCGGCGGCGTTGATCGGCGTAACGGCGGAGGCGTCGAGCACGGCGCCGACCAGAACCGACAGGTCGCGGAGGTTCCACGGCGCGAGATTGCGATATTCCCGAAGCACATGCAGAGGATCTGCGTGTGCCACCGTCGTCATGCGTCCATCGCTCCTGTCGAGCGACTCTGCTGCAGCACCGACGAGACCCATTCCGCCACCTGCTGCAGGTTGAACGGCTTGCGAATTACCACGCAGTGGTGATGCTCGAGCCAGGTCCGCACCTCTTCAGCGTCGGCATCACCGGTCATAATCGCAATATGCCCGTCCAGCGCGGGCCAGCGATGAATGATGGCAAGGTACAGCGCCAGGCCGGACATCGTGGGCAGGTGAATGTCGAGCAACAGGGCATCGGCGGTCTCCGCGCCGAGTAGTTCGTACGCCGCCTCCGCCGTCCCGGCGGACAGCACTCGATAGCCCTGGCGTTCCAGAAACCGCTCGAGGACACGCCGCAGGCCAGCCTCATCGTCCACGATGAGGATCGTCGGCGGTTTACGCGGTGGTGACGTCATCATGAGGCGCTGACCGCCACCTCGCGCCGGGCCGGCGTCAGGAATCCCTGGACGATCCGCACGGTCGCTTCGTCGGCGGTGAGTGAGAGGCGCATTTCGCCGGCCGTGAGACCCAGGTACGTGCGGGCGTGCTGTTGCAACGTCTTCGCCTGCGCGTAGCCGAGCCGCTTCGCGACGTCCTCGATCGTGAAGCCGGGGTCCTGGAGCAGGCGGTGTGCGTACAGCACGCGCGCCGCCGCGAGGATGTGCCGGGGGCTGGGCAGGCCGGCGCGCGCGAACCAGCGGGCGCAGGTACCGCGATCGACGTGTGCCCGCGCGGCGACTTGCTGTACCGTCTGCACGACCCCAGGCGTGCGCAGCGCGTCTTCCAAAACCCAGCGAAGCTCGCGGGGCAGCGGAGCGAGCGCGGCGGTCAGCTGGTCGAGGAGGCGGTGGGAGGCCGCATTCATGGCTTCGGCCGACACCAGGTTGAACAGTCCTTCCGGATGATCATCGACCCCGCGCAGCACGACCTGCCGAATGCCGCATTGGCCCAGCGAGAGGAGTACGGGCGCGAGCTGCGGCGTCATCGACGTGTAGAGGATCAAGCGCAGCGACGGGAACAGGACGTGGAGCCGCTCGATTTCCTGACCGCTCGCAACGCCGCTGAGCCCCGGATCGACGAACGCGATTTCGACGAGACGGCTGCGGATCGTCTCGAGCGCGCTGTCCCACGTCGACGCGTGCGCCACGGCGAATCGCGGAGCCACCGCCCCCCGGAGCTTCTGGAACTGCAGATCGGGAACCGCTGCTAGGACCAGCATTTCCCCGCGCTTCCTCCCAAAGAACTCTCAATTGCCGCAAAATCGCCCTACGATGCCGCAAAAACGCCCTAAACGTCGCAACCCTTAACGCGCAAGTTGGCGGTGTGTGCCGCTCCCCAGTTCAACTCGACCGTGGAGGTCTCATGTCGCGCCGCATCCGCTTCGCCGTCGCTCTGCTCCTGGTGTCGTTCGCCCTCACCGCCGCAGCCTGTGCGGATGCATCGGGTCCGAGCCGTGAGACAACCTGCGATACGAACAATCCGAACGTCTGCCGCTAACGGCTGAGCGCCACCAGGGAGGCAGAAACCTCCCTGAGCGCGTCAGTCTGCACGATGGGCTTCGCGGCGATGCCTGGAACCTCGTCGGGCACTTTGCTCTCGCGGAGCCCATCGAGCATCCGCTCGATGCGGAATACGAGTTCGTGCAAGCCATGCGCGCTCGCAATCTCAAGCGCGTGACGGGCATTCGTTTCAGCTTTCGTGAGATTACCGAAGCGCGCCAATCCGATGCCGACTTTCAGGTAGTAATCGGCGCGAATGTTGGCAGCGCGTTGATCGAGATCGGCGAGACACTCGTCGCGCAGCCGCTCAAACCCAATCCGGTCGCGCCGGAAGGACGCGCACTGCATGAGCTCGATCAAGGAGTTCGTGCGGCTGTCGCCAGGTCGGTCTCGGCGAGCAACCTCGCTCAAGGCGCGCTCCGCACTATCCAAGTCGCCCAAGGCGAGGAGAGCGATTCCCAAGTCGGTCAAGACCCGGAGTTGGTCTCCCTCATCCTCGTAGAGCTGATAGGCGCACCACAGATGAGGCGCGCCCTCGTCAGGCAGGCCGCGGCGCTGGAGAAGGTTTCCCAAACCGTGGCTCGCCTGTGCCTCGATCTCGCGGAACCCTCCCTCGCGGGCATCGGCCAACAACTCCCGCCAGCCACGCTCAGCCTCGGGTAGGTTGCCGCGAAAGTAGAAGACGTTGCTGATGCCAACCCGACTCGAGAGAACGGAATGCCTGTCGCCAGAGGCCCTCGCGACTTGACCGGCCTCGGAGTATGCGAGTACCGCCCCGTCAAAGTCCGTCTGTAGTCTGCGCACTCGACCCAAGCGCATCCACGCGGAGACGGCATAAGATGGCCGGAGTCTGTCACCGCCGACTTCGATCATCGTCTGCAGGGCGTCCTGGGCTTCCTCGTAGTGGGATTCCTGTTCGAGGTAGAGCGCGTACGCGAATAGCGCCGGGGCCACCAGGTTGATGTCCCCAGCCCGTTGCGCCTCACTCGCCGAGCGCACGATGCAGCTGAGATGGGACGCCTCAGTGCCTTCGCCAGCGAGCTCGGCGCAATAGCGCTCGGTCGCGGCCCACTGATAGCGGAACACGTCGGGGGTCGGTGCTTCGCGATCGGGAGCGAGCAGGTCGACGAACCGCAACGTCAGAAAGGCGCCCTGGCCGAGCCGGACCTCGGGGGACATGGCCGGCTCGTCGGTCACCCGCTGCAGAAAGACCGCATGGGGCAGTCCCGCACGCTGCGCTTTGGAGTCAGTGGTCATCGCGCGCGTCATGTGCAGCCGGTATGCCGATAGGCCAAGACCATCACGGGCACCAACATAGCGTTTGGCAGGCCGGGGCGTTAGACCGCAAACGGCGCGTTTTCTGGCTTTTCGCCGAATTTTTCAGGTGACGGAAGGGTTTCGCTGACAGCTATAACTGGTGGATGCCCAAGGGGTTCACGTTGCTCGAACTGATGGTCGTCAGCTGCATCGCCGCCCTCCTGACGGCCCTTTGGCTCCCTCGGGCGGCGCGATTGATGGACTGGCTCGCCACCGAGCATGCGGCCCGTGACGTGACGACGGCCCTGGCCGTCGGCCGGCACGGCGCGGTCCTGCAGGCGACGCGCGCACGAGTGACGTTCAATAACGACACTCTCCGAGTGGACCGATTCGAATCGCAGGGCTGGGTTCCATGGTGGCGCACGCCGGGACCCGCCAGTCACGGCGTCGACATGGAAGTCTCGAACCCGGTCGTTGTATTCGGCCCAACCGGAATAGGATGGGGGGCGTCGAACACCAAGATCGTGCTGCGGCGGGGGTCTCAAGCCGAAACGATTACCATGTCGCGGGTCGGGCGAGTGAAGCGCTGGTAGTGCAACCGTTCAGCGGCTTGGTGCATCTAATGGTGTGAAACTTGGATTTATCGCTGCACGTTATTCCAAAGGTCGCGGTCGAAGTGTGACGGCCACTTCGCCCGACCGCCAGCCCCGGGGTGCTTCTCGCTCCGGGGTTTGGTCTTTTTATACGGCCGGGCCTACGTCTTCGTCGAGAAATACGAGCGTTTGCCGCCGGCCCACGATCCTGACGAGAGCATCGTAGACGCTGGGATCGAGCACCGTGCCGGAGAGATCCGCCATGCGTTCCACGGCCCGTTCGGGGCTCATCTGGTCCTGATACGGCCGGGCTGTCGTCAGGGCATCGTAAACTTCCGCGACGGCGATGATCCGGCCGCCCAGCGGCACTTCCTCGCCACGCAGGCCGTCCGGATATCCCGTCCCATCGAAGCGCTCATGATGGCTCTTCACCATCGAGACGACATCGCCCAGGTGCGTCAGGGGAGCGAGAATCTGAGCGCCGATGATGACGTGCTGCTTCACGTGCTCGAATTCTTCGACGGTGAGCGGCCCTTCCTTACTAACGACTGCGTCCCGCGTGCCGATCTTGCCCAGATCGTGGAGTCGGCCGGCCATGCGAACGCGATCGACATCTTCCTCCGAGAGTCCCAGTTCGGTCGCGATATTGGCCGACAGGTCCGCGACTCTGGCGGAATGACCACGCAGATACGGATCCTTGGCTTCGAGCGCGTTGACGAGGGCCTCGAGCGTCGCGGTCGAGACGCGCTCCAGTCGATGCCGCTCGCGTTGCAGCTCGGCGGTGCGGGTCGTGACTTCTTCCTTCAGCCACTCGTTCAGATGGCGATTCTCGAGCAGCATCTCGCGCCGCTTGAGCGCGCGCTGGACGGCGCGGCCGAGATCGGCGAGCTCGATCGGCTTGGTGAGATAGTCCATCGCACCGCGCTGCATGCAGAGCGCGGCGCTGGTCGCGTCGTTGACCGCGGTCAGCATCAGAATGGCGAGCTCCGGCTCGATCTCGAGAGCCTGCGGTACGAGATCGACTCCGCTGGTTCCGGGCATCCGGATATCGGAGAGCATCAGCGTGATCTTGTGCAGCCGCAGTTGCTGCAGCGCCTCATCGGCAGAGCCCGCCGCGTAGACCTCAAACTGCTGCTGCTTCAGAAATTTCCGCAACGCGTTCCGGATCGGCTCTTCGTCATCGACGACGAGGACGGTGACGATTCCCGGCTGTGCCGTCAACCACGGCTCCTTGATAACGCCAGCGCCAAACTAGGAATCGGCCGCGACAAACGCTAGAGCAATGGGTCCGGGAACGATGCCCGCCGCGCGCGCGCGCGAGAGGAGCTCGGTGACGGCGCGCCGCCCGGTCGCGCCGTAATCCACGGTGTAGGCGTTCACGTACATGCCCACGAATTCGTCGGTGCGTTTCGTGTCGAGACCGCGGCTGAATTCCTGTGCGTGTTTCAGGGCTTCGGCGCGGTGGGCCAGGCCGTACTCGATACTCGCCTTCAGGTCACGCGCGATCGCGCGCATCAAGTCGTCACCAAGATCACGCCGGACCACGTTGCCGCCGAGTGGCAGCGGCAGACCCGTCTCCTGATACCACCACTCGCCCATGTCCGCCCACAGGTGCAGGCCACGATCCGCATACGTCAGCTGGCCCTCGTGAATCAACAATCCGGCGTGGGCTTTCCCGGCGGCAACGAAATCCTCGATCTGATCGAAGGGGACGACCACATGACGCGCAGCCGGTTGGTACAACCGCAGAGTCAGGAATGCCGTCGTCAACTCGCCCGGGACGGCGACCAGCCGGTCGGCGAGCGCGGCGCGAGCATCGGCTGGCGCCGGCTCGCGCGCGACGATCCGCGGCCCGTACCGGTCGCCGATGCTCGCGCCGTGTGCGAGGAGCGCGTAACGATCGGCGAGATAGGCGTAGGCATGCAACGAGACGGCGCTGACCTCCAATTCGCCGGCGAGCGATCGGCGATTCAAGCTCTCGATGTCGCCGAGCTCGTG
Source organism: uncultured Gemmatimonadales bacterium (assembly GCA_963704805.1). Taxonomy (GTDB): domain Bacteria; phylum Gemmatimonadota; class Gemmatimonadetes; order Gemmatimonadales; family GWC2-71-9; genus 20CM-2-65-7. The sequence continues at coordinate 64,589 of CAVPHS010000001.1, read as the reverse complement.
GACGTAACGACGGCCGCCGGTATCGATCTTACCCGCGGCCATCGCCCAAAACATGAACGCGTCATCGGCGTCGGGGCTGTGCGCGACGTGAATGACGCCGGGATGGGGGATGCGAGAAATCGAGAGCGTGGTCAAGCGCCGGGCCGGGTCCCGGTTACGCGCGCAGCTTCCCTTTTGAAGCTCTGCAGCGACGCCGAATGGTCGGTGTACTCGGGCCGGTTCTTGGCAGTTTCGGCGGGCTCATTGCGCAGGAAATCCGCATATGCGCGCCGCTCCTGCTGAGTGTTCCCCTGCTGTTGGTAGGCGTGGGCGCGCAGGACGAAAATGAACAGGTGCGTGGGACTGGAGCGCTGCATCGTGTCCGCCTCGGCCAGCGCGGCGGCGGGATCGCCGCCCGCAAGCTTGAGCATCCCGATATGGTAGCGGGCGTCCTCATCGAGGGCCGGCAGCTGGGCGAATGAGGTGAGCGCCATAGGAAGGAAGAACTGTACGCTGTCTTGCTTCCCCGCTTCTGCCAGCGTCATCACTCGATTGTACAGGCGGGTGGCTCGTTCCGCGGGAGACATCTGCGAGATGTCCGGGACTCGGCCCCCCCCGGCACCGCCACTGGCGAAGGGGGCCACTGAAGCTCGGGGTTCGTCGCTGCGCGCCGGCGATGAGACCGATCGCATGGCGACAACGGTGATCAGCGCGCCCATTGCCGCGCCCGCCAGCCCCCACGGAAGACCGGCCCGCCACCCGGTGGCTGAGACGGTGGCAACCGCAGCACCGCACTTATGGCAAAAGCGCGCGCCGGGCGAGAGTGAGGCCCCACATGCCTGACATGTCATAGGCGTGGGAATGTAACTCGCGCGGAGTGGGCGGGGCGGGCGGGGCGGGCGGGGCGGGCTGGCGGGCGGAGTGAAAGCCAGTAGTGTAAGGCGCATGGCGGCTACCGAATACGGCAAGCACATGGGGGAGTTGAAGCGCGGTGAGCAGCGTTGGGACGTCTACCTCGAGGGACAGCCGGACACCTCGCTCGGCGCGGTGCGCGGTCGAATCCACTTCGTCAGCGGCCAGCAGCACAAGATGACCGGCTGGATCTTCCTTGAGTGGCAAGAAAAGGAGATTCAGGAGCGATTCGGGGAGTTTTCCGCGGTGGAACTGCTGCACTTCGTGGAGTCACTGTAGCGCAATAGCCGCAGGTTTCCGCAAGCATTCTGCACAATTCGTGGGGTACAAAAGTGGCTTGAGCCGATTTTTCTGCACATTCTGCACGGTTTTCTTGACACCCCTGTGAATGCCCTCTACTTTCCCGCATGGCCCACCGCTTGCGAATGGCTTCACCGACCCGGGAAGGAGATCCCACTCCATGACTGCTACGCTGGAACCCACCGTCACCGGTGGTGCGAAAACAACTGTCGGCCCTTCGCCCGCGGATGTGATTCGCCGCGCCAAGGAAGCCGGAGTCCAGGTCGTCGACGTCCGCTTTACGGACCTGCCCGGCACCTGGCAGCATTTCTCGATTCCGCTGAAGGAGCTCGAGGAAGACACCTTCAAGGACGGTTTGGGTTTTGACGGCTCGTCGATCCGCGGCTTCCAGGCGATCAACGAGAGCGACATGCTGTTGATTCCGGATCCGGCGAGCGCGTTCGTGGATCCCTGCCTGCAGGTGCCGACGCTGTCTCTGACGTGCGACATCGTCGACCCGATCACCCGCGAACCCTACTCTCGGGATCCGCGCTATGTCGCGCGCAAGGCGGAGGCGTTTCTGAAGAAGAGCGGCGTCGCCACGACAGCGTACTTCGGGCCCGAGGCGGAGTTCTACATCTTCAACTCGGTGCGCTTCGATCAGAACGCGCACGAAGGCTACTACCACATCGATTCTGATGAGGGCATCTGGAATAGCGGCACAAACGGCACGGCAAACCTGGGCCACCGTCCTCGACATAAAGAGGGATACTTCCCGGTTCCGCCCACCGATAAGCTGCAGGACCTGCGGTCCAAGATCATGCTCGCCATGATCGCGGCCGGGATCGAAGTCGAAGTGCATCACCACGAGGTGGGCACGGCCGGTCAGACGGAAATCGACATGCGCTACAGCACGCTGACACGCATGGCGGATCAGATCATGATGTACAAGTACATCGTGAAGAACGTCTGCGCCGCGAACGGCTATACCGCGACGTTCATGCCGAAGCCGATGTTCGGCGACAACGGCTCGGGGATGCACGTCCACATGAGCCTGTGGAACGGGACGAACAACCTGTTCTTCGACAAGAACGGCTACGCGTTGATCTCCGACTCGGCGCGGTGGTACATCGGCGGGCTGATCAAGCACGCGGCGGCCTTGCTGGCCTTCGCGGCGCCGACGACGAACAGCTATCGCCGGTTGGTGCCGGGCTATGAGGCGCCGATCAACCTGATCTACTCGCAGCGCAACCGCTCGGCGATCTGCCGCATCCCGATGTACTCGACGTCGCCGAAGGCAAAGCGGCTCGAGTTCCGGGCGCCGGATCCCTCGGCCAATCCCTACCTCGCGTTCGCGGCACTGCTCATGGCCGGTCTCGACGGTATCAAGAACAAGATCGAGCCGCCCAAGCCGATGGACGTCGATCTGTACGAGCTCGAGCCGGAGGAGCGGAAGCATGTGAAGAACACGCCCGGAAGTCTGCAGGAATCGCTGGCGGCGCTGGAAGCCGATCACGCCTTCCTGCTCGAGGGTGGAGTCTTCACGCAGGATCTGATCGACACCTGGCTGGCAATGAAGAAGGCAAAGGATGTGGACGCGGTGGCGTTGCGCCCCCATCCCTACGAGTTCTTCCTTTATTACGACGTCTGACAGCTAGGGCGGCAAGGACGGCAGGGGCGGCAGGGTAGAAACCTTACCGCCCTTGCCGCCTCTGCCGCCCATTCCTTCCATGACAACCAAACGCGAAATCCTCGACGTAGCGAAGAAGCAAGACGTTACTTCGCTCAGGTTGCAATTCACCGACATCCTCGGCGTCAACAAGAACGTGGAGGTGCCGGAGAGCCAGTTCGAGAAGGCGCTCGAAGGCGACATCATGTTCGATGGGTCCTCGATCGAGGGGTTCGTGCGGATCGAGGAATCGGACATGGTGTTGCGGCCGGACCTCGAGACGTTCCGGGTGCTCCCCAACGGCGATGCCGCCGGCAAGGTCGGGCGCGTGATCTGCGACATCTACAACCCGGACGGAACGTCGTTCGCGGGGTGCACGCGGCAGGCGCTCAAACGCCAAATCGCCAAGGCCAAGGCGCTCGGTTTCGAGATGATGGCGGGTGTCGAGGCCGAATTCTACATCTTCCAACTCGACGCGAGTGGCGATCCGACCACGGAGACGCACGACCGTGGCGGCTATTTCGATCAAACGCCGGTCGACCGTGCGGAGGAGATTCGCCGGCTGATCGTGAAGGATCTGGTGGCGATGGGGTTCGAGGTGGAAGCGGGGCATCACGAGGTCGCGCCGGGTCAGCACGAGATCGATTTTCGCTACGCGGAGGCGCTGCAGACGGCGGACAACCTGGCCACGTTCCGCTTCATTGTGCGCAACGTCGCCTACCGCCACGGCTTTCTCGCGACGTTCATGCCCAAGCCAATCTTCGGGCAGAATGGGTCGGGCATGCACACCCATCAGTCGCTATTCAAGGGCGGCACCAACGCGTTTTACGACCCGAAGGCGCAGTGGGAGCTGTCGGCGGTTGCGTTGTCGTACATTGCCGGTCTGTTGACGCACGCCCGCGGCTTTTGCGCCGTGACCAACCCGCTGGTGAACAGTTACAAACGGCTGGTCCCGGGGTACGAGGCGCCCGTGAACGTTGCCTGGTCGATGCGGAATCGCTCGCCCCTGGTGAGGATTCCCGACCGGCGGGGCACGGGCACGCGGTGCGAGCTGCGGATGCCGGATCCGTCCGCGAACCCGTATCTCGGCCTGGCGGTGCAGCTGGCGGCGGGAATCGACGGCGTGGAGCAGAAACTCACGCCGCCCGATCCCGTGAACAAGAACATCTTTGAGATGAGCTTCCGCGAGCGGCGCAAGTACCGCATCGACGAGCTGCCGCGCGATCTGCACGAGGCGCTCGATATGCTGGAGAAGGATGACGTCATCAGGGACGCGCTGGGCCCGCACATTTACGAACGGTTCGTCGAGGCCAAGCGCGAGGAATGGCAGGAGTACATTGGAAAGGTGAGCGAGTGGGAGCTCGAGCGGTACTTGAGTGTGTACTGATCGGAGCAGTCGTAACGGGATGCGATATTTTGCCGCGGCCCGGCGATACGCAGGGTGTGCAACAGAAAGGCGAGTGGGACCAGCACGGCCGCGTGGTGGTCGAGACGGATCCACGATATACGGTGGTGCATGTGCGCGTCGACACGACGGCAGTGGATGGAGAAGACGTCGTGCTGGCGCAATTCGATTTCGATCCGAGTGAGGGAACGGGCGACGAGTACTCGCTGACGATTGCGCTCGACATCGGCGACGCCCGGGCGCGCGCCGCCGATCATGCCTACTCGCTGGGCGATGCCATTCCCGCTGCTGCCACCGTAACCTGCCTCTGTCGTCCCTTGCGCCCCGATTCCGTGCGCGGCACCTACACGATTCAGACGCGGGGCCTGCGCCAGATCGCGGGCCGCATCGACGCCACGCTGTACTTCACGGCATGGGACGATCCCACCAGGCACGCGACGTATCGGCTGCGCCAGCGAATCCACGGGGTGCGGCCCTGAAGGCGGTTGGGCGGTTTGGCGGTGGGGCGGTTGGACTGGTTACGTTGCTAACCGCCCAACCGCTAAGTCGCTTAACCGCCCAAACCGATTCTACGCGGCCGGTCCAGCAGATCGACACCATCATCATCCAGAATGGCAACATCTTCGACCACGAGGACGCGGCCCCCGACTGGGTTGCCAATCTGGCGAACCGGCTGCACATGCGGACGCGGCAATCGGTGATTCGCAGCCGGCTCCTGCTGAACCCCGGTGATCCGTTCGACCCCGCGCGGCTCGAGGAGAGCGAGCGCGCGCTCCGGACGCTGGGCGTGTTCCGGCTCGTCCGTGTCGATACGCTGCGCGCCCAGCCGGGCGACAAGCTCGCGATTCGTGCGGTGACGGCCGACGGGTGGAGCACGCAGCCGCAGGCGAACTATTCGAATGTCGGCGGCGACCAGACCTGGGAGCTCGGATTCATCGAGCGCAATTTCCTGGGGACGGCGACGCAGCTGGCGGTCGTGTACGGGGTGAACCCCGACCGCACGCATCTCAATTTGGCGTTCATCAATCCGCATTTCGTTGGGCGCCGCACGTTACTGCGGGCGAAATACGCGGCGCTGTCGGATGGCAATCAAGGCGAGTGGCTGTTCGGGCTGCCGTTTCACGAAACGGCCGCCCCGCACTCGGTCATGACATACGGGCAGACCGCCGACGAGCGCGTGCTGAGTTTTCGCGATGACTCGTTGATCCTCACTCAGTGGCACCGCCTGCTGCGCGTCGGAATCACGGGCGGGATCGCGTTGCATCCCAACAGCCACACCTACCAGCATCTGTGGGCCGGCTGGGAGTGGCGCCGTGAGGACTTCGCGGATAGTGGTACGACGCCGTTCCCTCGCTCGCTGTTCACGACGGTGCGCGCGGGGATCGACGTCGGCTCCGTGCGGTTTCGCGTGCTCGAACATTTCAACTCCTACGCGCGGCGCGAAGATGTCGACCTCTCGACGAGCATGCGGCTTGGCGCGGTGATAGAATCGGGCGTCGGGTACGAAGCGCACGCCCAGACGTCGGCGGTCTGGAAAAAAGGCTTCGTGATGGTGCAGGCCGATGCCACGGGCGGGGGGCTCGACTCGACCCGGACGCGCGCTGGTATGACCGTGGTGAGCCAGAATATCGATCGCCACACATTGATCGCGCATGGAGAAGCCGGACTGTTGACCAATCCAAAACCGGGGCGCGAGTTCGATCCGTGGCTGGAGCAGCGGAACCCACGGCTCTTCGGGATCCACGACTTCACCGGCACGCGAATGACATGGTTCGTGCTGGAAGACCGGATTCTCGTGGCGGACAACATGCTCGGCTTGATGGCGCTGGGCTTGGCGCCCTTCATCGATTATGGGGGGGCGTGGTATGCCGATGAGCCCCCCCGGCAGGGAGGGAACGTGGGGACCTCGCTGCGGTTCGGGCCCACGCGTGCGGTCCAGGGCGAAGCGGTGGAGCTCGCGTTTGGCTACCGATTCGGGCAGGGCATGAAGGGCAAGCGGTGGGCCTTCACACTCAGGCAGGGATTCTCGTTCTGAAGCCACGCAAGGAGCACGCGCGATGAGAAGCGTCGACTGGATCGGCTGGCTCGCCACGGCGGTGTTTCTCGTGTCCTATTTCACCACACAGCCAACGTCGCTGCGGCGCGTGCAGGCAGTCGCCGCCGGGTTCTGGGCGCTCTACGGCGTGCTGATCCACTCGCTGCCCGTGATCGTGGCAAACATCCTCGTCGCGGGCGTCGCGGTCGCCTCGTCGTTTCGCAGGACTAGGCCTTCCGCTTCTCCTCCATGAGCGCCATCGGATTGTTGTCGGGATCGTGGAAGAACGCCATCCATAAGTCGTAATCCGCCGCCTGGTGCACGCGGTGGGGCTTTCCCACGAATGTGACGCCGCGCTGAACCAGGGTCCGATGCACCGCCTCGATGTCGCTCACTCGGAAATACAGCACTGAGCCCGGATGATCCTGCTCGGCGTTCTCGGGCGGCGACAGCATCAACCGCACCGCGCCGCACTGAAAGAACGCGAGCGACGGCGGAGCCTGGAAGAGCAGGGGAAGGCCGAGCACGTCGCGGTGAAATCGAACGGCGCGGTCGAGATCGTGCACGACGTTGGTGACTTGAGCGAGCTCGGGTGCTGCGGTGGCCATTGTCCCTCCGGGAGTAATTAGTTAGCTTTAGCTAAGCAATTATGTTTGCCGCTTCCCGTCAAGCCCCACCCGGCACGGTCCGGACGATCGCCGACCGGCTGCACTCCGCGGCCATACACGTGCTGCGGCGGCTGCGCGTCGAAGACAAGGCGATCGGCCTGTCCGGACCGCGCGCGTCGGCGTTGTCGGTGATCGTGTTTCGGGGTCCGGTGACCATGAGCGCCCTGGCGGAGGCAGAGCAGGTGCGGCCGCCGACGATTACGCGCCTGGTGGCGGGGCTGGAGCGCCGGGGACTCGTGCGGCGGGTCAGCGATTCACGCGATGGCCGGGTGCAGCTGGTGGAGGCAACCGCGGCGGGCCGGCGGTTGTTGGACAAAGGCCGCGCGCGGCGCGTGGCGCGACTCGCCCAGGGCGTCTCGCAGCTATCAAAGGAGGATCAGGAGGTGCTCGCCGGCGCGGCCGAGCTCATGGATCGCCTCGCGGCGATGGGTTGAGAAACGGACCGTAGTCCTCCTCGTTGTGATGCGGATAGACGTGTTGACAGCCCGAAAGCCACGCCCCCTCTTAGAGGGTTGGCAGGACCAGCCTTCGACCCGTTCCACCTACCAAGGAAGGGACCATGAGGATCCTCAATAGGCTGCCGTCGGTTCTGCTGGTGCTGGTGTTTGCGGGAGCAGCGGTGGTGGCCGCCCAGGGAAAGCCACAGACGCGGGAGGGATTCTGGATCGGATTCGGAATCGGCGGCGCGAACGGCAGCGGGGATTGCGACGGCTGTGACCTCGAGTCAACGACCGGCGGCAGTGGGTACCTGAAATTGGGAGGACGCCTCGGCGCCCAATGGCTGCTCGGGGGCGAGATTAACACGTGGATCGGTTCCCCCAACGACAAGAGCATCGACGTCCCGATAGACGTCACGGTAGGCTACGTCACGGCGAGCGCGTACTTCTACCCCACAGTCACGAGCGGCTTCTTCCTGAAGGGCGGGGTGGGTTACTACACGCTGAACGGTACCTACCAGCAAGGCGGACCGGACGTTTCGAGCAGCGCCCCGGCCTTGATGCTAGGCGCCGGCTATGATATCCGCGTCGGCAAGATGATCTCGATCGTGCCCACGCTCACCTATGCCATGTCCGGGAACTCCGACATCGACGTCGAGGGTTTCGGCTCCGCGAGCGGGTTCCACACAAACATCATCGCGTTGCAGGTCGGCGTGACGTTCCATTGACCGATTGACCCGGTACAAGGCCCCCGGTTGCACGAAGGCCCGCTCGCCCGGGCCTTCGTCGCTACCGAGTCACACGAGTGGGTTGAGAAAGGGCTCTGAATTAGTGACTTTTGACGCCCTGGCGCCGTAGCCAAGTGGTAAGGCAGAGGTCTGCAAAACCTCGATTCGTCGGTTCGATTCCGACCGGCGCCTCTCCAGCACAACAATCCTAAGCCTCGGCGGACGCACGCCGATACTGCTCGGCCATCATCCGGAGTCCGTCGACTAACCGGACCCGCGGCGCATAGCCGAGCAGAGCCCGCGCCCGCTCGTGCGGATATCGCACCGACCGGGTGAGCGCCATCGACATGTGCCGGCCCGACGCCAGTCGGTACCCGCGCTCGATCACCCATCGTGCGAGCGCATCCAGTCGCGGTGGCAACGTGCGTACCCGCCGGCCCGCCAGATCACCGAGCGCCTGCACGTAAAGGTTGAGCTTCACCATCTCGTGGCTCACATGCAGAACATGGTTCCCGCCCGGGGGCATGCCGGCGGCGAGACACAGCGCCTGCGCGACGTCCTCCACGTGCACCACGTCGATGGCCACGTCTCCCACGGCGATCGGAAGGCGGCGGATGGCGCGCAGCCAGTTGCGGAACCACGGTCCCGAGCCCAATCCGTACACATTGGTCGGCCGGATGATAGACCAGGACAGGTCCCCACCCGCGGCATCCCGCAGGCGGCACTCGCCGAGATACTTGCTCCCTGCGTACGCGTTGAGACGGCCCGTATCCTCGGGCTCGTCGTCCTCGGTAACCACGTTCTCCGGCCGGCGCGTGGCGCCCAGCACGGAGATCGAGCTGACATAGATGAGCCGGCCTGCGCCCGCCGTCCGCGCGGCGCGGGCCAGCCGTTCCGTTCCGATCGCGTTGATCGCATAGCTCCGTGCGGGATCCGCGAGCCCCATGTGGGCGGCGCAATGGATCACGACATCCGCCCCACGCACCAACTGGGTCGCGGAGTCGGGTTCTGCGAGATCACCAAACACGAGTTCCGTGCCGCGCCGCACCAGCGGCTCCGACTGCGCGTCGTGTCGCCGCACTAAGGCGCGTAGACGCGCCGTCGGCGCCAGCGCGTCGATGAGCGCGCGTCCGATGAAACCGGTCGCGCCCGTGAGGGCGATCAGGGGCATGTTCACAGGCCGAACCTCCGGGAGAAGTCGTTGGCCAGCACGCCATCGGGATCAAGCGCAGCACGCATCCGCCGGAACGCGTCCCACCGCGGGTACTGCGCGCGCAAATGGTCCGGACTCAGGATGACGTGCTTGCCCCAATGCGCTCGCGCATCCAGGCGTTCGAACAGCGCGCGCAGGTCCCGCTCGAATGGGGCGTGCTGGCGGTAGAACAGAGCGAACCACCAGGTGTTGCGTCCGTGGCACGGGCTCAGGCTCGCGGCATCCGCGGCGGTGGGGCGCAGGCCCACCGCGTTGGTGAGCACACGCGGATAGCGCCGGATCAGGGCGGCCAGCGCTTCCAGGGCCTCGCCTGCGCGCGGGAGCGGCACCGCCAGTTCGGTCTCGCGCCAGTCGGCGCTGAGCGCCTTGAATAGGGGGACTTGCGTGGAGCCCTTGCGAATCGGAGTCAGGACGCGGTCGCACCGATCCGACGTCGTGGCGGTAAACCAGCCGCGCGGAAACGACCGGATCCCAAAGTCGCGGGCGAGGCGGTTGAGCAGAAACGTGGCGGGCCTGTAACGCTCGCGCCGGCGTCGCGCGTGTGCGGGCGTCGGCACGCGGTCGGCGGTGTAGGTGATGACGGCGTCCATACCCGGGATCCAAATCGCTGCATGGAACTCGTGGTCGCGGTTCTCCGCGGCGTGGTGTGTCGCGTACCAGGAGAACGGCACTACCCGCATCGCCAGCTCCAGGTGAAACGCCTCCTCGCAACGGAACGTTATCGTGGAAATCACGCCGAGCAGACCGAGCGAGACGACCGCGTGATCGAATGACGAGTCGCCGCGACGCAGGTTGAGCACGTTGCCGCCTACGGTCACGAGCCGGAGGCCAACTGCTGAACTGGCCAAGATGCCATGGCGCGCAGAGCCCCCGTGCGTGCCGCTCGCTATCGAGCCGGCGACGGTGGCGCCGCCCCATTCGCCGTTGGTGGGCAGTGCGAGCCCGTGCGCCGCGAGCGCGGCGTTGAGCTGCGCAACCGTTGCGCCCGCCTGGATGGTCACATCGGCGCCATCGACGGCCACGATCTGGTCATAACGCGCAAACCGGAGCGCCGTGCCTCGCGTCCCGAAGCACGGACTCTTCGAGGCCCCGGCTCCGACGGGATGCAGCGGGCCAGCGTGACGGGCCGCTGCCATCGCGGCCAGCAACTCGTCTTCGCAACTGATCGTGATCTGGCGGGTGGGTGCTTCCCGAGATGTGGTGGTCATGGAGCCTCCTCACGCGGACTGCGGGTGGAGGGAGGCACGGCGGCCGAGAAACCACAGCGCAGCCGCCACCGCAAGCGAGAGCAGCACGGCGATCATCAGCACTGAGCGGGGTAAAGCGAGCGGCGCCCCGAGCGCGGCAATCGCCCAGAGGCGCGGGAAGCGGCCGACAGCCGTTGCGGCGAGATGGCGCCCGACCGGATAGTGTGATAACACCGACAGACAGCGGGCCACTGTGTAGGGCACGACGCCGAGGGCGCAGAGCACGACGGCGAGGAAGGGCTGTCGTGCGAACATCAGCGTGAGGCGCTGCACCCACCGTCCGCCCGTCAGGGTGCGCATGGTGCGCGTGTCCCGCGCGTGCCCGTACAGGTGGTAGTTCACCCATTCGATGAACAGCGTCGCGATTGTCCCAAGAGCTGCGATCAGCAGAGGCGGAAACAGCTGGCCGTACAGCAGGAGAACCGGCTCGTAGCCCGCCACCAGGACTGCGGAGTGCGGGCCATTGCTCCAGATCGTGTAGAGCACGAACGAGGCGAGCGCCGCAACCGTGGGATCGACCAAGGAACCGACGATTCCGAGCAGAGCCACCGCAGCGAAGGCGCGGAGGATGAGATCGTCGATGCGGGAGCCGTGCCGACGCACCATCGCGACGGCGAGCGAACGAGCTGGCATGCGGGCCTCCTGGCCGTGAAGTCGCGTTCACGGTCGCACGAGCCCGTTTCCTTGCTGTGATACTGGCTGTGACCCGGGTGTCCCCCGGAGGTAGATCAGCTGGCGGGAATCAGTCCCAGGCGCTCGGCCTCGCCCCGGAAGGCGAGGTCGAAGGGAGAGCGCTGGCCGAGGCCGAGCGCCCAGGCCGTAGCCTCCGCGCGACGGCCGAGCGCGGCCAGTGCTTCCGCGCGTAGCAGGCGCTCCGCGGCGTGGCCATGGAATGGTGACCAGAGGGCGAGCTCCGGCCAGCCTGGCCAACCGAGCCCGTCGAGCTGCCGCAGGGTTTCATCCGGACGCCGCTGCACCAGCGCCAAACGCGCCCGAATTCCCGCGCTGAGCTGGGCCGGAAGCCGCGGCGCGAGGTGTGGCGAGGGCATCGCGCAGCATGCCTCGGCGTACGAGATCGCCGCGGGTTCGTCGTCGAGCCACGCGGCGGCGAGCCCGAGGACGTAAGCGCGGAGCAGCGGCTGGGCCGCCTCGAGCAGCCCGAGGATAACGTTCGGCTGCGGCGACGGTGGCGCCGGTGTCCATGTCTCCAGGGCCTCGCGCAGTCGGCCGACGACGTCGCGATCACGCGCGCGCACGGGCAGCATCGCGAGGAAGGCGCGATGCAGGAGCGACTGCCCGGGAGATTGGGCCGTGGCGCGCGCGAGGGCTGCATCGACCGTGTCCGGATCGCCGCGAGCCGCAACGACGTATGCAAGCAGGATCTGCTCGAGTACGCCCAGTGTCCCGGCGGGGGCGAGCCGCGGCAATTCCCGGGCGAGCCAGTCCCGGGCGGGGACGTCACTGGCGTACTGGGCGATGTCCGCGAACACGCGGGCCAGCGTCGAGAGGCGCCGCCCTGCCAGCGTCGTAAGCCACGCCAGTTGCGTAGACCGGTCGGCGCCGCCCCGCGCGAAGACGACCATGCCGCGCACGGCGAGCGCTTGATCACTCCCGGGACTCAGAACCTCGATGCGCTCGGCAAGCCGGGCGAGGTCGTCGACCCGCCCTTCCATCGCATCGATGCGCGCCAGATGCATCAGCGCGGCCACGTGGTGAGGGTCAAGCTCGAGCGCGCGCACGAATGCGGCGCGTGATTCCGTGGAAGAACGCCCACGCATCGGGTTGAAGTCGAATTGCAGGTTGCCGAGCAAGAACCACGACTCGAGATCATCGGGCCATTCTCCGATCACGCGCTGCCAGAGCACCTCCGCCGTTTCCGCTTCGCCGGCGATCCATGCCGACTGTGCGTCCAGCAGCAACCGGTCGTGAGCGCTCAGCCGCTCCCGGTGGCGCGCGGCCTCGCGTGATGCCGCGACAGCATCCTCCGCAGCGCCGCACGCCGCCGCGGCGGCCGTGTGACGGTAATGCGCGAGCGCAAACGCCGGATCGAGGGCAATCGCCTCGGCAAAGCACTGACGGGCCTGATCGTAGCGGCTCAGGCGAAATCGCTCCTCGCCGACGAGGTAATGCTTGAGCGCGGGGAGGCTCTGGGTCATGGCGGCGGTGAGGGTCGATACGCGGGCATTGGTGTGCCGCTGTCCGCCCGTGAGAATCTGCACCGTCAGGGCATCCACGAATCCGTAGGGACCCGTATCGCGCGGTGCTTCTACTTGAGCGCGTACCTCGGCGGGGCCAGCGGTCTCGTACAAAATCGCGGTCGCGTGCACCCGGTCTCCCGACGCCACCAGACTCCCCAGTACGAACGCACCCGCCTCGAACGCCGTAGCAACTGCTCGTGCAGCGGCGGCATCGTCAGGGGCGCCCGCCTGGTGTACGTGCCGCAAGAGGGCGTAGGGGTCCACCGTGCGCAGTGAGCCCGCGGCGTCGAGCTTGGCGCTGAGCAAGTCCACCATGCCTTCGCCCAAATACTCCAGCTCCGGCAACCCACGCACGGTGAACGGAAAGACCGCGATGACGTCCGCGCGCAGGGCGCTCGCGGGCGGCTGGCCGGGATGCGCGCTCGCAACGCGATCGGCAAGCGCGCGCAGGGCCGGTGACGGCTCCAGGTCGAGCGTCGCGGCCAGCCGGTCGGCGTAGCGCCGATATGCCGCCTGCGCCTCGGCCCCGCGATGCAGCCGCCCGAGTCGCTGAACGTGGGTGGCGATGCCGTCCTCGTCATCCGCCAGTTCGGCGGCTCGAGTACTCCACCGCATGGCGGCGTCGGTGTCGCCGGCCTGTTCGGCCGCGTCAGCGAGGGCCCGTGCCGCCCGCACTGCCTCCCCGCGCTGCCGAGCACGAGTCTCGTCGAGCCAGCGCCCCACGTCGGGTGCCGACGCAATGTGCACTCCCTCCAGCAGGTCACCACGATAGAGCGTCAGCGCGTCCTCGTACCGGCCCGCTCGCAGCGCCTCGCCAAAGGCTGCCGCGTCGCACCAAGCGGCGTCGGACGATACGCCGACCTCGTCGCCCCGAGTTTCGATGGCGCGTGGGCCAAGGTGGGCCCGGAGGAAATGCAGCGACCGGCGCAGCGCGGCACGCGCGTGCTCGTCGTCGTGCTCCGGCCAAAACATCGCCAGGAGCGAATCACGGCGGTGGAAGCGCCGGTCGGACAGCAGTAGATAAAGGAAGAGCGCCAGCCGCTTGGGCTGGCGCACCACGGCTTCGAGCTCGGTCTCATCAACTCCGAGCACCTCGACCTCACCCAACGCACGCAGTCGGATCACGACCTGCGCTCGGCCGGGTCACGCCCGGGGGAATAGCCGGGCAACGGCGTGCCCATACCGTTCGAGAAGCTACGGGTGCCGTGATGCTGGTCAATCCGACCTGCCAGGGCATCCCCAAAACCGTGGAGGAGCCGATGTGGACCGCGATCCTCGCGACTCTGCTGCTGGGCTCGGGCGATTGGCCCAACCTGCGCCCAATGCCCGTGGTTGTCGCCCCGGGCGAAACACTGCGGGTCGCCGTAGCCGGCGTCGGGCGGCCGGTGCTTGTCATCCCCGGCCTGTTCGGGACGATCGAAGGCTTCGCGCGACTGAGCGACAGCCTGGTCGCGTCGGGATATCGTGTGCTCCTGGTCGAACCGCTTGGGGTGGGCGCGTCGAGTCGCCCGGCGCGGGCGGACTACTCTCTCACAGCCCAAGCCGAACGCATCGCGCCCTTGATCGAATCCTTCGGCATGCAGCCGGTTGTGGTCGTCGCCCACTCTGTGAACGCGGCGATTGCACTCAGGCTCGCAGTTCTGCACCCGGAGCTCGTCACCACCGTTATCTCACTCGAAGGCGGGCCTACTGAGTCGATTGCGACACCAGGTCTGCGTCGCGCCCTCCGGATGGCACCCCTGCTGAGGCTCTTCGGCTCGAGAGCACTTCGCGGACGCATCGCCGCTAACCTGCGGAAAGCATCGGGTGACCCGACCTGGCTGACCGATTCGGTTGTCGAGGTTTACACCCGCGGTCCGTCACGCGACCTGGGTGCCACGATCGACGCGCTACGGGGCATGGTGGATGCGGTCGAGCCCTGGCCGCTCGGGCCCGCGCTGGACCGAATCACCTGTCCCGTCGTGCTGGTCCAGGGGCTGGCCCCGCACGAAGGTGGTCCGGACGAGGCAGCTCGCGCGAAAATGCGGGCGATTCCGGGGTTCGCGCTCGAAACGCTCCCGGGCGTCGGCCACTACGCCTTTGAGGAGGCACCGAGACTGGTGGTGGATGTCATCCGGCGGGTTGCTCCACCAGCGGGGAAGTTGGCGACATCCACTCAGCGCGCAGAATGGTGACGCCTCGTCTTTACCGCCGGCGCCCGCCGCCGCCGCGCCCTCCACCCCCGCGACTTCCACCGGAGGACCGCGTCGAGCTGCGCTGGCGTGCCTGGTACTCACGGTTCCCACCACCCTGCGAACCGTAGCCGCTGCCTGCCCGATCGCGCGACCAGTTGTTTCCCTGGCGTGATTCCCACCCGTTGTTGGTACGGCGATGCACATTCCCGTTGCGATCGGCGAACACGTTGTTCGAGCCACCGGCCCGACGGTTCGCGCCGAGCTGACTGGATGCCTGGCTGCGGGTCGCGCGATCCGCGGTGCGAGCGCGATTCTGGGGCTTGTTGTACAGATTCGAGTTGCGAGAAGGCTGCTGCGTCGCTCGATTTGCGGGCCGCTGGCGGCTGCCGCCGCCGGCCGCGTTCCCGATATTGACCTGGTTGCGGCCGCCGCGCCCTCCGCCTCCGCCAGGACGGCCGCCGACGTTGATCGTGCAATTGAAACAGCCGCGATAGCCGCCCGCCGGATAGAAGCCGCTGTTGCTGCTGCCGATGGCGACGCCGATGCCGAAGGCGAAGAACCCGGTGGCGACGGTCGTTCCCATGCCCCAACCGGTGTACGGGTTGTAGCTGGCGGAGACGCCGTACGTCACGGGGTGTGGGTAGTACACCGCGCCGACGTACGGCGGATAGTGCCACCCTGTGCCGTAGACCGGGACGCCGTAGTAGGGATAGGCGCCAACGTATCCCGGTGTGTAGCCCACGTACACGACCTGCGGTGTCGAGGCATACACATCCACGTAGGTCAGGTTGTAGACCGGAGTGCTCGGCGGAATCTTGGCGATTTCGGACTTCGGGATGCTGTCCGCCACGGCCCACGGTCCCTGCGCGCTCGTAGCCTTGAACCAGACGGCGTTGTCACACGCGTAGAACGTCCCGCCAACGCGTAATACTTGCGATGCCGTATTCGTGGCGTAGGCGACCGAGGTGCCCGGGATGGCGGTGAACTGTGGCTCTCCGTCGTATTTCACGGCAAGTGTCGCGGTGCGTTGGACCACGCTGGTCTGCGGGATCTCGAGATCGAGCACCGCGTCCTGGGCTTCAACCGTCAGGGCGATTGAGCTTCTGACGCCGCCAATGGGAGACTCGGGCGGGATCTCTTGGAACACCGCGGGGAGTGAATCGGGACGCGCGAAGGTCCAGGGTCCCTGCAACGACGGGCTCTTGAACCAGCGACCCGCGATCAGGAGATAGTTGTCCTTTCCTTCTGTTTCCCGAATCCAGGGAGTCTCAGTGTTCTCGACGTACAACAGCTTGCCGCCGGCTGTCGTCTTCCAGGTCGGTGGTCCCTGCGTGACCACGAGCTCAGTCGGTTCGGTCGCGGTCACGATCCTGGGCGCCGATGACGTGTCCGTCACCGCCGTGGCCGCGCTCGTTGCTTGCGCTGCCGACGTATCTACCCGCGCCGCCGTGCTGTCTGGCCGCGCTCGCGACGTGTCTGTCACTGCGGGCGGTGGGGGCGGTGGGGGCGGTGGGGGCGGGGCGGGCGAGGGGGCCGCTGCTGCTGCCGATGTGTCCGGCGCGAACAACGTGTCGGGTCGCGTTGTGGGAATGTCGGCTGCCGCGATCAGGCTGTCTCCTGCCTGCGCGTGTTTCAGGATCTCGGCGGGCGGCGTGCCTCCCGCCTTCCACGGGCCCTTCGGATCGGTCGCCGAGTACCACAGGTCCTCGCCGGCGCCAAGCCAGTAGGTGCCGGTCGCTGTGTCTTTCACCACGCCGAACGGCGTGTTAACGACGAGCTGCAGACCGGTGTTCGGGACCGGCTGAAGCCGTGGCTCCCCGTCGTACATCAGGAGCACGGCGAGCTGCTCGACGAACATGATCTTGGGTGCGTCGTTCTTCAGTCCTTCCGTGTGACTGCGCTCCGCCTCCGCCGACGCCAGGCTCGCCTGCAAGCGCTCAATGGTCATGCGGAAGCCCGCGGGGGGAAAGTCTTGCTCGACGTATTGCGTGAACCGCGTTTGCTGCTCCGGAGTAGCCTCGGGCCAGCGCACGCGCGAGATCCTGAGATCGTGGACCCACACCATGCCGGAATCACGGTCCACGTCCACAGTCGCCGTCATCCACATGGCGCCGAAGATCGGATCGGCCCTGCCGCTCACCTTGAGCGCAATGGCGCCCCTCGCCGTCAGCTGGTTGCCCGTAAGCTTTTCGGCCTGGGGTTGATAGAGGACGATGGTGCCCACGGCGCCGCCGGCGACGGGGATCTGCCGGGGCCAACTGTAGTCCTGGGCGTGCAGCGCGATGGCGCAGAGCGCAAGCGGGGTGAATGCTATGATTCGCATTGGCATTATCTTCGCCTTGCCGCAGCCTTGCCGCCACCCGGTGGGGATAGGACTAAGGGCGTATTCCTCGTCTGGCGCCGCCTGCGCATCGTAAGTCCCATGGCACGAACTTACACGTTGATCCTCGCGATGCTGGCAATCCTTCCTCGACTCGCGTCCGCCCAGCACAAAGGCACGATCGAGCTCGGCGCCTTCGGGCGGTACGGCGTCTACGATACGGACCTCGGTCTGGACGATTCCAAGGGCGTTGGGGCACGCCTGGGGTGGTTCCTCTCCGGCAAGGTGATCCTCGAGGCGGACGCGGCGCTCGCGCCGACGAAGGCCAGCGGTGTCGACGTCGATCACAAGCCGTTTCACGTGCGGCTGGTCGGCAACCTCCCCATTGGGAAGCGGCTGGCTTTTCTGCTCGGCGGCGGCTGGGCGTACAACAGCTTCACCAAAGGCATGAGCGAGACCGAAAACGGAGTCGGTGCACTGGCCGGGTTGAGGATAAGCCTGGGCAAGCGTCTCTCGGTGCGCGGTGAGGCCACGGCGGATTACATGGTAGACCAGGCGTCGGTGGCCGCCGATCCGACCCTGCACTACGCCGTACAGGTCGGTGCCAGCCTGATGCTGCGCGGCGGGCCAGGCGACAAAGACAAGGATGGTGTGAAGGACGACGTCGATCGCTGCGCCGATACGCCGGCCGGTACGCCGGTCGAAGCAACCGGCTGCCCCGACGCGGATCGCGACGGCGTGGCCGACCAGGGCGACCGCTGCAAAGACACACCCGCGGGCAAGGCGGTGGATGCGGTCGGGTGCTCGGACACCGATGGTGACGGAGTCGTGGATCCGCAGGACCGCTGCCCCAACACAACCGCCGGCACGCAGGTGGATGCGACCGGCTGTCCGCCGGACGCCGACCGCGATGGTGTGCCTGACACTGCTGACCGTTGCCCCAATACGGCCGCGGGTGTGCGCGTGGACGTGACCAGTGGCTGCCCGGTGGATGCGGATGGCGATGGCGTGCTGGATACAGTGGATAGGTGTCCCGGCACTGCGGTTGGCGTCGGGGTCGATGCAACGGGTTGCCCGGCGGACGCCGACGCCGACGGAATACCGGACGCCACCGATGCGTGCCCCGGGACGCCCGCGGGATCGACAGTAGACGCTAGAGGATGTCCCGAATCGGCTCCCGTGGTCCTCGTAGGAGTGAGCTTCCTATCGGGAAGCGCGAAGCTCACCCTGAACTCGCAGGGCCCGCTCAATCGCGCGGTCGCCGAGCTGCAGCAGCGTCCCGAGCAGCGGATCGTGATCGAGGGGCACACCGACAACGTCGGCAATCGCGAAGCCAACATTCGGCTTTCGAAAGCACGGGCCGATGCGGTGCGCGCCTACTTCATCTCCAAGGGAGTCGCGGCGGGCCGACTGACGAGCGTTGGCATCGGGCCGGATCAGCCGGTCGCGAGCAACGATTCCGCGGAAGGACGAGCCAAGAACCGCCGCGTTCAGCTCCGGGTGCAGTAGGGCGGGCGCTTCAAGTAGCTGATCACGCGGGCCGGAGGATTTAGTATCTTCCGGCCCGCGTGCTCGTTCCTAAGCTCGTCACCACCCTGAAGGACTACTCCCGGGAGCAGCTCACCCGGGACGTCACAGCCGGCGTCATCGTCGGCATCGTCGCACTGCCCCTCGCCATCGCATTTGCCATCGCCAGCGGGTTGAGCCCGGAGCGCGGTCTCTACACCGCGATTGTCGCCGGTTTCCTCATCTCGCTGCTCGGCGGCTCGCGCGTGCAGATCGGCGGGCCGACGGGCGCGTTCGTCGTGATCGTATCGGGCATCGTCCTGAAGTACGGTGTGGACGGGCTGACGATCGCGACGCTCATGGCGGGATTCATCCTCGTCGTGTTCGGGCTGGTGCGGCTCGGCGCCGCGATCAAGTTCATTCCGTTTCCGGTCACGATCGGCTTCACGAGCGGCATTGCGCTCATCATTTTTTCCAGCCAGGTGAAGGACCTGCTCGGGCTCCAAATGAGCGCGGTGCCGGCCGAGTTCATCGCCAAATGGGGTGCATACGTCCGCGCTTTCGACTCGGTCAATCTGTGGGCGCTCCTCGTGGCGCTCGCTGCGCTCACGATCATCCTCGTGTGGCCCCGGATCGAACGCCGCATCCCCGGGCCCTTCGTCGCGCTCATCGCAACGACGGTCCTCGTGCGGCTGTTTCATCTGCCCGTCGAGACGATCGGCGGCCGGTTCGGCGCGATTCACGCGGGGGTTCCGCACCCGTCGCTGCCGCACATTACGCCGGCGCTGCTCGGATCCCTCGCGGGTCCCGCGTTTACGATCGCGATGCTCGGAGCGATTGAGTCGCTGCTGTCGGCCGTCGTCGCCGACGGCATGATCGGCGGGCGGCATCGGTCCAACATGGAGCTCGTCGCGCAAGGCGTGGCGAACATCGCGTCGCCGATCTTCGGCGGCATGCCGGCGACGGGCGCGATCGCCCGCACCGCGACGAACGTCAAGAACGGCGGTGGGACGCCCGTCGCCGGGATGACGCACGCCGTGACCCTGCTGCTCATCACGCTGTTCTTCGGCCGCTGGGCCGCGCTGATCCCGCTCGCGACGCTCGCCGCGATCCTCATCGTGGTCGCGTTTCACATGAGCGAGTGGCGCACGTTCGTGTCGGAGTTTCGCGCGCCCAAGAGCGACGTAGCGGTGCTCTTGGCGACGTTTCTGCTGACCGTCCTCGTGGACCTCACCGTGGCGATCGAGGTCGGGATGGTGCTGGCGGCGTTCCTGTTCATGCGCCGCATGGCGGAAGTCACGAACATCAAGGTTCTCACACACGAGTTCGAGGACCCCACGGACGACTTCGAGACGGACCCCAACGCGGTGCGGCGACGCGTCGTCCCCGAGGGGGTGCAGGTGTACGAGATCACGGGACCGTTCTTCTTCGGCGCCGCCGAGATGTTCAAGGACCGCGTGACCGGCATCGCCGGGAAGCCGAAGGTGCTGATCCTGCGGCTGCGGCACGTGCCCGTGATCGACTCGACGGGGCTGCACGCGTTGCGCGACGTGGTGCGGCGCAGCCGCAGGGAAGGGACGCTCGTCATCTTGTCGGACGTGCATGCCCAACCGGTCGTGGCGCTCGAGCGCTCAGGGACCTACGACGAACTGGGTGAGGAGAACGTGCACGGCAACATCGACGACGCACTGAACCGCGCCCGGGCTCACCTCGGCCTGCCGGTGGTGCAACGGCCCGCGTTTGCGACGCCGACAGTCGCGCGGGAGTCGTCCGCGGGGATGCCGGTGATCCCATAATGCAGCTCACCGTGCGCGAGGCGGCGTCGTACTTGCGGGTCGATGAGGCCACGGTGCGGCGCTGGATTGCCCGTCGCGCCCTCCCCGTCCACCGGGCGAACGAGCGCCTCTATCTCAACGCCATCGAGGTGTGGGAGTGGGCGACAGAAAACGGCATCCCGGTGTCCCGCGCGCTGCTCGAGCAGGCGCAGCGCCGGCCGGAGCAAGTGCCGCCGTTATCGGCCCTGCTATCCAGTGGTGGTATTCATCACGACGTGGGTGGCGACGACAAGACGAGCGTGCTCCGCGAGATCGTGCAGCGCCTGCCGCTGCCCCCTGAAGTAGACCGAGAGTTCCTGGTCACGACGCTCGAAGCGCGGGAGGCGATGGGCTCGACGGGTGTCGGCGACGGCATCGCCATTCCACACGTGCGGAACCCGATTCTGCTTCATGTCGCCGCCCCCTTTGTGACGCTGTGCCTGTTGCGGCATCCGGTGGACTTCGGCGCCCTGGACGGCCAGCCGGTCCACGCGCTATTCACCGTGATCAGTGCCAACGTCCCCGGCCACCTCCGCATTCTCGGCCAACTCGGTTTCGCCTTGCACGATGAAACGCTGCGGCGCTTGCTGATTCGCCGCGCGCCCGGTTCGGATATCCTCACGCGGGTGCAGGCGATCGAGGGGCGGACCAGCGGCGTGTACCAGTCCCCGGCAGCCGAGTGACGGCGCTCCCGTGACCCTTGTCGCGCTCGGCGTGATCCTGATCCTCCTGGGCGGCCTGGCCGCAGCCGCTCTGGGGCGACGTCCGGTGGTCGGCGAGTGGGTGTTTCGCATCCTGTTCGGCGCCGGGTGCATCGCCGGCGCGCTGCCGGCGCTGTCGGTGCTGTCGGGAGCTCCGGTGTCCGACGTGAGCTTGGTTCCCGCGACGCCGTTCGGCCCTTGGGTGTTCGGCCTCGATGCGCTCTCAGCTGTTTTCCTTCTAACCGTGCTGATCGTGGGCGCGGCGTGCGCGTACTACGGGTTGGCATATCTCGCGCACGAACGGGGGCACCGCGCCGTAGGCGTCGCCCACCTGCTGCTGGCGGTGTTGGTAGCCGCTCTCGCGCTCACCGTGGTCGCGCGGGCGGCGGTGCCGTTCCTCATCGCCTGGGAAGCGATGGCCGTGGCGGCGTACTTGCTGGTCGTGTTCGAGCACGAGCGTCGTGAGGTCCGCCGGGCCGGGATGATCTACGTCGTCGCGACCCACGTGGGGACCCTGCTTCTGTTCGCCCTCTTCGCGATCTGGGCAGGCGGAACGAGTGATCTGAGCTTTCGCGCCCTCGCCGCCCACCCGCCGTTCTCAGCGGGCCGCGGCGGGATGATCCTGGCGGTGGCATTGATCGCGTTTGGTCTCAAGGCGGGCGCCGTGCCCTTCCACTTCTGGTTGCCCGAAGCCCATGCCGCGGCGCCGGCGCACGTCTCGGCGCTCATGTCCGGCGTCGTGATCAAGATGGGGATCTACGGGCTGCTGCGTACCGTCGTCCTGTTCGGTGCGCCGCCGCCGTGGTGGGGTTGGGTCGTACTCTCGCTCGGCGCGGTGTCTGGCGTGCTGGGAGTCGTGTGGGCCCTCGCGCAGCACGATATCAAAAGGCTGCTCGCGTTTCACAGCGTGGAGAATGTCGGGATCATCTTGCTCGGCGTTGGGGCGGGTGGTCTGGGGGTCGCGTACGGACACCCGCTCATCGCGGCGCTCGGGTTCGCCGGGGCCGCTCTGCACACGCTCAATCACGCGCTCTTCAAGAGTCTCCTCTTTCTCGCCGCGGGATCGGTGATCCACGCGACCGGCACGAGGGAGATCGACCGCCTCGGGGGGCTCGCGCGTCCCATGCCCGTGACGACGGCGACATTCCTGATCGGCTCGGCCGCAATCGTCGGGCTCCCCCCGCTCAACGGCTTCGTCAGCGAGTGGGTCGTGTACCAGACCCTGCTGCGCGGGGCCAGCGTGGGCGACGCGATGCAGTTCGCGGGGCTGGGGGTCGTCGTCCTGGCGCTCATTGGGGGGCTGGCGCTTGCCTGTTTCGTGAAGGTCGTGGGGGTTCTCTACCTCGGGAGACCCCGGCACCCGCTGGCAACAAATCCTCAGGAGGCCGCGCCGGGAATGATCCGCCCGCTCGTCGGCCTCGCCGCCGCGTGCGGCGTGATCGGCCTCGTCCCCATTGCCGTCGTGTCGCCGGCGCTTCGCGTGGGGTCGCTCGTCGCCGGGATCCCGGCTGTCACAGCGAACTTCACGGCGGCCGACGCCGGCCCCGCGACGGTGTTCACGGTCGCGCTCGCATTGAGCCTGGCGGTGGCGTGGGGACTGTACGCCACGTGGGGGCGGGGGGAGCGGGAGCGCGCGGTGCAAACGACGACGTGGGGTTGCGGCTACCCGGCGCCCACGCCCCGCATGGCCTACACGGCGAGCTCGTTTGCAGCTCCGCTGCTCGACGTCTTCAGGTCCTTCGCGGGCGTTCGCACGCACCGCACCGCACAGGTATTCGGCACCCACGCGGTCGACCCCGTGTTGGAAGGAGTCCTGGTTCCAGCCTGGCGTGGCGTCCGTCGCGCCACCGCGTGGTTGCGCGACGCTCAGCGTGGCGGCCTGTCGCGGTACCTGCTGTGGCTGGGCGCCGCTGTCGTCGCATCGCTGCTCTACCTGCTCGCGGTCGGGAGGAATCCGTGACTCCGGATGGGTTGATCGCGTTGGGGCTGCTCGGGGTCGCGGCACCAGCGGTACCCGGAATCGCGGTGAAGACGAAGTCACTCCTCACGGGCCGGCGCGGCCCGCCGGTCCTCCAGTTGTACGCCGACCTCGCGAAGCTGGTTCGCAAGGGCAGGGTCTACAGTCGCACGACGACGGTCATCCTCCGCGCGGGCCCGGTGGTCGCGCTCGCGTCGCTCGTCGTGGCCGCGCTGTTCCTGCCGCTCGACGGGCGGGCAGCGCCGGCCCGGTTTGTCGGTGACATGGTGGCGTTCGCCGGATTGCTTGCGCTCGCGCGGTTTGCCATGGTGCTGGCGGCGATGGACACCGGCTCGAGCTTCGAGGGACTCGGGGCGAGCCGCGAGGTTACGATCGCGAGCTTCGCCGAGCCCACCATGTTTCTCTGCTTCATGGCGTTGGTGCTCGCGGCCGGAGATCTCTCGCTCAGCGGTATACTCGGAGCCCCGCTGGCGGCGGCGTGGCCCCGTGCTGGCGCCTCCCTGAGCCTCGTGGGTGTCAGCCTGTTCGTGCTCCTCCTGGCAGAAAACTCGCGCGTGCCGGTGGATGATCCCGCGACACACCTCGAGTTGACCATGATCCACGAGGTGATGGTGCTCGACCACAGCGGACCGGACCTCGCGCTGATTCTCTATGGCAGCGCCTTGAAGCTCACACTGTTCGGGGTGCTCGTGGTAAGCGTTCTCGTGCCCCGCGCGGGATTCTCGGGGCCAGCGGCACTGGCGCTCCTGTTCGCCGGGCTCGGCGTCGTCGCGGTGGCGGTCGGAGTGGTGGAATCGGTAATGGCGCGGCTCCGGCTGGTCCGCGTGCCGCAGCTGTTGGTCGGGGCGGCCGCGCTCGCGCTGTTCGCGACCATTCTGCAGCTCCGGTGACGATGCACGACGCCGCCCCGATCGTCCTCCTGCTGGTGGTGCTGTCGGATCTCGCGATCCTCGGCACGTCGCGGCTCAGCAGCTGCATCCGCGGGCTGGCGGCGCAGGGTTTGCTTCTCGGCTTCCTGCCCGTGCTGATCGCGCCACAGCTGTCGGTCCACGCTGTCAGTCTCGCAGTGGGAACGGTGATCGTGAAGGCCGTCGTACTTCCGTGGTTTCTCGCGTGGGCGATTCGCGAGGCCGCGGTCCGCCGGGAGATCGAACCGATCGTCGGGTTCATCGCGTCCCAGCTGCTCGGGGCGCTCGCGGTCGCGCTCGCATTCGCCATCGCGTCACGCCTGCCGTTGCCCGCGATGCAACAACCGCTGCTCGTGCCGGTGTCGCTCGCCACACTCATCATCGGGTTCATCGTGCTGACCACGCGGCGCAAAGCGCTGGTGCAGGTGGTGGGTTATCTGATCCTCGAGAACGGGATCTACCTCTTCGGCCTGACGCAGACCGAGAGCATGCCGTTTCTCATCGAACTCGGAGTGCTGCTCGACGTCTTCGTGGGTGTGTTCATCATGGGCATCGTGGTGTTCCACATCAATCGCGAGTTCGACTCGCTCGATTCGACGCGCTTGACGGAGCTTTCGGACTGATGCGCCTGCTCGCGCTGTGCGCGATCCCCCTTCTCACCGCCCTCGCGGTGCTGGGCGCGCCGGCCTTTCGGGGGCGGCGGGTTCCCGTCACGCTCTTGCTCGTCGTGGCGGGGGCGCACCTGGGACTGGTCACGTCTCTGTGGGTCGCTCCCGCGCTCCCGGCGCTGGGGGGCTGGCTGGCCGCCGATCCCCTCGGACTCATCGTGCTCACGCTGACCAGTGTGCTCTTCCTCGTCACGGGGACTTATATCGTCGGGTATGTCCGGCACGACCCGCCGCGCAACGGACGGGTGTTCGCGGGGGGACTGCTCGCGTTCCTCGCGGCCACGTCCGTCGTGGCGCTGGCCCATCACATGGCGATGCTGTGGGTCGGGATGGAGGCGACCACCCTGTCCGTCGCGCCGCTCGTCTTCCTGCGCCGAGACCGTCGCTCGCTCCAAGCGACGTGGAAATACCTCGTCGTCTCCTCGGTCGGGATCGCGCTCGCGCTCCTCGGCACGTTCTTCCTCGCCAGCGCGCAGGGCAACATCGGGCGCCCGCTGCTGCTCCCCGATCTCGTCGCGCACGCCCGCGAGCTGCACCCGGCGTGGCTGCGCGCCGCGTTCCTGTTCCTGCTCGTCGGCTTCGGCACGAAGATGGGGCTCGCCCCGATGCACACGTGGAAGCCCGACACGTACGGGGAGGCACCCAGTCTCGTCAGCGGTCTGATGGCGGGTGCACTCACGAGCTGCGCGTTCCTCGGAGTCGCGCGCGTGACCGAGGTTGTGGCGGCGGCGGGGCTGGGCTCATTCGCGCAGCCGGTGCTGATCGCGTTCGGCCTCCTCTCGCTCGCGGTCGCGGTCACATTCGTCATCGGCCAGCGTGACGTGAAGCGGCTCCTCGCGTACTCCAGCGTTGAGCACATGGGTTTGCTCGTGCTCGGACTCGGGTTGGGCGGCGTCGGTGCGTACGGCAGCGTGCTCCACCTCGTAAACAACGGTCTGGCCAAGGGCTGGATGTTTCTCGTCACCGGCAACATCGCGCTCGCCACCGGCGCCGCGAACGCAGGCAACCGGGGGCTGCTCCGCACCCTGCCCGCGTCGGCGACCCTCCTCGTGCTGGGTCTGTTCGCGGTCACCGGCTCTCCCCCGTTCGGGCTCTTTCTCAGCGAGTTCACGATCCTGCGCGCCGCCTTTGACGGCGGGCATCCCTGGATCGCCGCGACGATCCTCGTGGCGCTAGCGGTCATCTTCGTCGGTATGGCGGCGCTCGTGCTCGGGATCGTCCTTGGCGAGCCTCCCCCCCCCTCACCCGCTCCATCCCCGTCCCACGCCGGCCGCAACCCCAGCGCCGTGCCGGCGCGGGAGAGCCGGTGGCTGGTGTCGGGTCCGCTTGCGCTCGCCGCCATTGTCTTGATGCTGGGCTTCTACATCCCCGGCCCGCTGCGCGACGTCCTGGCGCGTGCGGCCGCCGCCCTCGGCGGTGTGGCACCGTGAGCACTCTGCGCGAATCAGGCTTGCGCAACCGCCGCGCGATTCCATGGGCCGCGGTCCCCGTGGAGCCCGTGGAGCGCTTCGCACAGTCCGTGACGGAAGCAGTGGCTGGTGGCTGGCGTGTGGCGTCTCTCTTCGGCACCCCGGAAGAGAGCGAGCGCACGCGCCTGGTGGCGATCCTGGCGGACGATGCGCAGGGCGAGCTGGGTGTCACGAGCGCCCGCGTCGGGGATCGCTATCCCTCGCTCACCCCGGCTTGCCCCCAGGCGCACGTGTTCGAGCGCGAGCTCGCCGAACAATGCGGCGTGGTTCCGGAGGGTCATCCCGCGCTCAAGCCGCTGCGGCGGCATCCTCCCGATCATCTCCCGCCTGGACGCCACGTCGCGGTGCCGCCCCCGGATCGCGAGGCGTACCCCTTCTTTCAGATCGCCGGAGACGAAGTGCACGAAGTCGCCGTCGGCCCCGTGCACGCGGGAATCATCGAGCCCGGCCATTTCCGGTTTCAGGCGCACGGCGAGCAGGTGTTGTTTCTCGAGATCGTGCTCGGCTACCAGCATCGTGGCGTGGAAGGACTCCTGGAGCGCCTGGGGCAAGAC
Organism: uncultured Gemmatimonadales bacterium; assembly: GCA_963704805.1. GTDB lineage: Bacteria > Gemmatimonadota > Gemmatimonadetes > Gemmatimonadales > GWC2-71-9 > 20CM-2-65-7. The sequence continues at coordinate 37,727 of CAVPHS010000001.1, read as the reverse complement.
CGGGCGGCGCTCGTCGCGGAGTCGATCGCCGGAGATACCGTGATCGGGCACGGCGGTGCCTATTGCGGTGCGATTGAGGCGCTCGCCCGGAGTCGCAAGACCCCGCGGGGGCAAACCGTCCGTGGCATCGCGCTCGAGTTGGAGCGGTTGGCGAACCACATCGGGGATCTCGGCGCGATCGCGGCGGACGTCGCGTTCCAGCCGGCGGCGGCGTACCTGGGCCGTATGCGCGGCGAGTGTCTCAACCTATTGATGACGCTCTCCGGAAACCGCTACGGGAGAGGCCTGGTACGGCCCGGGGGAGCGGTCTTCGACCTCACCCCGGTCATGGCTGGCGAGATGCGCGACCGACTGCAGCGTCTCGGCGAGGAGCTCGATCCGGTCCTCACCCTCTTGTTCGAGACGGCGTCGGTCCAGGCAAGGCTCGAAGGCGTCGGCGTCGTGCCCCGGAGCGCGTGCGTCGAATATGGGTTCGTCGGGCCCGTCGCCCGGGCGTGCGAGCTGCCGCGCGACGTGCGACACGATCACCCCTGGGGGATTTTCCGGTTCGCCCACATCCCCGTCGCCACGATGTGGGCCGGCGATGTGCTGGCGCGCGCGTTGGTGCGGCGGCTCGAGATCCAGCGGTCGCTCGAATTCACCATCGAGCAACTGGGTGCGCTTCCCAAGGGACCGGTGCGAGTCGAGTGCGGGCCCCTGCGGTCGAACGAGCTCGCCGTCGCGATGGTCGAGGGTTGGCGGGGCGAGATCGTGCATGTCGTGATCACAGACGACACCGGGCGTATCCGCCGGCACAAAGTCACCGACCCCTCCTTCCACAACTGGACGGCGCTCGGGCTGGCGATGCCCGGCAATGAGATCTCCGATTTCCCGCTCTGCAACAAGAGCTTCAACCTGTCGTACGCGGGGCACGACCTGTGAGGCGAGGCAGCATGCCGTGTTGACCTGGCTCAAAACGAGACTCCGGGAGGGAATCCGGACGATTCGCTTCCCCGGAGATGGCGCGGATTTCCCAGAGCGGTTCCGAGGCCGGCCCCGAGGGTCCTCGGATCTCGGCGCGTGTCTCTTCAGCCCGGAGGAGGTCGAATACAGCCGCGATTATCGCATGGCCACATCCACGCGGGACGCGCTGGTCACCGCGACCGGCGAGGTCAAGCTCGCCCGCGCCCTGGACAAGCGTGCGCGGAAATTGTTCCGACGCTCCCTTCGACTCCGTTCGGTTGTCGCGGGGAGCTGCAACGGGTGCGAAGCCGAGCTCGTCGCGCTCGGAAACGTGGTGTTCGACTTAGCGCGATTCGGCGTCCAGTTCGTCGCCTCGCCGCGTCACGCCGACGGCATCGTCGTCACTGGTGCGGTGAACCGGAACATGCGGCGCGCGTTGGAGCTGACGTATGAAGCGGTCCCGCCCCCGAAGCTCGTGATCGCCGTCGGCGCCTGCGCTATCAGCGGGGGGCCCTTTGCGGGCAGCCCGGAGGTTGGCACAGGCGTCGGCGGGATCCTCCCCGTAGACCTATGGGTCCCGGGCTGTCCCCCGCATCCGCTTACGACGCTCGATGGCCTGCTCCGCTTGTTGGGGGCGATCGACGGCGAGGAGTCCTAGCGCGCCTCGAACATTCCCACCGCGCCCTTCGTCGCGTCGGCGAATGCGTGGCTGACGAAGGGATAGGTTCCCGCTTCCACCAACCGCGTCTCGAAGATGGCGCCGCCGCCTACCGGCACCGTCACGGTCTGGACACCCTCGAGCGGATGCGCGAGCGAGCCGTCAAGATAGACGCGATCAAAGATCGCCCCCACGACGTGGAACGCCGAAAAGCGGTTCGGCCCCGCGTTCACGACATACATTCGCAGTTTCTCGCCAACGCCGACGCGAATGGGGTGATGCGCGTACTCCGCCTCGCGGCCGTTGAACACGACGTAGTCCGGCGCCAGTCCCAACAGCTTCTCCCAATCGATGATGCGACTCGAGTCGGCGAGCGTTTTCGTGTAGAACTCGCTTTGGACAAACACAAACTCCTTCGCCGGGGCGCGCCCTTCGCGCGGATCGACGATGATGGCGCCGTACATCCCGTTCGCGATGTGCAGCGCGACCGGTGCGGTGCCGCAGTGATACATGAACGCGCCCGGCACGCGCGGTACAAAGCGATAGTGCAGCGAGTCGTGGGGCATGAGGTTCACATAGGCGCGGCTCGGCGCGATCTCGGCCGCGTGGAAATCCAGGCTGTGCGGCATGGGGGCCTCGTTCACGAGCGTGAAGTCCACCGTGTCCCCGACGGTGACGCGCAGAACGGGTCCCGGCACCCGGCCGTCGAACGTCCAGGCATCGTACGTCACGCCTTGTGCGATCGTGATCTTCATATGGCGAATGGCAACGCGGAGGCGATGCAAGCGTCCCGTTGCGCGGGCGGGCGCGACGGGATCGATGGGGGCGGGCAGCTCACCTGAACCGACCGGCGCCTCGCCGTGCGATACATCTGCCGGAGCCGTCGCGGGTGGGGTCTCGGCGTGCTGTGTCGGTCGAGACTCCGGCTCACGGCAGGCGCACAATGCAACGGCTACCAGTACGGATAATCCGTGACGGCGCATCTAATCGCTCCTTCCTGATGGTTTCAGCGGCTCTTCATCTGATAAGGGCGTACGTGTCTTTGTACCCTCTGAGGAGGACCCATGAAAGTCACCGAGCTGATGCAGACGAGTCTCAAGACGATCAGCACCGACGCCACGATCGCGGACGCAGTCGTCACGTTCGCAGAGGCGCAAGTCTCGGCACTGCCCGTTCTCGATCGTCTGGGACGCGCGGTCGGCGTGGTCTCGACGCGTGAGATCCTGAAGGCGGAGAGCACGTGCGACTCGCCGCTGGCGCGCGAGCGGCTGTTCGAGCGGACGCGGGTGCTCGAGATCATGACCCCGTGGCCGACGACGATCGATCCCGATCTCGACGTACGGCAGGCGGCGCAGGAGATGCTCTATCTCAACGTGCAGCGCCTGTTCGTCGAGTTTGAGGGCGCGCTCGTGGGCGTCATCTCCCAGACGGACATCGTCGGCGCGGTCGCGACGGCGAAGGTCTAAGGGGACCTCAGCGGCGCCGCTGCACCGACCACTGCCCGGTTTGTGTATCGCCCGAGGGCAGCCGGGTGGAATAGGAGCCCGTGATCGAGTCGCCTTTCAGCTCACCGCTGAACGTGGTGAGGAGCCGCGCGCCCGTCTGCGGATCGGCGTAGGGGTCCAGCGTTCCGCTGACGTGGCTGCTTTCCACTCGCACAAACCGGATTTTCAAGATCGTTGACGGTGGCGCCTGATTGGCGCCCGTTGGCTGAGCCCCCCCCCCACCCGTCTGCTGCGAACTCCACGGCTTTAGCGGAACGCCGGACGCGCTCGGCACCATGATCACATCGCCGAAGGCCGAGTCATCCGTCGCGCGGAGCGTGAAGCTGATGCTGCCGCTGCGACCGGATTGAGCGCTGCTATAAGCGCCTGACCAGTCGCCGGTCAGCGCGGACACGTCGGCCGCGGCGCCCACCACGGGGACCGGTGCACGGGACGCGCCGCAGGCGCTGAGCGCCAGGGGCAGGAGCACGATCGGGATCGTCGTAAAGCGCAACATAGAGCACCCTCGCAGTGAGGAATCCGTCGTTGCGCGTGACGGCGGCGCGCGGATCCTGTAAGAATGAAGGCAAACCGGTGAATTGTCACTGTGGGCGGCTTGAGACAATTTTCATGGATGAGCCCACCGCGCGAAGCGACCCGCGTCCGGGAGCGATTCGAGCGCCTGCTTGCGGCCGGCGTGGCGATTTTCTCGCGCCACGATCTCGACCACGTGCTCCAGGAGGTCGTCGACGCGGCGCGCGATGTCGTGGGCGCGAAATACGCCGCCCTCGGGGTCATGGGCACCGACCACACGTCGCTGGTGCAATTCGTGACGTCGGGGATCGACGACGAGGCCCGCAAGCGCATCGGTGACCTGCCTCGCGGCCACGGTTTGCTCGGGCAGGTCATCCGCGAAGCGAGGCCGGTGCGTGCGGCCGACCTGAACCGCCACGCGAAGCGCTTCGGTTTCCCGCCCCATCATCCTCCGATGAAATCGTTTCTCGGCGTTCCGGTGAAAGGCCGCGGCGGTGTGTTCGGCAATCTCTACCTGACCGAGAAGATCGGCGCCCGTGAGTTCGATGATGAAGACGAGGCAGTCGCCGTGCTGCTGGCGTCGCAGGCGGCGGCCGCCATCGAGAACGCGCGTCTGTACGGCGAGGCGGAGCAGTTGCTGGGAAAAATCCGGTCGATGCAGCGCCAGCGAGATCTGTTTTTCGCGATGATGAACCACGAGCTGCGCAACGCACTGACGGGGGTCTACGGCTGGGCGGAGCGGCTGATCAAGCCACGGTCTCCCGAGGCCATGGAGCGCGCGGGGCGCGAAGTCTACGAGGCCGCCGAGCACACGATCGCGATCCTCAACAATTTTCTCGATCTCATGCGGCTCGACGCGGGGAAAGTCCGCCCGGTCGTGCGGGAGGTCAACACTGCCGCGGCGCTCCAGCGCGCGATCACGATCAGCGACCCGCTCGCGACCGTGAAACCGCTGCGTCTGGAAGCGAAGGTGGATGGAGGCCCGCAGGCGATCCGCACCGACCCGGTTCGGCTGGAGCAGATCCTCGTGAATCTCTTAACCAACGCGATCCGGCACAGCCCGGAAGAATCCACGGTGACACTGCGCCTGCGCGAGGCGCCCGGTGCCGCGTTATTCGAGGTGATCGATCACGGACCAGGCGTGCCGGCGGAGCTGCGCGACCGCATCTTCGAGCCCTTCGAGCGGTTCGATCCGCACTCCGGCCTCGGCACCGGGCTGGGCCTGCCTGTTTCCCGCCGGCTGGCGGAGGCGCTGGGGGGCACGCTCACCGTGGAAGAGTCCACGGGAGGCGGCGCGACGTTCGTTCTGAAGCTTCCTTCATTGCCTCTTTAGAAATGGTTCAGCGCGTGGCCGCTAGCGTGCCTTCATGAAGATTCTCGTCGTGGAGGACGACCGAAAGGTCGCGGGATTCATCGAGCAGGGTCTGCGCGAGGAAGGCTACGTCGTCGACGTCGCTCCCGATGGAGACCAGGGCACGATGCTGGCGCACGTCTACGACTACGACCTCTTGGTGCTGGACGTCATGCTCCCCAAGAAGACCGGGCTGCAGCTGGCCGCGGAGATACGGCGTGAAGGGCGCGCCACTCCCATCCTCATGTTGACCGCCCGGGACACGACCGAAGACGTGGTGCGGGGGCTGGACGCCGGCGCCGACGACTACCTCACGAAGCCGTTCAAGTTCGACGAGCTGCTTGCGCGGGTGCGGGCGCTGGTGCGTCGAGGAGGCTCCGGCCGCACCGAGCTGCTGCGTTACGGGCCCGTGGAGCTGGACCGCTTGAAGCACAAGGCACGCGTGGACGGCAAGGTGCTGGATCTCACGCCCAAGGAATTCCATCTGCTGCAGCACTTCCTCCTGCATCCCGAGGAAGTCGTGCGCCGTACGGAGCTGCTTGAAAAAGTGTGGGACATGCACTTCGACCCCGAGAGCAACGTGGTGGACGTGCACGTCGGCAATTTGCGCCGCAAGCTGCGGCTGGCGATCGGGTTCGAGCTGATCGAAACGGTCCGCGGGGTGGGGTTCCGGATGCAGACGCCCGACCGAGCGGAGGCGTGAAGGGGTCGCTGCGCCGCACGCTGGCTCTGCGGTTTGCGGCGACGATGGCAGCCGGGTTGCTCCTCGCGACCGTGGCCTTTTACTGGGCGGCGTCGCGCGCGCTGCAGCAGTCGGTTCCTCCCGCCGAGCTGCGCGGTGACCTGTTGCTGGTGCTCGGGTCGATCGTCGTAGCGGGAACCGCCGCGACCCTGATGGGGGCGTGGCACTTCACGTCGTCCGCCGTTCGTCCTGTCGCCGAAATCACCGCGCAGGCCACGCGGATCGAAGCCGGTACGCTGGACCAGCGCATTCTCGCGCATGCCGATACCGAAGAATACGAAGGACTCGTCGCCGTCCTGAACCGCATGTTGGAGCGACTGGAGCGGGGCTTCGCCGCGCAACGCCGTCTGACGGCGGACGTCAGTCATGAGCTACGCACGCCGCTCACCGCGCTGCGCGGAGAGATGGAAGTGGCGCTGCGGTCGCCGCGCTCGCAGCGCGAGTACGAGCAGGTCCTGCGCAGCGGGCTCGAGGAGATCGATCGCCTCACTGAGCTGAGCGAGGACCTCCTGCTCGTGACCCGGGCGGAGGCGCGGCTCGAGTCTGCGCATCGCGCTCCCACGGACATGGCCGCGCTGGTCGATGAGCGGCTGGATCGTTTGCGCCGCCTTTTCGAGGAGCGGGATCTGAAGGTCCGCACGGCGCTGCCGAGCAGCCAACCCGCGGTCATGATTGATCCCGCGCTCATGCGCCGGCTGCTGGATCACCTCCTCGAGAACGCGATCCAGTACACGCCGCTTGGCGGGGCCATCGCCGTGGCCCTCGATACGCCCACGCCCGGCGCGGTGCGTCTGACCGTCGAGAACTCCGGCCCCGGCATCGCCGCCACCGATCTGCCGCATTTGTTCGAGCCGTTCTACCGCACCGATCCCTCCCGCACGCGCAGCGCGGACGGCGGGACGGGGCTTGGCCTCGCACTGGTCGCGTCCGTCGCGCAGCTGCACGGCGGGCGAGCACAGGCGTCCAGCGTAGCCGGTAAGAGCACCCGGTTCGAAGTGGAGATTCCCGCGCCACCAGTTAATTGAGGAGAGCCAGATGCCCCCCCCCGTCGCGCCTCCAAAGCAGGAGACCGAGCACCCGCGCGGCACATTGTTTCTGATTGGCTTGTATGGCGTGGTGTTCGCCGCCGCGTGGTTCGCAGTCTACTTCTTAGTGTATCTGCGACGTGGCGGGGTGACGCCATGAACGTCCCGCTCTACGAAAAGATCTGGATGTGGGCCTCTGGCTTTCTGATCGTGGCATTTGTCGCGACCATCGCGGTCGGCGTCGCGGGCAGCGCGCTGCAACCACCCAGTCACGTGGAAACCATCGATCCCACAAAAGTCTGGAACGACCCACGCTTCGCCACCCGGGGTGTGACAACGGACGAGCACGGCGCCACGGTGGTGCTGATCGCGATGATGTTCGCGTTCGAACCGGCCGAGGTTCATGTGCCGGCGAATCGACCGGTGACGTTCCGCGTGACGAGCGCCGATGTGACCCACGGGTTCGAGATCGTCGGCACGAACGGCAACACCATGGTCGTACCGGGCTACATCAGCCAATTCACGACGACGTTCCGCACGCCGGGTGAGTACTTGATCGTCTGCAACGAGTATTGCGGCCTCGCGCACCACCTGATGTCTGCGAAGCTCATCGTGGAGGTCCAGCCATGACGCGCAGCGATCGGCTGTCGCTCGCCCACCTCTGGGTGGCGATTCTGGCGTTCGGCGCCGCCTCGGCGATGGCATTCATGCAAGCGCTGTCGCGGGCGAGTCTCGATCTGCCGTGGCGCTCCGCGAAGCTGTACTACGTCTCCGTGACCGCGCACGGCGTGCTGATGGCGCTCGTCTTCACGACCTTCTTCATCATGGCATTCGGCTATGTGGTCGTCAGTCGCACGCTCGATCAGGAGCCGACCGGCTTCAAGCTCGCCTGGGCTGGCTTCTGGATCGCTTTGATCGGCACGCTAATAGCCGCCCTCACCGTGCTCAGCGGCCGGGCGACGGTGCTCTACACCTTCTACCCGCCGCTGCAAGCGCATCCCGCCTTTTACATCGGGCTCACACTCGTCATCGTCGGCTCGTGGTGCTGGGGCGCGGTCATGCTGCTGTCGTATCGCACCTGGCGCGCCACTCGCCCTGATCGGCCGGCGCCGCTCGCGATGCACGGCATGATCGCGACGGTTATTGTGTGGTTCATCGCGACCATCGGCGTCGCCGCTGAGGTGCTGTTGCAGCTGATCCCGTGGTCCCTCGGGTGGACGAAAACTGTGGACCCGGTGCTGGCGCGGATGTTGTTCTGGTATTTTGGACATCCGCTCGTGTACTTCTGGCTCCTGCCGGCGTACGTCATCTGGTACACCGTTCTCCCGAAGGTCGCGGGCGGGAAGCTGTTCAGTGATCCGCTGGCGCGTCTGGTCTTCGTCTTATTCATCCTGTTATCGACGCCGGTCGGCTTCCATCACCAGTTCATGGATCCGGGTGTTTCGGCCGGCTGGAAGTTGCTGCACACCTTCCTGACGTTTGCGATTCTGTTCCCGAGCTTCATTACGGCGTTCACCGTCACCGCCTCGATGGAAGTCGGAGGCCGGATGCAGGGTGCGACCGGCCTGCTGGACTGGATCGGGAAGCTGCCGTGGCGCGATCCACTGTTCTCGAGCATCGCGCTGTCGATGATCCTCTTTGCGGTCGGCGGGATCGGTGGGGCGATCAACGCGTCGTTCGGGATGAACGCCGTCGTGCACAACACCGCGTTCATTCAGGGTCACTTCCATCTGACAGTGGGCAGCGCGGTCGCGCTCACGTTCATGGGCGCGGCATACTGGCTCTTGCCGCGACTCTCCGGCCGCGAGCTCGAGCTCGCCCTGCTCGCGCGCGTGCAGCCGTACCTCTGGTTCATCGGGATGATGCTGTTTTCGTTCTCGAACCACATCACGGGGCTGATGGGGATGCCACGCCGCATCTACGACGCGAGCTATGACGGGAGCGCGATCGCGGCGGCGTGGAAGGGCCTGACCGGCGTCTCGGCGGTGGGCGGGCTGTTCCTGTTCGCGAGCGCCGCGTTCTTCATGCTCGTGATGATCGGCACGGGGCTCGCCGGTAAGCGGATCGCGCCACAGCGCATCGAATGGGCCGAGCCGCTCCATCCGATCGCAGGTCGTACGTGGCTCGACCGCTATTGGGTCTGGACGGCGGTGGCCATCGGGCTGGTGCTGATCGCCTATGCCTATCCGCTCTGGATGCATCTCCAGATGCCGCGGTTCGGCTCGCCGGGGTTCAAGCCGTTCTGAGACGTGCTTCATGAAGGCTTCTTTCGTCCGACTCTCAAGATTCCTTCACGGGTGCGCGCCGACCTTGGAGACGTACCCCGTCGCCCAGTGAGGGAGGACCGATGAAAACTCAACCGATCGTCGCGGGAGTTGACGGCTCGCTCGAGAGCGTCGCGGCGGCCCACGTCGCCTGGAGGCTGGCCGAGGCGTCAGGAGCGTCGTGCCAGCTGGTGCATGCGGCCAACGACGTCAACGCCGCCCTCGCGTTCGCTGGTACCGGCGTGGTGACGGAAACACTGCAACTCGCGGAGCTGAGGCGCGTGCGCGCCGAGGTAGCCGCATCGCTGCGGGAGCGCGTGCCGACAGGCGTCGTTAGCGCGATGATCGTGAGCACCGGCGACACCGCGGACGTTCTCCAGTCGGTCGTGCAGGAGACCGACGCAAACTTGCTCGTGCTCGGCGGGAAGCATCATTCCAAACTCGGCCGCTGGCTCGGTGGGAGCACCGTGCAGCACGTTGTCCGTCGCCTGACGGTGCCGTTGCTCGTCACCGCCGGCGAGATACGCGCTCATCCCCGGGTCATGGTCGCGGTGGATCCTTCGTATGCCGCCATTCCGACGGTGCGCGAGGCAGTCGCATTCGCGCAGCTGCTGGGGAGCCCGTTGCATGCTCTGCATGTGATCGATCCCCCGCCCGCCATTGCGGAGCTATCGGCGGACTGGTCCCGCGAGATCATCGAGCGCGACGTTTGGCCCACCATTCCCCTCGTCGAGAAGGCCAAGGTCATTCGCCAGGGAGCCCCGTTCGCCACGATCGTGGCTGAGGCGGCAGCGTGGCGGGCTGATGTCATCGTCGTCGGCTCGCATGGCAAGGGATGGGTCGATCGTCTGCTCATCGGCAGCGTGACCGAGGATCTGCTCAACAACCTGCCGTGCGCCGTGCTCGTGGTTCCGGTGCCGGCCCCGCCGCGTGGCGCGACTGTACCGGTTTCTACGCTCGCAGCAGCGGGCTAGTCGCCCGGGCAGTAACCAGCCGTGCGCTCCGTGATGCGGCAACCCCCGCCAACCGTTCGCCGCGCGGCGCGTGCGTTGGCACGTCGGCCCATTGTGATCATTGCGGCCGTTGGTCTCCTGGCCGGTCTGCTCACACGCTCGGACGTCATTTTTCTCGCCGCACTCCTCCTCGGCGGCGTTCCGCTCGTTCTTAAGACCGTGCGCGGCATGCTCCGTGGCCAGTTCGCCGCCGACGTGGTCGCCAGCCTGGCCATCGTCACGGCGTTGATTCTGGGTCAGTATTTCGCCGGCGTCATCATCGTCCTGATGCAGTCAGGCGGGGAAGCCTTGGAAGCGTATGCGATGCAGCGGGCGTCGAGCGCGCTTGAGAGCCTGATGGCACGCGCGCCAAAAGTGGCGCATCGGCTGCGGGGCACTGACGTCGACGATGTGCCGGTCGACAGCGTGTCCGTAGGCGACGATCTCGTGGTGCGGCCGGGCGATCTCGTGCCGGTCGATTGCGAGGTGACGGGCGGCACGTCGACCGTCGATCAATCCGCCCTCACCGGCGAGCCACTGCCGCTGCGGGCGGTGGTCGGCACGCAGCTCCTGAGCGGCAGCATAAATCTGGACGGCGCGCTGCGCGCCCGGGCGCTGCGGCCGAGCGCGCAAAGCCAGTACCAGCAGATCGTGCTGCTCGTGGAGCGAGCCCGCCAGGACAAGCCGCCGATCCAGCGCATCGCTGACCGCTTCGCCGTGTGGTTCACCCCTGTCACGCTCCTGATGTGCGGGGTCGCGTATTTCATCACGGGGAGCCCCACCAGCGTGCTGGCCGTGCTGGTGGTCGCGACTCCCTGCCCGCTGATTCTGGCGACGCCCGTCGCGGTGATCGCCGGCATCAGCCGCGCCGCGGACCTCGGCGTCATCGTGAAGCATGGTCGCGCGATCGAGCAGCTCGGCCGCGCCCAGGTGGTCGTCTTCGACAAGACCGGAACGCTGACTCTGGGGCAGCCGAGTGTGTCACACGTCGAGGGGGAGGACGACGTGCTGCGCTTCGCCGCCGCGGTGGAGCAGTTCTCGTCCCATCATTTGGCTCATGCGGTCGCGGATGCGGGTCGCGAGCGGTATGAGACGCTGCCCGCCGTCGCGGAGTTCCGCGAGAGTCCTGGCAGCGGCGTCTCGGGGTGCGTGGAAGGGCATACGGTGCATGTCGGCTCGATTCGCTATTTGCGCGATTCTGGGGTCGCGATTGATGATGCGGTGGGGGATGGCACGGCGGCGCACGTGGCGGTCGATGGCCGTGCCGTCGGCACGATCGAATTCGCCGATCGCCTGCGCCACCAGGTCCCGTCGTTGATGCAGCGCCTCGCCGTGCTGGGAGTGAGCGACACCGTGATGCTGACGGGCGACCGCGAGGGGCCCGCCGAGGCCATCGCCGCGCAGGCGGGAGTCCGCACGGTGCGGGCGAACCTGCTGCCGGCGGACAAGGTGGCAGCGGTACGGGACCTCGCGAAGCGGTACGGCAACGTGCTCATGGTGGGTGACGGCATCAACGACGCGCCGGCCCTCGCTGCCGCGACGGTCGGAGTGGCCATGGGCGCTCACGGAACCGCAATCTCCGCCGAGGCCGCCGACGTGGTGTTGCTCGTCGACGATATCGCGCGCCTCGGTGACGCGATGGTGATCAGCCGCCGCATGCGCCGCATCGCGCTGCAAAGCATCGGTGTCGGTCTCGGAGTGAGCTTCGTGCTGATGGTGATTGCCAGCTTCGGCCACATCACGCCGGCGGCCGGTGCCGTGATGCAGGAGGCGCTCGATGCGGCGGTGATTCTCAACGCGCTGAGGGTTCGATGACGACCGGGCTCGACGCCATTCTCAAACCGCGCTCGATCGCAGTGATCGGCGCGTCACGAATGTCCCAGACGATCGGGCATCAGATCTTCGCGAACCTGCTGCACTACGGGTTCACGGGCGCCGTCTATCCCGTCAATCCCAACGCCAGCTCGATTCAGTCGGTGCGCGCCTACCCCAGCGTCGGCGCGTTGCCGGAGCCGATCGACCTCGCCGTTATCGTCGTGCCCAAGGAGCGCGTGCTCGACGTCGCGCGGACCTGCGGGCAAGCCGGCGTACGCGGGCTCGTCGTCATCTCGGCGGGCTTCCGCGAAATCGGCGGGGTGGGAATCGATCGCGAGCGCCAGCTCGTGGACATCGTGCGCCAATACAACATGCGCATGGTAGGACCGAACTGCATGGGTGTGGTGAATACCGACCCAGGCATCTCGATGAACGCCACGTTCGCGCCCGCCATGCCGCCACCGGGGCGCGCGGCGTTCGTGTCACAGTCCGGCGCGCTCGGCGTGAGTGTCCTCGACCACGCCGCGGAGTACGGGATCGGCATCTCGCAGTTCGTCTCGGTGGGCAACAAGCCCGACGTGAGCGGCAACGACCTGCTCGAGCAGTGGGAGCGTGACCCTGCGGTCGGCGTGATCCTCATGTACGTCGAGAGCTTCGGCAATCCGCGCCGCTTCCTCGAGCTGGCTTCACGAATCTCGCGCACCAAGCCGATCATCGCGGTGAAGTCGGGGCGGTCAAAAGTCGGCGCGCGGGCGGCGGCGTCGCACACGGGCGCGCTGGCCGCAAGCGACGTCGCGGTCGACGCACTGCTGACCCAGGCCGGCGTGCTGCGTGCTGAGTCGATCGAAGAGCTGTTCGACATGGCGATGGCATTTACCGGCCGGCCGCTGCCGCGCTCGCGGCGCACGGCCATCGTGACGAACTCGGGTGGCCCCGGCATTCTCGCCGCTGACGCGATGGAAACGCGCGGGCTCGAGGTGGTGGAACTGGAGTCCGCCACCATCGCGCAGCTCAAGCCGCTGTTTCCCGAGGAAGCATCCATCCGGAACCCCTTGGACATGATCGCATCGGCGACGCCGGCGCATTACCGCAGCGCGCTGGACGCGGTGTTGAGCGATCCGAACGTCGATTCCGCACTCGCCGTCTTCCTGCCCCTCCTGAGCGTTCGGCAACAGGACATCGCCGAGTCGATCGTAACCGTCGCGGCCGCACACGTGCTCAAACCGGTATTGGCGGTGTTGATGGGGAGCGAGGGCCTTCCGCAAGGTCGGGCGGAGCTGCACAAGGCCGGCATTCCGGCCTACGTGTTCCCCGAGTCGGCGGCGCGAGGCCTGGCGGCGCTGCGCCGCCAGCGAGAATGGACCGCGCGTCCGGTCGGCTCACCGCCCGTCATTCAGGTGGACCGCTCCCGCGCGGCGCGTGCGCTGGCCGGGTCGTGCGCGAACGGCAAGCGCAAGCTCGGCGAGCTCGAGGCACTCGAGCTGCTCGCCGCTTACGGGATTCCCGTGGCCGAAACTCGCCAAGCAGCGAATCCCGACGAGGCGGCTCGTGCCGCCGCAGAACTGGGATTCCCCGTCGTTCTCAAGGCTGTTTCACCCGAGCTGGTGCACAAGACCGATGTGGGCGGCGTCCGCATCGGATTGACGACCCCCGTGGAAGTCGCGACCGCGGCGGCCGAGATGGTGGACGCGGTCACGCGCGCACTGCCGCACGCGCATCTCACCGGGCTGCTCGTGCAGCGCATGGTCACCGGCGGACGGGAGACGATCGTCGGCATGAGCCGCGACCCGTCATTCGGTCCCCTGGTGATGTTCGGCCTGGGGGGCATTTACGTCGAGGCGCTGAAGGACGTGGTGTTCCGAGTGGCGCCGATCGTGCCGCTCGATGCTCACGACATGGTGCGGTCGATTCGCGGCGTGGCGCTGCTCGACGGCATCCGGGGTGCGCCGCCAGTTGATTTCGCCGCGCTCACCGATGTGTTGCTGCGCGTCTCACAGCTCGCGATGGATCACCCGGAGATCGGGGAGCTGGACGTAAACCCTTTGCTTGCGTTTTCAGACGGCGTGAAGGCCGTCGACGCCCGCGTACTGGTCAGCTGTTAGACGACGGTGCCGAACAAGCGCCCGATTGCGGCTGTCAGGGCCATCGCGAGCGCGCCCCAGAAAGTCACTCGCAACACCGCACGGCCCCTGCGCGCGCCCCCCGCTTTCGCCGACAGTGCCCCGAGCGCGGCGAGTGAGAACAGCGAACCGGCCGGAACGGCCAGGATGATCTGCGGCGGGGAGACAACAGCGGCCAGAATCAAAGGCAACGCAGCGCCGGCCGCGAACGTCACCGCCGACGCCAACGCTGCCTGGACCGGTCGCGCGGTGTGAACGATCGACAATCCCAGCTCATCCCGCGCGTGCGCGCCCAGCGCGTCCCGCTCCATGAGCTGTTTGGCGACCTTCAAGGCCAGGTCCGGATCGAGGCCGCGCGCCACGTAGATCTGACGTAGCTCCTCCAACTCGTGAGCCGGGGCTGCTTGCAGCTCCGCCCGTTCCCGGGAGAGATCCGCTCGCTCGGTATCGGCTTGTGAGCTCACGGAGACGTACTCTCCCGCGGCCATCGACATCGCACCGGCTACGAGTCCCGCAACTCCCGCGACGAGGACGCTGCTTCGTGATGTTCCCGCGGCGGCCACACCGACGAGCAGACTAGCCGTGGACACGATGCCATCATTGGCGCCGAGCACGGCCGCGCGCAGCCAGCCGATGCGTTGCGAGTAGTGCTTTTCGAGATGACGTGCTGACTTCATCGTGGCTGGGTTCTCATGCCAATCCCCGTCACCGTTGGTGTCAATTGCCGTCGAGATCCCGCACGCAGACCCGCGATCGCTGTGATAGTAATCGCGAGATACATGAAGAAGCCGTAGACGCACGCCGGATATCCCAGGATTGTACCCGGTGCGCCCGGCGAGGGGCACTTCGCGGCCCCCGCGAACACCTCCCGGTAGGTCAGCGTCCCGGAAAACACCAGGCCGGCCAGGCCAAGCACCAAGATTACTTGCAGCGCTCGTTTCATCGCACCGATTCTCCTTTCATTGTGACGCGTTGGATTCCGCGAGCTGCCAGCGCGCGTGCCAGCTCATCGTCCCATCCGTAGTGATCGCCCGTGAAGGCGACGAGGCCTTCGTCCGTTGCCCACGCGGTCCAGTAGACGATATGAACTGGAACGGGCTCGGGCAGTCGCACCCACCGTTGCCGGCCGCTCGCCATGGCGGCGCGGATCGAATCATCGGGCCAGACCACCAGGAGCCGCGCCGCCAGCGCGGCAGCGCCTTCGACGCGGATGCAGCCGTGGCTGAATGTGCGCCAGCGCTCGCTGAATAGCCGGCGCGCCGGCGTGTCGTGAATGAACACGCTGAATGGAGTCCAGAACACGAGCTTCACGCCACCCAGCGGGTTTTCCGGTCCCGGCTCCTGGACCAACTGATAGGCGAACGTGCTCTCGGTGACCGCGGCCCAGTGGACGGTTTTCGGATCCAATTCGTGGCCGTCGGTTGAGGGATCGCCAAAGACGCGAAATCCTGCGCGGGCGAGATAGCCGGGATCCTTCTGGATGATCGGCAGCAGCTCCTGCACCGCGATCACCCGTGGCACTTTCCAGAGCGGACGGAACACGAGATCCGTCGCCGTCGAGCTCACGATGGGAGTCGGCCAGTCGGGGCGACCCACGATGGCCCGCATTGTCAGCGTGACGGCGCCGTTCTCCACGAGCTGCAATGAGAACGCCGCGCTGTTGACGAGGATGTAACGGTCGCCGAGGGAGCGCGGCAGCCAACGCCACCGCTCGAGGTTCAAGGCGATCTGTTGAGCGCGTTGCGCCGGGGAGATGTCCAGCTGTTTGCGCGTTTCCGGGCCCACAATGCCGTCGGACGGGAGTCCATGCAGGGTCTGGAATCGTGCGACCGCCGCGGCTAGTCCTCCCTCCGCTGTGGTGTCATAGCCCTCGCTCGCCAGCCGGCGTGCCAGGGGAGCAGGCCAGTCGCCCTGCTGCGCGAGCTCGCGGTAGCGCTGCAGCGACAGCCGCAGCGCGCGATACCCGGCTTGTGGTGGCGCGAGCTGTTCGAGCGCCGGGCCCACGCGATTGGCATCGAGCGCCCGATCCAGCAGCGCGACGACATCGCGGGGGCGAGCCGCGGTCGTCCAGTGCGAATCGACGATCGATGGCTCGACGCGGCCAATGGAGACGTCCCGCGCGTACGAGAAGAAGCCTCGCGTCAATAGCGTGTCGAGCCGCCACGCTTCTTCGGGCAACAAATCCCGGTGCAGCAGGGAGTCGATGCCCGGCGTGACGTAGTCTGCAGGTTCCAACGCCTGGGCATCCGCCCGCGATACGACGTCGAGCAATGCGGTCGCCTGCGGGTCGAGACCGCCCGCTCGGATCCAGACCGGCTGCCACCAGCGCGCCTGGTAAAACCTCGCCTGGGCCGAATCGAGTGGCTCCTGCGCCGCCGCGGCTCGAACCGCGCCCAGGATGCAGCAAAACGCGACGAAATACCTGGCGATCCTCATGGAGTCATCCTGCATGTGCCGGGATGAAGGCATTGTGAGGAGTGATTCTCCATCGCTTCAGGGCGCGTCCGTCAGTTTGTGGGCAAGGAGGAATTCCCATGAGCGACGCCGCGCTCACCCAAAAGCGCTACTTCGCGAGTATGACGCTCCCGCCACGGTTTCTTCTGTGGTTCTTCATCCAGGCTTAATCCCCCTCGGACTTTTTTCATGAGGCACAAAACCTCGGCGCTTCGGGAGATACGGAGATGCGCCGGTCGGAGACGAAAACTCGAGGAGGGGTTCCATGTTGCGAACGCTCACTGCCCGCCCACTCGCGCGGCTCATGGTCATCGTCCCGTTCGCGGCACTGCTTGCCGCCGCGTGCGAGCATAACGAAGGCCCACCGGACTTCGTTGCGGGTCAACTGATGACCATCACCGTCACACCCAACCCGGGGACTGCCGTAGTCGGTGGCACCATCCAGTACACTGCCACGGGCCGGGACGTGACCAACGCCGTTGTTGCGATTCCTCCACCGCTCGTCTGGGCCAATCTGAACGCCACGGCCGGAACGATCAACAGCAGCTCGGGCCTGTTCACCGCGGGCGCGACGCCCGGGACGTACTCCAATACGATCCGGGCAAGCAGTGGCAATCTTTCGGGCTTCGCCACTGCGATCGTGACCGCCTTCGCGCCGCTCGTATCACTGGGTGCGGCGGCGCCCTACGGGATCCTGGCAGGCTCGGCGGTGACTTGTGCCAGTCCTCCGGGCACCATCAACGCCGATGTGGGCGTCTGGCCGGGCACCTCGACCACTGGGTTTGGGCCTGGACTATGCACGATCACCGGAGCGACACACGCCGGTGATGCGACTGCGCAAACGGCGCAAGGTGACCTCACCGTGGCGTACATCGCGCTGCGCGACCTCACGGGCTGTACCACCGTGGTCCCCGCTGATCTGGGTGGAAGGACGCTCCCGCCGGGGGTCTACTGCACCCCGTCGTCGACGCTGCTAGTGACGGGAACGGTCACGCTGGACGGCGGCGGCAACGCCAACGCGGAGTGGGTGTTCCAGGTGGGGTCCGCGCTCACGACCAGCACCAGCGCGAATATCGCGCTGATCGGTGGCGCCCAGGCGAAGAACGTGTGGTGGCAGGTCGGCAGCTCCGCGACCCTCGGTACCAGCACGACGTTCCGGGGCAATATCCTCGCGCTCGCGAGCATTACCCTTGAGGGCAGCGTCACTATGATCGGGAGAGCCTTGGCGCGAAACGCTGCCGTGGATTTGAACGGCACCGGTAACACCATTACCCTGCCGTAAGCGTACGCTCGCACGCTGGCGCGGGAGCCGGAGACCATTCCGGTCTCCGCCTCCCCCGCCCGCGGAAACGATGACTCTAGAGAGATTGAGGAGAGCACATGCGCGACCAGATTCTGAAGAGCGTGCGAACGCTGGCGGCACTGCTGCCGCTGCTGGCGCTGGCGCAGCCGGTGGCGGCCCAGAGCGAGGGCCAGCAGCGCGAAGGTAGCTGGGAGTGGAGCGCGGGTGCCGGTCTCTGGTACACGGACCGTGCCCTCAACAGCTTCCTCGGGAGCAGTGGCTTCGGCACCAGCGGCGACCCGAGTCACCTCGCGCCCGCCGCGGCGGTGCGCGTGGGCTACAACGTGAGCAACCACTGGGGGTTCAGCATCGGCACCTCAGGCGCCAAGACCTCCGGCATCAAGTTTCTCACGCCCTTCGCCGCGGCCACCTACACGGCGAACCTGAACGCGAAGTTCAGCCCGTTCTTCACGGGAGGGACGCAGTTCACCCGGATCACCGGCGAGAACAGTCGGAAGACCCATCCCACCTGGGGCGCGCACCTCGGCGTCGGAATCCGCAACATGCTCAGCCCGAACGTCGCGCTCCGGGTCGAGGGTCGGATGGCGGCTGAGCACTACGCGGAGCTGCCCGGAGCCAAGACCGCCTACAACAGCATCCTCACGCTCGGCCTCTCCTACTTCACCGCGGGGCGCCGCGCACCCGAGGCGGCACCGCCATGTCCGGCGTGTCAGCTGACGCGCGTGGACACGGTACGTCTCTACGTCCAGCCGCCGCCGCCCGCGCCGCACAAGTGTCTGCACGGGGTCGCGCCGGCGGGAGCCCCGCTCGACCAGTACGGCTGTCTGGTGCTGCGCGACACGCTGCTGCTGGAAGGCGTCCACTTCGACTTCGACAAGAGCGACCTCACGTCCACGGCCAGGCCGATTTTGGACCGCGTGGCCGAGTCGATGCTGGCGTACCCCGAGGCCGTCTTCGAGATCGCCGGACATACCGATAGCGTCGGCACGTTTGCCTACAACTTCCTGCTGTCGGCGCGCCGGGCGGCGGCGGTCCGGAACTATCTCATCGGGCAGGGCGTGCCGGCATCCAAGATGACGGCGGTCGGGTATGGCGAAGGGTTCCCGATCGCCCCGAACGCCACGGTCGCGGGACGTGCGCTGAACCGCCGTGGCATAGAGCTGCGCGTCAAGAAGCCATAGTGCGCAGAGCACCATGAAGTCACAACGGAGGTGTGCTGTGAAACAGACATACTGGATGAACATGGCCACGGTGCTGAGCATCGCGGTCCTCGCTGCCTGCCGGGGGGACTCCGGGCAGGCGGCTGAAGCAGGGAAGCTCACGCAGACCCCAGCGGCCCCAGCGGCGCCAGCGGCGCCAGCGAGCTGGACGCTCGACGTGGGGCGGCAAATCACCGCGGCGACGAGGGACACCATCAGCTCGCGCACCGCGAAGGTGGGCGATGGGTTCACCGCCACGGTGGTGAGCGACGTGCAGGACGCCCGCGGCCGCGTGGCCATTCCGGCGGGAGCGGTGGTGTACGGGACAGTCACAGCCGTCAAGCATGCGACGAGCCCGAGCAACGCCGGCACGTTGACCCTCGCCGTATCGGGCGTGACCGTGGGCGGCAAGAGCTATCCGATCGATGCGAGCATCGATGCCATCGCGACTGAGCGTCAGGGGCAGGGCGTGACCGGCGGCGACGTCGCCAAGGTGGGCGTCGGCGCGGCCGCAGGCGCGATCGTCGGTCAGATCATCGACAAGAACACCAAGGGAACCGTCATCGGTGCCGTCGTGGGCGCGGCGGCCGGCGCAGGATACGCCGCGGCGACCAAAGACGGCTGACGTCCGCATTCCCGAAGGCACGCACATCGTCATCACACTTCAACAGCGCCTTACCATCACCGGGAGTTGATTATGCGGACGCGTCGCAATACACATCGCACGCGTCTTAGCACGGCCGGCCAGTGAGGGAAACAAAGAGGGCGGACAGTTGAGTCCGCCCTCTTTGTTCTCCAATGTGCGCTAGCTCTTCATGATCCTCTTGCCTGCTTTACGTTTCTTGATGCGGCCGCGTCCCCCAGCCGCCTTCCCGGCGCGCCGTTTGGCGGCGGTCATTCTCCCGCCTCTGCTCTTCTTGGCCATGTGGAGACCTCCTTCTAGTACGCCGCTCCGCTGATCGGTGGGCGTGCCCGTAGAGCGGTCAACAGGGGTGCGTCGCGCCCGTGAATATCCCGGCGGAACTGGATGGTACCGTCCCTATCCGAAGCAGTCCAGTCCAGCAAGTGGATTCGGCATCGGTTTCGGCACCGGCACGGTGCGGTCCGCCGCGCTGGTCACGCAGGTTGTCGCTGCGCACCGCCGGGTCCACGCGATTCGCGTCCTTCATGGAGTCATCCTGCATGTGCCGGGATGAAGGCATTGTGAGGAGTGATTCACCATCGCTTCACGGCGCACCCGTCAGTTTGTGGGCAGAGAGGAGAATCCCATGAACGACGCCGCGCTTCCTGAGGTGTTTCACAATCACCTGCCGGAACCCGTCATCATTCCCGCCGGCGGCATCCTGCTGCGCGGGACGTTGACGATGCCTCCTTATCCCATCGGCATCGTGATGTTTGCGCATGGCAGCGGAAGCTCACGGCTCAGTCCTCGCAACCAGCTCGTCGCCAACGGGCTCGTGTCAGCGAACCTTGGTACGCTGCTGTTCGATCTGTTGAGCGAAGGGGAAGAGTCGGAGCGCGCCAACGTGTTCGACGTGGAGCTGCTCGCCGGCCGTCTGCGGCAGGCCACCGACTGGATTGCTGCTCGACCCGCGACGGCGGATTTGCCGATTGGGTACTTCGGGGCCAGCACGGGCGCGGCGGCGGCGCTGGTTGCGGCGGCGGAAGACCCGCGGGTGCGGGCCATCGTGAGCCGCGGTGGCCGTCCGGATCTGGCCGGTGACTTTCTGCAGGACGTCAGCGCCGCAACGCTGCTCATCGTCGGCGGAGCGGATACGGCGGTGCTCGCATTGAACCGCGCGGCTTATGAGCGACTTGGCGGCATCAAGCGGTTGGAGGTCGTACCGGGCGCGACCCATCTCTTCGAGGAGCCGGGGGCGTTGGAAAGCGTGGCCGCGCTGGCCAGGCTGTGGTTCCTCGACCATCTCAGCGGCATGCCGGTTGTCGGCAGCCGAATGGAGACGGTGCGATGAGGGGTCTACTATTTCTCGCCATGGCTCTTGCGGCGCATCCGCTCGCGGCGCAGACTGACACGGTGCCCGTCAATCCACGCGCGCGCCTGTTCGTTGCGAGCCACTGCGGGGATTGCCATTCACTCGAGGCGCTGAAGGTCAAAGCCGGCAGCGACGTCGGGCCGGACCTCACCACGGCATATGTGGACGTGCCGGCCCGCTACGGGGTCACCCTCGAGAAGTTCTTCGATCAACCTGTAGGGATCATGCGAGTGATCTTCGGCGGCCAGGTGCAGCTGCAGCCCGCCGAGAGCGATTCGCTGATCCAACTGTTTCGCGAACTGTACACCGAACATCTGGCTCGACTGGACAGTCTGAAGCGAATCGCGCATCCCGCATCGGCGAGTCTGCCGTCGCAACCATTCCAGCGCTGATCGCCGGGGGCCGGGGGGGGAGGACATATGCCTACGCAAGTACCACAGCTGAAGTTCGCCGATCGTCAGGCCGCCGGGGATGCACTGACCGACGCGCTGGCGTACTACCGCGGCGCAGACGTGTTGGTGCTCGGATTGCCGCGCGGCGGGGTCGTCGTGGCGGCGCGCGTCGCCGAGGAACTCGATGCCGAGCTTGACGTGATCGTGGCGCGCAAGCTCCCGTCTCCCATCTCCACCGAGCTGGCGATCGGCGCCGTCACGGCGGATGGCGAGCACTATCTCAACGAGGGATTGATCAGCGAGTTGGGCGTGTCGGACATGTTTCTCACCGCCGTCACTGGTGTGCAGCGCGCCGAGGCCAAGAAGCGCGAGCAGCAGTTCCGGGGGACTCGGCCTCCGCCGCGCATCACCGGCCGCATTGTGATTCTCGTGGACGACGGGTTGGCGACCGGTGCGACGATGCACGCGGCGGTGCGATCGGTGCGCAAACAGCAACCCGCCCACTTGATCGTGGCGGCGCCCGTCGGCTCGCACGAAGCGTGTGAAGCCCTGGCCCACGAAGCGGATGAGGTCGTGTGTCCGTGGCGGCCGGAGCCCTTCGGGGCTGTCGGACTGTATTACGAGAACTTCGTCCAGACGAGCGATGCCGAGGTGCAGGAGATACTCGAGCACTCCTCCGCCATGCGATCGATCGAGCCATGGTGATGACGACTGCGGCACCCGGGCATGTCCTGACGGGGTCGGCCGGCGACTTCGACCCGGTTCTCGGCCTGGTCGGCGACGCGCGGTTCGCGTTGATCGGCGAGGCGTCGCACGGCACGCACGAGTTCTATCGCATCCGGGCGGAGATCACCAAACGGCTGATCCGCGAGAAAGGCTTCACGTCGGTCGCCGTCGAGGCCGACTGGCCTGATGCTTACCGGGTGAACCGGTACGTGCGCGGCCGCAGCCTCGATGACGACGCCGAGGCGGCGCTGTCCGGATTTCGCCGCTTCCCGCAGTGGATGTGGCGCAACGCCGACGTGGTCGATTTCGTCGGCTGGCTGAGGGCGCACAATGACGCATTGCCGCCCGAGCGCCGGGTTGGCTTCTACGGTCTCGATCTCTACGCGCTGCACTCGTCGATCGAAGCGGTGCTCGCCTATCTGCGGATCGTAGACCCTGACGCCGCGCGGCGTGCGCAGGCGCGCTACAGCTGTTTCGATCACTTCGGCACCGATCCGCAGGCGTACGGCTACGCCACGAGCCTTGGCCTCGGCCCCACGTGCGAGGCGGCGGTCGTCGCCGAGCTGACCGATTTGCGCCGCGCCGGTGCGGAGTATGCTCGGCGCGACGGCCGGGTCGAGCCCGATGATTTCTTCTATGCCGAGCAAAATGCCAGGCTGGTGCGCAATGCCGAACGCTACTATCGCGCGATGTTTGGGGACCACGCGGAGTCGTGGAACCTGCGAGACCGGCACATGGCGGAGACGCTCGAGGCCCTCGTGTCGTTTCACGAGACACGCCGGCGGCGCCCGGAAAAAGTCGCCGTGTGGGCGCACAACTCGCACCTCGGCGATGCTCGCGCGACGGAGATGACTATGCGGGGCGAGCTGAATCTCGGTCAGCTGGTCCGCACCCGTCACGGTCTCGATGCCGCGCTCATCGGGTTTCTGACTTACGGCGGCACGGTGACGGCGGCATCCGATTGGGACGAGCCCGCCGAACGGAAGCGCGTGCGGCCCGCGTTGGAGGGCAGCTACGAAGCGATCTTCCGCGAATGGGGGGGCGGGGGCGGCGGGGAACACGAGAATCGGTTTGTTAATCTGACCGAGTCCGACCCTCTCATTCGCCGTCTCGCCGAGCCCTATCTCGAGCGGGCGATCGGCGTGATCTACAGACCAGAGACGGAACGGCAGAGCCACTACTTCCACGCCCGGCTGACTCAGCAGTTTGACGGCATCCTGTACTACGACACGACACGCGCCGTCGAGCCGCTGGAGCGGACTGGACTGTGGGAGCGCGGCGAAGTGCCGGAGACCTTCCCGTCAGCGCTGTAGCTTCGCACTGGCACACGCTCAGCGTACCCGAGGCCCTCCGGCGCACACGTAGCACCCCGGAGGGCCTCAGTGCTGCGGAGGCGCGCGCCCGGCTCGCGCACGACGGCGCGAACGACCTTCCCGCCCCGGAGCGGACGTCTTTTTGGCGCATCCTGCTGCGCCAAGTCTCCAGCGTCATCACGCTGCTGCTGCTCGCCGCCGCAACCGTCGCGCTCATTTCGGGTGATTTGCTCGATGCCGCGGCGATTGTCGCCGTGCTGCTGATCAACGTAGCCCTGGGCCTCGCCACCGAGCTGCCGGCGCGGCGGGCGATGCATGCCTTGCTGTCCCTCGAGGTTCCCCACGCGACCGTGTTGCGCAGCGGCCGGCCCGAGTCCATCGACGCGCGGGACCTCGTGCAAGGAGACGTGATCGTCCTCGAAGCGGGCCAAGCGGTTCCCGCCGACGCGCGCCTCGTCGAGACCGTCGAAGCGCGTGCAGTGGAGGCGACGCTCACCGGTGAGGCAGCACCAGTCGCGAAAGACGCCGCTCTAACAGTGCCCGACCATACGGCGCTCGCGGACCGGCGGAACATGCTGTATCGCGGCACCACACTGGTGGACGGCGCCGCGCGCGCCCTCGTGGTGGAAACGGGATTGCGCACGGAAGTCGGTCGGATCGGCACGCTCATCGGCACGCTCCCCGATGAAGCAACGCCACTCGAGCGCCGGCTCGCGGTGCTGGGCCGCCGGCTGGCGGTCGTCGCGCTGTCCGTCGCCGCGCTCGTAGCCGCGCTGGGGCTCCTCCAGGGGCGCGGCTGGAGCGACGTGCTGCAGCTTGGACTTGCGCTCGGCATCGCCGCGGTCCCGGAAGGCCTGCCCGTGGTGGCGACGGTTACGCTCGCAATCGGAATGCGCCGCATGGCCCGGCGTCGCGCGCTCGTACGGCGGCTCGCCATCGTCGAGACGCTCGGCTCCACAACGGTCGTGTGCACCGACAAGACCGGGACGCTCACGACGGGAGAGATGACCGCGACGACCTTCGTCGCCGACGGTCGGGAGATTGCCGTGACCGGCGCCGGCTACGCGCCGCACGGCGTCTTCCATGAGCTCGGTGCGCCCGTCGATCCGGCGGAGCGACCGCTGCTCGATCTCGCGCTGCGAATCGGCGTGCTCGCGAGCCGACCCGATATCATGCTGCCGGCGGTCGGGGGCGTGCCGGCGGGCGATCCCACGGAGATCGCACTCGTCGTCGCCGCGGCGAAGGCGGGACTCGATGCCGCGCGGATACGAGCCGACGCGGGCGCGCTCGCCGGGCAGATTCCGTTCTCCAGCAGCCGGCGCTACATGGCGGTGCACTACCGTCCACCCGAGGGAAGCGTCGTTGCCTACCTGAAGGGGGCGCCCGGTCGCGTGGCCGAGCGGTGCGCCCTCACTGAGCAGGCGCGCCACGCACTGGAGGAGACAAACACGTCTCTCGCCGCGCAAGGGCTCCGGTTGCTGGGACTGGCGTACGGACCGGTCGGCGGGACGGATGAAGGAGCGCTCCACGGATTGACCTTTGTCGGCTTGGTCGGTCTCTCCGATCCACCCGCACCGGGCGTCGAAGACGCGTTGCTCGAGCTGCGGGATGCTGGCATTCGCACAGTCATGCTGACCGGCGACCAACGGCCGACCGCCGAGGCTATCGCGCGGCGCCTCGGCGTCCCGCAGGTGTTCAGCCGCGTTACGCCAGAGGAGAAGCTGCGCATCGTGGCGGAGTTCCAAAGACAGGGCGAGATCGTCGCGATGCTGGGGGACGGCGTGAATGATGCGCCTGCCTTGAAGAAGGCGGATATCGGCGTCGCGATGGGTCGCGGCACGGACCTCGCCAAGAGCACGGCCGGCTTGATCCTGCAGGACGACCGGTTCGAAACGATCGGCGCCGCCGTCGAAGAAGGTCGGGTCATCTTCGACAACATTCGGAAGTTCGTGTTTTATCTGTTCAGCTGTAATCTGGGCGAGATCGTCGTGTTTCTCGGCGCGGGACTCGCCGGTTGGCCGGCGCCGTTGCTGCCGCTGCAAATCCTGTGGCTGAACATCGTCACCGATACGTTCCCCGCAGTAGCGCTGGCGTTCGAGCCCGCGGAGGAGCACCTGATGCGCCGTCCGCCTCGCTCGCCGCGCGCGGCTATTCTCTCACCCGGCATGGTCCGGTTGACAGCCGGCTACGCGGTTCTCATCGCGCTGTGCACCCTCGCCGCGGCGTGGTGGGGGATACACGCGGTTCCGGCATCGCCCGCCCACGTGAGGACGCTGGCATTCATGACGTTGGCGCTCGCACAGATCTTTCATCTCGGGAATGCCCGAAGCCAGGGGCCTGTCGTGCGGCCGGCGCGGATCGTAGCGAATGCGTATGCGCTCGGCGCCGTCGCGCTGGTGCTATTGCTCCAGGTGTGCGCGACGCAGTGGGCGCCGCTCGCCGCGATACTCGGTACGGTGCCGCTGGGATGGCGGGACTGGCTGATTGTCGGAGGCCTGGGTCTGGTTCCGGGCGTGGTCGGCCAGGTCGTCAATGTGTTCCGCGGCTGACGCTGGTACCTTTGCCGGAGCGTGGGATCGGCGTTCACCTTCAGTGGAGCGTGTTCAGTGAAAGGCTTCATCGGCGACATCGAAGACGCGGTGCATGTCACGGGCTAGCGGTCTGCTCGTGCTCGCTTGCGCCCTGATGATGGCTGAACGGGGCGGGGCGCAGGAAGTCAAGCGACTATTTGCCCCGCTCATCGCCGATCCCAAGCAACCCCATTTTTTCGCGACCTGGCTCTGGGCCAAGTCTCCGAGTGTTACCGGCTCCCTGGCGAGCATCGGGCTCGGCGAGGATATCGTGTTCGCGAGCGGCCAGAATCGCCGCTGGGAGATCAGTGTCGCGGCCGGCGTGTTCTCCCAGTTCAACATGGGCACAGCCTCGATTGATCTGATCAACACCGACTTCACAATCGGGTTTCCGCTCGCCTACCGCGCCGGCGCCTGGTCGTTGCGCCTCAAGCTATACCATCAGAGCTCGCACCTCGGCGACGAATTCATACTCAACACCAATCCCACGCGAGTGAACCTCTCGTTCGAGGCGGTCGAGTTGCTCGCGTCGCGTGAGTTCGGCGACGTGCGCGCCTACGGGGGCGGCGAGTACATCGTGCGGCACGAACCGGCGGACTTGAAGCCGGGGCTGCTACATGCCGGCGTCGAGTTTCGGCCATCGTCTCCGGGGGTTGGAAAGGGCCGGCTGATCGCGGCGATCGATGCCAAGTCGTCGCAGGAACGCGAATGGCGTGTCGGCTGGAGCGGTCGGGTGGGAATCGAGTTTCGCGTCCCGATGCAGGGAACGACCGTGCGGCGTTTTAGCGTACAGCTGCAGGGCTACAGCGGGCCGGCGCCGTACGGCCAGTTTTACGAGGAAAACGTGCGGTCACTGGGAGTGGGCATCCACTTGGCACTGTGACCGGAACGATCGCGAGCGCGAACGCGCGAGAGAGGTCAGTGCCCCAGTAGCGGAGCGAGCGCGACCCCGAGGTAGTACGGCCAAACCAGCCCAACGCGAGAACGCCCTTCCAGAACGAGAGACGCAGGAACCCGATCGTGAACAACCAGGCACCGAACCACAGCATGCCGATCGCGCTGTGCTGCTCGATGCGGATGCGCTGCGTCGGCGGTTTTTCCACGATGTCCTCCATTGGTTTCTCCGTAGGCTCCTCATGCCCGTTCGGCCGTGACGGGAGTGTGAGGGACGGGTGAAGAACGCTTGCCGGGAAGAACACCGCATCTTCACCAAGCGGCGGCGATGTTATCGCAGTGGAAGGAGCCAGGACATGCAAACGCCGCTACAGATCTCGGCGCGGAACGTAGAGGACAGCGACGCGGCACGAGCGCTCGTCCAGAAGTGCGTCGAGAAGCTCGAGGTGTTCTACTCGCGCATCATCAGCTGCCGCGTGGTGGTGGACGCACCGCAACGCTTTCCAGCCGGCACGCCGGTGGGCTATAACGTTCATGTGGACATCCGTGTCCCGGGCGAAGAGATCGTGGTCAGGCGCCAGGCGCATCCGGAGCTGCACACCGCCATTCAGGAGGCATTCGACGCCGCGGGGCGGCGGCTCCAGGACTACGCCCGGCGCATCCGGGGCGATATCAAGCAGTCCGCCACGCTGGGCCGCGGCACCGTCACGCAGCTATTCCCATTCGAGGGCTACGGCTTTCTCACAACGGACGACGGCCGCGAGATCTATTTTCACCGGCATAGCGTACTCGATGCGGCCTTCGAGCGGCTCGAGGTGGGAAGCGTCGTCCGCTTTGTCGAAGAAGTCGGGGTCAAGGGGCCACAGGCAAGCACCGTCACGCTCGCGGGGGCCGGTCGCTAGACGACGTCAGCAGTGGACGAGTAGATCCGCGAGCGATCCATCCTCATGCAGGCGACGAATGGCCTCCGCCATGAGGGGCGCTATCGTGACGACCCGGACGGGCAGCGCAGCCGTTGCGGCCGCCGATGCGACGCTGTCGGTGACGATCACCTGCCGCACGCCGCTTTGCGCGAGACGCGCCAGGGCATCTCCTACCAGCAGGCCATGCGTTGCGACGACGGTGAACTCCGGACGGCATCCGGCATCGCGCAGCGCGGCTACCGCGGCGGCGACGGTCGCTCCGGTGCTGATCATGTCGTCAACGATGATCGGTGCGTAGCCGGCGACCTGCCCGGTGATGCCGCGCACTTCGACCTGCTCGCCGGTGATCCGCGTCTTATGGATGAGCGCGACGGGGAGCTCGAGTGCGCGACCGTAGCGGTCGGCGAGCCGCGCCGCGCCGAGGTCGGGCGCGACGACCACGCGGGAGTCGGAGCCGTCGTCCACGGCGCGCGCGAGGGCTGGAACGGCCGTCAAGTGCTCCAGCGGGACGGAAAAGAATCCTTCGAGCGTGGGCGAGTGCAGGTCCAGCGCCACGATCCGCTCGATCCCTGCCGTGACGAGGACGTCGGCGATTAGCCGGGCGCCCACCGGCTCCCGCCCGCCGGCTCGCCGATCCTGGCGGGCATAGCCGAAATACGGGATGACGGCCGTCAGCCGCCTGGCGCCGGCGCGGCGACAGGTATCCGCGAGCAGCAAGAGTTCGAGGAGGTGGCGCTCGAAAGGCGGCGCCGTCGGCTGGAGTAAGTAGACATCCTCACCCCGCAGACTATCGCGGACAGCGACGTGCAGCTCGCCATCGGGAAAGCGATGCAAGCTGACGACGCCGAGCCGAGTTCCGAAGTGTAGCGCGATTGCTTCCGCGAGCTGCGGGTTTGCGGAGCCCGTCAACAGCGTCAGCTTCACTCTTCCCTCATCTGCTCCAACTCGTACTTCAGGTCGCCCACGATCTTGCGGAGCTCTTCTACCGATTTCTCGAGAACGATGAGCCGCTCTTCCACCTTGCGGTTCGCCGGCTGGGACTTCGGAGCCATGGCGCCTCCTGAGCGATCGTGACCATACCACCCGGTCCCTAAGGACCCCGTGAAGTTGTCTTCAGTGGATCTTCAGGTACCGTGCTCACAGACTGCTACGTTGGTCGCGAGGGCGAGGGGGCGAACGATGCAGAACCCGGAGTTACAGTTTCTCGGCGGGGCGGGCACCGTGACGGGGGCGATGTATCTGGTCCGGACGTCCGGCGCTGAGGTCCTGCTCGACTGCGGCCTGTTTCAGGGTCTGAAGGCACTGCGCTTACGGAACTGGGGTCAACGCGTCGCGAACCCGGCGGGAATCGACGCAGTGCTGCTCAGTCACGCGCACATCGACCACACTGGCTACCTCCCGTTGCTCGTCGGCCAGGGGTTTCGCGGCCCGGTGTACTGCACGCCGGCAACCGCCGATCTCGCACGGGTGCTGCTGCCGGACTCGGCGCATTTGCAGGAGGAAGAAGCGGAGCGCGCGAATCGCCGCGGATACTCGAAGCACCACCCGGCCTTGCCGCTGTACACGATGGCGGACGCCGCTGCCGCGCTGGAGCTGCTGCAAGCGCACCCCTTCGACCAACGGTTTCCCGTCTCGCGCGGCATCACAGCACTGTTCCGCACGGCGGGCCACATTCTTGGTGCGGCAACGATCCAGCTCGAACTCGACAGCATCCGCCTGGTTTACTCGGGTGACCTCGGACGTTGGAACCAACCGCTCCTGCCATCTCCCGAGCTTGTTCCCGCCGCGGATGTCCTGCTGCTCGAATCCACGTACGGCGAGCGGACGCACCCGACCGGGGCAGCCGAGCAGCTTGCTCGGATCGTGACGGATACCGCTCGGCGCGGCGGCGTTCTGCTCATTCCCGCCTTCGCCGTCGATCGCACCCAGGAAATCGTATTGCTGCTGGAACAGCTCGAGCAGCAAGGCCGGATTCCGGCGCTGCCGGTCTACCTCGACAGTCCGCTGGCCATCGAAGCCACCGAGATCTATGCCCGGCACGGCGCCTACCGCATACCGGCGCGCTATCGCTTCGCGCGGACGCCGGCGGAGTCGAAAGCGCTGAACGATCTCACCGGCCCCCTCATCATCATTTCCGCGAGCGGCATGGCGACCGGTGGACGGATTCTGCATCACCTCACGCAGCGGCTGCCGGACGAGCGGACGACGGTATTGCTCGTCGGCTTCCAGAGCGCGGGCACGCGCGGACGGCTCTTGGAAGAGGGCGCGCGGGAAGTGAAAATGCTCGGCCGGATGATCCCGGTGCGCGCGCGCATCGAGAGGATCGATGCGCTCTCAGCCCATGCGGACCGTGACGAGATCATGCGCTGGCTCGAGGGTTTCGAGCAGCCGCCGCGCGTGACGTATCTCGTGCATGGCGAGCCATCGGCGTCGAGCGCGCTGCGCGACGCGATTCGGGAACGCTTCGGCTGGAATGTGCAGGTCGCAGGCGACGGAGTGAGCGTGAGCCTGAGGAAACCTGCATAGCGTCTTCCTGAGCGCTTCACATCGGATGTGTAGCTTGCAATGGAGTTCCCCAGACGAGTCGGGGAGATTCCAGGACCGGCAACGGAAGTGGAATCGGCGATCCGAATGATCATCTCGTGTGGGGGAGCGGTGAGACCAATCGCGTGTCTCACCCACGCCGGACATAGCGCCCCGGCGTGCCGTGCAAGAGGTCGATCCGCGATTCGACCGACTCGTAGCGCTCGTACCGGCGAACCATGAGGCTGGTCAGGCTTCGTGGGAATGGAAGCCGGAGCTCCCAACGCCACAAGCGGCCGCGGGAAGAAGAACGGTAAAAGTCAATTTTCCGACTCCGGGTAACCGGTACGTAGAGCGGCCCGCCATCAAACAGCGGGCCGCTCTAGTTTTCGTGACGAACTCCGGCTTGTAAGGCTCAGGCTGGTACCTGCGGCTGTTGCTGCTGAAGCAGCTTGCCGATCGCCGTAGTCTCGCGGACGATGTCCTCGAGGACATCATCAAGAGTCAGGATACCCGCCACGCGATCGTCCTCGGCCGTCACGACCAGCCGGCGGGTGCCCGCCGACGCCATCTTGGACACCGCATCCTCGATCGGGGTCTCGTCGCGCACGAAGTACACCGGCTTGCTCATGATGTCCGACACACTCGCCTCGTCGGGATCGAGCTGCTCCACGACGCAGCGCAGCACGATGTCGCGGTCCGTAATGATGCCGACCGCCTTCGCACCACGATTCTCCTTGAGGACCACGAGGGCCCCCACGTCGTACTCCGCCATCCGGCTGGCGGCCTTCCGGACGCTCTCGTCCGGCGATGCCGTCGCCAGAATCCGGCTGCATAGCCGTCCGGCTGTCATATTCGCCTCCATGGAATGGCGTGTACCACAATCTCGTGACGCCGTCATGAGGGGAGCTTGAGAAAGCATGGAAAAGGCCGTGAGGCGGTCTCACCACGCGAAGACGAGGGCCAACGCGGTGGCGCCCGCGAGCGCGGCAAGTCCAGCTGACGCCAGGCGGCGGAAGTTCGACCTCCCGACACCGATCGTGAGGCCCAGCTTGAACAGCGTGTTGGCGATCGCGCCGATGGCGATCGCCCGTGCGGCGAGCGAGACATACGCGGGGTCGTGGCCGAGTCTCGCCATGGAGAAGGTGAGCGCATCCATATCCGTGAGGCCGATGACCACGGCCGATGTCAGGACGCCCGGCGTGCCCCACAGCTGCCGCACCACCGCGATTGCGATGAGGACGAGTTGGAAGGCGAGCGCCATCTGCACGGCGGACCAGAGACCCAACGGGTTTTTCGGCGTCGGGGCTGGAGGCTGATCAGCACCGTGAGGCAGCCGCCTGAGTCCGAGGGCCAGGAATGCCGCGCCCAGGGCGAGGGGAAAGGCGAAATAGGGTAGGAGCGCCCAGGCGACCGCGGCATTCAGAACGGCGCTGACCAGCAACACACGCGCAAAGACGACTGTGCAGGCGGCGACCACGCCAAGGGCGAGTGCCCGCGCGAGGCCCGTCTCTTGGCGGCTACGCTGCGAGAAGCTCAGCGCCACGGCGGTGGAAGAGACGATCCCACCGAGCAGGCCCGTCAGGCCGTATCCGCGCGTCTCGCCCACCGCGCGGCGGGCGATGTAACCCGCGAAGTTGATCGCAGAAAAGAGCAACACCACGGTCCAGACGGTGCGCGGCCGGACGCTGCCGAACGGGCCATAAGGACCATCGGGCAGCAAGGGCAGGATGACGAGCGCGAGCACCGCAAACTGCAGGGCGGCGGTCAGCTCCCGCTCGCCGATGCGCGCAATGAGTGCGTGGATCCGGGTCTTCTGAGCGAGCGCGAGGACCATCACCGAGACGGCGGCGCTCGTCAGCAGCGGGAAGCCAAGGCCGGAAGCGGCGCCGAGCCCGAGCACAGCGAGCGCAGCGACTTCCGTCGTCCCGTCCACATCCCCCGCGCCACCTCCCCGCCGCGCGGCGACGACGTAGGCGCCAACGGTGAGCGCGACACCCCCGCCGAGCAGAATCGCCGCAATTGCCCAGTCATACTGCCTCAGCCACCCCGCCAGCCCGCCAATGAGCCCAAGCAGCAGAAACGTCCGGGCCCCCGCGAACCGAGCCGCGGGGCCGGCAGCGTGCCCGGACCACTCGCGCTCGATGCCGACGGCCAAGCCTGCCAGCGTGGCCACGCCGAGGTTACGCGCGACGTCGAGGCTTGCGTCGATGGTCATGGGCGCACGGTAGCCGCAGCGTGGTGAAACAGTCGTGAAGCTCGCTTCAGGTGCGCTTCAAAGTGGTGCCATCGGCGGCCCGCTACGATGCGGTGACGACCCCATGAGCGCCACCGCTGTGTTCGCCCCTGCCGCCACACCGGTGTTCCGGGCCCGCGGACTGACGAAGGTCTACCGCATGGGCGAGGTCGCCGTGCACGCTCTGCGATCTGTAGACCTCGACCTCTTCCGCGGCGAGCTCGTGGTGATCCTGGGGCCCTCGGGCAGCGGTAAGTCGACGCTCCTGAACATCCTGGGCGGGCTCGACGCCCCGACCAGCGGCCAGGTGCGCTTTCTGGACCACGAGCTTACCGGCGCCGGTGATCGCGAGCTGACGCGGTATCGCCGCGAGCACGTGGGGTTCGTCTTCCAGTTCTACAACCTCATTCCCAGCCTGACCGCGCGGGAAAATGTCGCGCTCGTCACCGAGATCGCCGAGCGGCCGATGGACCCCGCCGCGGCGCTCGGACTCGTGGGGCTGAGTGAGCGCCTGGACCACTTCCCCTCGCAGCTCTCGGGAGGAGAACAGCAGCGGGTGGCCATCGCGCGCGCGATCGCGAAGCAACCCGACGCGCTGCTGTGCGATGAGCCGACGGGCGCGCTCGACTACGAAACAGGCAAGCTCGTGCTCGACGTGCTGGAGCGGGTCAACGAACAGCTCGGTACGACAACCGCCGTCATCACGCACAACGCCGCGATCGCCGCGATGGCCGACCGCGTGATCCGCCTGCGCAGCGGGCAGATCAGCGATATCACTCGCAATCCGCGCCGCGCCCGGCCGGACGAGCTGTCATGGTAGCCCGGTTGCGAGCGCTCGACCGCAAGCTGCTGCGCGACATTTGGCACATGCGCGCCCAGATGGCAGCGATCGCCGTGGTGGTGGCGTGCGGCGTCGCGACCGTAGTGACGACGCGCACCTCCTACACGTCACTGCTCACGTCGCGCGCCGCGTACTACGAGAATTACCGCTTCGCCGACGTCTTCGCGCACTTGAAGCGGGCACCCGAATTCCTGGCCGCACGACTCGCCGCCATTGACGGCGTCACGACGGTCGAGACTCGCATCGTCACCACGGTGACCCTCGACGTGCCCGGGCTCGCGGAGCCGGCCACCGGCCGGCTCGTGTCGATACCGGTGCGCGGCCGGCCGGCGCTCAACGATCTGCACCTGCGCCGCGGGCGCTGGCTCGAGGCGGAGGGGCGCGAGGAAGTGATCGCGAGCGAGGCGTTCGCGGTGGCAAACGGGCTCGAGGTCGGCGACTCCCTGGGCGCCGTGCTCAATGGCCGCTGGGAGCGGCTGCGGATTGTCGGGATCGCGATATCACCGGAGTACGTCTACGAAATTGGTGAGAGCGGCCTCTTCCCCGACAACCGGCGCTTCGGCGTGCTGTGGATGAGCCGGGACGCCATGGAGGCGGCGTTCGATATGACGGGTGCGTTCAATGACGTGTCGCTGCGGCTCGAGCGGGGCGCGTCCACGGCCGACGTTCTCGATCGCGTGGATCGCGTGCTGGAGCGCTACGGCGGCGTCGGCGCGTACGGCCGTAGCGACCAGGTGTCGGCGCGATTCCTCAACGACGAGATCGCGCAGAACCGGGTATCCGGCACGGCTGTGCCGGCGATCTTCCTCGGGATTGCCGCCTTTTTGCTGAACGTCGTGCTCGGGCGGCTCGTAAGCACCGAGCGGGAGCAGATCGCCGTCCTCAAGGCGTTCGGGTCAGCAGCTGGGCGGTGGGATGGCATTACCTGAAGTTCGCGTTGGTCGCGCTTGCGGTCGGAGTCGCCGCGGGTGTCGGGATCGGGCTCCGATTCGCGGCACTCACGAATGCGCGTTACGCCGAGTTCTACCGCTTTCCGGAATTCCTCTTCCGGCTCGATTGGACCGCCATTGCCCTGGCCGTGCTCGTCACGGCCGTGGCCGCGCTGCTCGGCGCGGCTGCCGCGGTGCGGCGCGTCGTGATGCTGGCTCCCGCGGCTGCAATGCAGCCGGAGCCGCCGGCGCGGTTCGAGGGCAGAGGACTCTTCGAGCGGATCGGGCTTGACCGGCTGCTCGCGCTGCCCGGCCGCATGATCGCGCGCAGCCTGGAGCGCCGGCCGATGAGAGCGATTCTCTCCGGCCTTGGTATCGCATTCGCCGTCGCGATCCTGCTCGTGGGACGATTCTTTGTGGACGCGATCCTGCGGATCGCCGACGTGCAGTTCCGGCACGTGCAGCGCGAGAATCTCACGGTCGTATTCAACACACCCCGTCCATCGGCCGTGCGTTATGAGCTGGCGCATCTGCCGGGCGTGCTGGGGCTGGAGACGTTTCGCAGCGTTCCCGCCCGGCTGCGCGCCGGCTACCGCAGTCGCCGCGCCGTGGTCCTGGGGCTCGAGAGGGAGGGCGAGCTGCGGCGGCTGGTCGGCGCGGATTATCGTGTCACGCCGATCCCGGCGGACGGTGTCGTGCTGACGGCCAAGTTGGCTGAGATTCTGCGGATCGGGCCGGGCGATACGCTTACGGTCGAAGTGCTCGAGGGAAGCCGCCCGGTTCGGCGCGTGCCGGTCGCCGGCGTCGTCGCTGAGCTGTTGGGCCTGTCGGTATACATGGACGTCGGCGCGCTCAATCGACTGATGATGGAAGGAAACACCCTGTCCGGTGCGTTCCTTCGGGTTGATCCACGTGCGGCCGATTCGCTGTATGCACGGCTGAAGCGGCTACCCGCCGTCGCCGGAGTTTCGAGTCGGGACGCCGCACTCACGAGCTTCGAGGCGACACTCGCGCGCAGTATCGGTTTGATGACGGCGATTCTCGTCGGCTTCGCGGGCGCGCTCGCCGTGGCGATGGTGTACAACGCGGCGCGCATCGCCTTGTCCGAGCGCGGGCGCGAGCTCGCGAGCCTGCGCGTCCTCGGCTTCACCCGGGGGGAGATCACCGTGATGCTGCTCGGGGAGCAAGCTCTGCTTGCCTTCGCTGGTATCGCGCTCGGCCTCGGCATCGGCTATGCCCTGTGCGCGGTCCTGGCCGGCCTCTATCAGTGGGAGGTCTTTCGGATTCCGCTGGTGCTCACCGGCCGGACCTACGTCTTCGCCGTTGGGGTGATCATCGCGGCGGCGGCGGGGTCAGGACTTCTCGTGCGGCGCCGGCTCAACCGGCTCGATCTCGTAGCCGTGCTCAAGACACGCGAATGAGACCCGTGTGAAGATCAGCGCAAAGCGTGTGGGACTGGCGGTGGGTACGGCAATCGTCGCATACGGCGCCTTCGCGTTGATGCGGTCCGGTCCCGTGCCGGTGGAGACGGCCAGCGCCGCGCGTCGTCCCCTCCAGGTAACCGTGGACGAAGAGGGGGAAACGCGCGTGCGGGACCGTTACGTCGTCGCGGCACCGGTGGCCGGGCGCCTGGCGCGGATTGCTCTGCGGGAGGGGGACTCGGTACGGGCCGGCACAGTGCTCGCGCGCATGTCCCCCACGCCGCTCGATCCGCGGTCGCGAAATGAAGCGGCGGCGCGGCTCGACGCCGCTGAGGATGCACAGCGCGCCGCGAGCGCGGCGGTGGCACAGGCCCGGGTGGCCCACGAGCAGGCGCATCGTGCCTGGGAGCGCGCGCAGCAGCTCGCGGCTGACAAGTGGATTTCGCCCGCCGATCGCGAGCAGGTGGAGCTCGAAGAGGCGCTGCGGGCCCGCGAGCTCGAGTCGGCCGAATTTCGCGCGCAGGCGGCGGCGCACGACACGGAGGTCGCGCGCGCCGCGCTCGCCGCCGGACAGGAGCTGGTGATCCGCGCGCCCGTCGCGGCCCGTGTGCTCCGCGTCCGCGAGCCCAGTGAGCGCGTGGTGACGGCCGGGACTCCCCTCCTCGAAATCGGAGATCCATCCCGCCTGGAAATCGTCGCAGACTTCCTCTCGACCGATGCCGTGAACGTAGCTCGCGGCGCGCCACTGCTGGTCGAAGGCTGGGGCGGCAAGACATTGCGCGGTCGCGTGCGGCTCGTCGAGCCCTCGGCGTTCACGAAAGTCTCGGCGCTCGGTGTCGAGGAGCAGCGAGTGAACGTGATCGGCGACTTTATCGATCCGCCGGGTACGCTGGGCGACCGCTATCGCGTGGAGATCCGCATCATCCTCTGGCAGGGTGACAGTGTCCTGACCGTTCCAGCCAGCGCCCTGTTCCGCCACGGGGAGGGCTGGCGCGTATTCGTGGTGGAGCGCGGTCGCGCGCGGCAGCGGGATGTCGTCGTCGGACACCGCACATCCTTCGACGCGGAGATCGTGCGCGGCCTCGTCACGGACGAGATCGTCATTCGTCATCCCAGCGATCGCATTGCCGACGGAGTGCGAGTTGCCGAACATCCTTGAGGTCGAAGGCCTGTGAGGTTCACGGTGGCTTCAGGATCCTCTAACGCCATGCACGCTATGATGCGGATGGGTCGGGCATTGAGGATGGCGCCGCCGAAATCCGGCGCCTCCAGGGCTCGGCGGCAAGTGAGCCTTACGTAGGCGGTCAAATTCTCCGCCTGCCCGACCCATTCCTCCCTCAAGATTGTTTCACGGACAGCGGCGTACTCGTTGGCGGCGTGGTGGGCGGTCCCCGATGGGCGAGTCGCCCTCGCAGCCTGTACGCTGCCCACACCGCGACGAGAGCCAGCAGGGTGAGTCCGGCCAGGATGGGGACTACGCGGCGTTCGAGGAAGCGCTGTCCGAGATACACCGTCACCAAACCATATCCCAACTCGACGATGCCGAGCGCGGCCAGATACCGGGCAAACGAGTAGCGCACCACGCCGAGGAGATATCCGGGGATCTCGGACGGGAGAGACAGCTGGACCAGCAACACGACATGAAAGGGCATGTGCCCGGCGAACCGCTCCTCGTAGCGGGCCACCGGATCGGCCGGTAAGAGCCAGCGGACCGCCGGCCGGCCGAGGAACCGGCCGATCGCGTAGGAAGCGGCACCGCCAAGCAGCCAGCCGCTCCAGAGCAGTGCCAGCGCGACGATAGGGCCCCAGGTGAATACCGCGAATGGGACGAGCACCCAACTCGACACGAAGGCGAGCATCGCGGCGAGGGCGGAAAAGACCACAATGAGCGCCATGGCGATGACCGGCTGGGCGGCCGCGATCTGCTCGGCTTGGTGAAGCCCGCCCAATACGGCGTGATGAGCGCTCTCGGACAACAAGATCAGACCGACGAGCACAACTACCACCGTGGCAACAGCGAGGCGGAGCGACGGTTTCACCTCTAAGGGCCCCTCGGCCGCAGCAGTTTCTCAGTTCTCTTGC